>NZ_JBKGFO010000005.1:0-277932 GCF_046557555.1 Acinetobacter sp. H1(2024)
TCAAGTCGCCTGGGTTTGGCACAGTCCACTTACCATCAGGACCTGCAACCACAGTTGCTGTTGTACTATCCGGGAAGCTGACTTTTACAGTCGTACCTGGTTCTGCTGTACCTGCAATCGGGTTAGTCGCATTGATTGGATCAATCACTGGTGCACTTGGTGCAGTGGTATCAATCGTCAATACCCCAGTGCCTGTACCGACATTGCCCGCAGGGTCTGTCGCGGTCACAGTCACCGTATGTGGACCATCGGTCAACACTGGCAGTGTATTGTCTGCAAGTGTCCAGGTGCCATCACCATGGTTCACCGCTGGATAGCTTACACCATCCACCGTTACCACCACTTTCGCAGTCGGATCGTTCACCGTACCCGCTAATGGCGGTGTATTGTCATTGGTTAACTCAGCTGTCACAGTCACTGTTGGTGCAACTGTATCTACCACAGCACTACCTGGTAATGAAGTATTGCCTGCAGGATCTGTCGCAGTTGCTGTCACTGTTTGACCATTGGTCAAGTCGCCTGGGTTTGGCACAGTCCACTTACCATCAGGACCTGCAACCACAGTTGCTGTTGTACCATCCGGGAAGCTGACTTTTACAGTCGCACCTGGTTCTGCTGTACCTGCAATCGGGTTAGTTGCATTGATTGGATCAATCACTGGTGCACTTGGTGCAGTGGTATCAATCGTCAATACCCCGGTGCCTGTACCGACATTGCCCGCAGGGTCTGTCGCGGTCACAGTCACCGTATGTGGACCATCGGTCAACACTGGCAGTGTATTGTCTGCAAGTGTCCAAGTACCATCACCATGGTTCACCGCTGGATAGCTTACACCATCCACCGTTACCACCACTTTCGCAGTCGGATCGTTCACCGTACCCGCTAATGGCGGTGTATTGTCATTGGTTAACTCAGCTGTCACAGTCACGGTTGGTGCAACTGTATCTACCACAGCACTACCTGGTAATGAAGTATTGCCTGCAGGATCTGTCGCAGTTGCTGTCACTGTTTGACCATTGGTCAAGTCGCCTGGGTTTGGCACAGTCCATTTACCATCAGGACCTGCAACCACAGTTGCTGTTGTACCATCCGGGAAGCTGACTTTTACAGTCGCACCTGGTTCTGCTGTACCTGCAATCGGGTTAGTTGCATTGATTGGATCAATCACCGGTGCACTTGGTGCAGTGGTATCGACAGTTACTATGACATTTGCTGGGCTGCTGATATGGCCTTGAGAATCCACTGCTTGTGCATGGATAGTGATTGGACCATCAGCTGTCACAGGAATTGCTGCTGTGATATAGCCATTGCTTAGATCAGTGGCATTCACTGTGTGATTAATGCCGTTAACAGTTACAACAGTACCCACTGCTGCATCAGGGCCCAACGCTACACGGACATTAAAGCTACCGTCTGTGCCAAGTTCTGCTGCATTAATGAATCCATCACCATTTAGATCATCTGGTACTGTAATCGGGCCAAGTAAGTGCGCTGCTGTAGTATCTACAGTCAACACCCCAGTTGTTGTTCCGACATTACCTGCAGGATCTGTCGCAGTCACAGTCACGTTATGTGGACCATCCGTCAACACGGGAAGCGTGTTGTCTGCAAGCGTCCAGGTGCCGTTGCCATTATTGATTGCCTGATAGTTCACACCATCGACGGTCACTACCACTTTCGCAGTCGGATCGTTCACAGTACCTATTAATGGCGGTGTGCTGTCATTCGTTAATACATCACTTAAAGTAACAGTCGGCGCTACAGTATCAATCGTCAATACGCCAGTGCCTGTACCGACATTGCCCGCAGGGTCTGTCGCGGTCACAGTCACCGTATGTGGACCATCCGTCAACACTGGCAGTGTATTGTCTGCAAGTGTCCAAGTACCATCACCATGGTTCACCGCTGGATAGCTTACACCATCCACAGTTACCACCACTTTCGCAGTCGGATCGTTCACCGTACCCGCTAATGGCGGTGTATTGTCATTGGTTAAGGTAGTAGTTACAGTTACTGTTGGCGCAACTGCATCGACTGTGCCTGTTGACGGAGCTGATGGGTTACCCGCAGGATCTGTTGCGATCGCTGTAACTTTGTCACCATCTTTAAGATCACCTGGGTTTGGCACTGTCCATTTACCATCAGGACCTGCAACTACAGTTGCAGTGCTGCCATCCGGGAAGCTGACTTTTACAGTCGCACCTGGTTCTGCTGTACCTGCAATCGGGTTAGTTGCATTGATTGGATCAATCACCGGTGCACTTGGTGCAGTGGTATCAACAGTTACTACCGCATTTATTGTGCCCACATTACCCGCAGGGTCTGTCGCTGTCACAGTCACGGTATGTGGACCATCTGTCAATGCAGGAAGCGTATTGTCTGCAAGTGTCCAGGTACCATCACCATTGTTCATCGCTGGATAGTTCACACCATCGACAGTCACCACAACTTTCGCAGTTGGATCGTTTACTGTACCTGTTAATGCAGGTGTACTGTCATTGGTCAATGCTGTCGTTACAGCGACTGTTGGTGCAACTGTATCTACTACTGCTGAACCAGGTAATGACGGGTTGCCTGCTGGATCAGTCGCTGTTGCAGTCACTGTTTGACCATCAGTCAAGTCACCTGGATTTGGTACTGTCCATTTACCATCAGGGCCTGCAACAACTGTTGCTGTACTACCATCCGGGAAAGTCACCTTCACTGTTGAACCTGGTTCTGCCGTACCTGTGACAGGATTACTTGCATTGATCGGATCAATCACTGGTGCATTTGGTGCTGTGGTATCTACTGTCACCACCGCATTTGTTGTTCCCACATTACCTGCAGGATCTGTTGCAGTCACAGTGATCGTATGTGAACCATCTGTCAATGTAGGAAGCGTATTGTCTGCAAGCGTCCAGGTACCATTACCATTGTTCGTCGCTGGATAGTTCACACCATCAACAGTCACCACAACTTTTGCAGTTGGATCGTTTACCGTACCTGTTAATGCAGGTGTACTGTCATTGGTCAATGCTGTCGTTACAGCGACTGTTGGTGCAACTGCATCTACAGTACCAGTTGAAGGATTTGATGGGTTGCCTGCAGGGTCAGTTGCCACTGCTGTAATTTTATCACCATCTTTAAGATCACCTGGATTTGGTACTGTCCATTTACCATCAGGGCCTGCAACAACTGTTGCTGTACTGCCATCCGGGAAAGTCACCTTCACTGTTGAACCTGGTTCTGCCGTACCTGTGACAGGATTACTTGCATTGATCGGATCAATCACTGGTGCATTTGGTGCTGTGGTATCTACTGTCACCACCGCATTTGTTGTTCCCACATTACCTGCAGGATCTGTTGCAGTCACAGTGATCGTATGTGGACCATCTGTCAATGTAGGAAGCGTATTGTCTGCAAGCGTCCAGGTACCATTACCATTGTTCGTCGCTGGATAGTTCACACCATCGACAGTCACCACAACTTTCGCAGTTGGATCGTTTACTGTACCTGTTAATGCAGGTGTACTGTCATTAGTCAATGCTGTCGTTACAGTTACTGTTGGTGCAACTGCATCTACAGTACCAGTTGAAGGATTTGATGGGTTGCCTGCAGGGTCAGTTGCCACTGCTGTAATTTTATCACCATCTTTGAGATCACCTGGATTTGGTACTGTCCATTTCCCATCAGGGCCTGCAACAACTGTTGCTGTACTGCCATCCGGGAAAGTTACCTTCACTGTTGAACCTGGTTCTGCCGTACCTGTGACAGGATTACTTGCATTGATCGGATCAATCACTGGTGCATCTGGTGCTGTAGTATCTACAGTATAAGATTTTGACTCATTGATATTGCTACTATTACCCGCTGCATCAGTAAATGTAACTTTTGCATCAATCGTTTTGTCACTATCTGCAATTAATCCACTGCCTGGTACAACTGCACTCCATGTACCTGCTACTTTATCGATAATTGCAGTATATGTTACCCCGTTAACAACTACTGTAACGACTGTATTTACTGCATCTGCTGGGATATTCTTTAAGCTGCCTGTAATTGTAATATTACCAGCAGCCTCTGTTCCATTAATAACATTATCAGAAGTAATAGGATCAACTGAGAAAGTAACGCCATTTGTGTTTGGAGGCGTAGTATCTGAAGGTGTTGAAGAGTCATTGCTACTATTTGATGCAGCAGCAATAATACCACCAGCAACCAAAGGTATCGCTGCTAACAACCATGGGTTCAAGCCAGCATCGTGATAAAGTAATGGTTGAATTGAAGAAATAGGCTGATAAATAACATCAGATACTAATCCTTGTGGAGCTTCTGCTGGCAATGCTGCTGGTAAATCTTCACCTAAAAGTGCTTGTGGTGCCACATCACTATCAGCATCTGCATCTGCATCACTATCTGCATCTGCATCATTTTCAGCATCTTTAAATTTTGCCCAAATCAACTGTCCATTTTGGTCTTGAAAAACAAGACTATTGTCCGCAGGTTCAGCTGTACCACTAAAGAAACCTTCAATAACAATAGTTTCGCCATTTTTAAGACGAATTACTGCATTGGTACCCTCCCTATTCACTACTAATACATCACTAGCAGCTACCTTTACCACTACAACCGAAGCTTCTGAGAGTTTGGCTGAAGTCCCTTTTATTGTTGACAAGGTATCATGACTTTCCTTGGCAATAATTTGTATTTCAGGCATATCTATATTCCTTTTATATTATTGATTTGAATGATTTTATGTATATTTTTTTACTTAATGCTTTTGAGTTTTTGACCTACAACTTAAAAACATTAAGTAATGTGATCATTTTTACATTAACCACTTTAAAATAAAAAAAACAAATACTAAAGTCCTCAAAGAAAAAAAAGCAATTAATACAAATTTTATATAAATAAAATTCTCGTTCTTATTCTTATAATTTTAAATAAACATAAATTAAATGTTTTATATATAAAACAAATTTAGCTTTTAATTATTGAAAATTATCTTAATTCGAATCTTTATTTAATAACTTTTAATATCTCAATGAAATAAAATATATTATTAATGATACATATAGAAAAAAAATGGCCCTAGTGAATATTTTACTATTACACTAAAGCCATACTTTTTAAATATAATTAAATATACTTTTAAGTTGTTCTAAAAATTATCAGGGCTTTCAAAGCGTTTTACTTCTTGTAACTTATTTGGATCATGCATAGTTGCAATACCATCTTCAGTTTTTTGATCAACAATAACGTCTGGATTAAAGATTGTAATTGTTTCTCTCCCCAAAGCATCTTCTCCAACTACATATTGAAAACCACGGCGGTTCATTTTATGACATAGTTTTTGGTAAAAACCTTTAAGCCCTTCCTTTTCTTCATTTGGATTGTAATAAAAGGCATTCATTACCGCTGGTAAGCCCAGACCACACACTACACCAGATAACAATACACTAATAAAGGTGTATCCAATGAGAATACTACTATAAGGGCTAAGCGCGGGAATATTTGCAACTGCTAAAATTAAAGCAAGTGAAATGCCACCCCTAACCCCTCCCCAAGATAAAATGGTTAAACTACCATTGTAACTTTTGGTCTTTCGCATTGTTGGGAAGAAGGCAAAAGACATAAAGTTTGCCGCAAAACGCGAAATATGCAGAATAAGGAAAGCAACAATTCCACCCAAAATCAGACTAAAGTTTAAATCTAGAATAAATAATTCAAGACCAATTAAAGTAAATAAGAATGAATTGATAATTCCTTCTACTGTATGCCAAAAATGGTTAACTTCTCTAATCTCACGTTCTTCACGAATTTCTTTCCATTTATTACCAACAATTAATCCCCCAATCACACAAGCAATTGGTGCAGATGCATGGGCGAATAAAGCCACCAGATATGCGCCACTGGCCAGCAATGCCGTCGTTAAAATCAAGGATTCCATTTCGTGCTTACCACGTAATAGACGTAATGTTCCTATACCAAATGCCCATCCAATACCAATGGCGACCACAATTTCATAAAGTAAAGCTTCCAACGTTGCAACTAATGAAAAATGTTCACCCTGTAAAACATTAAGTAGTGTCATAAATAATGCAATACACATCGCATCATTAAATAAAGACTCGCCTTCTAATTTCACAATAAGATGATGAGGTGCCCGAATCGAACTTAAAACGCCTTTAATACCAATGGGGTCTGTTGCACCCAAGGCAGCACCTAACAATAGAAGAACCAATATTGGTACATGATGGCCAATCAATAATTGGAAACCATAAAGTAAACCACCAAACAATACTGCGCAGATAACGAGTGCAATCGTTGCTAAAATACTAATCTGTTTCCAATAACTTCTTAAATCTGAAATTTTAAATTTAAGTGCTGAAGATGTCAGAATAAAACAAATAACACCATTAATTAAAAAATCATAGAAATCAATATTTCGAACTGCATTTTCAATATTATGAATATTAATGCTAATGAACTGATTACCATTTAACAGACTGGCGCCCCATTGCAAAATGAAGACAAAAATTGCAGAAACAAGAGGTACGCCAATCGCTTGAGGAAAGCCTAAAATACGCTTATTGAATATAGTGGTTGCAATTGATAAGGCAAATACAACCGTAAATGCTTGTAATAAGAAAAAATTACCCATGAACACCCTTCTTCTGGGTCAATGACCAAATAAAAACCTAGACAGCTAAACTGAACAGAGCGAGAAAATGGGCACTTCATGTGCGCCCAAACAATTAAAAATAGAATATAAGTTTAACGAATTACGCTAAGCACTATAGCAATCAGTTAAATTTCTTAACATTAATTATGAATCAGAGAGATTATGAAAAGATGAGCTCACATGAACCTATGGCAAACTCATCTTTGTAGTTCAAATAGAGTTATTAAAAGTATCGCATTGATTAATATCACCTGACTTTAAGCCCACTTGAAACCAGTGCATCCTTTGCTCACTAGTGCCATGGGTAAAACTATCAGGCACAACTTGACCTGTTGCACGTTTTTGTAAATAGTCATCACCAATTTTTTGAGCAGCATCCATTGCTTCTTCAACATCGCCTGCCTCTAAAAACTGAGTACGCTGTTGATTATGATTTGCCCATATACCTGCTAAACAGTCAGCTTGTAACTCTTGACGAACAGATAACTGATTACCTTCTTTCTGACTGACTTGCGAACGAGCTTGTTGCACTTGCGAAGAAATACCAAGCAAGGTTTGAACATGATGGCCCACTTCATGCGCAACAACATAGGCTTGTGCAAAATCACCTGCCTGATCTTGGCGAGAGAGCTCTGATTTATTTTGCTCACCCGAGATACCCATTTGCTCACGCATATCTTTAAAAAATTCAGTATCAATATAAACTTTCTGGTCAGCCGGACAATAAAAGGGTCCCATTGCAGATTGAGCAGTGCCACAACCTGAACGAGTCATTCCACTAAATAAAACTAACTTTGGTGGCGTATAAGTTTTACCTAACTGTTTAAATATAGGTGTCCAGGTATCTTCTGTATCAGCTAATACTGTTCCAACAAAATCTGAAGCTTCTTTTTGCTCAGGTGTTAAAGTTTGCGGTGCAGTTTCATTTGATTGTTGTGAAGCAGTAACCTGCTGCGTTGCCTGATAGGCCATTTGTGGATCAACGCCAAAAAATTTCCATGCAACAAATGCTACGACCAAACCAATAATACTAATACCACCTGCTTTAACACCGCCCCCACCTCGACGGTCCTCAACATTGGTACTGACTCTACGATCTCTCCAACGCATAATTTCCCTCTTATTTTAGAATGGCATCAAGAGTTCGATGCTTTTTTAGGCCAAATTTTTTGTATTAAACTTACGATAAGTAATACAACTGCACCAGCAATCATTCCTGTCGCAAAGTTCATCAATGTTGGTGTTAAAGCACCAATAATATTTCCGACCGCAGGTATAGTTTCTAAATGATCAACCGTATCTTCAGTAATATGATGAAGTAAAGGAATCGTATGGTTAATAATCCCTCCACCTACTAAAAACATTGCAATCGTTCCAACAATAGAAAGTAACTTCATCAAAAGAGGAGCAAAAGCAAGTAACCCACGGCCTAATGTCTGTTTGAAAGAAGCAGCTTGTTTTGTTAAATATAATCCTAAATCATCAATTTTAACAATCACACCAACCAAGCCATAAACACCTAGCGTCATCACAACAGCAATAATGCTAAGCACACTTATTTTTGTCATTAAAGCAGCAGTAGCAACCGTACCTAAAGAAATAACAACAATTTCAGCAGATAAAATAAAGTCAGTTCGAATAGCTCCTTTTACTTTCTCTTTTTCAAAAGCTTCTAAATCCAACTCTTCATTATTATACTCTTTTTCTGCTTCTTCAGAGGTCGATGCTTTTTTATGCATGATGGTATGAAGGACCTTTTCAACACCTTCATAACATAAAAATAAGCCACCTAGCATCAATAGCGGGTTAATCAGCCAAGGAGCAATCACACTAATTAATAAAGCCAAAGGTACTAAAATAAGCTTATTTACTAATGAACCTTTAGCGACTTTCCACACAATAGGCAGTTCACGATCAGCCCGCACACCTGTTACCTGTTGTGCATTTAAAGCCAAATCATCTCCCAAAACACCAGCAGTTTTCTTTGCTGCCATTTTGCTCATTAAAGCGACATCATCTAAAATTGTTGCAATATCATCTAGTAATAAAAGTAAGCCACTTGCCATTTCTTATCCAAGTTTGTATTTATCTGGCTATTGTAAGATGAAATATTCTAATTTCTGTAATTTTACTGAATAAATTCACAATATTATTTTAAGAAAGTTTAACCAATCGCTGACGAAAAAATTTTATTTCCCGTACAATAATGCCAATCTTTATATTACAGGGCTTACTATCCCTGATTAAGCCAATACGATAGTGGAATAAATAATGAGTAATGTCGATCAGCGTCCAATTATTTTGACAGGCGACCGCCCAACCGGACAACTTCATCTTGGGCATTTTGTCGGTTCTTTGCGTTCACGTGTAGGTTTACAGGATAGCCATCATCAACATCTCTTATTAGCAGATGCACAAGCCCTAACTGACAATGCAGATAACCCAGATAAAGTACGTCGCAATATTTTGGAAGTTGCTCTAGATTATTTAGCAGTTGGTATTGATCCAACTAAGACCACGATTTGCGTACAGTCATGTTTACCAGCATTGAATGAGCTTACAATGTTATATCTTAACTTTGTAACGGTAGCTCGTTTAGAACGTAACCCGACCATCAAATCTGAAATTCAAATGCGTGGTTTTGAGCGTGACATTCCTGCTGGTTTCCTTTGCTACCCTGTTGCACAGGCTGCTGATATTACGGCTTTTAAAGCAACTGTAGTACCAGTGGGTGAAGATCAGATTCCAATGATTGAACAAACCAATGAAGTGGTCCGTCGTGTGAATCGCCAAATTGGTCAAGACCTTTTACCTGAATGTAAAGCCTTACTTTCTAATATGGCTCGTTTACCAGGTTTTGATGGTAAAGCAAAAATGTCTAAATCATTAGGCAATACTATTGTTTTAAATGCTTCTGACAAAGACATTAAAAAAGCTGTAAATGCAATGTACACAGACCCAAATCACCTTCGTATTGAAGATCCAGGTCAAGTTGAAGGAAACATTGTATTTACTTATTTAGATGCATTTGATCCAAATAAAGAAGAAGTTGAAGAATTAAAAGCTCACTACCGCCGCGGTGGTCTTGGTGATGGTACTGTTAAAAAACGTCTTGAAGGTGTGTTAAAAGAATTAATTACACCTATTCGTGAACGTCGCGAAGAACTTGCTAAAGATCCTGATTACATTATGGATGTTTTACGTCAAGGTACTGACAAATGCAGAATCATTACTCAACAAACTTTAGATGAAGTTAAAGATGGCTTAGGCTTATTTAAGTTTTAACTCTAGAGTAAACATATAAGTAAAAAGCCCTACGGGGCTTTTTTTTATAATTACATTAAGATTCAATAGTTTAAAAATTTACATTGTTAATATATTTATAATGATTCACATGCACTTACCCTTTTAACGTGAAGTAACACTAATTAACGCGAACCTTAATGAAGAAATATTAAACCTTAACTAATATAGCTCAAGTAGGTTGATATGAACCTCACGACATTTCTCCTTAAGCCGAAACTGTTTTTAACAGATTCGTTGTTCTACGCAGTGATCACCCCAATCATTGCGTATTTTTTTGTCTTTTTTTAGCCTTATTATTTCTTATTTCATTTTATGCTACTTTTCAATGATGCAAAAAAAATACCGCATCATTTTTCAGATGCGGTATTTTTTAAAGATTCAAGGAAGCTATTAAGCTAAACCTTTCTCTTTTAATACTTGCAACATAGTTGAACCAAGCTCAGCTGGGCTACGAGTGTAAGCCATACCTGCTTTTTCAAATGCAGCAAATTTCTCTTCAGCAGTACCTTGACCACCAGAAATGATCGCACCAGCGTGACCCATACGCTTACCTTTAGGAGCAGTTACACCAGCGATGTAACCTACTACAGGCTTAGTCACGTTAGATTTGATGAATTCAGCAGCTTCTTCTTCCGCTGTACCACCAATTTCACCGATCATGATGATTGCATCAGTATCTGGATCGTCTTGGAACAATTGAAGAGCTTCAATTTGGTTCATACCTGGGATTGGGTCACCACCAATACCGATACAAGTAGACTGACCTAAACCAAGCTTAGTTGTTTGAGCAACCGCTTCATAAGTCAATGTACCTGAACGTGAGATAATACCAATACGACCTGGTTGGTGGATGTGACCAGGCATAATACCGATCTTACATTCACCTGGAGTGATCACGCCTGGGCAGTTAGGACCAACTAAACGAGTACCGTTACCGTTAGTTTCTAAATAACGTTTTGCTTTAAGCATGTCGATTGTTGGAACACCTTCAGTGATCACAACGATTAGGCCAACACCTGAATCAACCGCTTCAACGATTGAGTCTAAAACGAATGGAGCTGGTACATAGATTACAGATGCATCTGCATTTGTTTCACGTACAGCTTCTTTCATTGTGTTGAATACTGGTAAGTCAAGGTGAGTTGTACCACCTTTACCTGGAGTAACACCACCAACAACTTTTGTACCGTAGTCTAAAGCTTGTGCAGAGTGGAAAGTACCGTTTTTACCAGTAAAACCTTGTACCAATACTTTAGTGTCTTTATTAATTAATACGCTCATGATTGATACTCCCCTTACGCTTTAACTGCAGCTACAACTTTTTCTGCGGCATCAGACAAACCGTTCGCAGAAATTAATTTCAAACCAGATTCATCAAGTAATTTAGCACCTAACTCAGCGTTGTTACCTTCTAAACGAACAACAACTGGAACAGTTACGTTTACTTCTTGAACCGCTGCAATAATTGCTTCAGCAATCATGTCACAACGTACGATACCACCGAAGATGTTGATTAAAACACCTTGTACAGATGTATCAGCAAGGATGATTTTGAACGCTTCGATTACGCGCTCTTTAGTTGCACCGCCACCAACGTCAAGGAAGTTTGCAGGCTGACCACCATAAAGTTTAATGATGTCCATAGTTGCCATTGCAAGACCAGCACCGTTAACCATACAACCAATGTTACCTTCTAAAGCAACATAGTTAAGATCAAATTCAGATGCTTTTAATTCACGCTCATTCTCTTGAGATTTGTCACGTAAAGCAGCAACTTTAGGTAAACGGTAAAGCGCGTTAGAGTCGATACCTACTTTCGCGTCTACACATAAAATTTCGCCATTTTCACGAACTGAAAGTGGGTTAATTTCAAATAAAGCAAAATCGTTTTCAACAAATGCTTGGTAAGCAGCTGTCATGATTTTTACGAATTGACCGATTTGTTTGTCTTTCAAACCTAAAGCAAACGCAACTTCACGTGCTTGGAATGGTTGTAAGCCAACTAATGGATCAACTTCAACTTTGATAATTTTTTCTGGAGTTTCTTCAGCAACTTTCTCGATTTCTACACCACCTTCTGTAGAAGCCATGAAAGTAATACGACGGCTAGAACGGTCTACAACCGCGCCCAAGTAAAGCTCACGCTCAACTGGATATACGTCTTCAGCAACAATGATGCTGTTTACTGGCTGACCATTTGCATCAGTTTGATACGTTACAAGACGAGTACCAATGATATTGTTTGCAAATTCGATAACATCTTCTTTAGATTTTGCAACTTTAACGCCACCAGCCTTACCACGACCACCAGCATGAACTTGCGCCTTCATTACAGCGAATTTACCACCAAGCTGTTCAAATGCAGCAACTGCTTCGTCTGCATTGGTTGCCAAGATACCTTCTTGTACCGGCATACCATATTCTTTCAATAACGCTTTAGCTTGATACTCATGTAAGTTCATTTAGTTACCTACTTAACTTTGTTTGTTGTCTTCAATTTGCGCAACATTCTCATGTTGTATATGCAAATTGCTGTCTACGTCTATCAACTTGATGATTTTTTAATCACACCATCGAATGTGAAAAAGAGCGGAGAACCGCTCTTTAATTTTATTTACGCTTACGTTGAATCGCGTGAATTGCACGACCATCTACAGCAAGTGCAGCTTCATGAACAACTTCAGAGAATGTTGGGTGACCAAAAGTCATCAACTGAAGATCTTCAACTGAAGATACAAATTCAAGAGCGATCATACCTTGGTGAACGATATCAGATGCTGCAGGTCCAATGACATGCATACCTAATAAACGGTCAGTTTTTGCATCAGCAACGAACTTAACAAAACCTGCGCCTTCACCAGCCGCTAAAGCACGACCATTTACAGCAAAACCGAATTGACCAGTTTTTACTTCATGACCTTTTTCTTTAGCTTGCTCTTCAGTTAAACCTACCCACGCCGCTTCAGGGTGTGTATAGATAACAGAAATAATTGTGTCATAGTTCACTTGAGCTGCGTGACCGTGAATACGCTCAACAGCCATTACACCTTCTTCCATTGCTTTATGAGCAAGCATTGGACCGCGAACCAAGTCACCAATCGCGTATACACCTTCTACAGAAGTTGCACAGTGATCATTTACTTCAACTAAACCACGTTCAGTTAATTTAATGCCTGAATCTTCAGCCAATAAACCTTCTGCATATGCTTTACGGCCAACACAAACGATTAATTTGTCAAAAGTTTGAGTTTTTTCTTCGCCACCTTGAGTGTATTTAACAGTCACTTCACGACCATTAACTTCAGTGCCAGAAACTTTAGCACCAACGCGAATATCAAGACCTTGCTTAGTTAAAAGCTTTTGGTACTCTTTTGCCAAAGCTTTATCAGCCATTGGTAAGAATGCATCCATTGCTTCAAATACAACAACTTCAGCACCAAGACGACGCCATACTGAACCAAGCTCTAAACCGATTACACCAGCACCGATCACACCTAAACGCTTAGGCACTTCTGGGAAGTTTAATGCGCCAGTTGAATCAACAATAATGTCTTGATCTACAGGAGCTACAGGAATATTTACAGGCACAGAACCAGACGCAAGAATTACGTATTTAGGTTCTAAAACTTGAGTTTCACCTTCATGAGAAACGAACTCAACTTTTTTACCAGCAAGTAATTTACCTGTACCTTTTAACCACTCAATACCGTTGCCTTTAAGCAATTGATCGATACCGCCAGTTAATTGGTCAACAATTTTGTCTTTACGAGCAAGAAGTTTTGCAAGATCGAAATTCACTTCACCAGTTGTAATACCGTGATCAGCTAAGTGATGCACTGTATCTTCATAACGATGAGAAGAATCAAGCAAAGCTTTAGAAGGGATACAACCTACGTTTAAGCAAGTACCACCTAAAGAAGGCTTACCGTTGTGAATACGTTTTTCAATACAAGCGACTTTGAAACCTAGTTGAGCAGCACGAATCGCAGCTTCATAACCACCAGGACCACCGCCGATGACAACAAGATCAAATTGTTGAGACATTTTTATCTCCATAAACCAGGATAGAGGATCGCTCTACCCTGGTAGGTATTTATTCGAAGAAATTAAAGATCAAGGATGAGTTTAGCTGGCTCTTCTAACAATTCTTTGATTGCTACTAAGAAACCTACAGCTTCTTTACCATCGATCATACGGTGGTCATAAGAAAGCGCTAAGTACATCATTGGCAAGATTTCAACTTGACCATTTACCGCCATAGGACGCTCTTGGATTTTGTGCATACCCAAGATACCAGTTTGCGGTTGGTTCAAAATAGGAGTTGAAAGCAATGAACCGAAAGTACCACCGTTAGTGATTGTGAAAGTACCACCAGTCATTTCTTCGATAGATAATTTACCGTCACGTGCTTTACCAGCATAAGCAGCAATACCTGCTTCAACTTCTGCATAGCTCATACGGTCAGTATCACGTAATACTGGAACAACAAGACCACGATCAGAAGATACTGCAACACCGATGTCATAGTAACCGTGATAAACGATATCGTCGCCATCAATTGAAGCATTTACAGCTGGGTAGCGTTTAAGCGCTTCAGTTGCTGCTTTAACGAAGAATGACATGAAGCCTAAACGAGCGCCATGACGCTTTTCGAAAGCATCTTTATATTGCTTACGCAATTCCATGATTGGCTTCATGTTAACTTCGTTAAATGTAGTTAACATTGCAGTTTCTTGAGTTGCAGCAAGAAGACGCTCAGCAACACGCTTACGTAAACGAGTCATTGGAACACGTTTTTCGATACGCTCACCAACAGCAACACTTAACGGAGTAACGTTAGCAGCTGGTTTAGTTTGATGGTTTGCAACATCTTCTTTAGTGATACGACCACCACGGCCAGTACCTTGTACGTCAGCAGCAGCAATACCAGATTCAGTTAAAGCTTTACGAACCGCAGGAGCTTGATCAGATACAGTTTCTGTACGTTCAACAACAGGAGCTGCACCAGCTTGAGTTTGAGCAACTGCTTGTTCTACTGCCGCAGGAGCAGCAGCCGCTGCACCAGCACCAGCTTCGAATTGAGCAATAACTTCGTCAGAAAGAACTGTATCGCCTTCACCTTTAATGATTGCAACCAAGCTACCATCTGCAGGAGCAACAACTTCTAAAACAACTTTGTCGGTTTCAATATCACAGATTACTTCATCACGTGATACAGGTTCACCCACCTTTTTATGCCAAGTTGCGATGGTGCCATCTGCAACAGACTCTGGGAATACCGGTGCTTTAATTTCGGTTGCCATTATTGAGAATCTCCTGATTGTTCAGCTTCGATTGCCAATGCATCATTAATTAGCTGAGCTTGTTGTTTTGCATGCAAGTACGGTGAGCCACAAGCTGGTGCAGCAGAAGCTTCACGACCTGCAAAACTGATACGGATTTGTTTGCCAGATTTTAAGATATCGTCATATAAACGCGGTGCAATAAATAACCATGCGCCTTGGTTCTTCGGCTCTTCTTGTGCCCAAACGAGTTCTTTCACATTTGGATAAGCAGCCAAGATTTCCGCAAGACGTTGCTCTGGGTATGGATACAACTGTTCGATACGTACGATTGCAACATTAGTTAAGTTTTGTTCACGACGTTTTTCGAGTAAGTCGTAATAAACTTTACCGCCACAAAGTACAAGACGAGTTACATCTGACTTGTTAATTTGATCGATTTCGTCAATTACAGTTTGGAATGAGCCATTTGCAAGTTCTTCTAAAGTAGAAGTTGCAAGTTTATGACGAAGTAAAGATTTTGGTGACATTACGATCAATGGCTTACGAATTGGGCGTACAGCTTGACGACGTAATGCATGGAAAATCTGTGCAGGTGTCGTTGGAGTGATCACTTGCATGTTATCTTCAGCACATAACTGTAAGAAACGTTCTAAACGAGCTGAAGAATGCTCTGGACCTTGACCTTCGAAACCATGTGGTAACAACATTGTTAAACCACAAACACGTTCCCACTTAGTCTCACCAGAAGCAATAAACTGGTCAATCACAACTTGAGCACAGTTTACGAAGTCACCAAATTGTGCTTCCCAAATAATCAAGCTCTTAGGAATTGTAGTCGCGTAACCATATTCGAATGCAAGAACTGCTTCTTCAGATAATAAAGAATCGTAAATCGCAAAACGTGGTTGGTTCTCTTTAACATGACAAAGTGGAATGTAAGTTGAACCATCAGCTTGGTTATGCAATTTCGCATGACGGTGTGAGAAGGTACCACGACCCACGTCTTCACCAGTAATACGAACTAGATAGTCTTCATCTAATAAAGTTGCATAAGCTAAAGTTTCTGCTGCACCCCAGTTCAAAGGAGTTTCACCAGTTTGCATTTTCACGCGATCTTCAATTACTTTTTGAACTTGACGCTGCATTACAAACCCTTCAGGAAGTTTGCTCATGCCCTCGCCCAATTCTTTAAGGCGGTTCAAGTCGAATGAAGTATCCCAATCGTCTGTGTAGTCATGGCCCAAATATGGAGTCCAATCAACAAACATTTTGGTATTTGGTTCAAGAATCAATGCGTTTGCTACATGATTACCCGCTTCTAAATCAGAACGGTAATCTTCAACCATTTGATCCGCTTCAGCACGATCAAGTACTTTCTGTTGTACAAGTTGATCAGCATAAAGTGTACGAGTAGTTGCTTTCTTCGCAATTACTTGATACATCAATGGTTGTGTACCAGATGGCTCATCTGCTTCGTTATGGCCGCGACGGCGATAACAGAACAAATCGATAACAACATCTTTACGGAATTCGTGACGGAAATCATGTGCTAATTGAGTAGCAAAGATAACTGCTTCAGGATCATCGCCATTTACATGGAAAATCGGCGCCTGAATCATTTTAGCAACGTCTGTACAGTACTCTGTAGAACGCGCATCACGCGGATCAGAAGTTGTGAAACCAACTTGGTTGTTCACAATGATATGAACCGTACCACCAACCGTATAGCCACGAGTTTGTGACATTTGGAAGGTTTCCATGTTCACGCCTTGACCTGCAAATGCAGCATCACCATGAACAATAACTGGTAATACGTCATCACCGCCGATGTCTCTACGACGTACTTGACGTGCACGTACAGAACCTTCAACTACAGGACCAACAATTTCCAAGTGAGATGGGTTAAATGCCAATGCCAAGTGAACTTCGCCACCTGGAGTCATTACATTACTTGAGAAACCTTGGTGGTATTTAACGTCACCAGAACCTTTTTTATGAATTGATTTACCTTCGAACTCACCAAATAAGTCCGCAGGGTTTTTACCCATAATATTAACAAGAAGGTTCAAACGGCCACGGTGTGGCATACCGATAACAACTTCTTTACAACCTACAGCACCAGCACGCTGGATAATCTCGTTTACCATAGGAATAAAAGATTCGCCGCCTTCAACACCAAAGCGTTTAGCGCCGACGTATTTATTACCAAGATATTTTTCTAGACCTTCAGCAGCAGTTAAACGCTCTAAGAAGCCTTTCTTTTGATCATTTGAGTAATTGAACTTACCACGGGCACTTTCAAGACGTTGTTGAATCCAACGCTTCTCTTTTGTGTCCACGATATGCATGTATTCAACACCGATTGAACCACAATAGATCGCTTCCATTGCTTCAATCATTTCAGCAAGAGTTGCTTCACTCTTACCAATCTCAAGATTGCCTGTGTTGAATACTGTGTCTAAATCTGATTTGGTTAAACCATGTGCTGAAAGATCTAAATCAGGAATATCTTCTCGCTTAGCAAGACCTAATGGATCTAATTTAGCTTTTTGATGTCCGCGATTGCGATAAGCAGCAATAAGTTGTAAAACGCCAATTTGACGACGCTCATGCTCAGTACTTACAGTACTTTGTACAACAGGTTGAACACGGTTAGCATTACGTCCTAGTAATAGGAATTGCTCACGCACAGCGCTGTGTGGTTGGTCACCTTTTGGATATTTATCGAAATATTGGCGCCAGTCCTCAGCTACAGAGGTTGGGGAAGTCAGGTACTGCTCGTAAAGTTCTTCAATATACGCTGCACTATCAGCGGAAAGTTCAGTGTCAAGACGCAATGCGTCAGCAACTTCTTGCATTTGTGGACCCATTTCCTATTGCAAAAAATATTACAGGCTGCCTTTTAAGCACACCCATGATGCATAATGTCAAATCGGTAAAAATGACACTACTTACCCAACAGGTCTTTACGACCATGGGGCGTCATACTACCTAGAGAGAAAACTCCATAGGTAATTAATGAATCACAACGCCCTCAATGGCATCATCACTCACCTTATACTCGATTAAAACCGAGCAATTTTTTGCAAATCTTTTTAGAAAAATTAACTATACAATTAACTTTTCTAAAATGACTTTGACCATAAAAATTAAGCACTGATCTAAGATCGTGCCACTTAATTTAATTTCACTAGTATACGCTTTTTTCACCTATAACTTTGTGGCAAATCGTATCATGTTCTTAACGAACGATTGATTTTTTTGACACATACCATCTATAAATTGGCGAAATACATATCCAATTTTATCTATTAATATATGGTGCTTTATATAAAAACCCCTATTTTACCGACTAAAGTATAAGGTGCGTATTATAAAGTTAAAAAAAAACGCACATCAAGGATGTGCGTTTCCTATTTGCGCAGAATTAACCCGCTTGATCTAACAACATGTTACGGATATGACCGATTGCTTTTGTTGGATTCAAACCTTTAGGACATACTGACACACAGTTCATAATACCTTTACAGCGGAATAAGCTGAATGGATCGTCAAGACGAGCCAAACGATCTGCTGTTGCAGTATCACGAGAGTCGATAATAAAACGGTATGCATTCAACAATGCTGAAGGACCCAAGAATTTATCAGGGTTCCACCAGAATGATGGGCATGAAGTTGAACAACATGCACAAAGAATACATTCATACAAACCATTTAAGTGTTCACGCTCTTCAGGAGACTGTAAACGCTCTTTAGGTGGAGCTGGTTGGTTATTGATCAAGAATGGCTGAATTTTGTCATATTGATCATAGAATTGGTTCATATCAACAACCAAATCTTTAATAACTGGCAAACCTGGCAATGGACGAATTACAATTTTCTCAGGTAGGTCGTTTAAATTCCATAAACAAGCCAAACCATTTTTACCATTGATGTTCACACCATCCGAACCACAAATACCTTCACGGCATGAACGACGGAATGTTAACGTTTCGTCTTGAACTTTCAAAGCAAGCAATGCATCAAGCAACATACGGTGCTTATCAGTCAATTCAAGTTTGAAAGTTTGCATGTACGGCGCTTTATCCTTATCAGGATCATAGCGGTAGATTTCGAATGTACGAGTACCTCTACTCATCTTTATACTCCTGATTAGAATGTACGTGGTGCTGGTGGAATTGCATCAACAGTTAACGGCTTGAAGCGCACTGGCTTATATTCCAAACGGTTATCTGATGAATACCATAAAGTATGTTTCATCCACTCATCATCACGGCGACCGTATGAATAAGTTGGGTGATCAGCTGGTAATTCATAATCAACTACCGTATGCGCACCACGACATTCTTTACGCGCAGCAGCTGAAATTAATGTAGCTTTTGCAACTTCATATAAGTTTTCAACTTCAAGCGCTTCAACACGCGCAGTGTTAAATACTTTAGATTTATCTTTCAAGTGAATGTTACGTACACGTGGTTCAAGAGCAAGAATCTCTTTAACACCTTTATCAAGTAAAGCTTGAGTACGGAATACACCCGCGTGATCTTGAACGATATCACGAATTGCATCAGCAACTTCTTGAGCATTTTCACCAGTAGTTGAGTCATCCAACTTACGCACGCGCTCTAAAGTTTGCTCTAATACGTTTGTTGGAAGCGGTGCATATTCATCACCATGGTGCTTAGTTACGTAGTCGATAATGTGCTCACCAGCAGCTTTACCAAATACAACCAAGTCAAGAAGTGAGTTAGTACCTAAACGGTTTGCACCATGAACTGATACGCAAGAACATTCACCAATTGCATAGAAACCTTTTACAGGTTTAGTGTAGTTATCTGTACCAGGTTCTGGTAAGCACACTTGACCATGCATATTCGTAGGAATACCACCCATTTGGTAATGGATTGTTGGTACTACTGGAATTGGTTCTTTAGTAATGTCTACGTTTGCGAATTTTTTACCAATCTCAAATACAGATGGTAAACGCTTCATGATTGTGTCAGCACCCAAGTGAGTCATATCAAGCAAGATATAATCACCTTTTGGACCACAACCACGACCTTCTTTAATTTCTTGGTCCATAGAGCGTGATACGAAGTCACGTGGAGCCAAGTCTTTTAAAGTCGGTGCATAACGTTCCATGAACGGTTCGCCGTCTTTGTTACGAAGGATTGCACCTTCACCACGACAACCTTCAGTTAACAATACGCCTGCGCCCGCAACACCTGTAGGGTGGAACTGCCAGAATTCCATATCTTGTAATGGAATACCAGCACGAGCAGCCATACCAAGACCGTCACCAGTGTTGATATAAGCGTTTGTTGATGCACGGTAAACACGACCAGCACCACCAGTTGCAAACAATGTTGCTTTAGCTTGGAATACTGCGATGTTGCCAGTTTCTTGGTCAATTGCAGTTACACCGAGTACATCACCTGCTTCGTTACGGATCAAATCAAGAGCGATCCATTCAACGAAGAATTGAGTACCCATTTTCACGTTGCTTTGATAAAGCGTGTGTAATAATGCGTGACCAGTACGGTCAGCAGCAGCACAAGCACGTGGAACTGGTTTATCACCATAGTTCGCAGAGTGACCACCGAACGGACGTTGGTAAATTGTACCATCGGCGTTACGGTCAAACGGCATACCCATGTGTTCTAGTTCATATACAACTTTTGGCGCTTCACGACACATAAACTCAATTGCGTCTTGGTCACCTAACCAGTCAGAACCTTTTACTGTGTCGTAAAAGTGGAAATGCCAGTTATCTTCTTGCATGTTACCTAACGACGCACCGATACCGCCTTGAGCAGCAACTGTATGTGAACGTGTTGGGAAAACTTTAGTAAGTACTGCAACTTTCAAACCTGCTTGAGCAAGTTGGTAAGATGCACGCATACCAGAACCACCACCACCAACGATAACAGCATCGAAAGTAAGGTTTTGAATATTTGAATAATCTTCTTTAGGGGTTATCGCGCCCATGATATCTTCCTATCAATTCGCCCAGAAAATCTGGATACCCCAGATTGCGTACACAAACACTGCAATAATGACAGCCGTAGTCAGTACAAGGCGTAAACCTTTCGCTGAAGGACCCATTTGACGAGTAGTGACGTAGTCAGTGAAAACCTGCCACATACCAATCCATGCGTGTGCGATAAGCGACAAAATTGCCAATAAAGAAAAAATCTTCATCGGTAATGTCATCATGAAGCCAGCCCATTGTTGATAGTCAAATCCGCCTTTGCAGAGAATCCAACCCAAAAGAACAACAGTATAAGCTGCCAATACTACAGCACTTACACGCTGGATAAACCAATCACGAGAACCTGAACCTGTTAAACCTGTAGCACTTTTCATTAGAACATAATCCATACAAAGGCTGCGATAATGGCTACCACAGATAAGATCAATGAAATTGTCGCTGCAATACGACCGCTTTGCAGTTCTTCAGCAAAACCTAGATCTGCAAGCAAATGCTTAACCCCAGCAATAAAGTGGAAAATTAAGCCGGCTACAAATACCCACACGACAAAACGTACAAGGATATTTCCGAAAACGACATTTTTAACGTAGTCAAATCCTTCTGGCGAAGATAATGATTTATCTAAAATCCATAATAGAACTGGTACTAATAAGAAAACGATGACACCTGATAAACGGTGTAAAATTGATGCAATAGCCACGGGTGAGCGTAAATTTACCGCTAACACCTGACCCATGGACAAATTGACAGGTCTGTTGCTTTTCACAGCGGGCATCCTGTAGGTAGAAACTCCGACCGGAGTTTGTTGAATTAATTCCAAGGAAAGCTGGCATTGTTAGGCAAGCACAGCTCATGCCTAACCTATAAACGACACTGAATTATAAAACGCGAAATATCAAAATACAAACAATCCACTTTGCCTTTTCCGCAAAAACTCATTAAATAAGAATCATTCACACAACTAAACAGCAATCCTCCCTGTACAAAAGTTAAAATTAAACAAAACATGTGCTTGTTTAATCTCATCTTTTATAAAAAAAATCTTTTCTACTGCTTTATTTAAAATAAGTGCGTTTTAGACTAAAGATAAAGTTAATAATTCATCAAGTCTAATCAAAAGGATAAACCAAAATTGCGCTTACACCCTAATTTTAATGACTTTATTTTAAAAATAATTAACACCCTTTTTATATTAAAAGCAATAAAGAGCCACTTGACTCTTAACAATGAGCACTATTTTTACAAAAAGTGAGTTTTAATTTATCCAACATGATCAACAAGCTATTTTTTAAACAATTAAACTTAAAAAAAGTACAACTTTTGGAATTATCAAATGGTGATAATTAGGTTATTTTTGAATCACAATTTAAAATTACAGACTGAGTTTTATGATTTTTTTAAGCAAATTGGCATTTTATAACCAGTTCTGAGTCTAATTTTTTATTTATAAATTTGCTTACAATTGTACTCACCCTTCATTTTTTTTCTGCACGTTCTTATTGAATTGACTTATGATACCATCCCGATGCAGTGATTTTACTGACTTTTTTGCTCGGGTCTTAATGACTAACTCTCTGTGGGAACGTCATTTTTTATCCATAAGTATAATTGACAAAATTTCAGTACTCACTAATCTTATAGCAAATTTTGACACCGTCTGATTCGCACATGAGAAAATTAGGATTTCGAGTCAGATAATCATTCACCAGGACAGGAGATCTATTGAATGTCTGAAGCAAATGGCAAAAAAGCCGTATTACATCTTGATGGCAAAGAAATTGGATTACCAATCTACAGTGGCACTTTAGGTCCAGATGTAATTGATGTGAGCAGCATACTGAAAGAAGGTCATTTTACTTTCGATCCTGGTTTTATGGCGACAGCCGCATGCGAATCTAAAATTACTTTCATTGATGGTGACAAAGGTATTTTATTACACCGTGGTTACCCGATTGACCAACTAGCAACTCAAGCAGACTATCTTGAAACTTGTTATTTATTATTAAATGGCGAGCTCCCAACTGCTGAACAAAAAGTTGAGTTTGATACGAAAGTTCGTGCTCACACTATGGTTCACGATCAAGTTAGCCGTTTCTTCAATGGTTTCCGTCGTGATGCTCACCCTATGGCAATCATGGTTGGTGTTGTTGGTGCATTATCTGCGTTCTATCACAACAATCTTGACATCGAAGACATTAACCACCGTGAAATCACTGCAATTCGTTTAATTGCAAAAATTCCAACACTTGCTGCTTGGAGTTATAAATACACAGTAGGTCAACCATTCATCTATCCACGTAACGATTTAAGTTATGCGGAAAACTTCTTACACATGATGTTTGCTACTCCTGCTGACCGTGATTACAAAGTTAATCCTGTTCTTGCTCGTGCAATGGATCGTATTTTCACGCTTCATGCTGACCATGAACAAAACGCGTCTACTTCTACAGTTCGTCTTGCTGGTTCTACTGGTGCAAACCCGTATGCATGTATCTCTGCTGGTATCTCTGCTCTTTGGGGACCTGCTCACGGTGGTGCTAACGAAGCAGTTCTTAAGATGCTTGATGAAATCGGTAGCGTTGAAAACGTTGCAGAATTCATGGAAAAAGTTAAGCGCAAAGAAGTTAAACTTATGGGCTTCGGTCACCGCGTTTACAAAAACTTCGACCCACGTGCTAAAGTCATGAAACAAACTTGTGACGAAGTACTTGAAGCTTTAGGTATCAATGATCCTCAATTAGCACTTGCTATGGAACTTGAGCGCATTGCACTAAATGACCCGTACTTTGTTGAGCGTAAACTTTACCCTAACGTAGACTTCTACTCTGGTATCATCCTTAAAGCGATTGGTATTCCAACAGAAATGTTTACTGTAATCTTCGCTCTTGCACGTACAGTTGGTTGGATCAGCCACTGGTTAGAAATGCACAGCGGCCCTTACAAAATTGGTCGTCCACGTCAGCTTTACACTGGTGAAGTTCAACGTGACATCAAGCGTTAATATTCGAAAGAACATTAATGTAAAAAAGCTGCCTCTTGGCAGCTTTTTTATAAATAAGTTTTTTAAAAAATTATTCTTCTTCAAACATATTTAACAAATGATGACTAATACCATCAGCTCTTAACCAAGCCAATTCATAACTTGCTTTAGCCAAAGCCAAGACGCGTCTTTCAAATTCATCCCAAATTGTTTTAACTTGAGAATCTAAAATACCCAAACCACTTTCTGAGGCAAGATGTTTATTTTTCTCACAGATTTTTAAGGCATGATAAAGCTTACGGCCTTTACTCGCCCCTTCCATCAAACGAACACGCTTACTTAGAATAAAACCCTCGACATGCTGGAGATTTGCATGAGGCAGCATAGGTACCAAGATTTGGTTCAATTGATCATCTAAGCGCTTCCAGACAGCCAAACGCTGCTCTGCTGTATAAGTATTCCATTGAATGACTTCATGGTTAAAACGGCGACAACCACGACATACCTGATCACCAAAAACTGTTGAACAACGCCCTGCACATGGGGTGAGAGAGAGCGTTCGATGATCATTACTCAAAACAGACTCCTTAAATAAACCATATACTTTTTATGGTTTTCTCGCTTATTACTCATTTTCGCGCTAAAATATGCGCCTTAAATTTCTATCTTAATACATTTGGAGTTTTCCATGAACGCTACTGTAGAACAGCTTGCACCTGTAGAACAGCAAGCGACCGCTGGTTGGGTTGTTGCAGCACTATATCAATTTAAAGAAGTTCAAGATCCTGCTGATCTTCAACAACGTCTTTTAGACTTAGTGAAAACAATCAACCTTTGTGGAACTCTAATTGTAGCAGGCGAAGGAATTAATGGTACCGTGGCTGGGGACCGTGAGGCAATTGATAAAATCCATCAATTTTTGTTAAACGAAGGTTTTAAAGCGATGGAATATAAAGAGTCCCATAGCTCCGACAAACCGTTCCGTAAAATGAAAATTAAACTTAAAAAAGAAATTGTAACTTTAGGCGTAGAAGTAAAACCTCGCGATTTAGTTGGTCACTATCTTGATCCTAAAGAATGGAATGATTTAATTGCACGTGATGATGTTATTCTAATCGATACACGTAATGATTATGAATATAAGGCTGGTACCTTTAAAGGTGCGATCGATCCTAAAACAGAAACATTCCGTGAGTTTCCAGAGTATGTTAAAAAAGAGTTAGAACAGCACAAAGACAAAAAAATTGCGATGTTCTGTACTGGCGGTATTCGTTGTGAGAAATCAACATCTTTACTTCTTCAAGAAGGATTTACAGAGGTTTACCACTTAAAAGGCGGTATTCTTAAATACTTAGAAGAAACTCCAGCAGATGAAAGCCTTTGGGAAGGTGAATGTTTCGTATTTGATGGACGTACTGCTGTAACTCATGGTGTTGAAGAAGGTGCAAACATTAAATGTCATGCTTGTGGCTGGCCTTTAACTCCAGAAGAGTCTGCTCTACCAAGCTATGAACATGGTGTTTCATGCGTGTATTGCATCGACAAAACAACTGAAAAACAAAAAGCTGGCTTCCGTATGCGCCAATCACAAATTGCCGCAGCTAAACGCAAACGCTTATAATTAAAAAAGGGCATCAAATGATGCCCTTTTTTTTTAATTTACTTATAAAGCTCCATTAGCTTTTTAAACTCTGGGCTAGCACAATTCATTGAAGGCACTGTTGGAGACTTTCCAACAACACCCCTCAACTTCCCATCACCAGAAAAGTCTAATCCAATCTGACTATAAGTATTTATATCTGTGTAAGGCCCTGTATTAATTATAAGATCTACAATTTCTAGTTCACCTTCATCAAAAGTGAAGTCCATGCCATCCTCTTGTTCTTTATCTAATAATGCTGATACTGTTTGATTCCCTTTAGTTAAACTTACTTTATTGCCTTGTTTAACTAAAATACATTTTTCATCAGAATCAGTAGCAACTAAATTACTTTCTGAAAAATCATCAATAACCTTCTCAGAGCATTTATTATATTGTTCCATATTTTCTGTTTTCGGAAGTGCTTGGCAAGCATCTTTATTAAAGCCAAAAACTTTTGCTACACTATTATTTAGAAATTCTATTTTCTCAGGTATTTGAGATAAATTTCCATCTTTAATTAACATTAACAGTGCATCATAGTCTTTAATATTTCCATTATTCTTAATAGTTTCCAACAACTCTTGAATAGCTTGAGGAATAGGCTTATTTGCTTTCATCTCAGTATTAAATAGATCTATATCATTATTAATACCGTATCCCTTTTTAATAAGTTCAGCTACCAAAGCAGAATTTGCCGAATTTAACTTTTCTTTAGTTATACTTCCAGATTGATACCACGTTACAGGAACCTGGTTACTTGCATAAGCAACAACCATATCCGTAAGCGGGTTAATATTTACACTTCCCTCATGGTCGATATAACTATGATAAGTTTGCCCATTAGCTTTCACCTCTAAACGACAAGGAAATTTACTGGTGTCTATTTCCCCTTGCCATTGTCCTTGTGCATTAACAATTACATTATCTTTAAAACCAAACCCATCTTTACAAATTGCTGTTACATTTGCCCCATTTAAAGCAGAAGTTGAAAATGCAGTACCAGAGATTACTTTATAAGCAACTTGATTTTGGGTCGATTGTGCAATTTTTTCTTCACTGACACTTTTGCTATTTTCATTACCACAGGCTACAAGTAATATTACTGAGAGTACGCCAGTAATTTTAAAAATTATTTTCATATTAAATCACGTTATTAAAGCATTAAAGATTTTCATATCACCAATAAAAATATTCATGGCGAAATAAATTAATTTTTTGATTAAGAAATTGATATCAAAAAATTTGCACGTGATTATATAGAAATAAAATTAATGTCAAAATATTATATTTTATTGTGTATTAAAAATAATTAAAACATAAAAAACGCCCTAGAAAGGACGTTATTTATTATTTCTTCTAATAAATTAATTTGGAGTGTGATACATCAAATATAATTCATTCAAATTATCTGGAATTTCTTCTGCCAGTTCATCCATTAACTGTCCATTGCGACGGAAAGATTCCATCTGTGGATCTTCTTCATCAATTCCGCTAAAAACCATGATCGGTAAAGTTAAATCAACCAATTGTTCTTCATACTCAGGAGCAAACCATGCTTCTTCGTTTAAGAACATTGCATCAACAAACCCAACACTCCAATCGCCTAGACTTGACTCAACATCCGCTTCCTCAACTTCAAATGGAAATTCAATTCCATTTTCATTTGCTAAATCTTGACGAATCGACTCTAACCAAAGTTTGATTTGCTGAATGATCTCTGCAGGAACCTTTTTATGGTTACTATCAAATAATTCATCTAACCAACGGTCAAATTGAGGACCTACTGCAATTGCACACAAAAAACCATGAGTTGCAGCAAAGTCTAGACCATACTCATTGTGGTCTCCATCTAGATATTCACTTAACTGGTCTAAATCTAATGCACTCATTGTGTTACCTGACTTTAAAAGAAATTGACGATAGCATAGCACTTAAGCCGACGATGCCCTATTTAGTTTTGATCAGTCTTCATCATCAAGATCATCATCGTCTAAATCATAATCGAAATCTTTTAACTCACGCTCTAAACGACGCTGTGCCAATAGATCATCAATTAATCTACGTTTTTCCAACGATTCTTTTGCACTGATTTTGCCTGATGACTCATCAAAACCGACATCATCATCATCGCCGTAGTTATCATCTAGTTCAAAATCTGTAGAAGACACTAAAACTACCTCATAATGAAAAAATGTGAATGGGTCTAGCCGCTATTTATCTTTCTTACTTTTCCTTGTCAAGTTTTATTTATATTTTTTTCATTTAATTGCTCATTTGTACTGTTTTTCACCCAAAAAATTGTGTATTTATAAAACACCATAATCTTTCGATAAGCGAAGATTTATACAAATTTTTCTACGATTTAAACTTGAAAAAAATGATTTTAGCCCAATATTCAAAAAATAGTCGTGAATTCAAAGATATTTTTTATTTAACGGTCATCGATCAAAGCCAAAACATTTCAAGCAAATTGTGCTATCATGCACGGTTTTTCACTGCCACAGATTCAACAAAGAGTAAGCAAAGATGAGCGATATGCATTCCCCTACTTCTCAAGTAGCGGCTCTGATTAGCCGAGGCAAAGAACAAGGTTACTTAACTTACGCTGAGGTTAACGATCATCTGCCGGACTCGATTACTGAAAGCGAACAGATTGAAGACATTATTCAGATGCTTCAAGACGTTGGTATTCCTGTACACGAGCGTGCACCTGAATCTGACGATACTATGTTCGGTGAGTCAACTGACACAGCAGATGAAGTTGCTGAAGAAGAAGCTGCTGCCGTACTTGCATCGGTTGAAAATGAGCCTGGACGTACGACAGACCCTGTACGTATGTACATGCGTGAAATGGGTACAGTAGAACTATTAACCCGTGAAGGTGAAATCAGCATTGCCAAACGTATTGAAGAAGGGATTCGTGATGTCCTGAATTCAATTGCTTACTGGCCAAATGCGGTTGAAGTTGTATTAAAAGAATATAATGATTTTTTAACTGGCGAACGTCGTCTTGCAGATATTTTATCTGGTTACCTCGATCCTGAAACTGATGAAGATATTCCTGAAGTTTTGGAAGACGTTGAGGAACTTGAGGAAGAAGACGAATCATCTTCAAAATCAACAAAAGAAGTTAAGCTTGATGATGACGATGAGGAAGAAGAATCTGAAGGTGATGATGACTCTGAAGGTGATTCAGGTCCAGACCCAGAAGTTGCAAAAGTTCGTTTTACTGAATTAGAAGCAGCATGGACTCAAACAAAAGCTATTATTGAAAAACATGGCCGTAATAGCCGTGAAGCAAATGAAGCACTTGAGTCTTTGGCAACTGTATTCATGATGTTTAAATTTACTCCACGTTTATTTGACATCATTTCAGAAATGATTCGTGGAACTCACGAACAAATCCGTGCTAATGAACGTGAAATTATGCGTTATGCAGTACGTCGTGGTCGTATGGATCGTACTCAATTCCGTACATCTTTCCCAAAACAAGAATCTAATCCAGCTTGGTTAGATGAACAAATTGCTAAAGCTCCTGCTGAAATTAAGGCCCATTTAGAAAAAGTTCGCCCAGATGTTCTAGCATTCCAGCAAAAGATTGCAGATATTGAGAAAGAACTTAATTTAAGCGTTGCTGAAATTAAAGATATTTCTAAACGTATGGCGATTGGTGAAGCCAAAGCTCGTCGTGCTAAAAAAGAAATGGTAGAAGCTAACCTTCGTTTGGTAATTTCGATTGCGAAGAAATACACCAACCGTGGTCTACAGTTCCTTGACTTGATTCAAGAAGGGAACATTGGTTTGATGAAAGCTGTAGACAAGTTTGAATACCGTCGCGGTTATAAATTCTCGACTTATGCAACTTGGTGGATTCGTCAGGCAATTACCCGCTCTATCGCAGACCAAGCACGTACAATTCGTATTCCTGTACATATGATTGAAACGATTAACAAGATTAACCGTGTTTCTCGTCAGTTATTGCAGGAAATGGGCCGTGAACCTACTCCAGAAGAGTTAGGTGAACGTTTGGAAATGGATGAAGTTAAAGTTCGTAAAGTTCTTAAAATTGCTAAAGAACCTATTTCAATGGAAACTCCAATCGGTGATGATGAAGATTCGCATCTTGGGGACTTTATTGAAGACCAGAACATCACCTCTCCAATTGATGCTGCGACTTCAGAAGGCTTAAAAGAAGCAACTCGTGAAGTTCTAGAAAACTTAACTGAACGTGAAGCTAAAGTATTGAAAATGCGTTTTGGTATCGATATGCCAACTGACCATACTTTAGAAGAAGTTGGTAAACAGTTTGATGTAACGCGTGAACGTATTCGTCAAATCGAGGCGAAAGCATTACGTAAATTACGTCACCCTTCTCGTTCTGAACACTTGCGTTCTTTCTTAGAGAATGACTAAGTTCTGAAATCTTGAAATTTCGGCACTAGTCCCCATTTAATAGAAAGAGCTACAAACGCCTGCGATGATGCAGGCGTTTCACATGATGAGGTTACTTATGTTAGACCGCACTCCATCTCGCGAACTCCGTGAAGACCTTTGGGTATTTCCAATGGACTATCCAATTAAACTGATTGGCGATGCGGGTGAAGAATTACGTATAGCTGTAGTTGATATTCTAGTGAAACATTTTCCTGACTTTGACCAATCAACGTTAAAAGTACAAGAATCTCGTACAGGCAAATACCATTCATTAACCGCACAATTACGTTTTGATGAATTGGAACAAGTTCATGCTTTGTATGCAGACTTGGCTGCTTGCCCGCAGATCAGAACTGCACTTTAATTTTAAGATGCCATGACAAATTTCGTGTCATGGCATTTTTATTTCTATCAAGCTTATTATAAATAATTACAAATATTTAGAATCGTTTAAGCAAAATACTTTAAACTCATCAAGAGCATATTTTCACAACCTAAAAGTGAAGTTGCTCTTCTGTTAAGTACATCGCACAGGAAAATGTTTAATGAGCCTTGATAAACCCACTTTGATTATTCGTCAGTGGAACGATTTACAAGATTATCAAAGCAAATTCGAATTGATGAAAAACCTGACCAATCAACGTGATGAAAATACACCCGACGAGCTGTGGTTACTCCAGCATCATGAAGTTCTAACTCAAGGTCAGGCAGGAAAACCTGAGCATATTCTAATTCCATCTAACATTCCTGTGGTTCAAACTGACCGTGGTGGGCAAGTGACATGGCATGGACCTGGTCAACTCGTTGCTTACTTCATGTTTGATCTTAATCGTCTGAAGTGGAATGTGCGTACATTAGTCAGTTTTGCTGAACAATTTATGATAGATGTTTTAAAGAAATATAATATTGAAGCATATGCAAAACCTGATGCTCCAGGTGTATATGTAAATGACAGAAAAATAGGTTCCTTAGGTTTCAAAATTCGTCGTGGTCGTAGTTATCATGGTCTAGCCTTAAACCTAGACTGCGCATTAACTGGTTTTCAAACAATTAACCCATGCGGTTATGCTGGTTTAGAAATGGTTCGCATACAAGATTTGGTGACTCCATATCCATCATTTGAACAACTTTGTCAGGACTTTATTGAGTATATTAAGACATCTGGTCACTTTAATGACCCTGAAGTCAAAATTGAATAAATGATTTTGAGATGGAATAAAAATATATTAGAGTAATTACTCTAAATTTGCTTTTGCATAATTTTAAGAAGGGATAGCAAGTGATTTCGACAAAAGCTGTAAAGCCCACTCTGCAACTTGCCTACGTTAAGCTCATGATGGACGTTGTTGGTCGAGGCTTAGTCATGGCAAGTCAGGTTGATAGTGAAATACAAGAGGAAGTGTCTAAATTTCCTGTTCACTTTGTACTTTCAATGAATGTTTTCCCAAATGGACCAGCATTTTTTGCACGAGTGACAGAAAATAAACAATTAGAACTGCTGAAAAGAGCGGAAAAAAAGCCTGATTTAACCATTACGTTTAAGCATGTAACTCATGCTTTTTTGGTGTTCTCTTTTCAGGAAAGTACCGCTCAAGCATTTGCAAATGACCGCATGATTGCTGATGGCGATGTATCCGCAGCAATTCGTTTAGTGCGCTGCCTAAATAAAATGGAATCTCTCATTTTACCGAAATTGGTAGCGTCACTTGCAGTTAAAGAATATCCAACCGAACTCACCCTAAAAGAAAAATTCAACGAAGCTGCAAATATTTACTTAAAAGTAGCTAAGTCTTACTTCAAGCGGAGCGCATAACATGGCTAAACCATATTACGAATTCTTTTGTCCTGTAAAAGTCATTGCCGGTAATGCTGCTTTAGAACATATTCCGTTTGAACTTGCAACTTTAGGTGCAAAGCGGCCACTTATCATTACAGATAAAGGGGTCCGTGCAAATGGCTTACTCAACCCTATTGAAGCTGCATTTAGCACGACTGATGCGGTGATTGGTTATGTTTTTGATGATGTTCCACCAGACTCAAGTCTTGAAGTAGTTCGTCTTGCTGCTGAAGCTTATCGCACAAATAAATGTGATGCGATTATTGCTGTTGGTGGTGGCTCTGTTATTGACACCTCCAAAGCAACCAATATTTTAGTCTCAGAAGGTGGAAATGACCTTCTTCAATATTCTGGCGCTCACAACCTACCAAAACCATTAAAGCCATTTTTTGTGATTCCGACCACTTCAGGTACTGGTTCAGAAGTGACTATGGTTGCTGTGGTTTCCGACACACAAAAGAATGTGAAATTGGCCTTTGCTTCTTATTACTTAATGCCACATGCTGCGATCTTGGATCCACGCATGACATTAACTTTGCCGCCTCACTTAACCGCAATGACTGGTATGGATGCGTTAACACACTGTGTGGAAGCTTATACCTGTATGGCAGCCAATCCACTCAGCGATGCTTATGCAAGTGCAGGTATCAAAAAGATTAGTGAAAATTTATTTAACGTTTTAGAAAATCCAAATGACTCACAAGGTCGTTTAGAGCTTGCACAAGCTTCCACAATGGCAGGTATCGCATTTTCCAATTCGATGGTAGGTCTTGTACACTCTTTAGGACACGCATTAGGTGCGGTCGCTCACCTACCCCACGGTTTATGTATGAACCTATTCTTACCTTATGTGCTTGAATACAACAAACAAGTAAATGGTCAAAAAATTGGTGAGTTACTATTGCCTCTAGCTGGTGCAGATATTTATGCTCAAACTCCAGCAACCCAACGTGCAGATAGAGCAATTACGACTATTTTAGCAATGCGTGATCGCTTGTTTAGCCTAACCAAGTTACCACGTACCTTGCGCGAAACTGGTAAGGTTACTGAAGCTCAACTTGATGAAGTTGCTGAAAAAGCACTAAATGATGGCTCTATTATTTATAATCCTAAGGAAGCAAGCTTAAAAGACATACGTGAGATCTTACAAAAAGCTTGGTAACTTAAGTTTTAGATATTTAAAGTAAAACTTAAAGGTCTGATTTTTATGATAAATCAGACCTTTTTTATATCTATGAATTTTTATTCATCATTTTCTTTGGAAATATGGCAAAAAATTTGCTAAAAATTCCACGAAAGTACTGACAATTTGCATCAATTTAGGATAGATTGGCGCACTTTATCTTTTATGTAGGGGGGATCGTTCGTCTCAAACGATCCTTAACACCAAGCTGATCCTTGATCAACGATTATGAGGATAACGCCGTTGACAAACTTATCTGGGACTAAACCAACAGCTAAGCTCCAAAAGAATCTTGTGCTATGGCACATCATTATTATTGGTTTAGCTTATATTCAACCATTAACTTTATTTGATACTTTTGGTTTAGTATCAGAACGAAGTGGTGGTCATGTACCTACTTCTTATATTTTTGCGTTAGTTGCGATTTTATTGACGTCAATCAGTTATGGACACATGATCAAACGCTATCCTTCTTCAGGATCAGCATATACCTACGCCCAAAAGTCAATTCATCCTAATGTTGGTTTTATGGTGGGTTGGTCATCTTGGCTAGACTATTTACTTTCACCACTCGTCAATATCATTTTGGCCGATATTTATTTAAGAGCATTGTTTCCAGAAGTAAATAATTGGTTATGGGTTATTGGCTTAACTGCACTAATGACTGTTATTAACTTATTCGGCGCACGTTTTGTTGCTCGCTTTAACAGCACAATTGTAGTTATTCAACTTGGTGTAATCTTTTACTTTGTTTATCAAGTGTATACCTTGCTGACCCAAGGTGTATATGCTGACGGTACGTTAAATCCGGATAAAGCTGAATTATGGTCACTCACTCCTTTTTGGAATGATATGACCTCTATTAGTGCTTTGATTGGTGGTGCAACAGTACTGTGCTTTTCTTTTACAGGTTTTGATGCTTTATCTTCACTTGCTGAAGAAACAAAAGATGCAGAAAAAACGCTTCCAAAAGCGATTTTTTCAACAGCACTTCTTGCTGGTGTCATTTTTATCATAAGCACTTACTTTATCCAGCTGTATTTCCCGAGCAACCCTAATACGTACTTTAAGCCTTTAGATGAATCACAACCTGTGATGGTTGCAGCAATTGGTAGCATTGCATTTAAAACATTAGTTTTATACTTTGCCGTGGTTGCAGTAATGGCATCGGGTATTTCAGCACATGCTGGTGTATCTCGCTTAATGTATGTTATGGGACGTGATGGCGTTATCAATAAAAAGTTGTTTGGTCATATTAGCCCAAGACTACATACTCCAACTTACAACATTCTTATTGTTGGTGTAGTTGCGCTGTCTGCTGGCTTTTTAGACCTTGAACATATTGTTAACTTAATTAGTTTCGGGGCCTTAACTGCTTTTAGTTTTGTGAACTTCTCAGTAATTTCGCGCTATGCGCTTAGAGATGGTAAAAACAAATCTGTTAAAGATATTATTAATTACATTATTGTACCGACGCTTGGCTTTGCCAGTGTGTTCCTAATGTGGTTAGAAATTGACAAGCTTGCTTTACAAATTGGCTTGGCTTGGGCAGTGGTTGGTGTAGGTTATCTTGCTTACAAGACCAAAGGCTTTAAATACAATGCTCCTCAACACAACGAGCATGAATAATAAAAAAGGCGCTTAAAGCGCCTTTTTTATGGACTTATTATCCAAATATTTTATTTACAATACCTTGTACGCGTTTTGCATAAAGTTTTGCTGTTTCCAAGTCCCCTGTTGGAATCTCATCAACGCTTGCATCTGATGGCGACTGAACAAGTAGACCTACTGAACCGCCTAGATTATTTACATCTTCACGTGTTGCACTTTTTGTATTTGATGGCGGCAATCCAAGACTCACCCAAATACCACCATGTTGTGATGCTAAAGTTTGTAATTGAATAAGCGTAACTTGCTTATCACCATTTAGACTTGCACTGTTGGTAAAGCCTGCAAATACTTTATCTTCCCAACCACGTGTAAACCAAACTTTTGAAGTTGCATCAGCAAATTTTTTAAATTGCCATGGTGCTGTACCCATATAAGTCGGAGCACCAAAAACAATACCTTTTGCATTGTTTAATGTTTCCCAATCTTGCTCAGTAATATTACCTTCCTGATCAATCTGGATAAGTTGAGCATTAATTTCATTAGCAAAAGTTTCAGCAACTACTTTCGTGTGGCCATAACCAGAGAAATATACAACCGCAATATTAGAATTAGACATGGGAGAAACCTGTGTTTTATTAAATTCCATTTTATGATATATTTTAGAAACTAGGTGTCAATTAGTTACCACTTGGTAACTAGTATATTTTTTTAGAAATAAGTAGGTAAATGGTATGAATGAATGTCTAAAATACAATATTTTTCAACAACATTGCCCTGCTCGTTTATTTTTTGAAAAAATTGCAGATAAGTGGGTTTTACTCATCTTAAATATTCTTGAGGAAGAAACGCAGCACTTCAATTTACTCAAAAAGAATATTCAGGGTATTTCACCTAAAGTCTTGTCACAAAAGTTAAAAATGCTAGAAAGAGATGGCTTTATCGAACGTAAAATTCAAGACACCTCACCTATCCGTGTTGATTACTCACTTACTGCTTTAGGGCAAAATGTAGCTTCAATGGCATTCCAATTAAAGGAATGGGCTGAAACAAACATTGAGCAAGTTTTAGCAGCACAAATCACCTATGATGAAAAAGTACTAGAACAAGCTTAAATTAAAATTAGATCAAAAAAATAAGGCCACCAAGGGCCTTATTTTTTTGTATTTAGGAAACTAACCTAAATTTTTAAAACCTTGCTGACGCCATGCTTCGTAAACAATTACAGCCGTTGCGTTAGACAAATTCAAACTTCTAGAGTTTTCAGCCATTGGCAAGCGAATCCACTGCTCTTGAGGGAACATCAAACGAACATGCTCAGGCAAGCCGCGTGTTTCTGGCCCCATCAGTAAAGCCACAGGTCGATTCAAATCAACTGTATGCGGAGTTGCAGAACCCTTCGTCGTTAGAGGAAAGACATGCTCAACACCTTTTGACTTTAAGTCTGCGAGGCATGCTTCAATATTATCCCAAATCTGCATTCTTGCCCATTCATGATAATCAAGCCCTGCACGTTTAAGCTTTTTATCATCAAGCTCAAAACCTAAAGGCTTAACCAAATGCAATTGAGCCCCTGTATTCGCACATAGTCGAATAATATTTCCTGTGTTTGCAGGAATCTCAGGCTCGTATAGAACAACATGAATCACTTAATTACTCACTTAAATTACTTGTTGGTTAGCTCAGGCAATCATTAACTTGATCGAAGATAATTATTAGCCCACTAGATCCACTGTAACTGTTCACGCAGACGTACGACCTCACCAATAATCGTGAGAGTCGGCGCATGAATTTGATGTTCTGTCACTTTAGATGCGATATCAGCAAGTGACCCCACCACAACCTTTTGTTCAGGGGTTGTACCCTTTGAAATTAATGCAACTGGCATATCTGGGCGCTGTCCGTGAGCGATTAATTGCTCACAAATACGTTCCAAGCCTACTAGGCCCATATAAAGAACTAAAGTCTGGTTCTCATATACCAGCTCATTCCAAGGAAGCTCAGGAGAGCCTTCTTTTAAATGTCCAGTTAAAAAACGTACACTCTGCGCATAATCACGATGAGTGAGCGGAATACCCGCATAAGCTGAACAGCCAGATGCTGCTGTAATACCCGGAACCACCTGAAATGGCACACCAGCTTGGAATAATTCTTGGATCTCTTCACCACCCCGCCCAAAAATAAACGGATCACCGCCTTTTAAACGACAGACACGCTTTCCTTGTTGAGCATATTCAACGAGTAAAGCATTGATCCCATCTTGGGGAACCGAATGATTTGAGCGAGCTTTTCCGACATATATTTTTGTCGCGTCTCGACGGCATAACTCTAAAATAGGTTGAGATACCAAACGATCATAAATGACCACATCAGCTTGCTGCATTAAACGTAAAGCTTTTAAGGTAAGCAGTTCAGGATCACCAGGACCTGCGCCCACTAAATAAACTTCACCTTTAGGTGCTTTCCACTCCTGCAATGCTTGTTCAAGCATGCTATTTGCAACATCTAGACTATCGTTAAAAACCTGCTCTTTTAAAGGACTTGCATACAAGTTTTCCCAAAAAATACGGCGTTCATCGGGATTAGAAATTTTTTCTTTAACCTGATTTCGCCATTTTCCTGAAAACTCAGCTAACTTTCCCATTCCATGCGGAATGGATGTCTCTAACTGTGTACGGATTTGTCGAGATAAAACAGGAGATGTCCCATTTGAAGCAACCGAAATCACTAAAGGTGAACGGTCAATAATCGCAGGAACCATAAAACGACAATGTGGAATATCGTCAACACTGTTTACGAGTAAATGACGTACTTCGCATTGCTCGAAAACTGTTTTATTGACTTGCGGATCATTGGTCGCAGCAATGACGAGTCGATATGGTGTACTTAAAAATTTCTCAGAGAAGACTTCAACAAAATGCTGACCATTTGTTGTTGCCACTAATTGCAGAAGCTGTTCTTCAATTTCAGGAGCAACAATATCAATTATTGCCCCCGCCTTAGCTAATAAAGTTGCCTTGCGTAAAGCAATATGCCCTCCGCCCACAATCAGACAACGTTGCTGCTGCAACTTCAAAGAGATTGGAAAAATATCCACCTTAAACCTCTACATCAATCATCTGATTATGTTTAAGCAAAAAACGTGCACAATTTAGATGCAAATCTTAGTCAATAAAGGTTAAACCACCCATATATGGGCGTAATACTTCTGGAATCTCAATTGAGCCGTCTTCACGTTGGTAATTTTCCATTACCGCAAGCAAAGTACGTCCTACTGCAAGACCTGAGCCATTTAACGTATGCACTAATTCAGTCTTCTTCTGATCCATACGGAAACGCGCTTTCATACGACGTGCTTGGAAATCACCCATATTAGAGCAGCTTGAAATCTCACGATATGTATTTTGGCTTGGAACCCATACTTCTAAATCGTAAGTTTTCATCGCACCAAAGCCCATATCACCACCACAGAGCAAAATTTTGCGGTATGGCAAACCAAGTGCCTGCAAAATGCCCTCAGCATGTGCAGTGAGTTCTTCAAGTGCCTGCATAGATGTTTCAGGTTTAACGATTTGCACCATTTCAACTTTATCAAATTGGTGTTGACGGATTAAGCCACGTGTATCACGTCCATAAGAACCAGCTTCACTACGGAAACATGGTGTATGCGCTGCATATTTTAATGGTAAACGGTCTGCATCAATGATTTCGTCGCGAACAAAGTTTGTGACAGGAACTTCAGCTGTAGGAATAAGGTAGTATTCTTTTTCGCCTTGAAGTTTAAATAAATCTTCTTCAAATTTTGGTAATTGTCCTGTCCCACGAAGTGAGTCAGCATTAACCAAATAAGGTACGTAAGCTTCAGTATAGCCATTCTTTAAAGTATGGGTATCAAGCATGAACTGAGTTAAAGCACGTTGTAGACGCGCTAAAGGCCCCTTCAACACGCTGAAACGTGAACCGGTAAGTTTGGTCGCAGTTTCAAACTCTAGGCCGCCCATCCACTCGCCTAAATCAGTATGATCTTTGATTTCAAAATCGAACTGACGAGGTGTACCCCATTTTGAGATTTCAACGTTATCACTTTCATCCTTACCAACTGGAACAGATTCATCTGGTAAGTTTGGAATGCTTAGTGCTTTTTGCTCAATCTCATTTTGTAGTTCTGATAAAGCAACTTCTGCAGCTTTAATCTCATCACCAATGGCCTGCATACGTGCCATGATTTCAGAAGCATCGCCACCGGATTTTTTAATCTGACCCACTTGTTTAGCACCGGCATTTCGCTCTGCCTGTAACTTTTCAGTTTTTGATTGCAAGTCTTTACGGCGAGTTTCTAAAGATGCCCATTCTTGGACATCTAGCTGAACACCACGTTTTGCCAAAGCTGCATTAACGACTTCAATATTATTTCTGAGTAACTTAGGGTCGATCATAATTAATCATAATATGGGTAAAAAACTGGCTATAGTGTAAGCCCTTAGCACTAAAAAATATAGTGATCATCTTCATATCGAATAGCTTTCACACAATTCTAAGAAGAGACCACATATTTTACATGTTGTAGCTTGGCACACTTGGTAAATACTCAGGTTTAATGAACTTAGCTGCCTCAAAATACGGCAGTGTTAATTCAGTCATACCCTCTGCATAAGAAGCCAATTCATAAACTGGATAAACAAAAACAATCCCATTGGCACCATAGTAGTAATTATCACTTAACTGCAGTTTTTCACGGGTAATATTGTGGTCTTGAAGCCAGTTGGTATTCGCATCAAAAAGTGCATCAACAAGTTGTTTTTCTACATCTGGCTTAATAAGCTCAGCAACAGTAATGTGCTTTTTATTTAATAAATCGAAATTTACAAATTCTTGATGTGACATGCCATGTGCTGCACCTGCGGAGTATGAGTATGTCTGTAAGGCAAAGGTTGCAAGATTATAATTTTGTCCTAAATAACGAACATAAATTGCACTTTGACTTGAACGAGGCTCTCCCTCTGGTACTTCAACAGGTTTATCAGCCAAGTTTGCAAAAGCATTCGGGTCTGCCTTTTTTATACGGTTCGTAAAATAATCATTAATCCATTTTTCATTCGTTTGTACTGTCTGGAAATCATATTCAGTACAGCCATCTTCAAGGCAAACTTTAGACTTTGGTAATTTTACTGGAATTACTTTTGCCTGAATAACAGGAACTTCTGCTTGTTTTTGCTCTTTTACTGAAGCACTAGATGCGGGTTGCTCATCTTTAGCTGCAGATTTTGGCTGACAGCCACTTACTGCCACCATGGTAGCTACCATAGGAAGAATGAAAATAATTTTCTTGTCGTAAAGTCGCATGTTAATCCCCGTATATTCTCTTTTATCACTATACAAAGCGTAAGAATAAGACGGGGTTAAAAAATGTATCTAGGGTTGATATATAAAAAGAAAGCCACCTGAAATGGTGGCTTTCTTAAAGAGTCAGAATAATTATTGATCAATAATATCGGTGCCTTTAGGAGGCGTAAAATTAAAAGTAGAAGCTGGAATTGAAGCATTCACTTTCACATTATTAAATTTCACGTAAGTGGTTTGACCTAAAGAATCTTGTAGCACCATTAATGTAGGTGCTTTGTTTGCACCAAAACTAATCGTTAAACTTTGAAAAGCGCCATCTTCTTTTTTAGGAAATAAAGTGAAGTATAACTTAGACTTATCTGGCTGAGTCACTCGATAAGACTTCATGATTTGATTGGTATTACCTGAGAGCAATAAAGCTGGTGTATCGGCTACTTGTGAATCTAAGCTTTGACGTACGGCTTGTTGTAAATCAGGATCATAAATCCAGACTGTTTTACCACTAGTTACAATAGTCTGTTTAGACGGGCTCACAGTTTCCCAATAAAATTTCCCTGGACGTTCAACCTTCATAGACCCCTTAAACGTCTGGTTCATATGCTGAGCACCTAAACCTTTTTTCTGTACCACAGTTTTTGTATTAGATTTCGTTGTTTGCTCAAAATCGGCAGTTAAACGTTGTAATCCTGACAACTGATTTACCAAGTTCCCAATTGCCTGTTGCTCCGGTGCTGCTACTGGTGCAGCGAACGCTGTAGTACTCATTACAGGAGCAAGCACTGACGCGCTGAGTGTAATAGCACACATGGTTTTACGAAGCATATTCATGTCATCACCTTTTTAGTTGCTGTAAGATAACCTATTAAGCTTTGATTAGAACAAGCAGAATAAGCTCTTCATTTCATGACCCATATTAACCGACAAACTCAGTGCTAATCATTGAGAAAATAAGATATTTTGTTATGTTATTCATATTGTTTGTAGAATTTCATTCATCATGATGAAGATAAAATTAATGAAGTTCCATAAAAAAAGCCCACAAAATGTGGGCTTTTTTTAAAGCTAAAACTTAAACAGCTTCAACTTTTACGTAGCGACGGCCAAATTGACCTTTCACTTCGAATTTTACTACGCCGTCAGCAGTAGCAAATAAAGTATGGTCACGGCCCATACCAACATTTGCACCAGCGTGGAATTCAGTACCACGTTGACGAACGATGATGTTACCAGCAGTTACAGTTTGACCACCGTAAACTTTAACACCTAACATTTTTGGGTTTGAATCACGACCGTTCTTCGTCGATCCACCGGCTTTTTTAGTTGCCATGTCTCTTACTCCTCGTGATTAGCCTGAAATACCAGTAATTTTCAACTCAGTGAACCATTGACGGTGACCTTGTTGCTTACGGTAGTGTTTACGACGACGCATTTTGATAATGCGGATTTTGTCGTGACGACCATGACCAATCACTTCTGCAGTTACTTTAGCGCCAGCTACAACTGGAGCACCGATTTGAATGCTGTCACCATTTACAACCATTAATACATCATCAAATGTAATAGTCGCGCCAGACTCAGCTTTCAATAATTCAACTTTAAGGGTTTCACCCTCAACTACACGGTGCTGTTTACCACCGCTTTGGATTACTGCGTACATAATGTACTCCAATCAGCCCGTGTCGTCGTGTCGATAAAGGGATATATCGATCTTAAAACGAACGCCACTGGGGTTATACAAGGCGACAGATTTTAAGTGAAATTTGATCAAACGACAAGTGCTTTATCTTTATCTATACAACTAGAAGGGGTTATTCTTACACAATAAAAACAGCTTCGATTCGAATTTGGTACTTTTCATTGATTCTGAATAGAATTTAAAATAAAGTTCCAATCACAACTTGCAACAAGAACAAGCTGTATTCATGTTGACGTTATTAAAATTTATTGTTTTGTCGGAAACACATCGTTTTGCCGAAATAAAGAACAAAGAACTCTTCATGAATATACAATGATGAATATCAATTGCTTGTTTCCCTGTTTAATGCACTTTTAATTGATACACTAACGCCAATTATTACCTATACGGGGTTTTTCTTCATATGGTCATCGATTTTAAGCAAGACATTCTCGCTCCTGTTGCTACAGACTTTGCTGCGATGGATCACTTGATTAATGAAGGAATTAGCTCAAAAGTCGGCTTGGTCATGTCGGTAAGTAAACATGTTGTTGAAGCTGGCGGCAAACGTATGCGCCCAATCATGTGTTTACTTGCAGCACGTGCTTGTGGTTTAGAGAACATGGCAAATGCACAGCGTCTGGCAGCCATTATTGAAATGCTCCATACCGCAACTTTAGTGCATGATGATGTGGTCGATGAATCGGGGCTTCGCCGTGGCCGCCCTACTGCCAATGCGACTTGGAACAACCAAACTGCCGTGTTAGTGGGTGACTTCCTTATTGCTCGCGCTTTTGACCTATTGGTCGATTTAAACAACATGACCTTATTAAAAGACTTCTCAACAGGTACATGTGAAATTGCAGAAGGTGAAGTACTACAGCTTCAATCTCAGCATCAACCAGATACAACCGAAGAAACATATTTAAAAATTATTCACGGTAAAACTTCTCGTTTATTTGAACTTGCAACTGAAGGTGCTGCTATTTTGGCGGGCCAAGAAGCCTATCGTGAACCTTTAAGATTATTTGCAGGTCATTTTGGAAATGCCTTCCAAATTATTGACGATATTTTAGACTACACGTCGGATGCTGAAACATTAGGTAAAAATATTGGTGATGATTTGATGGAAGGTAAACCGACTTTACCGTTAATTTCAGCATTAGCACATTCAGCAGGTGAAGAACACGCCATTATTCGTCGTAGTATTGCGACTGGTGGGGTTGACCAACTATCAAAAGTCATTGAAATTGTACAAAAGTCTGGTGCTTTAGATTATTGCCAGCGTCGTGCCCAAGAAGAAACAGAAGCAGCACTGCAAGCCTTATCTATCTTGCCTGATACACCTTATCGTCAGGCATTGATGAATTTAACTCAGCTTGCATTACATCGAATACAGTAGATACTATTTTGCCTATGCATATAAATTTTTCAGATCATTTTTTAAAAATCCAGAAACAGCTTGAAAATCCTCAAGCTGTTATTGATGAAAGTATACTTATTGATTTAGTCAATGCTTTACGGCCATCCGATCCTCACGATACGGAGGAGATACAACAAAAAATACAAGCATTTATTGACAGCCTTTTACTTACCCCTACCGCTTCAGCTCTCTTACAATCCTTTTTATTACGTTTAATTAATCAGTATAAGCAAGTGAGCTTATATGCAGATAGCGGCATTCTGTCTTTAGATGGTTTCTGGAATCAGCTTGGGCAAAGACTCGGTGGCCATTTCCTGCCACTTATTGAAGATTCAAGTCAACTCAAAATTTTGATTGGGAAAATTTTCTATTTAGAAAGTGATTCAATCTGGTTGAATCATATTGATGATAAAAATTGGGCAACGTTATTCGGACTTATTGGACAAAGTAATAGTAATGTCGATGAAAAGCATGCTATTCAACGAGAGATGATTAAGGCTATTACCGTCTTGTCTTATCGGATTAGCGGTATTGGTCTTTATCCCGAGTTTATTAATGCTCAACCTGAGTTAACTGAATACGAATCACCTTTTTTGGTACAAAACCGCGAAATCATTGAGTTTATCGAAAAATATAAAAAACAAGATATTTCTCAACATGACACTGTCGTAACAGTACCTCCAGATGCTTCTCAGGCCTTTGTAATGTTAGAACAATGTCGAGATGTTGTTTTAAAAATACGTCGAGCCACCAAAAGAATCGGTGTTAGTTTAAGTTTGACTTATTTGTTGTCTTTGCTTGAACAATGTTTAGACCGAATTGAATTATTACTTTATCTAGTTGTAGACGACAGTGAAGGACGCTACGTTTCTTTAGGAAACCTAATTTCGGACTTAACTAAAGCCCATTATAGTGAAAAAAGTGTTCGCTCTTTATTAAGCACCACCAGTGAACTCATCGCATTTCAGGTTACAGAAAATGCGAGCCGTACCGGTGAACATTATGTAAGTACAGACACTAAAGGCTTTTGGGGAATGTACAAAGCTGCTGCTGGTGCAGGTGTCATTATTGCCTGCATGGCAACATTAAAGATTCTTGCTGCACGAATGACAATGGCACCGCTCATGCAAGCCTTTACGTTCAGTATGAACTATTCACTTGGTTTTATTCTGATTCACGTACTGCATTTTACCGTTGCAACAAAACAACCTGCGATGACTGCTGCTGCACTGGCTGCAACTGTACAGCAGCGTAAAGGCTCTAAAACTGCACAAATTGCAGAATTAGCAGCACTTATTATCAATATTATTCGAACTCAGTTTATTGCTATTTTGGGTAACATCTCAATTGCGATTCCTACTGCCGCGCTCATTACTTTTGCTTGGCAGTTTTACCTAGATGAGCCTTTATTAACCCATACCAAAGCAACCTATTTATTACATAGCTTAAATCCTTTTACGTCGTTAGCAGTTCCACATGCAGCAATTGCAGGTGTGTGTTTGTTCTTGTCGGGTCTGATTGCAGGCTATTTCGATAATATGGCTGTTTATAGAAAAGTTGGACCACGTTTAAAAGCTCATCGCCGACTACGCAGTTTATTTGGACAAGAACGTCTTAATCGTTTTGCTGAATATATTGAACGTAACTTAGGTGCACTTGCGGGTAACTTTCTATTTGGTGTCATGCTAGGAAGTATGGGAACCATAGGTTTCATCCTTGGTCTACCTCTTGATATTCGACATATTGCCTTTGCCTCAGCGAACTTCATACAAGGTTTAATGACCATTAATGGTAGCCCTGATATTGGTTTGATTATAGTTTCGTTTTTAGGCGTACTCTGTATCGGCCTCACCAACTTATTCGTAAGTTTCACCTTAACGATTATTGTAGCCCTACGCGCACGCCGAGTTCGCTTTGAACAATGGAAACCTTTAGCCAAACTGGTAATGACCCATTTTCTTACACGTCCAAGCGATTTCTTTTGGCCACCCAAACAGCCACTAGAACTCGAAGAAAATACACAAGCTAGTAGCGGAAAAAAAGCAGAACACTGAGTTTTGCTTTGTACATAAAATGTGAATTTCGTCAATTTTGTTGTGATTGTTTTTCCAAATGTTAAAAAAATTTCAAAATGAATTTACGATGATCTATCAGGCTTGAAAAAAAGTGTACTGGCAAGTACACTTTCAACGGCGTTCAATAGTGAAAAAACTATATGAATGAGCAAAGGTGTGTTTATGCCCTATCTATTGCTTTGTATTGGTTGTGTTTTTTTAGGATTAGGTGTTCTTGGTCTTTTTGTACCAAGTCTTCAATCTTTGGACTTGCTCACCGTTCAAACATTGAGTCATCATCGTTTAGATTATCTTAATAGTATAACTACCTTTCTTGCACGCGTAGGCGGCATGCCTTTTGTATGTTTTTTATCCTTTCTAGTATGTGTATATTTAGCATGGTATAAAAAATTTATTACTGTTATTTTCATTAGCTTGGGAGTTATCGGCAGTATCACCATTGGTTGGCTGCTCAAATGGTGTGTTAACCGGCCTAGACCTCCTGCGGCATATCATATTGTTGAAAGTTACGGTGCATCGTTCCCAAGTGCACACAGTGTTTATGCATCAACACTGGCTTGTCTGGCAATGATTATGTTATGCCATAAGCACAACACTAACTCTCCTTATATTGTTTTGATCTCCTGTCTTTGGTTTGTGTGTATGGGGCTTTCAAGAATATATGCAGGAGTTCATTTCCCAACAGATGTACTCGCTGGTTGGGGCATTGGTTTTATTTGGATTGCACTGCTTTGGCTCTGGTTATTACAAACACAAAGTAGGTTAAGTAGAAAACAAATATATTTTTAGATTTTATCTAAACGAGGTGGAACAATGATGTCGGCTAAGCTTTGGGCACCAGCCCTTACTGCTTGCGCATTAGCAACAAGTATCGCACTTGTTGGTTGTAGCAAAGGCTCCGATGAGAAACAGCAAGCTGCTGCTGCTCAGAAAATGCCGCCTGCAGAAGTAGGTGTTATTGTTGCTCAACCACAAAGTGTTGAACAAAGCGTTGAGCTTTCAGGCCGTACTTCAGCATATCAAATTTCTGAAGTTCGCCCTCAAACAAGTGGCGTGATTTTAAAACGTTTATTTGCTGAAGGAAGCTACGTTCGTGAAGGTCAGGCACTTTATGAGCTTGACTCTAGAACGAACCGCGCAACGTTAGAAAATGCAAAAGCATCTCTCCTACAACAACAGGCAAATCTAGCTTCACTACGTACCAAGTTAAATCGTTACAAACAACTTGTTTCTAGTAATGCTGTGTCTAAACAGGAATATGATGATTTACTTGGTCAAGTTAATGTTGCAGAAGCACAAGTTGCTGCAGCTAAGGCTCAAGTAACAAATGCAAATGTAGATCTTGGTTATTCTACAATTCGCTCTCCTATTTCTGGGCAATCTGGACGTTCGACAGTAACGGCTGGTGCTTTGGTTACTGCAAATCAGACTGATCCGTTAGTGACAATTCAACAGTTAGATCCAATCTATGTTGATATTAATCAGTCTAGTGCTGAATTATTGCGTTTACGTCAACAATTGAGTAAAGGCAGTCTAAATAATAGTAACAACACGAAAGTAAAATTAAAGCTTGAAGATGGTTCTACCTACCCAATCGAAGGCCAGCTTGCTTTCTCTGATGCTTCTGTAAACCAAGATACAGGAACAATTACATTACGTGCCGTATTCTCTAACCCGAATCATTTATTGCTTCCGGGTATGTATACCACTGCACAAATTGTTCAGGGTGTTGTTCCAAATGCTTATCTGATCCCACAAGCAGCCATTACACGTCTACCTACAGGTCAAGCTGTAGCAATGCTTGTTAATGCTAAAGGGGCTGTTGAGAGTCGTCCTGTTGAAACCTCAGGTGTTCAAGGACAAAACTGGATTGTGACAAACGGCTTAAAAGCCGGTGATAAAGTCATTGTTGATGGTGTTGCCAAAGTTAAAGAAGGGCAAGAAGTATCGGCAAAACCTTATCAAGCTCAACCAGCAAATCCTCAAGGTGCAGCACCAAATGCTGCTAAACCGGCTCAATCAGGTAAACCTCAAGCAGAACAGAAAGCAGCTTCAAATGCATAAGGGGTAGATTGAATGGCACAATTTTTTATTCATCGCCCCATCTTTGCGTGGGTGATTGCATTAGTCATTATGTTGGCGGGTATTCTCACGCTAACAAAAATGCCTATTGCACAGTATCCAACGATTGCACCACCAACAGTCACAATTGCTGCGACTTACCCTGGTGCATCGGCTGAAACCGTTGAAAATACCGTAACCCAGATCATTGAACAACAAATGAATGGTCTTGATGGCTTACGCTATATTTCATCTAACAGTGCTGGTAATGGTCAGGCATCTATTCAGTTAAACTTTGAGCAAGGGGTTGACCCTGATATTGCACAAGTTCAGGTTCAAAACAAATTGCAATCTGCAACTGCTCTTCTACCTGAAGATGTACAACGTCAAGGTGTAACTGTTACTAAATCTGGTGCAAGCTTCTTGCAAGTTATTGCATTTTACTCACCAGATAACAGCCTGTCAGACTCAGACATTAAAGACTATGTAAACTCGACAATTAAAGAACCGCTTAGCCGTGTTGCTGGTGTTGGTGAAGTACAAGTATTTGGTGGTTCATACGCAATGCGTATTTGGCTTGATCCGGCCAAACTAACAAGTTATCAACTCACTCCAAGTGATATTGCGACTGCATTACAAGCACAAAACTCGCAAGTTGCTGTAGGTCAGTTAGGTGGCGCACCTGCCGTACAAGGTCAAGTACTTAACGCAACAGTAAACGCACAAAGCTTGTTACAGACTCCGGAACAGTTTAAAAATATCTTCTTAAAGAACACAGCATCTGGTGCTGAAGTTCGTTTAAAAGATGTTGCTCGCGTAGAGTTAGGTTCTGATAACTACCAGTTCGACTCAAAATTTAATGGTAAACCAGCAGGCGGTCTTGCAATTAAAATTGCAACAGGTGCAAACGCACTAGATACAGCTGCTGCTGTTGAACAACGTTTATCTGAATTACGTAAGAACTATCCAGCAGGTCTTGCTGATAAATTGGCTTATGACACGACTCCATTCATCCGTCTTTCAATTGAAAGTGTAGTACACACATTAATTGAAGCTGTGATTTTGGTATTCATTGTCATGTTCCTATTTTTACAAAACTGGCGCGCAACGATTATTCCAACGCTTGCAGTTCCAGTAGTTGTATTAGGTACATTTGCTGTTATTAATATTTTCGGTTTCTCGATTAACACTTTAACCATGTTTGCTATGGTATTGGCAATCGGTCTTCTGGTCGATGACGCCATTGTTGTAGTCGAAAACGTTGAACGTGTAATGAGCGAAGACCATACCGATCCGGTTACGGCAACTTCTCGTTCAATGCAGCAGATTTCTGGTGCGTTAGTGGGTATTACCAGTGTATTGACAGCGGTATTCGTACCAATGGCCTTCTTTGGTGGTACAACGGGTGTAATTTACCGTCAATTCTCGATTACTCTTGTAACAGCAATGGTTCTATCGCTAATTGTAGCGTTAACATTCACCCCTGCACTTTGTGCAACTATTTTAAAACAGCATGATCCGAACAAAGAACCAAGCAATAATATCTTTGCTCGTTTCTTTAGAAGCTTTAACAATGGTTTTGACCGCATGTCGCATAGCTACCAAAATGGTGTTAGCCGCATGCTTAAAGGCAAAATCTTCTCTGGCGTTCTTTATGCTGTTGTAGTTGCCCTTTTAGTATTCTTGTTCCAAAAACTCCCATCTTCATTCTTACCAGAAGAAGATCAGGGCGTTGTAATGACACTTGTTCAACTCCCTCCAAATGCAACGCTTGACCGCACAGGTAAAGTGATTGATACCATGACAAACTTCTTCATGAATGAAAAAGACACTGTTGAGTCTGTCTTTGCCGTTTCTGGTTTCTCATTCACAGGTGTGGGTCAAAATGCTGGTATTGGATTTATTAAGTTAAAAGACTGGAGCAAGCGTACATCACCAGAAACTCAAATCGGTGCATTAATTAAACGTGGTATGGCATTAAATATGATCGTTAAAGACGCATCTTATATCATGCCATTACAACTACCAGCGATGCCTGAATTGGGTGTAACTGCTGGATTTAACTTACAGCTTAAAGATTCAAGTGGTCAAGGCCATGAGAAACTGATTGCCGCTCGTAACACGATTTTAGGTCTAGCATCACAAGATAAACGCCTTATGGGTGTACGTCCAAATGGTCAGGAAGATACACCTCAGTATCAAATTAATGTAGATCAGGCTCAAGCTGGCGCAATGGGTGTGAGCATTGCTGACATCAACAATACAATGCGTATTGCATGGGGTGGTTCATACATTAACGACTTCGTTGACCGTGGTCGTGTGAAAAAAGTTTATGTTCAAGGTGATGCGGGTAGCCGTATGATGCCTGAAGACTTAAACAAGTGGTATGTACGTAATAACAAAGGTGAAATGGTTCCATTCTCTGCATTTGCTACTGGTGAATGGACTTATGGTTCTCCTCGTCTTGAACGTTATAACGGCGTATCATCGGTTAACATTCAAGGTACTCCTGCAACTGGCGTGAGCTCTGGTGATGCCATGAAAGCAATGGAAGAAATTATTGGTAAGTTACCATCTATGGGCTTACAAGGTTTCGACTATGAATGGACAGGTTTATCACTTGAAGAACGTGAGTCTGGTGCTCAAGCTCCATTCTTATATGCGCTTTCATTGTTAATCGTATTCCTTTGCTTAGCAGCATTGTATGAAAGCTGGTCAATTCCATTCTCGGTTTTACTTGTGGTACCACTTGGTGTCATTGGTGCAATCGTATTGACTTACTTGGGTATGATTATTAAAGGAGATCCAAATCTCTCAAATAACATTTACTTCCAAGTAGCAATTATTGCGGTGATCGGCCTTTCTGCAAAAAATGCGATCTTGATTGTCGAATTCGCAAAAGAGCTGCAAGAGAAAGGTGAAGACTTGCTTGATGCAACTTTACATGCTGCAAAAATGCGTTTACGCCCAATTATCATGACGACCCTTGCCTTCGGTTTCGGTGTACTTCCACTTGCTCTTTCAACAGGTGCTGGTGCAGGAAGTCAACACTCGGTAGGCTTTGGTGTACTTGGTGGCGTACTCAGTGCAACGTTCTTAGGTATCTTCTTTATCCCTGTATTCTATGTGTGGATTCGTAGTATCTTTAAGTACAAACCAAAAACCATAAACACTCAGGAGCATAAATCGTGATGCAAAAAGTATGGTCTATTTCAGGTCGTAGCATTGCGGTATCTGCACTTGCGCTTGCTTTGGCAGCTTGTCAAAGCATGCGCGGCCCAGAACCAGTCGTGAAAACCGATATACCACAAAGCTATGCATATAACAGCGCTTCTGGTACGTCTATTGCTGAACAAGGTTATAAGCAGTTCTTTGCTGATCCTCGTTTGCTCGAAGTGATTGATTTGGCTCTTGCCAACAACCGTGACTTGCGTACAGCAACGCTCAATATTGAACGTGCTCAAGAGCAATATCAGATTACAAAGAACAATCAGCTTCCAACTATTGGTGCAAGCGCTAGTGCGATTCGTCAAGTTACTCCAAGCAGTAATCCAAATAACCCCTACTCTACTTATCAAGTAGGTCTGGGTGTAACTGCTTACGAGCTTGATTTTTGGGGTCGTGTTCGTAGTCTAAAAGATGCTGCTTTAGATAGTTATCTTTCAACTCAAAGTGCTCGCGATTCGACTCAAATCAGTCTTATCAGCGAAGTTGCTCAAGCATGGTTAAATTATTCGTTTGCAACAGCAAACTTACGACTTGCAGAGCAAACACTTAAAGCACAGCAAGACTCTTACAATCTCAACAAAAAACGTTTTGATGTAGGTATCGACAGTGAAGTTCCATTACGTCAGGCACAGATTTCTGTAGAAACTGCGCGTAATGACGTAGCGAACTACAAAACTCAAATTGCCCAAGCACAAAACTTGTTGAACTTACTTGTGGGTCAACCAGTTGCACAAAACTTGTTGCCTACACAACCAGTAAAACGTGTTGCTCAGCAAAATGTATTCACTGCTGGTTTACCAAGTGACTTGTTAAACAACCGTCCAGATGTAAAAGCGGCTGAATATAACTTAAGCGCTGCGGGTGCGAATATTGGTGCTGCAAAAGCACGTTTATTCCCAACCATTAGCTTAACGGGTTCAGCTGGTTATGCATCAACTGACTTAAGTGATCTATTTAAGTCTGGTGGTTTTGCATGGTCAATTGGCCCAAGTTTAGATTTACCAATCTTTGACTGGGGCACTCGTCGTGCCAATGTAAAAATTTCTGAAACTGATCAGAAAATTGCATTGTCTAATTATGAAAAATCAGTTCAATCTGCGTTCCGCGAAGTGAATGATGCACTTGCTACACGTGCCAACATTGGTGACCGTTTAACAGCACAACAACGTTTGGTAGAAGCAACTAACCGCAACTACACACTTTCAAATGCTCGCTTCCGTGCTGGTATTGATAGTTACCTGACTGTTCTTGATGCACAGCGTTCATCTTATTCAGCAGAACAAGGTTTGTTATTGCTTCAACAAGCAAACTTAAACAACCAAATCGAGTTATATAAAACTCTAGGTGGTGGTTTAAAATCAAACTCTTCAGATACAGTGGTACATCAACCATCAAGTGCTGAACTGAAAAAGCAATAAGCTTTAAATCTGATTTTCATAAAAGCTCACTTCGGTGGGCTTTTTTATTGCAACTCATCTGAATATTTTCTATCTTGAATTTTCAAGAAATGTCGATTGAAAAAAACAATGTTATTAAGTAATTTAGAAAGCGTTCCAGGCCATCAAATTTTAAAACAACTCGATGTTGTGTATGGAAGCACTGTTCGTAGCAAACATGTAGGCCGTGACCTCATGGCAAGTTTAAAAAACATTGTGGGTGGTGAACTTACAGGCTACACCGAACTTTTAGAAGAATCCCGCCAAGAAGCCATGGATCGTATGATTGCCAAAGCCCAACAGCTTGGCGCAAATGCAATTGTTGGTATTCGTTTTTCAACGTCAAACATTGCTCAAGGCGCTTCCGAGCTATTTGTATATGGCACAGCAGTCGTTGTGCAACCTCAAACTCCACATCTACCAGATCCATTTAAAGTATAGGTAGAAAATGGACAATCTTATTTTTCAGCTTGTTGTTTTTCTCATTCTTTTTAGCATTGGATGGGCTTTTGGTCGCCATATTGAGCGAAAGCATTTGAATGAACTTCTAGAAAAAGAGCAACAATTTGCCCATATCAGAATTGATACCAACCGTTTTGCAACAAGTGATCAGTTGGGGCATTTTATTAGCAGTAATGTAGTCATTTCACATGACTATTTTAAATATGTATTGGCTTCTATAAAAAACGTTTTAGGTGGACGTCTTAGCAGTTATGAAAGTATTGTTGAGCGTGCTCGCCGCGAAGCTATTATTCGTTTAAAACAACAAGCACATAGTGTAGGTGCGAACCATATTATGGGAGTTCGGCTGAGTACAACCGAACTCGGTATGCAAGGCGGAATGGTTGAGGTTTTTGCTTATGGTACAGCAGTCAAAGACTAGCACTGCCCCATAGCAGAAAAGTGAATACGTGGATTGCCAATATTTTTAGTTAAGTGTTGGCAAATTCCGGTAATTTTCCATTTATCCTGTTGTTTTGCCAAAGTAAAATAATAGCGACCAAAAGAATGAAAATAATCATTTTCCGAAAAACGGTAAATTTGATAATTACACTCTAGCCATGCTCGGTCTTGTTCAATCCGAATAAGAGGATTACTCAAATTGTGCTGTAGTCGTAAATGCGACAAAGCTTGTTGCCGAGAACCTTTAAATTCATGACAAGACACCACACATAAAGGTTCTCCTCTAAACTGGAAATAGTCCACCTCAAGTTGATCTGCCAATAACTCATCAAACGCATCCCAATTTTTCTGGTCAAAGACCAATTGAAAACGCGTTACAACGTCTAAGATACGATGGTAGTCTTGATCCATGGTGAACCTTCTATGTGGGTTTTTCCATCAATTTAGCACGGCGAAATCTCTTTTTTATTTCACTTTTGTTTTTCGTATCATTTTATAAAGTAATTTCGGGGACATACGGGAAACCATTACACCTAATTTTTCTTTCGTTCCGCCCACTACTATATACTCTTGCCCTTGCATTAACGCCTTAACTGACTGTTCTGCAAAAACATCTGCTTCTAATCCATTTTCAATTGCTTCGTCTTGATGGCCTTGAGGCTGCCCTGCACCATTTAGTGCATTAAATGAAACATTGGTTTTTACAAAGCCCGGGAAAATCACAGAAACTTCAACGCCCTGATCTGAAACTTCAGCACGTAAACTGTTAGCCCACATGTGAATTGCAGCTTTAGCAGCCGAATAACTTGCACGATACTGCGTACCTAATAGCCCTGCTACACTAGAGACAAATACAACTCGGCCAGACTTTTGTTTGAGCATCGTCGGCAGCACAGTTTTGGTTAATGCCACTTGCGAGAAATAATCGACTTCCATAATGGCTCTTTCAGTTTCCATTGTGGTGTCCTGAATCAAAGCACGTTGACTTAAACCCGCATTATTAATAAGCCAATCAATTCGGCCTTTGGCTTTTAAAATCTGCTCATACGCTTCTTGAACTTGCTCTTGCTTGGTAATGTCTGCAACTACAGACAGATGTTGGTCTGGATGCAGTAAACCAACACGGACTTCCTCTAACTCTTCGAAGCGACGTGAAGTTAAAATCACTTGAGCACCTTGCAGAGCAAACTCACCAGCTAAAGCTTTCCCTAAACCGGAAGATGCTCCCGTAATCCACACCACTTTATTTTGCAAAGTATCAAGTTTGGCCATTTTAACTTCCTATTATCTTTTTAAATTATGCTGCTTGATGCATGAAGGCCAAAAAGTGGTTGATATAATGAGTTGCTGTGGTCTGATCAACCTGCGTTCCCAGTTTTTCCAAACGTTTATAGCCCAAATGCGTTGTCATATTAATGACCCCATTTAGGGTTTTATCGACAACCAAATTAAATTTTAAACGTTTTTTAGGTTCACGTACTAGGCTTGTTACGCCTAAATCCACAATTTGAATCAAGGTTTGAAAAGCTTCTTCTACGCTTTGCATATTGCCCGCGCGTATTTGCTCGGTCAGTGTTTGAGCTTGTTGCACAAGTTGTTGGGTTATGGGGTATGTAATATAAACATCTTGCTCACGTTCTTTCATGAGTGAGGTCATATAATCAACCAAAGGTAAAAGTCGTTCATTACCAAAAAAAGAGACTGACCAAGGCATATACTTTCGGAAAGTATCTAAAATTTGTTGAAGAACTTTCTCGGACTCATGACGCTGTTTCTCAGTCATAGCCGAGTTGCCTTGCTCTGCCTGTAACAATACAGAGAACACCTGCTCAATAATTTCACAAGATAAATCAGAAAGAACGCTACCCAGTACTTTGGATTGGCTTTCTTTTACCCCAGCGTGCAATTTCTCTCGAATCGCAGCAAATTGCGTATAAGTCGAGTCGGAAATTTTTAAGAAAACTTTATAGCTCATGAGTTGCATCCCTTATCAATTCTTTTGTAATTTTTCTGCCGTGTCGCTACACGATTAAATTGTATTCCATGCTTCATAAATCTACCGTTTTTTGAAAAAAATACAAAACCGTTTATCTGTTTTCAGCACATTAATTTCGAGGCATTTTTTTGCTACAATAGATGCAATTTTTTATGCATATTCGATCTAAGCTACTATGTCTGACGCTCAAACCGCTCAAAATATTGCCACCACATACGATCCAACCGAGATCGAAAAGAAGTGGTACAAAACGTGGGAAGAACAAGGTTACTTCAAACCTTCTGGTCACGGTGAATCATTCTGTATCATGATTCCGCCACCAAACGTCACTGGTAGTTTGCACATGGGCCATGGTTTTAACAATGCTATTATGGATGCCCTCACCCGTTATAACCGTATGATGGGTAAAAACACGTTGTGGCAACCAGGTACAGACCATGCTGGTATTGCAACTCAAATGGTTGTTGAGCGTCAACTTGGCTTACAAGGTGTAACTCGTCACGACTTAGGCCGTGAAAAGTTCATCGAAAAAGTTTGGGAATGGAAAGAACAATCTGGCGGCACAATTACCAAACAAATTCGTCGTTTAGGTTCATCTGTAGACTGGTCACGTGAACGCTTCACGATGGATGAGGGTTTATCAAACGCAGTTAAAGAAGTATTCGTTCGTTTGCACGAAGACGGTTTAATTTACCGCGGTAAGCGCCTTGTAAACTGGGACCCTAAACTTCAAACCGCCCTTTCTGACCTTGAAGTAGAAAGCAAAGAAGAAAAAGGCTCACTTTGGCACTTTAAATATTTCTTTGAAGACAAATCAGTTAAAACTCAAGATGGCAAAGACTATTTAGTCGTTGCAACGACTCGTCCTGAAACTTTACTCGGTGATACTGCTGTTGCCGTTCACCCAGAAGATGAGCGCTATGCACACCTTGTTGGTAAAAACATTGTATTACCAATTACAGGTCGTTTAATTCCGATCGTTGCTGACGACTATGTTGAAAAAGACTTCGGTACTGGCTGTGTAAAAATTACCCCTGCTCATGACTTCAATGACTATGACCTAGGTAAACGCAATAGCTTGCCTATCATTAATATCTTCAACAAAAACGCCGAAGTTTTAGGTGAGTTTGAATATATTGCCAAAGCTGGTGAACAAATTTCTAAAACCATTACTGCACCTGCGGAATATGCTGGTTTAGAGCGTTTTGAAGCACGTAAAAAATTAGTTGCTCAAGCGGAAGCGGAAGGCTGGTTAGATCAAATCCAACCGTATGATTTAAAAGCGCCACGTGGCGACCGTTCAGGCGTGATCATTGAGCCGTTACTGACTGACCAATGGTACGTAAAAATTGCTCCGCTTGCTGAGCCTGCAATTGAAGCAGTTCAAGATGGTCGCATTAAGTTTGTTCCAGAGCAGTACAGCAACATGTATATGGCGTGGATGCGTGACATTCAAGACTGGTGTATTTCACGTCAGCTTTGGTGGGGTCACCGTATTCCAGCTTGGTACGATGCAAATGGCAACATCTATGTAGGTCGTAACGAAGAAGAAGTACGCACGAAAAATAACATCGCTGCTGACGTTGAACTTAAACAAGACGAAGACGTTCTTGATACATGGTTCTCATCTGCACTTTGGACATTCTCAACTTTAGGTTGGACTGGCGATGCGCAAAAAGATGCAGCGAATGATTTCTTAAAAACCTTCCACCCAACAGATGTGTTGGTGACTGGTTTTGACATCATTTTCTTCTGGGTTGCCCGCATGATCATGATGACCCTGCACTTCATGAAAAATGAAGATGGTTCATCTCAAGTTCCATTTAAGACTGTTTACGTTCACGGCTTGGTACGTGATGGTGAAGGTCAAAAAATGTCGAAGTCTAAAGGTAACGTACTTGACCCATTAGACTTGATTGACGGTATTGATTTAGAAAGCTTAGTTGCAAAACGTACAACTGGCTTAATGAACCCGAAAGATGCAACGAAGATTGAAAAATCAACGCGTAAAGAGTTCCCAGAAGGTATCAATGCTTATGGTACTGACGCAGTTCGTTTCACGTTCTGTGCGCTTGCAAACACTGGTCGTGACATCAAGTTCGACTTAAAACGTGTTGAAGGCTACCGTAACTTCTGTAACAAAATCTGGAACGCGACTCGTTTCGTTCTGATGAATGTTGAAGGTCAAACTGTTGGTACTGACGCTCGCCCTGACCTTTGGGAACTTCCAGAACAATGGATTATGAGCCGTCTGCAAAAAGCTGAAGCTGCTGTACATCAAGCGTTTGCAACGTATCGTTTAGACCTCGCTGCTCAAGCGATTTACGACTTTATCTGGAATGAATACTGTGACTGGTACGTTGAGTTAACCAAGCCAGTTCTGAATGATGCAGAAGTGTCAGAAGAGCGTAAAGCTGAAGTACGCCGTGTATTGCTTGCTGTGATGGAAGCTTCATTACGTTTGGCTCATCCGCTTATGCCGTATTTAACAGAAGAAATCTGGCAAACTCTTGCACCAATGCTTGGTCAAGGCGGCCCAACGATTATGACTGCTCAATACCCTATTCCTGAGCAAGCAAAAATCAATGAACAAGCTGAAGCAGACATGCAATGGCTTCAAGGTTTGATTGGTGCAGTGCGTAACATTCGTGGTGAGTTAGGCTTAGGTAATGCACGCTTATTGCCAGTATTACTTCAAAACACATCTGACGCTGAACGTGAACAAATCATTCGTATTGAAGGATTGTTCAAAGCATTGGCTAAAGTTGAAAGCATTGAATTCTTGAATAAAGACCAAGAACCACCTTTATCTTGCTCTAGCGTTGTTAGCCATGCATCGGTATTTGTACCAATGAAAGGCTTAATCGACCCTAAAGCTGAGCTTACTCGTTTGCAAAAAGACTTGGATAAAATCCAAAAGCAACACGACCAAATCGCGGGCAAACTTGCAAATGAAGGCTTTGTATCTAAAGCACCAGCAGCGGTTGTTGAAGGTGAAAAAGCGAAGCTTGCTGAATTTGCTGCTCAGTTAGAGAAAGTTAAAGCGAATATGGAGCAGATTGCTGCGCTTTAATGTAGTAATTTGATTCAAAAATCCCCTCATTTGAGGGGATTTTTTACAAATGTATTATCTTAATACTATGTCTTTTCAATATTGTTTCGATTTCTTCTCTAGAGTATTTTTGCTCTAATATCTGAATATTATCATTCAATATAACAGACCATTTTTTATCAGATGCAACATATACTTCATCAAAATACTTATTAATATCAACAAACATTAATAACAGCCTAATAAATCCTACTGCACTATTTTCCTCCCCAAAATCATATTGACTTGTATAAGCACTTGCCACCTTATCAAACTCTTTTAAATTATTTATTCCAAACTTATATAATTCTGTAATTCCCAAATCAATAGAATATGGATTCTTATTATTTTTGTTTTTATATTTTATATATTTACCAAATTTGTCAGATAAAAGTACTAATAGACCTACGTTTGTTAATTCATAATCCAAATTATTCTTTTTAATTTGTTCATTTAATTTTTTTGCATATTCCTCAATTTCAACTGTTAGTCGATTAAACTCTAAATCAGCTGATTCCAATAAGCCTGAAAGAAGTTTAAAGCGTCTATTAAGATGGGATGGCAACTTTCCACCTAATTTATAACCACGATCATGTTCAATTTCAGCCCATGCATGCTCCAACGCTGTTCGAACTTGAATTTCAAAGCATAGCCCCTTATAAGCGGAAAACTCAGGTAGTTTTTCCCTATCTTCTCCTACATCACAAACAAAATGAACTGAACGATAACCAACTTTTTCTTCACCTAATTTTTCAGATTTATTAACACTATCAGCCTGATGTACGTTAAACATTTTACTAACTAAATCACATACTTTTTGAACATCGGATTCAATTAATGTGATAACGCGGATACCAGCTAAATCAGTCATAGATTCAGGGCTATAATCTTTTTCAGTTAACTTATCTTCAATTTTCTTCAAAAAACTTTTTTTAGTTTTTGGACGATAAGGTACATCAACGAAACTAATTTTTTGGGAAATTAGTGAATTTTTTAAGGTTACAGCAATAATTTCTGCTAGTCCTTTGTAGGGATCAATATTATTGTCATACCAAAGTCCATGGTCTTCTTTATTTTTAATCTCAACTTTTGAATTCATAATAATCCCTTAATTTATTGATCTAAGCTCTTTTTAAAAACTCTATTATAAAAAATACTTTTTATAAATCTAACTTCAACTCTTCATTTCTATCACAATAGGACAATATATTTAACTAATTCCTCATTTGATTTCATTATTTTCTCTTCTTTTATGTGAAGATCAGATTAGGTTTTACAAAACCCCATGCCCCAACAACATCTCTACCCCACTCACCTTTTTCATATGCTTTAAACGTTCCTTTTCCCATTTCAACTGCTGCTTTAACTCAGCACAATCAGCATCTACAGCTTTATAAACGTCACTAATATGTACATGCTCTGCTTTCACATTCTTCGCTAACTGAAAAGAATCCAAAATATCTGCAATTTGGCTTTCAAGCTGCTGACTTTGTGCATCCAAAGCAAGTTTATAAAACCGCAACTGCTCGGTAGATAACTCTTTAGCATCTAGCCCTTTATTCTGTTCAAGCTGTAACTGGAGTTTGAGTAAATAAAACAAATCCTGCTTTTCATAGGCCTGACTTGCCTGTTGGAACAACTCAGTTTTTTCCTGTTTCCTTGTTTCATCTTGCTCACGGTCTGGGTGAATCATCGCGGCAATTTTTAAATAGACTGTTTTGAGTGACTGCGCTGCCATTTGCTCGGCTTGTTCAAGTTTTTGTTGCTGTCTTTGCTGTTTGGCTTGTTCTCGCGCTTGTTGTTGCTCGGCAGCATACTGTTCAAAGTCTTCTTCAAACTCTGAACCTTGATCAACGCTTTCTTCATATTCAGATTTTATTGACTGAGCTTTTTTATTCTTTTTTACCGACTCTTGTGTATGTTGCTGATAAAAGGTATCGATCTGCCTCACTAACTCTAACTGTTCAGCAGATAGCATTTTTGAACGCTGCAACATTTGTGCAAGCTGAGCAATTTTTTCATCGAGTTGTTGTATATCTGCTTTGGAAAACTCATGGCTATGCAGCATATTCCAAAGTTGCTCTAACTGCTGAAATAACACTTCATGCAAATCGCTGTACACAGGCATCAATTTTTGCCGAATATGCTGTTGAATCTCGGCTTGCGCATTTTGCCAAGTGCTCAGGCTAACTTTTTGCTGTTCTATTTTATCAATCAGGCGATTCAGTTTTTTCTGCTGTGCAGACGGTTCAGACCTTTGCTGCAAGCTCACTTTGAGATCAAAGGACATACTCATCCACCCGAAAAAGAAAAAGTGTAGCAATAATCAGATGTGGAAGGTAGCCAAGCATTCTTTAAATACGAGTCAAACTAAAGATTTATATCTTAAGAAATCCACCAAATCACTAATGGCAAAGTCACGGCAGCACATAAGGTTTGAAAGCTAATCACGGCTGCCATGAGCTGACTATCACCACCCAAAACTTTAGTTAAAATGTATGAAGCAGAAGCAGTCGGTAGCGCAAAGAAAATAACTAAAATTTGTGTTTGCAAACTTGGTAAACCAAACCACGTACAGACCGCGTAAGCCAAGGCAGGTACTGCTAAAAGTCGAGCAAATGTGTCTGCTGCCAATACCACAATGTCTTTTTTAATTTGCATAAACTGTAAAGCTGCGCCAACACATAACAAACCTAGTGGCAAACTCGACACTGAAAAAAGCTTAATAAACTGAGTAAAGCCTTCCCAAATTGGGATATGAAGTGCATTGACTACTGCCCCAACCACACACGATGCAATTAAAGGATTTTTAAGAAGTGCAATCAAAACAGGTTTAATTGCCATGTGTTCTTTAGAAGTTAAAGCGAGCACCGAAATAACGTTCACAAGTGGAATGCAAAGTGCCAATAAAATTGCCAGTATTGCCATTCCTTCACTTTTAAAAAGTGAAGTCACTAAGGCCAAACCAATATAAGTATTAAAGCGAACCATACTTTGTACATGCACACCAAAACGTGCAGGCGGTATATGCCAAAACATTCGGAGTATGTATAAAAATGCGGTCACAGCTAAGACCACAATCAACATCGCAATAATCGCTGTACTCAAGCTTTGTAAGTCAATTTTCGCGGTCGATAACGTACTGAAAAGCAAAGCGGGAAATAAAATATAGTAATTAAGCTTCTCTGCCCCAGCCCAAAACTCATCGCTAAAAAAACGATATTTTTTAAATAAGTATCCCGATGCAATTAATGCAACTAAGGGAAATAGAGATAAAACAATGCTATTCATTTCTTTACTCGAGTTTTGTTGAGGCTTGCTGTTTGGCAATAACCTTGGCTTACTCATATATTAAAGATAATGAAAACTCATGATAAAATGAGTTTTTACTCATAACAAATACAACATGACCTTTACCCAACTTGAAATTTTCGCACTCATTGCTGAACTAAAAAGCTTTACAGCTACCGCAGAAAAGCTGGGAATTTCTCAGTCAGCAGTTTCTCATGCGCTTAAATCATTAGAACAACAATGGGGCATTAACCTAATTTCAAGAACTCAAAGCGATATTGAACTGACCACGACAGGTCAGCAGTTATTGACTCATGTAAAAGAGCTATTGAGTATTTCCGATACATTAGAAAAAGAAGTGGCTGCTATCCACGGTTTGAACGAAGGTACATTACGTATTGGCTCTTTTGGGGCATCATCATCTATTTATCTATTACCTGAAATTTTAGAAACTTTTCGGCAGCGTTACCCCAAAATCGAAATTTATATCGATGAAGGTGAAGATAAAGAAGTTGCTCAGTGGTTATTGGAACGGCGCATAGAGGTTGGTTTTTTAATTATGCCAGATGAGCGATTCGATACATTCCCTTTAATTGAAGACCGTTTTGTTGCTTTAATTCCGAATGGTTACTCGCTCGCACAGCAACTCTATATTGATCCAGCACAGCTAGAAAACTGCCCTTTTATTATGACAATGGCGGGTAGTCGACATCAGGTCGAATTAATTTTAAAAAACTTTAATGTGAAGCCAGACATTAAATTTTATGTTTCACAAATTTTGAGTATTGTGAGCATGGTTCACAACCAGTTGGGGGTGTCCATTGTGTCTGATATGGTCATCACCAAAGAGTTACTCTCACTTTATCCAAATGTAATTAAACGGCCTTTTAAACCGAACCTTAAACGCTCTATTGGCCTTGCAGTAAAAAACAAAAAACACATCAGTCCAGCCGTAAAAGCATTCATAGAGGTTGCTCAAGAGGTTTGGTCTAATCAATAATTTAGTCAGAATTTAATTCGTTTTGTATTTTAATAACGAACTCATTTAGGTCATTTTATAAGCAAATTAGATGACTTTTATCATAAAAATGTGCCATAACAGCGTATTTTAAGCAAATTAACGCACCATTTATCGCCATAAATTAATTTTACAATCCAAATTGGTGCGCTTATTGCATATTCACTTTTATGCAATTGAGTTTGTTTCGACAAACTTAGGTTTTTAGATTCCTTAAATCTATTTTGGTGCAATTTACAGACCCAGATTTGTTCCAAAATGGAATTTAGCACTTTTTTCGAGCATGCTATGCAAAATGTAGATCTATTTTTCTTATTACTTGGTGCAGTTTTGGTTCTAGCCATGCACGCAGGTTTTGCATTCTTGGAACTTGGTACAGTTCGCCACAAAAATCAGGTGAACGCGCTTAGTAAAATTCTGACTGACTTTGCCCTTTCTGCCATCGCCTATTTCTTTGTTGGCTATTACATTTCGTATGGCCAGCATTTCTTCCATGACGGCACAGCCCTAGCAAGTGATCATGGCTACAACCTCATGCGTTGTTTCTTTTTACTTACTTTTGCTGCGGCAATTCCTGCGATTATTTCAGGTGGTATTGCTGAACGCGCAAAAATGCGTTCGCAAGCAATTGCAACGCTCGCTTTAGTTGGTTTGGTTTATCCTTTTTTTGAAGGTATGGTCTGGAATGGAAACTACGGTCTACAAAAGTGGTTAGAAACAACTTTTGGTGCAGCTTTTCACGACTTTGCTGGTTCAGTTGTAGTGCATGCTATGGGCGGTTGGATTGCACTTGCTGCAGTTATTTTATTGGGTGCACGTTCTGGTCGTTATAAGAAAGATGGTCGTGTAAGTGCTCACCCTCCTTCTTCAATTCCATTTTTGGCACTTGGTTCATGGATATTAATTGTAGGTTGGTTTGGCTTTAATGTAATGAGCGCTCAACGTCTTGATGCCATTTCGGGCCTAGTCGCTATTAATTCACTCATGGCAATGGTGGGCGGAACCATTACCGCAAATGCAATTGGAAGAAATGACCCTGGTTTCTTACATAACGGTCCACTTGCTGGCTTAGTTGCAATCTGTGCAGGATCTGACATTGTTCATCCAGTCAGTGCGCTTGTTATTGGTGGTGCAGCTGGTGCAATGTTCGTATACCTATTTACCTATACTCAAAATAAACTCAAGGTGGATGATGTACTAGGTGTATGGCCATTACATGGTGTTTGCGGCGCATTCGGTGGTATTGCAGTGGGCCTGTTTGGTCAAAAATGGCTGGGTGGTTTAGGCGGCGTATCTTTCATTTCTCAATTGATTGGAACAGCACTCGCTATTGCCATTGCACTCGCTGGTGGCTTTATTGTTTATGGCTTACTTAAAGCAACTATTGGTATTCGTTTATCTCAAGAAGATGAGTTTAGAGGTGCAGATTTATCTATTCATAAAATCTCTGCCAACTCTGAAGAAGGTATGTTTTAATTCAGCGATTATGAAGCAGGATTTAAATATCCTGCTTCATACTGCGCTATATAAGTAAAACTTCTTAAATAAAAACACTAATTATTGATTAAAAAATATTCTTTTAAGTCTTTATTTAATCAATTTAGAATATTGAAAAATATATTAATTTTAATATTATCTTAAGATTTATAGATGAAATATTAAATAGTTTAAGAACAATTTAAGTTTTATTTTATGTAATGCCTTCAATTCACGCTTAAATTGATGTTACAACACAATGAATCAACAAAAACATTTTTTTCAGCTTCAGCTTATTTTTCTTACCATCACTTTTTTTATACTTTTATTTGTATTTCCAGTGGGTGGAAAAATTGATATGTATCTTATCCAACCTTGGATTGATTCAACTGGTCAATTTTTTAATCGGGAAAATTGGTATCTTGAAAGACTTAATCATCAAATCGTAAAAGATATTATTACTGCGGTTTATATTATGTTTTTTGGCCTCTGGCTTGCTTCATTTAAAGTAGAAAAGCTAAAAATATATCGCTGGCAATATGGTTATATGTTTTTTGTCAGTATGATCGGTAGCGGTGTTGTTGGTCTACTCAAGTCACAATCTGCTCATGCCTGCCCTTGGAATATGGTTCATCCTAACAGTTTAGGTGGTTATATTTGGGACTTTACGGCGAAACACGGTCATTGTTTCCCGGGTGGCCACGCTAGTGCTGGTTTTATTATCATGACTGGTTATTTTGTTTATCGCCTTGAACAACCTAAACGTGCTTACTTTTATTTAATTGCAGGCATTTTATTGGGTTTTATGATGGGCTGGGCACAAATGATGCGAGGAGCACATTTCTTAAGTCATAACTTATGGACTGGTTGGGTCGTTTGGGCAGTCAATATTTTATTTTATGCGATTTGTATTCATCGCTTTGAGTTCGAAAAACAATTAAAACAAGAGCTTAGTTAAGCTCTTGTTTCATTTACATGTAGTACTTTAGGTAACTTCACTAAAACAGAAAGACCACCAAGCTCTAAACTCTTGTCGAGACTTAAAGTTCCACCAAGTCTTTGAGTTGCACGGTCTACAATTGATAAACCTAAACCACTTCCTACTTCTAGATGATGGTGTACTCGATAAAAACGTTTAAGTACCTTATCGTAATTTTCAGGGTCTATACCTGCACCACTATCTTCAATTTGAATACATGCGTAGTTATCTGGGTCGGTATAAACTGAAATGTTAATAACGCCTTGATGCGGTGTGTATTTAATCGCATTATCAATTAAGTTAAAAATAATCGAATGCACAGTAGGTTCAATACTATGCATCTCAACAGGATCATTTCTCACAAAGCCTAAATCGATTTCTTTTTGCATGGCTAAATTAACTAACTGCTCAACGCAATTTAAAGCCACATCATTAAGCTGAAAATAGCCTGTAGGTTCAACCATACTAAGCGTTACGTCTTGCTTTGCCAGTGCCAAAAGCTGTGTAACTAGATGCTGAATACGTGCCAACCCCTTGCTTAAGTTGTGCAACGACTCATGTTCAGGGAACTGACTTAGCAAAATCTTGGTTTGTAAGTTTAATGCAGTAACAGGTGTTCGTAGTTCATGGGCAGCATCTGCAATGAATTGCTTCTGTTCATTTTGTGCTTTAGAAATACGGTCGAACAGACGATTCATTTCATCAATGGTAGGCAAAAGCTCCTGAGGATAATTATGCACCTCAATTGGTGTCAATTCCTCAGAATCTCGTTCCATTAACTCATTTTTAAAATCATCTATTGGTTTTAAACCACGACTAATAATAGCGGCCAAGGCAAATATCGCAAAAGGTAAAATAATTAAATAAGGGATGAACATGCTGCCTGCAAGCTCCCATGCGAAAGCTTCACGAACACGTTCTTGTTGACTCACCTGAATTTGATAGTCTTTTAACGGTAGAACATATGTTCGGACTACACCCTCAGCGGTTTTATGTGAATAAAAACCAGCTTGCTCGACAGGAGGAACCAGTAAGTGAAGACGATGAGATAAATTAGCCTGATCTTTATAAGCCCAGATATCTAAAAATAAATCTTCTTCGTGGTAAGTTCGATGTAAATCAAACTTGCTACTTACTGCTTTTAAGGGGTACTCAGCCGTTCTTTCGGCTAAGTACTGCATTTGAGTATCTAAAATTTCATCGACTTCTTGAAGTGCAACCTTATATGCACTAAAAATCAAAATACAACCTAAGATCACACTGAAGATTGAGGTGCCCCAAATCAGTCGCTTTTTTAGTGAATAATGCACGTTCATGAAGTCCCGAAATCTTAAATTATGATTGACCTAAACGGTAACCCAACCCTCGGATCGTTCGAATAAAGTCTTTACCCAACTTTGCTCTTAAATGATGGACATATACTTCAATCGTGTTGCTAGTCACATCACTATCAAAATCATATAACTTATCTTCCAAATTAGCTTTCGAGAAAATTTTATTTGGATGACTCATAAGCGGAATCAGAATTGCCCACTCGCGGTTTGATAAATCAATACGTTGCCCTTTAAATGTTGCAATATGCTGTTCAACATTTAAAACCAGATCACCACTTTCTAAGAGTTGATCTTGGCTCGCAAGTTGAGCTTCTACCCCTGTACGGCGTAATAATGCATGAATGCGAGCGAGTAACTCATCGAACTCATAAGGCTTAATTAAATAATCATCTGCTCCCAGATTTAAACCATCAACACGGTTTTGCAACTGGTCACGTGCAGAGATAATCAAGACTGGTGTTGCTGCTCTTTGACGGATCTGCTTTAACACCTGCATACCATCCATCATTGGCAAGCCTAAGTCTAAAAGAATGAGATCAAACTTATTCTTTGCCAGTTGGGCCAAACCATCTAAACCGTTATTGACCCATTCCACCTCGAATTGATGATATTGCAGCAACGTAGTCGTTGACTCTGCAATCATAAAATCATCTTCAATCATCAAGATTTTTGTCATGTTCTAGGCTCGCTTTAGTTTACATTGGCACAAGAGTGCAACATGTCGAGTTGAGGGTTGATGACCTGAGTTTTTACATCCAACAAACTTAACAAACTTGGGAATAAATTATCCTGACTTAACTTTTGTTTGGTTTGTTTGTTTAAACAATTTACTTGAGCAAGATTATGTTGTTTCCAACCATCAGAGAACCACATAATCATTGGAATATGCGTTTGTTGGCTCGGTGCGATTGAATATGGTGAACCATGTAAATACATACCATGTTCACCTGTCGACTCACCATGATCAGATAAATACCAGAAACCTGTTTGATAATTCGATACTTCTTTTAAAGTATTAATCATTTGGTTCAATACATGGTCTGTATATACGATTGTATTATCATAAGTATTTACGAGTTCAGCTGGCGAGCAACCCTGTATCGCATTGGTATCACAAGTTGGTTTAAATGGTTGGAACCCATCAGGTGCACGCTTGTAATATGCTGGCCCGTGGCTACCCATCTGATGTAATACAACTAAACGTGGACGCTTATCATCTTTTGGAATAGAAGCCAAATACTGTTTTAAGCTATCAACCAGAATGCCATCAAGACATTCATCATCTTTACACCACTTTTGCTTTAACTCTTCTGGAATTTGATATTGTTCAACGCGATCGCATGCGCCTTTACAACCTGAGTTATTATCAATCCAAGTCACTTGATAGCCTGCACGTTTAGCAATATCCAGTAATCCTTCGCGGTGACCCGCTAATTGCTCATCATAATCAGCACGTGACATACCAGAGAACATACATGGCACAGAAACTGCTGTTGCCGTACCACAGGATGTCACTTGTGAAAAGTTTAAAATATCTTGTTTGGAAAGCTCTGGATTTGTATTTTTGGCATAACCATTAAGCGAGAAGCTTTCAGCACGCGCGGTTTCACCCACTACAAGCACCATAAGCTTAGGTAAATCTTTCTGAGTTTGTTGCACTTGATGAGCATCTTCACCATATTTCACAAGTGGAAGATTTTTCTTAGGTGCTTTTTTACGGTAATAAGACATGACCGAAGAAATGGTATTTTGAGGTGATATCATTCCTTTTAAGTCACGATGCTCTCTAAATATTGCTGCAAAATCGACATAATAAGTAAACAGCAAGCCACCTACGACCGCAAATGCAAGAGCAATTGAAAGTACTTTTTTAAGTAAAAGCGGAAGTATTTTTTCTGATTTGAGTTTGACCTGAGTAATCAAAAAAATAGGTAAAACCACAAAGAAGATGGTCCAAAGTCCAAAACGCAAAGAAAGTAAATCTGTAGCTTCAGAGACATCTGTTTGCACGATATTTTGAATTTGGTCAGGTGAAACAATCACACCCAAAGTATTTACAAAATATGAGCTAAATCCACCAATAAATATCAACAAAATGGCAAAAAATTTGGCTGTCCATTTCCAGTTTAAAATTTGTAAAGCTGCATAATAGGTAGCCACAACAATCACTACGGTAGCCGCTAAAAATAAGGTTGCTTTTATACCTAAATATGGTGTTAACAGGTGAACTTTCTTATAAAAACCAATATTTAGAATTGCTCCTAACCAAATGGCTATAATGACGTTGAACATAAACAGGGAAATCTGCTTATTTCTTAATTTAGAAAAAAAACTCAGCATCTCTGGTTACTACGACCTTTTTTATGATCTTCTAATGTAAAAATTGAAACTTAAAAATGACTTAAATACTAGAATGATCGGTATAAACCATTTTTAAGCGCTTAGTGTTATTTAACTCAACTACAAATAAAAAGTCGAGGTTAACTAGAACCTCGACTTTTTCATACTTAAATCTTTGAAAAATTAGAAGCTATATTTAGCCATTAAACCAATACGGTTATCTTTGTAAGACTTACCTTCAAACGTTTCACGCTTACCATTGATATATTCAAGACCTAAATCAATTGGTTTAACAGGCGTATAGATAAAGTTGATCCATGCTTGTTGAACTTTTTCATTACCATCTTTTTTATATGCTGCTGCATAATCAGTGCCATCATCTGCAAACTGTGCACCGTACGCTAAAGTTGAACGTAAGTTAGGTAAAATTTTATAAGTACCGCCTACTTGTACGGCAACAAATTTATTTTGTTCAATATCACCATTTACTAGTGTATAAGCCTTGTTACTACCGTATAAATAGTTACTATTACCTACTACATAAGATGCATCAGCAAATAACTTTAAAGGATCAGAAACTTTAAAGTCTGTACCTGCCGCAATCCCCCAACCAGTTTTATTATCACCACCAAGTGATGACTTATAGTTTTCAACTAAAGCACGAGCTGATGCAGAACCTTTACCTTCTGCATAACCTTGAGTGATTTTAGCAGTTAATACAGGTAAGCTATATTTAATAGTGTCACCTGCTGCCGCTGAACTGCTATCACCTTTTTCAGCAGAAACAAACAATTGAGTTGCAGGCGCTAATTTGTAGCTATAACGTACTTGTGGAACACGTGTGGTACCACCACCAATATTTGTCGAGAAGTCGATCATTTCTGGTGCATGACTTGATAAGAAGTTAGATGTCGTTTGACCAAATAACCAGTCGTTATACGTTAAGTAAGCATGACGAATACGTAAGTTTTCAGATTTACTATTGTCACTACTTGCAAAATCGACTTCGAGTTTACCGCCAACTTTAGCATCGCCAACAGGGGTATTAAAATCTAAACCAAGGCGTGTAGTTTTGGCAGTCGCACGTAATTTATCTTTTGTTTTACCATCAGTCTTACTAACATCACCAAAGTCGTTATCCGCACCTTCGATAATATAGTTAGCATCACCACGAACAAAACCATAAAGGTTTACATCGGCACCAGCTTTAGATTTAAATCCAGCTAATGGCGAAGCTGACGCAGCAACTGGTTGTGGCTGTGCTTTAACTTCAGCTAACTGTACTTGCTGTTGTTGCTGGACTTGTTGCTGCTGCTGTTGTACTTGACGCTGTTCTTTAACTAATGCTTTTAATGCTTCAACTTCTTGACGAAGTTTTTGAATTTCCTCTTTTTCAGAGGTTGCCGCATTTGCCCCACTCATCATTAAAGCTGTTACTGTAATAGCTAAACTTTTAACAACAAACGATTTACGATTAAGGAATAGATCCATCAAAAACTCCTAAAAATATATTTTATGTCGCTTATCCATGCCAAGTTGATTCGTGTGACCATTGAGCACTAAAAAATCAACTCTTCTCCAAATTTGATTGCATTAATTTTATTACCGCAATCAAAACCAATTTTAACGCTGGGTAAGATTAAAAATTCCAAATCAAAAAAATCAAAACAGCTTTTTGTTTACAGAACTTTTACCTTAACTTCATGTTGTAACGAATCCTACACAACTCTCTTATCTTATAGAATGATTAAATCATTATTTCATTATTCTTTTTTAGACTTTAGGCTAATATACAGTCTAATTGAATATTCTTTTATCCAAATCGATTGATTCACATGATTTTTCTTGTTATCCGCATCCCTTTTCTCCATCTAGCCTCCATTTGCTATTCAAACAAGATGGCACAATTAATAAGCTATTTGAATAGCTAAAAATATACATTTTTAAAAGAATGACTAAATACATAACCACCATTTTTTAACATAACTTAAGCTGATTTAAGTCTCTTTATTTCATCGACTTAATATCATTTTTTATACAGTTTTTGTTGCTTTCCATACGTAAATAGGAATTAAAAATAGTACAGCAATAGTGACAATAGCTATCAAATAATGGAAATAACCAAATACATCTCCAATAACACCACTCAAAGTATAAAGACCACCACTTACTGTCGCCATGACCGAAACTTGGAAAGTAAAATCAGTGCCTGCATAGTTCTTTCGACTGTAATGCATGACTAAGGTTAACATTACAACGAGTAACATAGCGGCAAAGGCATCTTCTAAAGCATTTATAATATAGATAAGCGATGCATTTATTTTTATCTTTTGCTCGTAAGCATAAGCCAAATAAACATAGGCACCTAAACTCATAATTTTTAATATTGAAAAACTAATTAATGTAGTTGGTCTAGAAAAGTGCTTTAACACCCAACCCGCAATAAATGCCCCCACTAAAGCAGCTACAGCGCCTAGCATAGTGATGTAAACACCAATTTGGGTAAAACTTAATCCCATATCAACCATTAAGGGTTTGAGTAACGGCCCAGCTAAGCCATCGGCCACTTTAAAAGTGATAAGTACCATTAACCAAGATCGAAGTTCTTTATTTTGAGAAAAATAACTCAAATAAGCCTTAATTTTTGTGACTAAATTTAGCTGGCTAGGTTCATTAGTAGAATGAGAACTATGAACAGGTTCTTTAAATAGTAAAACTGGTAGCGTATTGACGAAGACTAAAGCAGCTAGTAATAAAAATGTCGGCTGCCATGACAACCAGTCTAAACACCACAGCACAGCTCCCCCACCCACGATAAAACCAAGCCGAGAACCTACAACTTGAAAAGTATTTCCCCAATGCTGCTGATCGTGTTGCAATAAATTAACAGCTAAAGCATCGGTTGCAATATCTTGTGTTGCGCCCGTCAAGTTCATAAATAACAGTGCAATAAAAAATATAAATAAGTACAGCGGCTGATCTAAGGCTTGAATGGGAAAGAAAGATAAAACACAAAGTACGGCCACCGTCAAAAGCTGAGTAGGTAAAATCCAGCTCCGATAATGTCCTAAGCGTGAAATCGCATGACGGTCTACCCACGGTGCCCAAAATATTTTGATTGACCAAGGCAGCATGAGCAGCCCAAAACCACCAATATGTGCTAGTGAAACACCTTGGGCTCTTAATATGACAGGCAAGGCATGGGTCATAAACCCCACAGGTAAGCCTTGTGCCCAATAAAGGGAAAATAGCAAAAAATAAAGATTTTGCTGTCGAAACATATATACCTACTTTTATTTCTTTATGCGGTAATCACATGAAATACCATGTGCGGTCTTACATTTTGCCAATGAAGCACAGATTTCAAAAGATTAAGATAAAACAAAGGATGATTTAAAACTTAAAAATATGGAACAACATTTCCCTACCCTCCCTCCAGAGGTACCTCAACGTGGTAATGCTTTAAGTCGGGCATTATTTAAAAAACTTTTTTTGGCTCAAGGCTGGACCATAGAAGGTGAAGTACCCAACTTTCCTAAAGCAGTAGCTATTATTTCTCCCCATACATCTAATATTGATGGCTGGTATGGTTTTCTTGCCATTTTTGGATTGGGTATTCAAATCACGGTACTGGGCAAAGACAGTCTATTTAAGCCACCGTTTAAACGCGCTCTAGATTGGGCTGGTGTTATTCCTGTAAAACGTGACTCTGCTAATGGTCTGACGAAACAAGTTGTTGCCACGATTCAAGACTATGACAAAATTTGGATTGGCATGGCACCTGAAGGCACACGTAAGAAAGCAAAAAAAATGAAGAGTGGTTTTTATCATATTGCTGCAAAAGCCAATATTCCGATTGTGATGTTTTCTTTTGATTATGATCGTAAAACTATTCACTGCTTAGGACACTTAAATCCAAGTGGCAACTATGATGAAGATCTACAAAAGATTTTTGAGCGTTATAAAGGAAAAATATCACCGAAAAATCGTAATTGGCTTGCGGAGCCTTTACAAAATCTTGTGAAAAAAACCTAGCAAAAATTGAACGAATCTGGTCTGATGAGCCATCTTAATTTATCTTGCCATAGATTGTTTTTTAAAGATGAAAATTGCTCAATTTGCCAGTATCGGATTTATCTCTTTAGCCCTATTCGGCTGTGATAAGTTCAGCAAAACACCAACACTGACCACTTCAGTTAAAGCACGCGAACCAGTAATCGCACTTGCCTTAGGTGGCGGTGGAGCAAAAGGATTTTCACATATTGGTGTTATCAAGGTTTTAGAATCACATGGTATTAAGCCTAAAATTGTTACGGGTACAAGTGCCGGCAGTTTTGTAGGAAGTATCTATGCCAGCGGACAAACACCTTATCAGCTCCAAAATCTTGCACTTAAACTGCAAGAATCTGATATTCGTGATTTAACGCTTAATCGCCAAGGTATTATTCTTGGGCAAAAGCTACAAGACTATGTGAACCGTAACGTGGGCAACAAGCCGATTGAGAAATTCCCAATTCGTTTTGCCGCGGTAGCAACTCGCCTTGATAATGGTCAAAAAGCTGACTTCATTAAAGGTAATGCAGGTCAAGCCGTACGTGCGTCTTGTAGTATTCCAAACGTATTTGTACCTGCTACTATTGGTAATCAAAAATATGTAGATGGCGGATTAGTTAGCCCAATTCCTGTAAAAACAGCACGTGATATGGGTGCAGATATTGTGATTGCGGTTGATATTTCAGCACGTCCAGCAGGGAATCGCCCAGCGAATATGTGGGGATTGCTTGATCAAACCATTAATATTATGGGTCAACAAAGTATTAATGAAGAGTTAAAGCTAGCAAACGTAGTCATCCAACCTAAAGTCGGACACCTAGGTACACTCGATTTAAAATCAAGCAATGAAGCTATTTTAGAGGGTGAGAAAGCTGCTCAAGGTCAAATTCGTCAAATTGAAACTGCCATTGCGAATTTCAAAAAATCTCCAGCCGCATTTAAGCCAGCACCACGTCCTAAATTTTAATTGAGGTGGTTTTTTTCTATCCACACCTACCATCATCTGCTACAGTGGTAAAAGTGATATGAGATCACTTTTACCCATCATAAAGATATATAAAAGAGCAGATCTATGGAGTTTGTTGTAGAACCTTGGCACTGGTTTGTATTGGGTATCTTACTTATTCTTTCTGAGCTGATTATCCCTGCTTTTGCCGCTCTCTGGTTTGGTATTGCAGCCATTATGGTTTGCTTTCTCTATTGGTTATTTCCAGATATTAGCCTTACAACCCAAATTGTATTGTGGATTATTTTATCGGTGCTATGCACGCTTCTCTGGTTCAAATTTATTAAACCCTTATCAATTGATAGAACTAAAGCAGGTTTACCTCGTGAGGCCACCATTGGACAAATTGGTATGGTGATTCAAACCGGACTTACTCATGACCAAATTATTGTCCGTTTCCCTATGCCTATTTTAGGGGCCGATGAATGGAACTGTCGCAGCACTAGCCCTGTGAAAGTCGGTGATCGAGTCCGTGTCATTGATATTTCGGGCAATGACTTAATTGTCCAGCCCCACAGTACTTCATAAACATTAAAGATAAAGAGAGGTTATTTTCATGCCAGTTGGTACCATTATTGTTTTAGCCTTTTTGGCTTTTGTAGCAGTTACTATTTTTAAAGGGGTACGTATTGTTCCTCAAGGTTATAAATGGATTGTTCAGCGTTTAGGGAAATATCATTCCACGCTTAATCCGGGGTTGAACTTTGTTATTCCTTATATTGATGACGTAGCTTATAAAGTCACCACTAAGGATATTGTGCTGGATATTCCATCTCAAGAAGTGATTACCCGTGACAATGCTGTATTGCTTATGAATGCAGTAGCCTATATCAATTTAACAACCCCTGAAAAAGCAGTGTACGGTATTGAAAACTATACATGGGCCATTCAAAACCTTGTACAGACTTCATTACGTTCTATTGTGGGTGAAATGGATCTAGATGATGCACTGTCTTCACGAGATCACATTAAAGCGAAGCTCAAAGCTGCAATCTCTGATGATATTTCGGATTGGGGTATCACTTTAAAAACTGTAGAAATTCAAGATATTCAGCCATCTTCAACCATGCAAGCTGCTATGGAAGCTCAAGCCGCTGCTGAACGTCAACGTCGTGCTACAGTGACTAGAGCTGACGGTGAAAAGCAAGCTGCAATTTTAGAAGCAGATGGTCGTTTAGAAGCATCTCGCCGTGATGCAGAAGCACAAGTTGTCTTAGCAGAAGCATCTCAAAAAGCGATTGAAATGGTAACAAGCGCAGTCGGTGACAAAGAAACACCTGTCGCTTATCTATTAGGTGAACAGTACGTTAAAGCAATGCAAGACATGGCGAAATCGAGCAATGCTAAAACTGTTGTATTACCTGCCGATGTTTTAAATACAATCCGTGGCATTATGGGAAAGCATAATTAATTTAACTGCTTTCAATAAGTCATTGAAATAAAAACGGCGACCTGATGGTCGCCGTTTTCATATTGAGTATTATTGGTTGTTTAATCTTTTTTGATCTTTCAAAGGTAGCTTTTTTACGACTAAGTCATAAGAATCTTGAAGCAAATCTTGAAGTAAATCACGAGTTAAGTTTTTATGCGGAGTAATAGAGATCCAGTGTTTTTTATTCATGTGATACCCCGGAATAATAAATGAATAAAGCTCCTGATATTCCTGACTTTTATATGGATCACATTTAACAGTAATCATTTTTGTGCCCGTTCCTTCCCCTACTAATAAAAACACCTTTTCTAAAATTTTAAAGACGTCGCATTCAGGACCAAAGGGCTGGCTTTGCTCACTAAAAGGAAGATTACACGCAATCTCTATTGCAACTTGATGGAGCTGATCACCATTCATTCTTATCTCCTTTATTCATTAAATATGAATACAAGCAGGATTATAAATTTGATTTTATATTAGTTGGTACGGGCCAAAAGGAACTGTGAAATCTCAACTAACTCTTTTGCATTTTCACCAAAATGCGCTAAAGCCTCAAAAGCTTGGTCATGCAACTCTTTTGCATACACCTGTGCTTGCTCAAGTCCCATTAAAGCAGGATAAGTCGACTTTTGTACTTGTTCATCCTTACCCGCAGTTTTACCTAAAGTTTCAGTGCTTGAGGTAATGTCTAAAATATCATCTTGCACCTGAAAAGCCAGTCCAATTGCTTGTCCGTATTGGCGCAATTTTGGAATTGCCTGATCTGTTCCAGAGAAAAGTGTCACTGCCCCCATCATAATAGCCGCCTGAATAAGCGCCCCCGTTTTATTACGATGGATATTTTCTAGTTCATCTTGAGAAATTTGTTTAGCTTCAGCTTGTAGGTCTAAAACCTGTCCACAAACCATTTTAGAGCTGGCTGTTGCTAAAATTTGAATTTGCTTTAATACAATTGCAGCATCAGTTCCCTGCCCTTGCTCATCAAACAAACGACTCCCTAAAACCTCAAAAGCCATGGACTGTAAAATATCGCCTGCAAGTAAAGCGGTATCTTCACCAAATGCTACATGACACGTTGGCTGACCACGACGAAGCAAGTCATTGTCCATACAAGGCAAGTCATCATGCGCTAGCGAATAACAATGAATAAGTTCAACTGCAACTGCAGCACGGCGAGCAGCAGCAAAATTTGGATTATCTTGTAAAGAAGCTGTGGCGTAACACAAAGCCGGACGAACACGTTTTCCACCTAGCATAACGGCATGGTGTACTGCGTTTTTTAAAGGTTCAGGAATTGAAAATGCAGCGAGTGTTGTCAATAAATCTTGTTGAATACGTTGTTGAGCTTGTTTTAAAACATCCGCATTAACTTGAGAGAGTGATGACACAGTCGCCTCGTAAAATCAGTAGAGAAATTTTATTAAATGTTATGAAACATTCGTGTACTACATCATACACGATTCGCTGTAAAAAGTGCGTGATGTGTTATGGATGCCACATGCAAAAGAGCCTCTCTATAGTAGAGAGGCTCTTTCATTTAAATAACTTTTAGAAACTGTCGCCCGGAACTCGAACCCAGCCTTCCATTAAGACACGTGCACTACGGCTCATAATCGCTTTTTTCACAACCCATTGGCCATTTGTAAGCTCGGCTTGAGCACCAACACGTAATGTTCCAGATGGATGTCCAAAACGCACTGCTTCACGTTCTCCACCACCAGCTGCTAAATTTACCAATGTGCCCGGAATAGCAGCGGCCGTACCAATTGCTACAGCTGCTGTGCCCATCATGGCATGGTGAAGTTTACCCATCGACAAAGCTCGAACGAGTAAGTCGACATCACTCTCTGAAACGTTTTTACCGCTTGATGCCGTATAGCTCTTCGGTTTAGAAACAAAAGCAATTTTGGGTGTGTGCTGACGCGCAGCCGCTTCTGAAATATCTTTAATCAAACCCATCTGTACCGCACCATAGGCACGAATTTTTTCAAAACGTGCTAGTGCAGTTGCATCACTATTAATATGATCTTGTAATTCTGTACCTTGGTAAGCTAAATCTTCTGCATTTAAGAAAATAGTTGGAATACCAGCATTAATGAATGTCGCTTGGAAACGGCCAATATCAGGAACATCTAATTCATCAACGATATTTCCTGTCGGGAACATATCGCCGCCGTCTTCACCATCATCGGCTGGGTCTAAAAACTCAATTTGAACTTCAGCGGCAGGAAATGTCACCCCATCCAGTTCAAAATCTCCAGTTTCTTGAACTTGTCCATTGGTAATAGGCACATGTGCAATAATCGTTTTTTGAATATTTTTTTGCCAAATTCGAACAGTACAGAGGCCATTTTCTGGAATACGATTGGCATCAACTAAGCCATTTGAAATCGCAAAAGAACCAACAGCAGCAGTCAAATTACCGCAGTTACCACTCCAATCTACAAAAGCTTGATCAATTGAAACCTGACCAAACAAATAATCAACATCATGATCTGGCTGAGTGCTTTTAGCGAGAATAACAGTTTTGCTGGTACTCGAAGTGGCTCCTCCCATCCCATCAATTTGTTTTCCATAAGGATCTGGACTACCAATTACACGTAGTAACAGCTGATCTCTTGCTTGACCTGCAACTTGGGCTTTTTCGGGCAAATCATCAAGCTTAAAAAAGACACCTTTACTAGTTCCACCACGCATATAAGTTGCTGGAATTTTAATTTGCGGTACTGAGCTCATATCAACTGTTATCCTTACTATTATGTTCTTCTATATCAAAACAAGCATTCTTGTTTACCCTTCTCTTCATCTTAAATTGTTTTAAGGTCAAGAGATAGCGATCTGCTTTATACATCAATCGTATTGACGCGAGCATATTTTGTGAATTTAACAATGCTCTTGCAATGACTTAATCTAAGCAAAATCTAAGAAAAAAAGTCTATCTGAAATTATATTTTTTAGAGTAGTTTTCACTCGAAATAGAAATATTAAAAGCAACATTATGATTTTAAATAGTTTTTACAATTACTTTTCAGTCACGCCTTATTAATTTGTAGTCTAGGCTAAAATAACTCCATCTATTAGAATAATTTACTTATTCATAGTGAGTGAAGACCTTTGACCAACGAATCTTCTACACTTCAACGAGGACTAAAAAATCGACATATCCAATTAATTGCTATGGGTGGAGCAATTGGTACCGGATTATTTTTAGGCTCGGCGCAAGTGATTCAATCTGCGGGACCATCCATTATTTTAGGATATGCCATTGGTGGCTTAATTGCTTTTTTAATTATGCGCCACCTGGGAGAAATGATTGTTGAAGAACCTGTTGCAGGATCGTTCAGCCATTTTGCGTATAAATACTGGGGGAAATTTCCTGGATTTTTAACTGGATGGAATTATTGGATACTCTACGTTCTGGTTGCGATGAGCGAACTCACCGCAGTAGCCAAATATATTAATTATTGGTGGCCTCATATTCCAGCGTGGACGTCTGTCTTATTTTTCTTTGTCGTGATTACGGCAATTAACCTAACAAACGTCAAATTTTATGGTGAGTCCGAATTTTGGCTCGCTATTATCAAAGTTGCTGCGGTCATCTCTATGATTGTTTTTGGACTCTATTTGCTATTTACAGCAGATGTAGGCTCAAATATTTCATTTAGTAACCTTTGGTCTCATGGTGGATTTTTTCCAAATGGCTTTAGCGGCCTCTTCTATATGTTGGCTTTCTTGATGTTCGCCTTTGGTGGTATTGAACTGATTGGTATGGCCGCAGCAGAAGCAAAAGATCCAAAAAAAACGATTCCAAAAGCAATTAACCAAGTCGTTTTCCGTATTTTGATTTTCTATATCGGTTCACTAGCGATCTTACTTTCATTAGTGCCATGGAACCAATTAGATCTTGGCGGTCTCGATAAAAGTCCATTTGTTATGATTTTTAGCCAAATGGGAATTGGTTGGGCTGCACACTTACTGAACTTTATTATTTTAACTGCTGCTCTATCTGTTTATAACAGTGGGATGTTTGCAAATAGTCGTATGCTATACAGTCTCGCTCAACAAGGTAATGCACCAAAAGTTTTTGCAAAAACCAATAAACAGGGGGTTCCTATTCCCGCTGTTCTGCTTTCTGCTTTATTAATCTTTGGTTGTGTTCTTTTGAATTACTTTGTACCTGAAGATGCTCTTGGACATCTCATGTACGTTGTGGTTGGCGCACTTGTTCTAAACTGGGCAATGATATCAATTACACATTTGAAGTATAGACGCTTTGTTAAGCACGCGAATATTAAGACATCTTTTCCAGCGTTATGGTCACCTTTTAGTAATTACTTAGTTTTAGCGTTTATTGCTGTGGTTCTCTATATTATGTGGACTCAAGGCTTCAAAGAGTCAGTAATGATGATTCCGATCTGGATTGTTCTTATGTTTATTTTGTTTAAAGTACTCAATGCTAAAGAACAATAATCTGAACATTTGTATTTAAAACATGAAAAAAGCCATTGTCTCGACAATGGCTTTTTTATTTAAGACGATAAGATTAAAACCATATTTGAATGTCTATTTAGAGCCACTGTTTCGTATCATCAGCGACAGGTGTGCCATGAATAACATGCATAATCATTGCATGCGCAATACTGCCTTTAAATGGAATTTCAGGTAACTGATCAAATTTGAAAAACTGAGCATCACTGAGCTCTTTCTCCTGAATTTCAATTTCGCCCGCTTCATATTCAGCTTTAAAAGCCAACATTAAGTTACTCGGAAATGGCCATGGTTGACTCGCCAAATACTGAATATTCTTAATGTGCAATCCAACTTCTTCTAATGTTTCACGTCGAACGGCATCTTCTAGTGTTTCCCCTACCTCGACAAAGCCAGCGATTAAACTATACATCTGGGTTGTATTTCTGGCATTTTTAGCCAGCAAAATCTCGTTCTCTCCACGTGTAATAATAGTAATCACACAAGGGTTAACTCTAGGATATTGACTAAAATTACATGCAGGACAAGTCATAGAATATTCAGTCTTATGCTGCTGGGTTTTATGTCCGCAACGACTACAAAACTGATGATTACGACGCCACTCTAGTAACTGAAAAGCACGACTCGCCTGTTCAAACTGCGATTTAGTCCAATACTGCAAGAGTTGGCGAATAGGTATGAACTGATATCCATTTGGTATAGGTTCACCTTCTTGGAAATCTCTTGCTATTACTTGAGGGTCTGCTTGTATATGTAAATCATGTTCCTGCTGTTGAAGGCAAGGCAAATTAAAATTCGCATCAACCAAAAGTTGTTGCTGCTGAAAAATATAAGCAATAGGAAGGTTGTTGGTATCCATTTATATACTCGAGTGAAGAACCTTTCGACGGCCTCTATAGCTCCTTCAAAAGGATCAGACTTAAAACATATTTTTCAAAAATCTTACGCATACTGGCAAACATCTTCAATTTATTTAATTTGTATCTTTTTGATTAAAATCACATTTTATTCACGCATGCTATGCTTTTAAGTTATATCTATGACTTTATAGCTAACTGACCACTGATGAACTTAGAAGCACTGCTTCACATAAAATTGATCTCTAAACATTTAGACTAGTTTTAGTTCCATCTCATGAAGCAAAAATATGCGATTTGGTTTAATTCTGGGTGATCAATTAAATCACCAACTCGCAACGCTCAAGTATTTAAACCGAAATGAAGACATTATTTTGATGGCTGAAGTACTTGAGGAAACATCTTATGTTGCTCATCATCCACAAAAAATAGCGCTGATTTTTAGTGCAATGCGGCACTTTGCAAAAGAATTAAAAGCACAGGGCTGGAAAATTCGTTATCACACATTTAAGCGCGAAAGTCATATAAAAAAGTTAGTCGACTTTATTGCTTTGCAGCAGCAACACTTCTCGGCAAATACTCTCATCATTACCCAATGTGGTGAGTATCGCTTACAGCATGAAATCGATACTTCATGGTCTAACTCACTAAAACTACCTGTTATTTGTTTAGAAGATGATCGTTTCTTTTGTAGCGTAGAACAATTCAAGCAATGGACGAACAAATATAAAACGCTAAGGATGGAATACTTTTACCGAGAAATGCGCAAGCAAACTCACTATTTAATGCATGACCAACAACCCGTAGGCGGGCAATGGAACTTTGATCAAGCCAATCGAAAAGCGTGGTCAGGCAATCCACCTTTGCCACCAAAATTAACCTTTGAGCATGATCAAATTGATATAGATGTTATTCAACTAGTCAAGAAAGAATTTTCTCAACATATCGGCAATATCGATTCCTTTCAATGGGCAACAACCCGTCAAAATGCCTTACTTGCTTTAGACCATTTTATTTCTAACAGCTTACCCCACTTTGGCGATTATCAAGATGCTATGGTTTATGGTTCAGACTTTATGTTTCATAGCCTGCTCTCGCCTTATTTAAATTGTGGATTGTTATTGCCACAAGAAGTGTGTGACGCTGCTCAAACAGCCTATTACAACGGACAGGCCCCCTTAAATGCAGTAGAAGGATTTATTCGTCAGATATTAGGATGGCGGGAATATGTGCGTGGAATCTATTGGTTGTCTATGCCTGACTATAGCGATCAAAATACCCTTTATGCCACCACGCCGCTGCCACAATTTTACTGGACGGGTGATACAAAAATGGCATGTATGGCCGAGTGTTTCAGAAATACCTTTCAACATGGCTATGCCCACCATATTCAGCGTTTAATGATTACAGGCAACTTTGCGCTTTTAGCAGGTGTAAATCCATCAGAAATTTGCGAATGGTATTTAGCAGTCTATGTAGATGCTTATGAATGGGTCGAATTACCGAATACATTAGGCATGGCCATGTATGCAGATGGTGGCATCATGGCAAGTAAACCCTATGCTGCATCAGGTAATTACATACATAAAATGTCAAATTACTGTCAGCACTGTACATATAACGTCAAAACCAAAACTGAACCAGACAGTTGCCCATTTAACAGCTTGTATTGGTATTTTATGAGCCAGCATGAGGCCATATTTCGTCAAAATCCCAGAATGGCGATGGTCTATAAAAACCTTGATCGTATGAAAGATAAAGCTTCTGTCATGCAGCATGCAAAGTTACTTATTCATCAACTTGATGAGCTTTAAGATCATGAAAAAACAGCATCTACCCCAGAAAATATGTGTCTATTGTCAACGCCCTTTTGACTGGCGAAAGAAATGGGAGCGTTGCTGGGAAGAAGTAAAATATTGCTCTGAAAGATGTAAACGACAAGCCCGCTCAAATAAGTAAATATTTCACGCGATTGTTTTAACTGATTCAACACTACTCTTCATTGTTGAATCAGTTGTCTTTCAATTGATTATATTTGATGGTCTTAAGCATATTTATACTGACGAGAACAGTAAGCTCTTTCAACTTCTGGTGAACGTAATTGCTGATGCTTGGTTTTACGCCCTGCCATACGCTTGCGCCAGAGTTTAAAACTGCTCGATTTTAAGTTGTATCTCATTAAACGAATAACTTCACTTTCACGCAAGCCATACTCTCGCTCAATTGCTTCAAATGGGGTTCGATCTTCCCATGCCATTTCAATAATTCTAGATAGGTCCTGTTCATCAATTTTTTTCATGTTATGCCCTTTTAAATTATGCTGTAACCAAATCTGATTCTTTAACAAACAACCTTTCTGAAATAGCTTCACTTACTCGATTGCTTGCCTTGAATGTTTTCGTGTTTTGCTTCAGATCATAGAAAGGCAAACATGAATTTTTTGTGATTTTTTTGCTTTATAAACTCTATTTTTTATATAAGACATAAACAGTTCTAAAACCTTTGAATGATCTAACTTTTTATTAACCACTATGACAAAATTTTTAATACCTAAAACATGAAAAAAGCCATTGCCTTGGCAATAGCTTTTTTGTTTATAATCATAAAATTATGCGCCCTTAGCTTAACTGGATAGAGCAGTTGCCTCCTAAGCGACCGACGTGGGTTCGAGTCCCGCAGGGCGCACATATTGAATCACTTAATCCTTCACTTCAGCCAGCAACGTTTCAGCTGCAAGTTTTCCTAAATTATTAGAAGCAAGCGGACTATCGCCTGTTAATAATTTACGATCTCTATGACATTGTCCTGTAATGCCAGTGTTCAAAATCTTCACACCGAGTTTTTCAAGGTTCTCACCGACTAGCCATGGTAAAGCTCCTGGCATATAACCGATATCAATATTTGCCCCCTTATCTAATGAATCAGGGAATACACAAATTTGATAATCTTTAAAAATATAATTCTCAGGTTGTTCATCTACTGCCGCAGCAAGCAGCGAAGCTGGACCATGACATAAAGTAATAATAAATTTGTCTTGTTCAACTGCCCATTTCAGAACTTTTTTGACATCCAAGCTATGTGGAATCTTAGCTAAAACACCATGCCCACCCGGAATAAATACAGCTGCGTATGATGAGTTTTTCCCCACTGCATTTTCTAAAATATCGGCAAGTTTTAGCGGTTTTTTTAATTTATCTGCATATTTATGAAAAGTATCTAATACCACTTGTTCTTGCTTTGGCATTGCCCACATTTCAAGCTTGGCTGGATTACCTGAAAGTGTCGCAACATCAATTTCAAAACCAGCATTATCTAAATGGAACATTGGCAAAAGCATTTCTACTGGATGGTTTCCGGTAGAAAAGAACTTACCGTTTTGCATCTGGATATAACGCTCATCAGTTGCAATCATTAAGACCTTTTTATTACCTGTATACGGCGTTGGGTAGGTCGTACCGTCGTAATCTGTTTTAGGAGAAGTATATTGGCTCAGTGAGTATGGTGATGGGAAGAATGCATTATCTTCTGCCAAATCTGGAGTCGGATTTTTATCATTTGATGCTGGGGTATTCATTGTTACCATCCTTTAGAATTGAAGAACGAAATAACAGCTTTAAGCCAGTTATTATTTCTTAGTACATGTATATTTAGATCAAGAAACTGGTGCAACACGCCAATAGAATTTGGCAATTTTTATATAGAAATAGGCACAATTAATAATTATAAATTTTAGTTTAGGCAAACATGTCGTTCACCTAAACTGTCACAGATTAAATTAGGTATTGATCTCTAAAACGATCTTTCCAATATGGTCACCTTGTTCCATACATGCATGGGCACTTTGTACATCTGAAAAATCATAGGTTTTATAGATTTGCGGCAAGCACTTGCCTTGCGCTAAGAGCGGCCACACATGTTCATATAAGGACTGAGCAATCTGGGCTTTTTCTTGGCTATTACGTGCTCGCATGGTTGAGCCAGTAATGGTTGCACGTTTTAAAATCAGTTTTTGTAAGTCGAATTCTTTTGCAATTCGACCGCCCATAAAACCAATAATCACAAGTCGGCCATCGCGTTTTAATAGATTTAAGTTTTTCGAGAAATACGAACCACCCACAATATCTAAAATCACATCAACACCTTGGTCTTGGGTGTGTTTCAAAATTTCTTGCTCAAAATCTTGGGTTTTATAGTTAATTGCAGTCGTTAAGTTAGAGAGTGCTGCAACTTTATCTTCACTTCCAACTGTAGCAAAAGTTTTAATCCCTAAAGCATGGCAAATCGTTAAAGCTGTGGTCCCAATACCACTTGCACCACCATGAATCAGTGCTGTTTCATTTTCTTTTAAACGGCCAATATCAAACAGATTTGCCCAAACTGTAAAGAATGTTTCCGGAATTGCAGCAGCTTGGATAAATGTTAGATTTTCAGGTATCGGTAGTACCTGCGTTGCAGTGACAGCACAGTATTCAGCATAACCACCACCGTTGGTTAAAGCACAAACCTTGTCTCCAACTTTGAACTGTTGCACTTGGTCACCTACAGCAACCACCACCCCAGCGATTTCCAGTCCCGGAATTTGCGTAACACCTTTTGGCATTGGGTATAAACCCATACGCTGCAATACGTCTGGACGGTTAATTCCAGCAGCTTTTACCTCAATTAACACTTCATCTGCTTGAGGTACTGGAACATCTGAATCTTGAAGTTTTAAGACCTCAGGTCCGCCAGGAACCGTAATTTCAACAATTTTCATAGTTGTTGGAAGACTCATTGATATGCTCCATGTTTGGTTTATATTTTAAATGTATTGATTTACTTTAATTCATTGAAGATTTAGGTGGAACTCCAAACAGCCGTTTGAACTCTCGACTAAACTGTGAGGCACTTACATACCCTACCTGATAGGCAGCTTCCGCAACACCCATTTGATTATTTAAGATTAAATCACGTGCCTTATGTAATCGAGTAATCTTAATGTACTGTAATGGAGAATAGTTGGTGACTTTCTTAAACGCTTGATGAAAAAGAGAGACGCTCATTCCCGCTTGTTTAGCAAGTTCCTGAACCGTTAAATTGTGATAATAATCTCTTTGAATAATTTCACAAATTGTATAAATCACACTATTTCGACTTATCATAGCCGAAAGATTTTCGATTAAATCACGACTACCTGCCTGCAAAACCCGATAAATGAGTTCTCGTTTTATCTGTTCTCCCAATATCGCAGTATCTTGTTTAGAACGAAGTAAATTCAACAAGCGTAAAGCAACCTCAGATATTACCGTGTTCATGTCTATAATATTTAAACCACAACTGAGCTTTATATCTCTTTTTTCAAGCTCATCTATAGATGGCTGCTGCTCTTTATCCATTTTAGTGGCTAAATCAGCCATCATTTGTGCTTCAAACTTAATCGCAATTGCCAGCATTGGTTCATTTTCAACCAACGTATCGCAATCAAAAGGGATAGCGATCGAGATCAGCAAACACTGGCCTTGTTGAAACTGAAAAGTATCTTTCCCGATATAACCACGCTTTACACCTTGTATGACTAAAACAATTGAAGGCTCTTGTAATACAGCAACAGGTTGTGTGGAATGATCTACCCTCATAAGAGTGATATTTGAAATATAGGTAGGATATAGACCTTCTTGAGGAGCCAAATATAAAAAAGCCTCGACCAATCTTTTCATCAAATCATTCTGTTGCATTGCTTTATTTTTTACGGGCTATTTAAGATTTACTATATCAATCAAACTAAAAGGGAAAAGTATTTCTTGGTAGTACTTTGTATAAATAAGCAAGTTAAAGCTATTTTTAGGCATAAAAAAAACCTAGAAGATTCTAGGTTTTTTCACTTAGTCTGACTATTAAGCAGATAAGTTAAAGAACATTGATGCAATCAGAATAATTACACCGAGCACAATACGGTACCAAGCAAATACGCGTAGCGTATGGCGTTCAACAAAAAGTACCAGTGCCTTTACTACAAATAAAGCTGCAATAAATGCTGCAACGAAACCAACACCAATATTAATCATATTGTCTGAGGTCAATACATCAGCATTTTTAATTAAGTCAAATGTCGCTGCACCTAACATGGTCGGCATTGCAAGGAAGAACGAAAACTCTGTTGCAGCTTTACGTGATAAACCTGCAAACATCCCGCCTACAATTGTCGCACCTGAACGAGAAGTTCCCGGAATCATCGCAACACATTGAGCAAGACCAACTAACAGTGCCTGCTTAAACGTGATTTTTGTTGCGTCTAATGTTTTATGCTCAAACTGTTTAGATTCAACCCAGAAAATAATTAGTGCACCGACAATGAGGGCAATCGCAACCACAATTGGGCTAAACAAAACACTTTTAATAAAATCGACAGCTAAAACGCCAATAATCACTGCTGGGAAAAAAGCAATTAATACACTAAAAGCAAAATGACGCGACTCTACATCGCCACTAAAGAAGCCTTTAATCAAGTTAATAATTTTTTGTCGATATAACCAGCACACTGCCAAAATAGCACCTAACTGGATCACTACTTCGAATACACGACCACCATCTGAATGGAAATCGATAATATGACCAAATAAAATCAAATGGCCAGTACTGGAAATTGGTAAAAATTCAGTTAAACCTTCAACAAATCCTAGAAATAGTGCTTTTATAACTTCAAAATTTTCCATCACTTGCTCAAAAAGTTAATCACTAGAAAGGTCTAAAAAGTTGTTTTATATCATGGATAAACCAATACTTTGGCCTAATTCATGTTCAATATCAGATCATTTCTAGCATTTTGGTTATTGCCTTTAATTAAAGGCCGATTATTTAAAGTGCAATAATGTATCACATCATTATGACAAACTTAGGTTAACTATCGTAAAAAGATAAAATCTAATCAAAAACAAATCGTCTTCTAGTTATAAATAAAAGCTCTTATACTCAAGCAAGCCAAGAAACCATCTTAAAACATCAAATAAACATGATATTATTTCAAGCATATGTCATTTATATTTAAAATTTAAACAAAATGAAAAATACTAAAATCAACGCACGTCATCTGATTATCGATCTCTTTCTTTCCTCTGCGTACCCTCAGCTTACGATTAAACAAATTTTGGTGGCCGCCAAACTGTTTAACTTAAGTGAAAACGGTATTCGAGTTGCGACCACCCGTTTATTAAATGAAGGCATGATCGAAAGTGTAGAACGCGGAATTTATCAACTTTCACCTTCTACGAAAGATTGGGCAAAAGTAATACTCAATCGTAAAAATGGTATTAAACAAACTAAAGAATGGCAGCAACATTATCTTGCTGTGTTTACAGGCACATTGGGTCGTATAGACCGAACTGCTCTTAAAAAGCGTGAACGTGTGCTGCGTCAATTTGGTTTTAAAGAATTAGAAACGGGTATTTATATCCGCCCAGACAATTTAGCTTATAGTTTTGAAAAAACCTGTGAGGAGCTTGTTCTAGCGGGACTAGAGAAAGAAGCAAAAATTTGTATTATTCAGCACTTCGAACCCTCAACGCTTAAGCAAATTTTTTCTTTATGGGATACCAAACAACTCGAAAAAAATTATGAAATGTATAGTCGAGATATCACACACTGGCTTGAGAACTATACTCACCTCTCCTTAAATGATGCAGCAGTTAAAGCCCTTCTTTTAGGTAGAGAAACGATTGCTTTACTCATGAATGATCCCCTATTACCAGCACCATTTGTAAATGAGTCTGCGCGTAATCAATTTGCTCAAGATGTACAGCAGCTAGACGCGATCGGCCAAAAACTTTGGAAAAAAATATATGAACAAGAATTAAATCTATAGTCATCTGATTTATTTTTTTACAAACAAATATTTCACTTTTTAAATTTTTATAACTATATTTGTAATATAAAATACAGATACCAAACTCTAATTTGGGAGAATAAAAATGAATACACAGGTGAGTGTTACGGATCTATTTAGCAGAGAAGAAATACAAGAGCTTACCGAACCTTCAGATACCTATGGTGCTTGGGCTGTTGCCAGCACATGGGCTGTTATTGGTGGAACATTCGCCAGCTTAATAATGATGTGGGACTACTTACCGAGTTGGGGTAAATTATTAGCATGTATGCTTGCCTTAGCAATCTTGGCGGGTCGTCAGTTATGTCTCGCAATTTTAATGCACGACGCGTCTCACAAAAGTCTATTCAAAAATAAGAAAATAAATGATTTCGTCGGTGAATGGCTATGCGCCCGCCCCATCTGGAATGATTTTCAAAAATATCGTGTACACCATGTTCGTCACCATGCAAAAACATCTACTCCAGATGACCCAGATCTTTCTTTAGTTGCTGGTTTTCCAGTCAGTAAAAAATCTCTAACTCGTAAATTCTTACGCGACTTAACAGGTATGACTGGCTTAAAGTTTAGCTTAGGTCGAGTTTTAATGGATCTGGATGTCATGAAATGGACTGTTGCCAATGACCAAATTTGGTTAGACCGCAGTCATAAAAATTTCACCGACTATGCAAAGAGTATTGCAAAAAACAGTACGGGCGCTATTGCAACCAATCTGGCACTTTATGGTGTTCTAAAAGCATTTGGTCAGCAACGTTTTTATTGGTTATGGCCTCTGGCTTATTTAACCCCATTTCCACTTTTTTTACGTATTCGTTCTATGGCAGAACATGCTGGTATGCAAACCAGTAATTCTGCTTTAACCAACACTCGAACAACACGAGCTGGATGGATTGCGAGAAGTTTTGTTGCACCAATCCACGTAAACTACCATATGGAACATCATTTAATGGCTTCAGTGCCATATTTTAAATTACCGCGTATGCACAAAGTACTAAGAGAACGTGGTCATGTTCCAGTCCCGCCTAGCTATTTTGAAGTGATTCATTCACTTTCATCAAAACAAGAATCATCAACTTAATGCTTATTTAGAAGACCACTTTCAAATTTGTGGTCTTCTTTATTATTCACGTATATCTAATTTTTTTAGTTTTAACTGAGTTTGATAATATTTCGGTGTCATTCCCATCCAGCGTTTAAATGCGCGAGTGAAATGGGATGTATCTGCATAACCTAAACTTAAAGCCACAGCTTCAATTGATATTGCACTATTTTCTAAAAGATCTTGTGCCTGCTGCTTTCGAGTTAGATCAACTAATACTGAAAAACTTGTATTTTCGGTTGCCAAATACCGCTGTAGGCTCCGCTCTGACATATTTATCATGTACGCGACTTGTTTAACTTTTAATATTTCTCCCTGATTATTGATCAATAATTTTTTAATTACGTGGCTAATTTCTACTTTCCATCCGCTGCGTAACTTCAATTTATCTATATCTTTTTTACACTGTGCTTTTAGTAAAGGTGCAAGCATCGGGTCGGCCGTTAGGATAGGCTGCGATAAATATTCTTTTGGAAAAATCCAGACATTCTGTTTTTCATTAAATAAACAATCTACACCCAATTCATCTTTTAGTTTTGAAAAACCGACGGGTTCAGACATATTTAACTTAACGGTACCTAAAGAAGATAATCCTGTTAGATGCTTCGCGATTTGAACAAAACCTAATAATAAAAAAATAGTAGCATTTGGACTCAACCGAAAAGCTTTCAAAGGCTGGCGTATAGACCAGTAAATATAATCTTGTTCTTGTTTTAACTCGGGCTTAAATGCATCACAACGTGATCCAATAAATTGTTCAAGTGTTTTAAGGGCTTCTTCTAAATTTGCACAGACCATGGCCGCCATACCTACCGAACCATAACAAGATGCTTTCATTTCCAAAGCCAAATAACCCGCTAATGCTGGCTCATGAGTGAGTTCAATAGCATGTTCAAGAAGTTTGTTTAAAGTATGAAACTCAACATACCAATAGGGTTTGGTTAATTGTTCTAATGTTACGCCACTTCCATCTAGAAGCTGATCACCCGAGATATTCCAGCGCTTAACTATATCGACTAATAAATTAATATAAGTTCCAGGTAATTCTGGATTCATGCGTGATCCATTAGCAATCATAATTGTGGCGTCAAATGGTAAAAACTGTCAGTTCATGAACTATGGCACGTTTTTAAATTGATGCATAGTTGTTCAAAATGGAATCCAGTGATTCGCACTAGACAGCACAATTTCTGAAAAGAATACAGGTCACCTTATGAATATTTTGATCGTTCATGCTCATCCAGAGCCACAGTCTTTTACAACATCACTGAAAACGACAGCTCAGCAAACATTTAAAAAGTTGGGTCATCGTGTAGAAGTTTCTGACTTGTATGCAATGCAATTCAACCCTGTAGCTTCCAAAGAGGATTTTTTAGAACTCAATCAACCCGACTATTTCAATTACGCATTAGAACAACGTAATGCCGCCAAGCAAAACCTTTTAGCACCTGATATTCAAGCGGAAATTGAAAAAGTAAAACGAGCAGATTTGATTATTTTGAACTTCCCACTTTACTGGACCTCTGTCCCAGCAATTTTAAAAGGATGGATTGATCGCGTATTCGTTTCAGGACTTTTTTATGGCGGAAAACGCTTTTATAACCACGGTGGTATGGCGGGTAAAAAAGCGATGCTCTGTTTAACATTGGGCGGTAGAACGCATATGTTTGGCGAGAACTCTATTCACGGACCAATAGAGCATTATCTTTCACCTATTCAACGCGGTACCTTGGCCTATAGCGGTTTTGAAGTTTTTCCACCTTTTATTGCCTATCATGTACCCTATATTAGCCAAGAAGCACGAAAAACCATTCTTGAGGACTATATAACTTATCTTACTCACCTCGACCAGCTTGAACCTTTAAAGTTTCCCAAACTTGAAGAATTTGATGAAAAGTTATATCCCCTTTAACGGTTTGTTTTAACTCTAAAACGGAATAATTGTATTCATACTCTTAATTTGATTCATTCTTTGTATTTTAGACGGTTAAATTTATCTGATGAAAACACCCAAAAATTGATCAAATGGTAAAAAATAAATACTGATTTATGCTCTATTCTAAATAATATAAAATGGAATCAATAATATACACATGTAGAGAAACTAGACTTATCCAGTAAAAATGATAACCAATACTCACTTCATGATCAATCAACTCATATTTTTACAAAAAAATCTTTGACCATTTTTCTTGGATTTTTGACAAAAATGTCATAAATACATGGCTTATTACTAATAGATTAAAAATATAAATATCAATTATTTAAAATAGTTTAATAATGTAAAAATTTCTCCACATTTCATTCTTTATTGACTTTTTTTGTATAAAAAATGAGTACTCACCAGTTCATATAACAGATTTACTCTTAGTGTAATTATGCTATTTTTGTTACATGGAGTTATCAAAGCTTTGAAACTTGTAATTAAAAGCTTTGAAGGCAACACAGTTTAAACGGTTTAACTCTGTTACTTTTAAAAAAATGTCTTGAAGTTCAAGGAAAGATTAAAATGAAATTAAAACATCTGAGCACTGCAATGATTTTGGCAACGCTGCCTGCAACTGGGGTTTTCGCAGCAGCTTTGGATCGCTCTGGACAGTCAATGTCTGCATTCTTACAACCAGGTAATTACTTTGAAGCAGGTATTTCTGTTTTAGACCCAACTGTAGAGGGTAAAGAAGCAGGATCAAGCGCAACACGTCGTCATATTGATGACATGGGTAATGATTACTACTTCCCAAGTGCTGCATTAAAACTACAACTCAACGATAAATTTTCTTTTGGTTTACTCTATGACCAACCATTTGGAGCAGATGCAGAATATTCAGGTAAGAATGCATTTGTAGCAAGTCCTTCCGATCCTGTTCTTAGTGGTTTACCAATTACAACAGGTGCATTAGGAGGAACTCAAGGTGGTACTTCTGTTAAAGTTGATAGCCAAAATATTTCAATGATTTTTGGCTTCCAACCTACTGAAAACTTCAATTTTTATGGTGGTGGTGTATACCAAACAATTAAAGGCGATGTACATTTACGTGGTTCAGCTTATAGTTTATATAATGGCTATGATGCAAATATCAAAGAAACTGGTGGAGCTGGCTGGTTAGCAGGTGCAGCATTCCAAATTCCTGAAATTGCTCTTAAAGCCTCTTTAACATATCGCTCTGAAGTCACTCACAAAGTCGACGCTGACGAAAATATTGCCCTTGCTGATGCAATTACAGCAAATGCGGGAGTGTTAGGAACTACTATCTCTCAATTAGTTGCTGCTGGACAGTTAAGTCCTGCACAAGCTGGTGCAATTCAACAGACAATTGGCAAAGCAATTGCTGCTAACCAATTAGAAGGCCAAACAAAAATTACGACACCTCAGTCTGTTAACCTTGATTTCCAAACAGGTATCATGGCGAACACTGTTGCATTTGCTAACGTACGTTGGGTGAACTGGAAAGATTTCTCAATTCGTCCATATAAATTTGGCAAAGTTTCAGAAGCTGTAGGTAATCTTATCGGTCGTCCAAATGGTTTTAACTTAGTGGAATATTCAGACGATCAATGGACAGTCAATGCAGGTGTAGGTCGTAAGCTTAATGACAAATGGGCAGGTAATGTCTCTGTAGGTTGGGACTCTGGTGCAGGTAACCCTGTAACCACATTAGGCCCAACAGAAGGTTACTGGAACGTAGGTTTAGGTGTTCAATATAGCCCTACTCCACAAACCTTCATTGCTGGTGGTGTAAAATACTTCTGGTTGGGTGATGCTAAAGCACAAACTGGTGCACAAGCTGGTACCGATCAATATGTTGCAGAGTTCTCAGACAACAACGCGATCGCTTATGGCTTAAAACTTGGTTATAAATTCTAAGTTTTAAAATTATCACATATAAAAAAGGCGCTAAAAGCGCCTTTTTTATTGTTCATTCTTAAGCTGGAATATTACGCTGCGAAACTGAACGGATTGCTTCTTTTAATGCATCATAGCCATGAATTGCTGGGAACTGAGGGAACTCAGCAATGACATTTGCAGGTGCATCAAATAAGAAGCCATGATCAGCTTCACCAAGCATGGTTGTGTCGTTATATGAATCCCCTGCCGCGATTACACGGAAATTTAAACCGTGAAGTGCTTTAACTGACTCACGTTTTTGATCTGGTTGACGTAGTTTATAAGCGGTAATCATTCCTTCTTCATCTGTCTCTAACTTATGACAGAAAATTGTTGGCCACCCTAATTGTTTCATTAGAGGATGAGCAAACTCATAGAAGGTATCTGACAAGATCACAAGTTGGAAATGAGTACTTACCCATTCAACAAACTCTTTGGCACCTGGTAATGGCCCCATCTCAGCAATCACTTCTTGGATGTCATTTAGGCCTAAACCATGTTGTTTTAAAATATTCAGACGCTGAGTCATTAAAACATCATAATCCGGAATATCACGAGTTGTTGCTTCTAGTTCTTTAATCCCTGTTTTTTTTGCGAAATTGATCCAGATTTCAGGAACTAAAACCCCTTCAAGATCTAGGCATACGATTTCCATGAATGCTTCCAACGTTGGTTAAAAATTGCTGTATCATACCATTAAGATTTTCAGTTTTGCGTTGTTATTGATCAAATCAATTTTATTCATAAGGATCGAAATTAAAGTGCTAAGCAATTTATTTACTATCCTTTAGAATATTTTTCATAACTCAATGCGCCCAAGCCTTTTGCCAGGAACACCCATGACCGTTATTCCGACTATTGATATTGTTGATGCTCTCGCAGCTGAATATGCAGCTAAAAGCCCACGCGAGATCTTAGAACTTGCATTAAGCCAACAAGGTGAAATCGCAATTTCATTCTCAGGTGCAGAAGACGTCGTCTTAATTGATATGGCTTCACGTTTAGGCAAACCTTTCCGTGTTTTTAGCCTTGATACCGGACGCTTGCATGCTGAAACTTACCAATTTATTGAAACTGTTCGTAAGCATTACAATATTAATATCGAAATTTGCTTTCCTGAATCTGAAGCTGTGCAAAACATGGTGAATGAAAAAGGCTTATTTAGCTTTTTTAAAGATGGGCACCAAGAATGCTGTGGTATTCGAAAAGTTCAGCCTTTGCGTAAAAAACTTGCAACCTTAGATGGCTGGATTACAGGCCAACGTAAAGATCAAAGTCCGGGTACACGTACCGAAATTCCTGTCGTACAAGCTGACGCAGGTTTCTCTGGTCCAGACAAACAACTCATTAAATATAATCCGCTTGCGAACTGGTCTAGCGCCGAAGTATGGAGTTACATCCGTATGATGGAAATTCCATATAATCCTTTACATGAGCGTGGTTTCGTTTCTATTGGTTGTGAACCATGTACTCGTGCAGTACTTCCAAACCAGCATGAACGCGAAGGCCGCTGGTGGTGGGAAGAAGCAACGCAAAAAGAATGTGGCTTACACGCAGGCAACTTAAAAAAATAGTCTGGTATAAAAAAACCACTGATGAATCAGTGGTTTTTTTTACAGTTATATCTCGTACACAAAGTCATATTTAATCTGTAATAAACGCTATATACTAAATTTTACGGTTCTATAATTCTAATAAGAGCTCAGTTAAGGGCTTCTTAGAAAAAAGCATGAGGCACAACAAGTTATGCGTCCATTACACCCTATTGATTTTATTTTTCTATCACTAGAAAAAAGACAACAACCGATGCATGTTGGCGGATTGTTTTTATTTGAAATTCCTGAAAATGCCCCTGAAACTTTTGTTCGTGATTTAGTAGAAGAAATTCGCCAATCAAAAAGTATTCCTGTCCCTCCCTTCAATAACCGTTTAAATGGTTTATTTTGGGATGAAGACGAAGAGTTCGATATTGATCACCATTTCCGTCATATTGCTCTGCCTCATCCTGGTCGAATCCGTGAGTTACTGGTTTATATTTCGCAGCAGCATAGTTCTTTAATTGACCGAGCAAAACCGCTTTGGACGTGCGACATTATTGAAGGAATCGAAGGTAATCGTTTCGCGATGTACTTTAAGATTCATCATGCCATGGTAGATGGCGTTGCGGGTATGCGCTTAATTGAGAAGTCTCTATCAAAAACACCACAAGAAAAACATGTGGTTCCACTTTGGTGTGTAGAAAGTAAAAGAACAAAACGCTTAAAAGTACCAAAACCAAGTACTAGTAAAATCAAAAGTATTTTAGGAGGCATCAAGTCACAGCTTGAAGTTACTCCAAAGGTCATGCATGAGTTATCACAAACCATCTTTAAAGAAATGGGGAAAAATCCTGACTATGTATCGACTTTTCAGGCGCCAGTTTCAATTTTGAATCAACGCGTAAGCGCTTCACGTCGTTTTGCAGCCCAATCTTTTGAATTAAGTCGCCTTAGAAAGATTTCTAAAGCGCTTGGTGTGACCATTAATGACGTCGTACTTGCTGTATGTTCTGGGGCATTACGTGAATACCTGATTAGCCATAATAGCTTGCCTAAAAAGCCTCTTATTGCGATGGTGCCCGCTTCACTGCGTACAGATGACTCTGACGTAAGTAATCGCATTACGATGATTCTAGCGAATTTGGGTACCCATAAAGATCAGCCTCTAGAACGACTCGAAATTATTCGTCGTAGTATGCAAAATTCAAAGCAACGCTTTAGCCGAATGACTGCAAATGAGATTTTAAACTATAGCGCTGTAGTTTATGGCCCAGCAGGTCTAAACATCATGTCTGGAATGCTTCCTAAGCGTCAGGCATTCAATTTAGTCATTTCTAATGTACCTGGCCCACGTGAGCCACTTTATTGGAATGGCGCGAAATTAGATGCGCTCTACCCTGCTTCTATAGTAATGGATGGGCAAGCGCTTAATATTACGATGACAAGCTATCTGGATAAGCTTGAAGTAGGTTTAACAGCATGTCGAAATGCTTTACCTAAGATGCAAAACCTTTTAACCCATCTTGAAGATGAGATTCAACGGTTTGAAGAAATTATTGAGGAAAAACAGCTGAAACATCATTCAGCAAGTTGAGAAAAATTAAGGGGCGTTGAAATGGCCCCTTATTTTTTAATTGCGCGGCACTGGTTAAGCAACTGATGACATACTGAACGGATCATCGCAGTTGTAATCGGTACTTCTTTACCTTGGTCATTCAACATATAGCAGCTATTTACTGGCGTGCTTTCTAAAACATGTTTAAGACCGTTGCTAATTAGGTTTTCACTTACATTCATGGGTTATACCTCTTATTGTTTGCTAAGACGTTTTAAACAGGGAGAACGTCTACGGCTACTGTATGCAAGTAGTATTTAAAATTCATGAATGAAAGTAAAATTTCAGTTGTAACAAGGATTAAGCGATATCTTGTTACAACTTTAACTTAAAATGATATCGTATTGCTCTTGCGTATATAAATTTTCGACCTGAAATTTAATAACTCTGTTGATAAAGTGCTCTAAATCAGCCACTGCAGGGGCTTCTGCCGTTAATAATCGGTCAATTACAGAAGGATGAGCAACGACAGTAAAGCCACTCGTAGACTCAAATGCACGCGTATATCGTAATATCTCTCGAAATATTTCGTAACACACTGTCTCTGCCGTTTTGACAAAACCACGCCCCTGACACGTTGGACAAGACTCACATAACAAGTGTTCTAATGATTCACGTGTTCTTTTACGTGTCATTTCGACTAAGCCAAGTTCAGACACCTGTGTGATTTTTGTTTTGGCGTGATCACGTTCAAGCATTTTTTCAAATTGACGCATCACCTCTTCACGATGAATGGCTTCTTGCATGTCAATAAAATCAATAATGATAATACCGCCCAGATTTCTTAGTCTGAGCTGACGTGCGATCACCTGAGTCGCTTCCATATTGGTCTTAAAGACTGTGTCTTCGAGACTACGACCACCGACATATGACCCTGTATTGACATCAATGGTAGTCATGGCTTCTGTCTGGTCAATCATTAGATAACCACCAGACTTTAGAGCAACGCGTGTTTGTAGAGCTTTTTGAATATCTTCTTCGACGTTATAGAGGTCGAATAATGGACGTTCACCCGGATAATGAATCAGGCGACTTTGCATATTCGGCACAAATTCATCTACAAACTCACGCAGTTTGCCGTGAATTTCTCTCGAATCGACATAAATCTTTGCTGTTTCTTCGCTTGCCAAATCACGAATAATTCGTTGTGGTAGTGGTAGTTCTTCAAAAATTAAAGAAGGAACTGCAACATCCACTTGTTTACGCTGGATATATTCCCATAGCTTGCTGAGGTAACACATATCTTGCGCAATCTCAGCATCATCTACGCCTTCAGCAGCAGTACGGACAATCACACTACCGGGTAGATTATGCTCTGCCTGAATACCTTCGATGATATTACGTAAGCGTTCGCGCTCTTCTTCTGATTCAATACGCTGTGAAACACCAATATGATTACCATACGGCATAAGAACTAAATAGCGAGAAGGAATAGAAAGATCTGTACTTAGACGAGCACCTTTAGTACCGAGCATGTCTTTCATCACCTGAACGGTCAGAATTTGCCCTGGATGAAGTAATTCAAAAACATTGGGAGTTGGCTGTGAACGAGGCCAAACCATATCATTAATATGCAAAAAGGCTGTTCTAGATAATCCGATATCAACAAAAGCCGCTTGCATGCCCGGAAGCACGCGGACAACTTTACCTTTGTAGATATTGCCGACAAGTCCTCGCTTCACTGTACGTTCAACATACAGCTCATTAACAGTTCCATTTTCGATTAATGCCACCCGACACTCCATAGGTGTGACATTAATAAGTAGTTCTTCTGACATACATAAACTCAAAGCATTATAAAATTTTTATTAAAGAGTCAGAGCGACTGTTAACGTAGCTTTGTCCACTATTCATCGACAATGCAATTCAATCAAGAATTATCAACAACCCCTTATGTCTTCACTCTTTTGAATAACTGTGAAAATTCGTACAAAGGAAGTCCTACCACATTACTATAACTTCCTTGAATTTTGGGAATATATTGCGAAGCAATTCCTTGAATTGCATACGCACCGGCCTTCCCTACAGGTTCTCCTGTGGCCCAATAGTCTTCCATATCTTGTGTACTTAAGGCCGCAAATTCAACTTGTGTTTGCACCACCTGACTCAAGATTTGCTGCTGTGTCGCAATACAAATTCCGGAAAACACATCATGCCAACGGCCAGATAATTGTTTCCAAATTTCAAAGGCATGCTGTTTTGAGTCAGGTTTACCAATAATCTGACCATCAAGCCCAAGACTTGTATCGGCAGCAATAACCACGGCATCTGGAAAAATATTTAATACGGCTTGGGCTTTTTCTCTAGCTAAACGCTCAACATATTGATAAACCAACTCACCGTCATGAACAGATTCATCAATATCAGGGCTATAAATTTCAAAATCTAAACCCAACTGCTGCAACAACTCTCTCCGACGCGGAGAACTGGAAGCTAAAACTAAATGCGCCATTTTGCTAAACAATAATAAACTACTGGCCAAGTTAGAACACTGGTCATTAATGGTTGCCAATGGCGAGCAATTGAGAAGTGAGTACCTCCCATGGTTTGGGTCACCCACATAAAGGCTAAATGAGCAATAATAACCAAAGTGGCAATTGTCCATAAATTACCGAAAGTCAAAATACGACGCTCGCGTATTAAAAACCGGGTAACAAAGGTAACAATAACAAAGCTCAGTGCATTTAGTCCTAATGGAGCATCAAGTAGTAAGTCTGTAAAAAGCCCCATACCGAATGCAAACCATACTCCACACCATGTTGGTTGGCAAACGACCCAAAACAACATGATCATAAGCATGAACAATGGTCGCCAGCCAGAAATATCGTAGGATAATGGGTAAACCATGAGTACTGAACCCACGATTACAGAGAGTATAATTACCCATAATGGATCATTACGCTTCTCACGTTTCAATTTAGCGATCGGCATATGGCTGCTCCTTCGCTAATGAGTCTGAGAAAAGTACAATAACATGATGCCCTGTTGCGAGCTGAGCAGCTGGAGTAATATCAATTTCCGCAAATTCACCTGAATTATGACGGCGAATTTTAGCTACTGTACCCACTGCGTAACCTGCTGGAAAATGCTCACCTAAGCCAGAACTCAATACTTTATCGCCAACCTGAATATTTGCACTGGTTGGAACATATTCCATTTTCAAGCGACCTAAATCGCCAGTACCAGAAACAATCGCCCGCATACCTGTACGCTCTAGACGAACAGATAGTGAATGCTCTTTATCAGAAAGTAACATCACACGTGAACTATGAGGATACACATTAATGATTTGCCCCATAATCCCTTTATCATCTAGAACCGTTTGACCAACCTTGAGGTGATCCATTGAACCACGGTTAATAATGATGATATGACGCAGCGGATCGGCATCTGTTCCAATTACTTCAGCAATTTCCATACGACCATCAATAATTAATGGTGTATCAAGTAAGCCGCGTAATCGGGTATTTTCAGCAGACAGTTCTGACAGCTTCTGCAAACGAACCTGAGCTTGTAACAGCTCGGCCTGCATTGCAGTGTTTTCACGGCGCAGTTGTGTTTCAGATTTAGTTTGTTGATTCAGCCATTCTCTCGACAGTACCGGATAACTTGCAAGCGCATAAATTGGGTTATATGCAGCGTACAAGACATCCCTTGCTGGCTGAATTACATAAGGCATACGCCAATCAAAGAAAAGCACAACCAAGCATGTAATGACCGCAATAATGAACGAGCGGAAAGATGGCGGCTGTCTTGAAAAAATATTCGGTTGCACCGCCTAATCCTTAAACTTAACCGACGAAAAGCATGTCATGGTTCGGGTTGTCGAAGAATTCTAATACTTTACCACCACCACGGGTTACACAAGTAAGAGGATCTTCAGCCACAACAACTGGTAAACCAGTTTCTTGAGCTAATAACTTGTCGAGGTTACGAAGTAACGCACCACCACCTGTCAACACAATACCGCGCTCAGCGATATCTGAAGAAAGTTCAGGAGGAGTTTGTTCAAGAGCTGATTTCACCGCGCTTACAATGCTTTGTAATGGGTCAGAAATCGCTTGAGTAATTTCGTCAGAAGTTACGGTAATTGCACGAGGCACACCTTCTGCAAGGTTACGACCACGTACTTCAATTTCTAATGTCGTACCATCAGAAACAGCCATACCTACTTCTTTCTTAATGATTTCAGCTGTGGTTTCACCAATTACGCAACCGTGAGCTTTACGAACATAATTAATGATTTGCTCATCAAATACATCGCCACCAATACGTAAAGAATCAGCATAGACACAACCTTGCAATGAAATAATTGCAATTTCAGTTGTACCACCACCAACATCCACAACCATAGAACCACATGCTTGTTCAACTGGCATACCCGCACCAATTGCAGCCGCCATCGGCTCTTCAATTAAGCGCACATCACGGGCACCCGCATTAAATACGGCTTCACGAATCGCACGACGCTCGACCAAAGTTGATTTACATGGTACACATACAACTACACGAGGTGCAGGTGGGAACAAACGTTTTTCGTGAACTTTACCAATGAACTGATTCAGCATGGTTTCAGTCACTTCAAAGTCTGCAATTACACCATCTTTCATTGGACGAATTGCAGAAATATTTGCAGGCGTACGGCCTAACATTTGTTTCGCATCCAGCCCTACAGCAGCAACAATTTTTTGTGAACCACTGTGACGAATTGCCACAACTGTTGGTTCATTTAATATAATGCCGCGGCCTGGTGCATAAATAAGTGTATTTGCGGTACCTAAATCAATGGCTAGATCCGGCGAAAACAAGCCAATTAGTCGTTTTAGAATCACGGTTCGTTCTCAGTTAAACTTTCATGTGGATGCAAGGTGGCAACTTTAAACTAAATGTGATGATTTGAACAAGTCAATCGCTTATTATAACGCACGATATTTTGAAAATTTTTAATACTGATTAGGTGATGTTATGTCTACATCGGATGCACAGCATTCAGCAGATTTAAATGCACAAACAGTTTCAGCAATCGCCAATCTTGCTCGATTGTCGCTCAATGATACGCAATCTGCTGAATATGCTCAAAGTCTAAATAAAATTTTAGGCATGATGGAAACCTTAAAAGGCATTGATACGGAAGGCGTAGAACCTTTGAAGAGTCCTTTTGACAATCCTCAACCTTTACGTGCTGATGTGGTAACTGAAAGTAATCATCGAGATGAATACCAAGCTGTTGCACCTGCAACTCAAGATGGTTTGTATCTTGTTCCTCGCGTGATTGAATAACTTTTAGTCAATTAATCCATCTTCCCAATTTTGAATGTAAAGAAATTTTACTCATGACTGATTTACATCGCTTATCAATTCGTGAACTTGCTGAAGGCTTAAGCCAAGCGAAGTTTTCATCTCGCGAATTGACTGAACACTATTTAAAACGTATTGCTAAAATTGACCCACTGGTAAAAAGCTATGTGACAGTTACGCCTGAGCAAGCGCTTGCTGAAGCCGATGCAGCCGATGCAGCTTTAAAAGCGGGTAATGCAACTGCTTTAACGGGTATTCCACTTGCTCATAAAGATATCTTTTGTACCAAAGGCATTAAAACCACTGCTGGTTCAAAAATATTAGACAACTTCATCTCTCCTTACGATGCAACTGTTGTTGAAAAAACTAAAGCAGCTGGTCTTGTCACTTTAGGTAAAGTGAACATGGATGAGTTTGCGATGGGTTCAACCTCTGAAAGCTCATATGTTGGTGCAACAAGTAACCCATGGGCGCTTGACCACGTTCCTGGTGGCTCATCAGGTGGCTCTGCTGCGGCTGTAGCAGCTGATTTAGCACCTTTTGCTACAGGTACTGATACAGGTGGCTCAATTCGTCAACCTGCCTCTTTCTGTGGTTTAACAGGCTTAAAACCGACCTATGGTCGTGTATCTCGTTTCGGGATCATTGCTTATGCATCATCTTTAGACCAAGCGGGTCCAATGGCACGCTCTGCTGAAGACTGTGCTTACTTGATGAACGTAATGGCAGGTCACGATGCAAAAGACTCAACTTCGGTTAAAAAGGAAGTTGATGACTACGTTGCAAATTTAAATGACACATCTGTAAAAGGTTTACGCATTGGTATTCCTAAACAGTACTTTAACGTTGCAGGCTTAGATGCAGACGTAAAAGCACGTGTAGAAGAGTCTTTGAAAAAGCTTGAAGAAATGGGTGCTACGCTTGTTGAGATCGATCTCAACATGACTGAAGCTTATGTACCAACGTATTACCTGATTGCGCCAGCAGAAGCATCATCTAACTTATCTCGTTACGATGGCGTTCGTTACGGCTACCGCTGTGAAAACCCAGCAGACCTGATGGATCTTTACAAACGCTCTCGTTCAGAAGGCTTTGGTCCAGAAGTACAACGTCGTATTTTGATTGGTACATACGCGCTTTCTGCGGGTTATTACGATGCTTACTATGTAAAAGCACAAAAAGTACGTCGTTTAATTCAACAAGACTTCTTAAAAGCATTTGAAAATGTAGATGTGATTGCGGCCCCTGCTGCTCCAACAACTGCTTATAAAATTGGTGCGAACTTAAGTCCAACTGAAATGTATTTAGGCGATATCTATACACTTGCAGTGAACTTAGCAGGCTTACCAGCGATTAATGCCCCTGTTGGTTTTGATAAAGACAGCTTACCTGTAGGCTTACAATTAATTGGTAACTACTGGTCAGAATCACAATTGTTGTCGATTGTTCATCAATACCAACAAAACACCGATTTCCATACTCAACGTGCGGCAATTGCTGAGGAGAATGCATAATGGCTGAAGCTCAAAAGTTGAAACTGATTGACGGTTGGGAAGTCGTTATTGGTATCGAGATTCACACTCAGCTTGCAACCAATTCTAAAATTTTCTCAGGTTCATCGACTGAATTTGGTCAAGACCCAAATACTCAAGCGAGCCTGGTAGACTTGGCTATGCCGGGTGTATTGCCTGTTTTAAATGAAAAAGTAGTTGATCTTGCAATTCGCTTTGGTTTGGGTATCGATGCTTACATCGACCAAGCATCTGTGTTTGCACGTAAGAACTACTTCTACCCTGACTCACCAAAAGGCTATCAAATTAGCCAGATGGACAATCCGATTGTGGGCTTGGGTCACATCGACATTCAACTTGAAGATGGTACGACTAAACGTATTGGCGTAACTCGTGCCCACCTTGAAGAAGATGCTGGTAAATCTGTTCATGATCAATTTGAAGGTATGTCTGGCATTGACTTAAACCGTGCTGGTACACCTTTGCTTGAAATCGTTTCTGAACCAGACATGCGTTCAGTTGAAGAAGCGGTTGCTTATATCAAAGCAATTCACACATTAGTACGTTGGTTAGGTATTTCTGACGGCAACATGGCAGAAGGTTCATTCCGTGCGGACTGTAACGTGTCTTTACGCCGTCCGGGCCAACCTTTTGGTACGCGCTGTGAGCTTAAAAACCTCAACTCATTCCGTTTCATTGAGCAAGCGATCAATGTTGAAATTGAACGCCAAATGGAAATTTTGGAATACGGCGGAAGTATCGACCAAGAAACTCGTTTGTTCGATCCAAACAAAATGGAAACGCGTTCAATGCGTTCTAAAGAAGAAGCGAACGATTACCGCTACTTCCCAGATCCAGATTTGTTACCCGTGATTATTGCAGATGAGCAAATCGAAGCTGCTCGTGCTGCGCTTCCAGAGCTTCCTGCTGCACGCCGTGCACGCTTTATCGCAGACTTTGGTGTAACTGAGTACGATGCACATGTACTTACGCTCTCACGCGAAATGGCAGACTTCTATGAAGCTGTTGTGGCTGCTGCTGGCGGTGCGAAGCAAGGTAAAGTATCTGCAAACTGGGTAATGGGCGAATTCTCAGGTGCTTTAAACAAAGCAGGCCTAGACTTAGCAGACTCTCCTGTTTCTGCTGAACAACTTGGCGGCATGATTGCACGCATTATTGACAACACCATTAGCGGTAAGATTGCTAAACAAGTCTTTGGCTTTATGTGGGAATCGGAAGGTAAATCTGCCGATGACATTATTGCGGAAAAAGGTTTAAAGCAAGAAACTGACACTGGTGCAATTGAAGCAATCATTAAAGAAGTACTTGCAGCCAATGAAAAAATGGTTGAAGAGTACAAGTCTGGTAAAGAGAAAGCCTTTAACGGTCTTGTAGGTCAAGTCATGAAAGCTTCTAAGGGTAAAGCTAACCCTGCTCAAGTAAATGAATTAATGAAAAAATTGATTGGTTAAACTAATCTATTTTTTAGAAAAACCCGCTTTAGAGCGGGTTTTTATCTATTTTAAAGTGCAATAAATCCACAATAATTTTTAAGCTAAAACTATGCTGAACAGGTTACTCATGATAAATAAATTACTTATTACGACCTCTTTATTGTTAATAAACTCGACACTTTTTGCTCAAACGGTTCAAGTCCCAAAGAGTGAAGTAACATCTATTTTTAAAGCTGCAAATTTCAAAAAAACAAAACATGGCTGGAAAGGTAACTGTGATACTGGTGAAATTATCATTTATAAAGATTTAAATGGCGATGGCTATAAAGATGCGGTTATTCAAGATAGTAGCACTATGTGTTATGGCAATACGGGTGTTGGCTATTATATAGTTTCACAGCAAAAAGATGGTCAATGGAAAAAACTATTTAGCGACTCTGGCATTCCCACCTTTTTGAAAACTAAAGGCAAAGATGGCTGGCCTGATATTGAAAATGGTGGGCCAGGCTTCTGTTTTCCTATTTATCGATGGAATGGTAAGGAATACATCGTTAACCGTCGTGAATATGAAGGTAAAGCTTGTGAATTATAAAAAGCAGACCCCATAAATTTAAAAGCCTCGATCAATCGAGGCTTTTTTACACCCCTTACGAAATATCCTTCGACTAAAGAAAGTGCTATTTTCTAAAAATCATACTTTCATTATGCTAATTTAAATTAAAAATTGAAATCACTTACATTTTAAAAAGAGGGATAAACATGTCTAAAAAGATTTTAATGTTAGTCGGTGACTATGCTGAAGATTATGAAACTATGGTTCCTTTTCAGTTCTTAACTGGTTTAGGTTATACCGTACATGCAGTATGTCCAAATAAAAAGAACGGTGACCATATTGCAACTGCTATTCATGATTTTGAAGGTGAGCAAACATATAGCGAAAAACGTGGTCACAACTTTGCTATTAACTATGATTTTAAAGCCGTTAATACCGAAGACTATGTAGGCCTAGTCATTCCGGGTGGTCGTGCACCAGAATATTTACGTATGAATGATCGCGTTGTCGAAATTGTACGTGAGTTCGATCGATTGAAAAAACCAATTGCAGCCGTATGCCATGGCGCTCAGTTACTCGCAGCGGCTGACATTTTAAAAGGCCGCCTCTGCTCGGCTTATCCAGCATGTGCCGCCGAAGTAAAACTCGCAGGTGGTCAATATGCTGATATTGCTGTAACTGATGCTATTACAGATGGGCATTTAGTAACTGCACCTGCTTGGCCTGCACATCCTGCTTGGTTAGCTCAGTTTGTAAAAGTCTTAGGTGCTAAGATTACTATCTAAATAGATCTATTCATACCAATTAAAATAAAGCCTGCTATTAAATAGCAGGCTTTATTTCTAAGGTAGAAAACTAGATTTTTATCTTGTAATTCCCAACTTATTCCAAATCTCTGGGGTTAAAAACGTCGTTACCAATTTATTTAAATCGATATAGCGCAATGTACCTTGCAACTGCTGTTTAACTGAGGGATCGTTAATAATATCTTCACCAGCACTTTGGCCTAACTGCTGGAAACTTTCCCCTACAGCTTTTATGCCTTCTGCCTGAATTACAGCTTTAGTTTGGGTAGAACATTGCTCTACAATCACACGTTGTAAAACCTGAGCCAGTTTTTGGTCTAACTGGTCTTTTTGCTCAGGAGTTACATTACTAAATGCTTTTAAATCTGGATGAGCCGCTAAAGCCGTAAATGTCCATTGAAGCACCGTGGTTTTATCCGAGGCTGTGGTTGCTTTAACTAAACAATCACTAAGCTGATTGACCGTTGGGCCAGCCATTGCAATTTGTGTTGTGCCTAGTACAGCCGCCGCCACACATATTGAACGACTCAGATGTGAAAACTTATGGCGAGCAATAGCGTAAAGATGACGTGACATAGGTCTAGCTCCAATAAACAATCTGTTCTTTTTATCACAGAGTCACCAAAGTTACCTGTTATGACTCTGTAACCGCAAAGTAGTTATTTCACCACAGACTCTATTCGATCAAGCTCCCACACCCCACCTGCTGCCAAGCCTTTACACATCCCTGTCCACATATCCTTAGTATGCACAAAGCTCTTGCCATCCCACACCCATTCTTCACTTGCCCAGCAGTCTCCTATGCCTCGTCCCTTTTGAGAACTGCTGATCATACCGCTATCGAAATCTGAAGCAGACTCGGTCACAAACGTTGCCTTACCATTTAAAGACTCATCTAACACCCAAGCCCCATACCCTTCGTTATAAGCCCCTCTCCAACACAATGTAGTCGCTAGAACTTTTTGATTGGTTAATTTATATAGGTCAATTTCTTGTGGTTCAGCTCCATCACTATTACCGCCATAAACGCCTTCACAAAAGCCGTCTTCTTTCGGATTCGGTTTAGCTGCCATCAGACTACGGTATATTGCTTGGTACTGTTTATTTTTTGGCTGTAAAGTTAAGTAAGGTTTGGTTGCCGTCTTAATACGTTTTACAACTAGTTTTGGTTCAGGCATCAGCACTTGATTTTCATTGGCACTCCCCTTTTTGACTAAAGCACCAACAGTCCCAATACGCTTCTGAATATCATCCATTTTTAATAACACAGCAGTCATTCCTTCATCGGAAATTTTCCATTCATGTTGCGCATTTTTAAATGTAATTTCAGTTTTTTGCTTAGATTGCTGTAGTAGAGCATTGGTTTGTAAGCTACTTAGTTTACCCATAATTGGCAGCTCAGTGCCATCTACAGCCACAAGCCCTAAATCTTTGTCATTGATATAAAAATGGATATTTTTAAGCTGATTTGCAGGCATGCTTTGTTCATAGTCAGACAATGCAAACTCAACTTGCACAGGTTGTTTTGGCCCTGCTTTACGCGTTATTAAAATTGAAGCTGGATTATCACCATTGTCTTCATTTTGATAGCCAGCAGCCTTACAAGTACCGGTATTACTACAATAGATTTCCCACTCTTGATGAGAAAATGAAATGCCTTTAATGTCTTGAGCAAAACTATAAGAACTTATTGCTGCTAAACAGCAAATTGAAAGTATATTTTTCATTTTTCCATATCTCTATAAATCTGTTTTTATTATGAAATTAAAAACAGTTTTCAATTTTGAATTACCTTATAGTTTAAAAGAATATGTTAGATTTATATAAGATTTTAAATTGATTACTTTCTAAAAATGAAAAAATTAAATTTTTTATTATGCACAGTATTGGTAAGTCTCACTTCAACTGCTTATGCAGAAGTAAAAAGCTTTACTCCTCATTTTCCAAAGTTTTATAGCTCTGCTGCAACACGCAAAGCAGATAATCAGTTCTATAAGCTTGGAGAAGCAAATTTTTTAAACGGCGTTACAGTCCCTTTTTATGGAGTAACGGCACAAAACCCTATAGAAGATGGTTTACTTAAAAGTTTTGAAACCTGTACGCCTAAAAGCTGCCATTTTAATTTTAAACTCGATGCTCAACATGCAAAACAACTCAAGCTTCTTGCATTACCTGAAACAGGATTGGTGCTTGTTCCACGTAACTGGCAAGATGTACAAGCAAATGCAGGTGCGAATGGAACTGGTTTTGCTTTAGCAATGAGTCCAGATCAAAAACAAGCGATAGAGCTTTATGACTCTTCTTTTTGCGTTGGGTGTGGATTACCAAATGCAACGCTTTATTTTCCTGAACTGTTAAAAGAAAGTGTTGAAGATGATTTTGGCGGATTAAAAGACCCCAAAAAACTCATTACCATCGTTCATCCCTCTAAAAAAGTGGCTTTTTTTAGTTATCAAATTCCACAAGTGAACAATAAAACGCATGGTATTGCCAAATATGATGATGAGGACACGTTCAACTACAAAGAGATTCAAGTCACCTTAGATAAATCTCAGCAATCATTAGTTGGTCCTATTCTTAATTTTTATAATGCAACTCATTAAATATTTGTACCTATAAAAAAACCCGCTTTCGCGGGTTTTTATTTATTTATGCAATATCGATTCAAAAGCTTTTAAACGCTTGTAAATCGAAAGTAACTCAATAATGGTTTTCCATGAACTAATTAAATATTGGAATGAATCTCTTACGCGACCAAACACATTTGCAATTTGTTGAATTAAACCTAATGTGAGTTTACCAGCAGCTATAGATGGGAAAAGAACAACCAAGTTATACAAAATATCAAGTTGTCCATACCAAATCGCCGTCATATTGAAATAGGCATAATGAAAGTAAAGTCTAAAATAATTTTTACGTACATTACTAAATAACTCACGTAAAGTAGCAGGTTTTGCACGATCAGCATGATCTTCACCATAAACCAATTCTTTACGGTAAGCTGCTTCTACTTTTTGATTGTTAAATTGTAAACCAGGTAATTTAATACCAACAACCATTAATAAAATGGTACCAAAAATTGACCATACTATTGCAGCCCATACCAAAGAGTGATCTAACTCACCAACAATTGGTAAAACAGTAACGTGTTTAGAAAGTTGAAATAAAATAGGTAAGAAAGCAATCAATGTAATAACAGCTTTTACCAACTCTACCCCTAAATCTTCCAAAATGGTTGCAAAACGCATGGTATCTTCTTGTACACGCTGCGAAGCACCTTCAATATGGCGAAGCTTTTCCCAATGTTCCGTATAATATTCATTCATTGCCGTACGCCAACGGAATACATAATGACTTGTGAAAAAAGCATTAATGACAGCTAAAGTCACAGCGACCATTGCAATATAAAGAAAAACTAGGGTTTCACTATATAGTGCAGAGAGATCCCCCCCTCCACTAGAAAGCATTTTTTGAATTAAGTCCCAAAATGGTACATACCATGCATTAATCGCAACACTGGACTGAACAGCAAACCAGATATTAAATAGAATAAATGCTGATCCCCAGATAGACCAACGCTGCCACGGATTATTAGAAACAATTTTCCAAAAACCGGCAAAAATTGCTGTGGAGACTAAAAACCAGAGATAAAACCATAAGAAAGCAGGTGACCAGAAGCGACTTACACCAACAGGCAATTCAGCATCTGCATAACCATGGGGAAAGCCTACATACTGTCCCCAGTGTTCTCCCCCTGTATACCAGAGCACCATATTTAGCGCGAGCCAAATAACTACAGATATAAAAAAATACCGTGGAGACGGAAAAAATGATTTGAACATTGAGTGTTGTTATCCCTATATTTCTTCAAATTTGCAATGAAGAGAATACTAAAACCTAAACCTTAAAATTGTGAAGGGCAAAGTTTAGAGAATTGTCAGTTTTTCCCATTTCATTGAAGGATTTGATCGTTTTTTTGTAAATTCATCCTTTTTGCAATTTAATCCATTTAAATTGCTTCGTATATGACTCCCTTGAGAGCCATATACGGCTTTTATATCATAGTGATATCTGTGTTTAAATCTCTTCTTTACGAACAATATAACCTTCAAGCTGCATAGCCTGAATTAAAGGTTCCAGATCTGGAGCACTTTTTAACTCGACATCAACACTAACCGCACTTTCTTTGGCACGACTTGTAGCAGCAAAGCGTTCATGGCGCAGTTCGTAAATGTTACCGCCTTGCTCAGCAATAATTGCTGTTAAACGTGCTAAAGCACCTGGATTATCTGGTAATTCGACACGAATACGAACCATACGCCCCGTACGCGTCAAGTGACGCTGTAATACGGAAACCATCACTCGTGTATCAATATTGCCTCCAGATAAAACAACCCCGACTTTATGACCTAAAAATAGATCTGGTCGAGACATAATTGCAGCGATACCTGTCGCCCCTGCTCCTTCACATACTGTTTTCTCAATGTTAAGTAACAGCGCAATTGCTTCTTCAATCATGTCTTCAGTGACAACAACAATGTCATCAACGTATTCTTTAGCGACTTGGGTCGTAAGCTCACCCGGAGTTTTAACCGCAATACCCTCAGCTACGGTTGAACCTAAGGAAACTGCAATTTGATAGTTACAAAGCAATTTCGCCATGCTTGGGTATACAACCGATTGAACCCCGATGACCTTAATTTTAGGGTTTATCGATTTTGCTGCAATCGCAATACCAGAAATGAGACCACCACCGCCAATTGGCACTACTAAAATGTCTAGTTCAGGAACAGCTGCAAGCATTTCGAGCGCAATGGTTCCCTGACCAGCAATAATTTCAGCATCGTCAAAAGGATGAATGATGGTTAAAGATTCTTCTTGAGCAACACGGTGCATTTCAGCAGCAGCTTCAGAAAAGTCTTGTCCATGCAAAATAACGCGTGCGCCGTATTCACGTACTCGTTGTACCTTCACATTAGGCGTCGATTTAGGCATGACAATAGTTGCTGTTACACCTGTACGCTGAGCATGATAAGCAACCCCTTGTGCATGATTACCTGCTGAAGCAGCGATTACACCATGTTGCTTTTCTTGTTCGGATAAACTCAAAAGTTTATTCAATGCGCCTCTTTCTTTAAAAGAAGCCGTAAATTGTAGATTTTCAAATTTCAGCCACATTTCTGCCCCTAGGGTTTTAGAAATGGTTTCTGAAAAAACAAAGGGTGTTTTAACCACTAAACCATCTAAACGCTCTGCAGCGGCATGTATATCTTCTAATGTTGGAAACTCTTGTTTTACCTGTTGCTGAATCATCTAATTAGTCGGCCTCAATATGTTACAAATCAATTATTTTTTTGAAAAATAGCATGAATTTCTCATATGTGTCATGAGGAGTTTTCAGCATAGCTCCACTATACAAAAATTTTTATCAGCACATACAAATCTTTTATTTTTCAACAAAAAAGCCCGAGAAGGGCTTTTATTTAATTTTCATATACTTGCTTTTGATTTATTTGGACTGGGCACTTAAACCGTCAGTGGAAAGATTCTGTTCAGCTATTTTTTCATCAATTGCAAACTGAATATCAGACAGTTTTGCATTTGCCGCATCTATACCTGCTTTCATGGTAGCTTCACGGCCTTTCACATCAAAAATATGTGCTTTTTCTCTTAAATCTGGTTGAATCACGACATCTGCATATTGAAGTTCTTCAGCAGCTAAACGCCCTTGCATAATATTAATATTCTGGTTAAAGAGCCCCCATACATTCGAAGTTTCCGTATAAATCGGTTGGGCCAAAATATCGACAGCAATAATCACATCAGCACCTAAGTCACGGGCTACTTCAACAGGTACCGGACTGACTAAACCGCCATCTACATATTCAGATTTACCAATTTTAGTGGGTATAAACATACTTGGAATTGAAGCAGATGCTCTAACAGCTTGCCCAGTATTGCCATAGTTAAATACGGTTTTTGTGCCATGCTTGAGCTCTGTTGCAACCACATACATCGGTATTTTCATTTTTTCGAGCGGTAAGTTATTTACTTGTTGATTTACGTAGTCTTCAACTTTTTTACCGTCAAAAAAACCTTTTAAACCGATACTAATATCACGCACGTCGCCTGCTTTCATTTTCAATGCAGTATCACGCAATTCATCAGGTGTTTTTCCACTAGCATAAATTGCCCCAACAATACTGCCTGCACTGGTTCCTACAATAAAATCAGGACGAATACCATGCTGTTCTAAAACTTCAATCACGCCAATGTGCGCATATCCACGTGCACCACCACTACCTAACACTAGCGCGACAACTGGCTTTTTCTGCTGTTTCTTAATTTTTGCAAAGGGCTGGTCAACAAAACGAGAGTATGCCTCTGCCGTCTGTGGTTTTAAGGCAGATAAGTGTGAGGTGGTCTGGCAGCCAGCCAACACCATAGAAAGTCCGATAATCCACAATTTAAGCTGTTTCATGACCCATCTTTGCACTATGACGTTAAATTTTGAACTGCAAGTTTAGTTGCTCGTTCTGTGAAAAGCTGTATTGAATTTATTTAATTTGTCATGTTTAAAATTTATACTCAAGTGTTTTTATGGTGTATAAAAAAAAGCCCCTTATTTCTAAGAGGCTTTTTTGAAAATTACCAAATATCTGAATCGACTTTTTTCTTCAGCTCTGGATATTTATTAATTTTAAACTCTGGTTCTTTAATACCTTGTTTTAATTGCTCACGGTAGTCTTTCAACAAAGTACGTGCCACTGGTGTTAATAGTAAAATTGCGATTAAGTTAATCGTCGCCATGATACCCATAAACAAGTCAGCCATTGACCAAACTAATGGAACACTACCAATTGCACCGAAATACACCATTACCAATACAAAAATACGGAAGATGAACATAACTTTCGGATTGTTATTAATAAACTGCACATTACCTTCAGCGTAGGCATAGTTACCTAGTACAGCTGAATAACAGAACAAGAATAATAGAACAGCAAGGAAGTCCGATCCCCAATGCCCAACTTGAGTTTCTAAAGCACGTTGAGTTAATTCAACACCAACGAAGCCCGCGTCATGGTAAACACCAGAAACCAAAATGATAATTGCAGTACTTGTACATACAATGAAAGTATCTACAAATACACCAAGCATTTGTACTAAGCCTTGGTTTACAGGATGTTTTACATCAGACGCAGCAGCAGCATTCGGTGCAGAACCCATACCCGCTTCGTTTGAGAACAAACCACGCTTAATACCTTGCATCATTGCCATTGACACGGCAGCACCAAAGAAACCACCTGCTGCAGACTTAAAATGGAAAGCCTCAGTCACAATCAGCTTTAAAATATCAGGCAAAATTGCATAGTTGCTTAATGCAATATATAACGCAACAGATAGGTAAAGACCTGCTTTTAAAGGTACGAACATTTCTGCAAATTTAGCGATACGTTTGATACCACCAAAAATTGCCAATGCAACCATAACGACAAGCGCAATACCAACCCAAGAGATTTCTAAATCAACACCACCTAAATGAGCAATAAGATTGGCCTTGTCCCAACCCCATGCATGTGAAGATGCATTAGCAATTGCATTGATTTGAACTGAGTTAAATACGAAACCGTAAGTAAAGATTAATGCCAGTGCGAAAACTACACCGAAGGTTTTACTACGTAAACCTTGAGTAATATAGTAAGCCGGTCCACCACGGAACTGTTTGCTCTTGCTATCTCGAACTTTAAATAACTGAGCAAGTGTAGACTCAATAAAAGCCGAGCTCATACCAAGAACAGCTGTTACCCACATCCAGAACACTGCACCAGGACCACCAATTGCGATCGCGATTGCTACACCAGCAATGTTACCTACCCCAACACGGCTCGCAAGACCTGTTACAAATGCCTGAAAGGGTGTAAGACCATGCTCGTCTTCGCCTTCAGTACGACTGCTTTTCATAACACGAATACTTTGCAAGAACATGCGAATTTGCACTGCTCCAGTTAAGACCGTATAAAAAATACCGACAGCCAGCAAGAAAATAACTAGGAAATCCCATAAAGGGTCATTAAAAAATTTTACCCACGACATCAATGTCGCATTGAGTTGTTCATTCATACTCGGTCCGCTTACGTTCTTGCTAATGCGCTATTAGCACAAGCCAAAATACTGCAATAAACAAAAAAGCCCCTCAAAATTGGGACTTTTTCAGTACATTTAAGAAAAAACTTTTAATGTCAATTGAATAGCAATTATCGTCACAAGTTTAAGCAACATGATGCCCAGCACTAAGCCTTTGAAGGTTGCATGAGAGAAAGCACTCTTCAAATAAAATGAATTCATCGCATTACTGAACATACTCCCATTGGGATGAACAGCATGCATCGACTCGGCTACAAACTTGGAAACTAACAAATGACCACCGCTAAATCAGCTCGCTTAATGATTCACATCAATTAATCGAGTTATAAAAAATCTGGATTTAAGCCATAAGCATATTTACATATACTTTTGAGCGAATGTCTAAACTGCATATAAATTTCAAAGACTGTAACAAGCCAGCGCTATAACGCGACTATCTGCGCCCCGATCCTTGCTACTCAAGAAGCGTGCGTTGAGATGCGTACCAAGCTGTTGTATTTTTTTTAGCCTAGTCGTTGCGTGAGTTAAGTTCATTTTCATGGTCGCAATGGTAATCGCCAATCCTTGTTTCATGAACTGCTTGTTGATGAGCGGTAAACTCATGTAAAGCTCCTTATACCTCGTGTATTTCTCCACTTCTGCATAAAAATCTTTTTGTAAAAGTATTTATTATGCAGCCACTACTTTTCCTAACGTGAGTATGGAGAAATCATACCTGCGTAAAAAAGTCGGTATTATGCAGAAATTTAAACTTTTGTGTATGTTTTTCATTAAAACTTTATATGAAAATTGGTTATTTTTTATATAAAGTCATCCGTTTTGTACTGTTTTTAAACATATTCTACCTTTTTTCTAATTGAATATTTTTCGCTCACCCAAGCTTAATCTTTGTTTTTTTATAATCGACAAACTCGCACTATTTTGTGCATTTAAGTCAAAAGTGGCATATTCGAATTATAATTAATCAGCCATTATGTCTAAACGAATCGCATCATCATACATGTAAGGATATCTCTTTTCTAATATTTTTTGCTTATAAATGCAGCAACTTCAAGATGTGAAATGAAGCATCAAAACGTATTGGATTTTAGAGAATAAGATCAGGAGTAATCATGAGTTTGGAACAAGTCCATCTTGTTGACGAGGCTATCACCTCTCGACATTCTGTACGTGCCTTTTTAGACACTCCAGTACCACAGCAAATCATTAAAGATATTTTAAGAGTCGCAAGTCGTGCTCCTTCCGGAACAAATACTCAACCGTGGAAAGTCTATGTTGTGACGGGGCAAAAACGTGATGAAATGGTAGAGCGTATCTGTGCAGCACAGATTGAGGTTTCTAAAAATCCTGAACTTGCAGAACAATATAAAGAAACTTTTGCCTATTACCCTGAAAAATGGGTTTCACCTTTTATTGACCGTCGCCGTGAAAATGGTTGGGGACTCTACGGTCTATTGGACATTAAAAAGGGAGAAAGAGAAAAAATGGCGGCTCAACAGTTACGTAATTTCAAACTGTTTGATGCACCAGTTGGACTTTTCTTTACAGTCAATAAAGCTATGGGAATTGGTTCAAAAATGGATATCGCAATGATGATCCAGAATGTCATGGTGGCTGCTAAGGCCCGCGGTTTAGATACATGTCCACAGGCAGCTTGGAACCATTTCCACCCGATAGTTTTAGATATTTTAGGGGCAGCAGATGATGAAGATCTAGTATGTGCGATTGCATTAGGTCATGCAGATCCCGCACATATTGTAAATACCTTTATTACTCCCAGAGAACCTGTAGAGAATTTCGCAGTCTTTCTAGATTAAAAGTTTATGTAAACCTCTCTTAAATTATGAGAGAGGTTTGCTTTTTGCCTGCTGCGTCGCTTTTAAAACAACAATGAAGCCACTTAAAGTAAATAGCACCATCATTATCCCCATATTGAGTGATGCAGACCAAACAAGAAAGTTAAGAAGTAAGCCACCTAATAATCCACAAGCAAATTGCATACTGCCCATAATTGCACTTGCTGTTCCAGCACGAGCACCTTGCTTAGACATTGCAAGTGCCATAGCATTTGGACCTGTTAATCCAATTCCTGAAATCGCTAAAAATAGTCCTAACATTACAAGCCATAAAGGTGCCATAGGGATTAAACCAGAAATTAATACAATGCTTGCCCCAGTTACTTGTACCATTGAACCTGCTTTTAAACGCTTGGTAATTTCAACACGTGTTGTTAAATGCTTGTTTAACGATGACATCAGCATAATACCAAAAGCATTGAGACCAAATACATAAGCAAACTCTTGCTGATTTAGGCCATATTGGTCCATAAAAACAGCTGGAGCAGAACTGATATAACAGAATAACGCTGCACCTGTTAAGCATCCTGCGAACATAGGTAAACGGAAACTCGCATCTTTGAAAATAGCACCATATAAGGTAGCCACTTGATATAAAGATAGTTTAAGTCTTTTATCAATTGCCAAAGTTTCTTTGAAAAAGAAATGTACACATAGCCAACATATCGCGCCCACAATTGAAAGCGTAATGAAAATCGCTTGCCACGGAAACCAGATTAAAATCCAAGCTCCAATCATAGGTGCCAAAATAGGTGCTAAACCCATCACGATCATCATGCTAGAAAAAGCTTGAGCCGAGCCTTGAACATCCAATCTATCACGTATAGCGGCGCGAGCCATGACCACACCAACACAACCACCTAAAGCTTGTAAAATACGCGCTGCAATCAGACCCCATTCATTTTTAGCAAGCACGCACAATAAACTTGCAACAGCATAAAGTGCGAGACCAAAATAAAGCGGCTTCTTTCTTCCAATACGGTCGCTTAATGGACCATACACCAGCTGTCCAATGGCTAGACCAAAAAAATAAGCTGGTAGTGTATTTGCCACCATTTGCGTACTTACTCCAAAGTCGTGAGCCATTTGAGGCAACGCAGGTAAGTACATATCAATAGATAAAGGCCCTAAGGCCGTAAGTAACGCGAGCAACATAATCCAGCCAATAGAATATTGACGCTGGGCTGTTTGTTCAGACATAACGATATTTCATTTTTCACTCATTTGCATACAGACAAGCTTACACTGTCTATCGTATGATTTGTGCAACATTGATGTAGAAATACACAAATCCTTTATCACTCAGGTTGATCAGCAAGGACTTCATTTGAAATCTTGGTTTAAACGCCTAAAAAGAGCGACTTATAACACATCATTTATGTATAACGTGCGGATGCTGATTGCCTTTTCAGGAACTGCGTTCGTGCCTTATTTTCTAGGCCATCAACTAGCAACTATTCCTCTCACATTAGGTGTGGTCGCAGCTGGTTTAAGCGATATTGATGATCGCTTTTCAGTGCGTATCATGAATTTGATTTATACCTATATTGGTTTCTTCATTACCGCAGCTTCCGTACAATTACTTTTCCCTTATCCAATGCTTTTTGCATTAGGACTGATTGCCTCTTGTATTGGCTGGATTTTACTTGGCTCATTAGGCCGTCGCTACGCAACAATTTCTTACGGATGTCTGGTTGTTTCGGTTTATACCATGCTAGGAGTCCATTTATTTGACCAGTGGTATATACAGCCAGCGCTTTTGGTCGTAGGTGCAGCATGGTACGGTCTTATTGCAACAATTAGCTTTTTATTGTTTCCAGTGCGACAGCTTCAAGACAAACTGGCAGCCTCTTATGGCTCACTAGGCGATTTTCTATTTGCTAAGTCCAATTTGTTTGATGTTGATATGACTCCTGCGAGTTATCAGCAGAGCATGATTGATCTGTCATTAGAAAATGGCAAATTGATAACAATTTTTAATGATCTCAAAACTGCCCTTTTAACCCGTTTAAAGGGTGACCGTGGACAAAAAGATACTCGTCGTAGCCTACATTATTACTTTGTCGCACAAGACATTCATGAACGAGCGGACTCTGCCCATATCGACTATCAAAAGTTAGCAAAGATTTTTGAGCACAGTGATATTTTATTTAGATTTCAGCGCATTTTGGCAATTCAGGGTAAAGCTTGCCAAGAATTAAATGAATGTATTTTACAACGTAAACCATATATTCATAACAAACGCTTTAAGCAGAGTTTTGAGAACTTACGCTTATCTTTAGTAAAACTAAGAAATGATCAACAATATGACTTACTCTGGGTCAACGCACTTTTTGCCTTATACCGAAATTTAAAGTCAATTGACTCACAACTACTGAACTTAGAAACGGAACAACATATTCAGTCTGACAAAGTGAAGCAGGCTGAGAATCAACTCAAAGATGATGATTTAAAAGGTTGGAATGATATTGTTGTTCGAATTAAACAAAATCTAACACCTGAATCTGTGCTGTTTCGTCATGCCATTCGAGTATCGATTGTTCTTTTCATTGGATATGTATTTATTCAAACCACTCGAATCGAATATGGCTACTGGATTATGCTGACTGCACTATTTGTTAGCCAACCTAACTTTAACGCGACCAAGCGCCGCTTACGTTTGCGTATAGTTGGCACATTAGTCGGCATTATTGTCGGTCTTAGTGTGGTGTTTCTAGTCCCTTCTGTGGAAGGGCAATTAGTTATGCTGATCTTAAGCGGCGTACTATTTTTTGAGTTACGTAGTAAGCAATATGCCCAAGCAACTGCTTTCATCACAATTTTGGCATTAATTAACTTCAACTTAGATGGCTCGGCAGTCGCTGCGGCTATTCCTAGATTTGTAGATACCTTAATTGGATGCGCTTTAGCATGGTTTGGTGTCACCTTTATTTGGCCTGACTGGAAGTTCCGCCGCCTACCGCGCAGTATTCGACGCTCCTTACAAGCACAATGTAATTATTTAGCGGAAGTGGTAAAGCAATACCATGAAGGACATAACCATGCGCTTAATTATCGTATTGTTCGCCGTGCCGCCCATAACACCGATGCTGAGGTCGCTTCACTCATTTCAACTTTAGCCACTGAGCCAGATTTTGACCCTACCCGCAAGTCAGATATATTTGAATTTCTATGTCTCAATCATACATTTTTAAGTTATATCGCAGCACTTGGAGCACATCGGGAAAAGATTCAAGATCAAGCGGTTCTTAAAGTTCTAGATCAAGCGTTAGACGACATACAAGGTGCGCTATTAAGAGATGAAATGCCTGACCTAACAGCACAGAATATGCTTAAAACAATACGTCAGCGTCTAAGCCAAAATGATGAAGATGACCAGAAATCACTCATTATTTTACAGCAGTTATCACTGATGCTCAGTGTTTTAAATCGATTTAGTATGTTGAAACAACGACTAAGTCATGATCAAGATAATGATGCCAGCGAACTTGCCTCATTATAAATTTGAGTCGGAATTTAGTATGAAATTGGCATAATATCCTTTCCTGACTTATGCCAATTAATGCTAAACTTAAAACAGTTTACAATTTGTTATTTGCACTATGACCGCGAAAACTTTATATGCTTATACGCTTCAGCCAGTTCCTTACGAGGTAACAGAAGCTGAACAACGTAATGCACAGCTTCTTATCTGGCGCAGCACCAATAAAATCAGCACAAAAATCTGGGCAATTATGGGCGTAATTTTAGCCCTTGCGATTTTAGGTCTTATTTTTATTAAGAACTACTCTACAGTGATTTGCTGGGTTGCCATTGTTGGTGTAGTACTTTATTACCTTGGCCGTAAATATGGCTTGGAATGGTATGTTAAGCGTAAGATGAATGAGTTTCCTGTACAGGAAATCAAGGGCATTCGTTTAGGTGTACAACCGCACGGTATCGTAATGCGCCAGCAAATGGGCTTACAAGAAGGTGTTGGAACGATTGGATGGAAAAACATCTATGAATGGTACAACACTCCTGACTTCATTTTAGTTAACTTTAAAGTGAAAGATCCTAAAGGCCAAGAACAACAAGGTGCATATATCTTGCCTAAACGTATGGATACTAAAAACTTTTCTTTTAATACAATTCGTAAGCATTTGAAAGAAACTGTAGGTGAGCCAAAAACTCTCTAATTTCTTCTCAATAAGAAGCCTCCTACCTCGGAGGCTTTTTTATTATTCGAAAAATAAATGATAATGAAAATTAATATTACCTAGAAAATCCATATTATCTACTCAATCTTCGGCTATAATTGGTTACAAGATCTCCATCATGTTTACATTTTTCGACCATGTTTAAAAAGTTTTTATTTCAAATTCATTGGTTTCTGGGTATTAGTGCTGGCCTCATCTTATCAATTATGGGGGTTACAGGCGCAATTTATTCTTATGATCAACAAATTTTAAAATGGGTGAATTCTGATAGTTATGTTGTTCAAGCTGAAAACACTCCAAAGTTAACCCCGGCTCAGCTATATCAACATTTCAATACAACTCAGCCTGAAATTAAAATTAATAGCATTACCATAGCCAAAGACCCTACCGCCTCATCTGTTGTAAACATTGAAAAAGAAGGCGAACGTCGTGGCTATAATATGATGGTCAACCCTTACACAGCACAAGTACTGCCTGATGTTAAAGGTCGTGAGTTACTTTTATTCATACAACAAATTCACCGCAACTTAACTGCTGGAGAATTCGGTAAACAAATTACCGGTGCTTGTGCCCTCATGCTCATTTATTTTGTCTTGAGCGGATTATATTTACGTTGGCCAAAGAAACACTCTGCACGTCAATGGCTTGCTGTTAAACCCAAACTTAAAGGTCGAAATTTTATTTGGGATTTACATGCTGTTGTAGGCACATGGGTAATTGTTTTTTATCTTCTTTTTGCTTGTACAGGTTTATATTGGTCATATGACTGGTGGCGTAGCGGTATGTTCAAAGTATTAGGTGTAGAACAACCAAAAATGCAAGGACATGGTGGAGCTGGACGCAATAAAGACAAATCCTCTTCTGAAGCTAAATTAGATAACGCTCAACTGATTACTGCCCTCAACCAGACCTGGAGCGGTTTTAATAATAAAATTGGGCGCGACTATTCAACTCTAACACTGAACCTACCGAAAAAAGACGATGGAAAAGTTGAATTAAGTTTTGTAGATGCAACACCACAACACGAGCGTGCACGCAACCAAGCTGTCTATAACTATAAAACTGCCAATATTGAAAAGATGGAGCTTTATGAAGATAAAAAGCTTAATCAAAAAATCATGAGCAGCATGTTACCTGTACATCGTGGCAGCTTCTTTGGGCCAGTTTATCAATTTGTAGTAATGCTTGCGTCTTTAGCAATGCCTTTGTTCTTTATTACTGGATGGATGCTTTATCTAAAGCGCCGTAAACAGAAAAAACTAACCCAAGCAGCGCGCCAATCATTAGCTGGCCATTACATCGACCAAAATGCTAAACCTTGGTTAATTACTTATGCTAGCCAAACTGGTGTGGCAGAACAACTCGCGTGGAGTACCGCAACTAGCTTACAAGAAGCACATCAACCTGTGCAGGTTAAATCTATACAAGAGTTAACTGAAGCTGATTTACAACAGTATGAACAGATTCTTTTTGTGATTAGCACTTATGGTACTGGAGAAGCACCAGACTTAGCTTCTAGTTTTGCTAAAAAGCTATTAAAAACAAAATTAGAACTTCAACATCTTAACTATGCCGTTTTAGCTTTAGGCTCGAAAGAATACCCCGACACTTATTGTAGTTTTGGTCACACAGTAGCTATATGGCTTAAAAATAGTGGAGCAAAAGCCTATTTTGAGACGATCGAAGTAGATAATGCAAATCCTACACATATTCAAAACTGGAATCAGGCTCTTGCAAAAGCAACTAAACTAGATTTGCATGCTGTTAATCTTGAAAAAGTATTTGATAGTTGGACATTACAGCAACGTGACTTGCTTAATCCAAATAGTGTGGGGCAGCCTGCTTATAATATTGAGCTTACTGCCAAACATGAAGCTGTATGGCAAGCAGGAGATATTGCTGAAATACAACCGGGAAATAGTCCTGAACGTATTAATGCATTCTTACAGGAGCATCATATACTTAAAAATGTACTTGTAGACTCACTACAAATCTCTATTGAGAAAGCACTTTGGAATAAAGACTTAACCGGTGAAATTGAACCATTTGCTAATCTGGAGCATTTATTAGAACAGCTCCCTACTCTACCAACGCGAGAGTACTCGATTGCTAGCATTCCTTCTCAACAAGTCCTTCGTTTAGTTGTTCGCCAGCAGTCCGATGAATCTGGCGATTTAGGCTTAGGATCTGGCTGGCTAACTCGACACACAGAAATTAATCAGAGTATTGCACTGCGTATTCGTACCAATGAATCTTTCCATTTAATTGATGACAACCGTCCAATTATCTGTATTGGTAATGGAACAGGAATCGCAGGTTTAATGAGTTTACTTCATACGCGAACTCGTCATAACTATACTGAAAACTGGCTAATTTTCGGTGAACGCCAACGTGCTCATGATTTCTTCTACGCATCAACCATTGAAGCTTGGCAAACAATGGGTATGTTAAAACGACTTGATTTAGCCTTTTCACGTGATCAAGAACAACGTGTGTACGTTCAAGACTTAATAAGACAAAATGCAGAAGAATTGGTCAACTGGGTTCAACGAGGTGCCGTTCTTTATGTATGCGGAAGTATTGAAGGAATGGCTAGCGGAGTCGATCAAGCACTTATTGATATTTTGGGTGAAGAAAAAGTCGATGAGCTAAGACAACAAGGGCGTTATCGCCGCGATGTTTATTAAATATTGATAAATAATAAAGCCGAGTAATAGCTAAAATGCTTTACTCGGCTTTTTATTGCAATCAGCATTGAATTCAGAATGATTTTGCATACACTGTCTGCAATTTAAATTGCAGCTTTAAACACAATGCAAGTCAGTAAGTGGATTCGAATTTTCTTAGCCATCATTGGTTCGATTTTATTTTTAGACGGCTTATTTCTAGCTTTTCTAAATAAAATTCATGTAGGCACCATTGTTCCTTTAGTCTTAGGGGCATTTTTTTGCCTCTATGCATTATTTTATTATCATCTGGAACGTTTTTTCTTTTACCACTATCGCCTGCATTCAGTTTGGCGTTTTGGGTGGTTATGCTTCTGGATCTGGCTCATTGGCTTAGGCTATTTCTTTAATTTTATTAAAAACAATAAAGATACAGGCCAAAACATTCCAGCGGTGAAAGCAATTATTGTTTTAGGAAGTGGTGTCGAAAATGGACAGCCTTCTGCCATACTTGCAAAACGCCTCGATACAGCAGCCCCTGTCGCCCTTTCACAACCTCAAGCAAAAGTTGTTTTAACAGGTGGTTTAGATTTTTCAGAAAAAGAAACCGAAGCATTAGTCATGTCTCGCTACTTGGAACAACGTTTTCATATAGCAAAAGAACGAATGATTCTTGAAGACAAAAGTACAAGTACTGAGCTTAACCTTAGAAACAGCAAACCACTACTTGAGCAAGCTCATATTAGTATTGATCAACCAATTGCCATTGTTACAAGTGACTTCCACACCCCACGAGCTGCAGCTATTGCAAAGAAACAAGGCTACACCCATGTTTATACAGTTGCTGCCGAAACTCCGTTGGTCACTCGCTATAATGCTTGGCTACGTGAATACTTTGCGTATGCGAGTGGTTGGATTCTAAACGAGTATTAATATTGAAAAAAAAAGCTGCTAGTTCTTTAAGATATAGCAGCTTTAAACAAATTAAAGATACTATTTTGATTTAATGGTTAAATTCAGAGCTTAGAAAGGAGAAATTTGACTAAAAATAAAGTAGGGAAATAAAAACTAGAATAATAAAAACAAAAAAACACTAAATAAATTAGTGTATATATTTTTTAACTTTAAAAAAATATGGTGGGCGCTGACGGGATCGAACCGCCGACATTCTGCTTGTAAGGCAGACGCTCTACCAACTGAGCTAAGCGCCCTGATTAAAAAGACAACCAATGTAGCCTTTTTAGATTACATCCTCTAGATCAGGGAATCAAGAGAATGGCGCAGCGGACGGGGCTCGAACCCGCGACCCCCGGCGTGACAGGCCGGTATTCTAACCAACTGAACTACCGCTGCACTTGCAATACTTTAAATAAATAAAGTATGGTCACAAATTATGGTGGGCGCTGACGGGATCGAACCGCCGACATTCTGCTTGTAAGGCAGACGCTCTACCAACTGAGCTAAGCGCCCTGCAAAAGCGTTTTATAAAAGTGGCGCAGCGGACGGGGCTCGAACCCGCGACCCCCGGCGTGACAGGCCGGTATTCTAACCAACTGAACTACCGCTGCACTTTCACAATATCGCAATTGTGGGGTAAACGATGTTAAGTCTTAAGTGGCGCAGCGGACGGGGCTCGAACCCGCGACCCCCGGCGTGACAGGCCGGTATTCTAACCAACTGAACTACCGCTGCACTTGAGAGCTTAACGTAAAGGCTTGGTGGGCGCTGACGGGATCGAACCGCCGACATTCTGCTTGTAAGGCAGACGCTCTACCAACTGAGCTAAGCGCCCTTAACGTCTTCATCGTTTGTGAGGTGCATTATAGAGAATCTTTAACAGGTGTCAAACGCTTTTCGACAACTTTTCAAAAAAATGCGAATGAATGATTAAAAATAAGTCATTATTAAGTAAAAAACAATTTTTTGTATTTTATTTAAGCACTTATTTTAATATTTTGATCATTCGACGAATAAAACACGAATATTTAAAATCATAATTTAGGTTAAAGATTGTTCAGACAAATAAACAAGAGCATCTTCAGGGACTAAATCAAACAATTCAATGATTTCTTCATTACGCATTCGAATACATCCATGCGACATTGGAATACCCATTGGTTCTTTATCCGGTGTCCCATGAATATAAATATAACGTTGCATGGTGTCGTGGCCTTCCCCTTTATTAAAGCCTTCTTCTAAACCATCTAACCAAAGAATACGTGACAGTATCCAATCTCGCTCTGGGAATTGTGCGGCAAGTTCACTGCTATAAACTTCACCTGTTGGGTTACGTGCAATAAAAACTGCATTCTTAGGCGCTTGCATACCAAATTTTTTGGCAACCCGATGCCATCCACGTGGAGTTTTCCCAGTATTTTCTTGTTCCCCTATTCCATTCTTACCTGTAGAAACTATATAAAACTTATTATGCTTAGGAAGGTTTAAGGTTTGGTTTGCTAAATCGATAAGAATATCTGCATCTTCAAGTTTAAATTGGGGCATGGAATTTCTTCTCTTATGTGAACTCAACTCTATTTTGAGCTTTAATAAAATGAAATGGGAAATTTGTCGGGTGTCATGAATAAAAGATTATCAATCTTCTTTTATCTACGCGCAGTTTCACTGCTTGTCTTGAGCCAAAATTAAAAGATTATCAATCTTCTTTTATCTACGCGCAGTTTCACTGCTTGTCTTGCGCCAAAATTAAAAGATTATCAATCTTTTAATTTTGGCTCAGGGCGTAGCCATAACCAAATTGCAACAACGAGCATGGTAGTATCAGTGAAAACTTTCACCCAAAATGGTGCAGTGGTAAACAGCATTAAAATACCGCTTAAGGTCATCATAATACTGGCAATCCATTTCGCTTTACGTGGTACTGTGCCATTTGCTCGCCAGTCACGTAGAGTTGGCCCATATTTCGGGTGATTTAACAACCATACATCCATTTGAGGCCATCCTTTTGAGGCAGCCCAAGCAGCCAGAATAAGAAACACTGTTGTCGGCATGCCCGGTAAAATTGCTCCAATAATACCAAGCGTGATAAAAATCACGACCAGAGTTCGCCAAAACAATGTTCGCATATATAAACCTTAAGCTATTGTTGATCGTAGTATAAAGTGTTTTTCTGGTATTGTTTTGTTGATCAACCATGAAATTGGGATGAATTATTTCGAGTACTCAACGTATGAATATTGCCTCAGTTAAAACATCCTATTTTGAACCATGGTTACAGTTTAATCACCCAATGGTAAGACAATTAGCATTTACCATTGCTAGCCCTAATTTACTTTGCCATCTTCCTCAAAGTCTCGCTATTCAGCATAGCTTTCAACTTCATTCTGATCTGACTTGGAGACAGCATTTTCAAAACTATCTACCACGTTTGCAACAACTAGATGAGTCTCCTGAACCTTTACTCCTGTTTATGTCTCGCCTTAAAAGCACGCGTTTAGGTTTACGTTTTGAGAACTTACTTTGGTTTTGGTTACAGGAAGACCAATATCATTCCTATCAATTATTAGGCCATAGTATTCAAAAAATTGAGGGGGCTAAGACGTTAGGTGAACTCGATTTTTTGGTTTTAAATAAAGAAACTCAACAAATTGAGCATTGGGAAGTTGCTCTAAAATATTATTTGGGCGAAGGACAATTAAATTTGGAACAATGGATTGGCCTAAATAGAGAAGATACTTTGAGTACAAAGCTTTATCACTTCACTGATAAGCAATTTCAATTTTCAGAAGCTTTAGATTTTAACATTCAACAACGGTTTGCTGTTCTTAAAGGTCAGCTTTATCTACCCCTAAATTTAGCTCAAGAGCAACCTATTCCGGACTGGATCAATTCAAACCGTCGTCTCGGATATTGGGGCACAAATATTCCTGACTCTAAATTTTATCGTCTAGAAAGACATGAATGGCTTTGCCCTAATAAACAGGTAAGCTCAAATACGGCTTATTGGTGGACTGATGGCTTATATTGCAAAAATAACGAAGTCACCCAGTTTTATATGTTCAGACATCCTTCACTATTAAGCCTAGGCCATGTTGGCAACGAAAAAATGCCACTTTACAAGTAGGTATAGACTTCTAGAAACAATTTATAACGTTTTTACTATTAAATAGTCATGTTTCTTTTTACGTTTGTTTTTTAATCTAAATTTACTTCATTATTAAATTTAAACGGAGAAAATGATGAAAAAAGTTTTAGTCGCGTCTGTAATGATTGCATTTGTATTAACTGGCTGTAATACGTTCAAGGGTTTTGGTAAAGATGTCTCTAAAGCTGGTGATGCTGTAAGTAATACCGCACAAAAAACTGAGAATAAAATGTAAGTTATGCACAGCTTCGAAAAACCTTATCGCTTCGATAAGGTTTTTTTATTTTTAAATACCCAACCTTCAGAGATTCGCCTATTATATCGGACTATATTTCCCCTACTCAGCATGCAATTTCCGGTATGAACCACTCAGACACTCTCTCGCTTAGCTTAGAACTTTTACAACAGCCTTCTGTTACTCCTATTGACCATACTTGCCAAACCATTATGGCTGATCGCCTAGCGAAAGCTGGCTTTCATATTGAACCAATGCGTTTTGGGGATGTTGATAATTTATGGGCTCGTCGTGGAACTGAAGGCCCTGTATTTTGTTTTGCTGGACATACCGATGTTGTTCCAACAGGTCGTTTAGAAGCATGGAATTCAGACCCATTTGCACCAGAAATTCGTGATGGCAAATTATATGGCCGTGGTTCAGCTGATATGAAAACTGCCTTGGCTGCAATGGTGGTTGCATCTGAACGGTTTGTAGCAAAGCATCCAGACCATAAAGGTTCAATTGCTTTTTTAATTACTTCAGATGAAGAAGGCCCTGCTGTTAACGGTACAGTTAAAGTTATTGAAACGCTTGAAAAGCGCGATGAAAAAATTACTTGGTGTTTGGTTGGTGAGCCATCAAGTACAAGTAAATTAGGTGATATTGTTAAGAACGGCCGCCGAGGTTCCTTAAATGGCGTATTGCACGTTCATGGTAAACAAGGTCATGTGGCGTATCCTCACCTAGCGCGTAACCCAATTCATGAAGCTTCAGCGCCCTTAGCAGAGTTATGCCAAACTGTTTGGGACAATGGAAATGAATACTTTCCTGCAACTTCATTCCAAATTTCAAATATTCACTCAGGCACTGGTGCAACTAACGTTATTCCGGGTACTTTAGAAGTGACTTTCAACTTCCGTTACTCAACAGAAGTTACAGCTGAACAGCTTAAGCAACGTGTGCATGAAATTTTAGATAAGCATGGTTTGCAATATGAGATTGACTGGAATTTATCTGGCCTACCATTTTTAACTCCAGTAGGTGAATTAGTTAACGCTGCTCAAACTGCTATTTTAAATGTAACTGGTACTGAGACTGAGCTATCTACTAGTGGTGGTACATCTGACGGGCGTTTCATTGCTCCAACAGGCGCACAAGTTTTAGAACTGGGTGTTCTTAACGCTACTATTCATCAAATTAATGAACATGTAGATGTACACGATCTTGATCCTTTAACAGATATTTATGAGCAAATTTTAGAAAATTTACTAGCTTAAAATATTAAAAAAGTGATCTATATAAAAAGCACCTATATTAGGGTGCTTTTTATTATTTGCAGTTTTCATTATTCTGTTTGAAAGATAATGAAATAAGATTTTTATTTGTTAAATCAGAGAGATGATTTTAGAATTGTTATAGAACCTCTTTTGAATGCTTATCTATCCACTGCAATATAGTTGGCCAAACCTCCTTAGCCGCATTTTGACTCAGTGCAATTCGACTATGAGAATAATTTTCCAAGTTATTATTAGCATAGCCAAACTCACAGAATACATTGTTTTCATTTTCAAAGGCTTTTAAATATTTATAACAACCTTTAACAGGGGCAATAAATTTATCACCACTCCCAGAGATAGAGTATATTGGAACTCTAATAGAACTCATAAATTCTTTATAATCAATATTTTTAAATTCACTAATAAAATTTTGCTTTAAATTCCAATTAAACCAAGGCCGCATCGTATAATAGGTTTCATTTAAACGACCTAGCTTAAATTTATTAGCAGGAATCTGACCTAGACCTTTAGTTACTAGTTTTGCAGAAAACAATCTAATAAAATCAAATGAGTTATTTATAGCGCCAAATGCTTGGCAAGCAACCAAAGTAATACTTTTAATATTTTTCAAATATTCTGGATAGTTAATCAAGAACATTGTTAAGCATAAACCTCCACCACTATGCGTTACGCAGTGTAAAGAAGTTATATTAAAATGATCATGAATATAGTGAAATGCTGCCTTGTATTCATATAATGCAACGGTTTCAAAATTGAAGGGAAGATCTGTTTTGGGACTAGTACCATGCCCCCGCCATTCTAAAATAAAGCAGATATAGCCTTCTCTTGCCAAATAATCTGCAATACCCATACAAACAGTTTTATCTGAAAATGCCCCATGAGATAAAAAAATGGCTTGCTTCTTCAACATAGGATTATCTTTTTTATAAATTTCCCATAAGGCAAATTCACAATCATCATCCGTTTTTAAAATATGCAGCTCTTTATGAATTGACATTTATTTTTCTACTGTTGCAATGATTTTATTCTCGGTTGACTTAATAATGACTGAATAAGCGGAGTATAAAACTCTCCCTCATTAATCAGTTTAATATATTCATCACCGTACTCTACCCAGCCTTCTTCAACTAATGCATCCCAAATAAGCTTATAATCAAGTTTAATATCACTGTTAAAAATTTTCTCGTACTTTTTAGTGCTAATTTTCATTTCTTGCAATGCTTGAAATATCCAAATTAACTTTACGTCTTCAGTATCATGAATAAACATGCGTTCAACAGGAAGTTTATTCAATGATATTGCATTGTAGTATTCGGTTAGATTTCGATGGTTCATTGCTGAGACAGATTTAATGCTTGATGAGTTTGGTTGCAATCTCATATTAACGGCTGCATAACCTATCCCACTCATTGTGGTCATTTTACTTTGGCCGTTTGCATCTAAACAATCTCTGAGATTATCTTCATATAAATATTTCTCTGAAATTAATAGGTTATTATCTTCTTTTTCCCAATCATATACTGTTTTTTGTTTATAGCCTCTGCTAATTAAAAATTGTTTTGCAATGTTATACATTTCAATTTTCTTCTCAATAGATGGCGTATTTTGCTTTTGTTTTGTCGCAAAGTCAGAACGGCCAGCGATATTAAGCTCATAATGAGTAATATGTTTTATTCCTGATTGAACAATACTTTCCAAGTCTCCTAGCATTGCCTCAACTGTTTGATTTGGCCAACCATAGGTCAAATCGACGTTACAAGATAAAGAGTATTTATGAAATAGCTCAATTGCATCAAAAACCTGTTTTCTTGTTTGTTTTCTGCCACTTGTAGCAATTAGTTCATCATTAACCTGTTGCACTCCCATACTGACACGATTAAAACCAGCATCCTTAATTGCTCTTATTTTATCTTCATTGAAAAGTTGAGGAATACCTTCTAATGTCATTTCTATAGGTTTAGTTATTCCAACATCTGGAAAAAGAGAAGATACAACTTTAGTCAGTTTCATATAATCATTAGGCTGAAGTAAATTAGGTGTGCCTCCTCCTACATATAAACTTTCAAGCTTAGCTCCCTGATAAAACTCTTTATATAAATGCGCTTCCTTGCTTAAAAAATCCAGATAATAGTCCATCTCCCTCTTACCTTTATAATCTTGTGTAGGGAAAAGACAAAATCCACAATGGGGAGGATCAGTAGGAATACAATATGGAATACCTAAGTATAAATTTATGGACTTATATTGAGCATCTGTATGTAGTAGTAAGTGATTATTTTCTTCTTCATTTAAATCTGTTTTCCACATTTTAGGTGAAGGATGAGTATGTAGAACCTTATTTGATAGATGTCGTACTTTATTTTTTTGTATGAAGGTTTTAATTGCAGCAATATCCATAGTCAATATATTTATCATTTTATATTAAAAAATATATTGTATTTAAATATAATATTTCATGCAATTGATTTAGCTTATTTTTTACATTCATCACTTATTTGCAAAGTTAGTTAAAGCTTAAAATCTTTAGCTGTATTTTATGAACTTACAAGCTAACTGAGTCATCATAAAAAAAGGAACTCATTTGAGTTCCTTTTTACTTTATAAACCTAAAGTTTTTTCAATATATTCTAGGTTCGGAATATGGTAGCGTCGATCTTGCATTCGCACATATTTAAATACTGTTGGATGCTGTTTAGCTTCTTGGTGTTCATCTATTTCATCGACAATTTCTGAAATACGTAAACGAACAGAAAGAGGCATAGTTTTACACATTAATGCAAACCGTTGGCTGATATCTTCCCCTTCAATTACCAAGGCTACAGCATATTGATCGGTTGTGTTATGAACTGAGTAGATAGGTAGCTTTACATCATGCCACTCAATATGTTTTACGCCATTTCTTACGTCCATGGCCGATAAGACAATATTTTGTGGCAACAGCATAGGTACCTGATCATTACATTCAATGATATAGGCATCAATAAAACCAGTTGAAACCGTAATAAGATGCTGTAGCTCTTGCTGGTCCATATTACCAATCAGAGATGTATTTACACTACCTTTCATGATTTGACCTCACTTTCAAACGCTACAAGTAAAGCATCGATATTCTCTAGTAATTCTTCCTCTTGGAAAGGTTTACCCATATATTGACTTACGCCTAATGAGAATGCTCGTTCTCGATGTTTTTCACCTGTTCGGGACGTAATCATAATAATTGGCATGTATTGATGCATATCATGATGTCGTACAAGATTCAGTACTTCGAAACCATCCATACGCGGCATTTCAATATCAAGTAGCATTAGATCTGGCTTAATATTTTCTAGCTGCTCTATGGCATCCACACCATCTTTAGCCGTAACAACATCGTAGCCTTGGCGTTCAAGTAATCGAGACGTTACCTTACGTACAGTTACCGAGTCATCGACAATCATAACGAGACGGCGCTCGTCAGATTCTCGTTGTCTATATACTGCTTCACTAAGCTGTTTGTGACGCGGAGTAGACTGAATTTGTCGCGCAATATTTTGTCCGTCTAAAATTAAGCAAACTTGTCCATCACCTAAAATAGTCGCACCTGCAATTGCTCCAATGCTAGCGAACTGTTGGCCAATTGGTTTCACTACAATTTGTGCTCGAGAACCAATTAACTGGTCAACAAGTAAAGCTACAGTTTGACCGTTGTTGGCTTTAATCATTAAGACAGGTAATGAATACATCATGCCATTTAGACGCGGCATTGGTTGATTACCCACAAATTCTGAAAGATAACGTAATGGATAACGTTTATTTTCATACTCGAATAGTTCTTTAGGGCTTTCAAAATACTGCTCTAAAGAAGCTGGCGAAACTCGAACAATTCGATCGATTTGAGCAAGTGGAATCGCAAATTGCTGATCTGCCACTTTCACCATTAAGGCATCACTTACAGCTACCGTAGTCGGTACACGAATAGTAAATGTCGTTCCCTTACCATAAACAGAGTCTACGCTAACATGTCCACCTAGAGCCTTAATGTCGCTTTGTACAACATCGAGTCCAACACCACGCCCAGAGATTTGAGTAATCTGATCTGCGGTACTTAAACCTGGATGGAAAATCAGTTGTAAAATATCTTGGTGTTCCAAGTGCTGTTCCGGTTTGATCAGACCCGCAAGCAGTGCTTTTTGACGTACTTTTTCTACATCAATACCTTGTCCATCATCGCTAAAGACAACGACCACATCTGTACCTTGACGTTGAATATTGAGTTCAATACGTCCAGCTTCAGGTTTATTAGCTTGCTGACGTTGTGTTCTGTCTTCTAAGCCATGGTCAATTGCGTTTCTGAGCATATGCTCAAGCGGTGTTACCAAGCGCTCTAAAATATTACGGTCTAGTTCACCTTCAGTATTATTTACAAAAAGCTCAGCAGGTCTGTTTAATGCAGTAGAGGTCTGACGAACAATTCGCTGTAAACGTGGTAGTAACCGTGAAAATGGAACTAATCGTGTTCGCATCAAACCTTCTTGAATTTCTGCCTGAATTCGTGACTGTTGTAAAAGCAGACTTTCTGTATCTCTGATCTTGTGAGACAACGTATTTTTAAAGTCGACTAAGTCCGATGCAGATTCAGCAAGAGATTTCGATAACTGATTTAAAGATGAATATTGGTCCATCTCTAAAGGGTCAAAGTCGGTATAACGAGAATGCTCAATACCATGTTTGGCAATAATTTGTGTTTCTAATTCGCCTTCCATTCGACGTAACTGATCGGCAAGTCGTTGAATAGCCAATTCCATTTCAACCAATGTATGACCAAACTGACTTAGATCCATTTCAATTCGCGAACGGTTAATCGAATTTTCACCAGATAAATCAATCATCTTCTCGATTAAGTCTGCTGAAACTCGGATCATTTCATTATTTTGATCCAGACGTTCTGTCTGCTCCCATACTCCCATCATTGGTGGTGGTTCGGTACCATCACCTTGTATAAAGGTCATCACAGGTTCTGAGCTAAACAAATCAGCTTTCGTTAACTTCGCTGGAATTTGGATATTCGTTTCAAAGAATTGAATATTTTCTAAACTTTGTTGTAGTCCATCGAAATGCTGATAGTTGTGCTTGAAAATTGCATCTTTTAGCCATGCAATTGCACTTTCGAGCAGATGGTCATAAATATTCGAGTTGAAGTGATGCAGTGCAAACTGTTCAAAAGTATTTTCCAGTTGATAAGCAATTGCATACACGGCCTCTAAACCGACCATGCGTGCACCCCCCTTCAAACTGTGCACGGCTCTTTGTAACTGAAGCAAGATACTACGGTTCGTACGCTGATCAAACCATTGTTTCAATAGCACATCAGCCATTTCTAACAATTCAGCAGCTTCTTCGAGGAATGTCTGCTCAACAACAACGGTAATATCTTCTTCGTCAACTACAGCTTCATTCTGTTGCAAAGATTCAACTGATGTTATTAGTTCAACTGGCGTAGCCAATTCAGTAACAACGGTATCAAATACTTGATCGTGATGAGCTTCTAATTCGTCAACAACAACTTCTGTTTCCGCTGGTATCTCATTTATTAATACTTGAGACACCACCTCTTGTTCAGAGAATATCTCACTTTCAGTATCAAATACTTCAACCTCAGGCACAGGTTGGAAGTTAGAGTTTTTACCCGCTTGTTTTAACGCATTAATTGTGTAAGGAGCCGCATAATCTAGCTGTTTTTCACGCATGATTTGTAGACGATCGGCCAAGTCATCTTGAATCAAACGAATAAAATCAATTAGAGGTGAGGTTGCAATTAACTGCTTTTGAATTAAACGTTCATATATGCTTTCTAATTCATGGGTAATCGAACCGATATAAGTCGCCTGAACCATATTTGCTCCCCCTTTCAAGGTATGCAAATAGCGCATTAAGTTGTTCAAAGCTGCAAAGTTTTCTTGCTCACCTACCCATATATTGAGATCAGTATCAATCCCCTCAAGTAGCTCATCAGCTTCTTCAAGGAAAATGTCCAAAAGGTCAGGATCAAAGTTTCGATTTACCTGTACAGATGAAATATACTGACGATCTTGCTGTACACTCTGGCTTAATACGGTCCAGTCGGCGGAATCTGATAAATTCTCTACCGTAATAACTTCTGGTTCTAGTTCAGTATTGAATAGTGGCTCATCAAAAGTAAAATTCTGCTGAGGTAAATCGTTTTGAATACTCGGCGTATGTAACGTATAAAGTTTTAATTCTTCTAGAATACTTTGATGTTGCTTAACAATACCGACTCGCTGACCAGCAGCTAAAGCATCGAACAATTGAATAAGTTGTTGATGCGCTTTCTGATAAATTTCAAAAATATAGTCTGATTGCAACAAGACAGGTTTATCAAGCAATACATTATAGCTGTCTTTCAATTGGCTCGTATATTCATGCAAACCAAGCATTGCTTGAGAGTGAGTATGCTGTAGCAACAGATCAGCCTGTTCACTTAGACGTTCAAGATAACCAGGAAACTCGTTACGAATTCCTTTCTCAAAATCTAATTCTGCATCTAGTAACTCAGAAACATCTAGCAGCAATAATTGCGACACCAAACCATGTGAAGGCATTAATGGATCAGTTCGATCACCATGTTGCTCCACGTAGACATCCCATGACTGATTAAACTGCGCCAATCTCGCTTCAAGCTGTTCACTTGAACTATTGCTAGATAGCAGTTCTAAGCTCTCGCCAATAAACTCACGATATTCTTGTAATAATAAAATCTCATCTGAGTTAGAAGAAAGCTCTTCTTGCAATAGTATTTTAAATAAGTGCTCAACTTTGGTACTGGCGTCAAAAATTGTTTCGACCTGTGCCATTGCAGAACTACCACGTAAAGTATGCAGCGCGCGTATTAAAGCATTATAGCTCTCATACTGGTGTAGCTCTTGATCTAAGAACTGGTGAATTGTAGCTAAATGCTCTTCCGCCTCTTCCATAAACAAGGCTAAAGTTTCATTTAGATTTATTTCAATTTCAGTATGTACATCTTCAACAATTGGCTCAGCCAATAAATCTTGCTCAATATAGTCTAGCTCAAGCCCAGTGATTGTTTCGGCAGTAAGCGTATTTGAAAGTTGTAAAAGCTCTTCTAAAGCAGGTTCTAAACTTTGCTGTTGTTGTAGTTGTTGGCCTAATAAAATAAGCGGTCTAAAATCTACTGCATGTGCTCGTTTTTGCTTAAAGTTATCTACTAATTTAAGGAAATAGAACTTAAACACTAACTGAACATAGCCCTGAATAGCTGGAGTCAGCTTAAGGCTTTGATTGATTACTCGATTGAGCGTATCTTCAACTGTCCAAGCAAGCTCAGCTGAAGATTTAGCACCAATCATTCTTCCAGAACCTTTTAAGGTATGAAAATGGCGGCGAATTTCAGTGAGCGTAGCAGTATTTGCAGACTGCATCCATTCATTCAACAATGGCTGCAAATCAACAAAAATTTCATCAATTTCTTCGACAAAAATCTCAAGAAACTCAGCATCTTGTTCAGAATAGCTATCTTCAGGTAGCATCATTGCTTCAGTTAAAGTTTTTAATATTTCTTTCATAGCAAAGGCTTCTTTTGCTTACCCCCTGAGTGGGGAAAACTACAGAGTCAACACCAGAAAAATAGCTATTTCCCCAATATTTGTCTGGCGCTGCTCATACTTTTAAAAGAATAGCTATTATAAGAATAGCTATTCTCATCCCCCAATTTAGTCAGGTAATTTAAAGTCCGTTACTGACTCACGTAATGACTCTGACATGTTCGCCAATTCAGATACAGAACGAGCAGTATCGAAGGTTGCTGTTGTTGTTTGTGAAGTAATTTCTTGTACGACTGTCATGGTTGCGGCAATATGACTCGCAGATGCTGACTGAAGTTTTGCAGCATCAGAAATGCTAGCAATTAAGTTTGCCAAGTCACCCGATACTTTTTGAATTTCATCAAGTGCAATACCCGCATCTTTCGCCAAGTTAGCACCACGTACAACCTCAGTTGTCGTTTGTTCCATCGAGATTACGGCTTCGTTGGTATCCGTTTGAATCGTTTTAACAAGCGTTTCAATCTGTTTAGTTGCTGAAGCAGAACGTTCTGCAAGACGTTGGACTTCATCGGCAACCACGGCGAAACCACGACCTGCTTCACCAGCCATAGATGCTTGAATTGCTGCATTTAATGCAAGAATGTTTGTTTGGTCTGCAATATCGTTAATAAGCGATACGATGTTACCAATTTCTTGTGAAGACTCACCCAAACGTTTAATACGTTTTGAAGTTTCCTGAATCTGTTCACGAATGGTATCCATACCCTCAATAGAACGGTTTACGACTTGTGCACCATTAGATGCAATAGATACCGAACGTTGTGCTACATTGGCAGATTCAGAAGCGTTGGCAGATACTTGGTCAATAGACAATGCCATTTCGTTCATTGCAGTTGATGCACCCGCAATTTCTTGTGCTTGGTGCTCAGATGCTTCTGCTAACTGGTTAGTAATGCTCTGAGTATCTTGTGTATAACGAGCAACTTCTTGAGAAGTTTCGTGAATTCGAGATACGAGGTCACGTAATTGGTCAATCGCAAAGTTAATCGAATCGGCAATCGCACCAGTAAAGTCTTCAGATACCGTTGCATATGAACGCAAGTCACCATCTGCAAGATCGGCAATTTCATCGAGTAAACGTAAAATCGCATTCTGGTTACGATCATATTCTTCTTGTAATGTCGCTACACGCTGCTTATCTGCTTTACTACGAAGTGATAAAAGTTTTAAGACAGAACCAATTAAGCCAAGAAGCGATAATGTAAGCAATGCAACTAATGCAAAAGCCTGCCAACCGTATTGTGTTTGATCTGAAAGATCGCCTAATGCGTTTAACATTGCATCAGATTGAGAGAAGATCTCACTAGATGATTGACGAACGTTTACGATCTGGTTGGTATGTTTAAGAACTGATGTCGCGGCAGATTTTAAAACTTTATCGTACTCAGTTTTAATACCTTCCAAAGATTCACGCACTTCAGGAGAATCAACTTTAGCTACGCCTAATTCAGCATTTCCGTTTAGCTGCGCATCTAAGTACACACCAAAAGTCTCGATATCGACACTAAAGTCATGCGCTGAGTTCTCAGAGTTCTCTGTACCAACGAAAACGGAGTTAATAGATCGTAGAATACGTTCCGCAATAAATACCTGGTTTTTAGCAACCACGACCTGATTACTTGATACTTTTTCACGAACCATCTTATCAACCATCAAGTTATATTCAGCTTGAATCTCAGGAATAGAGTCACTAATCGAGATATTCATATTATATAACTGGTTAATTACGTCCTGTTGTGACGAGATCAAATCAATGTCATAAGCCAAAGATTTCCACAGGCTAGCTACTTTTTTGTATTCTTTTGAAGATGTACCATAAATGTCTTCGACATTTTTTATATTTTTGGCAAAAAGTTGACGCGATGCAACCAACTCTTTCATCGCTTCAGGTGATCCAGAAGCTGTTGCTTCCGTAGCCTGTCTAGAAATGGTTTGTGATAATAAGCGCAGCTCACCCATACTACGTGTTAATTCGTTATGGCGAGGTACACTATAGAATAAATAAGCAAGCGAAGTTGAAGCTACTACTAAACATACAGATGCTACATAAAGGATAGGCTTGGACTTTTTACTTTCCCCAAATAAACTGGCATATTGCTCAATTTGTGACTGGATTTTCGCAACAAAGTTGACATTCGATTTTTCGTTTACACTACGATTGCCACTTTTCTTTTTAAGTTTAAAGCCCATACAGCTTCTCCCCAGAAAAATATACTGTTTATTAACAGCATAAAAATTAGTTTATAAATTTTGTCGATGCATTCATGTAATGTGGGTTTTGCAATAGTCGACTAAATAAAAAGACGTGCCAGTGCTGATTATGCTGGTGAAAATACCCCTGACAATATTCTTTTAAATTTTCCTCCAAGTTTAAACTTTGAGAAAAAAAGCTTTTTTTATTAAAGTGTTGGATCCCCAAAACCTGATCAACAACCAGCCCCACATACTGATCTTGATGGCTAATACATAACACTTTTTGGGCAGCCGAAAATGCACTTCGTTGCCCTGAAATAAAATGTGCCAAGTCTGAAACCGAAAGTAACCTTCCCCGAATGTTTGCCAATCCTTTTACCCAACTTTGGGTATTTGGAACAGGTGTATATTTTGGTGGATAGATAACTTCTGACACTTCCCCAAGTGGTGCGACGAAGTATTGCCCTCTCATTTCAAAAGCAATTCCTGACCATCGCTCTGCTTCATTTTGGACTGAAGCGTAATTCTTATTACCTCGTTTAGATAAACGAAGTAACTCGATAAATCCGTTCGCGGCCATACTCGATCCTATAAGACGGGCTTAGACCCGCCGTTTATGTTTTTATGGATGGATGAGTTAATTTAGAAATTGTTTAATTACATCAATCAATTGCTTTTCTTCAATCGGCTTAATTAAGTAATCAAGCGCGCCTTGACGTTTGCCCCATACTCGGTCAGTTGCCTGATCTTTAGTACTCACAATAACCACCGGAATATGCTTAGTGTCTTCATCACGAGTAATCTGACGTGTTGCTTGAAAGCCATTTACACCAGGCATTACAACATCCATTAACACTAAATCAGGCTGTTCTGCTTTTGCCAAAGTTACACCATCCGCACCATTAGATGCTTCAAGTACATCATAACCATGCTTGGTTAAGATCTCTCTAAAACGATAAGTTTCTGTTGGTGAGTCATCAACAATAAGAATACGTGCCATTTCTTTGCCCTTAAATTACTTAATTATGAACTTACATGATTACGAATCGCATTTAGCAATTCATCTTTGCTAAATGGTTTCGTCAAGTATTCATCTGAACCTACCACACGCCCTTTTGCCTGATCAAATAGACCATCTTTACTTGAGAGCATGATAACGGGAATGTTCTGATAATTTTGAGAGTTCTTAATCAGAGCACAAGTTTGATAACCGTCTAAACGAGGCATCATGATATCTACAAAAACGATATCCGGATTCGCTTCAGCAATTTTAGATAAAGCTTCAAATCCATCGACAGCAGTAATCACTTCACAACCTTCTCGTTGCAATAATGTTTCTGCTGTACGGCGAATAGTTTTTGAGTCATCAATAACCATTACTTTCAGATTTTGGAACGCATCTTCCATTTAATCTTCCATCCCCATAACATAAAATATAAATGCAATTTAACTTAAATTTGTTTTTACAGATTTATACGCATTTTTAACATATCTATACTTCTATTTTCAATGAAAGGTTTTTGTCTACTTTCTCATTTATAAACAATAACTTTTAACCTCATCACACTTTCGAAAAAATTATCATTTTTTTTATAATATTAATATTTTTATTCAGTTAAATAATAACTAATATATTTAAGATTAACTATTTAAAAATAAGTGGCTTAGCTTTCTTTTTTTGGGGAATTTTATGAATAAGCGGGTGAAATACGCCTTTTATAGGAACTGCTTGTCTATATTTATAGGCATTGCTTCTTGTGGAGCACTGTTTTTCTCTTCCCCAACGTTTGCCGCAAATGATGCCCCTAAAGCTGTTTGGTATCGCTATTATGACCAACATGGGATTGCTAATATCAGTACATCCGTAACGCCTGCACATATCCGTCATGGTTATGAAGCACTCGACCAAAATATGCAGGTGATAAAAAGAAGTCATCCCTATAATTCAGAGACTGATCTAAATCAATCGTCACAACGCGCATTATCAGCCCGATACAGAGAAGAAGATAACAAATTAAAAAAGGCATATAGCAATAGTAAAACTGCTGTGATTAAAAGGGACCAAGCTCTATTAGCAATTAAAAAACAAATGAATTATCAGCAAGAACAACTCAACCACTTGCAACAAGATAAAATTTTATTTAAACGTCAGGAAATGGAATATTTTCGTAAAGGTGAAAAAGTTCCTGAGAGGCTTAAAGCATTGATTGAAAACAATCTAACCAATATTCTCAAGGTTAAACAAACACTTGAATTACTTTCAAAAAATTATAATCACACCAACAATGAGTATGAAAATATTATCGAACGTTTAAAAAAGCTTGAATAAGCGCACAGCTTTATCAAGAATAGGGGCAAAATAAAATTTGAACTACAGGATGATGCTGTATGCGCACAACGCATCTTACCCCTTCTACTTTTTTTAAATTAAGCTTAATTAGCCTGAGTTTGATTTTAGCTGCATGTCATCAGCAAGAAGCACCAAAAACAACAGCATCTGAACCTAAAAAAATTGAACTTATCCCTCAAGATTTAATTTCCATAAAAGAAGGCTCCGTAGCTACTCAGACCTCTTTTACAGGAACTATTCGTGCAGTACAACAAAGTTCTATTCAAGCTCAAGTCAGTGCGACAGCAACATCCGTTAATGCAAATGTAGGTCAAAAAGTACAAAAAGGCCAAGTATTAGTCAGATTAAATAATCAAGATAATGCTGCACGTTTAGCTCAAGCTGAGGCTAATCTTGCTTCTGCTCAGGCACAAGCAGAGCTTGCACGTAATTTGATGAATCGAAAACAAAGATTACTCAATCAAGGCTTTATTGCCCGTGTAGAGTTTGAACAGAGTCAAGTAGATTATAAGGGTCAACTTGAAAGTGTTAGAGCCCAGCAAGCGAATGTTGATATTGCTAAAAAAGCTAACCGAGATGGCATTATTACGAGCCCTATTTCAGGTGTTATTACTAAACGACAAGTTGAACCGGGACAAACTGTATCGGTTGGACAAACATTATTTGAAATCGTTAATCCTGATGAATTAGAAATACAAGCGAAGCTACCTATTGAGCAACAATCTGCACTAAAAGTGGGTAGCTCTATTCAATATCAGATTCAGGGAAATTCAAAACAATTACATGCCATACTGACTCGGGTCTCACCTGTAGCAGACCAAGATAGTCGACAAATTGAATTCTTTGCAGCTCCTAAAGAAGCGATTGATTCACTCAGTATCGGCGCATTTATTAATGGCATTATTTTGCAAAATGATCGCAATCAAGGACAAACCATTCCTTTAGATAGTATTCAAAATCTGCAACAAGATCCTTTTGTATGGGTAATACGTAATCAAACCATTCAAAAGGTCAAAATTCGAGTAGTTGAGCAACGTTACAACGAAAACATCGCGTTGGTACAAGGTTTACAAAGTACAGATCAGGTAAGTCGTATCCAGTTTGAAGACTCAGACATTAATAAAAAAGTAACGCTTACAGCCGAAAAAAATAAATAAGGTAGCAAATAGCTTATGTGGTTTACCCGAATCAGTGTGAAGTACCCCGTTTTTACCATTATGATGATGCTGTGCTTAATGGTACTCGGGTTAGCCTCTTGGAAACGCATGACGGTTGAAGAGTTTCCTAATATAGATTTCCCATTCGTAGTCGTTACCACGCAATATGCTGGTGCCTCACCTGAAGCGGTTGAGTCAGATATTACCAAAAAACTCGAAGACCAAATCAACACGATTTCAGGCATTAAACAAATTACTTCACGTTCAAGTGAAGGGTCTTCGATGGTGATTGCCGAGTTTAATCTTGATACCTCTTCTGCAATTGCAGCACAAGATGTGCGCGACAAAATTGCTCCAGTTATCGCTCAATTTCGTGATGAAATTGATACGCCGATTGTGCAACGATACGATCCTTCATCTAGCCCAATTATGTCGGTGTTGTTTGAGTCGAATACGATGAGCTTGGCTCAATTAAGTTCATACGTAGACAAAAAAATTGTGCCTCAGCTTAAAACCGTTTCTGGTGTAGGTAATGTCAATCTACTTGGCGATGCTAAACGTCAAATTCGTATAAAAATCCATCCTGAACAATTGCAAAGCTACGGTATTGGCATTGATCAGGTTATTAACACACTGAAAAATGAAAATATAGAAGTCCCTGCGGGAACTTTACAGCAAAAGAATTCTGAACTCGTTGTACAGATTCAATCAAAAGTTATTCATCCTTTTGGTTTTGGTGATTTGGTTATTGCCAATAAAAATGGTTCCCCTATTTTTTTAAAACAAGTAGCAACTGTTGAAGATACTCAAGCCGAACTGCAATCCAGTGCTTTTTATAATGGAAGAACGGCTGTCTCAGTCGACATTTTAAAAAGTTCAGATGCCAATGTAATTCAAGTCGTCGATAAAACTTACCAAACGTTAGAGAAGCTAAAAGCTCAAATGCCTGCGGGTTTAAATTATAAAGTCGTGGCAGACAGCTCCAAAGGTATTCGCGCTTCAATTAAAGACGTTGTTCGTACCATTCTTGAAGGGGCAGGCTTAGCAGTTTTAATTGTTTTACTCTTTTTAGGTTCTTTCCGTTCTACAGTCATTACAGGTTTAACTTTACCGATTACCCTGCTGGGAACATTAACCTTCATTTGGGCTTTTGGTTTCAGTATTAACATGATGACGCTGTTAGCCCTGTCACTGAGTATTGGTCTGTTAATTGATGACGCGATTGTAGTTCGAGAAAACATAGTTAGACATACAGAGCTTGGCAAAGACCATGTTACCGCGGCTTTAGATGGCACCAAAGAAATTGGTTTAGCCGTACTCGCAACCACACTTACCATTGTGGCAGTATTTTTACCTGTTGCCTTCATGGGCGGTTTAATTGGCCGTTTCTTTTACCAGTTTGGGGTAACTGTAAGTACAGCTGTTCTTATTTCCATGTTTATCAGTTTTACACTCGACCCAATGCTTTCAGCACATTGGAAAGACCCAGTAAAGAAAAAAGAAAGTCGACTACAACGTTTTTTTAATCGTATTTCTAAATTATTAGATGGCCTTACCCATATTTATGAAAAGCTTTTGAAGCTTGCTCTGCGCTTTCGTTTTATTACAATCATTATTGCGATTGCTTCACTGGTCGCGGCCTTAGGTTTATCAAAGCTTATTGGAACCGAATTTGTACCAGTCCCTGATAAAGGCGAAATTCGTATTCAGTTCGAGACTCCTGTCGATTCCTCTTTGGAATATACCCAAGCCAAACTACATCAAGTCGATCAAATTATTAGGCAATTCCCCGATGTTGTTTCTACTTACGGGGTTGCAAATAGCACAATAAACTCTGGGAAAAACCATGCTGGCTTAGGAGTGACTTTAAAACCAAAACAAGAACGTAGTTCAGACTTAATAACGCTCAACAATGAGTTCCGCGATCGTTTGCAAACCGTAGCGGGCATTCATGTTACTTCCGTTGCTGCTGCTCAAGATTCAGTTTCTGGTGGTCAAAAACCTATCATGATTTCCATTAAGGGAACTGACCTGAATGAGCTGCAAAAAATTTCAAATCGGTTTATGACTGAAATGGGCAAAATTAAAGGTGTAGTCGATTTAGAAAGCTCTTTAAAAGAACCAAAACCAACTTTAGGTGTTCATATTAATCGTGTACTGGCAAGTGACTTAGGCTTGTCTGTTTCCCAAGTTGCCAATGCGATTCGTCCCTTAATTGCGGGCGATAATGTCACAACGTGGGAAGACCGTGACGGCGAAACCTATGACGTTAATATTCGGTTAAATGAAGACAAACGCATGCTTCCTCAGGACGTCCAAAATCTATATCTCAACTCAAACAAAACTGGTGCAAATGGACAACCAATATTAGTTCCATTGAGTGCGGTAGCAACAACTGAGGAAAAACTCGGCGCGTCACAAATTAATCGACGCGATCTTGAACGTGAAGTACTCATTCAAGCTAATACATCTGGACGCCCAAGTGGAGATATCGGTAAAGATATTGATAAAATGCAAAAAGCATTTAAGTTGCCTGCTGGTTATATCTTCAATACCCAAGGAGCTAATGCCGACATGGCCGAGTCTGCAGGTTATGCATTAACTGCTATTACGCTTTCCATTGTATTTATTTATATTGTTTTGGGTTCTCAGTTTAATAGTTTTATTCACCCAGCTGCGATTATGGCATCTTTGCCGCTGTCATTGATTGGGGTATTTCTTGCCCTCTTCTTGTTTAGAAGTACCCTAAATCTATTTTCGATTATTGGCATCATTATGCTTATGGGGCTGGTAACCAAAAACGCGATTTTACTTATCGACTTTATTAAAAAGTCCATGGAACATGGGGAAAGTCGTTATGATGCTATTTTACAAGCGGGTAAAACCCGTTTACGCCCAATCTTAATGACTACAAGTGCTATGGTCATGGGTATGGTTCCATTAGCTCTAGGCTTGGGTGAAGGTGGAGAGCAAAGTGCACCAATGGCTCATGCTGTTATTGGTGGAGTAATCACCTCTACCCTGTTGACACTAGTAGTTGTACCCGTCATTTTCACTTATCTGGATGACTTGAAAAACTTTCTGCTGCGTCAAACTCGACGATTCATGTCATAATGCAGCGACTATCGTATAATCTGCGTTTTTATAACGCTTAACTTTTTAGGACTTTTTCCATGCGCGCAAGCCGCTTTTTATTTGCAACGTTGAGAGAAACCCCAAACGATGCTGAAGTGATTTCACATCAGCTCATGTTACGTGCGGGGATGATTCGTAAATTGGCATCTGGTTTATATACATGGCTGCCGATGGGAACACGTGTGCTTAAAAAAGTTGATGCGATTGTTCGTGAAGAAATGAATCGTTCAGGTGCTATGGAAGTGTTCATGCCCGTGACCCAACCCGCAAGCTTGTGGGAAGAATCAGGTCGTTATGAACAATACGGCCCTGAATTATTACGCTTCAAAGATCGTCACGACAACCCGTTTGTGCTTGGTCCTACACATGAAGAAGTAATTACCGATTTAGCACGTAACGAGCTAAAAAGTTATAAACAACTTCCTGTAAATTTCTATCAAATTCAAACCAAATTCCGTGATGAAATTCGTCCACGTTTTGGTGTAATGCGTTCACGCGAGTTCATTATGAAAGATGCTTATTCTTTCCATGCAACTCAAGAATCATTACAAGAAACTTATGACGTGATGTACGACACTTATAGCCGTATCTTTACTCGCTTAGGTTTAGACTTCCGTCCAGTTCAAGCTGACACAGGCTCGATTGGTGGTTCAGCTTCACATGAATTCCATGTATTGGCTTCAAGTGGTGAAGATGACATCGCATTTTCAACTGAATCTGATTATGCAGCAAACGTTGAAATGGCTGAGGCAGTTTTAGTTGGTGAGCGTGCAGCACCTGCACAAGAATTTAAATTGGTTGAAACACCAAACCAAAAAACAATTGATGATGTTTGCCAGTTCTTAAATGCTGATCCTAAACAATCAGTAAAAGCATTATTGGTTCAAGGTATTGCTGATGAAAAAGGCAATGTTCCTGTGGTTGCCCTATTCTTACGTGGCGATCACGAACTGAATGAAATTAAAGCTGAGAAACATCCTTTAGTTGCTGCCCCTCTTACATTTGCAACTGAAGAGCAACTTCAAGCATTTGGTTTAACAGCTGGCTTTACAGGTCCACAAGGTTTAGTTGAAAAAGGCTTAACTGTTATTGTTGATCGCGCTGCATCTGTTCTTTCTGACTTCGTTGCTGGTGCAAATGAAGCTGACAAACACGCTGTGGGCGTAAACTGGGAACGTGATGCGCAAATCACTGAAGTCTTTGATTTACGTAATGTGGTTGAAGGCGACCCATCTCCAGATGGTAAAGGCACGATCCAAATTAAACGCGGTATTGAAGTAGGTCATATTTTCCAGCTTGGTACTAAGTATTCTGAAGCTTTAGGTTGTAAAGTTTTAGGTGAAGATGGTAAGCCATTTACAGTAACAATGGGTTGTTACGGTATTGGTGTGACACGTGTAGTTGCAGCTGCAATTGAACAAAACTACGATGACAAAGGTATTATTTGGCCACAAGCGATTGCTCCTTTTGAAATCGCAATTGTTCCAATGAATGCACACAAATCACCTCGTACTCTTGAAGCAGCTGAAGCACTTTATGCAGAACTTCAAGCTCAAGGTTTTGATGTATTACTTGATGACCGTAACGAACGTCCAGGCGTTAAATTCTCTGACCTTGAGTTAATGGGTATTCCACACCGTATCGTGATCGGTGAAAAAGGTCTTGATGCTGGTACGTTTGAATATAAAGGTCGCCGCGATGCTGAAGCGAGCAATTTAACTAAAGAAGAACTTGTAGCTAAGTTAGCGCGTTAATTACATGTATGTCATTGCCTCCAATGGTAGTGGCATACAAATGTTATTTATATAGGCAATACCTTACTTTTGTTTCGGCAAAAGTAACAAAACCATTTGTGTGACTGACGGTACGTCCATGTTACCGCAGCCATACGGGCGGTATCCATGCCGTCCCCATAATATTAAATTTTGTACTATCTTCCTCAAATAAAAAAACTGCTTCTAAAAAGAAGCAGTTTTTTTATTATCTTATAAAATTTACGTCTAATTTAAACTGTTAAATCTTTAATGGTTGTCGAAGATCCATTGGTTTTAACCGATTCAATCCCTTTGTCGCGTGATGCTTCGCTCGCGTAGAACTGACTCGTACCAATAATTTGATGATTGGCTGCTTTTAAATTGAAGTAAGGTTTTCCATTTTTTGCAGTTAAACGGTCATATCGCCCATCGTCACCACTATTTTTTTGAACTGACTCAATACCATTGACTGCCGACGCTTTTGCTTTATATAGCTCACTATTTAAAATAATTTCGCCATTACCAGCCTTAAGTACAAAGCGATATTGTCCATCACTCGCTTGAGAAATCTTGTACCATCCTGCCATATGAACCTCGTTTTTTTGTTGATGTGGGTATGACTTTCGTTATTATTCTGGACGAAAGTTATTTGTTATTGATGACAATATAAATGAGGTGTGTAACTTTGAATAGACTACTTTTTATACATTATCGTAATAAAATTATAAGGATGTTGAAAGTTAAAATGGTAGAGGCTACATGAGTACCTCTACCAAAATGTAATTAAAATTAACAAATTAAGCTTTTTTTACAAATTCAGATTTTAATTTCATCTGACCAATACCATCAATTTTGCAATCAATATTATGGCCATCACTTGCATCTGGAACTAAACGAATTGTTTTTACTTTTGTTCCTACTTTTACAACCGAAGATGAACCTTTAATTTTTAAATCTTTAATCACAGTGACACTATCACCATCTGCCAAGACATTACCATTTGCATCTTTAATCACTTCTTGTTCATCAGCAATTGAAGCTTCCCCTTCCTTCCACTCATGTGAGCATTCAGGACAAATTAATAAGTCGCCGTCTTGATAGGTATATTCTGATTGGCATTTTGGGCAATTTGGTAAAGACATAAAAAATCTCAAAAAGTATATTATGCGAGATATGATTCATTTTTTAAAGTTTTAAATAAAAGGCTTTTACCAAAAAAAAATTTATATATTCATTTCTTCTCTTCCTCTAATAAATAGTCTCTTAAAATAATCGCATGGTTATGCTCCACATCTTTTGCCGAATATAAAAGAGTAACTTTATGCTTGGACACAATGTCTTGTAACTCTTTAACTGCTGGGTTTGATTCTAGTTCTTTTAAATAGCGCTGTTTGAACTCACTCCAATGCTCTAAGGACTCTACATGAAACCACTTACGCAGTTCAGTTGAGGGGGCTATTTCTTTTAACCATAAATCTAAATGGGCATTTTCTTTACTTATCCCTCGACTCCATAGCCGATCAACTAATATTCGTTTTCCATCATTGGCACTTACATGTTCATAAATTCTTTTAATGTGTATTTCCATCTCTTTTTCTCACTAGACAGCCTTATTGTTTAGGCCTCATCAACACATTTAATATTTTGTTCTCTTTTAATCGTAATTAAAAAGAAAAAAGTGAGTAGTTCTCTACTCACTTTTTTCTTTAGGGTGCCCAAATTTAAAAAGACGATTACTGATCTGGGATTTCGGCTTCTACTAACAGTGTTAATAACGACAAAGACTCCTGCCATCCTAAATAACATGCCTCTACAGGAATAACTTCCGGTATTCCTTCTTGGGTAATATGCACCTCTGTACCTACTAATACACTTTTTAATGTAATAGTCACCTGCATCGTACCAGGTAAATTTGCATCATCAAATTGGTCGTTATAACGAATTAATTCATTTGGAATGAGTTCAACATAAGTTCCGCCAAATGAATGTGTTGATCCTGTCGAAAAGTTAGTAAAACTCATTTTGTATGATCCACCTACATTTGAATCAAAACTATGAACTTTCGCAGTAAAACCGTGAGGAGCCATCCACTTAACTAAAGCATCTGGGTCTAGAAATGCACGATAAACACGTTCAGCGGGTGCTTTAAATACGCGATGTAATTTTACTGTACCTGTTGCCATGATCTTCTCCTTATTTTTAATTCCATTTAAGTTATAGAAATAATGTTTACTAGCTTAAACTTTAGAAAATGTTTTAACGTATATTTTTGGTGTTTTTTTAACCTAGTTAGCTTATTTTAAACAAAAACTAAATTACGAAAACTAAGGCTGATTTTTTAGTAAAAATGGAGCAAAATAGTCAGCAATCATAATGAAACATATTGAATTTGAGATTAATCATGAGTCTGCTCGCTTTCTCCTCTTATGCATTAAACGGTGTAGATGCACAGAAGTTTTTACAAGGTCAAGTGACTGTCGATACTGAGCGTTTAGCTGAAAATGAAACACGCTATACAGCCATTTGTGATCTTAAAGGCCGTATTCACTTTGGCCTGTGGCTGAAAAAGCTGAATGCTGAAAGTTTTGAGATTGTTGTTACTCAAGATCAAGCTGAAGAGTTCGCCAAGCATATTAAAAAATATGGCGCATTTTCAAAAATGACTTTAAGTGAACAAGGCGCTGTGTTTCCAAAAGTTGTAAATGGTCACACTGAGTTCAGCTCTACAGAAACTGATGTTTCCGAATGGCAAAAACAAGCCATCATGACGGGGCAAGCATGGATTGCTCAAGCGACCGAACATGAGTTCCAACCACAAGAATTACGTTTACATCAACGTGAAGGCGTCAATTACGATAAAGGCTGTTACTTAGGTCAAGAAATTGTGGCGCGCCTTTGGTTTAAAGCAAAACCCAAACACTGGTTGCATCTAGTTCAAGGTACAGGTGAAGCCCCTACTCCAGCTACTCAATTAAATAACGATATTGAAGTAGTAAATAGTACTCAAACCACTGACGGATATATTGCGTTAGTAGTTGCGAAACCAGCCGCTCTAGCTGAACTCGGTCTTCAAGTCCTCGATTTGCCAGAAGCATTAAGTGGTGATGTTGCTAGACCACAGTAATTATATTTAGTAAATAAAAAGCCCGTGGAGACTCTATGGGCTTTTTTATAGATACAAAATTCTAATAAATTCATTTAATTAGGGCATCAATTTTTTAATTTTTCTATGCCATCATAATCTAGGTTGAAATCTAAGAGAAAAAATATGAAAACTAAACTTGCTACACTCATGTTGAGTTTGGCTTTTTTCGGTTCTGCTCATGCTGATGTGAAAACACTTGAACAAAATCTGAAGACAAATTATCCAGACTTACCTGTAAAAGGTGTTTATCAATCACCTGTGCAAGGTATTTATGAAGTGTATACAAGCGGTCGTATTGTTTATACCAATCAAGATGCTAAATACTTTTTTGTAGGCAATTTAGTTGATATCAAACAACAAAAAAATATGACAGAAGAACGAATTGCCGAATTGGGTAAAATTGATGTCAAAAGCCTCCCCCTAAATCAGGCGATAAAATATGTAAAAGGTAAAGGTGAGCGTACTCTTTATATTTTCAGTGACCCAGATTGCCCTTACTGTCAGCGCTTAGAACAAAACATGGTTGGGGTGGATAACGTAACGGTATATGTATTCTTATATCCGCTGACCAGTTTGCACCCAAATGCTGAGAAAGTTGCAAATCAAATCTGGTGTTCAAAGAATCCGTCTGAAGCTTGGACCAACTATATGCTTAATCGCAAATTGCCGACGAATAGCAAAAGTTGCTCAAGCCCAATTCAAAAGAATATCGCTTTAGGCCAAAAATTAAATATCGATGGAACACCAACCCTGTTCTTGCAAGATGGACAAAGAATCTCAGGTGTACCAAGTGATGCAAAACAAATTGAAGCATTACTTAAGTCAGTTAAATAAGTCTATATGCCACTCTCTTAGCTAGAGTGGCATATCATTTTTCTCCACAGTTTGCTTTATAGACATCGTTTTATATACAAATCGGCTGTTTACTTTCATGCATCACTATTTATGATGAGAAGTTGAGTTGATTCAATACATCAACGGAATGATGTAGCTACGAAGTAAAAGGTTAAAAAGAAATGAAAAAATTACTCATCGCCAGCCTAATCGCCATTTCAAGTTCATCAATCTTTGCGGCAGACACTACAGCATCTGTGGCAAAAAATGATGTCTTTAAACAGGCTGAACAATTGTATGCGGCAAAAAATTATCCTGCTGCTTTCCAAGAAGTGCAGCGCCTTGCGCAGACAGGCAATGCTCAAGCGATCTATAACTTAGGCTATATGACGCAAATGGGACAAGGCACCCCTAAAGATAATGCCAAAGCTCTAAAATATTATGAAGACGCTTCAAACAAAGGTTATGCTCAGGCCAGTTATAGACTTGCACAGATTTATGAAAATGGTGAATTAGGAGTTGCAAAAGATAGTAATAAATTTAGCCAATATGTGCAAAAAGCATCAGCTCAAGGCTCTGATGATGCAACGGTAAAAATTGCGACCATTTTATTTGCTCAGAAAAAGCCACAATCTCATCAAATTGCTTTACAAAAGCTAGCGCCTTTAATTCGAAAAGGAAACTACCCTGCTATTCAAGTCAAAGCACTTTATGATATTAGCCAAGGAGTTGAAAATAAAAACCCTCTCATGAAACGCCAAGGCATTGAAGCTTTACAAGCAATTGCACAAAAAGGTTATGCACCAGCATCTATGGCTTTAGCGACTATGATGGCAAATGGCAATATTATTCCTCAGAACTTGCCTCAAGCAAAACAGATTTTTACTGAACTTGCTAACCAAAATGTTCCTAATGCTAGAGAATCTTTAGCTTCAGTCGAAAAGATTATTGCTGAGAAGAATAAACAAGCTGCAGCCGCCCCTACACAGCCTGCACCTAAAAAATAGCAAAGAAACAATAGCCCCGTATGGGGCTTTTCTTTTACCACCACAAAGCGATAAGTCCACTTACTCCAATAAAACCAATAATGGTACTTATCATTAAAGGTGTTAATGCCCTTTCATTTAAACCGTATGCTTGCCCAAAAATACCAAAAGCAATTGGCATCGGCAGCGCTGCAATTAATGTTCCTGCATAAAGCATTTCACGACTTACATTTGGCAATAAAAGAAACAATCCAAAAATCACAGCTGGCATAAGAATGACATTAAACCCAGCTAACAATATACTTTGTAAATTCACGGCGGTAATTCCTATACCAACCAAACTGCCGCCAATAGCAAATAATGCTAAAGGTGAGGCTGTCTTTCCTAACAGTTCTAAAGCTTGCCCAAGTTTTGAAGGCAGATGAATGCCGAGTAAAATACAGCTCATGCCAACCAAAATTGCAATAATTACAGGGTTTTTAAGTAAATTAATAAATGTCTTTTTCAGCAAAGGAAAAAGCTGTTGCTGTTGATGTAATCCTGCTTCAGCCAAAATGAGCATTAAAGCGACGATTAATAAATTTTCAATAATTAAAGTTAAAGATATATAGATTGCAGCATGACTACCCATGAGCATGGTCAAAATAGCGGTACCCATAAATCCTGTATTTGACATAGAAGCACCCATCGATATGACTGCACTATGGGTTAGGCTATTTTTAAAAAGCTTTCGATAAATAATAAAAGCAAGAAAAAACAAGATTAAAGAGCCGCCACCATAAGCAATAAAATAAGATGGGTGCCAAATCTCTTGTAAGTTTTTATTGGCTAAAGACTGAATTAAAAATGCAGGAAGAGCAATTTTAATAACAAATGCGCTCAGGGCCCTAATCTGCTCAGCTGTTACCAATTTAATGAGGACACTACAGTACCCCATCAACAATAAAATCAAAATTGGTAAAATTACCTGAAAAACCACAGAATGTTCCCTCACTCATCTGAAAATAAAAACGGGCAAATCTTAATTTGCCCGCTGATCAACTAAAAAGAATCAAAAAGCTGTTTTAATCCATGTGGTTGACAACGCAAATACTGAGGTGCAATTTTAACTTTTGCTCCCAATGTAGCTGCTGCATGCCACGGCCAACGCGGGTCATATAACATAGCACGAGCAAGGCCAATTGCATCAGCTTGCTGAGTTTCTAAAATTTGTTCAGCATGTTCTGGCTCGGTAATCAGTCCTACTGCAATCACAGGAATAGACACATGCTTCTTAACCTGTTCGGCAAACGGAACTTGGTAGCCCGCTCCAATGGTAATATTTTGATGTTCATGTAAACCACCGCTAGACACATGAATATAAGCGGCTCCTAGCTGCTCTAAAGCTTTTGATAAACCAACTGTAGATTCAATATCCCACTGCTCATTACCATCCATCCAGTCAGTTGCAGATAGACGTACTCCTACTGGATAGCCTTCAGGCACCGCGAGTTTAATTGCCTGAAGTACTTCAAGCGCCATACGCATACGGTTTTCTAAAGAACCACCATATTCATCTGTGCGTTGATTCGCTATAGGCGATAAAAACTGATGCAATAAGTAACCATGTGCTGCATGTACTTCGATTAGCTCAAAGCCGGCTTCTACTGCACGTTTTGCAGCAGCAGCAAAGTCTTGTTGAACTTGTTTAATTTCATCGATTGTTAATGCATGTGGCGCCGCATCATGAACCGAAAAAGTACTTGTACTTGGGGCAACCGTTTGCCAACCATGTGGCTGATTTTTTGCAATTTGGCCTTTACCCAACCAAGGCTTTTCAGTCGATGCTTTACGTCCAGCATGCGCTAACTGAATTCCAAATGGCATAGGAGAAAGTGTTTTAACTTTCCCCAATAAAGTTTTGATCTGGTCACGTTGTTGGTCATTCCACAGTCCAAGATCTGCATAACTAATTCGACCTTCCGCTTGTACAGCCGTAGCTTCCACAATACATAGCCCAGCTCCTGACAATGCGTAATTTGCCCATTGCTGCTCATGCCAATAAGTAATTTCTCCTTCATCGGTTGCCGAATATTGGCACATTGGGGCTATTACAATTCTATTGATTAGTTGTAGTGAATCAAAATTAACCGTTTCAAATAATTTTGCCATTTTAAATTCCTAGAATTGTTTAATTACACGTAAACCTGCACTCCAGTTACGCCCATCCGCAGGCTCAAAGTAACGATCATTACCATCATTTACAATCACTGAACCCGCATAGTTTTTATCAAATAGGTTATCTACACGAGCAAAGCTTTTGACTTTCCAATCGCCTAAATCCCATGCATAACCAATATTTGCTGAAGTTACACTGTAGCTCGGTGCTGCGTCACTGTTGGTATCATTCACGTATACTTTGTCCATATACTGTACTTCTACACCACCATATAAACCGTGCGATGGCTGCCATGCCAAAGAGGCATAAGCTTGGTTTTTAGCAATACCTGGAATCGCATTTCCTGATGGAATTTGAGCAATATTTCCTAAAGCTGGAATATCAGCATCAAAAGTTGCATCTAAATAGGCATAGCTTGCAGTCGCTGTTAAATCTCGCCACAACTTTTTGTTCCACGCAAACTCTACCCCTTCACGTAAAGTTTTGTCTGCGTTACGGAAGGTAGAACGTCCGTTTGAGCTTCCTGCTGAAACAATGTCATTTTTGGTTTTAGTTTGAAAAACTGCCAAAGTAAAATCACCTAATTGGTTTTGTGATTTTAAACCAGCTTCATAGGTATCACTGGTCGATGGTTTTAAGTCAAAATTAAAACCTGCTTTTGTCGTATCAGTTTGATATGCCATTTCAGTAAAGGTTGGTGTTTCAAACCCTTTGGCATAACTTACATAGGCCATGAGTTCAGGTAAAATTTGCCAGCTTAAAGCAGCAGAAGGTAAAACTTTATCGTAATCGGTCTTCCCACTATCGTCGCCATTACTTAAATAGTTATCTTTAGATTTGTAATGCACATTGCTATAGCGCACACCCGTATCCAAACGCCATGTTGGTAAGAACTGCCATGAAGCTTGTAAATATGGGTCGATATTCCACAAAGTATTGTCTTCATCACGGCGTAATTTACCTTTGACGCCATAAGAAGGTTGACCATTTACTAAATTAAAGTTTTCAAAGCCTTTACGATCCTCATCCATCGCATCGAGTGCAACCCCCAAACTCACCGTTGTATTTGGCAATAGTTCTTTACCTGTCCAACGGAAATCAGCACCATAATAATTACGTTCAAAATCAATCACTCCACCAGCATGATTGATACTGGCATCTTGTGTCGATTTAGGTATAGATTGATACTGAGTGACTTGTCGATTACCTAAATATGCCATGGCATAGAGTTCATTTTTATCATTAATTGGCTTAGACCATGTCACCCCTGTTTGGGTTTGCTCAATGTCTTTACGGACATTAAATTGCTTTAAAAAAGGCACTTGTTGCTTTGGGTTCGCATTCCACTGGTCATGTGTTAAACCCTGTGGATCATCTGCATTGATTTTGACATAGTTAGTCACCCAGTTGATTTTGCTACCATCATCAAGGTTCCAACTGAGCTTGGCGTTATTTAAGATTTTATCTGCACCGCTATGTTCTCGATAACCATCAGTATCGAAGTACGATGAACTAATAATATAACTTGGCTCATTAGCACCCTTTGCTCCACCTTGTAGCACTAATCCTGCTCGGCTTTTATCGTGACTACCACCCGAATAGCTCAGCTCAATTGAATCTTTCCCTTGCCCTTCTTTAGTAGACGTTAAAATTGTCCCGCCCGATGAGTTTCCATATAGCGAGGAAAAAGGACCTGTTAGAACTTCAACATGATCGAGACTAGTTAAATCAATATTAGACGTTTGGCCTTGCCCATCTGGCATTGTTGCGGGAATACCATCCACATATAAACGAATACCTCGGACACCAAAAGTAGAACGTGCACCAAAACCACGCATAGATAGCTGCAAATCTTGCGCATAATTTTCACGATTACGAATCTGTAAGCTCGGTATACCTTTCACAACTTCAGTTAAATTCACTTGTGAAGAGCTATCAGCTTGAGGTGCATCTATTCGAAAAACTGAAGCAGGTGTTTGTAAGTAAGTGGTATCGGTACGCGTTGCTTCCACATGTAAAGTAGGCAATTTGGCAACGTCTGAATTTAGGTCTTCTGCCCATACAATTGGACTAGAAATACAGCCCATACTCATCAAAATACAGTAATGAAGTCGGTCTAAGCGTAATAAGGACATGCTTATTTCCTTTATTTATATTGTAGTTATGATAACAAAAAGCAGTGTCTTGTCTGGATATTGAATTCAATCTGCATTGTTGTAAATCTAGAACACTATATCGTTATTTAAAAATTAATTTCTAAATTTGGATTATCGGCTCAAAGATGGATGATCTTTCCAGCAATACCGTTCAGGCCAGTCTTTTGCCTCTTCAGCATAGTCAATTCCAATACGTGGTGTTAAAACAACTTCTGGTTGTTTAGTGGCTGCTTCAATCCATAGTCCAGATTCTTCACCTAAAGTCTGACCTTTTAAACTACGGTCAATGCCCAAATAACGCGTCAGTTTGCCCGGCCCAGCTAAAAGCTTATATTCTTTTTTGGTTGAAGCATTACTTAAAAATACAGCCCGAATCATTACTCCTTCAGGCACACCTTCTGTTTGAGTAATAATATTAAGCATTTCATACATGCCATAAATTAGGTAGACGTAAATACTACCACCATGGCCATACATTACCTCAGTTCGAGCTGTTCGTTTATCATTGTAACTATGGCAAGCTTTATCTCGAACGCCCAAATAAGCTTCTGTTTCACTAATTGTGCAACGGATGATTTGACCATCGGGCTGTCGCTTACATAATACACAGCCAATCAAATCATAAGCCACTTCTGAAGTTTCTCGTTGAAACCAGCTTAATGGTAAAATATCTGACATAGTATTCTCTGAAATATTACATACCACACGTTATACTTGATTAATCCAGTATATCTGTTAATTCTGCGAGTTGGCATGCCTGAGTTACCCGAAGTCGAAACCACCAAAACCAGTTTATTTCCCTTATTGAATCAAAAAGTTCAAAGTGTAGAAGTCCGCAACTCTAGCTTACGCTGGCCTATACCAGATGATATTCAAAAACTTGTTGGTCAACGTCTCATTGGGTTAAATCGACGTTCAAAATATATTTTGGCAGAGTTTGAACAAGATCAAATGCTCTGGCATTTAGGCATGTCAGGAAGTTTTCGTCTCACCGAACCAAATGATGAACTAAGAAAACATGACCACCTGATTATTCAATTTGAAGATCAGCAGTTACGTTACCATGACCCACGCCGTTTCGGTTGCATCCTTTGGCTTAATTCGGAAACTCAAGGCAAACTCATAGATACTTTGGGGCCAGAGCCTTTAAGTACTGACTTTCATGCAGAATATTTAGCTTCTAAGCTAAAGAATAAATCTGTCGGCATAAAAATTGCACTCATGGATAATCATGTAGTGGTTGGTGTAGGCAATATCTATGCAACTGAAAGCTTATTTAATGTAGGCATTCACCCAGCTCAGCCTGCTGGCGATTTGACTATACAACAAATTGAAAAACTCGTTGTCGAGATTAAACGAATTTTGAAATCGGCAATTGATTTAGGTGGCTCAACTTTACGCGATTACAGTAATGCTATGGGTGAAAATGGTTATTTCCAGCAAACACTTCTTGCTTATGGTCGTGCTGGAGAAATGTGTGTTAACTGTGAAACCCCATTAGAAAATTTAAAACTCGGTCAGCGTGCCAGTGTATTTTGCCCACAGTGCCAACCACTTAAAAAGCTGAGAAAGCCTTAATTTTTTGGAGGAAGACAACATGCAAACAGCAATTGTCCGACATATTTTAGTCAAAGATAAAGACTTAGCTGAACAGCTAAAAAAGAAGCTACAAAGTGGTGCAGACTTTGCCAAAGTTGCCAAGCAATATTCCACCTGCAATTCAGCTAAACGTGGCGGTGAACTTGGCGAAGTTAAAAAAGGTCAATTAGTACCTGTTATCGACAAAGTTGTCTTTACAGCTGCTGAACGCGTGTTGCAAGGTCCTATTAAGAGCCAGTTTGGCTATCATCTTTTAGAAGTTAAATTCCGAATGGGCAGCTTACGCTGATTCCATTAATTTAATTATGGTTTTCAGTAGATTGAGCCTGTGCATTCATTTGATATGTCCAGGCTTTAATATATTCACCCGACTCTAGTTTTACATCTGCGATGACACGCTGGTATTGAAAACCTTCAAAATCATCCAGCATCTGCCAGTTTTCAGCAAGTTTTTCTGTGCTAAACACATAACCATCTATCCAATCGGCTTGCGAATCTAACTCAAGTGCTTTTAAACCCTTGTCTGGACCCCAATCTAAAATATGAATCACGCCTCTTACACTGGCTTTTATCCAGTGACCATCGATTTGTTCTAAAATATGAGCATTAACTTGATTCGGACATAAAGTGCCATATACAAATAGCTGATTCATAATAACTTACCTTTACTAATATAAGTTTAATATCCTTTAAAAATTAGTCTTCTAAGATAACTTAAATGCAAAAAGACTATTAAGAATACTCTCATTTTGGTATTCTTTAAGCATAAAATAAATTGTATTTTACAAGCTAATAAAATGAATTATAAGTAGTTTTAGTTTAATGAATTTATTTTTAACTTTAATAAATATTTTACTTATCTAAGGAATTTTAAATGGGGATGTACACATATGTATCTTTACGAGTTTGGGTGCATGAAGAAAAACGCCCAGCTAATCGTGATGAAACACGTAAGATCATTCAAGCGTTATATGATGATGCACAATCAAATTCACATCATGAAGCTGAATATGCCTTTAATTTAGATGGTAACTCTGAAAATGAAGTAAAATGGTATAGCCTTGAAAAAGATATGCTTAATTTTAGCCAGAAATATCCTGAATACAGTTTTATTGTACAAGAGGAAGGAACTGGAGAGTTTGAAGGTAGTTATAATTTTAATACTTACTTCCAAGGTAATAGTTACCAATACGATCAATATTTTTATTTATTAGATTTCATTGATTTTGACTATTATGTCGAAGATTTATTTAACAAAAATTTTACTCTCTTTAATAATATTAAAGAAATTAAAGAAAATTTAATTATTAAACAAAATGATAAAACCCTTAAAATTTATATCCCTACAGTAACTGAACAACAGTCTGATCGAGTACACAGAATTTTAGAGTTTCAGGCTCAAAAAGATTTTTCAAAACTTGGCATAAATGTTTCTAAATATCATAACGATGAGCCTTCTAATTCTATTCTAATTGAATATTACTTACAGAATTGTACAGATAATCAAACTACTCAAGATATTATTTCTAATTGCTATGAAATTACTGAAAGATTCTTAATTGGAGAAGTTCGCTAAAATAACTATAAAAAACGGTACACTAGGTACCGTTTTTTATTTTAAATCTGCTTAAGCTTTCTTTTTCAACTCATCACGAATTTCGCGCAGTAATTGCACGTCTTCAGGCGTTGCAGCTGGAGCTTCTGGCTCATTCTTATCACGGCGAAGTCTATTTAATAATTTCACCATTAAGAATACAACCCAAGCCAAAATAAGGAAGTTAATTAAAATGGTCAGGAAGTTACCATAAGTTAATACATTGACACCTGCCTTTTGTAAGGCATCCAAAGATTGTAAATTGTTAGGGTTTGCACCTAACACAATGAATTTTTGTGTAAAATCAACGCCACCACCAGTAATTACACTGATAATTGGCATAATAATATCTTTCACCAAAGAGTCCACGATTTTGCCAAAAGCACCACCAATAATCACACCAATGGCTAAATCCATCATATTGCCTTTAATAGCAAATTCTTTAAATTCTTGAATAATACTCATCTAAACATCTCCAGATGTCGGGGGCCGAAACACGTCATATTTTTCTTTTTCATTGGCATCTTATCGAATTAGATAGTACTCGCCATGATATTGATAATTTAATATTTTTATCAAAAAAAAGAAAACTATCTCACACTTTAACAACATATTCGTTTATAAGAAAAATATGAATTTAAGGTTAATTTAATTTCAAATATAACAATTAAAAAAACCGCTAAATTAATTTAGCGGTTTTTTCTTTTTCAATTAAGAAAAATTATTTATCACGGTTACGTTTACGTTCGTTTTCAGTCAAGTAACGTTTACGGATACGGATTGATTTAGGTGTTACTTCTACTAACTCGTCATCTTCAATGAATTCAAGCGCTTGTTCAAGCGTATATTCAATTGCAGGTACTAAAGTTAAAGCATCATCTGTACCAGATGCACGAACGTTAGTTAATTGTTTCGCTTTAGTTGGGTTTACAACCATATCGTCTGAACGAGAGTTAATACCCACGATCATACCTTCGTAAACTTCTAACTGTGGCTTAGCAAATAAACGACCACGGTCTTGTAAGCTGAACAATGCATAGCCCAAGCAAGTACCTTGAACCATAGAAATCAACACACCATTTTGACGCTTCGCAACAGTACCTTGTTTAACAGGACCATAATGCGAGAAGCTTGAAGTCATGATCCCTGTACCAGAAGTCATGGTCAAGAATTCAGAACGGAAACCGATTAGACCACGTGAAGGCACAGTCGCTTCAATACGGATACGGCCTTTACCGTCAACTTCCATATTAGTCATTTCGCCTTTACGGTGACCCATTTGTTCCATTACAGCACCTTGATGCTGTTCTTCAACGTCAAACGTTACGTTTTCGTAAGGCTCTTGTCTTTCACCATCAATTTCTTTGATGATTACTTGTGGACGTGATACGCCCATTTCGAAGCCTTCACGACGCATGTTTTCAATTAAAACTGAAAGGTGAAGTTCACCACGACCAGATACTTTGAAGCGGTCTGGACTGTCAGTGTCTTCAACACGTAAAGCTACGTTATGGATTAATTCGCGATCAAGACGTTCACGGATATTACGTGAAGTTACGAATTTACCTTCTTTACCAGCAAACGGAGAGTTATTTACTTGGAAAGTCATAGATACTGTAGGTTCATCTACAGATAAAGCTGGTAATGCTTCAACATTTTTCGGATCACAGATCGTGTCAGAAATGTTAAGTGCATCAATACCAGTAATACATACGATGTCACCAGCAGATGCTGAATCTACATCAATACGTTCTAAACCGTGGTAACCCATGATTTTTAAAATACGACCGTTACGTGTATTGCCATCTTTGTCAATTACAGTAACAGGAGTGTTTAATTTTACTGAACCACGTTGAATACGACCAACACCGATAACGCCTACGAAGCTGTTATAGTCAAGTGATGAAATCTGCATTTGGAATGGACCATCAACGTCAACTGCTGGTGGCTCAACGATGTCTACAATCGTTTCGAACAACGGAGTCATGTCTTCTGCAAGTTCTTCAGGAGCTGGACCCGCTACACCACGTAAACCTGATGCATACACGATTGGGAAATCTAATTGCTCATCAGTTGCACCAAGGTTATCAAATAAATCAAATACTTGATCGATTACCCAGTCTGGACGTGCACTTGGTTTATCAACTTTGTTGATAATAACGATTGGCTTCAAACCACGAGCAAAGGCTTTTTGCGTTACAAAACGAGTTTGTGGCATTGGGCCTTCTTGAGAGTCAACAAGAAGTAATACGCAGTCAACCATCGACATAACACGTTCTACTTCACCACCGAAGTCGGCGTGTCCCGGGGTGTCCACGATGTTGATACGGTAAGTTGTATCAGTACGCTTATCCAACCAAGTAATAGAAGTATTTTTCGCTAAAATGGTAATACCACGTTCACTTTCAAGCGCATTCGAGTCCATGACACGCTCAATCTCGCCTGCTCGGTCACCGAGAGCACCTGATTGCTGAAGTAGTTTATCGACAAGTGTGGTTTTCCCGTGGTCGACGTGCGCAATAATTGCGATATTACGGAGATTTTTGATATCTGACATGAAAATTAGAAACGCCTGAAATTTGAGGGCAAATTATACAGAAAAACACTACTCTTGAGTAGTGACAGTTTATTGACATTGACAAAAAAATTTCCCAATAGCCTGTATTTCGTTTTGTAAAGATAGGTATCTCGATTAGAATAGCGCCAATTTGCGAAATTGTGGCGTATTTACTCCCATGTCCAATCAACCATCACCAGACCATCTTGACCTTGTTTATGGACTAGATGACCGACCAAAACCCTTCGTGGCTTTTCTAGCTGCTTTTCAACATTTGCTTGCAATTATTGTCCCAATTATTACACCTGGGCTTCTTATTTGTTTAGCTTTGGGTGTTTCACGTACCGAAACCAACATGATTTTATCCATGTCTTTGGTCATTTCAGGAATTGCAACTTTCTTACAATGCAAAAAAGTTGGTCCTTTCGGTGCAGGTCTACTCATTGTTCAGGGTACTAGTTTTAACTTTATTGGCCCAATTATTGGTATTGGGAGTGCAATGGTTGCCGCAGGTACACCAGTAAATCAGGTTATGGCTGCTATTTTTGGAGTGGTGATCGCTGGTTCATTTATTGAAATGGGTGTGTCACAAATCCTGCCATGGGTAAAAAGACTTATTACTCCGCTTGTGACAGGTATAGTTGTACTGCTGATTGGTTTAACGCTTATTAAAGAAGGCCTCATTAGTATGGGTGGTGGTTACCAAGCTATGCAAGATCATACTTTTGCAAGTTCTGATAACCTTATAATGTCTTGTACAGTTCTAGCTATTATTATTGTTTTAAATCGCATACGCGTAGTGTGGATTAAAAGCTCAGCTATTTTAATTGCTTTGGTCATTGGCTACATTCTTGCCGGCTTCATGGGCTATTTAGATTTTTCTGGTCTAAAAGATGCGCCAGTTATTCAAATTCCAACACCAATGCACTTTGGCTTAAGCTTCTCATGGGGCTTATTTATTCCAATGGCATTCATTTATTTGGTGACCTCATTAGAAGCAATTGGTGATGTCACAGCAACCAGTAAACTTTCAAACCAACCTGTAGATGGTCCTCAGTGGATGCAACGCATTAAAGGTGGCGTGTTAGTGAATGGCGCAAACTCCTTACTTGCAGGATTATTTAATACTTTCCCTAGTTCTGTTTTTGCCCAAAATAATGGTGTTATTCAACTCACTGGTGTGGCGAGTCGTTACGTAGGGATCTGGATTGCTGCTTTACTCATTCTATTAGGTCTATTCCCTGCGGTAGCGGGTGTGATACAAGCTGTACCACAGGCGGTATTAGGCGGAGCAGTTATGGTAATGTTTGGTGCGGTTGCTGCCTCAGGCATTAATATTCTTTCATCTATTCACTTAGACCGTCGTGCCCTTTTAATTATCGCGATTTCACTTGCACTAGGTTTAGGTGTTGCTCAAGTTCCACAAATTTTGGAACACTTACCAGAGTTATTTAAAAATATTTTTAGTTCTGGTGTAGCAACAGGCGGTATTGCAGCATTAATTTTAAATGTTGTGCTGCCTGAAATACATAAATAACCCTTTTTTAATTTTTTGATTACTGCCCAGTTTCCACTGGGCATTCTTCTTCATGAGAGATGTACATGGATCCTAGAAGTGAAGTGGTATTAAGACAACAAGACTATTTAAAAGGTAGACTCTTGTTGATTAATGCACCCAATGACGCTTTGGTAAGTCAATTACCTACTGAGGTTGATGCATCAATCTGGACATGGAATTATGCGGATTATCAAGGCTTTGTTAATGCAGGCACGACAGCACATTTCTCGGTTGAGTTTCCATCACAAGAATTTGATCAGGCTATAATTTTTGTTCCAAAATCAAAAGAGCTTTTAAACTATATATTGCATGTGGTGATGAGCCATCTAAAAACTGACCAATCAGTTTTTTTAGTAGGTGAAAAAAAAGGTGGTGTTGAAAGAGCTGCTAAACAACTACAAAGTTTTGGCAAAATTCTTAAACTTGATAGCGCTCGACATTGTCAGTTATGGCATTTAAAAATTGAGAAAACTGAAAAGCTCAAACCTCTTGAAAGCTGGTTAAAAACTTATACTGTTCAAGCAAATGGACATGAACTTACCATTTGTGCCCTCCCTGGCGTTTTCAGTCAAAATCATCTAGATGTGGGAACTGCTGTTTTACTCCCTTATCTTAATGACGTGAAATCAGGTAGAATTGCCGACTTCGGGTGTGGTGCAGGAATTATCAGTTGTTATTTGGCAAAAATAAATTCAAGTAATATTATTCATGCCTTAGATATTGATGCTTTCGCTTTACGGTCAACGGAAATGACTTTTAGTCGAAATGGAATAGGTTCAGACCAGTTGAGATTGCAACCTGTTATAGGAATTGCAGACGCCCCAACAGAACTTGATGCCATTGTCAGTAACCCTCCCTTCCATCAAGGTATTCATACCAACTATGATGCAAGTGAAGGACTCTGCCAGAACGCTAAAAAACATTTAAAGGCATCGGGTGAGCTATGGATTGTAGCAAACCGTTTTTTAAACTATCCGATCTTAATTGAGAAGCACTTTGGTCAGTGTGAGATTAAAACTGATCTTCAAGGCTTTAAGGTGTTATATGCCTGTGCATAACAAACTATGTAAGGAATCTCCATGAGCGAAACACATGCTCCTGAAAAACTCCAGCGAAAGCTTGGAGCTCGTCATCTGAATATGATCGCCATTGGTGGTTCCATTGGTACAGGTCTCTTCCTTGCTTCTGGATCAACCATTGCAAACGCAGGCCCTGGTGGGGCTCTACTCGCTTACTCTCTTATTGGTATTATGATTTACTTCTTAATGACCAGTTTAGGTGAGCTTGCGACTCATACCCCAACATCTGGTGCATTTTTTACCTATGGCAGTCGCTATGTTGAAGATGGCTTTGGTTTCGCTCTAGGCTGGAATTATTGGTACAACTGGGCAATTACGGTTGCATTTGAACTTGTTGCTGTACAGTTTATTATGAAATTCTGGTTTCCAGATATTCCCGGATTTTACTGGAGTGCCCTTTTCCTCGTTATCATTTTCATGATTAACGCAATGAGTGTAAAAGGTTTCGGTGAAAGCGAATTCTGGTTCTCAATGGTTAAAGTTATTGCAATTATTGCCTTCATTATCATCGGTATCGCCATGATAATTAAGCTCATGTTGACACCGGGCGTAGCTACTTTTGGCAACTGGACTTACAAAGACGCACCTTTTGTGGGTGGTTTGCAGGCTATGATTGGGGTTGCCATGATTGCAGGGTTCTCATTTCAGGGAACCGAGATGGTGGGTGTTGCTGCGGGTGAATCGAAAGATCCAAAGAAAACTATTCCACTTGCAATTAAACAGATTTTCTGGCGAATTTTATTATTCTATATCTTGTGTATTTTCATTATCGGCACACTTATCGCCTATGATGATCCAAATTTATTACAAGCTGCAACAACAGAAAATGTTGCCCTTTCTCCTTTTACCTTGCTTTATGAAAAGGTAGGCTTTGCTTTCGCTGCGAGCTTAATGAACGCGGTTATTTTGACTGCTATTTTGTCGGCAGGTAACTCGGGCATGTATTCTTCTACCCGTATGTTATTTGATATGGCTCAACAAGGCCGTGCACCAAAATGGTTTGCAAAACTAGATAATCGCGGTGTTCCAATGAATGCGCTATATGCAACGACATTTATTGCTGCATTCTGTTTCTTAACGACTTTTATTGGTGAAAAACAAGTCTTTAACTGGTTACTTAACATGTCAGGGATGTGTGGTTTTATTGTCTGGTTAGGTATTGCAATTTCACACTATCGTTTCCGCAAAGGTTATATTGCTCAAGGGTATAAACTTGAAGATTTAGCATATCGTGCCAAGTTTTTCCCATTTGCACCTTGGTTCGCATTCATTCTGTGTTCAATCATTATCTTAGGCCAAAATTATCAAGCTATTTTGGGTGGAAAAATTGATTGGATCGGCTTACTTTCTACTTATATTAGTTTGCCTTTATTCTTAGTAATTTGGCTCGGATATAAATGGAAATATAAAACTAAATTAATTAGTTACGACAAAATGAATGTAAAGCCAGAGCAAGATTAACAGTAAGTTTAAGTCGTTAATTAAAGTAAGCTGAAGATCCAAAGCTTGATCTTTAGTTAAAAACAGGTAAAATGCCGTTCAGATTTTCAACGGCGCTTTTAAATAAGGAGGACATCATGCCAACACTACAAGGTAAAACAGATTAAATAATTTGGCACGATGTCAGCTCACGGACAAGTGTACAAATTCACTTCACTTGTCCGAATGCTCAAATTTAAGACCTAGCATTCGCTAGGTTTTTTTACGCCTATTCGGACAGAAAAATAAGAGAAAAATTATGGGCATACAAAAAATATTAAATGAGGAAGCACTTTTCGGTGTTCCCGTTAAAATTTTCACTCAAGATATAGATAGTGAAAGTATCGAACAACTCAAGAAAATGGCTCAACTGCAATTTATCTATTCACATATTGCAGTTATGCCAGATGTTCACGTAGGAAAAGGCGCGACTGTAGGCAGTGTTATTCCAACCAAACATGCCATTATCCCAGCTGCAGTCGGTGTAGATATTGGCTGTGGAATGAATGCAATTCGTTTAAGTCTAAAGGCTTCACAGCTTCCTGATAACTTGAGTCGATTGCGTGATGCAATTGAACGTAAAGTACCAGTTGGATTTGCTTTACACAAGCAGATCAAAGCTAAAGCATCGAGTATTATTCCACTCGAAAAGCGTTTACAACCAATTGTAAAAAAGCATCCTGGTTTAATTCGAATGCTTCGGCAGTTCGATGCGACTTGGCAAAAACAATTAGGCACATTAGGTGGTGGCAATCACTTTATAGAGTTATGTATTGATGAAAATCAAGATGTATGGGTAATGCTACATTCAGGTAGCCGAGGACTTGGTAACGTCATTGGTACTTATTTTATTGAGCTCGCCAAGAAAGAAGCACAACATCGCTTTGGACACGTACCTGATAAAGACTTAAGTTATTTTGCTGAAGGTTCAAACAGTTTTAATGATTATGTAGAAGCTGTGGAGTGGGCCCAAGAATATGCTTTTGAAAATCGTAAAGAAATGATGCGATTAGTCTTAGAAGCAATCCGACCTATTCTACCCTCGTTTCAAATGACAAAAGAAGCAATTAATTGTCATCATAATTATGTAAGTCGAGAAACCCATTTTGGTGAAAATCTTTTAGTTACCAGGAAAGGGGCGATTAGAGCAGGTTTAGATGAGTTAGGAATTATTCCTGGCTCTATGGGAGCACGCTCTTATATTGTTAGAGGAAAAGCTAATCCTGAGTCTTTTTGTTCATGTTCTCACGGCGCTGGGCGTAAAATGAGTCGTAGCAAGGCAAAAATTCTTTTTAATCAACAAGACTTAATTGAGCAAACTAAAGGTATTGAGTGCCGTAAAGATAGTGGCGTTGTCGATGAGATCCCAAGTGCTTACAAGGATATTGATGAAGTCATGGCGAACCAATCAGATCTTATTGAAGTGGTTCATACACTTAAACAAGTTTTATGTATTAAAGGTTAAAACATGAAAATTAAAGAAATGCCAAAAATTAAGGTCCGTAACCACGTAGCTCTGTCCCCTTTACTTCAAAAAGGTGGTATGCATGAGACAGAAAAACCTCGTGCACAGCATCGTCGAGATAGACAAGATACTAAACAGCAATTAAAAAAAGGTGTTTGGTAAAAACTTATCTATAAACAATTAACTGAATAGGTATTATTGAGGAGATATAAAATGAAAAAATATTTTAAAAATCGCAATAAAAAAAGCGACTCTAACGAGTCGCTTTTTTACTGTTCAGAAACTCAAATTATTGAGCTTGTTGACCAGGTTGAACTACTACAGTACGGCTACCAGTGATTGTCGCGAATACACGACGGTTCATAGCACGACCTTCTTTAGTTTTGTTGTCAGCAATCGGTTGATCCCAAGCGAAACCTTGAGTAGACAAACGAGAAGCGTCAACATTGTATTCGTTTACAAGAGCTGATTTAACAGAGTTAGCACGAGCTAAAGATAAACGTTCGTTCAACTTACGTGGACCAGTGTTATCTGTGTGACCTTCGATACGTGCAGTAGCGTTAGGGTATTCAGTTAACTTCTCAGCAACTTTAGCGATTTCTGGCTTGTATTGGTCTTTGATGTTTGACTTGTTAGTATCAAAGAACACACGAAGTTCCATGTTAAGGTCTTCAGTTAACTCTTGTGGTTGTGGAGCAACTGGAGTTGGTTCAACTGGAGCAACTTCTACTACAGGAGCAGCAGGCTTCAAGTGACCACCAAGAACTACGTTTAAACCAGCAAGAGCTGTATAGTTCCAGAATTGTTCGTCAAAGTTATAAGTACCACGAGCTTCTGTACGAAGAGATAAAGCATCGTTGATGCGATAGAACGCACCGATACCTGCATTACCTAAAGTACCTTCTTCAGAGTTACCACGTGCACCACGATCTACGCCATCAAAGTCGTATTTGTAGTGACCAGCACCTAACAATACATACGGCTTAAATTTGCTGTCGTAGTTTTTAGTGATTAAATCAGAAGTAGCATAGAAGTTACCGTTGATTTGCTTTTGTTTGTATTCAGCACCAGCAGAAGCGCCGTTTACATCACCTTTAACTTGGTTATATTCAGCTTCAAAACCTAACCATGGTGTTAATTCAACACCAAGAGCTGCACCAACGAATAAATCGTCCTGTAACTCAGGACCATTTGTTAAACTACCTTTGTCACCACCGTTATTGTGTTGGCTGTCTTGGAATGTGTAACCAAGCAATAATGGAGTAACTGTTACGCCAGCATTAGCAGCAGCTAATGGAGCAGCAACAAGCATAGTAGCAAGTGCAATACGACTCAATTTCATGGATATCCTCCAGAGATAACAATTGTTGTTCAAGCTCAGCCTAAATTTATTGGCCCCTGAGATATTTTTACCCCAGTATTATTTTTAAGCTATTCACATTTGAATCATACAAACACTTGATAAACTTTCCAAGTGCTTGATAATTTTAATCAAGTAAATTATTGACAAAATTACTTACAATTTCCGTTGTAATTCGGTAATTTTTTACTCAACTAGCAAAAATGAATAACTTCTTTGTTTCGCTTGCGGTGATTTTACCAGTATTCTAGTCAACTGATAACCCTTATTTAATTTTGTGTTTCCTTATTATAAAAAATAATATAAATCATTGTCAGAAAACATAAAATTGCTCTATTTATACATATATTAAGGTTTCTTAATGTTTAAATCTCCCGGTTTTACTATAGTTGAGCTCTCTATAACCCTCGTAATTATTGTAATTATGTCAGTTATAGCCATTCCTTTATACCATCAATTTATGGCATCTGCAGAATTAAAAAATACTCCTCGTGTACTCACAATTCATATACAAAAAGCCAAATATGACGCGATTGTTAGGCATACAAACATTGTTCTGTGTCCCAGTTCCGATCAATTCATTTGTAATACGAACTGGAATAGTCAACTCATTAGCTTTGTAGACAATAATCGTAATCTACAACATGATTTAAATGAAGAGTTATTAACTTCCGTAGATCTTAACCATCATTATGGTTCTATGAAATTACAACGTTTTGGAAAAAAACAAAATAGTATTGTTTTTCAGGGCAATTCCGGACTTCCAATCGAGTCTAATGGCAGTTTTATTTATTGTTCTTATGATCAGCTTAAAAATTTTAAGTTAATTCTCAGTAAAATGGGGCACGTCCGCTTAGAAGAATCTCAAAATTGTTAGAACTCTACAGTCTAATGCAGAACCCAATAGCATCCCCATTTTGCAATATACTGCTTAAGTTTTAATGTTTTCTTAATTTGAGATAAAGAACAATCGGAGATTACAACAATGACTGACATCGTAATTGTTAATGGTGCTCGTACTGCTATGGGTGGTTTTCAAGGATCACTGTCTGGTCTAACTGCTCCCGAACTAGGTGCAGTAACAATTAAAGAAGCAATCGCACGAGCAGGTTTGCAGCCTACTGATGTTGAAGAAGTCATTATGGGATGTGTTCTTCCTGCTGGTTTAAAACAAGGCCCTGCTCGTCAAGCGATGCGTAAAGCTGGTTTACCAGACTCTACAGGTGCAGTGACGATTAATAAACTTTGTGGTTCAGGCATGAAAGCCGTAATGCAAGCAGCCGATATGATCAAAGCAGGCAGTGCTGAAATTGTGGTTGCTGGTGGTATGGAGTCGATGACAAATGCCCCTTATGTTTTACCTAAAGCACGAGCTGGCTACCGTATGGGTCATGGCGAAATTAAAGACCATATGTTCTTTGATGGTTTAGAAGATGCTGAAACAGGTCGTTTAATGGGTTCTTTTGCTCAAGATATGGCAAATACTCGTGGCTATACACGTGAGCAAATGGATGACTTTGCAATTCGCTCATTAAAACGTGCTCAAACTGCAATTACTGAAGGCTATTTCAAAGATGAAATCGTTCCTGTTACCGTATCTAGCCGCAAAGGTGATGTCGTTGTTGATCAAGATGAACAACCTTTAAATGCAAAGATTGACAAAATTCCTTCTCTTAAACCAGCTTTTGCAAAAGACGGTACAATTACCGCAGCAAACGCAAGCTCTATTTCGGATGGCGCATCTGCATTAGTATTAACTTCAGGTGAGGTTGCTACTCAACGTGGTTTACAGCCACTGGCAAAAATTATTGCAACGGCTTCAAATTCTCAGCATCCTTCAGAATTTACCATCGCTCCTGTGGGTGCTATCGAGAAAGTTCTTAAAAAAGCTGGGTGGAATGCTCAGGACGTTGACCTTTGGGAAATTAATGAAGCATTTGCTATGGTTACCATGTGCCCAATTGATGATTTCAAACTTGATGCAGAGAAAGTAAATATCAATGGGGGGGCTTGTGCCCTAGGTCATCCGGTGGGTTCTACAGGTTCTCGCATTATTCTTACACTTATTCATGCGCTTAAACGCACTGGCGGTAAAAAAGGTATTGCCGCACTTTGTATTGGTGGTGGTGAAGCAACAGCTGTTGCCATCGAAATTCTTTAATTAAAATCTGTTTAAAATCCCACTTCGGTGGGATTTTTTATGAAAAATTTACAAAAAAAGACCCACAAAATCACTTTTAAGTTTTAACTTATTCCTTTAAACGAAAACAACAATGGACAATAACAATGCAACTCAATCACTATCTCAATTTCCAAGGTCAAGCAGAACAAGCCTTTAATTTTTATAAATCGGTCTTTGGTGGTGAATTTGCTATGCTGAGCCGTTATAGCGATATGCCACCTAACGAGGGTGTAACATTATCTGAAGCCGAAAAAAATTTAGTGCTGCACGTTTCTCTACCGATTAATGAGTACACAGTACTCATGGCATCAGACACTATCGATCAATTCTGTACCCCGAATAGTGTATTTACTAAAGGTAATAATCATTACATCGCAATCAACCTTGAAAAAGATGAGCAAGAAAAAGCAAAACAGCTGTTCGATGCTCTATCTGTAAATGGACAAGTTGAAATGCCATTAGAAAAAACTTTCTGGGGTGCATTATACGGTGCATTTACCGATCAGTTTGGCATAAAGTGGATGGTTAACTGTCAGCTTGATACATAATATTTTTTAAGATCAGCCCCTTATAGAGACACTTACTATTTCTATAAGGGTCTTAAACATTAATATTAGAATACTGCGCAATAATCATTAAACCAACGGTAATAAAACCTATACCTACCCATCCAGCTACATCAATATTCTGCCCAAGAAAAATCTTTGCAAGAAAAGCAGTTGCTAATACACCTATTCCAGACCAAAGCACATATAAAATTCCCGCCTGCATATATTTCAAAGCAATAGCTGCACATGCAAAAGACCCAATATATAAAACTAGAGCAATTCCTTGAGCAGTTTTATTAACTAATCCATTGCCTTTAGCCGAATAAAATGTTGAGAGCACATCTGTCGCAATAGCAAATATTAACCACCAAGCACCGGGATTTATTTTTGAAATTAAGCCTAACATTCTTATTCTTCATTCATTTATTAAAAAGTAATTATAAAAAAAGCTGAACCTAAGTTCAGCTTCTTCATTTAAAATTATTTAAGCACCAGTTTGATAACTTGCTTGCGGTACGGCTGTTGAAGCTTGGTACGGGTTGGTAAAGTCTTGCAAACCAGCTGCCGCCTCTTGCACATCTTTACCTTCCTTAATTACAAAACTATCAAAACCTGAGCGCTTTAAGTAGTTTAAGACATCCTTAAACACATCGCCAGTTGCGCGCAGTTCACCTTGGAAACCTTGACGACGTAATAGCGCTGCAAATGAATATCCACGACCATCACCAAAGCCAGCAAACTCAATAAAGATTGCATCAAGTTCATTTAATGGAAATGTATGATCTTCAGGTGAATCACTTACCGTTACATACAAAGCTTTTTTACCTTGAACGTTAGCTAACTGGTCTAGTTGAGCTGTTGTTACAACTACATCACCTTGAGGAACGACACTATCTTCAGCAATGATTTGATAAGTATTGTCTGCAATCGTGCCATCTTTAGAAAGCACTGGTAGAGCTGTATTAAGCATATGCACGCTCCTTAAATGGTTGAATTCCTACACGGCGATATGTATCTACAAAACGCTCACCTTCTGTACGTAAATCAAGATATGTATTTAGTACTTCTTCAATTACGTCAGGCACAGCATCTGCTGCAAATGATGGCCCTAAGATGTCACCGATTGAGGCATCATGGTCCGAATTACCACCTAATGTAATTTGATAGAACTCAGCACCTTTTTTATCTACACCTAAAATACCGATGTTACCAACGTGGTGGTGACCACAAGCATTCATACAACCAGAAATATTTAGATCTAAATGACCAAGATCATAAACTTTGTCTAAGTCATCAAAACGACGTGTAATTGCTTCAGCAATTGGAATTGATTTCGCATTTGCAAGTGAACAGAAATCACCGCCCGGGCAACTAATAATATCGGTAATAAAGCCAATATGTGCACGTGCCATATTTTGTTGTTCAAGCGCTTGCCATACATCGAACAAGTCTTTTTGAGGTACATCTGCCAAAGCAATATTTTGTTCGTGAGTGGTGCGAAGTTCACCGAAAGTATATTTATCAGCAAGATCTGCAATAAAGTTCATTTCTTCAGTAGTCATATCGCCCGGTGCAATACCTGCACGTTTTAGAGAAATCGTAACAATACGATAGCCCTTCACTTTATGCGCATGCGTGTTGATGTTGAACCACTGTTTGAATTTTGGATGCTCAGCAAATAAAGCGGTAAAGTCTTCATCTGCCAAATCTTGATAATCAAACGGGGTGAATTCTTCATCCAGTTTTTTCAAAATTTCTGGCTGAATTTTCAATGCTTCACGTGTATGTTCAAATTCAGCTTCAACTTTCTGAGCAAATACTTCAGGCGTTAATGCCTTAACTAGAATTTTAATACGTGCTTTATATTTATTATCACGACGGCCATGCAAGTTATAAACACGTAGAACTGCTTCTAAGTAAGCAATTAAATCTTCACGTGGTAAAAACTCGCGAATAACGCTACCAATAATTGGAGTACGGCCTAAACCACCACCAGCCATAATTTTATAGCCAATTTCACCCACTTCATTACGCACGATGTAAACACCAATATCGTGGAATGCCGTTGCTGCACGATCTTTTTCTTCAAGTGCAGAAACGGCAATTTTGAACTTACGTGGCAAGAATGCAAATTCAGGGTGGAATGTACTCCACTGACGAATCAATTCACATGTTGGACGTGGGTCTGCAATTTCACCAGCAACCACACCAGCATATTGGTCAGTTGTTGTGTTACGAATACAGTTACCACTCGTTTGAATGGCATGCATTTGTACAGTTGCAAGTTCAGCCAAAATATCTGGTACGTCTTCAAGTGCAGGCCAGTTTAACTGAATGTTTTGACGCGTAGATACATGCGCATAGCCACGGTCATAAGCAGTTGAAACTTCAGCAACTTTACGTAATTGTTTAGAATTCATTAAGCCATACGGCACAGCAATACGCAGCATAGGCGCATAACGTTGCACATATAAACCATTTTGCAAACGTAATGGACGATATTCATCTTCAGAAAGTTTGCCAGCTAAATAGCGTTCAGTCTGATCACGGAACTGAGCAACTCGTTCATTAACCAGCTGCTGGTCGAAATCGGTATATAAATACATGGCGTATGGCTAGTAGATTCATTATTAAGGCGGATAGCATAGCGAGCTTTTATTCATCAATAAAATGCTTTTTTTGCATATTTAATAACGGTTTTATTGATAAGCTTTAATATAAATCAATATAAAAAAAGCCCAGATCAATCTGGGCTTTTTTTAGAGCAAAGGTTTATTTGTTATCTGGCAATGCATAAGCTACTAAATAGTCGCCCATTTTTGTACCAAATGAACCATGACCACCGGCCATGATCACAACATATTGCTTACCATTAATTTCGTAAGTCATTGGTGTTGCTTGTCCACCTGCTGGTAAACGCGCTTCCCAAAGTTTCTTACCATTCGTAACGTTAAAGGCACGGATGTAGTTATCTTGAGTTGCACCAACGAACATGACATTACCTGCGGTAGAAATTGAACCACCTAAACCAGGAACACCAATTTTCACAGCTGGTAATTGGAATAGTTTTGGCAAGCTATCTCGGATAGTACCAATACGTTTTTTCCATACAACCTGATGCGTTTTCAAGTCTACACCAGCTACATAACCCCAAGCTGGTTGTTTACAAGGTAAACCAAGTGGAGATAAGAATGCGCTGATTTCGACACCATAAGGTACGCCATACATTGGCTGAATACCCTGCTCAGTTCCTGCACCTTTTGCAGTTTGTGCACGGTTTGGATCTTCAGGAATTAAACGGCTTACGAATGGCAGACCAATCGGGTTCATTACAGCAACCTGACGATCAGGGTTAACTGACATACCGCCCCATTCAAACACGCCTAGGTTACCAGGGAAAACTAAAGTACCGTTTTCTGATGGTGGTGTATAAATACCATCGTAATTTAGACGTTTGAAAGATACACGACACATAAGCTGATCAAGCATTGTGGCACCCCACATATCTTTATCAGTCAATTTGTCTTGTGGTGCCAAGTTCAAGTCAGAGAATGGCTGAGTTTTTGAATAGTGCTCGCCTTTGGTTTGTGGACCGCGCTTAACTGTTTGTGGAACTGGTTTTTCAGTTACAGGAACAATCGGCTGTCCATTACGACGGTCAAGAACAAAAGCATTACCTGTTTTAGTCAATACATAGATTGCTGGAACAGTTTTACCTGCTTTGTCTTTAATATCTGCCAAAGATGGCTGAGATGGCACGTCCATATCCCACAAGTCATGATGAGTGGTCTGGAAGTTCCATATCAATTTACCAGTTGAAGCATTAATCGCTAACATTGAGTTCGCATAACGTTCTTTCAACTCAGTACGGTCACCACCCCAGATATCTGGAGTACCTACGCCTGTTGGAACATAAACGATATCAAGTTTGGCATCGTATGCTAAAGGTGCCCAAGCATTTGGAGAGTTATGAACAAATGTTGTACCTTGTCCAGGCATAGCATTTGGATCTGCTGCACCAGTGTCAAATACCCAAAGAAGCTTACCAGTATTTACGTCATAACCACGAATAACACCTGATGGCTCTTTATTTGAGTAGTTATCTGTTACAGAACCCGCAATTACGACAGTTGAACCTGTCACAACACCCGGAGATGTTGGGTTATAACCACCCGGATAAGCATATGGCATAAACTCTTGTAAGTTCACTTCACCATTTTGACCAAAGTCAGTACATGCTTTACCAGTATCAGCATTTACAGCAACTAAACGTCCATCATTGACTGGAACAAAGACTTTACGAGGACATTGAGTTGAAGTCGACTTCTTAGTTTGCAAGCTTGTCGCAAACTCAGTTGTGTTGTTTGCATCGTAGTACATTACACCACGGCAAGTTAAATGCTGGAACGATTTATCCGTTTTAAGCTTCGGATCAAAACGCCATTTTTCTTTACCAGTCGCTGGATCAATCGCAATTAACTGTTGGTGAGCTGTACAGATAAACATGTTATTGCCAATTTTAATTGGCGTAACCTGATTGGTTGTTTCACCCGAATCATTATCTGTCTTGAAATCGCCAGTACGTAGTGTCCAAGCCACTTTCAAATCTTTGACATTTTGGTCATTAATCTGTTTGAGTGGAGAATAACGCTCACCAGCTTGAGTACGGCCATAAGCCGGCCAGTCACTCTCTGCTACACCTGGAACGGCTTGAGCAGTTTCTGGTTGTGGTGTTTTAATCTCACCATTAATTTCTTGCGGATCGTTAAAGATAGAATAAACCATCAATACGATTGCAATCGCTAAAGTTGAAGATAAGGCAACTTTACTTGATCCAAGGTTGTTGATTCCACGAGTCACAGCCGGAACCAATAACCATAAACCAAGAATACCTAAAATATCTAAACGTGGTGCAAGCGCCCAAAAGTCTGTTCCAACTTCCCAGACACTCCAGATAATGGTACCTAGCATTAATGCGGCATAAACCCACAAAGCAGTTGAAGCACGCTTGTAGAGTTGCCATGTAACAATGAGAAGTAAGACTCCAGCTACAATGTAGTAAATTGAACCGCCTAGTGTAGCGAGCCAAATACCTCCAATTAGCAGGAATAACGCCAATAACCCAATAATAATTACGGTAAAAGTCGTTAAACCTGATCTTGAAGAAGGTTGATTCATAAACCACCTCTTATTAATCATCATTTTTATCGGAAAGATGTGTCAAAAATCTTAGAGAGAAATGACATCACCAATACATCTAAAACAAAATTCAGGCATAAAGAAAAAAACGGAAGGTCTGGATACTTCAATTAATGATTTAGCCATCGACAATCCGTTTTTCGGAATAGTTACTTAGAATACGGTTGAGAATTTAATACCGCCTACCCAAGTGTTATCACCATTTTTTAATGCACCAACATGACGAACATATTGCACATTTGGACGAATAGTTAGCCAATTAGTGGCATGAATACCGTAATAAAGCTCGGTATTGTATTCAGTGTCATATTCTTTGGCTTGAATATCGCTCCAGTCATCATTGATATGAATACGAGCAACACCAAGTGCTAATTCATCTTGAGGACGTTGATTGAGTAAACCTTTGTAGACCAGACCTACATTTTGCATGTTGTCGACTTTATTGGTATCTGAGTCATGGAAAGTCAGATTCACAAAACCTGTTAAACCACGATCAGTTTGGTCAGCTGGCTGGAATAGTTTTTGTTTTGCAGTTACCCAAACACCTTGTTTATGCGATGTTTTGGTTGGATTGGTAATTTCCTCTGCATCAGCAGTGCTGTAGTAATAACCTAAACGGTATTCACCAGGCATGCTTTGCACACCTAATTTAGGTGACCAAACGACCTCTGCTGGAATAATTGCACCATGAGAACCATCTGTGCTCAGGTTAAAGCCTTTGCCTCGTTCCAAGTTCTCTGGGTTATATTCATATACACCGACTTGCGTATATAGATCAGGTTGCACGTTATATTTAACACGCATTGCCCATTGGCTCACTGGCCAGTTATACCATTGGTCGCCAACCCAGTTACCCACTTGTGAACCACAAAGTGCCAAGTTCTGGAAGTCACAGTCAAAACTATTAAAGTCTTCGCCTTCACCAAAACGACCAACTTTCACATCTAACTTTTGATCAAGGAATTTTTTCTTAATCCATAAATCAGTTAAACGCCAAGTTTGCTCACGCCCCCACACTTCTTGTGCAGAACTAATGTGTCCAGCTAAAGCAGGAGAATGTTCAGAAAGTGATTGCCCATCACGATAAGTTAACGTGATTTGAGCTTCTGTATCTTGCCACCCTAAAATTTTACCTAGGTCCAAATGCGAACCTAAAGCGAGTTGCCCTGTATAAGCACTGCCATGCGAAGAAGTATTCTTTGAATCTAAAATACCGGCATATTCACCGGTATATCCAAAAGAAAAATCATAACCTTGTGCTTGTAACGCTGTGCGTTGCCCGTTCCAATCACCCAACATCCAAGAACCATTTGGGTCAAATGCAGCAGCAGCTTGTGCATGCTGAACAAAAAGAGTAATTGATAAAACGGATAAACAGGAAACCATCAAAGATTTATGCGTTTTCATGTTTACGTACCTTTTATGTCTTTGTTTATAAAGGTTACGCTAATTTTATGTAAAGAAATTATTCAAAATGTTAATCAATTGATTAATCAGATAATAATCTTAATACATACTGTATAAGAAATAGCCCTAAGACATTACCACTGTCCCTCGCCAAGCTTTTGACCTACAAAGGAATATCGCATTTGTGAACGTGAAAACTTAATTGGGCATGCGATCTGTGGTTCTGTATCTGTCGTATTATTTTGCAAAGGAACATCCACAATCCATCCACGTTGTTGTGCTAATGGCGAGTTTAAAGCCTCACTCAAACTCAATACTGGCTCTACACAAACATCCAAATTTGCAAAAATTTCATGCCATTCTTTAAACGTTTTGGCTTTAATTTTTTCTTGAATAGCTTGCTTAACGTCCTGTCGATCTTGGACATCTAATGACGCGCCTTTTTGCAACAGCACGGGTAAATCTAATGCAGCAGACAACCCAGCCATAAATTGTGGCTCAAGACTACCAATAGAAAGATAACGACCATCTTGAGTCATATAATAGTCATAGAAAATACCGCCATTGAGCATACCCTGCTCTGGTGCCTGTTCAACTTGTCCTGCAAGCGTAGCTGATGCTGCCATGCTATTTAAACTCGCCACACAATCGGTCATGGAAATATCAATATATTGTCCCATACCACTACGACTGCGTTCGACGACCGCAGCCAAAATCGCAATAACTGCATGTAATGATCCGCCTGCAATATCGGCAACCTGAATGCCAAGCGGTGGTGGACCACTATCTTGTCGGCCACTATATCCAGCAATACCTGCTAAAGCTAAGTAATTAATGTCGTGTCCAGCTCGATCTTTGTAGTTTCCTGTTTGTCCATAACCTGTAATTGAGCAATAAATTAAACGTGGGTTAATTTCTGCAAGCGTTGCATAGTCCAATCCTAAACGGCGCATAACATCTGGTCGAAATTGTTCTATGACAATATCAAACTCGGAAATCTTGGCTTTTATCAGATCAATACTGGCAGCATCTTTTAAGTCGAGAACAATCGACTGTTTATTTCGGTTTAGATAACTATGTGCAGTCGCCTGTCCATTCGCATATGGCGGCATTATCCGAATGAGATCTGGACGTGATGGAGATTCGATATGGATAACTTCTGCGCCCATATCGGCTAAGTACATTGTGGCAAAAGGTCCAGGTAAGAGCGTCGAGAAATCGAGAACTTTAAGTCCGTTTAATGCTGTCGTCATCGTATTTTTAACCACTATTATTTGAATTTTCTTTTATATTAGTTAAGCAAATATTCTAAAACAATGTCATGTTCAGCCATTTACCTTGATCATTTCGGCAATTTAACATGTAAAAAGTGCTTTTACACTGTTGTAAATCGCCAATTTATTTTTTTAGACGGTCATTTAGGTCAATTTAAAGTGAACATCAAAGAGACTGAAGGATTCAATATGAGTCGCGATACGATTAGCATCCACTTCGTGAATGCGGCTTTGACAGGCGTAAAACGCCTTGGCATGGATGTCGAGACGTTACTTTCACATGTGGGTATCGAAGCGGAACTATTACGTCAACCTAAAGCTCGAATCTCACCAGAACAATATACCCGTTTTATAAAAATGCTATGGATGGTCACCCAAGACGAACACGTCGGTTTTGATGTACAACCGCGTCGTTTGGGCACTTTTGCCATTATGTGTCAGTTGATTATTCATGCAAAAACTTTGGGACAAGCTCTCGAACTTTCATCTCAATTTTACAAGTTATTTGGTGATGAATGGTCGGTAACACTTGAACGTGACAAACACGAAGCGCGTTTAGTACCTCTCATTCCAAAAACATTAGATCCAGATCATTTCATTACTGAAAGTATGCTTATGATTTGGCACGGTCTAGCATCATGGCTCATTGAACGTCGTTTGCCATTAGAGCGTGTTCATTTTAGCTACCCACGTCCTGCGCATGCAGATGAATATGATGCGTTATTCTTTGCGCCAGTCATGCAGTTTGATGCACCTCGCACCGAAATAACTTTTGCAGCTGATTATCTTGATTTACCAATCCGCCAAGATGAAAAAACGCTAGAAGAGTTCCTAAAAGCAGCTCCTGCTCAGCTTTTAGTAAAATTCAAAAACACCAACTCGTTGACTTCTCGTATTCGTGACGTACTTAAGAGTCAAATTGGTGAAGAAATGCCAACGCTTAACGACGTTGCATCAATGCTGTATTTATCTCCGCAAACTTTACGCCGCCGCTTAGCTGCTGAAGGTAAAAGCTATCAAGGCGTAAAAGATGCTCTACGTCGAGATGCTGCGATTCACTTGTTGCTCAACCCTGAATTAACACTTGAAGATGTTGCTCAACAGGTAGGCTTTAGTGAAACCAGTACATTCCACCGTGCATTTAAAAAGTGGACTGGTGTAACGCCTGGCTTATATCGCCAACTACACGGTTACCACTAATTCTTAAATCTCTTTGTATTCACATCTAGCCCAAGTTCAACTTGGGCTTTTTTTATATCTCTATTGGCAAAAATCATCACCTGACTGGTGCGCTTATCGTCATTGCACTCGCTCTTAAAACCAGTACACTCAAAACACAAATAAATTTTAAGCAATAAAAAAGGAACTGTTATGAGCGAGGCTTATATTATTGATGCCATTCGCACCCCACGCGGAAAAGGAAAAAAAGACGGCTCTCTTTATGAAGTAAAACCAATTACCTTACTCACCACTTTATTAAATGAATTACAGCAGCGCCATCAGCTTGATACATCAAAAGTGGATGACATTGTTTTGGGCTGTGTAACACCAATTGGTGATCAAGGTGGGGACATTGCCAAAACAGCAGCAATTGCAGCAGGTTGGAATGATGATGTTGCTGGAGTTCAAATCAATCGTTTTTGTGCATCAGGTTTAGAAGCAGTCAACATGGCAGCCATGAAAGTCCGCTCTGGTTGGGAAGATTTAGTGGTTGCTGGCGGTGTTGAATCAATGTCACGCATTCCAATGGGTTCTGATGGTGGACCTTGGGCTTTAGACCCAGAAACAAATCTTAAGTCATCATTTGTTCCACAAGGTATTGGGGCCGACCTTATTGCAACTTTAGATGGCTATAACCGTGAAGATGTCGATAACTTTGCAGTGAAGTCACAACAAAAAGCAGCGGCAGCTCAAGCAAATGGTTATTTTGACCAATCAGTTGTGCCAGTCAAAGATCATTCAGGTGTAGTGATTTTAGAAAAAGATGAATTTATTAAAGGCCATACCACACTAGAAGGTATTGCAAAGCTCAACCCAAGTTTTGAAATGATGGGGCAAATGGGCTTTGATGCAGTCGCTTTACAAAAATATCCAGAAGCACAAAAAATCAATCATGTTCATCACGCAGGTAACTCATCAGGTATTGTCGATGGAGCAGCTGTCGTTTTATTAGCTTCAGAAAAAGCAGTAAAAGAACAAAATTTAAAACCACGCGCTAAAGTTTTGGCGACTGCATTAGTTGGTACTGACCCAACCATTATGCTGACTGGCCCTGCGCCAGCCGCACGTAAAGCCTTGGAAAAAGCTGGTCTAACAATTGATGATATTGACCTATTTGAAGTCAATGAAGCATTCGCGGCAGTTGTTATGCGTTTTATTAATGAGCTCAACGTCCCCGCTGAAAAAGTCAACGTAAATGGCGGTGCGATTGCTTTAGGCCATCCTTTAGGCGCAACAGGTGCCATGATTTTGGGCACACTACTTGATGAGCTTGAACGACAAGATAAAAAGCGTGGTTTAGCGACGCTCTGTGTTGGCGGTGGTATGGGTATTGCCACCATTATTGAACGCGTATAAAAATTAGGGATATAAAAAATGAGTGCAATTCAATACGAAAAAAATGCCGACAATATTGTCATTTTAACGCTTGATTCAACAGGTCAATCTGCGAACACCATGAATGCTGAGTTTCGTGACTCGCTCGATGAAGCGACTCAGAAACTTAAAGCAGAAACAGAACTTTCAGGCGTTATTTTCCGTTCGGCTAAGAAAACGTTCTTTGCAGGCGGTGATTTAGATGAGCTAATTCAAGTTCAGCCGGAACATGCGACTGACTTTTTTAATATGGTTGAAAAGCTAAAAGGTCATTTACGCACAATTGAAACGCTAGGCATTCCAGTCGTTGCAGCATTGAATGGAACGGCACTGGGCGGTGGATGGGAAATTGCATTAAGTTGCCATCACCGTATTGCAATCAATGACTCGAAAAGCAAATTTGGCCTACCAGAAGTTACTTTAGGTTTATTACCGGGCGGCGGTGGAATTGTGCGCATGGTACGTATGCTTGGGCTTCAAAATGCATTTCCATTTTTAATGGAAGGCAAACAGTTCGGTGTCGATAAAGCCAAATCTTTAGGTTTAATTCATGACACAGCTGAAAATGAACAAGAACTTTTAGATAAAGCAATTGCTTGGATAAAGGCAAATCCGAAATCTCAACAACCTTTTGATGTAAAAGGCTACAAAATCCCGGGTGGTGATCCAAAAACGCCAGCAGTTGCACAAGTTCTTGCAATTGCACCAGCCATGTTAAGAGACAAGACCAAAGGTTGCTACCCTGCCCCTGAAGCGATTATGGCTGCCGCAGTTGAAGGCGCTCAAGTCGATGTAGATACTGCACTGCGTATCGAGTCTCGCTACTTTACTCAGCTTACAACAGGCCAAATTTCTAAAAATATGATCGGCACTTTCTGGCATGCTCTAAATGCAATTAAGTCTGGTGCGAGCCGCCCTGCCGACGTTGCAAAATGGCAAGCCACTAAAGTTGGAGTGTTGGGTGCAGGCATGATGGGTGCTGGCATTGCTTATTCAACAGCCATTAAAGGCATTCCTGTTGTCCTTAAAGATGTATCTGTTGAGAATGCTGAGAAAGGCAAAGCTTACTCACAAAAACTTCTAGATAAACGTGTTTCACAAGGCCGCATGACGGCAGAAAAACGTGATCAAGTTTTATCTCTGATTACGGCTACAGCTTCTGCTGAAGACTTACAAGGCTGTGATTTAATTATTGAAGCGGTATTTGAAAATCAAGAACTCAAAGCGAAAGTCACTCAAGAAGCCGAACAATACTTAACGTCTAATGGCGTAATGGCGTCAAATACATCAACCCTACCAATTACAGGTTTAGCTCAAGCAAGTAAAGATGATAAAGCTTTTATCGGTCTGCATTTCTTTAGCCCTGTCGACAAAATGCAGTTGGTTGAGATTATTAAAGGTAAAAACACCTCCGCAGAGACACTTGCTAAAGCCTACGACTTTGTACAGCAAATTGGAAAAACACCAATTGTTGTCAATGACAGCCGTGGCTTCTTTACCAGTCGTGTATTTGGTACTTTTATTCAAGAAGGTATGCGCTTGCTTGCCGAAGGTGTCCACCCAGCACGTATTGAAATGGCAGCACTGAAAGCAGGCATGCCTGTGGGACCACTTGCGATTCAAGATGAAGTGTCTCTAACCTTAACCGAGCACGTTGCCAGTGAAGCACGTAAAGCCCTACTAGCTGAAGGCAAAGAGTTACCGAAAACACCAGTAGATGAAGTGATTCATACCATGATTCATGAATTAAACCGTAAAGGTAAAGCTGCTGGCGCAGGTTTCTATGACTATCCTGAAAATGGTAAAAAGCACCTTTGGGAAGGCTTAAACCGTTGGGAGAAAGATCATGATATTTCTGAGCAAGATATGATTGATCGCATTTTGTTTGTACAAGCCTTAGATACCTTACGTTGTTACGAAGAAGGTGTGTTGGAGTCGGTTATTGATGCTAATGTCGGTTCTATTTTTGGAATTGGTTATGCCCCTTGGACTGGCGGAGCGATTCAATTCCTCAATCAATATGGTATTGAGAAAGCAGAAAAACGCGCCGAAGAGTTAGCTACCAAATATGGTGAGCGATTCACACCACCAGCATTACTAAAAAACAAAACAGAGCAGAAACAAAATATTCAATAACTTAGATGTAATGAATATTTAAAAACTGCATAAACCTTACCCATATAAATATATTTTATTTATATGGGTTTTTCTTTATGACCTTTAAGATTTCTGCCTACAGCCTAAATATGCTATAAATAGACTTCATTTTTGTGCTTCTACAGCACATTCGAGAAATCCTTATGTCCGATAAAAATTCTTCCGAATCAGCAGTTTTAGGCTGGAAATTTGTTCTGATCGTTGGTGTTTTAAGTGCGATTTTCCTTGGCTTTTTCTATTTAGCAATGAGTAACGAACCTGACTATATGCCAGGTGCTCAGCGCAAAGCTCAACAGCATGAAATGCAGCAAAAAGCTGAAAAATCGACAGATCAACAAAGTCAGCATGACAACATGCCTGGAATGGACATGCAAGAACATCAGCATTCACATCAGTAATCAGATATTTTTCAAATGACAGATTTTTCCCGCAACGCACTGGTTGTAGAAGGTGGAGGCATGCGTGGTGCCTTTACCAGTGGTGTACTTGATGCTTTTCTACAACAGCAGTTCAATCCTTTTGACTTATATGTTGGTGTATCTTCTGGTTCGACCAATGTGGCTAACTACTTGGCAGGTCAACAAGGCCGAACTTTAACATTCTATGTTGACCATTCATTACGTCCTGAATTTATCGATTATAAGCGCTTCTTTAAAGGTGGCGATTTACTTGATTTAAAATGGATGTGGGAAATTGGTGAAAAAGAACATCCACTTGATCAACAGAGTCTTTTTGCCAAAAATCCAGATTTTTATATGGTATTAACGCATGCCAAAACAGGTCATGCAGAATATCTTCGTGCGGGTAAAGATAATTTACTAAATGCACTGCGTGCTTCTAGCTCAATTCCGGTTTTAACACGTCATCCCGTCGATATTATGGGTGAACCATACTTTGATGGTGGCGTTGCAGATGCCCTACCCGTTCGCTGGACAGCACAGCAAAGTGGCGTTAAAAAACTATTAGTTTTACGCACTCGTCCTAAAAATTACTTTAAGGGCAGTAGCCGAGGGGATCAATTCCTCGCGAAATATGCGTTTAAACACCACTATGGTTTTGCAAGTAGTTTGCGTAATCGCTGCGCCCGCTATAACGCTTCCATCGATTTTGTTCGTGGTCAAAACCCAGACCAGCAAATTTTAGAAGTGTGTCCACCGCCTCTTAAAAATATGGCTGGCCGCTTAACCACAAATCCGAAAAAGCTTCGTTATAGTTACGAAGTTGGTTTGGAGACTGGCTTACAAGCCATCGAAAACTGGAATGCGATGAAGTAATTCAAAGTTGAGATTTCTAAAAGGAATCTCAACTTAATGCTAAAGTCATATCGATATGGGGAATACCACAATCTTGGTAAACCTCACCCTGCACTTTAAAGCCTAAAGCTTCGTAAAAAGCCGTCACATAGGTTTGCGCAGAAAGCTTTAAATAAGGCAGTTTTTGGTTACGCGCATATTCGATAATATGCTGCATTAAAATTTTACCAATACCCTGCTTTCGATAAGGCATTAAAACAGCAACACGTCCTACACTATGCTGCGGTAACAAACGTGCTGTAGCAATAGGCTGCTCTTTGACATACACCATAAAATGCACAGCAGTGGCATCAAAATCATCCCATTCATCTTCCGATGCAATACCTTGCTCTTGAATAAAGACTTGCTCACGGATGTATTTAGCATCTTTCTCAAGCTGTTCCCAACCACCCGCTATAACTTCATACATCCTACTCACCTTCCTAGCATTTGCAGCCAATATTTTCGATCGACAACTGATCTTGTAATAACAATTCCAAGGTCTGTTTTTTAATTCCGTACATTTCTTTCAATGCTTGGATTTGAGCCATAATCTTCGCATCAGGTTGAGAAACGTCTTTGCGTTTTGTCGCCAAAATCATTTTATTTTTGCTGGTATGCTCAAGCGATACAAACTCAAAAACTTTGGTTTCATAACCATATGCTTTTAAAAGTAACGCACGCAAAGTATCGGTCAGCATCTCAGCTTGTTGCCCTGCATGAATACCAAACTGTAGCATTGGTTGTAAAACTTCTGGACTATGTAATTGTGGGCGTAACTCTTTGTGACAACACGGCGCGCACATAATCATTGAAGCGTTCAAACGAATTCCGGTATGAATGGCAAAATCAGTCGCAATATCACACGCATGCAAAGCAATCATAACGTCCAGTTTTTCTGGCTGATAACTACGAACATCGCCTTCAAAAAAGTTCAAATGATTAAAATGCACTTTGTCTGCCACATTCTGGCAAAACTCCACCAAATTGCTGCGAAGTTCTACACCCGTAATTAAAGGAATCTTTTGTTGTTCTTGTAAATAATCATACAAAGCAAAAGTTAAATAACCTTTTCCTGAACCAAAATCGACGATGCGTAACTCTTTTTGCTCTGCATCGATCTGCTCATACGCACTCGCAAAAATTTCGATAAATTTATTAATCTGCTTCCATTTACGAGCCATGCTTGGAATGATTTGAGCTTTCTCATCGGTAATGCCAAGCTCTTTTAAAAATGCACTACTCTGCTGTACATAACGCTGTTTCTCACGATCATGCGCTTGTACAGTTGGAGCTGTATTCGTACTTTGCTTTTTACCCATGTTAAGCATGGCTTTTTTCTTATTTTTTTTAAGCTGAATTTCTTGCAGAGTTGAAAATAAATTTGCTTGTTTGCATTGAACAATCAGTGTTGTGATCTGTTCTAAACCCTCTTCAAAGGTATAGTTTTTGGTCACATCTTGAGTAGTGTAATGATATAAAGCTGAAAGCTGCTTTTTCCCATTTAACTCTACAATGCGGAAAGTAATTTTTTCTAGCTGTGCCAACTCTCCTTTATATTGGCTCAAAATCAAACGCTCAAAACTCTGCTCATCAAGCATTTGTTTGATTTCATGAAAGAATTGCTGTTCTTGCTCAAAGGAGAAAACCGACACAGATATACCTAAAGAATGGTGACTCATATAAACTGAAAGTTTAAAGGGTATAGGATTAAAAATAAAATAACTTTACGACTGTTTTGTATTTCTATACATTTGTATTTTTAATTAAAAAATAAACTTATGAGCAAATCGGTGTTAGAAACTTACGATCCAAAAGAAGAACTTTTTAATGCCTACAGTCATGGTGCTGGCGTTGTTATGGCCGTGGTTGCCTCTATCCTTTTAATTATGAAAGGATCTTATCTTTCCACCGGACAGTGGATCGGTTTATGGGTATATTCATTTAGCCTCATTCTCGTTTTTACCAGTTCGACGCTCTATCATTTTGCCCAGACCCAAAACTTACGTTACTGGTATAAAAAACTCGACCACACGGCTATTTATTATTTAATTGCTGGTACATATACCCCATTTTTGAGCATTGCGATACCTACACAAAAAGCCCATGTTTTACTTATTGCACTCTGGAGCATTGCTGCAATTGGTACACTTTTCAAGTTAGTTTTTATTCACCGTTTTCAGAAAATTTCATTACTTGCTTATGTTCTTATGGGGTGGCTTGCCGTTTTTGTAATGGATGATATGCGTACCTATTTAAGTAAAGACGCTTTGATGTTATTGATTACTGGAGGTTTAGCTTACACTGTTGGAGCATTGTTTTACGCATTAAAAAAGGTAAGATATACCCATGCGATATGGCATATTTTTGTACTTTTAGGTGCAGGTGCACACTTTCTTGCAATCTATTGGTACGTTGTTTAATCCATTTTTCACTCATATTCAGTGATCCTGAAAGAGTCATGGATGATGTTCTTTCACACTATTCTTTTGAGAAAAATATGCCTTTAAAGAGAATAGTAAACTAAAAATAAATTTTAACTTATATAAGGACTTATATGGAGTCAACCTCTACGACAGCTGCTCCTGTAGTAGCCACCAATTCGAAAACACGAGTTTTATTTGCAAGCTTAGTCGGTACAACCATTGAGTTCTTCGACTTTTACATCTATGCAACTGCTGCCGTGATTATTTTTCCTCACCTATTTTTCCCTGCCAGCAGTGGCAGTGCTGCCGTTTTACAATCACTCGCAACATTCGCAATTGCCTTTATTGCCCGCCCTATTGGTGCAGCACTATTTGGTCACTTAGGGGATCGAATCGGTCGTAAAGCAACACTAGTGGCAGCTTTGCTGACTATGGGTATATCAACGGTATGTATTGGCTTACTTCCGACTTATGCTCAAATCGGGATTGTGGCTCCATTATTATTAGCAGCCTGCCGTCTAGGACAAGGCTTAGGTCTAGGGGGTGAATGGAGTGGCGCTGTACTACTTGCAACCGAAAATGCACCAGAAGGTAAGCGTGCATGGTATGGCATGTTCCCACAGCTTGGCGCGCCTATTGGTTTTATTTTAGCAACGGGATCATTCTTACTTTTAAGTGCGGCTATTCCTGAACAAGCATTCATGCAATGGGGCTGGCGTATTCCATTTATTGCGAGTGCAATTTTGGTCATTGTGGGTTTATATATCCGTTTAAAACTCCATGAAACTCCAGCTTTCCAGAAAGTTTTAGATAAACAAAAAGAAGTTAATATTCCATTTAAAGAAGTCGTTACCAAACACACAGGTAAACTTATTCTTGGCACGATTGCCGCAATCTGTACCTTCGTTGTGTTTTATCTGACTACAGTGTTTGCACTTAACTGGGGAACGACAAAACTGGGTTATGCGCGTGGTGAGTTTTTAGAACTTCAACTTTTTGCGACACTTTGTTTTGCAGCTTTCATTCCTTTATCTGCTATTTTTGCAGAAAAATTTGGACGTAAAGCAACATCAGTTGGCGTATGTATCGCTGCTGCGATCTTCGGATTATTCTTCTCTAGCATGTTAGAGTCTGGAAATACGCTCATCGTCTTTCTTTTCTTATGTACTGGCCTATCAATTATGGGTTTAACCTATGGCCCGATTGGTACAGTTCTTTCTGAGATTTTCCCAACTTCAGTGCGCTATACAGGTTCAGCATTAACCTTTAACTTGGCTGGTATTTTTGGCGCATCGTTTGCCCCACTCATTGCTACAAAACTTGCTGAAACTTATGGTTTATATGCGGTTGGATATTATCTGACAGCTGCATCACTTTTATCATTAGTCGCATTTTTATTGATACGTGAAACAAAGAACGTAGATGTGAATAATCAGATTTAACTATTTTCAAACACCCTCATATAAAAAAAGCCGGTTCAAAATTGACCGGCTTTTTTTATATATGAAAATTAATTCATTGATGCAGGGTTTGCTGGCACAACACTGTTTGTTGGCGCTGGAGTAGTTACATTACTTGCTGCTACAGCTGCTGCACCCGCAACTGCTGCTTCACCAATTAAAGCAATTTTTGCTTTTTCTTGGCTTTTTGCAGATAGAGCTGGGTTAGTTGCCACAATACGATTAATGTTTGCAGAGTTTGCTGGAGCAATCGCAGCAGTTTGTAAAATGATTGGGCGATTACCTGTATTACCCAATGTATAACGAATACCTGTACGAGGGCTAATTACCGTCGTATTCTCTTGTTTCACTACAGCCTGAGCCGAAGTTGGGCCTTTTGCTGCAAGAACCTTATCAACCGTTGTGGTTTGAGGGGCTGAAGCTGTTTCTGCTGCGAAAACAAAACTTGGTACAGCAAGAACAGTTAAAAATAAAGGTTGTAATACTTTTTTCATTGTCTTTCCAACATACACTCTGGATGAGAAGTAAATAGCATTTAATACTTAAAACTGCAAACATTATTCACAGGCTTACTACAAACATAAAAAAAGCAGAACAATTGTTCTGCTTTTTTTATCAAGCAAATTAAATTTTGCCGTGACACTGCTTATATTTTAAACCAGAACCACATGGACATGGTGCATTACGGCTTTCTGGTACTGGGAACATTTGTTGTTCATCAACCGATTCATTGAGAGCTTCTTGAGAGGCAGTCACTGCACCTGTTAAGCCATCCACATCATCATGTTCAAAGGAAAGCTTCATCGACTCAGCTTGCTGCTGCTGTTGAGCTTCCATTTCTGCAAGTTCTTCTGGTGTTGGAATATGTACACGAGACAAATCAGTCACAACATCAGTTTTAATGACGCCTAACATGTTCACAAACAAGTTAAATGCTTCTTTTTTGTATTCCTGTTCTGGGTTCTTTTGCGCATAGCCACGTAAGTGGATACCTTGACGCAAATAATCCATTGCAGCCAAATGATCTTTCCAGTGGCGATCAAGAGAATTTAGAACGAAATGACGCTCAAGCATTGCTGCTGACTCATCACCCATTTGCGCACGGCGTTGACGATAACGCTCAAGCACTTCGTCACTAATACGCTCAACCAGACCTTCTTCATCAAGACGACGATCTTGTTCTAACCATTCTTGAACTGGAAGCTCAATACCTAAATCAATACGTAAAGCATTTTCTAGACCTTCAATATCCCATTGGTCATGAATTGACTCAGGTGGAATAAAGTTGGCAATCATAGCTTGCATAACTTCACGATGCATTTCTTCAACGTAATCTTGTAAAGTATTTTCAGCTAACACTTCATCACGTTGTGAATAAATGATCTTACGTTGTTCATTATTCACGTCATCGTATTTCAATAGGTTCTTACGAATATCGAAGTTACGTGCTTCAACTTTACGTTGTGCATTTTCGATAGAACGGCTTACCATTTTGTGTTCAATCGCTTCATTTTCCTGTAAGCCCATTGCACGCATCATGGCAACAACACGGTCACCTGCGAAAATACGCATGAGGTCATCTTCAAGAGATAAATAGAAGCGAGAAACACCAGGGTCACCTTGACGACCCGCACGACCACGTAACTGGTTGTCAATACGGCGTGATTCATGGCGCTCAGAACCAATAATATGCAAACCACCTGCTTGCAATACATCTTCGTGGTCTTGTTCCCATTGTGCTTTCAGATGAGCTTCATCTTCTGCTGTCGGGTTTTCAAGCTTGGTAAGTTTCGCCTTCCAGTTACCACCTAAGATAATATCTGTACCACGACCAGCCATGTTGGTTGCAATTGTTACTGCATTTGGGCTACCCGCCTGAGCAATAATGTCTGCTTCACGCTCGTGCTGTTTAGCGTTCAACACTTCGTGGTGAATACCAGCTTGCATCAACTTAGAAGATAGAATTTCACTGGCTTCAATGGTTGCTGTACCAATTAGAATCGGTGCAACACCTTGTTCACGAATATTCATAATTTCTTGAATAATCGCATTATATTTACCATTACGGTTTAAATAAATTAAATCGTTTTGGTCATTACGAATCATTGGTCGGTGAGTCGGAATAATGACAACATCAAGACCGTAAATCTCTTTCATTTCCGCAGCTTCAGTATCAGCAGTACCTGTCATACCTGAAAGCTTTTTATAAAGACGGAAATAGTTCTGGAATGTAGTTGTTGCTAAAGTTTGGTTTTCAGGCTGAATTTCCAAGCCTTCTTTTGCTTCAACTGCTTGGTGCAAACCTTCTGACCAACGACGACCCGGCATTGTACGACCAGTGTGCTCATCAACAATGATCACTTCACCATCATGAATAATATAGTGAACATCACGTTGGAATAAGAAGTGCGCACGAATAGCAGCAGACACGTGGTGAACAAGGTTTAAGTTTGTTGCTGAATATAAGCTTTCGCCTTCAGCCAACAAGCCCATTTGAATGAGTTCTTGTTCTACAGTTTCATAACCAATTTCGGTCATTTCAACTGAACGCTGCTTTTCATCAATCCAGAAATGTCCACCATCGGCAACTTTTTCTTCTTTTTGCGGGTGTAATTTTGGTGGAATCGTATTGATTGCAGTATAGAGGTGTGAAGAGTCTTCACTTTGACCAGAAATAATTAATGGCGTACGCGCCTCATCAATTAAGATTGAGTCAACTTCATCGATAATGGCATAGTGCAAACCACGTTGTTTCTTTTCTGCTAAAGAAAACACCATGTTGTCACGTAAGTAGTCAAAACCAAATTCGTTGTTGGTACCATAGGTAATGTCAGCAAGGTAAGCAGCTGCTTTTTCTGACGGTTCTTGCATTGAATAAATTGTACCAATGCTTAAACCTAGAAATTCAAATAATGGACGGTTTAACTCAGCATCACGTTGTGCCAAGTAATCGTTCACAGTAATCACATGAACGCCTTGACCACTTAATGCGTTTAAATAACACGCTAAAGTACCCATAAGGGTTTTACCTTCACCGGTACGCATTTCGGCAATTTTGCCTTCGTGTAGAGTAATACCACCAATCAATTGCACATCATAGTGACGCATGCCCATTACACGTTTTGCTGCCTCACGACAAACTGCAAACGCTTCAGGGAGTAACTTATCTAAACTTTCGCCATTGTTATAACGTTGTTTGAATTCTGGAGTTTTTGCAGATAAGTCTGCATCGCTTAAAGCTGATATCGTCGGCTCGAGCGCATTGATTTGCTCAACAATTTTGCGCATGCGTTTGAGTTCACGCTCATTTTTTGTACCGAAGATACCTCCGATCAGACTTGCCAACATGGATAAACTCTCTAAATCTTGCTTGGTCAAATGAATAAATTTTTTCTCAGTCGTTTATTATGGTGCCAGAAATTTGAAGTACAAGGGTTTTGCACAAAACCCATAAAAAAAATCTGATAGTTAGACAAACGGTTTCAACCTTTCTCTAAGGCCGCTGAATATGTCCGGCACCTAAAAACTCAATATTAACGCTCATCTATTGAACACAACTTCCGAGAAATCTAATTTAGCAAATTTATCTTAAAGTTACATTGATTCAGTTCTTAAATTAGTGAGTTTTAGTCATATATATTTACACTTATATAAAAAATTCATAATAAAATAAAAAAACAATAATTTTAATAATAAATAAATTGCGTCATATTCATTTCAACACATAACAAATTTTAAGCAACTGAGGAAAGATCATGACATTACGATTAGGAGACACTGCCCCTGATTTTCAACAAGAATCAAGCGAAGGCACAATTCATTTTTATAATTTTTTAGGTGATAGTTGGGGCATTTTATTTTCACATCCCGCTGACTATACACCTGTATGTACAACAGAGTTAGGTTATACAGCAAAATTAAAAGACGAATTTGAAAAACGTAATGTTAAAGCGATTGCCCTATCTGTAGATGATGTTGAATCACATAAAGGCTGGATTAACGACATTAACGAAACTCAAAATACTACGGTTAATTTTCCAATCATTGCTGACAAAGACCGTAAAGTGTCTGAACTTTACGATTTCATTCATCCAAATGCGAGTGAAACACTTACAGTTCGTTCTTTAGTCATTATTGATCCAAACAAGAAAGTTCGTTTAATTATTACCTACCCTGCTTCAACTGGTCGTAACTTCAACGAAGTCTTACGTGTCGTGGATTCATTACAATTAACAGATAAGCATAAAGTGGCTACGCCTGCGAACTGGAAACAAGGTGAAGATGTTGTGATTGTTCCTTCTTTAAAAGATGAAGAAGAAATTAAACAGCGCTTCCCTAAAGGCTATACCGCAGTAAAACCTTATTTGCGCCTCACACCCCAACCTGATGAGTGAGGATAAAGCGAGCATCGCTCGCTCTGAACGCAAGACGAGCAGCTATGCTGTGAGTTAGATTAAAGCCTTTAAAAAGGCTTTAATCGAAGCGCAAGACAAACGTAGTGCGTAGGCAAGCATCTGAAATGCTTATTTTCAAGACAAGCAAACTGCGTAACCAATTATAAAAAAAGCATAAAGAAAACTAGCCCAAACATAGAACCAAATGTTTCCATCTCCAAGCCATCTCACCCGATGGCTTTTTTTCATTATTGAATACACATGGTTTTTAGTGTCGAGATCAGTTATAACTTCCAAGGAGTTTGTTCAAAAAACAACAATCATGATCCATAAAATTCATCATTTAAAATGCGGCAGTATGTGTCCTGTCTGCGCGCCTTTATTTGGGCAGAAAGGCTGGAAAGCTGAAGTGGTATGCCATTGTCTTTTAGTAGAGACGGACCGTGGGCTTGTACTCATTGATACAGGATTTGGTCTACAAGACTATTTACACATGCAACAACGCCTTGGCTCGTTAGTTAAACGTTTGGGGAAAATTGAGACGAATCTTGAATTCAGTGCAATCCAGCAAATACAAAAACTAGGTTTTCATCCTAAAGATGTACAGCACATCTTTGTGACTCACCTCGACTTTGACCATGCAGGTGGCATTTCTGACTTTCCTCATGCCACAGTTCATGTCTTAGCCACTGAATATAATGCTGCGCAATTACCTAATTTTAAAGGTAAACTTCGCTATAGAACCAATCAATATAATCAGCATCGATACTGGAATTTCGTTGAATATCAGCAAGGTGAAAAATGGTTTAATCTTGAAAAAGTAAAAGGTTTTCCGTTATTCCAAGATGAAATTTTAATGGTGCCATTATTAGGCCACTCCGCTGGACATTGTGGTATTGCCATCAAACAACAAAATCAGTGGTTGTTGTTCTGCGGAGATGCTTATTACTCACATCTAGAGTTAAATCCAGCAAATAAATTAAGATCGCTAACCCTTCTGGAAAAAACGTTTGCAGAAGATAATGAAAAGCGTCTTATTAACCTTAAAAAATTACAGCATTTGGCTCAACATGAGCCAACGATTGAAATTATTTGTGCCCATGACCCTCATGAGCTTCGACGGTATCAAACATGAAAAAAATCTCCCTCATCGCCCTTGTTCTGTGTCTAAACCTACAGGGATGTATGCAACATGAAAGCATTGCACATGAGCATAGACCCAAAGATTGGGGAACTTTAGTTTCTCAAACACATAATTTCTATCAAGTGAGCAATGATGTTTTTCGTAGCGAACAACCAAATGCTGCAATGATTCCCGAATTAAAACGTCATGAAATCGGAACTATCATTAATTTAAGAGCAAAAGACTCAGACGAATTAGTATTTAAAAATGAGAATTTTAATCTTGTTCACATTCCTATCGATACATGGGCAATTAACAGACAAGACCTGTTAGAAGTCATGCAGCAAATTAAAATTGCTAAACAAAATAATCAACGTGTTTTATTACACTGCTACCACGGTTCAGACCGTACTGGTGCTAGCGTAGCGATGTATCGAATTATTTTTGAGCATTGGGCAATTGATGATGCAGTTAAAGAAATGAAGGAAGGCGGATATGGTTATCATATTATTTGGAAAAATATTGACCGTTTATTTACCCCTGAAAATGTAAAATGGATTCAACAACAATTGTCGAACCCATCTTAACTAGATCTTGAATAAACCTTAGATCAGATTAGCGCTGATCTAATGGCACCCAATCAATGACCCAAGCTGACTTCATGTTTAAACTGGAGTCAGAGGTAATTTTCTTACGAGCTGCATCTGCGGTATCACGGTCTTTCGCAGGTCCAACCATAATACGGATACCTTTACTGGTCGGACTTGTCGTGACCTTATAACCTTTAGCACGTAGTTTAGAGACAACAGCATCTGCATTTGCCTGATTGGCAGCCAATGCAACTTGTACCATCCACTTTTTATCGCCATTTTCAAGCAGCTCACGCGCTTTCTCTGCTTCAGCTTTTTTCTCAGCGTCAGCTTTGTGCTTAGCTTCTGCTGTTTTCTTTTCTGCTTCAGCATGCTTCTTAGCTTCAGCTTTTTTGTCTGCCTCGGCTTGATGTTTAGCTTCTGCCGCTTTTTTCTCGGCTTCAGCTTTATGCTTAGCTTCAGCAGCTTTCTTATCAGCTTCTGCTTGCTTCTTGGCTTCTGCAGCTTTTTTATCTGCTTCTACCTGACGCTTTGCCTCAGCGGCTTTTTTGTCGGCTTCTGCTTGCTTCTTGGCTTCAGCCGCTTTTTTATCGGCTTCTGCTTTAGCTGTATCTACTGACTTTTTTGTATCAGTTTGCTGTCCTTTTGTCTTTCCATCAGAACCTGCAACTTCAGGAGGAATGTTATCTGAGCTTTCTTGAGCAGCAGCTCGGCGAGCATTAATTGCAGCATATTCGGCAGCAGCTTTACGGGCTGCATCTGCTTCGGCCTGTTGTTGCATTGCCAAGAATTCGGCAGCACGAGCCTCTTGCTCAGCAACCGCTTTTTCACGAGAACGGCGTTGTTCTTCAAGAAGACGTTTTTCTGTTTCTACATCCACTGCAAGCGGTTGTAGCTGTACCATCTGTCCTTCTTGTGCTGATGGCTTTGGTTTAGCGTGTAATTTCGGTGATGTTGAGGTCTGTGGTTCAGCGCCCACATGTTTTATTTCTTCATTTCCTTTTAGAAGTAATGCTGCCAATAAAACACCACCACCTAATAAAACAACGCCACCCATCCAGCGTTGTTTGTTATTCATTGACATTCTTCCAAATACTCCCAAATCGCTTCTAAAGTATGAAACGAACCACAGGCTAAAATCAGCTGATTGTTATTTGTTTGCTCAAGCGCTGATTTAAAAGCCTCTTTGATATTGCCAAATTGTTGTATTGTCTGGCCTTGTAGGGCGTCATTCAACTGCTGAATCGGTGCAGCACGCGGCACATTCAACTCAGCAATTTTCCAATGTAAAACAGTAGGTTTCAATAAATCCACTACTGATTTTATATCTTTATCTGCCAGCATTGAAAATACTGCGACAACTTCTGTGTACTGTTTATTGTATTCTAAGAAATTTCGCAATTGCTTTAACAAAAATTCAACACCATGTGGATTATGTCCGGCATCAAAAATTATGGTTTTTCCATTAACTTGGCGCACTTCAAAACGACCTGCTAAGCGTGCATTTTCAATACCCTGCTCTAGCGCGAGTTGCGAGATTTCAAGTCCGCTATTTAATACAGTAGCAACTGCCCCTGCAATATTTTCAATTGCAAGCGACCCTAGTGGTAATTTTAAAGTAGTTCCTTCACTTGCAAAATACCAGTGTTTTCCATCATTTGCGAGTTTATAAAAATAGTCTCTATTGATCGCGTATAGTTTCGCTTGTGAAGAATTGGCTTTATCTTGAATAGCCTGAGGTAAAGATTGTTCACCTGCAAAAATCACTGGAATATCAGGGCGAATAATACCTGCTTTTTCAAAAGCAATTTTCTCAATGGTATCGCCTAACCAGTCAGTATGATCAAGACCGATATTGGTGATTACAGCAATATTAGGATCAATGACGTTGACGACATCAAGACGCCCGCCTAAACCGACTTCAAGCACCCATACATCGCATTGTTGTTGCTTAAAAATGACAAAAGCAGCCAAAGTGGTTGCTTCAAAAAAAGATAAGCTTAAATCGCAATCACGACGAGCCTGATCAACTTGCACAAAAGCATCAATCAGGCTTTGATCATCAACCTCGACTCCACCTAACTTGACTCGTTCATTAAAACGATAGATATGCGGTGATTGATACAACCCAACTTTGTAACCTTGCGCTTTTAATATAGATGCAAGTGTTGTTGTAGTTGAACCTTTCCCGTTCGTTCCGGCAACAGTAAAAACTTTAGCAGTGGGTTTAGTCACTCCTAATTTTTCTGCTACCGGAATAACACGTTCCAGACCAAGATCGATCCCTGTAACGTGAACATGGCTCCAATAATTGAGCCATGTATCTAAAGAGTCTGTTGAAAGTGGAGCTTGTTGTTTCAAGGTAAGTTCATCAATTTCGATACAAGTCGAGATACAGTATCACGTAAAGCATGACGATGAACAATCTGATCGATTACACCATGATCAAGCAAATATTCAGCACGTTGGAACGGTTCTTCCAATGTTTCACGTACAGTTTGCTCAATTACACGTTTACCAGCAAAGCCAATCATTGCTTTAGGTTCTGCAATATGGATATCACCCAACATTGCTAAAGAAGCTGTTACACCACCATAAACTGGATGTGTTAACACCACGATATAAGGTAAACCAGCATCTTTTAATTTTTGAATCGCAGCAGAAGTACGCGCCATTTGCATAAGCGACAACATACCTTCTTGCATACGCGCACCACCAGAAGCTGCAAAGCAGATTAATGGTTGGCGTTTTTCAATTGCAAGCTCAGCCGCCTGAACGAAACGGTCACCTACTACAGTACCCATTGAGCCGCCCATAAAGTCGAACTCAAAAGCACATGCAATCATGTCTACGCCATTTAAGTTACCTTGCATGGCAATTAACGCTTCCGTTTCACCAGTTTTAGTTTGCGCTTCACGCATACGTTCTGGATACGGTTTGCTATCAACAAACTTTAATGGATCTTTCGCGCTAAACTCTTGACCTAATTCAGTCACAACATTGTCGAAGAACCAGTTTAAGCGATCGCGAGCTTTCATTTTTAAGTGTTCGTCACACTGTGGACATACATACGCGTTAAAAGATATAGCTGTACGTGTCACTAAAGCATGACATTCAGGGCACTCAATAGTCGGCTCAGTAAATGTTGCTTTGAGAGTCTGTTGCTCATCTGCAACTTCAATACCTGGAACTGGTCGTTGTGTCCATGGTGTCGAAGGGCTAAGAACTTTCCCTGATTTCACTTCTTGATTCATACTAACTCATCGAGCGCTGCTCGAAGCTCCTTGACTTTATTCACCGTCTGTTCAACAGCTTCTTCAGCTGTCAACGTTGCAAAAGATTTAACGAAAGCACTACCTACAATCACAGCATCTGCAGCACTACCCATCGCTTTCGCGGAAGCAGCATCACTAATACCAAAACCAACGCCAACTGGAACGTTAGTCATACTCTTGATTTTTTCAATACGCGCAGCCGCTTCAGAAGTATCTAAAGTCGCTGCACCTGTTACACCCTTAAGTGAAACATAGTAGATAAACCCACTTGCCTGATTCGCTACGTGTTGAATACGTTGATCGGTTGAAGTTGGTGCAAGTAAGAAGATTTGGTCCATATCATGCTGTTTTAAGATTGCACCAAATTCTTTTGACTCTTCTGGTGGTAAGTCCACAAGTAATAAGCCATCTACACCACATTGTTTCGCATAAGAAACAAATTTTTCATAACCAATTACTTCAACAGGATTGAGATAACCCATCAAAACTACAGGTGTTTCTTGATCCTGTTCACGAAACTCTTTTACCATGTTCAATGCATCTAAGGTATTAGTCCCTGCTGCAAGTGCACGTTCAGCCGCAAGCGCAATTACTGGCCCATCAGCCATTGGATCTGAAAATGGTAAACCAAGCTCAATGACGTCTACTCCTGCCTCAACCATTTTATGAAGTAACGGTACCGTTACTTGTGGCTGTGGATCACCCGCCATGACGTAAGATACAAGTGCTTTACGCTGTTGGGACTGCAACTTTTCAAAACGGGTGGCAAGACGTGACATAGGGTTGTGCTTTCCTTGAATTATTTAAAATTGAGGAGTTGTTTGTAGAAATACAAGAACATCGCATTTTAACGCTATTTTTTGTTCATTGAACAGGTCTAACGTTATGGCGATATTCGATTGTATGATTCATACAACCCATGGCGTACATTTATCAATATTTTGAAACTTTTCTCAATGATCAAAGCTTCCTATTTTTGAGTCATTATTTATTTGCAATTTGAGCAAAAAAGCACCAAAAACTCTATTGCTCTGTATTTTTATGGGCGAGTAGCAATTGCTTTTTACGAGTGAGTAACGTTTGTCCTGTTAAGTTTTTATGTGCTCTTGCAAGTGCAGACTGATCGGAATAACCCAACTGGTCAGCAATTGCAGTAAGACTTTCATTTTGACTTAACAATATCTCGCAGCGCTTCATACGCTCAGCATCTAAAATTAATTTAAATGAAGTGTTTAATGCCTGTAGTTGGCGTTGCAAGCTCCTCACTGAAACATTGAGCTCGATGGCAATATCTTCTATTTGGGGTGCTTGCTGTTTATGCTTGAAATATTCTTGTACGATCCAATGTATTTGCTGAACTAAATCGGTATGTACTTTTCTTTGAACCAAAGCTTCTTCGGCTTGTTTTACTAAAAGCTGTACTAAAGTTGGGTCTGCATGCTGGGGACGAACATTTAAACTTTCACTTGCAAAAGTTAATGCATAGTAAGGTCGGTCAAATGACAATTTACACTGAAAGAACCGTTGATAATGAACCAGCGCACCTCGAGGTCGATGTACAAACTCAATATGCTGTAAAAGAAAATCATGTAAGGGAGCAATCTCTTTAGCGAGCTGTACCATTGCTGCTAAAGTTAACTCACTAAGTACAATATTACTGGCATCAACCAAAGGCCAATACAATCGAATTTTGGAAGCATCTTGCTCAATTTGTATAGGTACAACTTGCTCGCCATCTATGACTAAGCGGTGAAACTTAGCAATATACTGAACCACTTGCCCCAAAGTATCACTTCTAGATGCCATGTAACCCAACACCCCAAAGTTGGCAGGTGTAATACAGGCTGCCATTTCTAAAGCCAAATTGGTCACTTGTAATCGAGATTCAGTCAATTCTAAAAGCTCAATGAAAAGATGCAAAGAAGATTGAGCATCAATAGAGGCAGACAAAATATTTTGAACTTGGCGAGTTTGAGTGTCATTTAAATTAAGTGTCTGCCAAGCGACTCCCTTTTCTTTTAAATACGTATTCCAAAGATAAAAGTACCCGTTAGAGATCGTAAATTCTTGCATGGCGTTTCCTTTTTTTACTGCCATCTTGTCGCAAACTGTATAAAAATTGGCGATAACTGTCAAAACAAAGCCGACCATTCACGACATACTAAGGAAAAGCTTAGTTGCGAGAAATACAAAGATGAACGCACATGTTTCTTATCAGGTCGAGCCAGTGGTTCGCAAAGATCTAGATTTTCATTTAAACGAAGCACCACGATTTTGGTTTAATAACGATCCCTTTTTGACTCGTATGTTTGATGCACTCAGCTTAACCTTTCCAGACGGAGAGCGTTACTTCATAGAATGTGTACGAATGTTCCGTGACAAAATTGATGACCCGGAACTACAAAAGCGAGTTGCCGATTTTATTAAACAAGAAGCTCAACATGGTATTGCCCATGACAAAATGAATCATCTCATGAAAGAGCAAGGTATGCCTGTAGATGAGTTCACAAGCACACTTAAAAGGATTTTCCGTTTTGAGCTCACCCAACGTTCACCGCAATACAATATTGCCATGACAGCAGCAGCTGAACATTTAACAGCATTAATGGCGGAAACTTTTTATAGCAATAAAAAAACTTTAGAAAATGCACATCCTTATGTTCGTGCATTATTTGCATGGCATGCCATTGAAGAAATGGAACATCGAGATGTTGCATTTGATGTCATGAGACAAGTAGGTGACGTTCCAGAGTCAACACGTCGCTTTGTACTTGTTTTAACAACTGTGCTCATGTTTGGCTTTACACTCTATAGAACCAACATTATGTTGAAATGTGATGGCTTTAGCCCTAAGGAAAGGTTATCGATGACACTCAAAGGTTTACCTTGGTTCTTTGGAAAAAATGGCACATTAACCGCCATGAAAAAACAATATCTGGACTGGTTTAAAAAAGATTTTCATCCAAGCCAACATCCAGTTATTCGTCAGTATCCTGTTTGGATTGAAACTTTAGAAAAAACAAATGACCCAATCGCAGCGGGTGAAGCATTTTGGCAAGCAGGTTTATAACCTGCTTGTTACCATTTTGCATAATGTTGTTCTAATAGACCGTATTGCTCATTGCAAGTGATTGTATCAATTGCCTCATGTTCAATACTGCCGCTAATTTTAGCTTGCCATTGATTGAACTGACTTCCAATCATTCTTAAATTTATATTTTCGTATCGACACCAACCAATATGGACGTGCAGATTAAGCTTTTGATCTAAAGAGCTAATTTTCCATGTCTCATCATTTATTTTTTCAAATAAAACATCTGTAAGTGGAAATAAAACGCCATTCACCCATAAACAGTTTTCATTACCAAAACTTTCATTAACCCCAGAAGCCAAATTCAACCCAATACGTCGTCCCTGCTCATCCCAAAAATTACATGAAAGCCAAAACCATGCTGTTTCAGGACGTAAAAAACCACAGGTATCATCTAAGGATGCAAATGTCTTTTCATCAAATTGCACAAGTTGTTTTTGTTTACTCATGAACATACCTTCAACAGCCAAAGTGGTCTGCTTTTGGGTATACGTCCAACCATTAATACCTGTTGGGGTACACAAACTTAAGATATCTGTCCCCGCACAAAAAATACGGGCACTCAAACAAATTTCACCATATTTAGTCACCCGAATGTATCGCACACCATTGGCATGCTGAATATCGATCTGATAAGGCGATTTAGAAAAATAGCTTTGATTAAATAACGGCTGTTCATCAAGATGAGTTTTATGACCTAAGGGCTGAATCGCATTCCACTCAATGACTTGTTTTGTTTCATGATCATAGATATAGAAAAACCCATGTCCAACCCAACCAATATCTGCAATTGCTAAACCAATACTGTAGTGCTTATGCTGAATGCCGCAGAATTTAAATTTTTTATACTTTAATTGTTTTCGCCAGCCCTTTAAGGCTTTACCATAAGGTGTTTTATAAATATAACGTTGTACATGAATGGTCGACGGTACAGATTCAAAACGCCCATAACGAGGCTGTCCATTTTCTTGAATTAAATCCATTATTTATTATCCGTTGATTTCCTGCTCATCTATTGACTAATAATAGACTGATCACTAACCAATTGGCTACTTATCTGTTTTGATCTTCAAATAAGTTTTGTTGAGCCATAAAAAAAGAGCATATTAATATGCTCTTTTTTCTATTATTCACTTAAATCGATATACGTTAACTTAAACTCTTTGAGGGTCTATTGCAGTAGCTATGACCCAATCCATCAACAAAATCAAATTCAACTCATGATTTAAGTGCAATTCAATTTCTAAAAGTTAAGCGTCATCATCACTTGCTTGTTCTGACTCTTGCTCGTTACTGTCCTGATTTTCCAATTTTTTCTCAGCGATTTTTGCTGCTTCATAACCAGCAAAGGCACCTGCTGCTTTTTCTAGAAAACCTGCATCTGGATCTAATTTATCGACGCCTTGTTCTGCGATAATTGCACCAGCAATTTTACCTACTTCATCTAGAAGACCCATTTTGATTACTCCAAAGAGCTTATGTTGAGCTTCTAGTCTAAGCAGATGAATTGTAAATAGTGCTACAAAAAAGTTGCGATTTGAGAGAGCTATACATGAGATCGGCAATTTTTTATATTTTATTTTTGCCTTTAAGCCTTTTTTAAGAACACTTAGAGAAGTAAATAAGTGTTTTCCCAACGCGTTGGATTGAACTCACCTTGTACTAGTTGGATATAACGACCTGCAATATGGTCAATCGGAATGCAATCATCAATATCCACTACACGGTCGGTATGTGGCTTATACCACTCTTGATCAATAAACTGTTTACCTAATTGCTTTGCACTTACCGCATTAGGTGCAACTACCAAATGATAACTATGTAACTCACCAAAAGCATTAGGTGTATAGCCACCCAGATTAATCAAATACAACTTTAGATCTGAAGCTGACGGCGCTGCATCAGAAAACTGGATTTGATAGTTCTGCCCTTGAGAGTTAACACCAGAGAGCTTGGCCCAAGCATCGATATGTAACCCTTGAGCCTCACCAAACCAAGCCTGTTTAAGTTGAGGGTAAACTTCTTCCAAAGTATCCCCTACAGCCATAACAACGTCATGGACTTCTGTATTGGCACGTGCATGACGGCCACCTAACATCACCATAAACAAGCTTGGCATTTTTTTCTCTTACATCTCAACCATTTCTACGCCATCAATGCGTGCAACTGTCATTAAATCTTTATCACCACGGCCTGAAACAGTGGCAATAATAATCTGATCTTTAGACATGGTTGGTGCAAGCTTAGAGACATACGCCATTGCATGTGAGCTTTCAAGCGCAGGAATAATCCCTTCAATCTTGGTTAAATCACGGAAACCTTGAAGAGCCTCTGTATCGTTAATTGGCACGTATTCTACGCGCTTCATATCTTTCAAGAAGCTATGTTCAGGACCAACACCCGGATAGTCCAAACCTGCCGAGATACTATGTGTCTCGATAATTTGGCCTTGTGCATCACTCATGAGGTAAGTACGGTTACCGTGTAACACGCCAACATGACCTGCATTTAATGGTGCAGAGTGTTTTCCAGTTTCAATGCCAAAACCAGCAGCTTCAACGCCATACATTTTCACGTTGGCATCATTTAAGAATGGATAGAACAAGCCCATTGCATTTGAACCACCACCCACACATGCAACTAATGCATCTGGTAAACGACCTGCTTGCTCCAGGATCTGTTTACGTGCTTCACGGCCAATAATAGATTGGAAGTCACGAACCAATTGAGGGTATGGATGTGGACCTGCAACTGTACCAATCACATAGTAAGTACTATCAACATTGGTTACCCAGTCACGCATTGCTTCGTTCATGGCATCTTTTAATGTTTTTGAACCGCTTTGCACAGGTACAACTGTAGCACCCAACAAACGCATACGATAAACGTTCATAGCTTGACGCTTAACGTCTTCAGCACCCATATACACAACACATTCAAGACCTAAACGTGCTGCAATTGTTGCTGTTGCTACACCATGTTGCCCTGCACCAGTCTCAGCAATAATACGTTTTTTGCCAGAAAGCTTTGCTAATAATGCCTGACCAATCGTGTTATTTACCTTGTGTGAGCCTGTATGGTTCAAATCTTCACGTTTAAGATAAATTTGCGCACCACCTAACTCTTTTGACCATCGCTCAGCATAATAAAGTGGACTAGGACGACCTACATAGTAGGCGAGGTCACGGTCGAATTCTGCCAGAAACTGTTCATCATTTTTCATGCGGGAATAGAGATTTTCTAAATCTTCTAATGCCGCCATTAATGTTTCTGACACAAAACGTCCGCCATGGATACCGAAATGCCCATTTGCATCTGGGAATTGGGTATAGTCAATCACATTATTTTGCTGATCCACGTTGGACTCCTTGCATAAATCGTTCAATGAGTTGTTGGTCTTTTATACCTTTTGCGGACTCTACGCCTCCGCTCACATCTACTGCAAAAGCACCGGTAGTATGAATAGCGTCAATGACATTGTCAGGGGTTAAACCACCTGCCAAAATTAATGGAATATCAAGTTTCGGGAATTTAGACCAGTCAAACTGATGTCCTGTGCCCCCTTTAAGCTCAGGGTGCCACGCATCGAGCAATACAGCACTGGCACCAGCTGCCTGATATTTTTGAATTTCAGCAACTACATCCAGATCAGGTTTGACCTGAATCGCCTTATACCAGCGACGCTTACAATGGCGAGCAATATCTTGGCATTGTTCTGGAGTTTCATCGCCATGTAGTTGTAATACATCTAGGGGAACACAATCAAGTACATCCTGAATTTCAGTGGCACTCGCATTTACAAACAAACCCACCATTTGTACATAAGGCGGAACGTGTTTTGCTAATTCTTGTGCTTGTTCAACTGTTACATTTCTTGGACTTGGCGGGAAAAAAACAAAACCTATCGCATCTGCTCCAGCTGTAACTACTGCTTGAACATCTTGCTTACGAGTAATTCCACAGATTTTTGCTCGTGTACGTTTTTGGTTTGATTGGCTCATGATCTGCCTAAACTACAACCATTTTTTAAAATAAACGCCATTGTAATGCAATTTTTGTCCCTTGCGTAAAAGTTCTCTGGGAATTGGTCGAAATGACATTGTCGGAAGTAATTCAGCACTTTATACTGCGTTCAAATGGAAGCAAGTGTAAGCAATTGATGCTTTAGGGAAGCTGGTGAAAGTCCGGCACTGCCCCCGCAACGGTAACAATGTAAAGCATATTTTTTAAGTCGAGATCGACTTACACCACTGCAGTGATGTGGGAAGGTGAATATGTCCATAAATGATTTATGGCGCTGAAGTCCGGAGACCTGCTTGTTTCATCTATCTACCCGATCATTCACGTGGGGTGAATGTATGGAGCATGTTATGTCTAAGTCTTTTCAACCTACCCGTCTGGTGGGGGCTATCGCTATTGCGATGGGGTGTTCACCTGTTATTTTTGCTGAAGATACAACTACCACAACTCAGCTCGATCCAATTGTAGTGACTGCTTCAAAAAGCGCAGAAAAAGCGAGTGAAGTTCCGGCGCGTATTAATATTATTGAGCCAAAAGTCCTTGAACAATCACCTATCGCATCTTTACCACAATTATTACAAACAGATGCGTCCATCAATATGGTGCAAAGTGGAGGTATGGGACAACTTGCTGAGATTTATTTACGAGGCACCGAATCTGATCATACTCTCGTACTACGAGATGGTATTCGACTAAATAATGCATCTTCTGGAACAGCAAATCTCGCATTTATTGATACAACAGATATTAAACAAATTGAAGTATTAAAAGGGCCTGCCTCTGTCCTTTATGGTACAGATGCAATTGGTGGCGTAATACAGCTTGTTTCAAAAACACCTGAAAAGAATAGAGCTTTTATCACAGGTGAATTCGGTGAGAATAAAACTTATAAGTCCGTTATTGGTGCTGATTTATATGAAGATGGTTTTTATGCTCAAATTCGTGGACAACGCTTAGAATCTGATGCAACAAAAGTAACTAATCAAAAAACCAATACATCGAATACAGCATCGTTTGATCAGAAAGGTTTTAGTACAAAGTTTGGTGTTGAGCAGAAAGATTACGGTATTTCTATTGATTATAGTCATAATGAAGGTTCAACCCTTTATGATGCTTATACATTTAATGGTGCATTGCTTAAACAAGATTTTGAAAATGAGATTATCAATTTACGTAGCCGTTTAAATGTAACAGATAACTTAGAATTAAATACTCGTTTATCACAATTCAAAGATGACGTTAATCAAAAAGATTCTACTGATTTTGTTCATAGTAAAACTCAGGAAGTAGAGCTATATAGCAAATGGAAGTTTTTTCCGCAGCAAACGCTCTTAATTGGTGCCACTCATCGTACATTGAATGGAGATATTCTGTCTTATGGAACACCATACAATGAGAACGTAGACTCAACAGGGTATTATCTTCAACATCAATTCAATGGCGACAAATTAAATACTCAAGTTGGTGTTCGTGTGGAAGATAATGAGAAATACGGCTCACATACTGTTGGTCAAATTGCTGCACGTTATCAACTTCTAGATAAAACAAGTATCTATACAAATATTGGTACTGCTTTTAAATCACCAACGCTTAATGAACTTTACAACTCGTGGAACGGCAACCCAGATTTAAAACCAGAAGAAAGTACATCTTATGAAATTGGTATAGATCAAACTCTACCATTAGGTTTTAAAACAGGTTTATCTGCTTACTATACTGAAGTTGAAGATCTTATCGGCTCAGTGAACTTTGGTAAATTAACTAATATTAATAAAGCAACTTACCAAGGGGGTGAATTTTATGTTGGTTGGCAGAAAGATGATCTATTTGCAAAAGCAACTTATAGCTATGTTAAACCTGAAAATGAAGAGACTCATCAGGATTTAAATCGTCGCCCTCGCCAAGGATTAACCTTATCAACAGGTCTGCAAAATGAAGTTTACGGCATTAGTGCTTCGCTCGTTGCAAAATCAAAGTCAAAAGACTGGGATAGCAATTACAAAAATCCGGGTTACGCAACTGTAGATATCAATGCTTACTGGAATATGAATCCGAATATTAAATTGTTTACTAATATTCAAAATATTGGAGATGTGAATTATAAAACAGCTTATCAAGACCAAGGATACTACTATGTAAATGGTGGCCGCCTTGCGTCAGCTGGTGTGACATTAAGCTACTAAGCAAATCTTTATTATAAAAATATTTTCTTAACTCCAGTTTCGGGGTAATGTTTTGACCGACATTATCCCCTTTTTTATGTTCAGGATATCCATCATGGGACACCGTTTAAGTAAAATCTATACACGCACAGGCGACTCAGGTACAACAGGTTTAGGCGATGGCTCTCGTGTTGCCAAAGATGATTTACGAATTGCGGCGCTTGGTGATGTCGATGAACTCAATGCCATTATTGGTGTACTACGCGCACAAATCACAGCCAGCCAAGTGACTAATAAAGCTGATTGGGACAAAAGCCTGAGCTTGATCCAACATTGGCTTTTCGACTTAGGTGGCGAAGTTTGTATTCCAAACTACAATTTACTTCAACCCGTTTGTATTGATTTTCTGGAAAAAGAAATTGACCGTATGAATGAAGATTTGCCTATGCTGAAAGAGTTTATTCTGCCATCTGGCTCTTTATCTTGCAGTTACGCTCATCAAGCGCGTGCTGTTTGTCGTCGTGCAGAACGATCTCTGCTGTCGGTACAAACTCGTGATCAAAATATTCAAGCCACAGCGCTCCAACTTTTAAACCGTCTATCTGACTGGTTATTTGTCGCATCTCGTGCTTTACAACGTGCCGAAGGTGGACAAGAAGTCCTTTGGCAAAAAAATATTAATGAGATTATTTAAAAATAGACTAATTTAAGTATGGTCTCTGCTTTTGAAGAGACCATAACCAACAATAACTGAATAGAAGAAAATTATGCGCATTATTGGTCATCGTGGTGCACGCCGAGAAGCTCCTGAAAATACATTAGGTGGCTTTCAGCACATAAAAAACTTAGGTATTCGTGGTGTCGAATTTGATATTCGTCAGCTTCAAGACCAAGAGCTGATCGTTATTCATGACGATAATTTTTTACGTACAGCTGGAGTCGATCAAATTGTTGAGCAATCTACTTTAGCTCAAGCTTTAACATTTGATCATCGTCAAAACTGGCCCAATTGGCCACATCCAGAGCCGACACCAACTCTTACACGTATTTTAAACTTACTTAATAACTTCGAGCATATTGAGGTTGAAGTTAAAGCAGTAAGAGATATGGCATTTGCAGAAAAGTTAGTTCAAAAGCTTGAGACTGAGTTACAGGGTTATGAAAAAGTCGTGACTATCACAAGTTTCGATCTTCAAATTTTAACTGCCTTACGTGACATCGACTCACAATTTAAACGCGGCTTGTTAGTTGAAATTCCAGTGGGAGGCGCAGCAATTGAACTCGCTCATCAATATGGTTGCGGTCATATTGGTTGGCACGACCAACTTGCTACAGATGAAATGATTCAACTATCTCATCAAGCAGGTTTAAACATTAGTGTATGGACAGTAAATGATGTAGAAAGAGCGAAAAGGCTCCGTGATTTAGATATTCAAGGTTTAATTACGGATATTCCTACAACAATACTCGAAGCACTTTAAATAGAAAAAAGGTGGTATTAACCACCTTTTATTTTTTCTCTGCCTGAATCAGGCGTTGTCCGTTTTGATCAAGTAAATACAAGGTATTACCTACCAACTGGAAGCGTTGAATACGTTGTAAGGAATCAACTAATTCTGCTTCTTGAGCCAAAGCGCCATCACAACTCGAATGACCAGCATTAACTTCCATATCTAGTTTCTTTTGGTTGAAGTCGAAAGTATATCGACCAAAAATGCGATTGCACCCAGTATGACCAGATACAGTTTTGACTGCTGAGTTCAATGAAAGAGTCGGCCATTGGTTAAAGAATTTTGCCTTATGCCCGTTGATCTGAGTAATTTGCCAGTCAATGTCTTGAACACCTTCTGGGCTCACTTTCTTCTTGACTACTTGGGTTTGTACATGGTGTGTGGGTTTTACATGGCCTTTTTGAATATTTTGTTGCGGCGTGCTTTGACATGCTGCCAATACAAGGCTGATTGTGATGAAAAGACATTTCAATGGCAATTTCTTTGCAATATCAATGCTATTCATTTTTCTCAATCGCTGTATTTTCATTACACAACTTCTCCTATCTGAAATGTTGCCAAGCATGGTTTAATTCTGTTACGGTTCTTTCAGTACATCTGTACAATAATATTAGTGATTCTCACTAAGCACATGCTAATATAATGTTCAAAATAGCAATAAATCTTGATGATTGGTTTTGCTATGTCGTTTTGTCTTTTTACCTTGTTTAACAAGGTTTCTAGGAGCGCTGACGGATATGACTTCCGCCCCACTCAAGGCCCCAATTAACTGGACCGCTAGCATTACCTTAATTGGTTTACCAATTCTTGCTGCAATCATAATCCCGATTTATGCGTATTATTATGATTTTAGTGTAAGCGCATGGGTAAGCTTATTTTTTCTTTTAGCTTTAAGTAGCATGGGGATTACTGCTGGTTACCATCGTCTTTGGGCACACCGTGCTTATGAAGCGTCATTACCACTTAAAATTCTTTTAATGATTGCAGGCACATTTGCTGTACAAAACAGTATTCTGTTTTGGGCATCTGGTCACCGTACTCACCATCGTCATGTTGACCATGTGGATGAAGATCCATACTCAATTGAACGTGGTTTTTGGTATGCCCATATGGGTTGGATGATCCGCGATCATTCTCCATCTAAGCCAGACTTTAAAAACGCACCTGATTTGCTCAATGACAAACTGGTGATGTTCCAACATAAATACTACGGTCTAATGGTTGTAGCAGTTCATGTTGGTATTTTAGGTTTAGTTGGCTGGGCAACTGGCGACTTATGGGGAGTTGTACTTCTCGGTGGTTTATTGCGTTTAATCATTAGCCATCAAGTAACATTCTTCATTAACTCACTTTGCCATATGTTTGGTAAACGCCCTTATACCGATGAAAACTCAGCACGCGATAACTTCTGGTTAGCGATTGCAACATGGGGCGAGGGTTATCATAACTATCACCATATTTTCCAATACGATTATCGTAATGGTGTGAAGTGGTGGCAATATGACCCAACTAAATGGTTAATTTGGACATGTTCTAAAGTCGGTTTAGCAAAGAACTTACGTCGTATTCCAAGCTTTAATATTAAAAAAGCAGAATTGGCAATGAAGTTTAAATATGCTGAACAAGACCTTGCTATTTATGGCCATGATGTAAATGCTGACATGAGCCAAATGAAGCAACGTATTGCTCAAGAATATGAAGCATTTACCCACACTTTAAATGACTGGGCGAAACTCAAAGAACAAGAGTTACAAGCGAAGAAAGCAGCTATGGCTGAAAAGATTCATAAAATGGATCATAAGTTAAAGGTTGATTTCCAATTGCTTGAACATCGTTTGAGTCATCACCGTGAGTGTTTAGAAACTTTAATGCGCAACATTAAAAAGAGCACAAACGTCGTACCAGACTAATACGACTCTAGTTCGAAATAGCGCCTGTAAAAGCCATGCTTTGCAGGCGCTATTTTTTTGGCTGGTTTTTAACTATGGTATAGTGAAGTTCGCCTCAAATATTTAGTCCAGTCTATGCACTTTAATCCGCTTTATTCATCACTCAATCCTAAGCTTTTTCATATACAGCAGCCCACTCCTCTTCGTGGTGCGAAAGCTGGACACTTCAATTTAGCTTTAGCCGAAGAACTACAATGGACGGATGAAGAAAAAGAGGCATGGGTAGAAATTTGCAGTGGTCAACGGACTTTCTCAGAGTTTCCACCTTTAGCAATGGTTTATGCAGGCCATCAATTTGGGCAATGGGCAGGTCAGCTAGGCGACGGACGTGGTTTACTCATTGGACAAATTCTGAATAAAAATGGCCAAACCATCGATTTACATTTAAAGGGTGCTGGCCCTACCCCCTATTCACGTATGGGAGATGGTCGAGCAGTTTTACGCTCTGTTATTCGTGAATATTTAGCAGGTCATGCATTAAATGCTCTAGGAGTCGCTTCGAGTCATGCAGTAGGTTTTACAAGCTCTGCTCAAGGTGTACAGCGTGAAAAACTAGAACCGGGCGCAATGCTGCTCAGAACTTCTGAATGTCATATTCGTCTAGGTCATTTTGAATGGATCAATCAATATGCGCCTGACTTACTCCCAGAATTCACTCAAAAATGTATTGAATGGCACTATTCAGAATGCCAGCAAGAAGCACAACCTATTTTAGCTTTTGCTAAAGCTGTGATTAGAAATACAGCCATCATGATTGCCAAATGGCAGCTGGTCGGTTTTGCTCATGGCGTAATGAATACTGACAACTTAAATATTACAGGCTCTACACTCGATTTTGGTCCATATGGTTTTATGGAACGTTTCCGCCCGAACTGGATTAACAACCATTCCGATTATCAAGGGCGCTATACCTACCAAAACCAGCCAAGTATTGCACACTGGAACCTATGGACTTGGTTAAATAATCTAGTTCCACTTGCTGAACCTGAACAAAAAGAGCAATTCAAAGAAGAGTTAGCTACTTGCTTAGAAGGGTTTGAGCCTACCTTTATTGAGCACTACACCACTGGATTGTGTCAAAAAATGGGCCTTCCTCATTTCCATAAAGATAGCCTTGATTGTAGTTTTGCTTTTTTAAGAATCTTACAAACCGAGCAGCTAGATTACACTCAAAGTTTTATTCGACTGCAAAATAAAGAGTATAAGGCTCTACGTGATGATTGCCTCGATATTCGACAGTTTGACGAGTTCCTTAGCCAATATGAAAATATCCGTGAACATCAAGATACAGATGAACTTGATGCAAACATGCAACAAGCAAATCCAGTTTATATTTTACGTAATCATATGGCACAGCGTGCTATTGAAGCAGCGGAGCGAGATGATTTTAGTGAGGTAGACCGTTTGTTTAAGCTACTCAATCATCCTTATATAAGACAGCCAGATTTGGAAAAACCAGAAGATTTAGGCCCTTTACCAAGTGATGTGCCTGATGTAGCGGTGAGCTGTTCGTCTTAATATTAAAAAACTAAAACTCTCTTAAGTCACTTAAGAGAGTTTCTTAAACATCAAAGAATAATATATGAAAATTAGACCTATCATTATTTGTACACTTCTATTCATTCCACTTGGAATTGCTTTTTATAAGTATGAAAAATATTTACCTACTTTTGTCTCTTCTCATGAAGAACTCACAAGTAATGAGATATCTCACCTTATAAAGACAAAACCTATAACCTCAATTGAAGTGTTTAAAAATCAACGCATACTTCTACTTAAAAGTGATCAGGAAGTAATTCGTCGTTACCCTATTCGTTTAGGCTTCAACCCTGAAGGCCATAAAAACTTTGAAAATGACGGTAAAACACCTGAAGGTGTTTATTCTATAGATTGGCGCAACTCACAAAGCGCTTTCTATAAATCATTGCATATTTCCTATCCTAATACACAAGATGTTGCCTATGCTAAACAGCATAATCAGCCGGCAGGTGGGAATATCATGATCCATGGATCTGCCCCAAAGTCCTTTTTATGGATACCTTTTAGTTCAAGTTATATGCCACACAAAGATTGGACTTTAGGATGTATCGCAGTTAGAAATGTAGATATAGATGAAATTTGGCAATTAGTCCCTAATCATACCAAGATTATAATTTATCCATAATCTTTGAAAACTATCCACATTTTCTGTGGATAACATTGTGGTTATCCACAGAATAACTTTTCTGAACAGTTTACTCTTCTGGATACTCGAAGCGGTAACCAACGCCATAAACAGCTTGAATCCATTCATGACGGTTACCAGTTTCAGCTGCTTCACTAATTTTTCGGCGCAAGTTTTTGATATGGCTGTCAATAACTCGGTCAGCAACATCAAAGCTGTCTGGATTAATATGGTCTAATAATTGAGCACGTGAATAAACTTGTCCGACATGTTCTAAAAATAGCTCAAGTAGGCGAAATTCTGTCGGCGTTAAACTTAACGACTTTTGTTGATACCAAATTCTTTGCTGAGCTTTATCAATACGGAACGAATCATTTTGCTCTGGCTCGGCCTTACGCTCTAAACGACGTAAAACGGCCTGTACACGTGCAACTAACTCTTTTGGACTAAATGGCTTACAAACGTAATCATCAGCACCCATATTGAGACCTAAAACTCGATCAATTTCTTCAGTACGTGCAGTCACCATAATAATCGGTAAATCTGACTGTTCACGTACTTTACGGCAAATCGTTAAACCATCCATTCTTGGAACCATTAAGTCCAGAATCATTAAATTAGGTTTCCGTTGCTGAAAGCTCGTGTAAGCATCTTGACCATCATGAAACATACTTACTTCAAAACCAGCAGCTTCAAGATAATCACGTACCAGATGCGCTAACTCAACTTCATCCTCAACCAACATTACATGCTTCATGGGCCATTTTTCCTTTTATTTAACTCTGCTTTTTAAAGGTAAGTACACAACGTAAACCACCCAACGGAGAGTGTTCAAAACTTAGTGTACCACCAAGCGCTTGCGCAATTTTACAAGATAAAGCCAAGCCTAATCCTGTTCCACCTGTACTACGCGTACGCGAATCATCTACTCGATAAAAACGCTCACCTAAACGTAATAGTTGCTCATCACTTAAACCAAACGGGCTATCATCAACATACAAAGTCCACTCTTGAGCAGTTTGACTTGTATGAATATGAATTTTGCCACCTGTTTCTGTGTAACGAATACTATTACTAATTAAATTAACAATAATTTGTTTAAAGCGATCACGATCTAACAGTAAAGATACCCCTTCACCTTCAACCTTAATTTCCAGATTTGCTTGCTCAAGTTTAGGTCTAAAGTTTTCAACTTCTTGTAATACAACATCCCACGGATTCACTGAACCTAAGTAACATTTAAGTTGCTGAGCATCAGCCTGTGCTAGATCTGCTAGGTCTTGAGTAAGTTTCTTTAAGCTTGAAACTTGTCTCATCATAGCATCGAGATGTTCAGGAGTTGCCTTTCGAATACCATCTTGCATTGCTTCGATTTGCGCTTGCAATACAGCCAACGGTGTTTTCAACTCGTGAGATGTATCTGCAACCCATTGACGGCGTGATTCTTCATGTTGATGTAAAATCTCGGCTAAATGGTTCAATTGAGTTGATAAATCACCAAGTTCATCATTTCGTTTAATCACTACTTGATGTTGGTAATTACCTTTCGTTAACTCCTTTGTTGCATTTAATAAACGTTGAATTGGCTTTTTAAAATAAGTTGCCATTAAAAGTGCTGCAACTAAACTCGATAGTAAAGTTAAAGCATAAATTAAAAGTAAATAACGCTTTTGATTACTAAAGAAATTAATACTTAAAGCATCTTCTTTATCTAGAACTGGTTTTAGTCCTAAATAACCGACCACCTCATTGTTGACGATAATGGGACGATAAGACATTTGATCTGAAGATGGAGGTTCACCAACTACAAATTGATGTTTGGCATCATATAAAGATAAACGAGAACTTAAGCCTAGACGGTCAGGTAAGGCAATAAAGCGCTTTTTGCCATTTTGTGTCTCAATATCTTTAAGACTTCCTTTTTTTGAGTTACCTTTTTTATCATCACGCGGACGGAATTGGTTTGCGCTTAATGGAAATTTTAAGCCTTCAAATGGTTGATATTCTGAAGGTAAATTCTTTTCAAGTGTACGTAGCTCTTCATCACTAAAAATAGAATTTTTATTTGCTGTCGCTCCATCTGGAGAAACATTAATGAGCGTGTGTTCATCGAACGAATGCTGCTGAATCGCAATATCATATTGGCGTCTTAACCACCACTGCGAAAGACGGTCATAATCGTCTGGCGCTGCGGTTCCTTCAATTTGTAAGATTTGCGCCTGAATTGCATTTCCCCAATCATGATAAACGCTATATACATTACCAAGATTGGTCATGAGCCGATCTAGCTTTTGCATTTCAACATCGGCCACATATTTGGCAAAGTTCTTTTGCATCGTCCAGTGCAGAACACTCAAACTTGCGGTTGCAATTAACAATGTAGTCAGTAAGACTGTTAAAAATAGCCGCAATGCAATTGGAACACGTAGTACGTTCAAAAGTACTCTCTCATTTTTACCCTATATTTTTCATTGTAACTAACAACCAAAAGAAAAACTCTCCATTGTTTCTTCATCTTTATTATCTAATCTTTAAGTTATGTGGAAACTAACATTAAAAGGGCTTTAGATATGAAAATGACTGCTAAAATCGCATTATTCAGTGCAGCAATTGTAACTATGGGTAGTTTGGCTGCGTGTCAATCAATGAATCAACCTCCTAAACCAGAACATGGCATGATGCAAGATGGTCCACGAGATGGCCATCACCGTATGAAGCACCGTGAATTTACCCCTGAACAAAAAGCAGCGTGGGAGCAGCACCGCGCAGAGCGTCAAGCTCGTTTTGAACAGATTCAAAAAGCATGTGAAGGCAAAGCAAATGGTCAAGCTGTAAACGTTCAAGTTGGAGATAGAACACTTGAAGGTACGTGTAACTTACGTTTTGAACCAAAGCGCCCTCAACCACCAGTTAATGCCCCTGCTCCAGCAGCAGTTCAAGCAAAATAAAGCTTAAAGCAATAAAGTAAAAGGCGCTTCTAAGCGCCTTTTTTTATGTACATAACTACTTACGATTTTGACTATTTTGTCTCATCTAAACTTCACTAAAAGTGTTTACACTCAAAGCACTTACATAGTTCAAGTATTTTTTTCTTGACTTTGCAGTCACAAAGTAAAGGCCCTGAGGTGCTTGTACAGTTATGCAAGTTGTTGCACGATGTAATGGTTCAAGGTGCCTCTTATGGCACATTATCGTAGATTAGGATTATAACTCTGGTTTCACCAGTATTGAGGAACCCGATATGCCACAATACAAAGCGCCCTTACGTGATATGCAATTCGTTTTGCATGAATTATTAAATGCAGAAGAGCACTATGCAAAATTACCTGATTTCCAAGGTAACGTAAGCCGTGAATTGGTTGATCAATATTTAGAAGCTGCGGCAGACTTCTGTGAAAATGAACTTTCTCCTTTAAACCAAGTTGGCGACCGCGAAGGTTGTACTTGGAATGATGGTGTAGTCACTACTCCAACAGGATTTAAAGAAGCTTATCAAAAATATATTGAACTTGGCTTCCCGTCTTTATCAGCAGAAGAACAATACGGCGGTCAAGGCCTACCTAACTCTTTAGGTATCGCAATTTCAGAAATGGTTGGTAGCTCTAACTGGGCATGGGGTATGTACCCAGGCTTATCTCACGGAGCAGTACGTACATTAGAACATCATGGTTCTGATGAACAAAAAAATACTTACTTGCCTAACCTTGTTTCTGGTGTTTGGACAGGTACGATGTGCTTAACTGAATCTCATGCAGGTTCAGACTTAGGTATTATCCGTACTAAAGCAGAACCAAATGCAGATGGTAGCTATGCAATCTCTGGCGAGAAAATCTTTATCTCTGCTGGTGAACACGACATGGCTGAAAACATCATCCATATCGTTCTTGCTCGTCTTCCGGGTGCACCTAAAGGTACTAAAGGTATTTCGTTATTCATCGTTCCTAAATTCCATGTAAATGCAGATGGAACTGTGGGCGAGCGTAATGCGGTACGTTGTGGTTCTATCGAACACAAAATGGGTATCCATGGTAACGCGACTTGTGTCATCAACTTCGACCAAGCTAAAGGTTACTTGATTGGACCTGAAAACCGTGGTTTGAACTGTATGTTCACCTTCATGAACACAGCACGTATTGGTACTGCTGTTCAAGGTTTAGCAGCATCTGAGTCATCTTTCCAAGGTGCCTTAACTTACGCGAAAGAACGTTTAGCAATGCGTTCACTTTCTGGTCCTAAAGCTCCAGAAAAAGAAGCAGATCCAATTATTGTTCACCCTGCTGTTCGCAACATGCTTTTAACTCAAAAAGCATTTGCTGAAGGCGGTCGTGCACTTGTTTACTTACTCGCTCAATATGCAGATATCGTTGAAAAAGGCGAAACTGAAGAAGAGCGTAAGTTTGCTGACAACATCTTGTCTTTATTAACTCCAATTGCAAAAGCTTTCTTAACTGAAACAGGTTCTGAGTCTGCTAAGCATGGTGTTCAAGTCTTCGGTGGTCATGGCTTTATTTCTGAGCATGGCATGGAGCAAATCGTACGTGATACACGTATTGCCTGCTTGTATGAAGGGACAACTGAAATTCAAGCACTAGACTTGTTAGGCCGTAAAGTTTTACAAACTCAAGGTGCAATGCTTCGTGATTTCACCAAGATTGTTCATAAGTTTGTAGAAGCAAATAAAGACAATGCTGCCATGAAAGAATTTGTTGAGCCACTTGCTGCGCTTAACAAAGAATGGGGCGATCTCACTATGCAAATCGGTATGCGTGCAATGCAAAATCCGGATGAAGTGGGTGCTGCTGCTGTAGATTACCTATACTTCGCTGGTTACGTGACTTTAGGTTATCTATGGGCTCGTATGGCGCTTGTAGCACAAGAGAAATTGGCAGAAGGTACAACTGACGTTGATTTCTACAACGCGAAAGTTACCACTGCTCGCTTCTACTTCAAGAAAATCTTGCCACGCGTACGTTCTCATGTAGACGTGATTGCTGGTGGTCTAGACCCATTGATGTCATTAGATGCTGAACATTTCGCTTTCTAACCATAGTTAGTTGCGATATGCAATGTTAAAAACTAAAAAAGGACTGCTCAGTTTTGACGGTCCTTTTTTTATAAAATCAGTGATAAATTTAGACTTTAAATTCAATATCCATTTCGTTTTACAGGATATCTAGCACAGGTCGATGTGCATAAAAAAGGTGAACGATTATGCCAATTTACAATGCTCCTTTAGCTGATATGAAATTCATCTTAAATGATGTATTTAAAGCAGAACAATTTTGGCAGTCTAATGAGAAACTCGCTCATGTAGATGCTGCAACTGCTGAAGCAATTTTAGAAGAAATGGCTAAATTTGCTCAGAACGTGACTCATCCATTAAACCGTACTGGTGATGAAGAAGGCGCTCGCTACGAAAACGGCGAAGTCTTTACTCCTGCTGGCTTTAAAGATGCATTTCGTCAATATGCAGAAGGTGGCTGGATTGGCTTAGGCGCAGATGAAGAATGGGGCGGTCAAGGCATGCCAAAAATGCTGACCGTTCTTGCCGATGAAATGTTATTTGCGACAAACCCATCTTTCATGCTCTACCCGCTTCTTTCAGTGGGTGCAGGTATGGCTTTAAGTAGCTATGCATCTCAAGAGCAAAAAGAAACGTATTTACCTAAGATTTATTCAGGTGAATGGTCAGGTACCATGTGCTTAACCGAACCACATGCCGGTACTGACTTAGGTATTATTAAAACTAAAGCAGAACGTAATGAAGACGGCACTTATAACATTACTGGTACTAAAATCTTTATTACTGGCGGTGACAACGATTTAGCAGAAAATATCATTCACTTGGTACTTGCTAAAACTCCAGATGCTCCTGCGGGTTCACGTGGTATCTCACTATTTATTGTTCCGAAATACCTAGTAAATGAAGATGGCTCGTTAGGCGACCGTAATCATGTTGGCCCAGGTTCTATTGAACATAAAATGGGTATCAAAGCATCTGCTACTTGTGTGATGAACTTTGATGGCGCAAAAGGTTACCTCGTTGGTAAAGAAAACGAAGGCCTTGCTGCAATGTTCGTGATGATGAACTACGAACGTTTATCAATGGGTATTCAAGGCTTAGGTGCTTCTGAATTTGCTTATCAAAATGCTGCTCAATATGCGACTGACCGTTTACAAGGTCGTAGTGCTGCGGGCGTTCAATCACCAAATAAACCTGCTGACAGCATTTTAGTACATGGTGATGTACGTCGTATGCTACTTAACGTACGTGCCAACAACGAAGCTTCTCGCGCATTTGCTGTTTATGTAGGCCAACAGCTCGATATCACTAAGTTCTCAACTGATGCAGAAGCGGTGAAAAAAGCCAATAATCGCGTTGCGCTTTTAACACCAATTGCAAAAGCTTACCTCACAGATACAGCATTCCAAGCAACTTTAGATGCTCAGATGGTATTTGGTGGTCACGGTTATATTCGTGAATGGGGTATGGAACAATGTATTCGTGATCTTCGTATTGCTCAAATCTACGAAGGTACCAACGGCGTTCAATCTCAAGATTTAATTGGTCGTAAAACTATTAAATGTGGCGGCGCATTCATTGCTGAATACATCACTGAGATTCGTGACTTTGCAAATGATCTAGACACAGATTTGAATTTCATTAAAGATGCAACATTAGATGCTGCAACTGAAATTGAAGCGATTACTCAGTTTATTATTGAGCAAGCTGCTGAAAACGTAGACTTCCCAAATGCTGCTGCTGTTGATTATTTACATGCAGTGGGCTTACTCAGCTTCGCTTATATGTTTGCAAAAATTTCTGCTGCAGCTAAAGATAAGTCTGGTGATTTCTACCAAAACAAACTTGCTTTGGCTCAATACTTTGTTGAACGTATCTTGCCAGATATTGATGCACGTATTGCTAAAATTAAAGCGGGTGCTGACTTAATTATGGGCTTTAGTGAAGATTACTTTACCAACCAAGCATAATTAAATTTTTCATAAAAAACGCCTGATTACTCAGGCGTTTTTTATTTTGTATTTACTATTTCTATTGGCATAAAATTTGTTTATTTTCTAGGCATACACATATCAAAAAAGATTTTACTATGCCTGATCCTAAAAAGTTTGAAAGAACACTCGATCGATTTGGACACTATGCTGTTGAAGCTTTTCATTATTTGGCTTTATTCATTATCGGCTGTATGGTGGCATGGTCAGCGGCACATACTGTTTTTGAAATTTTAACTATCAAAAAATATGCATCAATTGATGATATTTTACTATTATTTATCTACCTAGAACTTGGCGCAATGGTTGGAATTTATTTTAAAACCAATCACATGCCTGTACGCTTTCTTATTTATGTCGCAATTACAGCCTTAACCCGCCTACTCATTTCCGATATTCAACATGACCATAAAGCGAATATCGATCAAGTCATTATTACTGGTTCAATTTTAATTTTAGCGATTTCAATTTTAGTAGTTCGTTTTGCTTCATGGAATTATCCATCGGTCATGAAAGAAAAGCATTCAAAGACCCCAGTCTCACTCAAAACTCCTCAGCCACAAGATGATGAATTAGCATAAAAAAAGGCCTCGATACTGAGGCCTTTTTAATATTCTATATTTTACACTTAGCGCACACGATAAACTTGGTGATGTGAATCAACTAATAAATATTGATTCGGCGTTTTCACCCAGTGATACCCACGTGGTGGCTCATATAAACGATGTGCGCGCCAGTCTGAAACAAAGTAACGGTGATCACGGTATTCTACAGGAATACGCTCCCCTCGCTTGACTACGACATATTCACCACCACGGTTTGCTTTGATCCAACCCGGTCCTCTATGTTCATCGCGGTGGTCATAACGCTGATCATAATGTCGATTATCGTTGCCGTGATAATTATCCCAGCGATTATTTGAATCCGCCATCGCAGTAGCAGATATACCCAACATTAAAGTTGAAAGTACAAGAACGATTGGCTTTTTCATGGTGCATCCCTTTTGTCTTGATATGGAGCTAGATTAAAAGAGAGTCAAGGAGAAACCATGAATAAAACAGGCTTGATTGATATTGTTTGTAATGACTATAAAGAAAATATGAAGAATCTGTATCTATGCTACCATTAGCATTTTCCAAGCTAGGTCAATTGCTGTGTCTGAAATCAGTTTTGAACGTCTTCATCAATTTTTCTGCAAAGTTCCAAGTGTACAAGAAGCCCGTATTATGGCTCATGGAGCAGATGGCGAACACGCTTGGTGGTTTAAGTTCAGTATTGATGTAGAACATCCACTTGCATGGCAAACCGTACAAGAACTTGGTCATGTTTTAAATTATCTCTCGACAAATGAACGCCTACCAACACTATTTTTTCCAGTGTCACCACCACCTTATATGAATGGCGAAGCCAAAGATTTTTTATCGTGGATTATTCAGTGTAATCACCCTGAGTTTAATCCTGACGTGGTTTGTGATTGGCTTGAAGCGCGTTTACCAAATCCGGTAGATGATGAGTCGCAGTGGAAAATTAAGACTGATTTGAGTGAAATAGAAAAGTTAGATGATAAGGCTTTGGATCAATTGATTCCGCCAACGCCTTAAATCGGACTTATGGCACAGCCTTTACTTACAGTGATGTTCTAATATCTTTTGTATAGGCTAATGCCTCACTTTTGAAAGGTCAAAAGTGACAAAAACCTTTGTTTCACTGATGTTGCTTCCCTGCAACACGGTGGAACGGCGATATCCATGTCGCCAATCACCTTGCCAATTTTGTACAAAATCACGGCAACGAATAAATTCCAAGTTTAGAACCAAACTAAGCAAGACTCCGTGGTGAACATATCACCTCAACGTTTATATAAAAAAATAGAATTAGAAAGTCGATAACCCTGACCATTCCATAAAGCGATAAATCCAATATTTCGCTTTAGACTCGTCGGCATACTTCGCGTAATCGACACTCATCTGTTTCCCCTGCAAGTTTGACCATGAAGTATTGAAGTAATCCTGAGCATCTTTAAAGACCTGATCTTGAACTTTGCCGATAACCAGCATATCCGTTTCAAGGTTGTAATTTTTTAAATTACGAGCAGTGAAATTGGCAGAACCTACAATCAACTCAGCTTGCTGGTCGTTATATTTCACAATCATTTTGCTATGGTTCTGCTCACCATGCGTGTCACACCAACGGATTGGAATGCCCGCAGCATGTAACTCTGAAGCAACCTGACGGTTTGGAATACCATTCTTTTGTCTTCCAAATGCATCTTTATTTGGATCAAGTAAAACACGAACAATCACACCTCGTGCTTGTGCATTTTTTAGAGCTTGAATAATCTTACGTTCAGACAAATAAAACATACTTAAATCAATATGCTCTTTCGGTTTAGCCGAGTTAATTAATTTCAGCACAGATTCATAGATCGCACCTTCCGTTAACACTTGAACTTGAGGTTTGGTTATATCTTTTTCAAAGTCACCTAAAATCAGTGAGGGTGAACTACTTCCAGACATTTGTGCAACAGCAGCCTCTGTTTGGAGAACATCAGAAGCAGTGGCTCCTGTTACAACCAACGCCACATTAGAATGTCTCGAACTACCATCGTGTGGATTTGCTGACGTAACCAATGATTTCCAGCCAGCATCGGTATCAACAACTAATGTTTTACGATGATTGGCTTTAAAATTAAATAAGTTCAGATAACTTCGTAACGTAATTTTTTCATTACCAAATGGGTTAGGTAACCAGCCCTTTTCAGGGTTATTTCCAACACTCTGACAACAGATATACCAAAACCCTGACCAAAGTGGATTAGATGCACGTAAAGGGATCAGATTCGTTTCGATAACATCAACCCCAGCTTGACGTAACTGACGATAATGCTCAGGGCTTAAACCGCCATAAACCGAGTTAATGGAGTCAGTAATTAGTACAATTTGAATTTGACGGTTTTGTCTTTTCTTACTCACTAATGCATCGGTTAACTCTTGCATCAATGGTCTTTGCTTTATTTTTGAATCTCCCACCTCTGAATTGAATAAGAACATATCGACCACAATAGTAGTCTTTGCCTCATCAATCATTTTTAAGATTTCATCAAAAATATGCTGATCAAGCTTCTGCTGACCATTGGCATCCAGATAAGTTTTATCTGCTAAAAATTTGACATCGGCATGTCTAAGCTTGCCACTAAAGTTAATACCCTGTGGTAATGGTTTTACTGTGTGGTAAATTGCCGATGCAACATATGCAATAGCAACAACGCAAAGTAATACCGCCATATAACGACGCCCTGACCAATTTATTTTTTGATGAATTCGCTGAAAAATACGCATAAAAAAGACCTAACTTGATCATTTCAAATTAGGTCTTTTAGGTTGATTTTTCAAGTTTAGTTTCGTGTTAGCATTAGAAACTAAAGTTTACACCTACAGTAAAATTACGTCCGACTTGTGGAACATTTGCGAGGAAAGACTCATGCTGATAAATTTTACTATCTAACAAGTTATTGGCATTCAAGAACACTCGGTAATCACCAATGTTGCTATATTTACCATTATATCCAACGCCCAAGTTCAGCATGTTATAGCTCTGCCCTTTGGTTTCATAATTAGCAATATCATCTTGTTTAAATACATGATAATACTCGGCAGAACCATCCCAACCATCACCAAAATCTGCTTTGACTTTAGTACCTAAACGTCCACCAGGAATACGTGGTGCATTTTCATTATCAATTTTGCCGCGAACATAATCGCCAAATAATCCTAAATTATATACAGGTGAAATTTGGTAGCTTAGGTCAGCATCGACACCATAGAACTTCGCTGCATCTTGACTATATTGAATAAGACGGAAGCCTTGGAACTCATCCAAAGTATTGGCATAAATGAAATTATCAAAACGGTTATGGAAGACACTTACATTGTATTTCAAGAGGTCATTATTAAAATGCAAACCTAACTCAACATTATTTGAGCGCTCTTTCTTGAGGTCATCATTACCCAATTCATAGGTATTGGTCGCCATATGAATACCATCCGAATACAACTCTTGAGCAAATGGCAAACGCTCTTGGTGTGATGTTGTGAGGGACAATTTGTATTGCGGAATAAATTCCCAGCTTGCTGTACCAGCAACCGAATATCCTGTACCCGTGTAATTCTTTTGATCTGACTCAATGTCGATAGTTTGATGGTCAACACGAGAAGAAACTGCAAGATTGACGTTATTGATTTGTTTTTGTTGCAAACCAAACACGCTATAACGCTGGGTTTTGCTTGGGTCCATAATGGATTCATCACCAACAATATTTAGTTTTTGTTGGGTATATTGCGCGCCAATTTGCCCTGTCCAACCAGCCCAAGCATTATTTTCTAATGTAACTCGGCTATCAATCCCTTTGCTTTTAAAGGTTGTCCCGACATCAGTATTATGCATTTCTTCATGTTGATAATCTGTATAGCTTGCTTGCGCTGCAACTTTAGCAAAACCTGCAAACGGGTCTTTTAACTCACCTTTTAAGTCATAACGCTTTTCTTTGAGATTAATCCATGAAGCATCATGTTCGTGATCATGCTCATGATCGGTTGAATCACCTGCTCCGCACACGAGATGCAAACCATCACGTTCACAAGAACCAAAAAGCTCATTATCAGCAGGAATACCATATTGATCGTGGCGCTGGCTAAATGATGCCCCGATAAACCCACGGTCACCAATCCAAGACAGTCCAGCATTATAGTTTTTAGATTCGGCAAAAGTGCTGTCCTGACGACGCTCATCTGTTTGTAAATCTTTAGGCAAGATATAGTCATTGGCATCGCGCTTTAAACCACCAACACGTAGCGCAACATGATCACCTAAACCGACTGTCGCTTGCCCTGAGTAAAGTAGCTCATCACTACCTGAGTTGTAGCGAACACCGGCTTTTCCTTGATAGCCCTTATCTGGCATGCTGGTTGGAATTTTTTCATCAACAACATTCACCAGTCCCCCGACTGAGCCTGCACCATATAGTAATGCTTCAGCGCCATTTAATATCTGAATATCTTGGGCTGAGTTTGGATCAACCGTAACAGCATGGTCTGGCGATACAGATGAAACATCCATCACATCGCCACCATTTTGTACGATCTTGACGCGTGTACCATCTTGACCACGAATGACAGGACGACTCGCCCCTCCCGTATATTGAGCTGAATAAACCCCTGCCTGACCATTTAAGGCATTACCAATACTGGTTGCTCCTTCTGCCAAAGACGTATTGTTAGGTGGTGTTGTAGATTCTGCTTTAACCGTAATTGTTGCCAATTCGGCAGGTTTCTCTTCCTTAGTATTTGTCTCATCTGCTGCCATCACTTGCTGAATAGAAAATGATAATAATGAGAGAACAAAAAGCTGTGTTTTGAGCTGCATAATGAATGACCCGTATTTTTTTGTTATATTATAACATTCCAAACGTTTTGCAATAAAAAACATTAGTCGAAGTTATGTTTCGTTAGACTCATTGTTTTGATGATGTGAGAAGCTTCCTTTTCCAATGCCTTTTACAATCTCTCATGCTGTTATCGCCCCACCAATTGCCAAATTAAGCAGAAATACACTACCTATTGCCGCCTTAGCGATTGGCAGTATGACACCTGATCTTTATCGCCTATTTACAGTTCAATCCAGCATGCTGACGCATCAATGGAAAGGTTTACTCTATCCAAACCTTGCATTAGGTTTATCGTTCTGCACAATTTGGTATGTTTTATATAGGCCTGCGGTTTACCGTTTTTTTGGCATTCAACATGATTTGAAATTAGACTCTATTAAACGTTTTATATACTTTTTTATTGGAGTTGTATTCGCGCTCATTATCGGTATTGCCACTCATCTCATTTGGGATGGTCTTACCCACTCTGACTTTAGAACGTTTATCTTTCAAGATTTTTTATCCCAAACGGTTCACTTCTTTGGCCGCCCGTATCCTTTGCATCGCCTTCTTCAGCTCGGTTCTTCTGCACTGGCACTACCTTTTTTAGGTTGGATGAGTATTCATTACTATCACAAATATAAACAGCACTGGAAAATAAGCCGTAAAGTTAAAATTTTTGCTTGGTTCCTGTTTACTTTATCTACACTTTTAGGCCTATTTTCTCTTTGGGATTATGCCCGTTACATTCCTCACGAGGTTTGGCATACCGATACCTATTATTTCACGGGTCGATCCATCAATGAGTTCATGCAGGGTTGGTTAAGTACCTTTAGTTTAGGATGCTTATTATTCTTGTTTTTAGATAGACAACAAAGAATGGGATGAATAGGTAAACTTGCTGCCAAATTGCTCATTTTTAGCTAAATTATAGCTGTTTTTTGATCTAGTTCTTGTCGCATGCCACTCAAAAGGGCATAATCGAAAACTTACTTTTTTGACGGTGCGCGGTTTACGCATCCGTCTTTTCAGCCAATATAGTTTGGATAATCTTCATCATGATGCGAACTCATTACTGCGGCTCTTTAACTGAAGCCCAAATCGACCAAACCGTTACATTATGCGGTTGGGTACATCGTCGCCGTGACCATGGCGGTGTTATTTTCCTTGATATGCGTGACCGTGACGGTCTCGTTCAAGTGGTTATTGACCCAGATACTCCAGAAGCATTTGCAACAGCAGATAAAGCACGTTCTGAATATGTATTAAAAATTACAGGTCGTGTTCGTCGCCGTTATGAAGGTACTGAAAATGCCAACATGGTAAGTGGTCAAATTGAAGTTTTGGGTAAAGACATCGAAGTTCTTGCCACTTCAGAAACACCTCCATTCCCTTTAAATGATGAAAATACCAATATTTCTGAAGAAATTCGTTTGAAATATCGTTTCTTAGATATTCGTCGTCCTGAAATGTTGGATCGTTTACGCTTCCGTTCTAAATTGACTAACCTTATTCGCAACTATTTCGAAGATAATGGTTTCTTAGACGTTGAAACACCTATTTTGACACGTGCAACTCCTGAAGGTGCACGTGACTACTTAGTACCAAGTCGTGTACAAAATGGTAGTTTCTATGCACTTCCACAATCACCACAATTATTCAAACAATTGTTGATGGTAGGTGGTATTGATCGTTACTACCAAATCGCGAAATGTTTCCGTGATGAAGACTTGCGTGCTGACCGTCAGCCAGAATTTACTCAAATCGACGTTGAAACATCGTTCATGAGTGACGATGAGATCATGGACTTAATGGAAGTCCTTACTGTGAAGATGTTCGATGAACTTCTTGGCGTTAAATTCGATAAATTCCAACGTATGACTTACGCAGATGCAATGCGTGACTATGCATCAGATAAACCTGATATGCGTATTCCGTTGAAACTCGTTGACGTTGCAGACTTAATGCAAGAAGTAGAGTTCAAAGTATTTGCTGGACCTGCAAAAGATCCTAAAGGTCGTATTGTTGCTTTACGCGTTCCTGGTGCAGCTTCATTGCCACGTAGCGCAATTGATGAATACACCAAATTCGTTGGCATCTATGGTGCAAAAGGTTTGGCTTACATCAAAGTTAATGAACTCGCTAAAGGAATTGAAGGTCTTCAATCTCCAATCGTGAAATTCATTGAACCAATCGTACTTGAATTGTTGGAACGTGTTGGTGCTCAAGATGGCGATATCGTATTCTTCGGTGCTGATAAAGCTAAAGTTGTAAATGATGCAATGGGCGCACTTCGTGTCAAGATTGGTCACGACTTGAATCTTGCAACTTGTGAGTGGGCTCCACTTTGGGTTGTTGACTTCCCAATGTTTGAAGAAACTGACGATGGCAAATGGACTTCTGTTCACCATCCATTCACTCTACCAAAATCAAGCGTAGAAGAAGTGAAGAACAATCCAGGTGAAGCACTTTCAGTTGCTTATGACATGGTATTGAACGGTACTGAAGTTGGTGGTGGTTCTCTACGTATTTATACATTAGAAATGCAAAAAGCGATTTTTGAAGCGCTTGGTATTTCTGATGAAGAAGCGGAAGAGAAATTCAGCTTCTTGCTTAATGCACTTCGTTACGGTGCTCCTCCTCACGGTGGTCTGGCATTTGGTCTTGACCGTTTAGTAATGTTAATGACTGGCGCGACGTCTATTCGTGACGTTATTGCATTCCCTAAAACGAAAACTGCTGAATGTCCACTTACTCAAGCACCTGCTCCAGTTGAAGCTAACCAGCTTCGTGACTTGGGCATTCGTTTACGTGAAAAGCCAAAAGCTGAAGAATCTAAATAATTTTTAGATTTTTTAAATAAAAAACCCTGCTTAAGCAGGGTTTTTTAATTTCAAATTTCAGCTATATATTCGGCTTACCTAAGCTATGCTTTGCGAATAGGCAGGTCAATGGCATAATAAGGAGCTTTTAATTTAGAGGTCAGCTTTATGGCTATGCGCCCTGATGTACGTCGACATGCTTTGGTCGTAATTGTATTCTCCCTGGCACAATGGTTTTTCATGCGCTATATTCTTGCAAATGAATTATTTAATTTGACTACAAATCAACGTATTTTATTTTTCTGTGTAAGTAGCTTGGTTGGTGCTTTACTGATTTTTGTTGCACTAATTTATATGGTACTTAAAGGAAATGCGGATAAAGAGTAAGAAAATTACCCGTATTTATAAATACGGGATCTTATTCTTAAGACTTTACTTCTTTGAGCAAAATATTTCTTAATTTTTTAGTAAAATCTGCTACGTTATGATATTTCTCAATATATTTTCTAGCTTGTATTGCTAAAAGATGTCTCTGTTCTTCATTTTCCATTAAAGATTCAATAGCCTCAATATATAAATGAACTTTTTCAAAGCCATCTCCTAATACATCCCCTACATGAATTCCAAATTTACTTGTTAATTCTTCAGGATTCCGGTTACTTACTAATAAAGTTCCAAAAGAGAGGGCTTCTAAAAATGAAATAGGCAATGCTTCATGAATAGAAGTATTGATAAGTAACTTAGCATCTTTTAAAAATTTTTCTTTTTCACCACCTTCAACATGGCCTGCAAAATGTAAGTTAGCAATATTTTGATAACCTTTCATAATTTCATTATTTTTACTTTCCTCTCTAAATGTTTGTCCTAATACATAGAATTCATATTGTGGCATTCTTTTTGCGATTTCACAAAATAACCACCCCCTTTTTACAGATTCTAAACGACCTAAAAAAATGATTATATTTTTTTTAACATAAGTACTAACATCAAAATTGAAGTCAATATCAATAGGATTAGGCACATATTCTATAGGTGCGCTATTTTCTAATTGATATAAATCTATAGCTTTCTGATTAAGAAAATGTCCTTGCGAAATAAATTTCACACGGTCATTAACATACCAATTATGTACTAGATCATATATTTTTTGATTATAATAATTAGTTTCAGGAAATAATTTAACTGTATTAATTTCTTCCCATTCATAGGTTGGCCTTGGATCTTGTATCCATAAAACTAATTTTTTTGTTTTATCTAATTCATTTTCTAATACATAATTAAATGTTAATTCGACACTTAAATAAATGTCATAATTTTTTTTCTTAAGCCAGCGACGAGCAAACCATTTCCTACGTGGCAATCGATATAATTTCACATTATCTACCGAATACTCTTCCGCAAAAAGCTTTTTACTTCCTTTACCCAATAATACATCAATTTGGATATCCGCATTTGGAATATATTTAGCTATATGATTTCGCGCTAAAAATCCGTAACCGCCAAAAGCAGTATTAGCACCACCAAAAAACTCATCAATAATTAAACCAACTCTAATTGGTCTATTAGATCCACTCATTAAAAACTCTCAATATATCAATAAAAAGTATAATTAAAAATTTCTTTACTTATCTTAATAAATAATTAAATATCACATTTTAAAAGACGTGACATAATAGTACAGTCATCTAATTCATCTAATTTTATACCCTTTAACATCTCATTATATAGATGAATACAAGTAGTACGAGAAGTTGTAATATCATCTATAGTAAGCTCAGGATCACAAAGCTGACTTATACACTGATAGTGAACAGGATAAAAAATATCAATTGGTTGAATATTATTTTTTAACTCCAACTGTTTAACATAATAAGTAATAGCTTTAGGGCCAATAACTCCCCATGGCATATCCGCTAAACTTTTTCCTATTCCGATTATTTTTTTTGTTTTTAATTTAATTTTTTTACTCGTAGAAAACCATGGCGGTACAAAAAATGGGTCATATGCGGCTTTTAATAATTCTTTAAGTAAGTCGCTTTCTTTAGGAATGCGCAAAATAGCTCCGTTAATCCATTCATCATCTTCAAAGCCTAATAAGTATCCATGCTCTGGTATGGAAATAGGTTTTAAACAATACACATCACAGTCAACATAGACTCCATCAACTTTACGCATTAATTCATAACGGAAAATATCTGAAAATAATGCATAACTCCCTGTTTCCTTATGCTTTATAATCTGGTCTTTAGAAATAATTTTATTTGCATCAACCAACTGTACGCCTTCTGGAACATCTGCAATATCAGCGTATGTATGTAAATGAACCTCATGCCCCCTCATTACAAAAGAACGTAAACAACATCTAGAAATTGCTCCGAGTTTTTCTCCAATCCACAAAGCATGAATGATAGGTAAATTATTTGACATCATTTAGGTATAGCCTTTAAAACTCTTTTTTGCCCATAGTATTATTGTTGCCTCTTCAGATAACATACTTACCCTCATCAGAGGTACAAAAAGTAACCACCAATATTACTTTTTAACTTCTAAACTTTTTAGAGCTAAGCTAGATGAATATGTAGAAGGACTATCAACAACAAATACAGAAGTATAGAATATCTAAACTGTATTGTATCAAGTTAGTTGAAACATGAAAAAGATTCTTATCCTATGTGTATCTTTACAAGGAAGTAATGAGCGTCAAGAAAAAATTAAACAGCAACACCAAAACTTGCAATCAATTATTCACGATATACAAATTGATTTTCAGTTCTTCGATGCTATTTATGGGAAAAAACTTCCTCAAGAATATTTAACTTTTTTAAATTTAAGTCGTCAATTTTCAGGATTATGTGATCATGAATTAGGACCAAGTGAACTAGGCTGCTGGTTAAGTCATATGATTATTTGGCAACGTCTAGCTCAAGGTGATTATCAAGCATATGATCGTGTCATCATAATTGAAGATGATGTAATTTTTCAAACTAAACATATACAGCAGAAGCTACACTCTCTATTACAAACCAATCCTTCATTCGCATTCCTAGGAGGGCACTCTGAACCTTCTAGACGTCGAATAAGAGGTTATACAAGTAATGATGAACTTTACTTCAATATGACTGGGCCTAAAGATCTCTATACAGCAACATATGCTTATTCTTTAACTGCTGAGACAGCCAAAAATTTTGTTTCTAAGCAAATTCACAAATTGACTTATATTGATGACTGGAAGTACTTATTAGCAGGCGATGTTTCAACTCCCTTTTATTATTGCTTTGAACATGATGATGAGATGCAAAGTCATATTGCATCGGATAGAAAAGAATACATGAAAAAACCAAATCGTTTTAAAAAGAACTTTAACAAAATGAAAAATGATTTAATTTCTCGAATTATATCTTTATTCATTTTCAAAAAAATTATTCGATTAGCCTTTTTCCTAAACGCTACACAATCACATAAAACGGGCAGCTAACAGGTACTTAGATGTTAATCACTCGCAGTCTACAAAAAAAATGGTACAAGTACCAACAAGCAAAAAAAGCGAAAACTTTTGACTCCCATTGGTATATGCGTTTTGGCTGGTTAGAGCAACCTTTTACTACACTTAAGCAATTAGATTCACTCTTTGAAATTCACTCCCCTAGAAAGTTTACCTTTGCAGATAGCTTTTATGCTTATGAAAATGATCGTCATTTCATTTTTTTTGAAGAAGTCGATGACCAACATCCGGTAGGCTTTCTTTCTGTCTTAGAAGTTTTTAAAGATGGCACCTACACACCACCCGAGACAATCTTAAAACTCGATTACCACCTATCCTATCCTTGCGTATTTAAAATAGATAACACTTGGTACATGATTCCTGAGTCTTCTGCCAACAAAACGATTGAGCTTTGGAAATGTACTGATTTTCCGCTGAAATGGGAAAAACATTCTAACCTTATTGAAAATATTGAAGCAGTCGACAGCACCCCTTTTTATCATGAAGGCTTATGGTATCTTTTTACTTCAACGCGCCGTGATTGTAAGAAGTTTGGTGACCGTTTAGATCTATTCTTTACCGAAGATATTTTGAAGCCTGAATGGCAAGAGCACCCCATGAATCCAGTGTGCCGAGGCCGTCAGCAATTCCGTATGGCAGGCAAACCTTTTATTTATAAAGGGCAACTGGTTCGACCAAGCCAAGATTCTTTAAAACGGTATGGTGGCAATATTGAGTTAAAAGCGATTACTCAGCTTAGCCCGACAGCTTACGAAGAAAAATTACTAGAAGTGGTTTTACCTGACTGGAATCAAGCAGATGACGGTTGTCATACCATTAATGTCGAAGATAACTTCGTGGTACTTGATGCTATCCGCCTTACAACGAAGAATAATTAAGTTTTCAGCAGGCCTTTATAAATATTAAGCGTCTGCTCAGTCATGGCTGGTACAGTCAGTTCAGCCTTGGCTTTTGCATATAAAGGGCCAAAATCGTTTTGAGCCTCAGTTTGAAGCGCACATTTAATCGCTTTTGCTAAACCTTGTGCATCTCCAATCTGTGCCAGATATTGCTCTGGCAGCCATTCAATCACACCGTTCACTTTGGTTGAAGCCATTGCTTTATCTGCCTGTAAAGCTTCGACCATAACAAGTGGAAAACCTTCACGATCAGATGACAAAACCACGATATCTGCTAATTGCACCAAATCTCGAGCATCAGATCTAAACCCAAGAAAAGCGACCCGATTTTGCATGTTTAATTCACTGACTTGTTTTTCTAAACTTGCTCGAAGTGAACCGTCACCAATAATCCATAAATTGGCATCAATCTGTTGCATCGACTCAATCAGTAAACTGATATTTTTTACTGGCTCTAGACGTCCAATACACATAACAACTTTTTTGCTTGCGTCTAGCTCAGCAAAATCTTTTTGAATCGATTGAAGTAACTTTTCTTTATTTTCAACTGTAAGTACAGGTTGAGGATAGACCCCGTTGTAAACCACATGTGCTTTAGACTCAGGTATGCCTTGCGTTAGTGCTTGGCTCACCGCAATAACGGCATCACCCGTTAAATAAGCAGACTTATTCTTTTTAGTACCATGTACTGTTGTCACAAACTTTGGGCCAGATAAAAATGGCTTAATTCGGGCAATCAGTTCAGCCGCCTTTCCTGCTTGTGCATGAATAATAGCAGGTTGAATTTGCTGGATAAGATTTTTAAGTTGCCAGAGTAAAAAAATATTCCAACGGCTACGTGCAAAATCAACCGAATGAAAATGTACTTGTTGGCTAAACTTGTCTAGATAGCAAGGATGTGCAATCACATGTACTTCATGATTTAAAGCGAGCTCATTAACAAGGTTAAAAGTGTGCTGCTCTAGACCACCAACTCCACCACTAGTTGCCAATACCTGAACAATTTTCATAGCCTGCCTACTTATTTTTTATCTTTATTCATCGTCTGTTCAAATAGCTTGGCTTCTTTTAAAAAAGCATAAAACGCGTTAATCATACTATTTACGAAACCACGCCAACCATTTAAGAAACTACGGCGAATAAAATAAGACTTCATGAAAGTCACAGGCATCACCAAAACCAATTTTGCAATGCTTGGAGATTTTCCTTTTTGGTATTTCTCTAGTGCTTTGAGGTTGGAATAGTGGTTATTTTTTTCAACCTTAACGAAAATGCTCGACTCGCCATAATGATAAATATCATGTTGAGCACGCTGAGATTCACCGTCTACGATCACATTTTCATGGACTTTATTAGCAAGGTCATAATGCCCTTTAGACTTACGGAAAAAACGCACCTTTGCATGTTTCTTAGTATGTTTGCTGTTGGGAACACCTAAAAATACATCATTAATTGGTGTGATTAATGCATCAAGTTTATTTTGCTGAATGGTCTCAACAATTTCTTGTTTTAACTCTTTAGATAAGACTTCATCACCATCTAGATTAAGTACCCAATCATTTCGGCACTTTGCTAAAGCCAAACTTTTTTGCCCAGCATAACCTTGCCAATCTTGATGAGAGATTTGCGTATTTTCAAAGCGCTCTGCAATTTCATAAGTATTATCAGTGCTGCCAGAGTCTAAAATAACTACTTCATCAAACTCACTAACACTTTGCAAAGTTCGCTCTAACCAAGCACCACAATTTAAAGTGACAATATAGACACTACATGGAGTTTTATTCATAACTTATAACGTCCTTTAGCAAGGGCGATACGCATCTGTAAAGCATTCATGGCACCATGCGTGCTGACACGTGGAATATTAAATTGATTAACTGCTTCGTAAGCTTCGATTTTTTTACGAGTTGATACTGCATTTTTAAAGCCAATCTCTTGGGCCATTTTCTGGTGCTTTTCATTAAAACGACCAAATGGATAAGCAAAGCTCGGACATTTTCCAACTAACGCTTCAACATCACGCTTAGACTGAAGCATCTCATTGTAAGCCGTTTGATCATCAAGCTTAAGCAAGTTGACATGATGTTGAGTATGCGCACCAAACTCAATCAAACCAGAGTTGGCCATTTCGTGGATTTGATCGTGAGTGAGCTTTTCAATACCTTCAATTTGCGTCGCCAAATAAATGGTTGCCTTTGCATTATATTTTTTAAGTAGTGGATAGGCATAAAGATAGTTATCCATAAAGCCATCATCAAAACTTAAAGCAACCACATTTTTTTGATTGCGGTATTGTTCAAGCTCAGAGACAAAGCAAAAAGTAGTGTCTTTACGCTTCAACAACTGTAAAAGTTGTTCAAACTTTTCAGGAGGCATATTCATACCAGAGGCTGCATCTTTAGGGGTAACCTGATGCAACATCACAATGCGTGGTAGTTTGTTCGAACGAAACGGAAGCCAGAAAGTGTAATTACCCAGCACATATAACAGTGCAGCAAGTGCTAGTAGGCCTACCGCAACGTACAAAAACCACATCATACATAAACCTCATGTGACCATTCATAATCTTCTGAAAGGGGCTGCTTAAATGTCACTTCAACCATATATTGGGTGATGCGTTTAGCATTGAAAGATCTACGTGTTTTCTCCCAGCCCTCTTTCGCTATTTTTTCAGCCTGATCTGGGTTTTGATCAAAGAATTGGATCTTCTTAGCCAAATCAAATTGATCATCAAAGTAAGCCACTTCCTGCTCAGTATAGAGTTTCTCAAAACCAGGAATTCTTGGACTAAAGGTGAGTAAACCATTACCAGTCAGCTGTACAATACGGTCAGAACTATACAAGGTTACGTCATTACGGCGTGAGTAATTAAGTCCCATTTTTGTTTCAGACAAAACCTTATAATAAGCTTTACCGTAAACACCTGGTTGTTCAAAACAACCATAATATTGATAGTTTACATGACCTTGTTGCAGAGCATCTGCTAAGTCCTTTAAAAACTTTTCACGCTCAGGTTCTTTATAAACCACACCGCAGAAGATAAAAGTTTTATCCGTTTTAGAGTTTGAAAACTGTTGCAGAATTTCTACATTACGATGACCAACATTGGGTAAATAAGCTACGCTTAAATGTGGCTGCTTTAACTTCTGTAGATACTCACCACCCGTTGTACAGAAGATAGCATCCAAATATGGAGAGAATGCTTTTACAAAGCCAAGTTTGCTCTCTAAATAAAGCGGGTCAACATACCAAAATGCTATTTTAGTATTTGGATAAGCTTCTTTAATTTGTCTTAGGACATCTGGACTCATCAAATCACTATGACCAATAAGTACTAAATCAGGCTCAATATTATTGACGACTTTTAATACTTCTTTATTGGCCCAATTGGCACCCAATTTTTTTGTTTTAAAAATCGTCCCCATTCGTGCCATATCACGAAAGCTAAAATCATAAACAAAATGGCCATTTTCAATTAATCCGGCAGAAATTTTACGGTCTGTGCAGTAAAAATGTGCGCCTTGTTTATTAAAGCCAAAATTTGCGATATGCAATATTTTCATTCTAAACTCTGTAATTCCATCAATTCTGGAGATGAACTAAAATATTATATCATGCCTGAATTTATGTAGACCCAGTTAGCAAAATATAGGATGATATCGCGCTTTTACACTTGGAACAGCTTAGCGTGATTTTTCGATTCAAAACAGGAAAGTTATGGTTTTTTATTTATTGCTTTATGCTGCTTGTTCCATCATTCATTATTTCCAGTGATGGTTTTTTCAAAGCCTTATATCCACTTATTTTTTTCGTTTTTTTAATTTATCATTACCGCCGTTTTTTCTGGCTTAGCTTACCTATTTACCTTCTAACTCCTTTTGCACTTTATTACGAAATTACCTATAACGCCCCAACTGAAATTTCAGTATGGCTCACAATTTTGGGAAGTTCCACAACTGAAGGTAGAGTCTATTTATCGACACTAGATATTCCTTTAGCAATTGGTTTGATTATTGCCTATATCATTCCTTTGGCTTTCTTTTATCATTTTATTCCAAATCAAAGACTAAACACTCCAATATGGGTACGTATTTTAGCTTTATGTCTTATTTTTTCGCCAATTCAACGCTACCTTAAAGCACCTGATCATCAGCAAGGTTTCCTAAATGTATATCGTCATTTTAAACAATCTTATCCTTTAAATTTAGTGCTCGGTTTACCAGCAGCGAGCCTTGAAGTAAATCGTGTAAAAGACTTCATAGCCACACAAAACGAAATTGAGTGCACACAAGTTAAAGAAACTCGACCTACCATTACAGTATTGGTTATTGGGGAAAGTGCTCGACGCGATCGTTTAAGTTTATTTGGCTATACCAAAAATAATACAACACCATATCTAGCAAAATATAAGAAAGATTTATGGTTATTTAATAATACGATTTCAGGTTCTTATATGACCAGTAAGTCCGTACCCACCTTACTAACAGGAAAGCTCAACGGAACTGATAATTTAAGTCCTTCTATTGTAAATGCGTTCAATGCAGCAGGCTACAAAACTTATTGGTTTAGCGCACAAGCTCAATATGGTGAATATGATTCTCTTGTCTCAGCATATGCATCTTCTGCTCAAGAAACCCAATTTTTGACGCAACATTCATATTCAGCATCACTTGAAACGCATTACGATGAAGAGCTACTCAAATCATTTGACCGAGCTTTAGCAGAGAAAAAACATCATAAATTCATTGTTTTACACCTTTACGGCTCACATGCAGATTTTACAAAACGCTATCCACCGCAATTTAATAAATTTAAAGATACCTATGACAATACGGTACTTTATACAGATTACTTGCTCAACGAAGTCATTCAAAAATTAAAAGCAACTAATCTAGATGCCAACTTAATTTATACATCTGACCATGGATTAAACCTTGGAGAATGTAAAGAAAATAGCTCACTGCATTTAGATATGAAAAATAATTTTGATGTCCCTTTAATTATGTGGAGTTCAAACTCTTGGAAGCAACATCATCCAGAAATGGCGAGTACTCTTTCTAAAGAACAAAGCAATCCTATAAGTTCAATTAATATATTACCTACAGTTTTAGATATGCGAGGAATTCACTGTAAAAATATTTCTCAAGACAGATCATTATTTAATGCAAAGTTCAAAACATATCCAAGAGAAATTTTAGCAACATCAGAAACGGTCAACTATGATAAAGGTCATGACGATAGCCAATGTCATTTAGTGAGCTGATGCACGACCCGATCCGCTTCCTGTAGGAGCTGTCCTTCAGGAAGCAAGTTTATGTCAGATACATTCGCTATAAACTTTTTCTCTAGCAGCACATCAACCGAATTGGTAATACGGTCTTGTTTGAGTCTATCCATTGCAATCACACCGACTCGGCAACCTGCTGTAAGTGCCTCATAAATCATAGAAACACTATCTTCTGTTACCCACACCGCTTCTGCTTTTTGCATTTCTTCAAAAATCCAACCTTGAGGGGTTTGCTCAACCGGACATATCTGTAAATACTTGGCGAAGCTTTGCTGTCTTAAAATGTCGATAAATTCCGCAGGGGTACGACGTGAGGTCGTTAAAATAATTTCAGAGTTTGGATTATGTTCAACTATTTGTTGAATACTCAATAATACTTTTTCTTGGTTCCATTGATGTCGTTTAGATGAACCACCCAATGCAATTAAAATTCTGGCTTTTTGATGGCGGTTTTCATTACGAATTGGATTTAATGCACCACGAGTAACAATAACACGGCTATTTGCTGGAATACCATCGTGCTCGGGAATTACGGCATAGTCAAACCAAGCAATAGGTAAATTCGGCTTCATTAAAATAACGGTCTTGGCCTTTTTGAAAATTTTGCCTAGCAACCAGACACGAAAGTGAGTATGGCTTCCGACTCCAAATATAAAATCGGGTGCTTGTTCAAATAGAGTATTTTTTGAAGAGAAAAGCGCTTTGATTAGAGAAAAAATAGGCAAGTCATTAATAGAGACTTCTTCAAAAGTTGCATTTGCCTGTTGTCTCTGCATCGCCTGAAATAAACCCAAAGCCTGTGAGCGATGCCCTGCTTTACCATCAGAGACATAGACAATATGCATAAAAGCTCCCTAAGCCAAAAATAAAAAGGCGAAACTAAAGTTCGCCTTTTTATGTTAACGGATTAACTTATTTTACGTAAGTTAACCAGTGTTCATATTTTGGATTTCTACCCTGAACTGCATCAAAGTAAGTTTTTTGAATTTCAGTGGTAATTGGGCCACGGGTACCTGAACCGATTGGACGGTCATCATATTCACGAATTGGTGTTACTTCAGCAGCAGTACCTGTGAAGAATGCTTCATCTGCAATGTAGAATTCATCACGTGTAATACGGCGCTCAACAACTTGATAACCAAGATCTCTAGCGATTGTCATCACAGTTTGACGTGTAATACCGTCAAGTGCACCGCCAGCGATATCTGGAGTGTGTAAAACACCATCTTTAATCAAGAATACGTTTTCACCAGAACCTTGGCATACATAACCTTGTGGGTCCATGAGCATTGCTTCATCGTAACCAGAGTGTGCAACTTCTTGGTGAGCAAGAATTGACAACGTGTAGTTACCAGATGCTTTTGCTTTACACATAGTCACGTTTGGATGATGGTGAGTAAATGATGAAGTTTTAACGCGAATACCTTTAGCCATCGCTTCATCACCAAGGTATGCACCCCACGCCCATGCAGCAACAGCGGCATGAATGGTGTTATTTGTTGCTGCAATACCTAGTTTCTCTGAACCGATCCAGATTAATGGGCGTAAATAGCAAGAAGCTAATTTATTTTCACGAACAACATCAATTTGTGCTTGTTCAAGCGTTGCTTGATCATACGGCACTTTCATTTGATAAATTTTTGCTGAATTTAACAAACGTTTTGTGTGGTCTTGAAGACGGAAAATGGCGGTACCTTTAGGCGTTTCATAAGCACGAACACCCTCAAATACGCCCATACTGTAGTGTAGTGTATGGGTTAAAACGTGAATCTTTGCATCACGCCAATCAATTAATTTTCCATCTTGCCAAATAAAACCATCACGATCAGCCAAATTCATGGAACACTCCAAATTGTTATAAAATCATTCACTATCCAACTCAACCGAGGCGGTTGGGTCTATTAATCTTTGCCATAAATTGCAAACGACCGCACGGGTACTACGCCAGTCCGCTGCGCTGACTTGCATGGATTGATTTGCAAGGGCTAAGCGGTGGCTTTCGGCACGTTCACTAAGATAGGCTCGAATTAATGCTGTGGCATCTTCACTGGATAAGCAGTCTGCTTTAGCAGCATCTTCTAATATTCTTACATTATCAGAATAATGGGCGAGATCGGGTTTCGTCCCGCTCCATGCAAGTACAGCATACTGTGCCATAAATTCGATATCTACGATACCACCTGCGTCCTGTTTTAAATGAAAAATACCATGTTTTTTTTGTTCAGAAGACGAACCTAAGTGGTCTTTCATTTTCTGACGCATTTTCAACACTTCTTCACGAACATAAGCTTCATCTCTAGATTGAGTCAATATCTCGCGGCGAAATATTTCAAATTTTTGGCAAAGCGTTTCATCACCTGCTATAGAGCGTGCTCGAACGAGTGCCTGATGCTCCCAAAGCCATGCACTTTTCAACTGATAGTGTTCATAGGCTTTCAGACTGGTCACTAATAAACCAGCTTCACCTGAGGGTCTTAAGCGTGTATCAATTTCATAGACGCGGCCATCAAGTGTTTGAGTGGTCATGAGTGACATAAACTTTTGAGCAACACGCATAGCAAACTCAAAGCCACTAATCGCCTTGGTTCCATCGGTGTCAGCTTGTTCATCTAGATAATGGATAAAGACAAGGTCTAAATCAGAACCATAGCCCAGTTCAATGCCACCCACTTTGCCATAACCAATAACAGCAAAGGCTTTATAGTCGAGTGAGCAGCGCTTTCCCTCAACATCTTTAGGGTAACCATGACGTTTTGCTACGGTCTGGTAAGCTAAATATAGGGTTGCATTAACACTCACTTCAGCAATATCAGTTAATGCATCAGATACCTTCATAAGAGGGCTTTCAGCTAATACATCACTTGCAGCAACCGTGAGTACATTGCTCTTTTTAAACAGGCGAAGTGCTCGCATTTGGTCTTCGACTTGATCAATTTCAATACGAAGCAACTGCTGACGTAATGAGTCTTCTAAATCCTTACGTTTTGGCAACTCAAAATCCATCGATAAAAACTCATCCAGCAGCACCGGATATTGCGTTAGTTCTTCACAAATCCACGGGCTTACCGTCGCCATTTTCACTAAGCGTTGCAATGCCCCTTTACTTTCAATCAGCATTACCAAATATACGGTTCGACGCATGACCGATTCAATGAGCGGCATTAAACGTAATAGTGCAGTTTGCGGTTGTTCAGACTGTAAGATCGCTTCAATCAAGTGAGGCCAGAACGTTTTTAAACGCTGCACCGCATTTGAAGGAAGTTTTTTAAGTGCATGTCCATGCCAAAATTCATGAATCAGATTTTTCGCATTATCATCTAGCACTTCATCTAGCTGTTGTTCTAACTGCCCAAAATTTTCAGTTGCAGCATTAGAACTTGTATCCTCAATCAGTTGTTTAAATTGAACTTTAACTTTTTGACGTTTCTCGTTAAGAACATTAATAAATTCATTCCAGCTAACAAAACCCAATGTATCTATAATGCGTTGTCTTAACTCCACTTCTTCTGGTAATAGCTGAGTTTGCTGGTCATTGAGCGCTTGAATTGCATGTTCAACACGACGTAAAAACAAGTAAGCATCTTTAAGCTCGAATACCGCCTGCTTTTCTAACAAGCCTGCTTCGCCAATGTGCTCTAGACTGACTAAACACTGACGATCTTGTAACTCGCGTTTAGATCCGCCGTAAATAAGCTGGAAGACCTGAACAATAAACTCAATTTCGCGAATCCCCCCCGCCCCGAGCTTAATATCATCTTCAATATGTCGGCGCAGGACTTCACGCTCAATCATGGCTTTCATATCACGCATAGCGGCAAAAGCGGTGTAATCGACATAACGGCGGAATACAAAAGGACGTGTCATCCCTAACAAGTCTTGTCCTTCTTTGCCACCAGTCACAACACGGGCTTTAATCCACGCATAGCGTTCCCACTCACGTCCATGCTGACTTAAATATTTTTCCAAAGCAGCATGACTAATCGCTAATGCCGAGCCATCGCCCCAAGGACGTAAGCGCATATCAACTCGAAACACAAAACCATCGGCAGTAATGTGTTCAAGCAAATAAATAAGTTTTTGGCCCCACAAAATACAGAACTGCTGTATATCTATGCATTTTCGGCCATTGGTTTCACCTTGTTCATCAAAGGCAAAAATCAGGTCAATATCACTCGATAAATTAAGCTCTTGTGCCCCAAGTTTCCCCATGGCAACCACAATTAAATCTTGAACTTTGCCAGAGTAGCCCACAGGTTCACCATGTTTCGCCACAAGTGCAACACGTGCAAAGTCTTTTGCTGCACAAATACTAGCATCAGCAAAGTCAGAAAGTTCACGAGTGAGTGTCACAACATCGGTAAGCTGATTGGCATCCTGCCAAATCCAACGAAACATTAAACGACTACGTAAAATGCGTAATCCACGCATCCAAGATATTTCGTCAGCAATTCCATCTAATGTAGTTTGTACAAATTGATAAATCTGTTCGATCGAGAGCGGTGCAGCAAATTGATCTATTTGATAATCTTGTTCTAAAACAGCTTGATGCAAGCCTAAAACTTGTTCTGCGTACTGACTCGCACGCAATGTTTTTTGTAACTGCTCCGCATTCATATAAAAAGCTCTTTTCCTCGTACTCTGTTTTTAGTTATAGCAGTTCGAGTAGTGGTAGGAAAAGGGATTAGACTAATTTTGCTTCTGGTGAAGAATGATGCTCGGTTAGTGCGTCATGACTTTCTTGAGCAGAAGGTAGTAAAACCTTAAATGTTGTTCCAACACCCTCTTTAGAACCAACATTAATTTGCCCTTGGTTAATTTCAATAAAACGCTTACAAAGACTTAAACCTAGACCAGCGCCTTTCTCGCCTGCCGTACCTTTAAAGCTGGCTGTAATACGTGGATGGAACAAATTTTTGATTTGTTGTTCTGTCATACCCAAACCAGTGTCTCGAACTGTTATTTCTATATTTTTATCAGCTTGTCTAGCTTCTATAAACACTTTGCCTGAGCCATCAATATCGGTAAATTTCAACGCGTTTGATACCAAGTTTTGAATCACAGAAGTCATCATATTAATATCAGCATAGATTTTTAAATCTTCTGGAACATCATTTACCAGTTCAATATTTTTCTTTATCGCTAAGGTACGCAGTACATCACAAACAATATTACTCACTTGTCTCAGCTTAAAGTTAATTGGGTGATATACAAAACGTCCACCCTCTGCCATGGCCCATGTCAGTAAACTTTCAAGCAAGTTATAGGTCGATTGCGAGGTTTCATATAAATAATCTGCAATATTTTGAATGCTAGATTCATCTAAAGTCTCGCGCTCTTTGGCAAGTACCTCGGAAAACCCAAGTAACCCATGAAATGGCGCACGTAAGTCATGCGAAATAATCGAGAAAAATTTTGTTTTACTTGAATTAATTGCCACCTGTTGTTCATAAAGTTCGTTTAACTCTTCATAGTTAAACTTCAACTCAACCTGTTGCATAAACGTAGAACAATAATCGAGCAGCAATTGAATATCATCATCTTCAAAGGTAGCTGCATCATCATCAAAAAAGACAGCAAAGCCCATCGAAGTCTTATCGGGATGTAAAAGATGTACAGCCAATGCCCTACTGCACTCGATGTTTAGTTCTTTTAAATAGTTGGTCAAGTTTTGATAGGAAGGATGTAGATGATTAATGATCTGTTGTTTAGCAAAGCACTGTTTCAAATGCTTCGAAGGCTTAAACGAAATTGCAGTTATACCTTCAGGGCAACGGTGCCAAAAGTAAGGTTCCTGATTAAAAGTTAATAAGGCTTTTTGACACTTCAACAGACGAAGACTAAATCGGAAAAATTGCTCGATATAGTTCTGCTCGGCATTTAATCCAAGTAATAGTGATATTCTACAAGCACTTAACTGCTCGATCTGATGTAGTTCTAAACGCTGGAATGTCATTTGCCCGCCTCACAGATTTTGTCGTTGTTGGTCGGAACCGCTTTCAAGAAATGTACTTATAATCATTATGATCTAATACAAACTTTAACACAGTACATAAAAAGAGCAACGTTCTTTTCAAAATAGAAATGTGAAGTTTCAATTAAAGGTTTTCAGATACATAAAGTGGGTATGCTTGAGAAAAATACAACAAATGTTTGAAGCTAGAGAGTTGTAAGATGTTAGAAATGCGAGTTCAGAATTTTTAAAAGCTGATTAAAAGTATTGTTTAAAAAAAGGCCAATAAACTGGCCTTTTTCAGATTACTATTTATATTATTAATTTAACTATCTTGTACATTATAACCATACAGTTGAATACTAGCTTCCATATCAACAGTATAATTACGACTCTAATTTTTGTTTAGGCTTTATCTCATCCATCGGTAGAGCAATCTTTTTTATTTTCCAGCTTAAACCATCACGCTCCATAATGATTTTTACATCCGAACCATTCTCTTTATTTTTAAAAGTTACCTCAAACATACTTATTGATAAATACCGAGTTCTGTATTCTATCTTTGAGATATCTGTTCGTTCTTTAGGCGTATCCTCTCTATTACCAGATAAACTTTTTTTAAGATCCTTCCCTTGTAGCATCAAGGTCATACCTTCAGGTGTTACTGCCGCATCGACCATCTTTTCGGCCAAAGTTGAAACCATCATTGCACCTAAAGCTTCCCAACCATTTGCTTCTTTAGTTGTGATCTCTTTTAACATATAAGCATTCATCTGATCTTTCAGACTTTGGCGTACGCTTGTATAGTCAATATAAGCAGAAACCTTTTCACTATCATTATCTTTCAATGCATTCTTAATACTATTTAAGATGATATAAGGCGAAGCGTATAAATATCCAAAAATCAAAATGATTAATCCGAAGATTACCCCTATCATTTTTTTATTCATAATTTACTCTCTAATTGTAAAATAATAAGTAGAAAAATAATCCTACCTAAATCATATACATTATCTTGTCTTTTATATTTTAATCAAAATTTACAGCTCAAGACTTTGAATGAAGGACAGATCTATTTATTCCACCAAAATTATTGATCATCACTTATTTTCACAAATCGGCTCCCAAATGAAATTTCATAAGAGATCTAAACTTTCTATAAATTAAGAATTAATAATAAAAGATAAAATTATAATTGATAGGCAGTTATTTTAACCCAACAAAAAACCCCTAAGCCATTATCTTAGGGGTTTTCGTAGAATCTTACGATTCTGAATATGGTCCCGAGGGTCGGGATCTGAAAATAATTGAATAACAGAGGTTTAATCAAAATAATGTGGGTAAATGTGGAGAAAGGTACGATTTATGGTGATTTTTATAAAGCATCAAAAGAAGTACCAAAATAATGAAAACTCAAAATTTCTAATGACGAAAAAAATAGGTAACAAAAGTAACAGTTTTAAGAAATAGCATTTAAACATCTGAATTATATAATTAATTTAATAATTTTATAAAGTGACAATCAGGTGACAACTAGGTGACAAGTTACCCACTTTTCAGGTAACAGAGCGTTACTAAACAAATTATTATTTATCAATAACTTAATCATATTATTACCTAACCTGTTCCCTAATGTCACCTTTCTTTGTGACATTTTTTTCTTATTTAATTCATGCATTTACACATAGTTTCATGAGTGTGTTACCTAATTTCAGATTTTTTATTTTGATTTTAAAAAGCATGTTTTGAGCTAGGACTTTTCAATGATTTTCCTTCTGTAGAAATTTGAGGAAACCGTGTAGAAAAATGCAGAATCAATTTTGATTGGGTTTGCGCTAACGTATGCCATATCTAAAGCGGTTTTACCTACAAATGTGGGTAGCTGAATTTTTGTAGAGAAATCGACATATTTACTGACCAGGTGTGGTGGGGGAACAACCGCCCGCGCTGAAGGAGAATGAGCAAATTTGGACCATTCTCTTCAGATTTTAGTTAGGCTTTGATTTGCTGGTAGATCTCATGTACCTGAAGGTGTAACCCACACATGATGGCATTGAACTCATCACTAGGTAGGTCATCGTCAAAATGCATGCGTGACAGAGCTGATAGGTAATGTTCTAGTTTAGAAAGAGAGTCATTGACTGTTTGAAGTAAGTCTTCTGGACTTGCTGGTTTGTTACCAGCTTTTAATAATGGAGTCATAGTTCTATTCACCTGTGTTTGGTTTTTTCTATGCCATCCCAGCGACCAAACTAGGGTGGCAGACCGAACGGGGTTGGTCGACCGTGAAACACAGGTAAAACGGCAGGCGTTAGCCTCCCCATCCGATCCACCATAACAACGGGTGTACCGAATTATAGACAAAAAAAATCCGCTAGTAGCGGTTGTCTACCATATGTTTCTAAACGAGCGACCAAACTCGACCACCATGTGGGTGGTAAATTTAGAGTAGCTTAGATACTTTCTAGGGTCAATATCTTATGCATTTGAACTAAACTTTTTTAGACTTATATCATTGATATTATACTTAAGCACAAAATATAATTCATTTGTAACTTTTATATTTTTTAAATCATTTAATGTATCAATAAAGGAATTATATTCACCCTTTAAATTTTTCAATTCAAATTTTTCTCTATCCATTTCACTATACGTCTTCAATTTCTTTTCATATTCCAATATTCCATTATTTACTAGATTTATTAAACAATTCACATCATTAATTTTAATATCATCATCAAACCTATATATATTAAAAACCCTATTAAATTTATATTTATCGCTTAAAAGCTTTTCACAATCAGAATAAATTAACTCACATCTTTCAAAATCATCAAAATACTGTAACCATTCATTATTAAACCCAAAGGCTTCTCTCTTATAAAAAAAAGCATTTTTTATTAAATATTTTTTATTATTTTCTTTAAAACCTAAATTTGGACTTAAAGCTTCTAATAATGATGTTTCCTCAACATTTTTCTTTAATTTGGAATTATAAATGCCACTATAGAAAATAATTTCCAGTTCTACTGTACTTAAGGTAGCCTTAAAGATATCTTCATATGACCTACTATTATTCATTCTCTTCTTATTATCTAAAATCAATATCATGATTTGATTACATATACTAATATAACTAGAAAACAGATCAATTAAAAAGTTTTCATAATAACCATGCCAAGTTAGTTCACTATTTTTTAAATCCTTAACTTTAATTATGAATACATTCATTCCATCAAAATATTCCTCTTTACCCTCAAATTTTTCACTCATTCGAATCATATTAATTGCTTCATTTTTAGTTTTAATTAACTCAAAAAATAAACTTTCAAAATTCTGAATTTCAATTTGTTGTTGTTGATCTTGATTTGATATTTGTTGTGAAAGAAGTGTTTTTTTCTGTAAATCTAATAACTCTTTTTGAGTAATAACATTTTCATTTTCCAACTCGGCAATTGCTTTTTGATGCCGAGCTGATTCCTCTTGTGCTGATGCTGCTTTTTTTAATTCTTTTCTAGTTTCTGTGAGTTCATTAATTTGTAGTCGTACAGAATATGTCAGCCAATAGAAAGCAAAGAGTGCAAATATTGGATTTAAAATGCCTCCAAAAAAATCCCCTACTGGCCCCCAATGTTGAGCTGCATCTTTAACATCTATATCTTTCATTATGAGATAAAAAAAGATGACTGCAATGATGATTAAAAAAATAATGATTCGATGAAAATTAATATCTTTATCTATTTTCTCTAAATCTTTATTTGAATTATTTTCTATTTCTTGCATGTTCAAAATGGTAATTGTTAAGTCACTTTGAAGTATAAACAAAAAAAGATAAAGACACTAAGTATCTCTATCTTTTAAATTCAAAAAATTAATTTGTTGAATGAATAATACCAACTAGTTGGAATGGTATTCGGAAGACAGCAAGAATATCATCTCATGTGATTGAACGACAGGATTTCACCTCCCTATCTGACCTCCCAAAACTTAGAGTAAAGGGATAGTGGGAGCAATAAAGGTTTTAAACTTTATTTTTAAAAATATCTTTCAGTACCTGTAAAGTATTATTCGTATTATTAGAATTGATACGTTCTTTTTCTAATTCAATTGTTGATTGGTCTTTTTCTAAAATAAAATTTCTTTCTGTTTTCACAAGTTGGTCGATTACATTATTAATTAGCTTATAATTATTAAGAGCAAGTGATGTCTGCAAAGACAAATACTTTGCCTCTAAGTTAGTCAACTCATTTTGATAATACTTAATATCTTCAAGACTCTTTCTATATAAATTTAGAAAGAAATAAGCAAATAATTCAATCAAAATTACAAACAAAAATCTTGGAATCATTTTTGTTAATAAAACATTAAAGTCATTAATATTTATAAAGTTAAAAACGGAACTTCCGAGTACAGCTATTCCACTGATACTTAAGAACATACCAATTATTAGATTTAGATTACTTCTTCTAGATAAACTTTCTTTTTCAATATTTATTCTTTGAATTGATTCATAAGAGTATTTTGAAATTAGTTTCCATAAATTTTCCTTTTTATGCTCATCACTATCATTTGCAGAACTTTCTACTAAGCTCTTATCAAAAGATAATTGTTCTATCTCCACCAATCTTTCTTCAATTTTATTAACCTTTAACCCCAATTCCTCATTATTTTCTGAAGCAATTTCATAATTAGAATCATTTAAATACCTTAAGAGTAATGGGGTTATAATTGCAGATATAAAAATTGCCATAAATGGTATTAAGGTTCTAAATGCAGTCAAATAAACAGCATGGTCATCAAAATAATAAAGAGCTGATAAGTAGAATGCAATTCCGAAAGCACCTATCAACCCAACTAAAAATAAACCTCTTCCACCATTCTTATTCATTTTTGCTAAAAGGTCATAAAGCTCAATTGACATTTTTAATCCAAATTAATTAGTATCTTTTATTGAATTTTACAGATTAAAAATTAATTTTTAACTATTTTTTTCTAATGTAATTCACTTATTTTTTTTAAATTGAACGATTGTATCCCCTGCCCATTCATTGATTGTATTTTCAATACGGTTCTTTTCAGGAATAATTTCATTAAACCAATAAGCTTCCCTTATATCTTTAATTGAACTAAAGCTTTTAGCAAATTAAAAATTAGACCAACAAAAAAACCCCTAAGCCTTTAGCTTAGGGGTTTTCGTAGAATCTTACAATTCTGAATATGGTCCCGAGGGTCGGACTCGAACCGACACGTCATCTCTGACAGCGGATTTTGAGTCCGCCGCGTCTACCAATTTCACCACCTCGGGAGAGGAAGTATGTTTGTGTTGCGTATATTAGCGCGTTTGTAAAACTTGTCAAACCCTAAGTGAATATTATCGTTCACTTTTAGATCATTTAAACATTTTTCATGATTTAGGCCAGAAGCACAGCCATAAAAAAGCGAAAAAGTTTATACTAGGCCCAATTTTTGCGGTGTTTTTTCCTAAATATGCAACTGTCTGACTTTTCCTTTGAATTACCCGATGAACTTATTGCCCGTTACCCTCTTGAATCACGTAGTGCTTCACGGTTATTGCACCTAGATTCAAAGGGTCAATATCACGATCACATGTTCACAGACATTATCGATCTGTTTGAAGAAGGTGATTTGTTGGTGCTGAATGACACCAAAGTCATGAAAGCTCGACTTAAAGGAAAACGCTCGACAGGCGGTGCGATTGAGATTTTGGTTGAGCGTATGTTGAACCACACCACTGCGTATTGTCATATCAAATCGAGTAACTCTCCTAAAGCTGGTGCCGAGCTTTATGTAGGTACAGATAATATTCCTGTGATTGTGCGTGGTCGTCACGAAAACTTATTTGTGGTTGAGTTTTCGCAGCCAATTTTGCCTGTACTTGAACAATATGGTCAGTTACCTATTCCGCCTTACTTTAACCGTGAAGCAGAAGAAATTGATACTGAACGCTATCAAACGGTTTTCCATAACCCTGAGAAAATTGCCAGTGTGGCTGCGCCAACTGCGAGCCTGCACTTTGACGAAGAATTACTAGCAAAGTTAGAGCAAAAAAATGTTAAGAAAACGTTTGTGACTTTACACGTCGGCGCTGGCACATTTATGCCTGTCCGTACTGATGACATTACCAATCATGTTATGCACAGTGAATGGTGTGATGTTCCTCAAGAAACTATTGATTTAATTTTGGCGACAAAAGCGCGCGGCAATAAAGTCATTGCTGTCGGTACAACCGCAACACGTGCCTTAGAAAGTGCAGCTCAAGCACACGGCGGAAAAATCGCAGCTTGGACGGGCGACACACAAATCTTTATTTATCCGGGTTATGAGTTCTGCATCGTAGACCGTTTAATTACTAACTTCCATTTACCTGAGTCTACCCTACTCATGTTAGTTTCAGCATTGTCGAATCGAGACAATATTTTGGCTGCTTACGAACATGCAGTTAAAAACCGCTATCGTTTCTTTAGTTATGGCGATGCAATGTTGATTGATAAATTAGAAGTTTAAAATTTATAAATGGGTTAAACCTACTAAGTTAATTTAAGGTTTAACCCAGCAACTATAATTAAAATAAAAATAGTCTTGGTATTTCTATTTATCTCTTTCAATTTAAAAGATAATCTAGAGTTAGCACTTTATGATAATCAACTCATTAATTTCATGCCAATTGATACCGTACAACAAGCACTTCATATAAGACGTAAAAAAAATGCACAGGTCTTTCGTAATATTGCTCGACTTTGGGACGCGGGGCAAAAGTCACAAACAGATCAAGAGCTCTTAAACGCGTTACATCCATGGCGTGAAGATCATAACCTTCGTTTTGTAAATGTACTGCCGTATTTGTTAGGTATTTGCAGTATTACGACTTTATTATTTGGATACTTTTTTCATCCTCATATTCAATATATTTTAAGTCTCCTATGGGCATTTTTAACTGGTTTTCTGGCCTATTTGCTCTATGAACCGCAAAAACCTCTAAGCGAAGTCATTCACTATTTAGAGCAGCGTATGACTGCTTTACGTTATGGCTTACAGTTTCAACACTTACCAGCTTATCTTCCAATTCAAGCCCAACCCATTTTAGTCTTGAGCAGACTAAAACAATATTTCCCATTGTTTAATCGAGGCAATGAAGCAAATGAAATTACAGAGTTTGCTTCAGTGACATGGAATGATGGCATTACAGATCATCAAGTCCTGCTATTTAAATATCACTATGTAAATAATTTACCTATTCTTCAAGATCAAAACAGCGATAAAAAAATAGTAAAAGAGATTCATAAAGATTTGTGGGGCGCTTTTATTTTTCAAATACCAGCCTTAGGTATTGCCGTAAGTAATCAACGTTCTCGCTTTTTTGCACCCTACTTAAGCGAATGGCAAAGTACTGACATTCTGATTAACCAAGAGCTCAATATTTTCGGTACTGACCAACACCAGTTAGCTAAAGAAATTAGCCCAAGTCTAACTTTAAAACTTCATGATTTTTTTCAACATTTTAAAGGTGATTTAATTTATCATCATGAAGAGCAAATATTATGTTATCTCGGTGAGCAAGATCTTTTTCAAACCACCAGCAAACGTAGTGAAATTCATGATATTCCAGCATTACGTGGACATTTACGTACCATGACCATGCCGCAATATGAAAAATTTCAGCAATTCATGCTTAATTTAATTAAATAAATCTCTCGTAGTGCTGAACTGGCAACTTATAAAAAATAAGAAGTTAAAAGGCTCAACGAGGGAATAAAAATAAGAGGAGTGAAAATGAAAGGTTTATTCATTTTCTTGGGGATATTCGTTGTACTGATTGCATGGGGCATTCACATTCGTAACAACATTGTGCGTTATTTTAACGCGACCAAACGCGCTTGGGCTGAGGTTGCAAATTTCGAACGCCAAAAAGTAAAAACACTTGAAGCATTAGAAACTACTCTCAATCAATATACTCAGTTCGAGAAGTCGACTCTAGAAAAAGTGACTGCCTTACGTCAGCAAATTCTCAGTTTAAATGTCGATCATACTGATATTGCTCAATTACAGCAGATTGAAAAAATGAGCAAAGAGCTGATCCGCAGCCTAAATATCGTAGTTGAAAACTATCCTGAATTAAAAGCAGATACGCTCTATAGCAAAATGATGGATGATATTCAGGAACAAAATGAAAATGTTGGTGCGGCAATCAGCATTTTTAACCGCAATGTCGAAGTATTTAACAACCAGATTGAAGTGTTCCCAAATAACCTGATCAATACAATGACGTTATCTAAAAAAGCAATTCGTCCTTTTCGCGATAATTTGGCTACAGACAATTTTGACTACAAACCTAACTTTTAGTCTAAATAAAAAATTGGTCATTCAATCGGAAAATTGACCTATTTTATAGCCAGCTACATTTAGTAGTAGAACTACTTGGCAGAATCAAGGAAAATAGCCCTCTTATTTTTAGGGCTATTTGTGTTTTTAAATTGGTCTTCCCGTTTAAAGCTCATAATGTTACAGCCCCTATTTAGCAGCGAACTGTTTTTTCGCCCTTGCACTACCCTACGGTATTGCTTGCTATTGTTCAGGATTTTTAAATGAAGTTTGAAAAATTAGGTCAGTCGGGTCGTGCCCGTCGTGGTCGTTTAACTTTAGAACATGGTGTTGTTGAAACACCTGTTTTTATGCCAGTGGGGACTTACGGTACAGTCAAAGGCATGTTGCCGCGTGATATCGAAGATATTCAGGCACAAATTATTTTAGGTAATACCTTCCATTTATATTTGCGTCCGGGCCTTGAAGTAATCAAGCAACACGGCGGATTGCACGACTTTATTAAATGGAATAAGCCAATTTTAACTGACTCTGGCGGCTTCCAAGTATTTAGTCTTGGCGCTATGCGTAAAATTAAGGAAGAGGGTGTTACTTTCCGCTCGCCGATTGATGGTTCAAAAGTATTTTTATCGCCTGAAATTTCAATGGAAATTCAGCATGTATTGAACTCTGACATCGTCATGATTTTTGATGAATGTACACCGTACCCTGCAACACACGAAGAAGCACAAAAATCATTACAGCTTTCTTTGCGCTGGGCAAAACGTTGTAAAACGCATCACCATGATGAGCTTAAAAATAAAAATGCCTTATTCGGCATTATTCAAGGCGGCATGTATGAAGACTTACGTGATGAGTCTTTAAATGGCTTACTTGAAGTTGGTTTCGATGGTTATGCAATTGGTGGTTTATCTGTAGGTGAACCAAAAGAAGAGATGATCAAAGTTTTAGATTATCTTCCAAATAAAATGCCAGCAGACAAACCTCGTTACTTAATGGGCGTAGGTAAACCTGAAGACATCGTTGAAGCGGTGCGCCGTGGTGTCGATATGTTTGACTGCGTAATGCCGACTCGTAATGCACGTAATGGTCATTATTTTGTCACTGATGGTCTGGTACGTATTCGTAATAGTAAATATCGCCATGACCAAGGCCCTCTTGACCCACACTGCGATTGCTACACATGTAAGAACTTTACCCGTGCTTATCTGTTCCATCTTGAAAAATGTGGAGAGATGCTAGCATCTATGCTTGGTACCATTCATAACTTACGTTATTACCAACGTTTAACTGAAGGTATACGTGATGCATTAGATAATGGCACTTTTGATGAATTTGTTCAGGACTTTTATGCCCGCCGCGGATTAGAAGTTCCACCTTGCCCTGTCGATGAATAAGCGAGATTTGCGCTCAACCGCAAGACAAGGTAAATTGCAAAACGAATTAGGATTATGTCAGGTATCTGACTCATATTTTTTAACTTTAGGAAATTAAAATGAGCTTGTTCATTTCTACTGCACATGCAGCTCCAGCAGCAGCCCAAAGCCCGGGTCTTTTGCCAAACATTTTGATGATTGTCGTATTCGTTGCAATCTTCTATTTCTTAATCTGGCGCCCTCAAGCAAAACGTGCAAAAGAACACCGTTCTTTAATCGAAAGCTTAGGTGTAGGTAGCGAAGTTGTTTTTGCTGGTGGTTTAATGGGCAAAGTAACCAAACTTGAAGGTGACTATGCGGTTGTTGAACTTAACCGTGGTGTAGAAGTAAAAATTCAGCGTGCCAGCGTAATTTCTGTATTACCTGAAGGCACTCTAAATAACCTTTAATCATAAAACAGTCGTGCTTTAGCACGGCTTTTTCATTTAAGAAGAAAGCGAATGCGTTACCCTGCATGGAAATATTTACTGATTCTGGTTGTTCTGGTAGTCAGTACATTATACGCACTGCCTAGTCTATATCCGGATGAGCCCGCAGTTCAAATTTCCGGTGCCAAAGCTGGTACCCAAATTGATCAAAGTGTGGTGCAAAAAGCAGAGCAAATTTTAAAAACAGCAAATATTGCGAGCCACGATAATACTTTTACAAATAATGCAGCTCTCTTGCGTGTCAGCTCTTCTGAAGCGCAGTTAAAAGCAAAAGAAGTATTACGCCGTGACTTAGGTGATCAATATGTTGTTGCCCTAAACCTTGCACCAACTACACCAGAATGGTTGCAAAAAATTGGGGCTAAACCAATGAAACTTGGTTTGGACTTACGTGGTGGTGTCCACTTCTTGCTAGAAGTAGATATGGACAAAGCCATTTCCCAACGTATGGAAACCTCTGCAACCGATTTGCGTCGTCAGTTCCGTGAAAACAAAATTAAATTTAACAACCTTGCGTTAAATAATAATGTGATCACTGTTCAATTTGCTGACAATGCTGATCGTGATGCAGCAATGGATTTTTTACGCCGTAATGGTAATGAATATACCCAACAGGCATTAGCGAGTACGACAGGTTCTACCTTAAAACTCACTTATACCGATGTACGTCGTCAAGAAATTCAGGCATATGCAGTCAATCAGAACTTAACAACACTACGTAACCGTATTAACGAACTTGGTGTTGCAGAAGCATTAGTACAAAGTCAGGGTAGCAACCGTATTGTCGTTGAATTACCGGGTGTTCAAGATACAGCAGAAGCTAAACGTGTTTTAGGTCGTACTGCTAACCTCGAATTCCGTTTAGTATCTGACTTAAATGATCAATATATTGACCCATATACAGGTAAATATAACGGTCAACCGTTACCTCCAGGTACAGAAGTTTTTGCTTATCAATCTTTAGATAGCGGTCGTCAACTTTTGTTGCAACGTAACCGTATCTTGACTGGTGAACGTGTTCAAAATGCAAGTTCTGGCTTTAGCCAAGACTCTGGCGGTGCCGAAGTAAATATTACGCTCGACAGTGCTGGTGGTAAGCTCATGTCAGATGCAACCCGTAATGCTGTTGGTAAACGCATGGCGGTATTGTTCATCGAAAACAAGCAAAAGATTACTTACGTTACAGATCCAAAAACTGGCGCTCAAACAGAAGTTCGTACGCCATATACCGAGTCTGTCGTCATTAATGCTGCAACAGTTCAAGCTGTTTTAGGTTCAACTTTCCGTATTACTGGTTTAAGTTCTCCTCAAGAAGCATCTGAACTTGCGTTGATGCTTCGTGCCGGTGCTTTAGCTGCGCCAATGTACTTCGTTGAAGAGCGTGTTGTTGGTCCAAGCCTTGGTCAAGAAAACATTGATAAAGGTGTACTTTCAACTCAAATCGGTTTCTTGCTTGTTGCAATCTGGATGATCGTGTTCTTCCGCGTATTCGGTTTAATTGCGAACTTTGCGCTTGTTGTTAACTTGGCAATGATTTTAACAGTGATGTCTTGGATAGGGGCTTCCCTCACCTTACCAGGTATTGCGGGTATCGTTATTACCATTGGTATGGCGGTCGATGCGAACGTACTGATATGTGAGCGTATTCGAGAGGAAATGCTCTGGGGTGCCTCACCCAAACAGGCCATTGTGGCAGGTTATGATCGAGCCTATAACACCATTTTTGACTCGAACTTAACCACGTTCCTCGTTGCATTCATTCTGTTTGCAATTGGTACAGGCCCGATCAAAGGTTTCGCCGTAACATTAATGATTGGTATTGTGTGTTCGATGTTTACTGCAATTACAGTAACACGTGCAATCGTACAGCTCATTTATGGTAAACGCCGTAATTTGAAAAAGTTGAGCATTTAAGGAGATCTATGATGACTAAAGTGACTCAACAGCCTTCAAAACAATATGGTCGTCCGGATGATGCAAAAATCATCCCGTTCATGAAGATTGCTAAACCAGCAGCAATCTTCTCGATCCTTATTACTTTAGCGAGTATTTTCTTTATCGCGACTAAAGGTCTTAACTTAGGTTTGGACTTTACAGGTGGTGTTTCTGCCGAGCTTAACTATGCGCAACCAGCAAATCAGACTGAAGTTATTCAGGCTCTCGACAAAGCTGGTTTTAAAGATGCGGTAGTACAAACGCTAGGTAGTAATAAAGACTTACTCGTGCGTATGCCGGTACAAGAAGTTAAGGTTGAAGATCTTAATAACGCGATTACCAAAGCTGTGCAATTACCAAATAACGCTGCCGAAGTTCATAAAGTGGACTCTGTCGGCGGTCAGGTTGGTAATGAGCTTTATGTACGTTCGGCTGGAGCGGTTGCTCTTGCGCTTATCTTAATGTTGATCTACGTGACCATTCGCTTTGAGTTTAAACTCGCGATGGGTGCTGTAATGTCTTTATTCCATGACATCATCATCATTATTGGTGCATTTGCATTATTCCAATGGCCATTTGACCTTACCGTATTAGCTGCGGTACTCGCGGTGATTGGCTTCTCACTTAACGATAACATCGTTGTTTCAGACCGTATCCGTGAAAACTTCCGTAAGATTCGCGGCGCGACTCCACGTGAAATCGTGGATATTGCTTTAACTGAGACTTTACGTCGTACAGTTCATACCTCAATGACCTTATTGCTTGTTGTACTTGCAATGATGTTCTTGGGCGGTGATGGCTTACACTGGTTCTCTGTAGCAATGTTTGTGGGTGTCTTTGTCGGTACTTACTCTTCGATTTATATCGGTACAGCATTTGCGTTATGGCGTGGTCTTAACCGTCAAGACTTCATCGTTCAGGTTAAACCTGAATTTGAAGATGAAATTCCTTGATTGTTAAACCAAGACATATAAAAAAACCGCGATTTATTCGCGGTTTTTTTATTAAGCTCAAAATTTATTTACGGCGTAATACATCCGAAATAGCTTCAACCAATTGTTGAGAAATTTCTTGCTTAGATGCTTTCTCTAACTCACGCTTTTTCATATGGTAACTTTCAGCAAAGAAAACAGTCATCGCATTTTCATCCGAAGCAAAACCAATATCAGCACGAGAAACATCGTTACACGCAATCATGTCTAGTTTTTTAGCAACCAGTTTACCTGCTGCATATTCTTCAACATTCTGCGTTTCGGCAGCAAAGCCCACCATAAATGGACGTTTTTCCTGAGCTGCAATGGTTGCCACAATATCCGGATTTTTCACAAGGGAAACATTCAGTTCATCCCCTGCTTTCTTAATCTTGTGCTCAGCGACTTCCGCAACGCGATAATCGGCTACTGCTGCTGTCGCAATGAAAATGTCGCAACCAGTCTCAAGTGAGTTCATGCTGACATCCAACATTTGTCGTGCAGATGCAACGTTGACACGTTGAACACCATTTGGTGTATCTAAACTTACAGGACCAGCAATTAAAGTGACTTTTGCCCCTGCCGCATAACATGCAGCCGCTAAAGCAAAGCCCATTTTTCCAGTACTATGGTTTGAGATATAACGAACTGGGTCAATCGCTTCACGTGTTGGTCCAGCAGTAATCACAACTCGCTTACCAGCCAGCAAACCAAATTTTTCAGCAATGGCACGTTGGGCTTGATGGAAATAACCAGCCACTTGACGGGCTATTTCTTCTGGTTCTGGCATACGGCCTAACCCCACATCACCACAAGCCTGTTCACCTGAATCTGGCATAATCACATGCACGCCATCTTCAACTAGCGTTTGCAAATTACGTTGTGTTGCTTTTGCAGCCCACATTTGCTGGTTCATCGCTGGGGCAACCCACACAGGTGCTTTAGTCGCTAAAAACAAAGTACTCAGTAAGTCATCTGCTAAACCATTAGCAAACTTAGCCAGAGTGTCACAGCTTGCAGGCGCAACCAGTAATAAATCAGCCCAACGAGCCAACTCAATATGGCCCATTCCAGCTTCAGCCTCAGGGTCTAAGAGTTCGGTATGTACAGGATTTCCCGAAAGAGCCTGAAACGTTAGAGGTGTAATAAATGCTTGAGCCCCGTGTGTCATCACAACCCGAACGTCGAAACCATAATCTTTAAGACGACGAACCAAAATGGCACTCTTATAGGCAGCAATTCCACCTGTAACGGCTAAAACAATGTTTTTATGAGGAATAACACTTAAATCAAAGCTCACGAACAGGATACCTTACTGTTGCAGTGGCGCTCACAATAGCATTAAATACGCGCAGACCCAAGATTGATTGGGCAAACAAAATAAAATTTTAAGCAGAATATTGCTGGGGAATATGAATACTTCTATTAAAAATTGGCCAGAACAAGAACGGCCAAGAGAACGGTTATTACAACAAGGCCCACAAAGCCTCTCTGACTCTGAATTACTTGCGATCTTTCTTCGCTCAGGTTCACGCCAACATTCAGCAGTTGAACTCGCACGCTTACTGATTCAACAATTTGGAAGCCTAAATGCCGTTTTTGATGCATCTTTCAATGAATTGACTCAATTTAATGGTATTGGAGCCACCAAGTATTCGCAATTACTGGCCGTAAAAGAACTTGGACGGCGTTATCTCGATCATCACTTTCAGAAAAATAATCTTAGTCTTCATTCTTCTGATTTAGTTTTGGATTATTTGCGCTATGAATTAAAAGGTGAAAAACAAGAAGTCTTCGCAGTACTTTGCTTAGATGCTGAATTAAGAAAACTGCATTTTAAAAAATTATTTTTTGGATCAATTCAGCACTGTGCAGTCTCAGTGAATCAAACCTTACGTTATGCCTTACAACAACATGCTTGCCAACTGGTAATAGCACATAACCATCCTTTTGGTTCCGCTCAGCCATCTCCTGAAGATATTAAACTTACACAGCAACTTCAACAGGCTTGTCAGTTGGTTGAAATACCTTTACTGGACCATTTTATTATCTCACCAGAGGGTAGCTTTTCATTTGCTGAACAACAACTGCTCAACCCCATCCCAATAGCCGTTCAATGATATTGACAAAGCTTCACTAAGCTTAGAATATCAAAAACAAAAATAGCGACGTTTAAAATAAAATGATTGTTCGTGAACAGCCTGGTATTTTTAAAGTTTTATTCTCTTGGCGAGGGACGATATTACCAAAAATTCTACCCTCTTTAGGGGTACTCATGTTGATCTCGTCAATCATTGGTGGAGTTGAATATATTAATCTCTACCGTTTTCCAGAAATTCCTTTAGTTAGTTTTACCCTAATTGGCGTGGTCATTTCTATTTTTTTAGGTTTTAAAAATACTGCATGTTATGACCGTTGGTGGGAAGCACGCAAACTATGGGGTGTCCTGATCGCAACTTCACGTCATTTTGATCGAGACTGCCGTATTTTAACTCAGGCTCGCCGCGAACGTGTCATTCACCATGTTATTGTTTTTGCAAACGTATTACGCGACCGTTTACGCCGCCAAACAGCCAACCCAACTGAATTAATTCAAACTAGTGGCATGAGTCAACAAGCATTAACCCAGTTATATCAACAAAATAACGCGCCACAATATACGCTTAGCCTTATTCAGTGGGAATTATTACAAGCGCTTAAAGAAGGCGAAATCTCAGATATTATTTATGCTCAAATGAATAAGAATGTTGCAGATTTAAGTGTGGTACAGACTGGCTGTGACCGTATTGCAAATACGCCTATACCTTTTGCCTATTCAGTTTTGCTCAACCGCACTGTTTACTTTTTCTGTTTTATGCTGCCATTTAGTTTGGGTTCTTTGCTTGGATTAGCTACACCTTTACTGGTTGGAATTTTGGCATATACATTTTTAGGTCTAGATGCCCTAAGCTCTGAAATTGAAGAGCCTTTTGGTACTCAAAGTAATGATTTACCTTTAGATGCAATGGTACGTAATATCGAAATTGAACTCTTAGGAACGCTGGGGAAACCAACACCTCCTCCAATTCAAGCTCAAGATAACAACTTGCTCTAGAGCTGTATTAGAGAAAACGCTCCCAAATCCCCTGCTGGTCACTTTTTGGTTTAGGGGTATTACCTAATTTAATCCATGGCATATTTTCACCATGAAAATCACTGCCAATTGAAACAGCCAAATGATGCTGATCAATCATACGATCAATCATTTGGCGAGTAGATAATGGATCTACAGGAGGCGGCAATTCCACAGCGTCTCCACCACAACTGGCAAATAACTCAATCAGATATCGCGTATTAGTTGCCGACAAATCATAACGAGTTGGATGAGCTAAAACTGCCAAACCTTGACTGTTATGAATAACTTCAATTGTTTCTTTTAAGCCCAATCCTTCAAACTTTACAAAGGCGCGCTTACCTTCTTTTAAAAAACGATCAAAAGCTTGTTGAGGACGAGTCACTACATTCTTTTCAACCAAGGTTTTGGCAATGTGGGTTCTGGTAATACGGTCTGGCTGATTTTCAACTTTATCAAGCACATCTTGGTAAATATCAAAGCCAATACATTTTTTTAATAGTTCGCAAATAACTTCAGCCCTTTGTGCTCTAATTCTTTTTTGTTGTTCTAATGCTTCCAAAATTGGTGCTTCATCCTGCATGTTCAAAGCCACAATATGTACACCATAGCTTTTTTTTGTGCTTGGTCTAGACCATTGGCTTGAAATTTCCACACCAGAAATAATTTGTAAATCATAAGCTTGTGCAGCATTTCTCGCACGTTGCAAGCCGTCCATTGTGTCGTGATCCGTGAGTGCTAAAGTATGCAACTTCACATCCACAGCAGCTTGCACCAACAATTCCGGAGACAAAGTTCCATCAGAAATATTGCTATGTGTATGTAAATCTATGCCTTGCATCTTTTATACTATGCCATTCACCAAACCTGATCAGATACTCTAACATGAAAGCACTTCTGGACTTTGTTCCATTAATTATTTTCTTCTATTTATATAAAACTGTTGATCCTGCAAATGCTCATCACCCGTTGCTTAAACTGATCGGTTCCGCTGGGGGTGTAAATAACAATAATATTCTTGTCGCAACGACAGGCTTAATTATTTCAATGCTTGTGGTATATGGCGCCTTATTTATTTTCCAAAAATTCCGTCTAGATAAACAACAATGGTTTGTATTGTTTATGACCGTTATTTTTGGTGGTATTACGCTCATGTTAAGCGATGATTTTTATATTCGTTTAAAAGCTGCAATTTTGAACTTGGTATTTGCTGGTGCTTTCTTGGTTTCACCTTGGTTTGGTAAAGAACGTAAGCCTCTCATTAAACGATTATTTGACCCGATTTTAGACCTAAGCGAAAAAGCTTGGAAAAACTTAAATTTTGCTTGGGCTGCAATGTTTGTCGTCATGTCTGGTTTACATGTTTTCTTCGCGTTTTTATTTCACGGCGGAAAATATTGGGGCGAATTTACCGCATTTGGTGACATGATCGTCATGTTTTCATTTATCATTATTCAGTTCATTATTTTACGTAAACATTTTAAGTCACCAGAAGCTTAATGTTATTTCGGTTTGATTATAGAGATACGATGACATGCCTTTTTTTGTTCTAAGCTGTACCGATAACGAAGGAACTCTAGAGAAACGTTTAGCAGTTCGCCCTCAACACATCGAACGTTTACAAAAGCTTGATGATGAAGGTCGTCTTGTTGCCGCTGGAGCTATGCCTAAAGATCCGAATGACCCTCAGGCTGGTTTTTATGGCAGTACCATGATCGTAGAGTTTGATAGCCGTGAAGCTTTAGATGAATGGTTAAAAGAAGAACCATTCCTGAAAGAAGGTATCTATAGCCATATTGATGTCAAACCGTTTAATAAAGCATTTCCAAAAGGGTAACCGCATGCAGCTTGCAACCAAAAGCTTTCTTGGCTTGTGTTTGATCTGTTCAACTGCTGGCGCAGTTGAACCTGCTGCGACACCAGCAACAACTGCACCTTCAACTCAGGCTGCCAAACCAGCACCTACTTCTGCAACTCTAGCTAAACCTGCGGCTACCACGACGGCAGCCACAACACAGCCGCTTACAGCAGAACAAATCGCAAAGAATAAGCAGCAGCAAGATGCAAAAATCAAAGCTTTAGTTCAAGATCAAGCATCTCGCCTTAAACAGCTAGAACATGCAAACCTTGAAGCACTTGCACAAAACCAAGAGCTACAGCTAAAAAACGATAACTTGTCTGTTCAGGTGCAAGTTTTACAGAGCGAACGTAGCGCACAAATGTTTTTATATGGTGCGGTAACTCTAGCGGGTGGCGTACTCCTTGGTTTCTTTATCGCTAGTTATATTCATACAAAACGTCGTCGTCAGTGGTAAACCTGAGCGACTTATTAAACCGAATGAACAAATCAAATCGTATACAAACTGCTGAGCTGGATTGGGTATCTATTGATGGTATTGAGGTACCCATTTCCAAACAATTTGGTGATGTCTATTTTTCTAAAGATAATGGTCTGCTTGAAACAAGACATGTATTTTTAAATGGCAATGACCTATCAGAACGATTAGCCAATTTACAAGACTTTGAATATTTTAGTGTAGGAGAAACCGGTTTTGGAACTGGTTTAAATATTCTTGCACTCTGGCAGCTTTGGCAACAGGTCCGTCCTAATAATCACAGCCATTTACATGCAATTAGTGTAGAAAAATTTCCATTAAGTAAAACAGACCTCATTCGTGCCCTCAATGTATGGGATGAACTTAAACCGCTTGCTAAACAACTTATTGAGCAATATCCGTTACCTCTGGCTGGCTGCCATCGTTTAAGTTTTCCCGATGAACGTTTTAGCATCGACCTATGGTTAGGAGATGCGCAAGATATTTTTCCAAGTATGGTAAAAACGAAAGCAGTGAATGCTTGGTTCCTAGATGGTTTTGCACCTTCGTGTAATCCAGACATGTGGGAACAAAACGTTTTAAACAATATTGTTCGTCTTTCTGACTATGGCACTACCTTTGCCTCATTTAGTGTAGCGGGTGTTCTCAAACGTGGACTAAAAGCTCATGGCATTGATATTTCACGTCCTCGCGGCTTTGGGCATAAACGTGAAATGCTTAAAGCAGTCTGGAAAGCATCGTTAAGTGAAGACACTGCACTAGAACCAGATAGCCATACTTTCAATTTTAAACAGCAGCATATTGCCGTGATTGGCGCAGGAATTGCTGGTTTAAGCACAGCATGGGCTTTTGCTGAGCGTGGGCACCAAGTTACCCTATTCGAGCGTACAGCGCCTTTATCAGGAGCTTCTGGTAACCCTCTAGCATTGCTCAACCCAAAGCTCTGCCCAATTGAACAAAGTCATGAGCATCTAATGACTTTAAGCTGGCAACATGCGCTGAATTTCTATAAAAAATTTCAAGCATTTCGTCCAATTCAAATACAGCAAATGGCATTAAAAAATGCCCAAGATCTTCTCGATCTTGCTGATCAATATCCTGCTGATATTGTTACGCATCAAACAAGCTCACTTGAATCGGACTATCCCCATATTGTATTAAATGAGGCTGGAGCAGTTTCTCCACACCAGTTACGTGATGAAATTTTGCAGCATTCAGGTATTGAATTAAAAATTGCTAATATCACGGCACTCACATCTTTTGACAATACAGTTCAATTAAAGACTAATAATGATGTTATTGCAGAGGCAGATCATGTTGTGGTGTGCTGTGCCCGAGAAAGTGCCGCTTTATTTGAGAACTATCCCCCTTTAAAGCCAATACGTGGACAAGTGAGCTGGGTTAATAACTCTTTTGCGCCTTTACCTTTGCATGAAGCGTATAGCTATGGTGGCTACTGTATGCAGCTTGACTCTTCTCAACTCATTTTAGGGGCATCTTTCTATCCGAACCGAGAAGATCAAGATGTACTTAGCGACGACCATGTGCATAACTTTGAATTAATCCACAGCATCTTCCCTACTTATGCAAAACAATTGCCACCTGTAGAACAATGGCAAGGTCGAGCAGCGGTTCGGGCTCAAAGCCCAGATTATTTCCCAGTAATAGGTAAAATGCAGAATGAACGTCGTGTTTCAACTTTTGCAGGGTTAGGTTCAAAAGGTTTTCTATTTGCACCGCTTTGCAGTGAAGTACTTGTAGCGGAAATTTTAGGAGAGACTTGTCCTGTCCCGGAAAGTCTATTACAGAAATTAAGTACTCTACGCTTTCAAAAGAAAGTTAAACCAAAGAAACCTTATTTTAAATCTCAATAGTGCGCTTGAGAAAATTTGGTTCCAATAAAAAAGCACCCGAAGGTGCTTTTTTTTATGCGCCCTGCTCTAGAGGTAAACCTGCATCACGAGCTGCACGCGTCCCCCCCATCAGCACGACATATTCACGCGAGGCATCTAAGTCTTCTAGTTTCTCAGCTGCACGAGGAGCTTTGCTACCACCACCACATAAAATATAAATCGGCTGATCCGCAGCGACTTGGCTCAAAATATCAGCATTTAAATCATTAATCGGGCGACTTATCGCACCTTTAACATGCCCTTCTGCATAAGCACTTGAATCACGGACATCCCAGATAACAGCATTTTCTGGGAACTCAAATGTTGTAATTTCTTGTTTACGGATCATTGTGCACTCCTTTGATGTAAACAACACTTGGCAAATGAAGAAAACCCTCTTAGCATCTCAAATATTCTTTCACTTTGTAAAGGTCTAAACCATGCCTTCTTTCGATATTGTTTCTGAATTAGAGTTATTTGAAGTTAATCATGCGGTTCAAAACACACAAAAAGAGATTGCAACACGCTTTGACTTCCGTGGTCACGATGTTTCTATCGAACTAAACGAAAAAAATAAAGAGATTAAAATCAGCACTGAAAGCGATTTCCAGTGTGAACAAGTTTATAACATGTTAGAAAACCATTTTTATAAACGTAAAATTGATGTGCAAGCACTAGATCCACAAAAAGCTGCTGCTTCAGGTAAAAATTTTGTACAAGTCATTAAACTTAAAGATGGCCTTGACTCTGATACAGCAAAAAAAATTAATAAAGCCATTAAAGAAAGCGGCGTTAAAGTGCAATCTTCTATTCAAGGCGACAAAATCCGTGTAACCGATAAAAAACGTGACACTTTACAACAAGTCATGACTTTTTTACGTGAACAACAATTTGGTGTGCCATTACAGTTTAATAACTTTAAAGATTAATATCTTTTAGTGACATTCAAAGTTAAGGTAATCCCATGTCTCAATCCAATCGACTATTAAAACTGGTAAAAGCAACTTCAAAATTTCCTAAAGGTGTTCGAAGTACGCTTTGGAGCAAGGCATTTGGCCGTATTGTGCCAATGGTGGGTACAGCCAATATTCGCTATCTAGAAGTAGATGTAAGCCATGTGACTGTTCGCTTAGAAAACCAGAAAAACATGCAGAACCATATTAAAGGTGTTCATGCTGCTGCAATGGCACTTTTAGCAGAGACTGCAACAGGTTTTTTAACGGGTTTACATATTCCTGATAACCGTATTTTATTAATCAAATCATTACATGTTGATTATTTAAAAGTGGTAGAAGGTGGTTTAACAGCAACGGCTACGCTCTCTATCGAACAGCAAAAATATATTGCTGATCATGAAAAAGGCGAACTTGTCATTCCTGTTACAGTTATTGATGATGCAGGTAATGAACCAATCCAATGCCAAATGCTCTGGGCATGGTTACCTAAACGTAAGAAATGATAACTAATTTAAAATATTTTTAGATTGTTATTTACCTCAAGATATAAAACTACAAATTTATATCTTGAGGTCACAATGAAAAGAACACTGATTCTATCCTCGTTATTTACCAGTTTTATATTTACAGCAGTGGCTACTCAAGCTGCCGAACCTACAAACAAAACCAGTAAAATTATTCAAACTAAAACTGAGGCAGCAGATAAAATAAGCGCCCAGAATAAAAAAATCGTAACCGATTTCTATGAAGGTGTCTTTTTAAAACATCAAGTTAAAGAATATGCCGACCGTTATATTGGTCATGAATATATACAACATAACCCTAATGTTCCTGATGGGAAGGCACCTTTCGTTAATTTCTTTACTGAGAAATTCCAGAAAAATCCACAAGCAAAAAATGAAATTAAGCGTGCAATCGCAGAAGGCAACTTGGTTGTTTTACATGTCCATTCTACTGAAAACGAAAAAGATCGAGGCAGAGCAATTGTTGATATTTTCCGGGTAGAAAATGGAAAAATCGTAGAGCATTGGGATGTGATACAAAACATTCCAGAGCAAAGTAAAAACTCTAATACAATGTTTTAGTGACAAAAATTAAAGCCTGAATACTGATATTCAGGCTTTATAATACGTTTTATTGAGTTTCTAAAAACTTTTGTTTCGCCTCTTCTGGAATTTGGCGCTTGTTACCTTTTACATCAACAGCGACAAAAGTGAAGACCCCTTCGGTAATACGAATTGGAGCACGAGAATCATCATGACTATCCCAAACTTCAATTTGCATTTGAATAGAGGTATTACCCACTTTTAAGATTTTGGTATAGCAGCTAATCACAAAGCCTACTTTTACCGGAACCAAAAAGGTCATCTGATTAATGGAAATCGTAGCACAACGTCCACGACTAAAACGCTCCGCGTGAATTGCTCCAGCCAAGTCCATTTGTGACACGATCCACCCACCAAACACATCACCACTCCAGTTTGTATCTGCTGGCATGGCAATCGTTTGTAAGGATAAAATTCCTTCTGGTTTGGTATAAGCTTCTGACACCTTAGCTCCCGAAATTCGTTTGAAGTTGTTGATCTAGCCACTGTTGCAATTCAGGCGCGCGTAATGCACCGCTCATTCGAGCAACTTCTGTGGTTTTATTCATTAATACAAGGGTAGGAATACTTCTCACATTAAATGCTTGGCTTAAGCGAGGAGACTCTTCGGTATTAATCTTGGCAAAAATGACACGTGGATTCTGTTTTGCAACTTGTGCAAAATGTGGTGCCATCATTTTACAAGGTCCACACCATTCTGCCCATAAATCTATCAAAATAGGCAGATCACTATTCGTGATATAGTTGCTAAAGTTTTGTTCATTTAACTCAATCGGTGCAAGCGGAAGTAATGGCTGATGGCATTGGCCACAACTCGGTTGCGCGCTAAGTTTTTCCTCTGGCACTCTATTTTTTGCACCACACGATGCACATACAATAATCATTTACATCACTCCTATATGCTGATGTAAAAATTCTAATTGGGTCGTCACTGCTTTTTCAAACCATGAGCCATGATAAATATCAAAATGTTTCATATCCCATTCATGATAACTCACAAAAGGTGCAATATTAGTCGCAGCTTCACGACTAGACTCAATCGGGATCAAAGAATCATGCTGAGCAGCAATAAATAAAACGGGAATATTAATCTGACGTACGAGTTGAATTGGACGGTAACGCATCAAATTAAAAAAGACACGTGCTGGTACTTCACCACTCCAATAATAATCTGGATTTACAATCGACAAATACCCATAGTAACTATCTGCTGTTGGCATAAAACATAATTTAAGTTGATCAACAACAGGTAATCTCTTTGGATTAAGGCCCATTTTTGAACCCATATAATCTTGGCTCGATAGCTTCAAAGCTTGGGGGTAACGCTGTAACGGATATAGTTTTGCAGTTTCTGCACCATCTACATATGGAATTTGTACCATAATGGCCTGAATATTTTTCAGTTCAGAAGCTAGACTTAAAGCATATCCTCCACTTAAAGATGTGCCCCATAAAACAATTCTTCGATTATCTATTAATTTACAGGTAGACGCGTATTGAATAATGGTCTTCCAGTCTTCAAGTTGAGAATTGATAGAAATCATCTCTCGTGGCTTACCTGTACTCCCTCCCCAGTATCGATAATCAAATAAAATAACGGCATAGCCTGCCTGAGCAAAACGCTGGGCATATTGGATAAGCTTGAATTGACGTAATCCGGCAAAACCATGTGCCATGATAATTACCGCGGATTTATTATTTGTTTTTGGAATATAAAAGTCAGCTGCGATCATTTCCTGATCACATGGAACATATAAAGGCTCAACCGTATAAGCGTGCATATGTGCTCCGTGGCATTATGGTCGAAGTAATGAATTTACAAAAAACATCCTGATCGCCTTTTAAAAATCTATAGCTGTTCTTTTACATAATTTTTATCTATGTAGGAACAACGTTTTAGTGTCTTGTATCTCAGGTTAAGCTTAATGCTATGATACAGCATAAGAGGTTTTATTAAATTTTGGAGTGACGAAATGTCAGATAATGTTGGTTTCGCAGGTCAAATTGGTCCAGAACATGTGGGACAAGTTGTAGAAAAAGGATTTAAATCTATTATAAATAACCGTCCTGACATGGAAGGCGGTCCAGAGCAACCAACAAGTGCTCAAATTGAAGAAGCAGCACGTCAAGCAGGTCTAGATTACGTTTACCAACCTGTAGTTGCAGGTCAAATTACTGAGCTTGATGTCCGTACTTTTGCAAATCACTATAATGAACTTCCAAAACCTGTACTTATGTTCTGCCGTACAGGAAACCGTTCAAACAATCTTTATCAATTAGCAAAACAAATGGATTTGTTAGACGATTAATCTTAAGAAATTAATATTCTATAAAACCCTATTTGTTCCTTAAAGTAGGGTTTTTGAATAACTTATTTTGCATAAGTCTGCACAAATTCAACAGAACCAATAATAATATTAATCTAAAGTATTTAAGTCTTTTGTTGAATCATTTATTAATTTTTATGAATAAGTTCATATTTGCACTTTTAAGCTGTTTAATTCTTACAGCATGCTCCTCAATACAAGTAAAACCTACGGTTGGAGTAACTATGAGTACAAGAATTTGATTAGCTAACCGCTCATAAATATAATGAGCAACCTCATGAAATATATGTTATTTTATAAATCTAAAAAATTATTTTAAATAACTTATCATTTTAATTGGGGATAATGATGAAACTTACTCATGGGGTATGTGGGATTACTCTGGCTGCTTTTTTGACAGCTTGTGGTGGAGGTGGCGGTGATGGCTACTATAACCAAAATTCAAATTCTAACTCTACAACGACACCAACTACACCAACTACACCAACTACACCATCAACAGATCAAGAGTTGGCTACTTCTGTTTTAAAAAGCGTACAGCAAGAAGGAAAATATTTATTTGGTGCCTATAACCTTAATGATGAAAACTTATCAAAAGGTTATATCGATCATGCATTAGATACTTTCGCACAAGGACCCTTAAAGTTAACTCTAGATATTAGAAAAGTAGATCTCACTCAATATTCAGATCACTATCGTGACAAATGTTTTATTAATAGTACTACAGACTATCGCGCTTGCTACGTTTTTAAAGGGGAAGAAATAAAATCATTACTTACAGGTTATAACGATTGGGATTTTGATATTACGGCAGATGATTTAAAGAATATTAAACTAGCATCTGACAATATCTCACCAAATCTAGAGGAATATCAATCTAATACCAGAATTTATATTTTTGAAAATGAAAATAAGGATAAAAATTTCCAAGATGTAACTATTACTGGAGCTTTTGCATACCCATTCCAACAATCATGGGGACTCCAACAAACCAAGCAAAAAAGATTTGTATTAATTAACTCAACGACAAGTGATTATAAAATTACTACAACGGCCACAGTTCAAGATCCACAAACAGGTCAACCAACTGAAAAAGAGGTCACTACAGGTGCGATGAGTGTATATAAAGATAATACATCAACTGATGGTGATCTATATGTAATTCAAGGGGGATCAGGTTTTAACGTACTCATCAATGATAATCCAAATGTTCCTTACGCAGAACCAATTTCATTTGTTGTAAATTCGACTCCAGGCAATAAGAATAATGCGACATATCAAGTGAAACTCAACGGTAATCAAGTATTGAGTTTACCAAGTATTACGGGTATTGAAGGAAGTCGTGTTGAGAATCAATCTCCAACAACGAATACGCAAAAATTTAATGGTAGCATCTATCTGGAAGGAAAAAATATTTTCACTTTTAAACAGTCTCCGAATGGAACCACATTAAATTTTAAACATATAATTAATAGTATAAATGTTGAAGGTCAGTCTACTAATCAAAATGGAACTGTTTCAACTACTTTAAAATCACCTTTTGAGCAAAAATTTACATTTTAAAGCTAAATAATTAGAATCAAACCCTCTGCTTAAGAGGGTTTTTCTATATATTCTAAATATCTATTAAAATAGCTTAATGACAATGTTCGATATTATTATCATTGGCGCAGGTACTGCTGGTATTAGCGCTTATAAAGAAGCAGTAAAGTACACCAATAATCTTCTAATTATAAATGATGGGCCATGGGATACCACATGCGCACGTGTAGGCTGCATGCCAAGTAAAGTCTTAATTTCTACTGCAAATCGTATGTATGACATACAAAATGCTCAAAAAGTTGGGTTGAATGCTTCAGTAGATATTAATACTGATCAGGTTATGGAACATGTAAGAACCTTACGTGACCGCTTTACGAAGGCGACCCTTAACGATGTAGAGCAATGGCCAACTGAACATAGAATTTCAGGTAGAGCACGTTTTATTGATTCGGAAACTATTGAAGTGAATGGTAAACAATACCAATCAAAAAGCTTTATCCTAGCAGTTGGTTCCACTCCTAATTATGATCAAAAATGGAAACAAGAATTAGGTGATCGCCTTATTACCACAGACCAAATATTTGAATTAAACACTCTACCTAAATCTATTGCCGTTATTGGAAGTGGAGTAATCGCCCTAGAGATTGCGCAAGCCTTACACCGTTTAGGTGTAGAAACAACTATATTTGCACGAAGTAAAAGAATTGGGATATTTACTAGCTCTAAATTACAGCAACTTGCTCAAGAAGAACTAGGGAAAGAATTAAAGATTTTATTTGAGACTTTACCTACTGAAGTTAAGTCTGGTTCTAATGGCGTTATATTAAATTATAAAATTGATGAAAAAGAAAAATCTATTCAAGCTGAGTATGTGTTATCTGCAACAGGTCGTTCAAGCCTACTTGATACCCTAAAGCTAGATAATATTGATAAATCTTTTATGGATATTAAGTTATTGCCTATAAATGCGAAAACAAAACAGCTAGATAACTATCCAATTTTTATTGCTGGGGACGCTTATACTTCAACGCCACTGCAACATGAAGCAGCCCATGAAGGTAGAAAAATAGTTTATAACTGTTTGAATTACCCACAAGTTAATCCAGTTAAGACACTCACTCCATTAGGAATAGTGTTCAGTCATCCAGAAATGGCAATTGTAGGGCAAAGTTATAAGCAACTAAAAGAAAATGGAGTACAGTTTGTTACGGGTGAAGTTTCTTATGAAAGACAAGGAAGAGCTATTGTTCTAGGAAAAAATAAAGGTGCTATTGAAGTTTATATAGAACGAGAAACTCAAAAACTACTTGGTGCCGAGTTATTTACAGAAGCAACAGAACATATGGCGCATTTGTTAAGCTGGATTATTGGTGAAGGATTAACTTTAAATGATATTCTAGAAAAGCCTTTCTATCACCCTACTTTAGAAGAAGGTCTCCGCACGGCTCTAAAACATGCACGTAGACAGTTAAAATAATACATTTAGAAGAGCTTTCTTAATTTTAAAGTTAGCTCTTATTCATTTCCCACTAATAATTTCTAGAACAGAGTATCTGTACAAATGTTCTTTTAGAGTTGTTTTTTATCTTTATTTTTTTATTATCCATAAAAAAACACCCCGGTTTCTTTCGAGACCGGGGTGTTTGAATAATGAGCTGGCGATGACTTACTCTCACATGGGTAACCCCACACTACCATCAGCGCTAAGAGGTTTCACTTCTGAGTTCGGGAAGGGATCAGGTGGTTCACTCTTGCTATGGTCGCCAGCACAACTGTTTATGGATACTTGCTTTGGTCTTATTGATTGCCGAAGCGTTTTCCAAATCTTTACAGATTGGGCTGATTGAATCTGACTTGTTCATTTTATCTAGTGAAGTAACTAAATCAAGTTTGTTTGTAGATTTATGAATCGATTGATGCTTTATATACAACTGCTTGGGTGTTGTATAGTCAAGCCTCACGAGCAATTAGTATTGGTCAGCTTCACATATCACTATGCTTCCACATCCAACCTATCAACGTCCTAGTCTCGAACGGCTCTTTAGAGGAATAAATTCCTAGGGAAATCTTATCTTGAGGTAGGCTTCCCGCTTAGATGCTTTCAGCGGTTATCCCTTCCGAACATAGCTACCCGGCGATGCGACTGGCGTCACAACCGGTACACCAGAGGTTCGTCCACTCTGGTCCTCTCGTACTAGGAGCAGATCCTCTCAAATTTCCAGCGCCCACGGTAGATAGGGACCGAACTGTCTCACGACGTTCTAAACCCAGCTCGCGTACCTCTTTAAATGGCGAACAGCCATACCCTTGGGACCTGCTTCAGCCCCAGGATGAGATGAGCCGACATCGAGGTGCCAAACACCGCCGTCGATATGAACTCTTGGGCGGTATCAGCCTGTTATCCCCAGAGTACCTTTTATCCGTTGAGCGATGGCCCTTCCATACAGAACCACCGGATCACTAAGACCTACTTTCGTACCTGCTCGACTTGTGGGTCTCGCAGTTAAGCGCGCTTTTGCCTTTATACTCTACGCGTGATTTCCGACCACGCTGAGCGCACCTTCGTACTCCTCCGTTACTCTTTAGGAGGAGACCGCCCCAGTCAAACTACCCACCAGACACGGTCCTCGTCCCGGATAACGGGACAGAGTTAGAACCTCAACATTACCAGGGTGGTATTTCAAGGACGGCTCCATTGGAACTAGCGTTCCAACTTCAAAGCCTCCCACCTATCCTACACAAGTAAGGTCAAAGTTCAGTGTCAAGCTGCAGTAAAGGTTCACGGGGTCTTTCCGTCTAGCCGCGGGTACACTGCATCTTCACAGCGATTTCGATTTCACTGAGCCTCTGCTGGAGACAGCGCCGCCATCATTATGCCATTCGTGCAGGTCGGAACTTACCCGACAAGGAATTTCGCTACCTTAGGACCGTTATAGTTACGGCCGCCGTTTACTGGGGCTTCGATCAAGAGCTTCGCTTACGCTAACCCCATCAATTAACCTTCCAGCACCGGGCAGGCATCACACCCTATACGTCCACTTTCGTGTTTGCAGAGTGCTATGTTTTTAATAAACAGTTGCAGCGGCCTGGTTTCTGCGGCTGTCATCAGCTCAGGAAGCAAGTTCCATCACCAACAACAGCGTACCTTCTCCCGAAGTTACGGTACCATTTTGCCTAGTTCCTTCAGCAGAGTTCTCTCAAGCGCCTTGGTCTACTCGACCTGACCACCTGTGTCGGTTTCGGGTACGATTCCTGTGTAACTGAAGCTTAGAGACTTTTCCTGGAAGCATGGTATCAGCCACTTCACTGTACAAGTACAGCTTGCTATCGGATCTCAGTATAGAGTACCCCGGATTTGCCTAAGATACATACCTACATCCTTCCACCTGGACAACCAACGCCAGGCTGACTTAACCTTCTCCGTCCTCTCATCGCATTACACAGAAGTATTGGAATATTAACCAATTTCCCATCGACTACGCCTTTCGGCCTCGCCTTAGGGGTCGACTCACCCAGCCCCGATTAACGTTGGACTGGAACCCTTGGTCTTTCGGCGAACGGGTTTTTCACCCGTTTTGTCGTTACTCACGTCAGCATTCGCACTTCTGATACCTCCAGCATACTTCTCAATACACCTTCATCGGCTTACAGAACGCTCCCCTACCACTTGACTAATGTCAAATCCGCAGCTTCGGCACATAGTTTTAGCCCCGTTACATCTTCCGCGCAGGCCGACTCGACTAGTGAGCTATTACGCTTTCTTTAAAGGGTGGCTGCTTCTAAGCCAACCTCCTAGCTGTCTATGCCTTCCCACATCGTTTCCCACTTAACTATGATTTTGGGGCCTTAGCTGGCGGTCTGGATTGTTTTCCTCTTGACTACGGACGTTAGCACCCGCAGTCTGTCTCCCGGATAGTACTCATAGGTATTCGGAGTTTGCATCGGTTTGGTAAGTCGGGATGACCCCCTAGCCGAAACAGTGCTCTACCCCCTATGGTATTCGTCCGAGGCGCTACCTAAATAGCTTTCGGGGAGAACCAGCTATCACCAGGCTTGATTAGCCTTTCACCCCTATCCACAAGTCATCCCCTGGCTTTTCAACGACAGTGGGTTCGGTCCTCCAGTTAGTGTTACCCAACCTTCAACCTGCTCATGGATAGATCGCCTGGTTTCGGGTCTATACCCAGCAACTAAACGCCCTATTAAGACTCGATTTCTCTACGGCTCCCCTATACGGTTAACCTCGCTACTGAATATAAGTCGCTGACCCATTATACAAAAGGTACGCAGTCACCGAACAAGTCGGCTCCCACTGCTTGTATGCATGCGGTTTCAGGATCTATTTCACTCCCCTCACAGGGGTTCTTTTCGCCTTTCCCTCACGGTACTGGTTCACTATCGGTCAGTCAGGAGTATTTAGCCTTGGAGGATGGTCCCCCCATATTCAGACAAGGTTTCACGTGCCTCGCCCTACTCGTCATCATTATGTGTGCCCTTTCGTGTACGGGAATATCACCCTCTACGTTCGCACTTCCCAGAGCGTTCCACTAAAACACACATAACTTAATGGGCTGATCCCCGTTCGCTCGCCGCTACTGAGGGAATCTCAATTGATTTCTTTTCCTAAGGGTACTGAGATGTTTCACTTCCCCTCGTTCGCTTTGCAACACTATGTATTCATGTTGCAATACCTACCTTAAAGTAGGTGGGTTCCCCCATTCAGAAATCTCCGGATCACAGGATATTTGCCGCCTCCCCGGAGCTTTTCGCAGGCTATCACGTCTTTCATCGCCTCTGACTGCCAAGGCATCCACCACATGCACTTAATTACTTGACTATACAACCCCAAACAGTCGATGTTACCTACAAGTTAGTAACTTCAACATTTCAGTTTAGAGTACTGTGTACTTAAACACTGTACAGCTTCAATCTAAATTCATATACCAAAACGCTTGATTCAGTTAATTTGCTAGTTCTCAATTCATCTAGATTAATTACTTAATCTAAACTCTTGAGTGAACAATTTATTTCAGACTCAATTTTGCCAATCTGTTAATGAATAAACACGCCTTCGTCAGGTCATGCTTAATACCGTGATACTTAAATCACAGAAGTTAATAAACCAAGACCGAAATCTCTATTTACTAATTTCTGTAATCCGAACTTCTCTTAAGTTCTGGTGGAGACTAGGAGAGTCGAACTCCTGACCTCCTGCGTGCAAAGCAGGCGCTCTACCAACTAAGCTAAGTCCCCAGCTTACATCATCAGTTATGTATCTTTTATCTATAACTTCAACCAGTCAAAGTCATGGTGGGTCTGACAAGACTTGAACTTGTGACCCCACGCTTATCAAGCGTGTGCTCTAACCAACTGAGCTACAGACCCTCAGATACATCTATGAAGAACAACTTGTTGTGGATTCTTACCAATCGTCAATCTTTCGTTAAGGAGGTGATCCAGCCGCAGGTTCCCCTACGGCTACCTTGTTACGACTTCACCCCAGTCATCGGCCACACCGTGGTAACCGCCCTCTTTGCAGTTAGGCTAGCTACTTCTGGTGCAACAAACTCCCATGGTGTGACGGGCGGTGTGTACAAGGCCCGGGAACGTATTCACCGCGGCATTCTGATCCGCGATTACTAGCGATTCCGACTTCATGGAGTCGAGTTGCAGACTCCAATCCGGACTACGATCGGCTTTTTGAGATTAGCATCACATCGCTGTGTAGCAACCCTTTGTACCGACCATTGTAGCACGTGTGTAGCCCTGGCCGTAAGGGCCATGATGACTTGACGTCGTCCCCGCCTTCCTCCAGTTTGTCACTGGCAGTATCCTTAAAGTTCCCGACATTACTCGCTGGCAAATAAGGAAAAGGGTTGCGCTCGTTGCGGGACTTAACCCAACATCTCACGACACGAGCTGACGACAGCCATGCAGCACCTGTATGTAAGTTCCCGAAGGCACCAATCCATCTCTGGAAAGTTCTTACTATGTCAAGGCCAGGTAAGGTTCTTCGCGTTGCATCGAATTAAACCACATGCTCCACCGCTTGTGCGGGCCCCCGTCAATTCATTTGAGTTTTAGTCTTGCGACCGTACTCCCCAGGCGGTCTACTTATCGCGTTAGCTGCGCCACTAAAGCCTCAAAGGCCCCAACGGCTAGTAGACATCGTTTACGGCATGGACTACCAGGGTATCTAATCCTGTTTGCTCCCCATGCTTTCGCACCTCAGCGTCAGTGTTAGGCCAGATGGCTGCCTTCGCCATCGGTATTCCTCCAGATCTCTACGCATTTCACCGCTACACCTGGAATTCTACCATCCTCTCCCACACTCTAGCTAACCAGTATCGAATGCAATTCCCAAGTTAAGCTCGGGGATTTCACATTTGACTTAATTAGCCGCCTACGCGCGCTTTACGCCCAGTAAATCCGATTAACGCTTGCACCCTCTGTATTACCGCGGCTGCTGGCACAGAGTTAGCCGGTGCTTATTCTGCGAGTAACGTCCACTATCTCTAGGTATTAACTAAAGTAGCCTCCTCCTCGCTTAAAGTGCTTTACAACCATAAGGCCTTCTTCACACACGCGGCATGGCTGGATCAGGGTTCCCCCCATTGTCCAATATTCCCCACTGCTGCCTCCCGTAGGAGTCTGGGCCGTGTCTCAGTCCCAGTGTGGCGGATCATCCTCTCAGACCCGCTACAGATCGTCGCCTTGGTAGGCCTTTACCCCACCAACTAGCTAATCCGACTTAGGCTCATCTATTAGCGCAAGGTCCGAAGATCCCCTGCTTTCTCCCGTAGGACGTATGCGGTATTAGCATCCCTTTCGAGATGTTGTCCCCCACTAATAGGCAGATTCCTAAGCATTACTCACCCGTCCGCCGCTAAGATCAGTAGCAAGCTACCTCTCTCCGCTCGACTTGCATGTGTTAAGCCTGCCGCCAGCGTTCAATCTGAGCCATGATCAAACTCTTCAGTTAAAATCATTTTGTACCTTATTTAAAGACAAGGTACCAATTCTGGCTCATCAATTACTGACTTAAATTTCGCTCAAATAAACTTCGAGTAATTTAAACCAATCAATCAATGAAAATTATTTCGATTAATCAA
>NZ_JBKGFO010000006.1:0-218491 GCF_046557555.1 Acinetobacter sp. H1(2024)
AAGTTTGAACGTAATAAGCCACACGTAAACGTGGGCACAATCGGTCACGTTGACCATGGTAAAACAACTTTAACTGCTGCGATTGCAACTATTTGTGCAAAAACTTACGGCGGTGAAGCGAAAGATTACTCACAAATCGACTCAGCACCTGAAGAAAAAGCACGTGGTATTACAATTAATACTTCACACGTAGAATACGATTCTCCAATTCGTCACTACGCACACGTTGACTGCCCGGGCCACGCCGATTACGTTAAAAACATGATCACTGGTGCTGCTCAGATGGACGGCGCGATCCTTGTATGTGCTGCGACTGACGGTCCAATGCCACAAACTCGTGAACACATCCTTCTTTCTCGTCAGGTTGGTGTACCTTACATCATCGTATTCTTAAACAAATGCGACCTTGTTGATGACGAAGAATTACTTGAATTAGTAGAAATGGAAGTTCGTGAACTTCTTTCTACTTATGACTTCCCAGGTGATGACACTCCAGTAATCCGTGGTTCAGCTCTTGCTGCTCTTAACGGTGAAGCAGGTCCTTACGGTGAAGAATCAGTTCTTGCTCTTGTAGCAGCTCTTGACTCTTACATCCCAGAACCAGAACGTGCTATCGACAAAGCATTCTTAATGCCGATCGAAGACGTATTCTCAATTTCTGGTCGTGGTACTGTAGTAACAGGCCGTGTAGAATCAGGTATTGTTAAAGTTGGTGAAGAAGTAGAGATCGTTGGTATTAAAGATACAGTTAAAACAACTGTAACTGGCGTAGAAATGTTCCGTAAACTTCTTGACGAAGGTCGTGCAGGCGAGAACTGTGGTGTATTACTTCGTGGTACTAAGCGTGAAGACGTACAGCGTGGTCAAGTACTTGCTAAACCAGGTACAATCAAGCCGCACACTAAATTCGACGCAGAAGTATACGTACTTTCTAAAGAAGAAGGTGGTCGTCACACTCCATTCTTAAATGGTTACCGTCCACAGTTCTACTTCCGTACAACTGACGTAACTGGTGCAATCCAGTTGAAAGAAGGCGTTGAAATGGTTATGCCAGGTGACAACGTTGAAATGTCAGTAGAATTAATCCACCCAATCGCAATGGACCCAGGTCTACGTTTTGCGATCCGTGAAGGTGGTCGTACTGTAGGTGCTGGTGTTGTTGCGAAAGTAACTGCATAATCACTTTTCAGTGAAAAAAGCGCTCCTTTTGGAGCGCTTTTTTTATGCTTGTTGTTTGACAATTCAATTTAAAGCTGGCCTTAACTGATACTTCAATGTCCTTATTTGCACTTAAGCCTTTTTATTAAATTTGTATGATAAGAATCAAGAAAATGAACAATAAAGTTTATGTAACTTAGGTTACTGGTAAGGAGCTTTCGATATGAACGCTAAAGTGAATATTACGAATCGTGCTGGAGCAAGCTTTCCAGTACGTCGTATGAATTTTGACTTTAATGATGTACCAGAATATTGGATGAATGGTTCTGCTGGACTCACACATTTTATGACTGCATTATCAGCATTGTTTCCTGCTGGTGAGAAATTCTTCATCGATAGTGTACGTGCTGTACGTTATCATCCAGCTATTAAAGATGATGAACTGCTACAAAAAGAGATTAGTGCTTTCATTGGGCAAGAAGCAATGCACACTCAAGAGCATGTAAATTTTAATGCTTCTGCTCAAAAGTTTGGTCATGATGTAGAAACGTTAGAGAAATTTACTGATACAGCGATTCAAACAGCAATTAAAACTTTTGTAAAAATTGTCAAACCTTTTGGCATGACAAAAGAAATGGTGGATCTGACTGCTACTACTGCACTTGAGCATTTTACAGCTACTATCGCCTCACAATTATTAGTAAATAAGAACATTCAAGAGCTGATGACTGATGAAACCATGTCAACTATGTGGTATTGGCATGCAGTTGAAGAAAATGAGCATAAAGCTGTAGCTTTTGATGTATACGAGGGTGTATTTGGTAAAGGTGTAAAGGCTTATGCTTTACGTACGAGCTCTTTAGTATTTGCTATGACTTTAATCTTTTTGATTCAGTCATCGTTTGTACTTCGTCTTTTAAAACAAGATAATAAATTAAACTTAGCTGAGCTGTCTGTAATTTATAAATATGGTTATAGCCCATCGAAAGGTATTATTACAGGTATGGCGAAAGAAATGCTTGCTTATTTTAAACCAGGTTTTCATCCTAATGATTTAGATACAGTTAGCTTGTTAAAAACATGGAAAGCTAAACTTGGACTTTAACCAAAAAATAAAGTGAAAAGGGCTGTGAATAGCCCTTTTTTGTTGTCTTAAAAGTGCTACTCATTTTTAAAATTATAGAGTTTTATTTTGATTCAGGAAGGGGCTTTTAATGACCTCATCTGATAATTCGCTGTCCTCATCTGCACTTAAATAGCGATTTTAAAAGCGTATTATTATAAATATTAAGAAAATAAATAAGGATATAAGTGAATTTTTGGTTCACTTAAAGGAGTCTAACATGAATGCTAAAGTAAATATTTCTAATCGTGCTGGAGCAAGCTTCCCTGTACGTCGTATGGACTTTGAATTTGATCAAGTTCCACGCTATTGGGCAAATTACGATGCAGGATTAACTCACTTTATGACAGCATTATCGGCTCTTTTTCCTGAAGGTGAACAATTCTTTGTAAATAGCACGCGTGCTGTTCGAAATGATCCAAAACTTGCTGACCCAGCTCTTCAAAAAGAAATTAGCGCTTTTATTGGTCAGGAAGCCATGCATTCGAAAGAGCACTTAGCATTTAATGCTTCAGCGCAGGCTTATGGTTATGATGTTCGTCATATGGAAAAGCAAACTGGAAAAGTCATTAAGATGGGTACGGCTGTTGTAACCAAATTAATGAAACCTTTTGGCTACACCAAAGAAATGATTGATTTGACGGGAACATGTGCTCTAGAACATTTTACTTCGACCATTGCCGCTGAACTTCTACAAAATCCTGAAATTCAGGCGATGTTCCAAGATAACACCATGTATCATTTGTGGATGTGGCATGCAGTTGAAGAAAATGAACATAAAGCGGTAGCTTTTGATGTTTATACAAGCATGTATGGGCAAGGTCCGAAAGCTTATTTTATGCGTTCAACTGCTTTAATTATTGCCATGGCTTTAATCTTCGCAACTCAATCTTACTTTACGGCTAAGTTACTCAAGACTGATGAAAAGTTAACTTGGAACGATACCAAATACATGCTTAAGTTTATGTATGGTCGTAAAGGTTTTATGACACGTCAAATTCCAGAATTGTTGGACTTTTTAAGACCAAAATTTCATCCAAATGATTCGGATACCACGGCTTTATTGGCAACTTGGCGTGAAAAGTTAGGTTTCTAATAAATCACATAGAAAAAGAGCAATTTAATTGCTCTTTTTTTTGCTCGTTTTTTCTATTTAAGTTTCTATAATACGCTTAACTAGAAATCTGTAAATGTGTTGAAATTCATGATTCGTACTATGCAAGCCTCCGATGTGGATAGTGTTGCTCAAATTGAAAAGCTTGTTCAGACACACCCATGGTCAAGACAGCAATTTATTGAATCTTTGAATTTTTATCAATGCACAGTGATTGAGTTAAATAATAAGGTTGTTGGTTTTTGTATTTTACAACCCGTTTTAGATGAAGCAAATTTATTACTCATGGCAGTTGATCCTAAAATGCAAGGGCAGGGTTTAGGATATGAATTATTAAGTGCTTCAATTGATCAATTAAAAAATGAGCCAGTACAAATCTTTTTAGAAGTCCGTGAAAGTAATAAAGCAGCTATTGGTTTATATGAAAAAACAGGCTTTCACCAAATTGATCTGCGTCGCAATTATTATCCTACTCAAGAAGGTGGGCGTGAAAATGCGGTGATTATGGTAAAAACCTGTACTGATGATTTTGCATCATTATTTTAATCACTTATCTGCTTGCATTTGATAAGAATAGATTAAAACTATTTAATAATTAAGTTGTTCCATTCGGAAGGTAAGGTTGTCATAAGAGACGTGCCTAACTGTTGGATCTCTTCTGGTGACAATGATCTATTTAAACGGCGCCATTGCCCATCTAGTAAAAGTTCTAAAGGTGTATATTGCGATTTGTAGTTCATTTTGGCAGAGTGAGGTACCCAATAGCCTAAATAAAGATATTCTAAGCCAAGTGATTTTACATATTCGATTTGATTCAAAATCGAATAAACACCTAAAGATCTGCGGTGCTCATCTGGGTCGAAAAATGTATAGACCGCAGATAATCCATCATCCATTAAATCACAGGTAGAAACGCTAATAAGACGATTATCTTTCCATAGTTCCAAGAAGAAACTATCTGTACAGCTATGAACCAAGAATTTTTCAAACTGATCTAAACTTGGTGGAAACATATCGCCATCGGCATGGCGCTCGTTAATGTAACGTTCGTATAAATCATAATGAATTTGCGCAGCTTGCCGTGTTGGCAGAACAGTCATAGTAAGGTCTTGATTTCGCTTCCACGCTTTTTTTTGCATGCTGTTCATTTGGAAGTCGGCAACTGGAACACGACAAGACAAACATTGTCTACATAAGTGACATTCAGGACGATAAACAAAGTCGCCACTACGGCGAAAACCTAAACGAGAAAGCTCTGAAAGAGTCACCACATCGATGCGATGAATCGGGTCTAAAAAGACCATACGTGCTGACTTATTTTCTAAATAGCTGCAATCGTGAGGTGGGGTAATATAATATTGCAGATCATTTAAAAGGGACTTCGGGTGATATGATTTCATGATTGGTCCCTCCTGTTATCATTCCATTAATTTTGCATTTAATGCTATTGTTTTACTTGAAAATACACGTTCTTGATACTTTTTCCAATTGATAGAGGGGTGAATAATTACATCTTGTAACGATTTAAGATATTCCTGCCGAGAAAGTGTACAAGCCCCAAGGCTAATTAAGTGACTATTTACCAGTTGGCAGTCGACCCAAGGAAGCTGATTTTCTTGACCGATTAACATTAAAGTATAAAAAGCCATTTTAGAAACATCGGTTTGAGTACTAAACATAGACTCGCCAAAACAACCTTTTCCGATCGTTACCCCATATAAACCACCTACCAGCTGTTCGTCTTGCCAAACTTCTACGCTATAGCCATAACCTGCATCAAACATTGCACAATATCCCTGAATAATATCTTCGCTAATCCAAGTTTCGTTGGCATAGCTTCGAGGTAGTGAACATGAGCGGATGACTTGTTCAAAAGCACGATTTACCGTAATGGTGTAATCGTGCTTTTTCATGTTTCGAATGAGCGATTTACTTGGTTTATAGTTTTGAGGATAAATCACACAGCGTGGTTGAGGGCTCCACCAACAAATAGGCTCATCTTCATTAAACCAAGGGAAAAGACCATGGGTATATGCTTCATAGAGCGTAGAAGGCGAGAGGTCAGCACCAATACAAATTAGACCATGACCATCTGGATCGGCTTCCTCTGGATCTGGGAAAATATATTGAGATAGAGGTAGTGTGTTCATAAGACTAAAATAATATGTGCTTAAGGGTTATGCTATAAAAATTAATTTGAGACAGCCAGTAATTATTATAAATGATAAAAAAACAGCCGTTATAAAACGGCTGTTTGAAATATCTAAACTTAAAGGTTGTCTAGATATTTCTCTGCATCTAATGCTGCCATACAGCCTGAACCAGCTGAAGTAATGGCTTGACGGTAGATACTGTCAGCAACATCACCAGCAGCGAAAACACCCGCTACAGAAGTTGCTGTTGCATTACCTGAAGTACCACTTTGTACTTGGATGTAGCCATCACGTAAGTTTAATTGACCATCAAACATTCCTGTATTTGGTTTGTGGCCAATTGCTACGAATAGACCATGAACTTCTACATCTTGCTTAGTGTCATCTTTGGTTGATTTAAGGCGAACACTTGTTACGCCAGTATTATCACCCAAGACCTCTTCAACTTCATGATTCCAAACGATGCTGATTTTGCCTTCTTTTTCTTTAGCAAATAAATGATCTTGTAAAATCTTCTCAGAGCGTAAAGAATCACGACGGTGTACTAGAGTTACATGTGAAGCAATATTTGATAGGTAAAGCGCTTCTTCAACAGCAGTATTACCACCACCAACAACCATTACTTTTTGGTTTTTATAGAAGAAACCGTCACATGTTGCACAAGCACTCACGCCTTGGCCCATAAATTTTTGTTCAGACTCTAAACCAAGGTATTGAGCTGTTGCACCTGTCGCAATAATTAATGCATCACAAGTGTACTCTTCCATATCACCTTTAAGAACGAAAGGACGTACATTTAAGTCCACTTCGTTAATATGGTCATAGACAAGTTCGGTACCGAAGCGTTCAGCATGCGCTTGCATACGTTCCATTAAAGCAGGACCAGTCAAACCTTCAGGATCGCCCGGCCAGTTATCAACTTCGGTTGTTGTTGTAAGTTGGCCACCAAGCTGTAAACCAGCAATAAGTGTTGGTTTGAGGTTTGCACGTGCTGCATAGACAGCCGCACTATAACCTGCAGGGCCTGAACCGAGAATAATTAACCGAGAATGACGAGCACTCATTGAGGGTATCCTTATTTATTTCGAGAATTTTGAAAATTATACGTGAAATTGCCGACCAATAGCGTGAAATCGATGTGGATAATATTGATCAGGTCAATCGAATTAAGTTATATAACAATATAGAAGAGCCTTATGTTAACAACAACTGTAAAGAATCATGCACCTTTTTTGTAAGAACAGGTGCATAATATAAAGTTCATTCGTTGAAGATCTGAAATGTTGGTCTTCACATCTCTAAACCAATAATTAAATGGGTTACAGGACAGTATATGACTGCGGTGTCAAGTGTTTATGCACAGCGCTTATTGATGACATTATTCTTGGTCTCTTTTGGTATTTATATGTTTCTGGCGACAGTAACGTATACGCCATTTGATCCGGGCTGGATGCATATTTCAAGTGATACTCAGCAAGTATCTAATGCAAGTGGTATTGCTGGTGCATGGATTGCAGATTTGCTGTTTGGCTTTTTAGGCTGGGCAAGTTTGCTTATTCCAATTTTCTTGTTTGTTGAAGCCATTCAAGTCTGGTGGCCGCATAGTTTTCTAAACCGCCCATTTCGTTATGCTGCTCAATTCTTCTTAATTCTTGTTGTGTCGAGCTTACTCTATTTACACTGGAATGTACCTGCAGATACTTTAGATAATGCCGCAGGTGGGATTATTGGTTATGAATTGGGGCAGAGCTTATCTCAAGTGCTAACAATTTATGGTGCGACACTCTTTTTATTGGTTTTTGGGGTGGTTTTGTTCACTTTGGCATTTGGGGTGCAGTGGAGCAAAACTTGGGTTACGCTCAAAGCGATGCCAAGTTATTTACAAGACTTATTCTATAAGAACGTATCGCCAAATGAATCTGCTTATGATTTAACTACACAGCCAGCAAATAAAACAGCAAAGGTAAAAGTTGCAGAGATGCCTAAGGCCGAAGTTGCTGATGAGGCAGAGTTAAATATTCAACCAGAAAAAACACAAACAAAAGTTAGCTCTACACGACACGATGAAGTGGCAGAGCGTTTATTTGCCGATGTTTTAGCAAAAGAGCAAAGTCAGCCTGAAGCTGTGGAAGAAAAGCAAACTCCTCAACCAGAAAACTTTGAACATACACTTGAACAAGCTCATCAGCTTAAAAAAGATAGTGAGCGTCTGGTTGCTACTGGTGAAGTTTGGCGCGCTTTGCAACGTGATGATGCAAGTCATAAGCAAGAAATTGACGCCTTATTAAGAGCAGCTGATGATTCTAATGAACATGCAAGTACTGAGCATTTCCAAGAGGTAGCTTATCAGGCTAAACAAACTCAGCCTCAAGTCTCGAATACTCATCAAAGTTTAGATTGGAATGATGATGAGATTTTTGACGAGTTACTTGCCGCAGTTCCAAATAGTAAAACTGCCACTGATGTGCATACACCGTTCATTCAAGACCATCATGTTGAACCAGTTGTAACGCCGCAAACATCTCATGCATCAGTTGAAACATCTGTAGCTCCATCGAATTTAAACCAGTCACCTAAAAATTTATCAAATGAACAGGTGTTTGATGATTTTGATGACTTATTAATTGATGAAGATATTGCTCCAGCAACTCAACCAGTCAAAGCAAGTAGTTATGCTCAATCTTCAGCATTCGTACAAGCACCGATTCAAACTGCGATTGGTGCAGAGAAGCTTTCAAAAGAAGAGTTTATTGAAGCTTGGCAAGAAACTGCTGGAAAGCCTGAGGACGATTTTGAAGATGAGTTCGATTTTGATGCACCATTAACTGATGCATCTGGTCGACCAATGTCTCGTGCAATGCAGGTAGCTAAGAAGCGCTTAGATTTACCAACATTACCGGGCTTTGAACTGCTTGATAAGGTTGATCCAAATAAGAAAGTTAACTTTACCGAAGAGCAGCTTTCTCGTTTGTCTGAATTGCTTGAGATTAAATTACAAGAGTTTAATGTTAAGGCTCAGGTGGTTGAAGCTCAGCCAGGTCCAGTTGTTACGCGTTTTGAATTAGATTTAGCACCGGGTGTTAAAGCATCTAAAGTGACTAATATTTCCCGTGACTTGGCGCGTTCAATGTCTATGGCTTCAGTACGTGTTGTAGAGGTTATTCCGGGTAAACCATATATTGGTATTGAAGTACCAAATAGTGCCCGTGAAATGGTACGTTTGATCGAGCTATTGGAAACACCAACATATCGAGATCCAAGCGCACTGATTAGCATGGCAATGGGTAAAGATATTTCGGGTAATCCGGTATTAACCGATTTAGCAAAAGCACCGCATATGTTGGTTGCGGGTACCACAGGTTCGGGTAAATCTGTTGCAGTTAACTCGATGATTTTATCGATGTTACTTAAATATACGCCAGACCAGTTACGTTTAATTTTAATCGATCCAAAACAGCTTGAACTTGCAAACTATAATGATATTCCGCATTTATTAACGCCTGTAGTCACTGACATGAAAGATGCAGTTAGTGCATTAAACTGGTGTGTAAATGAAATGGAGCGTCGTTATAAGCTTATGTCCTTCCTTAAAATTCGTAAGTTAAGTGACTACAACCGAAAAGTTGAAGAAGCAATTGCAAATGGGGAAGACTTGATTGATCCAACATGGAAGCCAAGTGACTCAGCGACACAAGAGCGTGCACCTCGTTTAACGCCGTTACCATCAATTGTAATTGTGGCAGATGAGTTTGCCGACATGATCATGCAGGTGGGCAAGAAAGCGGAAGAAATGATTACACGTTTGGCGCAAAAATCTCGTGCTGCCGGTATTCACCTTTTACTTGCAACTCAGCGTCCATCTGTAGATGTTATTACGGGTTTGATTAAAGCCAATATTCCAACGCGTGTAGCTTTACGTGTAAACAGTAAAATTGACTCACGTACTATTTTGGATGCAGGTGGTGCAGAAGACTTGTTAGGTCATGGTGATATGCTGTTCTTAGGGCCAGGTAAGATTGAGCCAGAACGTGTACATGGCGCATTTATTAGTGATGATGAAGTGAACCGTATCTGTGATGCATGGCGTGAACGCGGTGAACCTGACTATGTAGATGAGATCTTGACGCCATTTGATGAAGAACCTACATCTCGTGGCTTTGAAGAGGGTGATGGTGCTTCAGACCGTGATGCACTTTATGATCAATGCGTATCGTTTGTCCTCGAAACTCGAAAGGCATCTACATCTTCATTACAGCGTAAGTTTAGCTTAGGTTATAACCGTGCTGCCCGTATTATCGACCAAATGGAAGAGAACGGTATTGTGAGTGCTATGGGTGCCAATGGTAAGCGAGATATTTTAGTTTAATATCTTTACTTGAAATAAAGCCTCTTTGGAGGCTTTTTTTATAGTTCAAAATAATAGCTCTGAACTGAAAGTTTGAGATTTTATCAAATAGTAAAAAATGCTAATGTGTGCTTCTAAATAAAAAACAATGAAACAAATCAGGAGGACAACATGCTAGTCGCGTTAATTACGTTAGCTTTTATTCATTTTTGTGCGCTTATTACTCCAGGGCCTGATTTCTTTCTAGTATCGCAGACCGCGGTAAGCCGATCTCGTAAAGAAGCAATGCTGGTTGTAGCAGGAATAACAGCAGGCGTTATGTTTTGGGCATCTTTAGCACTGATGGGCTTAAATATTATTTTCGAGAAAATGGCCTGGTTAAAGCAAGGGTTACTCATCGCAGGTGGTTTGTACCTATGTTGGTTAGGCTATCAAATGTTACGTTCGGCATTTTCAAAAAATCAGCAGGAAGAGGTTACGGAGGTTGAGTTGCCTAAAGCACCTTACTTATTTTTTATGAAAGGATTGCTGACCAATTTATCGAATCCTAAAGCTGTGATTTATTTTGGTAGTGTGTTCTCTTTATTTTTAGCTAATCCTCAGCTTGATCAAGTTCATTGGTTGCTTTTTATTATTGTGTCGGTTGAAACGATTTTATGGTTCTGCTTTGTGACATTTATTTTCTCGTTACCGAGTTTCAGAGTAGCTTACCGTAATTTTTCAAAATGGATTGATGGGATTTCAGGTGGTATTTTCACTGTATTTGGTATTTTCCTCATTGGAAATCGGTAAATCCAGACAATAAAAAAGCCTCTTAAAGAGGCTTTTTTTAATTACTAACTTTTAGATCACTTATATAGGAATGATATAACAAAACCGATAAAAATCAGTAGCCACATAATAGATCCTATAATAATTAAAATGATTTGAGAGGTATTGAATTTCTCTTGCTCAATTGTCGTTACTATTTGTTTTTGTGCATAGTTCAGTGCTTTAAATGCGGGTATTAAAAATATAATGTCGCAGAGAGAGATGAGCCAATAGGGCTCTGGTAAGTAAACCAGTAAAGTTGTAATTAGATATGCTAAATACATCCAGCCTGACGAGAAGTCATTAATATACCCTTGTTCTTTTGCATAGTTTTTTATGCGATTAAATAGTGAATATAAAAAGAATATAGAAAAAACTGCACGAACAGCAGGCATAATATTTAATTTATCTTTGATTAGAAAAAATCGCCATGCTTTAAATATCCACCAAATTTGGTATAGACCAAAAGAAATAAAGGATAGAAAGATAAACTTATTAACGCTAATAACTTTTAAATTTTCTATATGATTTGATTGGATAGATTGTGTTTGATTTAAATTAATAGGTTCTGGATTCATGAATTTATATTTGGAATGAAATAGTGCTGATGACTTTAAGATTATTTTTTATAAAAGTAAATAATTTAGATATTTGGATAAACCACATAATCTATCTACTAAGTTTTACTAAGATAGATTATGCAGTCTTATTCAAATAAAAAGCTTAAGCAAATTTTGCTAAAACTTCTAAAAACGGCGCTGATTGACGAGGAAACTTAGCAATCACGTCATGGATGCGTTCACCTTCAGGATCTGTTGCATTGATATCTCGTCCATCTGCAACAAATTTAGTCAAAAGACGTTCATAGTCATTTGGACGCATATGTTTGAAAGCATGGTAGAGCACATGAAAATCTGCGTTCACACCATTTGGAGGAAGTTGGTTGAGGTAGGCAAAAACACGCTCATCGGACCATTCTTCATTGAAAGTTGCTGGCTGTGATAATGCCATGACAATCTCCTCATTTTAAAAAAGGCAAAATAACTTGCGTTATTTTGCCTTGATTCTGATGTGTTGAATAGTCAGAAATAGAATTATCGTTCTTCAGGTAAATTGATATTCATTTCTAACATTTCGATATTTGCTTCAGAACGAACTTGCATTTGGATATGCTGTTCGCCTACACCGCTGACATAACGACTCACCACCTGCATGATTTCTTTCTTCATTTGGTCAATCTTGTCTTGGCTTAAGCGACGGCCTAAACCTTGTTCTGATGCAACAATAACTTTTAAACGATCTTTAGCAGTTTGAGCACTTGATGGCTTTTCGTCACTGCTAAATAATTTACTCCAGAATCCTGCCATATCTACGCTCCAAATAGTCGTGCTAACCAGCCTTTAGGTTGAGCTGTGATGTGTCGATAAGGGCGTTCTTCGCCAAGAAAGCGAGCAACCAAGTCATCATACGCTTGGCCAGCTTTAGTTTCTGAATACAGAATAACTGGTTTACCTTCGTTTGATGCTTGTAATACGCTTGGACATTCAGGAATAACACCTAATGTCGGTACGCGTAAAATATCTTTAGAAATATCATCAATCGTCAGCATTTCCTGACGGTCAGCACGTTCAGGGTTAAAACGTGTAATACATAAATGCTTACGTATACGTCCTTCGTTGTGTTCAACTTTTTTAGTTTTACTGTCTAACATTCCGATGATGCGGTCAGAGTCACGTACTGAAGAAATTTCAGGGTTTGTCACAATGATTGCTTCATCTGCATGGTACATTGCTAAAATTGCACCACGCTCAATTCCAGCAGGTGAGTCACAAATAATGTAATCAAATTCTTGAGCAAGTTCGTCAATCACACGAGCAACACCTTCGTCGCTCAAAGCATCTTTATCACGGGTTTGTGAAGCCGGTAAAATGTAAAGGTTTTCGATATCTTTATCGCGAATAAGGGCTTGTTGCAGACGTGCTTCATTGTTAATTACATTGACAAAATCATAAACAACACGACGCTCACACCCCATAATTAAATCAAGGTTACGTAAGCCTACATCAAAGTCAATCACAACAGTTTTATGACCACGAAGGGCTAAACCTGTTGCAAAAGATGCACTCGTTGTAGTTTTACCTACACCACCTTTGCCTGATGTTACGACAACAATTTTGGCCACCGAATCCACTCCTATTATGGTCATACATACACCCTTAAAAGGGCTGTTTTTTGGTGATTTGCTTAATAAACTAAAGTTCTAGAGCTTCAAATTCAAGCTCTTGCTTTTCATTTAAATAAATATGTACTGGCTTTTTTACCACATGTTTAGGGATATCATCTGCGACACAATATGTTCCAGCAATGGAAACGAGTTCAGCCTCTAAAGATTGGCAAAAAATACGTGCAGCAGCGTGCCCACCCGCACCAGCAATGACTCTACCACGAACCGTGCCATAAATATGTATATTTCCTGAAGCAATCACTTCAGATCCACTATTCATGCCAGCTTTTAAAATAATATCGCCTTGGTCTTGTACAAGAGATTGGCCTGTACGCAAAATTTCATCATGATAAGAGGTAATATGGGCAACTGCATTATTATTTAGTGGTTTTTTTGTTTCTGCTGAGGCTTGTGCAGGTGCTGGTTTCTCTACAATTGCGACTTGCTCGGCAGTTGCTTTAATACGTTGTAATGGCTGATCTGCTGGTAATACAGGGAACTGAATAGCGCGTGCTTCATCACCCAAAATACCATCAATAACTGCCATTGGTTGCAAACCTAAGCTGACTAACAGCTGAATTAAAGCAATCAACTCTTGTTCAACAGTACTATCTATAATAACGAGAGTTCCCTGATAGAACCCTTCATTTAATATGTTTGATAATTGCTGGCGGATCACATCATGATCATTCGTATCGAAGGTTATCCTGCTAAAGTTAACCATTCTGCCGGTAATCCGGATATCAGCCATAAGTCTTCCTTCAAGGCGTTAAAACGAGCTGTAATATCGTTAAGTTTATTGTAAATAGAGCAAATGCTAGAACAAATCGTGCCAATTCTCTAGCGTGTTTCATAAAAAATTAAGTAAATGCTTATTCTTTGATTCGATCACGCTCCGCAAGGGTTTGTTGCCACTGTTTGACCTTAACTTGTTTGCGAATTGCTTCTAGGCTTTCAAACACCACAGACTCTACAAGTTGCTCAAGCTCACGGTTATTAATATTCACGTTACTTATTTTTTCTGAAATTAATTGATAAGTTGCATTTGGGTGCTCTTTTGATCCTTCAACTAGAGGTTCAATTAAACCTGCACTGATATTTTCACCGAGCCGTTGTCCAATACTTTGGATTTGCTGTTCGATACGACCACCCACTAAAGGAATTAAGCGTAATAATTGAGTTAACTCAGGCGTATCCTCTATTGCCTGATCAACAATCTGCCCAACGCCTTTTGTGATTGCTGGCTTTTGTTCTTTTAAAGCAGTCGCTAATGATTCTTGCAATATAGAGGTCAGGGTAATTGTAAATTGTTCACGATGATGATTAACCAAGTCGTGAATAATTTGTTTATGTGTTGAGCTGGTCTGTAGCTCATTTCGAATGCCATCAATAACTGTAATAACAACACGGTCAGATAGTTCTTCCATAACGACGCGATAATAAAATAGCCCGTTTTTTCTCCAGCCTTCAGGAATAATAGGATAGCCTAATTCATATAAACGATAGGCAATAATGCCAGCACGAAACAAACGTAAAAAACGCAATTGAGGAATGATGGCTAAAATTTCATACCAGTGAATAAATGGGAAGAAGAACCAACGTTTATGGTGTTTATAAACAATAGAAATGCCCCAACGGACAAGAAATTCAGTAATTAAAAAACCAATAAACCAAGCTTCTGTTGTAATTACCCATGGATGTAAGTAGGTTTTATAAAAGGTGAGTACTTGGGGCAAGTGGATATGTTCAAAAAACCATGCCCCAATACTGCTCATTAAAAAGAAATTTGCTGCAAGACAGAACAGATTGAAAATAATAATAAACACCATAAAGATGTCATAAACCAAAAACAGCTTAAATGAAATGCTGTTTGGATCCATATGATAATATTTTGCTTGTTTTCTGGAACTGTTTTGCATAGCTATAAATGCTTTTAATGAGTTGAAGTAGTATATCGAGCTTTCATTTGTTCGATAAGTTGATCTTTTTCAGTCCAAAGCTCGTGTACCCATTGTTGAAAACGTTCACGATAAACTGGGTCATCTTCATAGTTACCACCGAGTACCCAAGCTGGTATTTCAATTTTACGAAGATTTACCGCAATTTTTGAAACATCACCTAACCAGAAGTCGCCATAGCCCGGTACACCGTCAGGGTAGACAATCGTCATATCAACCAAAGCATCAATTTTGTCGCCCAAAATATTTAGAGCCAACGCCAAACCACCTGCTTTAGGTTTTAACAAATGTTTATATGGCGAATTTTGTTGATCATGTTTTTCTTGAGTAAAACGTGTACCTTCTAAATAGTTTAATAACGTAAAAGGTTGGCTCAAGAGTTGCTCGCACGCTTTACGTGCTTCCATCATATCGCGGTCTTTGAGCTCAGGGTTTTTCGCAATTTGCTCTTTAGTATGACGCTTCATCATTGGAAAGCCTAAAATTTTAAAGGCTTGACCAACGAACGGAATAAAGATGAGTTCCCATTTGGTAAAAAAACGGGTAAGGGGCATACGTGTTAAACCGAAATACTGATTTACTGTCGTATCAACCCAACTTTGATGATTACAGGTCATTACATAACGGCCTTGCATACTCAAATCAAGACCTTCATCGATTGTAATATCCCATTTTAAATTAGGTAAAACATGATCAATGAGCCAGTTATTTACACCAAGCCAACTATTTGTAATTTGAATATTGGTTTCATCAACTTTAGACGATTTTTTTAACAGCTTAGTCAAACCTAAAGCCAATACAGGTGGTCCATGAAAAAAAGTACTACCTGTGATGACTGTACCTACAGTGAGTCCACGTGTAATTTTTTTTAGCGCAGATTGCTTATTGGGTGCAGTTGACATATAAATGACCCCGAATATCTAAAATCCATGGAAAGTTGTTCAACTATAACTATCGTGAAATGAAATACAACGATATCTTAGATAACAATGAAGAAATTGTGATGAGCGCGCATCTTAAAGTGCATCAAAATATTACAAAAAAATAACTAAACTGTTTATTATTAACAAAATATCAATGTTTTATACTTCCTTTTTGTTTCATTATTCATCCAGACAACAAAACACACAAAGTGAGGAGGCATGCAATGCGTGCACTAGTTATTTCAACAGTCGTAGGGGCAGCAGTAGTATTATCTGGTTGTCAGACAACAGGTAACAACCTAGGTGGAATTGAATACGATAAAGCCGCATTAGGTACTTTAATTGGCGCAGCAGCAGGTTATGGTATTTCTAAATCAAGTGCAAACTCTAGCCGTCAAAACAACCGTGCTGCGGCAATCGGTGCAGTTCTTGGTGCAGCTGGTGGTTTATATCTTGATAACAAAGAGAAAAAATTACGTGAGCAAATGGCGGGTACTGGTGTAGAAGTAGGCCGTAACCCAGATGGTTCTGTTCAATTGATTATGCCAGGTAGCATTACTTTTGATACAAACAAATCAAACATCAAACCAAACTTCTATGCAACTTTGGATAAAGTAGCTCAAACATTAGCTGAAGATAACAAGAGTGCGATTTTAGTTACTGGTTATACAGATAACACTGGTAATGACTCTATCAACATTCCATTATCTCAAGCACGTGCTCAATCAGTTAAAATGTATTTAGCTGGTAAAGGTGTATCTTCTACTCGTATTGATGCACAAGGTTATGGTTCTTCTAACCCAATCGCAGACAACTCAACTGCTTCTGGTCGTGAACAAAACCGTCGCGTAGAAATCAGCATTTATGCTAAACAATAAGATTTAATTTATTGTTTCGAAAACCACCTTCGGGTGGTTTTTTTATGGGTGCAGTACAAGAAATAATCACGACATTCTACGGCGCATAAATTGCATTATTAGACATCATTTATACATATCCGCAGATTTATTATTGGGATTCTAAAAAAGAGATGACTATAATCATGCTCGAAAAATTAAGAGGTAATACACGATGTCAGCTGCCAGTCAATTGAACGACAAGCAAGAAGAAGCCATGAAATATACTCAAGGCCCTTTATTGGTGCTTGCTGGCGCTGGTTCAGGTAAAACATCGGTAATTACCCGTAAAATTGCCTATTTGGTGCAGCATTGTCGTATTCCTGCGCATCGTATTACAGCGATGACATTTACCAATAAAGCCGCACGTGAAATGAAAGAGCGTGTAACCAAGCTTTTATCACGTGAAGAAGCAAAAGGCTTATCTGTTTCGACTTTCCATACGTTTGGCTTAAATCTTTTACGTTTAGAACTTAAAAATTTACCTTTAAAAGCTAATTTTTCGATTTTGGATGCAGATGACTGTAAACGTATTTTGATGGATTTGATGCATCGCGATAATTTGTCTGGTGCAGAAAGCAAAGAATTAATTGCTAAAGCAATGAAGAAAATTTCAGATTGGAAAAATGATCTGATTTTACCTGAACAAGCACATTCGACGTGTGAAACTCCTGAAGATGTGCAGTTTGCGCATCTTTATCAACTTTATGAACGTAATTTACGTGCCTACAATGCTGTCGATTTTGATGACCTGATTGTTATGCCAACCCGCTTACTGCAAGAAAATGCAGAAGTACGTGACAAGTGGCAAAACCGCGTTCGTTATTTATTGGTCGATGAATATCAAGATACCAACACCGCGCAATATATTTTAGTGAAACTGTTGGTTGGTGTAATGGGACAGTTCACCGCGGTAGGTGATGACGACCAATCGATTTACGCATGGCGTGGAGCGAAGCCTGAAAACATGGCTTTGCTTAAACAGGATTTCCCAAATTTACATATTATTAAGCTTGAGCAAAATTACCGCTCGACCAGCCGTATTTTGAAAGCTGCGAACTGCGTTATTCAGAATAACCCGCATATTTTTGATAAGAAATTGTGGAGTGATAAAGGCCATGGTGAGGTCATCAGAATTATTACCTGCCGTAATGATGACGATGAAGCTGAACGCGTAGTCAAAGACTTACTGACTCATAAGCTGATGAACGGTAAGAACTGGAAAGATTACGCTGTATTGTACCGTGGTAACTTTCAAGCACGTGTATTAGAAACCCAGCTTCGCCAAATGCAAATTCCTTATAAACTCTCTGGCGGTACCTCGTTCTTCGCTCGTGCAGAAATTAAAGATGTGATGAGCTACTTACGTCTTATTATTAACCCTGAAGATGACAGTGCTTTCTTGCGTATTATTAATACGCCTAAACGTGCGATTGGCCCAGTTACTCTTGAGAAGTTGGGCTTATTCTCTCAAGAAAATAATTTATCTTTACTTGGTGCATCTTCTGACCAACGCTTAAGCATGGTTCTTCCTAAAAAAGCAGAAACTCAATTGCATGAGTTTGCCGACTTTATTGCGACATTTACGCGTGAGTTGCTAGAAGATGATGAGCCTGTGCCTAAAGTTCGTCAAATGATGAATGAAGCGGGTTATATCGATTATATTCGTGAACAGTCTGCAACGCCTGCTCAAGAGAAAAGTAAACTCGATAACATCGAGAATTTATTTACCAGTATTCAAAATCTGATTAATCGTGCAGAAGATGTTGATGAAAAGAACATTGAAAGTGTTATTCGAAAACTGGTCTTGCTCGATTTGTTAGAACAGCAGCAAGAAGAAGAGGACACTGACAAAGTAAACCTACTTACTTTGCATGCAGCAAAAGGTTTGGAGTTCCCATATGTGTACATTATGGGACTTGAAGAAGAGCTTTTACCGCATAAAAACTCGATTGCAGCTGAAACCATTGAAGAAGAACGCCGTCTTATGTACGTGGGTATTACCCGTGCACGTCAAGGCTTAACTTTAACTTTGGCAGAACAGCGTAAAAATGGTGGTCAAATGAAACAAATGACCCCAAGCCGTTTTCTTGATGAGCTTCCGCAAGACGAGCTCGAATGGTTAGGGCGTAAAAAGAAAATTGCAGCAAATGTTGACCCTAAAGAACAGGCTCAACAATATTTGGCAAATTTAAAAGCTTTATTAAAGCGTTAATTTTTTAATTTTTAGGAAATCTCATGAAAGTTCAAGTTAAATTGCTCGATCCGCGTTTAGGTAAAGAATGGCCTTTACCTTCATATGCAACAGCAGGGTCAGCAGGTCTAGATTTACGTGCCTGTTTAGATGAAGCAATTGAAATTGAACCAGGCCAAACTGTATTGGTTAAAACAGGTATGGCAATTTATATTCATGATGTGAATTTTGCTGGTTTAATTTTACCGCGTTCAGGTTTAGGTCATAAACACGGTATTGTTCTTGGTAACTTGGTTGGATTAATTGACTCGGATTATCAAGGTGAATTGATGGTTTCAGTTTGGAATCGTGGTCAAACGACTTTCCGTTTAGAACCGGGTGAGCGTTTAGCACAGTATGTTTTAGTTCCAGTGGTTCAGGCTGAGTTTGAGCAAGTAGAGGAATTTGAAGAAACTTTACGCGGTGCGGGCGGCTTTGGTCACACGGGTAAACAATAATTAGCTTATAAAAAATTATTGAAAGAAACGCCTGTTTTACAGGTGTTTCTTTTTATGTCTTGAATGTTACAATGAATTATATTACAAAACGCTTTACTCATACTCTTTTAACTTTTTTAGCAAATACCCTTTCAAATTTTGAATACTCTATGTTTTTGCGATAGATCAGATTGATCTTTAAATAGAAGATACGTTATGAATGTAAGACACTCATTTCCAAAAAATATTTTCCGTGCTTACGATATCAGAGGCAAACTTTCTTATTTAACTACAGACGTCGTCCGTTCAATTGCCTATGGATTGGCACAACAATATAAACAAGCAGCACAAACTCAATTAGTAATTGGCTATGATGCCCGTCTCACAAGTCCATCTTACGCTCATTTAATTGAAGAGATGTTAATAGAGCAGGGTTTAACAGTTACAAATATTGGTTGTTGCTCGACCCCGATGATGTATTACATTGCACGTGAGTTTGGCGGCAATGGTATTATGGTAACCGCTAGCCATAATCCTAAATCAGATAATGGTATTAAATGGATATTAAAAGGGGAACCCCCATCCCCAGAAATGATTCAGCAAGTCGGTGAGTTTGCGCAAACTTATGTTCCTGTTCATCCAATATCATTATTAGAATTATTAACTCCTCAATTTAAATCAGAATTTTGCAAAAAATACCAACAGGCTCTTTTTAACGATATTCAACTCAGACGCCCATTAAAAATCGTATTAGATGGTTTACATGGTTCGGCAGGACATTGTGCGAAACTGGTACTTGAAAAAATGGGATGTGAAGTCCTTGCTTTACGTACTACCCCAAATGGCGAGTTTCCTGACCATGCGCCAGACCCTTCACATGCTGCGCATTTAAAAGAACTGCGTAAAACGATTATTGAGCAGGATGCAGATATTGGTATTGCGCTTGATGGTGATGGCGATCGTGTCGTATTACTCGATGAAAAAGCAAATATTCTGACAGCGGATCGTCTTTTATCACTCTTTGCACAAATGTGCCTAGAACAGCAACCAGATAAAGAAATTGTATTTGATGTGAAATGTTCGCTTATGGTTCAAAGAACTGTAGAGCAACTACGCGGTAAACCGAAAATGATTCGTACTGGAAGTAGCTTCCTTCGTTCATATTTATCCAAGTCTAAAGGGCAAGCCATTTTTGGTGGTGAATACGCGGGTCATTATGTGTTTAATGACGGACGCGGTTTTGGATATGACGATGGAATATATGCTGCACTGCGTGTAATGGAATATTTTACCCAATCTAAAGCAAAAACTATTTCTGAGTTATTTTCTATTTATCCTGAAAGATGCTGTACCGAGGATACTTACATCAGTACTCACCATTCAGACCCTAAACATGTACTACAAGACATTGAAATTTTGAGCCATCGTCTAGGCGCACATATTAGTAAAATTGATGGTGTACGTCTTGATTTTGAGGATGGTTTTGGCATTATTCGAGCATCAAATACAGGTGAGTATTTTACCGTAAGATTTGATGCTGATAGTCCTTTACGTTTAAAGGAAATCCAGCAAAAATTTATTGATATGTTGCAAGAGCGTTACCCGCAAATTGCACAAGAACTTTCTGAAGCCTAAGTAAGGAGAGGCGCAATGCCACAACATCAGCACCTTGGCGTCGACAAAGCAAAAATCTTAATTGAAGCTTTGCCATATATTCAACGTTTTTCCGGTAAGACGCTGGTGGTGAAATACGGTGGTAATGCGATGACTGATCCAGAGTTGGAAAGTTCATTTGCCCGAGATATCGTTTTACTTAAAACAGTCGGTTTAAACCCGATTGTTGTGCATGGTGGTGGCCCACAAGTTGACTCTTTCCTAAAACAATTAGGTCGTGAGTCTGATCGTATTGACGGTATGCGTGTGACCGATGAAGCCACTATGGAAGTGGTCGAAATGGTATTGGGCGGTAGCGTAAATAAATCGATTGTTAATTTAATTAATAAGCATGGTGGACGTGCGATTGGTTTAACTGGTCAAGATGGCAATCTATTACGTGCCCGTAAATTATTAATGGAAAAACAAGAAGAAGACGGTTCGATCAGACATATTGACTTAGGTATGGTGGGTGAAGTTACTGGGGTAAAAACAGATGTATTAGAGATGTTTACTCAAAGTGATTTTATTCCGGTTATCGCACCATTAGGTGTTGATGAAAAAGGTAATACCTACAACATTAATGCTGACTTAGTTGCTGGTAAAGTTGCGGAGGCATTAGGTGCGGAAAAATTAATTCTGTTGACTAATATTACTGGTGTGCTTGATGAAAACAAAAATCTGTTAACAGGTTTAAGCACCCAAGAAGTTGACCGTTTAATTGAAACCGGCGTGATTTATGGTGGAATGATTCCTAAAGTCGGTTGCGCGCTTGATGCAGTCAAAGGCGGTGTTGTCAGTGCTCATATTGTAGATGGCCGTGTACCACACGCGACATTACTTGAGATTTTTACAGATCACGGTGTGGGTACGCTTATTTCTAATCGTACAAATGCTTCTCACTAAAGTGAGTATTTTTATGAAAAGATCACGCTAAGTGGTCTTTTTTTATGTCATTTAATTTTGGTCATTTTTTTGTCATGAGCTTTGACTAGTGTAAGGGGTGTCACTAGGAGCGTTCATTATGCTGGAAAAATTTAATCAATATCGCCAAACCTGGACTTTACCTCTAAATCGTCATAAGACTACTAATCAAACACAGTTTCGCTTTGAATGGGTTGATAATTTAAAAGAATTACAAGATGTACAACGGTTCCGTGCACAACAGTTTAGTAAACAATTTGGCATTCATTTTGAAGATAATTTAGATCAAGATATTTACGATTTTAGTTGTGAGCATGCAGTATTACGTGAGAAATGGACGGGAGAGATTGTGGCTTATACACGACTTAAACTCTTCCAAGGCCATGAAATTGGACAAAGCTATAGTGCCCATGAGTTTGATATTGTTCCTCAGTTATCACACTTGCCAAACGTATTGGAAATAGGGCGTACCTGTGTGCATCCGCGCTTTCGTAATGGTAAGGCACTTTCTACGCTTTGGATGAACCTTGCACCTAAAGTGTTGTGGTCAATGCGTGCTAAATACTTGATGGGCTGTGTGAGTATTCACCTTCAGGATAATTTGGCTAGAGCGTATTATACGCATCGTCAGATTCAGCAATTACCAGAAAGTAAAACGATTGATATTCGTTCTAAAAAGATTTATGAACCTGAATATCCAGAGTTTAGTTTTCCTCAAGATGAGCGCATGCCGAAACTGTTCCAAATGTATTTAAGCATGCAATCTAAACTGTCTAAAGAAGCTTTTTTCGATGATAAATTTAATTGCCTGGATTACTTTGTATTCTTAGAAGTGAATAAAATTGCTACTTCATTTGTAATGAACAAAATGGCTCAACGATAAAGATATCTTATATTTTGTAATAGCGAGCGCATATTGGGATTTACAAGCTATTTTACTCTCATGCACAATAGTGCGTATGGGGTAATGAAGCGAAAAGTTTAGAACAATATGTGCCAGCTATTAGGAATGAATTGTGCAACACCAACGGATATCACTTTTTCTTTCCGTGGTTTTTCACAGCGCGCAGGAATTACCTCTGACCATAGTGATGGCTTTGGTATCGCTTTTTTTGAAGACAAGGCATGCCGCTTATTTGTAGATAACCAGTCTGCGGTTGAATCACCAATTGCCGACCTTATTCGTAATTATCCCATCAAATCACGCAATGTGATTGCGCATATTCGTAAGGCGACCCAAGGTAAAATTACACTGGAAAATTCGCATCCATTTATTCGGGAATTATGGGGACGTCATTGGATTTTTGCTCATAATGGCGATTTACATGATTTTGATCCACCTTTGAGCGGACGTTTTACACCTGTAGGTAATACAGATAGTGAAAGAGCATTTTGTTATTTATTAGACCAACTGGTAGAAGTATTTGGTTATGAAGAGCCAAGTCTTGAGCAAATATTTGAAGTATTAGAAAAGATTTCTCCGCAAATTGCAGAATATGGCACCTTTAATTTCTGTTTATCTAATGGTAAAGCTTTATTTAGTTATGCAATTACTAAATTGCATTGGTTAGTCCGAGAATATCCATTTAACAATGCACATTTAATTGATTTAGATGTTGAAGTTGATTTTAGTCAAGTGACTACTCCAGAAGATCGAGTGGCAGTCATTACCACTGAGCCTTTAACCCATAATGAAAACTGGACAGCTTATCAACCGGGTGAAATGATTTTATTCCAAAATGGAATGCCTATAAAAAAAGCAATAACACATGTTGAAAGATTAATACGTGAAGAGAAAAATCCGGAACTTAAGCGTATTACTCGTGCAGATCAATATTAATTTTAACTAAAATAAATATAATTCTTTTAAAAACATATATTTTTATTTACTTAGCGATAAAGTATTTTGATTAAAAAATACTTTATCGTTTTAGTTGGTTAATATTAATTAATTTTATGTAAATCAATACTTTGGGTTTTAATTTATTTTTATTATATAAAGCCGACAAAATAGGTTTGTTTTTATTTATCCCCTTTAACTATAAAATGCGATTTATGCAACAGTCATTGAACATCATTGGGGGTGGTGTATGAAAATGAAATGGGCTTTAGAATATAATACCGGTATTGAAGTTATTGATGAGCAACATAAACGAATACTTGATTATATTAATCAGATTGATGATGTAAAAGATGATGAAGATAGACGTCGTATTAAAGATGTTTTAGATAATATTATCGATTATACGCAGTCTCATTTTACTTTTGAAGAAAGTTTACAAGAAGAAGCCGATTATAAATATAGAGTACCTCATAAACGTGTACATGACTTATTTATTAAAAAAATTGAGCTATATCGTGAACGTTTTGAAATGGGTCATACCATTGAAGCCGAATTACAAGAAATTTTGGCTAAATGGCTCATTAATCATATTCAACATGATGATGCCGATTATGTAGGAGCAGTAAAAGAAAATATGATGGGAATCATTAGAGAAAAGGAAAAGAAGAAAGGAAAAAACTGGTTCGCTCGTTTTTTCTCATAACTTTAACTAGAAAAACTCTAAATTATCGTTAGCGCAGCAAACTATCGTTTCGGTGGTTTGCTTTTTTTATGGCGCAAACTTTGATTTTCATGCATGAGACGGGCAAAATATCTATAGACTTTTTCAAGGAATGCATAATGCAGGACATACCTATGTCACGTTGGTTATCGCCTCTTATGGCGTTTTGCTTATCTTTTGTCATCATGGCTACTTTGGCCCCAACTATGGGCATCCAGATTGATCGTCAGCTCGATTTCTGGTTATTGTGGTTTGGTACAATGTTGTTATTGGCATTACCAGTTTGTTATTTGGAAATTGCTTTAGCAAAACGATCTAAAACGACCGCTTTAAATGCGCTATCGAGTCTAACTCGTGAAGCAGATAGTTCATCTAAATGGCGTGTGGTTGGCTGGCTTGCTGTTGTTTTTATTCCTTTCTTAGCTGGTAATGTTTTGAGCACTGCAAGCAATATATTAGTTGCACAATTTGCTCCAAGTATTTCTGGGCAAATTATTTTTGCAGGCCTTGCTGTTGCTGCCTTAGTACTATCTTTTATTCCACGTCAAATTCTTATTTTATTAATGACTGTTGGAGTAATTGCTTCTATTGTGTTGGCAAACATGATGGGAACGACTTTACAACCTTGGCATTGGACCAATGTTGAGTTCAAAGAGTGGGGTAATGCAACTGTACTTGCTCTTGTAGCGAGCGGTTTGGGTTTAGGACTTTACTGGCAAAATACAGTGGGTACAGTTAAAGCAGAAGACGGTGCAACTAAAACTGTGCTGCCAATTTGGTTGGCCCAGCTCATTGCTGTAATTGCTTTTGGCTTCTTTTCGCTTCAAGCTCAATTACCTGTTTTGACGTGGATATTTACAGGTGTGATGACATCTGCGCTATTTGTGCAATTGGCGCGAGAACAATTAGCTCAGCGTCAGCTCATGATTGTTTTACAGTGGGTAATTCTTGTTGTTGCCATTGCAGTTTGGGCGGTGCCTGAACTTCATCACTTATTTACGCTAATTCTTATGCTTTGGGGCTTACTCATTAGTTTGATCTATGCCATTTTTGCTGGCTGGATTATGAAAATTAGCCATTTGCGTAAATCAATGAATTTCAGCAACGAGCTTTTCTATAATTTATGGCGTATTGCTGTACGAATTGTTTTGCCACTTTCAATTGTTCTGGCAATGGTTGCCGTAATTGGACAAAGTCTTTAATGGAACGTACTCAGCAAGTTTGGGTGGCTTTTGCCGCACCAGAACAACAGTTTCTCATTTCTATTCCATTTGTAGAGGGCATGAGTGCTTTGCAGGCAGTACAAGCAAGTGGTTTGTTAAATCAAGTTGAATTGCCAGAACCTCTTCAGCTCGGTGTTTTTGGAGTAAAAGTAGAAGCGGATACAGCATTACATGCGGGTGATCGAGTTGAGGTTTATAGACCTTTAACAATTAATCCAAAAGACATCCGCCGTAATCGTGCAGCGAAGAACCCTGTAGGCCGTTACATTAAAAGTAATCGCTTTAAGCAATCAGCTCAATAAGCAAAACCCCTCAAGTTTTTTCACTTGAGGGGTTTCTTTTTATTAGAAAAAACGATTATAGTGGCGGAGCAGTTAAAATCGCTTCTTTCGAAGCTGGTAAACCTGGTTGCGATTCTGGAATAGTTTCTAAACCTTCAATTTTAGTTACAGTTCCAGTACTATCAAAGTAAATTTTTAAATGCTGACCATGTGCTGCGGGGATTTTCGCTTTTTTAGCATATGTTCCCGGGATATAGTTGTAAATATAGTCCCAACGTTGTGGATTGAGAGGATCAGTCACTGTTGGGCTACCAAGCAAAAAGCGCACTTGCTGGAAATTCATGCCGACTTGTACTTGAGAGGCTTGAGCTTTAGTCAATGGAGTCCCTTGAGGAATATCAACCTTATATACACCAAAGATTGAACAACCAGCTAGGAGTGAAGTGACGAATAACGTCAGCACGAGTTTTTGCATTTTGCTACACTATCCCAATAAATTATGATGCATTTGATCAAAGGATAGATCATACTTCATCTAAATTCTATTGCCTATTCCAACTTGAGATTTGTTGAGAGACCTTTTTTCATGCCTATTTCCAATCAAGATTTGCGCAAAGCTGGACTTAAAGTTACCCTTCCACGAATTAAGATTTTGGAATTATTAGAAAATTCAAAACAACATCATCTTAGCGCTGAAGATATTTACAAGACTTTGTTAGAGCAAGGGGAAGATGTCGGCCTTGCGACAGTTTACCGTGTGTTAACACAATTTGAAGCTGCGGGCATTATTCAACGTCATCATTTTGAAAATAACCATTCTGTTTTCGAAATTATGCAAGAAGATCACCACGATCACTTAGTTTGCCAAAACTGTAACAAAGTTATTGAATTTACTAATGATGTTATCGAGAAAGAACAGCATGCTGTAGCAGACCAACATGGGTTTACCTTAACAGGTCACTCGTTAAATCTCTATGGTTACTGTAATGAACCTGAATGTCAGGATGCATTGCGCAAGAAATAATCGTTTTCACATAAAGAAAACAAATAAAAAAGGAAGGTTACGTTTAACCTTCCTTTTTTTATGAAGAAATTACTGGCGGTCAAAAGTCAAATGCTGTTTTTCTTCTGCAATTTGATCTGGGCCTTCATTTGCAAGCTTAATCGTCAAACGTAAATCGTTTGGTGAGTCGGCATGTTTAAGCGCATCTTTATAAGTAATTTGACCTGTTTTATATAAGTCAAATAAAGCCTGGTCAAAGGTTTGCATACCGAGTTCACGTGAGCGTTTCATTAAGTCCTTAATTTCATGAATTTCACCTTTACGGATGTAGTCTGAAATTAATGGTGAGTTAATTAAAATCTCAATCGCCGCACGGCGTGAATTTCCATCTGGCGTTGGAATAAGCTGCTGTGCAATCATAGCTTTTAAATTAAGTGATAAGTCCATGTAGAGCTGGCTATGACGGTCACTTTCAAAGAAGTGAATAATACGGTCGAGTGCTTGGTTAGCGTTGTTGGCGTGCATTGTGGCTAATACAAGGTGACCTGTTTCAGCAAAGCCAATCGCGTAGTCCATTACTTCACGAGAGCGGATCTCACCAATTAAGATGACATCGGGTGCTTGTCGTAAAGTATTTTTCAAAGCAATTTCGAATGAGTCAGTATCAATACCGACCTCACGCTGAGTAATAATACAGCCTGCATGTTCGTGAATAAACTCAATCGGGTCTTCAATAGTAATGATATGACCTTTAGAGTTATGGTTACGATGGCTGATCATTGAAGCCAACGAAGTCGATTTACCAGTACCTGTTGCGCCTACAAAAATAATAATGCCGCGTTTGGTCATTGATAAATCTTTAAGCACAGAGGGTAACTGTAAGTCATCAATCGAAGGAATTTTCGTTTCAATTCGACGTAGAACCATGCCCGGCATGTCACGTTGCTGAAAAGCACTCACACGAAAACGTGCCGTTTTATCGCGGTTCATGATGGCAAAGTTACATTCACGAGTGTCCGCAAATTCTTTACGCTGCTTCTCACTCATAATCGAATGTAAGAGCTGTCCAATCACTTCGCCAGAAAGGCTATTCTTTGAAATGGGAACAATTTGACCATTAATTTTCATAGATGGTGCAACGCCATCTGTAATAAAAAGATCCGATGATTTTTTTTCAACCATCAGATTGAGCAAGTCATTAAAATCCATAATTGTACTCTCGCTATTTTGTTATTTTTATAGGAATGATTCAGGCTGTTTTGCCGCAGTACGTGCAGTTTGTGGGCTAATTACGCCACGTGACACTAAACCTTTTAAGCTTTGATCAAGCGTTGTCATGCCATAGTTAGCACCAGTTTGAATAGCTGAATACATTTGTGCGACTTTGTTTTCACGGATTAAGTTACGAATGGCAGGAATACCAATCATGATTTCATGTGCTGCCACACGACCGCCGCCGTTCTTTTTAAGCAGGGTTTGCGAAATAACAGCTTGCAAAGATTCAGACAGCATGGCACGTACCATGTCTTTTTCTTCGGCAGGGAATACGTCAATTACACGGTCAATGGTTTTAGCGGCAGATGTGGTATGAAGCGTACCAAATACCAAGTGACCTGTTTCGGCAGCTGTAAGGGCCAAACGAATTGTTTCAAGGTCACGCATCTCACCGACCAAAATAATATCAGGGTCTTCACGCAGTGCTGAGCGAAGTGCTTCATTAAAGCCATGTGTATCACGATGGACTTCACGTTGGTTAATGAGGCATTTTTTTGACTGGTGTACAAATTCGATGGGGTCTTCAACCGTTAAAATATGGTCATAACGGTTTTCGTTAATGTAGTCCATCATCGCTGCAAGCGTGGTTGATTTACCCGAACCTGTTGGACCTGTAACTAGGACAATCCCGCGAGGATAGTCACAAATGTCTTTAAAGATTTGACCTAAGCCTAAATCTTCCATGGTGAGTACTTTAGATGGAATGGTACGAAATACTGCGCCAGCACCACGGTTTTGGTTAAATGCATTCACACGGAAACGTGCAACATTAGGTACTTCAAAAGAAAAGTCTGTTTCGAGTTTTTCTTCATAGTCACGGCGCTGTTTATCGTTCATGATGTCGTACACAAGGCGGTGGACATCTTTATGTTCTAAGGCTGGTAAGTTAATACGGCGAACTTCACCATCGACACGAATCATTGGTGGCATGCCAGCAGATAAATGTAAATCGGAAGCGCCATTTTTCACAGAGAAGGCGAGTAGCTCTGTAATATCCATAATTTCCCCAAGTAAATCAAAATATGTCATTATTTTGTAGAATAATATACGGCTTTCACTGAGGCTTACCAACACCTCGCTTTAGGTGAAAAGCAAAAAAGTTTTTTGAAAATGAGAACCTTGTCAATGAATTACCTGCAAGATGCGCGGCAGCACGTATTACAGCAAATTAAAACTGCTTGTGAACATGCTCAGCGTGCGCCTGAAACTGTGCAACTTTTAGCCGTATCAAAAACACATCCAAGTGAAAGATTGCGTGAAATGTATGCAGCTGGGCAAAAGGCATTTGGCGAAAATTATTTACAAGAAGCTTTGGACAAAATTGAAGCTCTGCATGACTTAGATATTGAATGGCATTTTATTGGTCATGTTCAACGCAACAAAACTAAGCATTTGGCTGAAAAGTTTGATTGGGTACATGGTGTAGACCGTTTGATTATTGCAGAGCGATTATCTAACCAACGTGGTGATGACCAAGCTCCACTTAATATTTGTTTGCAAGTGAATATTGATGGACAAGACAGTAAAGATGGCTGTGCACCAGAAGAAGTTGCTGAATTGGTTGCTCAAATAAGTCAACTGCCGAAAATTAAACTACGTGGCTTAATGGTCATTCCGGCACCAGACAATACCGCTGCTTTCGCAGATGCTAAAAAGCTATTTGATGAGGTGAAAGGGCAACATGCTCATGCGCAAGACTGGGATACATTAAGCATGGGAATGTCAGGCGATTTAGATGCTGCAATTGCAGCAGGTTCAACCATGGTCCGTGTAGGTACAGCTTTGTTTGGTAAGCGTGACCCGATTGAGAAAAAATAACTTTTACGGGTTAGCTAAATATTTTGTGGTGGAACTGTAATCAGTTAATTTAAATTTAATTTTCCTCATTTATAAACCAGATATTTTAATATTTGAGTGTGTAATGTATGGATTTGTTGCATGTTTTCATTCTGGCGGTAATTCAGGGTTTTGCTGAATTATTGCCGGTCTCTAGTTCCGCACACGTTATTTTAGCTGAAAAGCTCATGGGGTATGATCCATCTGCACCTGACATGACATTCTTACTTGTAATGTTGCATACAGGTACAATGTTTGCAGTGATCGTTTACTTTTGGAAATCTTGGCGTAAGACCTATTTTTCTTCTTGGGAAAGTTTTAAAAAACAAGCCTTCTATATTATTTTGGCAACGCTCATTACAGGCGTGCTTGGTTTAGCGCTCCAATCTATGATTAAACATGTGTTCTTCGGTGGCGCGAGTAGTTTCGAAATTGAGCACTTGTTTAGTAACTCTAAACTCATGGCGGCTGCGCTGATTTCGGCAGGTGTCCTGATTATTTTATCTTCGCGTTTAGATCGCGGCCAGCAAGGTGAAATTAGTTTGCGTAGTGCTTCTATTATTGGGGCAGTGCAGGCGTTATGTTTACCTTTCCGTGGCTTTTCACGTTCTGGTGCAACCATTTCTACAGGGCTATTTTTAGGTGTATCTCGCCAAAAGGCTGAAGAGTTCAGTTTTGCGTTGGCTGTGGTATTAACACCAGCAGTAATTTTAAAAGAATTATATCGTTTAGTTCATGCCCAAGGCTTACAAACTGTAGCTCATGGACAAGTGTTCCATTCGATGGTTCCAAGCTTGTTGGGTATGTGCTTTAGCTTTGGTGCTGGTCTTTTGGCGCTAAAATGGTTGTCTTCATGGTTAGAGCATGGCCGCTGGCATTTATTTGGTCTGTACTGTATTGGTTTCGCAATTGTAGTACTCTGCGTGAATTAATTTTTGATGTTTTAAAAATAAAAAATTAGTACAAGACTAAGACCATACAATAAACAAAGGGGCGTAAATGAAACGCCCCTTTGTTATATAAAATTGAATAAAGATTGAGATAAAGAACTTACTTAATTAACCCACGACCTCAATGGTACTTGCACCAGCACCAAGTGGTTTCACTTGTATTTGTACTGGAATACGCTCATGCATTTCTTGAATGTGTGAAATAAGAATGACCTGCCGACCCTGATTTTGCAATTGGTCTAAAGCATTCATGACCATGTGCAAAGATGAGGCATCCAAAGTACCAAAACCTTCATCAATAAACAGTGATTCAATTTTCATTGAACCCGAGGCCATATTGGCGATTGCCAATGATAAGGCCAGTGCAGTTAAGAATGACTCACCACCAGATAAAGAAGCGACAGAGCGAGTTTCTCCATCCATGTCGTGGTCAATAATCGCAAGACTTAAAGATTGATCTAGGCGTTTTAGCGTATAACGTTGCGACAGCATCGCCAGTTGTTGATTCGCATGTTCAACTAAAATATCTAAATGATATTGCTGTGCATAATCGCGGAACTCTTTACCTTTAGCGTCGCCAATCAAGCCTGAAATTTTGCTCCAGCGATGTTCTTCTTGCTGAATATTCTGAATTTGCTCGCCGTATTGTTGCTGTTTGGCAAGGTTTTGTTGGTGCACTTCAAGCTTAAGCTTAAGCCGATCACGTACTTCAAGTTGGGCTTTAAGCTCTGCAATATTGTCTTGAATGAGGCTAACAAGCTTTTCATGTTCAATATCTGACTGAGTTTGTAAGTGCTCGCTTAATTGCTCTTGCATGGTCTTAAGGGCAGAAGAAGCTTCACTTAATAAACGCTCGGCATGATTAAGTCGGTTACGAATGTCTTGCTCTTGGGCTGAATTAATTTGCATGAGCGCTGTAAGATCAGAGGCTTGAAAATCAGCGTGGGCCTTTAACCAGTTTTGAATTTGCTCATCAACCTGCTGCTGATGTTGCGAGGTGTGTTGATGTTGATGTTTAAGTTGATCAAGCGCCTGCTTTTGCTGTTCAAAGTGCTGTCTGGTTTGTTCGAAAAGTTGTTTAGCTTCATGATACGCCGTTTGTTGCTGCTGACGTTTAGCGTCGTGCTCAATTAACCATTCGTGCGGTTTAATATCAGAGCGGCCAGTCATTTGTTGAATGAGTGACACCGCTTTTTCATTATTTTGTTGGCCTTTAAGCGTAATCTCTTTGAGATTTTGATCGATCTCATCAATTTGCTTGGTTAATTGCTCAAGATTGGCAACTAACATTTTAAGTTCTTGTTGCTGCTGTTCAAAACGCTGTGCAAGCTGTTCTTGTTGCTCAAGTTGCTTGGCGCGTGCATCAAGAATAGTCCAAGTCTGCTTAGCTGTTTGGCTACTTGCTTGCTGCCATGCGTGTTGTTCAGTTTCCGATAAACACTCAACAATATGCTGAACTTGTTGTTGCCATTGCTGTGCCGTATTGAGCAAGCTTTCATTATGCTGAATAGCTTGAACAAATTGATTATGTTGTTTTATCGCTTGGGTTAAGCGAAAGTTTTCTGAGTCAAATGAATTTATGGCAGTTTGCGCGGCTTGTCTGAGTTCGTTAAGCGTTTGCAAGATTTGTTCAGGAGCTTGATTAAGCTCAATGTGTAATTGATTGAGGTTAAACGCTTGCTCAAGCTCTTGCTGCAAGCTTGATTGTTTGGCTGTAAGTTGAGTTAAGTACTTTTGAACTTGTTCAAGCTCGGCACTACACTGGGTCAGTGTTTGTTGTTGGGTTTGCCATGTATTAAATTTAGTTTGCTCTAACGCTACTGCCTGTTGCTCTTGTTGTTGCTGCAAGTCGAATAAAGCTTTAGAAACTGCATTGTCATCAACACGATAGGGATGATCTGTGCTTCCACACACTAAGCAAGCTTCGCCGTCTTTAAGATCGGCCCGTAATTTTTCGATATTTTCTGTGTGTAATAAACGCTGCTGTTGTAAAATGTGCTGTAACTTTTCACGTTCAGTTTTTGCTGTTTGGTACTCTTGCTCAGCTAACTGGCAAAGGGTTTTAAGTTGCTGCTCTTGCGCAGAGGTTTGAGTATGTTTTTCAGTGAATTGCTGAAGCTCAGCATAGAGCTCATGATAAATTTTTATTTTGTGCTGAATTAGATCTAACTGCATGATTTGGGCAAGTTTCTGATCTTTATCTTTACGCTGTTGCTCAAGTTTTAAATCAATTTGTTCAACTGTGCCTAGTAAGGCTGTCAGTTGTTCGAGTTCACTTTTAGCTTCCGATAGCTTTTGACGAGCAAGAGTAGGGTTTCCAAGCTGTTGTTCAACTGCTTCATAATTTTGAATAAATTGTCCAAGCTGATGTAGATGTGCTGAAAGTCCTTTGTCTAATACAGCGTATTGCTGAGTCTGAGTAAGCTGCTGTTGTAAATAAATTTTGTTCTGCTCAAGCTGTGCAATCTGCTGTTGCACAATGTTTTGCTGTTGTTGCAGTGGACTGAGTTTCTGCTCAAGTACATTTTTCTTTTCTTTGCACTTTTTATATTCATCGGCAATAAATGCGCGTTCTTGAATGGACTGTCGAACTTGATTTAAAGCTTGTTGATGCTGTTGCTCAAAATCGAGCGTGTGTTTGAGCTGTTTTTCTGCAAGTTGATATTGTTTTTGTTCCGTTTCAAAAACTTGTAGCAGGTCATTAAATTTGGTCTGAGCTTGCTGAATTTGTGGCTCAAGTTGTTGTAACGTTTGTAAGTTTTGAGCTTGCTGAAAAACTTGTGGGCGTATTTCAGAGAAAACTTCGAGTCGTTTTAATTGCTCACGTTCACTAGCCAATTGTTGATGATGATTTTGCTGGGTTTGAAACTGTTGCTGTTTAGCCTGAACTTCTTGCTCAAGTTTTGCTTTGCGTTCAAACCATTGTTGCTGTTTGTCTAAGACATGTTTTTGTTGTTCTAACTGTTGATGGTTTTTTTTGGCTTGCTGATATTGTTCGGTAAATGCAGCAATCTCTTCATCAGACAAAATTTCAATATGGCCTAAGAACTCTTCAAGCTGTTTACGCTGTTTTGCAATATCTGCTGTTTTACGAAAAGCGAGTTCACCGATTTTGGCGAAAATACTGGAGTTGGTCAGGTACTCAAGTAACTCGCCACGTTCGCTGTCTCGTGCTTTTAAAAATGCAGTGACTTCTGACTGAGCAAGCAATACCGCACGAGTAAACTGTTCAAATGAAAGCTGGGTAATTTGTTTAACTTTTTCATCAACCGCTTTTGCTTTGTCGGCAAGTACCACCCCATCGGTCAAGCATTTTAAGTGGCGCTGCACACTTTGCAATTTACCATTTGGGTTTTCACGTGCACGTTTAATTTCCCAACGAGCCAAATAACGTTTTTGATCTTGCGCAATAAAGCAAAGCTCAGCAAAACCATGACCTGTACCACGGCGTAAGACAGTTAAAGGAGAGTTAGTGAGTAACTCTGAACCATCGACATCTTTTAATTTGCCATCACTGTCTTTTAGGCGCGGAACTCGATTAAACAAAGCCAGACACATGGCATCTAAAATGGTCGACTTACCAGCCCCCGTTTTTCCCATAATCGCAATGAGACCTGCATGGGCTAGAGGTGCGCTTTCAAAATCAATAAAGTGTTCATCAGAAAGAGATGCCAGATTTTTTATTCGAATGGATAAAATTTTCATGACATATCCTTAAGGGGTTGCATCATTTTCAAGATTTTTTTCTGCTTCTTGTACCAGACTGAGAAAATCTTTTAAGACTGAATCATCGGCGCTGTAACCTTGTTTTTCCCAGATATTTTGAAAGAGTTTTTCTGGTGTTGGCGGTTCAAGGGCGATTTGTTGAGTAGTATTTGAATCGGTAGCGTCTTTGTTTATATATTGACGTGAAATACGTACTAAACGATAGCGGTCAGGTGGTAGAGCTGCTTCAAACTGCTGGCGTAAGTTCGGCTGCGGCGGTGTTAAACTATAATATTCAATATCGACATATTCACGGTGGTCAATATTTTCAATCAAGCCGTGAGGCAAGGCTTTGAGTTGTTGCAGCACTTCGTTTAGTTCACCACGAATGCGGTGCAATTGTATGCAACGTGGAATTTCGACAGCTTCAAATTGCAAACGGCTGTCTGTGTTTTGAGCTGGGTCAATTTTGACCTCAACCACTTGATGCTTATAGTTAATTTCACTAAAAGACAGCGGAATGGGTGAGCCACTATAGCGAATATGCGGCTGACCTACTTTTTGTGGTTTATGTAAGTGCCCTAAAGCGACATAGTCAACAGCATCTTCAAATAATGTCGTTGAAAGCGCTTCTTCATTACCAATAATAATTGGGCGTTCAGAGTCGGATGTTTCCCCACCTTGCATGTGGGCATGCGACATCAAAATAAGCGCTTGATCTGATGTCTTGCGACGTTTGGCTTCAGCAATGAGTTGCTGATGCAAATAGGCAATCGCATTTTTACTGTTGGTGGTATGTTCATTAAAGCCCGTAATTTCGGCCGAGCGTAAAAAAGGCAGGGCAAGACACCATGCCACAATATCTTGATTTTGATTATAAATAGGTAAAAGTAGCCGATCGAGATCTAGAGTTTTATCTTTATTCCAGCGAACTACACCCACGGTTTTTGCATTGTATTTTTCTAAAAGCGGTTCGACCTGTTCAATTCGGTAGCCTGAGTCATGGTTGCCGGCAATCATGAGCGTTTGCATGTGCGGTGCAATACGATGTGCATCTGCTAAAAATTGGTAGAGTTGCTTTTGTGCTTGAGAACCTGGGTTAATAACATCAAAAATATCGCCAGCAATAAGCAGGGCATGCGGTTGTTTTTCTTGAATTTGAGTGAGTAACCAGCTTAAAAATTGTTGGTGTTCGTAGTGGCGTGAATGATTATAAAAAAACTGCCCCAAATGCCAGTCAGAAGTATGTAGAAAATGTACGGACATAGAAACAGACATCAAGCCAAAATAAACACAGATACGTTAGCATAAATTGGCAGGAGATTTTATCAAGACATTTTAAAGTGCTCGTTATTTAAGCCTACCGTAAAACCTGAATTAAATTGTTCACTTTAAACGCCGCTTTGTTACTATCAGGTCAAATCAAGAACTTTGAGAACAAAATGACTATTCATAAATATGAAGTAAAAATACAGTGGGAAGGCAATACGGGCACAGGTACTTCATCTTATCGTTCATATAAACGAGACTTTAGTATTCAGCATCCGCAAAAGGCTACCATTCAAGGTTCCTCAGACCCAGCCTATTTAGGTGATGTGACCAGATGGAATCCAGAAGATTTATTGGTCGCTTCAGCTTCAGCTTGTCATAAGCTTTGGTATTTGCACCTATGTGCAGTCAATCATATTCACGTTGTGAGTTATATCGACCATGCGCTTGGATTTATGGAAGATGCAGATCCCGTTAAACGCGGTCACTTTACCCACATTATTTTAAGGCCCAAAGTTGTTTTGGAAAAAGGTGCTGACCAAGGGCTTGCTGCAAAACTGCATGAAGAAGCACATCATGAATGTATGATTGCCAATTCGGTAAATTTTCCAATTACATGTGAAGCCACTTTTAGCTTTGCTGAATAATTAATATGAAATAGCCACCGATAAAAAGGCGGTGGCTATAAATTAAAATAAATAGAGCTATTAGATAAAATCTTTAAGCTGCATTTTCATCGGCTTGAAAAATACCAAAAACGTTGTGGTCTAAATCGACAAAGTAACCATGCCAAGCACGGCCCGGAATAGCGAATTTATCCATTGCGACAATACCGCCTTGGGCTAAAATTTTTGCAGCCACTTCATCGAAGTTTTCCACATGAACTGAACAGGTAAATGCGTTGGTGCCATATTCCATTGGAGGCGTTTGAGCGGGACGTTTTAAAAGACCGCCCATAATTGAAGGGGTTTCAATACGGTAATATTCAATTGGTAAGCTTTCATCAAGTTTAAATTGCCAACCAAACACAGCTTCATAAAACTGCGCATCGCGAGCAGGGTTTGAAGACTGGATTTCAAAATAGGCAATGTTGTTCATATTATTTAAAACATATTTTTATGATGTAAAAAGTATACGCATGCCTTTCATGGCTATGAAATAACGATTGTGTATGTTGAGCGTAAAATGAACGTGCTAGAAAATAAAAACCGACGATTCGAGTGATGAGAGAATCGTCGGTCAAAGACTTCATCAAGGGTTTGGCTGCTAACAAAACCTAATCTGAAGGAAGAAAGAGTCGTAATGAAAGGTCACCGAAACAATTTTGCGGATGCCGTGCAAAGGAAGTATTCGGTTGCTGCGACCTTGTTACTCTATATAACGTCAAGAGATTCGGATTGGTTGACAGAAAAATGAAAAAAAATCGAAAAAAATTTATAATTATTTTTTGAACCCATAAATTAGGCAAAAATATGACCAAATTACGTTCTTACTTTCTCTGGTTTTTTGCTATATGCATCATACTTACCTTAATTGTAGGCGTTGTTGCAGCACTATTGCCAGCGAATGTAGGTGGTATTTTAACAGCCGTTCCATATTTAGGTGCAATGATTTTTGTCTTATTCAGATTTTTAAAGAAAGAACGCCGTGCTCCGACTGTACCAGAAAAAAAGAAATTTACTTTAGGGTTTACCCTCATATTCTGGGGCTATAACTTATGCGGTGTTTTATTTGGTTTGTTTTTATTTTCAAGACAAGACCCTGAAATTTTGCAAAACTTTATGCTTTACCTCAAGCAGCCTCAGTTCTTAAGTATTATGGTCATTATGATTTTAATGCTGGCTATTCCGCTTTATTTAATTACCTACTGGTTTTATGGCAAACAGGCACAACGCATGGCTGGCAAAATGTTGAATGTACAATAGATCACTACAAAAACAGCTACGATTAAATATAAATGAGTTTTATATAATGAAATAAAACAATTGTCCTCAGCTTAGGAGGAAATATGAATAAGAATGTATTAATCACGGGTGCTAGTGGTTTTATCGGAACGCACTTAATTAAGTTCCTATTACAAAAAAATTATAATGTGATTGCTGTTACACGGCAGGCTGGAAAGGAATCTGACCATCCTGCCTTGCAGTGGGTACAAAAGTTTGAAGATATTACGACCCGTCAAATTGACTATGTGGTGAATTTGGCTGGTGCAAATATTGGCGAGAAACGCTGGACCGAGTCACGTAAAAAACAACTCATCGAAAGCCGTGTAAATACGACCCGAAAATTGTATGCGTGGCTCAAGCAATCTCAAATTTTCCCCGAAGTAATTGTCTCTGGTTCAGCGATTGGTTATTACGGGATTGATGTTCAAGAAAAGTGGGCAGAGGTGTGCATCGAACAAAGCTCGCCACAGCCTATTTTTATGTCCGAGCTTTGCCAAGAATGGGAACGAGCAGCTTTAGCAGATACTCAGCAAAATACTAAAATTATTCGTTTAGGCGTAGTGTTTGGGCAGGGCGGTGGCATTTTGCCTAAAATGTTATTTCCTATACGCCTCAATTTAGTCGGTCAAATTGGTCATGGTCGTCAGCCTGTGGTGTGGGTACACATTGAAGACGTATTAAACGCCATCGAGTTTATATTTAAACATCCTCAATCTGCTCAAGTTCATAATGTGGTGGCACCAGAAAACGTGACTCAAAAGGTATTTGTTGAGCAAGCTGCTGCGGTACTTAATAAGAAACCAATGTTGTCAGCACCAAGCACGGTTTTTCGCTGTTTGTTAGCAGAACAGTCGCAATTGATTTTAAATGGTCAATACGTTAAACCTGCTGCCTTACAAGCTGAAGGATTTGAGTTTACTTATCCTCAGTTAAAAATGGCTTTAGAGAATATACTCGCGTCAGGCTAAGATTTTATTTTGCAAACGCTTTGGGGAATATGCTTTTGCATCAACTAATGTCGGTTGACCCAGCATAAGCTGACGGAGCAATTGCGCAGAGCCTGCGCCCATACAGAGACCATTTCTAAAATGACCAAAGTTTGCCCAGAGGTTATCCATTTCAGGCATTTTGCCAATATAGGGAACGCCATTTGGTGAGCTTGGTCTAAGGCCTGCCCAGCGCTGTACGATCGGGAAATCGGCCAGTTCAGGCACCATTTCTAAACATGCTTCTAAAATATTGTGCTGAGTCGTTTCGTCGGTAGAAGTGTCAAAGCCACGATGTGCCATGCTAGACCCACAGACAATATGCCCGTCCATACGTGGAATCAAATACATGACTCGATTCATACACATGGTCGGTAGCCAGTGAGCAGGGGTTTTAAATAACAGCATTTGACCTTGAACAGGTTCGACTGGAATGTCGAGTTGTAATTGTGAGTTCCAGTAATGGCTCCAAGCGCCCGAAGTTATTACAAAATGATCTGCTGTGTGTTTGCGACCATCTTCGGTTTGTAGCGCCTGTATCACATCACCTTGTTGAATTAGTTTTTTGACAGCAGCGTGTTCAAAAAACTCAACATTTGGATGTTGTTTTAAATAACTAATGAGAGACTGTAATACGCGAGGGTTACGAATATTAGATAGTTCAGGGAAATAAATGGCTTCTTGAAACTGATCGGAAATATGTGGATTAACTTGTTCTAGGGCATCGCGCTGTAAATATTCACAGCGTTGCATCGGTTCTTGATGCTGCTCGGCGTAGGAAAGCCCAACGTCAAAATCTTCTTCATCAAAAATCAGCATGCCTGTGTCATGTATTTCAAAATCAATTCCTGTAACAGGGTAGAGCTTTTGGTTCCATGCTTGATAAGAGGCTTTACCAAATTGAGCAAGTTGGTTCACTGCATGCACATAACGCCACGGGTACATCGGAGAAAGAATACCTCCGCCAGCCCAAGAGGCTGCTTGTCCCGCTTGTTGTTGATCAAAAATGCTGACTTTACAGCCTTGTTCAACCAACTCCAGCGCAGACATTAATCCACTTATGCCCGCGCCAATAATTGCAATATGCATGCAGTGTTATCCTTTCTCTGCGAACTTAGTTCATTTCCTTGAGTTTTTCAGCAGCGGTTTCTGCAAAGTAAGTCCAGATTCCGTCTGCACCAGCGCGGCGGCAGCACATCAGTGATTCTAAAATCACTGAATCTGATAACCAGCCATTTTGAATTGCGCCAGCTAACATGGCGTATTCACCACTTACTTGATAAATGAAGGTTGGAACACCAAAGGTATCTTTCACTTCACGTACTACATCCAAATATGGCATGCCCGGTTTTACAATCACCATGTCGGCGCCTTCTTGAATATCAAGCGCGATTTCATGTAACGCTTCGGCACGGTTGGCAAAGTCCATCTGGTAGTTATATTTATTACCACCTTTTAGGTTGGATGCAGAGCCAACAGCATCACGGAATGGGCCATAGAAGCTAGATGCATATTTTGCAGAGTAGGCCATGATGTTGGTGTAGATGTGACCATTGGCTTCTAAAGCCTGACGAATCGCGCCAATACGCCCATCCATCATGTCACTTGGTGCAATCACTTCGGCACCAGCTTCTGCGTGACTCAATGCTTGTTTAATCAAGCATTCTACTGTCTCGTCATTGAGCACATAGCCAGTGTCATCAATAATGCCGTCTTGACCATGCGTCGTATATGGGTCGAGGGCACCATCAGTAATTAGTACCATTTCTGGTAATTCTTTTTTAAGCAAACGGCAAGTGGTTTGTACTAAACCATCTTCACGCCATGCAGCTTCTGCGGTCAGGCTTTTATCTTCTTGCGGGGTAACTGGAAAAAGAGCCAGTTTTGATACGCCCAATTCCAGAAGTCTTTCAGTTTTTTTCAGTAACAAATCTGCCGACAAACGCTGAATGTTTGGCATACTTGGAATATCTTGGGTCTGATTTTGTCCCGGTAATACAAATACTGGATAAATCAAGTGATTGGTAGTGAGCTGTGTTTCGCTGACCATCGCACGCAACTGGTCATTTTTACGGATACGGCGCATGCGAGTGGCTGGAAATGCAGGACGATTGAACGTATAAGTCATAACAATCTCGATGTTCGGTATTACACTAGGATAGGTTGGCGGATATTCCATTACTGTCAACCGACTGCTGTATTGTAGCCCCATAATGCTGGATTTGTACAAAATTATGGGTGTTTATCATGCTTTTAAATTTAGGCAATGTATGAGTGATGAAAAGAAAAATTGGACTGGGAACATCCATTTAGGTGCAAAAACTGATCTGACTGTGGTGCTCAACCAATTATGTAAGGCGTTTAATAGCTCTCCTTTTTTTAAGCATAGTGGAATGATTATGCGTGTGGTAGATGGCCACATTGAAGGCTATATCGAGATGCAACCCAACCTGATTGGTAATCTGGCATTTCAGATTTTGCATGGCGGCGTTGCTGCAACTTTGCTCGATAGTATTGGTGGAATTGTGGCAATGGAACACCTCTATCGCCGTTCGACTCCTGAAACTTTAACCGAAACCATTAAGCAAGTATCACGCTTGGCAACTGTCGATATGCGGGTAGATTATTTGGCTCCGGGACGCGGTAAGTATTTTATTGCACGTGCGGAAGTGTTACGTTTAGGTCGTAAGGGCTGCACTATGCGCATGACGATGGTCAATGATGAAGATAAAGCCATCGCAGCAGGGATTGCTTCATATGCTTATTAGGCGATGAATTGAACCATTTTAAAGCGCCATGTGCGCTTTTTTTAGTGCTTAAAAAGCTGGAATTTTCATAAAAACTTTGAGATAAACATTAATTTAATTAGAACGAACGCATGAGTTATATTTTTTTATTCTCATATTGTGAGGTTTTAGCGTTAAAATTGACTGCTTTGACAATGCGATATGTCTTGTTTATAGAAAAATAAAAACTCTATAACAAGGTGTAGTGCGAGATTGATGGCAAAGCCAACTCATCTTTAGGAACATACCATGACTGATGCACAAAGCAATGTACAAGAAACAGTGCCAACAACATCTGCCTCGGATGACAACAACCAAAACAAGCGCAAAAAATTTCTTGGTTTTTTTGCGCTGATTTTATTGATCGCCGCTATTTTGTATGCAATTTGGGCATTATTTTTAAATCACTCTGTAAGTACAGATAATGCCTATGTCGGTGCAGAAACCGCGCAAATTACCTCAATGGTGAGTGGTCAGGTCGCTCAGGTTTTGGTAAATGATACTCAAACAGTTCATCGGGGTGATGTGCTGGTTCGTATTGATGAACGTGATGCCAAAATTGCATTGGCTCAAGCTGAGGCAGAACTTGCTAAAGCAAAACGCCAATACAAACAGACTGCGGCAAACAGTAGCTCTTTAAACTCCCAAGTTGTGGTTCGTGCCGACGAAATTAACAGTGCCAAAGCACAAGTTGCACAAGCACAGGCCGACTACGACAAAGCTGCTTTAGAACTCAACCGCCGTACGCAGCTTGCTGCCTCTGGTGCGGTATCTAAAGAAGAACTCACCAAGGCACAAAGTGCAGTGGAAACAGCTAAAGCAGGGCTAGAGCTTGCTAAAGCTGGTTTAGCGCAAGCGTCTTCGAGCCGTAAAGCTGCTGAAAGTACTTTAGCTGCTAACGAAGCCTTAATTCAGGGTGTAAGCGAAACATCAACTCCGGATGTACAAGTTGCGCAGGCTCATGTTGAACAAGCACAGCTTGATTTGGAACGTACCGTGATTCGTGCGCCAGTTGATGGTGTTATTACGCGCCGCAATATTCAAGTTGGTCAACGTGTTGCACCGGGTACCAGCATGATGATGATTGTGCCGCTGAACGAGTTATATGTAGATGCGAACTTTAAAGAAAGTCAGTTGAAAAAAGTCCGTCCGGGTCAACCCGTGACACTGACTTCAGATTTATACGGTGATGACGTTGAATATCACGGCAAAGTGGTAGGCTTCTCTGGTGGTACAGGCTCTGCCTTTGCCTTAATTCCGGCTCAAAACGCAACAGGTAACTGGATTAAAGTGGTTCAACGCTTACCGGTTCGTATTGCACTTGACCCGAAAGAACTTGCTGAGCACCCACTGCGTGTTGGCTTGTCGATGGAAGCAAAAGTCGACTTATCTGCGAAGTAAACGCTTATGAAAACGCAAACACCTTTTGCCGAGTTAAGCGGTGGCCGTTTACTACTGGCAGCGTTTGTTATTGCCTTGTCGAACTTTATGGTCGTACTTGATACAACCATTGCCAATGTCTCTGTACCGCATATTACCGGTAACCTTGCCGTCTCAAGTACACAAGGGACATGGGTTGTTACGTCCTATGCAGTTGCAGAAGCGATTTGTGTACCTTTAACAGGCTGGCTTGCGGGCCGCTTTGGAACGGTGCGGGTCTTTATCTTTGGTTTAATTGGCTTTACGGTCTTTTCTTTCCTATGCGGTTTGGCAACATCGTTAGAAATGTTGGTGTTTTTCCGTATTGGACAGGGGCTTTGTGGTGGTCCACTTATGCCACTCAGCCAAACTTTGCTTATGCGTATTTTCCCTCAGGAAAAACATGCACAGGCCATGGGGCTATGGGCAATGACTACTGTGGTGGGGCCAATTTTAGGACCAATTTTAGGCGGTCTGATTAGTGACAACTTGTCTTGGCACTGGATCTTCTTTATTAACTTACCTGTCGGTATTGTCTGTGTATTAGCAGCAATGCGCTTGTTAAGAGTGGCTGAAACAGAAACCATTTCTTTAAAAATTGATACGGTTGGTTTAGGACTGTTGGTACTTTGGATTGGTGCGCTACAACTCATGCTCGACTTAGGGCATGAACGTGACTGGTTTAATAGTACCAGCATTGTGGTGTTAGGTTTAACTGCCGCTATTGGCTTTGTGGTGTTCCTGATATGGGAACTCACCGACAAGCACCCCGTCGTGGATGTGAAAGTCTTTAGGCATAGGGGCTTTGCCATATCGGTACTGGCCTTGTCGCTTGGCTTTGGCGCATTCTTTGGCAGCATTGTACTGATACCGCAGTGGCTGCAAATGAACCTTTCCTATACCGCCACTTGGGCTGGTTATTTAACCGCAACCATGGGCTTTGGTAGTTTGACCATGTCACCGATTGTGGCAAAGCTTTCGACCAAACATGACCCACGCGCACTTGCAAGTTTTGGTTTGATTTTACTGGGTATAGTGACCTTAATGCGGGCATTCTGGACCACAGATGCTGACTTTATGGCTTTGGCTTGGCCGCAAATCCTGCAAGGTTTTGCTGTGCCGTTCTTCTTTATTCCACTGTCGAATATTGCACTCGGTTCGGTACTCCAGCAAGAGATTGCGTCTGCTGCGGGCCTCATGAACTTCTTAAGAACCATGGCAGGGGCGATCGGTGCTTCAATTGCAGTGACTGTATGGGACGACCACGCTAAAGTTGCCCGTAGTGAAATGGTATCAAACCTGAACCCAACTGAAGTACAAAACAACCTTCTGCAAAATGGTTTTACGACTGATTCGACCTTAGGAATTATTTCTAACCTTGTCGATAAAGAAGCCATTACCATGTCGGCAAACCATGTATTTTTGCTGTTTGCGATCGTGTTTGTCTTTGCGGGATTGGTGATTTGGCTATGTCCAAAACCCAAACAGGTCAGCGGCATGCCTTCGCACTAAACATAAAAAAAGCATCTCTTCGGAGGTGCTTTTTTTAGGCTTACTAAAAAATGAGTGAATTTATAAATAGCAGATTTCGCTTACATTTAAAGAAATAAAACATGCCAGAATTGGGCAAATCAGTTATAAAAGAATGTGATATCAAGCGAGGAGGCATAACACAGGGCACAGGATCCATGCCCTTAATCATTTAATATTATTAAAATCTTATTTTTATCAAAGATTAAAAAAACTTAATACCTGAAAACAAAGAAGCTTGCATGGCAATTGCATGGATAGGCAGGCGTATATATTGGAGTTATCACGTGAATAAAAGATATTCATTTTTGTTCAGTAGTTTATTAGCAGTCGGTTTATTACAAGGATGTGGAGATGACTCCTCGTCAGATCAGCCCAAGGATGATTCAAATACAACCCCGCCCAATTTAATTGTAGATAATGATCCCACCAGTTGTAGCAAACTGGCACAAGATGGTTCAAGCGTGGTGGTCGGTTCAAACCAAAATGGTGACCCCGCTGCGCCAGAGGGTGCATCGGGTTATAGACTCGGTAACACGGTTAAATACGCAGATAAATATATGGTGGTGGCAAACACACCACTTGCGGTAAAAGCGGGCTGTGATGTTTTAAGAGCAGGCGGTAGTGCAGTCGATGCAGCCGTTGCGGTACAAGCGGTGCTGGGTTTAGTCGAGCCACAGTCGAGTACCATTGCTGGTAGTGGTTTTATGATGTATTACGACGCTAAAACCAAAAAAGTCACAGCTTATGATGGCCGTGAAACCGCACCTGCCGCAGCCAACGAATATTATTTAATTCGCCAAAATATGGATGACCCGAACTCACCAGCACCTGTACCAAGTGCGCGCCGTAGTGGTCGCTCGATTGGTGTGCCGGGTGTGATGCGTTTGCTTGAACAAGCGCAACGGGAACATGGCAAACTTAAGTGGAACCAGCTTTTTGGTGAAGCGATTGGTTTGGCTGACAGTGGTTTCCGCATTCCGGGGCGTTTGGCAGATGCAATTGCAAGCAATGCAAACAGCTTAGCGCTTGATGCAAATGCAATGGCGACCTATTTCTACCCAGATGGATCACCACGTAAAGTCGGCGAGACCATGACCAATAAAGCCTATGCCAGAACACTTGAAGCACTTGCCACGCAAGGTGCAAATGCACTGCACACTGGCCCGATTGCGCAAGCGATTGTAGCAAAAGCAGGACAGACGTTAGGGGATGACCCAGCAAAAACTCCAATTACTCCAAGTTTGATGACCTTGCAGGATTTATCGAACTATCAGGTTAAAAAACGCGACCCGATTTGTACGACGTATCGTGACCGTTACTATGTTTGTACCATGCCGCCTCCATCTTCGGGAGGAATTGCAGTTGCACAGACGCTGGGTATTTTAGAAAACTTTGATATGTCGCTTTATCCACCTAAAAACCCTGAAAATGAAGGCGGTGTACCTGATGTCATGGGCGTGCATTTAGTGTCTGAAGCAGAGCGTTTGGCCTATGCCGATCGTGATAAATATGTGGCAGATACTGACTTTGTGGCTTTACCAGCACAGGGTATTGCAAGCTTTATTGATAAAAACTACCTGAAACAACGTGCAGCACTGATTAACCCGAACCAAAGTATGGGCGTAGCACCAGCGGGTAATTTCAATCCAGCTTCGGGTGTCGACACCACTGTTGAACACGGTACAACTCAGTTCACGATTGTAGATGCCTATGGCAATGTGGTTTCAATGACATCGACTGTTGAATCGAGCATGGGTTCATTCCACATGGTGGATGGCTTCTTGCTGTCAAACCAGTTAACTGACTTTAGCGCGAACCCTTATGACAGCACTGGGGCGCTGGTTGCTAACCGTGTAGAAGGTGGCAAACGCCCACGTAGTACTATGGCACCAACCTTAGTGTTTAAAGGCACCACGCCAGATGAATTTTATATGGCAACAGGTTCACCAGGTGGCGGTACCATCATTCAATATGTGGTTAAAACTTTGGTGGGTGCATTGGACTGGAACTTAAATGCACAGCAGGCCACTTCGCTTGTAAACTTTGGCGCGACCAATAGTCCAAATACCAATATTGATAGCTCGAATGTACAGCTTTCCTTAGTTGACCTGATTGAAGGTTTAAAAGCAAAAGGGCATGGCATATCGAACACTGCGCAAACCAGTGGTATTTCAACGATTATGAAAGTAAATATAAATAATCAAAGTAAATACGCAGGTGGTGTAGACCCACGCCGTGAAGGGATCGTGTTAGGCAATGGTGCTTTATAGGCCAAATTTTAAAAAAAGCTGTCATTTTTGGCAGCTTTTTTATAAGGGGCCTTGAAAAAAACAAAAGGCACTCAATTATGTACGTATGTTCATCAGTGGCAGACTGTTGATAAAATGCACAGCATTTTATTTTAGTTATGCTATGATGTGCAGACATTCATGGGGATGTTATTGGCTTCGACGCCGGTGATGAAACTCATAGATGCATGCCGAGAGCGCATTTTCTCTCGTAAATAAAATTTGCATTTAAATAGTCGCAAACGACGAAACTTACGCTCTAGCTGCCTAAGGGCCGCTTGTCCGCTTCCTAGAATACTTGTGGTCTGGGAACCCGACTGAAGCGCACGCACACAAGTCCGTATAGAGTCAAGCCTCGGGGCTTTATACCAAACTTAGAGGATCGCACCTTGTACCCTGTTCGTCGGGTCACTTGGTGTTAAAACAATAGACGATATCTAAGCATGTAGTATTCTCGAGCGTAGTGCTGGCGGACGCGGGTTCAACTCCCGCCATCTCCACCAAGATTCGTGAAAAGCCCTGAAACGTAAGTTTCGGGGTTTTTTCTTTTTAAGATTCAAATTATTAAATTATCTGAGCGATGAAAGAAAAGGATGACTTTTAAATTCTCCTAAAGTTAAGAAAAGCCTTTATATATGGTTTTTATAATTTAAACTCTCTCAAATTTAAGTTTTTAAATTCCTTGTTTTTTAATTGATTCTAGTTTTTACAAATATGATTTAGCTATATAACAAGTTTGAATATGGACGTGTAATTAATTATTTAAATTTTCATTTTATTTAGCCCGAATGAGTCAGAAAGAAGAAACAATAAATCGATAACAAAGATAAAAGAAGTAGAACCTTATCTATTCTTTATAAAGACTTACTTGCGTAATGTTTTGTAATCTCGGTATAGTCTAACCTCTAATATATAGGGGTTAGATTGTGAAAAAAATAATAGGAATATTTTTATTTTCCTTAGTGTTAGTTGGTTGTGGTAAGTCGGCAGAAGATATTGCTAAAGAAAAGCAAGCTCAAGAACAAGCACTTAAAATAAAACAAGAACAAGAGAGACAATTAAAAGAACAGGCTGAACTTAAAAAAGTTGAGGATGCTGTTCGCTATTATCTTAAAGATGGTGATTCTGCAAAATTTAGAAATGTCATTAAAAATTGTGGTGAGGTAAATGCTAAAAACTCATGGGGGGCTTATTCGGGTTTCTCCAGATTTATAGTTAAATCAGAAAAACAAGTTATCTTTGATGGGCCTGATAATTACTATTTTGATAGTTTGGTAAAGGCATATTGCCATAAAGATTATTTAGCTAAGTTTCCAGTGCAAACAAGTGAAGATATAGCAATTGATGCGAATACAACTGAACAAATATCAGCGGCAGCGGCTGCTGATGCGGCAGCGGGAGAAACTTTAGAAAATGAAACAAGATCAGTTAGTAAACGTAAGAAAGAGGAAGTAGCTATTGAGGAATTAGCTACTGAAGATAAAACGTCAGATACTGGCAGTTCTGAAAATTATTAAGGTATTTAAATTTAAGAACCCGCATATGCGGGTTTCTATATATAGAGAATATTGTGGCAAGTAATCTTGGTATTTTATACCTAAATTTTTGGACATTATTAAACAGGATGTGAAAACATACTCTGAAATTTGGGGAAATTTCAAAACATGATTACTCCGCTGGGGAGCGGTTTAAAAAAGAGTAATTATCGATTCTTAAATAATTTATAAGATTTGGTTAGATCAAATGAACGACTTGATAACGAGATATTTAAATAATCTGGGGCAGTGGCATGAAGTTGCGCTGACAATGACTAAAGCGATTATTGCAATAGGGGTGTTGTGTTTAGTTGCTTATCTTTTAACAATTAGCTATATCCCTTCAGAAATTAGCTTTGGCGATACACTTATTTTTTTACTGATTTTTGCAGCATTTTCTATTGTCTATACTGCGTTCTGCATGATGCTATTTTTCTTTGGTATCTCTTTAATGCCAGTAACTTGGTTCATCTTAAATTTGGTTGATAAGTATTTGCCATCTCACGTAAGAATTGGACAAAAACTTCCTTTTCCAAAGATTAGTATTATCACATTGGGAGTATCTATTTACTTTCTATATATTATTCGTGTTTTATTTTTATTAGATTGGAAAATTAATGCCTATATGGGTATTACAGTAAGTCTAATTTCTTTATTTTATTATGCTTTTTACGTTAATCAGAAGAGAGTCAAAGAATATCGTTTAAAGTTTGAAAATTTAAGAGATATTATTGATGATCCTAAAGCAAGTGAAAATCTAAAAAAATTTGCAGAAACAAAGTTAAAGCAATTAGAAATATGGATTAAAAACTCTATACAATCAGCTCTATTTCTTATTCTTACTCCACTAATCTTCATGTTCTTGATTGGAGATGTTGGCAAAATTTTTTTACATTACACAATGCAAAAAACTGGTGTAAGAATAGAAAAAGCGAATTTATACATCAAAGAACCTTATGCCAATCTAATTGAATTACCAAAACTGACCACTAAAAAACTAAGCCAAGACCAAATTTTTATTTTTAGGGGTATGGAAGTCCCTTTTCAAGGAATTGGTAAAAATACTTTAGTTTCTTATAGGGTCAAAGAGATTGAAAAGCAAATTGTGATTCCTAATGAATATATTACTGTAGAGCGAACTGAAAAGATCGATAACTAAATATTTAATAAGCAAAGATAGTAATTATCTTTGCTTATTAGATTGTGAAAGAAGTGATGCCGCTAATGATTTTGTAGTATCACTATATTTGTCACTTTGTAATACTTTTGATGCTTTTGTCTCCATCTCACTTCCTGTTTGTTTACTTGAATGTGTTTGAGACAAGGCAGAAGCAGCTAACTGTTTTTGTATTGCAGAAGATGAAGAGTTACGTAATACATCCGATGCTAATGAGCTAACTGCTTTAGATGTTTGTTTCGTATTTTTGGACATAATAAATTCTCCTATGGTGATTAGTCTTTTTTGTGATTTTTCTTATATCGATAGAAAGCAACTTTCTCTCGATATTCTTTTAGAGCTTCTGGGTGATCAGTTATAAATTTCCCCATTCTTTTTTTTCCACCTTTATATTGATCATTTTCCCTCATCTTTTTAAGATCCGCTTTATAGCCTCCTGATTTTGTAGCTCTGATAAAAGATGCACCAGCAGCTATACCTTGATTAACGAAATAAGGGGTTGCGATATTTGTAAAGAAATATGAAGTTCCATACGCTGATTGCTTAGCTAAAGTGTTTATAGGCAATAAAATAATTTGCCCCTTTTCTTTTTCTTCACCGATAAGAGCATGAGGTAAGTCAAAAAAATCTGATTTCCACTCATTATCTAAATGACAAAAGTAATTAACTTTTTTATTTATTCTCTCTAATGGGATATTTAGCTCATTACATTTTTCTTGCGTAAACTCTATAAAATGTTTCATCCCTAGGTTTATTGTTATATCTGAGATAGTATCTAAACCTAATCCTTCAACAACCAATATTAGTTCTTCTAAATCTTCAATTGCACCAGACATAACTGCTTCAGAAGAAGTTAATGCTTCCAGCAATTTAGCTGCTTTTATTTCTCCAGCTCCTCTGCCTTTATAACTTTTCTTTGTCCATCCAATCCCTGTGCCTTTAGGTTCCTGAAAGTGACTACATAATTCCGTTGCCAAAGTGTGATTATTATCTTTTAAGGCGGTTAATAAAGTTTCCATAAATGCCTTAATACATTTATGCGCATTCCTGCAATGAACGTTGTTAGTCATTGCAACACTGTAGGGATCTAGAAATACCTTTGTATCTTTTTCCAACTGCAAGTTAAGAAAGTCTAGAGACTCGGGCGGTGGTACCTTAAAAAAATCAAGAAATGTAGTCAAAGTTTAAACTCCAATGTTACTAAAACATGATAAAAAGTTCGCTACACCGAACTGTGATCATTATTTATACTAAATTTTACATAGTCAAGCTTTTTTTTACGCTACTCCGAACTTTTTTCTTGTAAAATATACTCAGTATCAATCAAGAGACATATGAGATGGCAAATACACTTGGTGATAAAATTAGACTTCTTAGAAAAGAAAAAAAACTTACTTTAGAAGCCTTAGCTAATAATGCTGGATTAAGTAAGAGTTACTTATGGGAACTAGAAAATAGAGAATCTCAGAAACCCTCAGCAGAAAAATTATTATCAATAGCTCAAGCTCTAAAAGTTGACGTTGAATTTTTTTTAGAAATGGATTCAAGAACTCCAGAGGAAAAACATATTGATAATGCTTTTTTTCGTGAATATAAAAATTTAAATTCTCAAGAAAAAGAACAAATAAGGAATATAATGGCAGTAATTAAATCATCTTCAGGTAATAAGAATGGATGACAAATTAAGTCCACCAAAAGCTGCTAATAGATTATTAAAGATTATAGATGTTTTTTTTCAGGCGCAAAGTTTAGATAAATTTCCGATTAATGTTGATATGCTTGCATATGAAGCTGCTAATATTTTTAAGTGGAATGATCCTATTACTGAAATTAAAGAAGTCCCAATAAAAAGATTTGATGGCGCCTTATTTAAAAAAAATATCCATCAATGGACTATTTTATATAATCCAACAGTTGAATCATCAGGAAGAATTTTATTTACAAAAGCTCATGAGTTAGGTCATTACATACTTCACAGAACAATACAGGATGAGTTTTTATGTGGTGCCGAAGACTTGCAAACTTATGATATTGCTTCTATTGAAACAGAAGCTAATAAATTTTCATCTTATTTGCTTATGCCAATAGATGATTTTAGAAGACAAATCGATCAAACACAGTTAATCCAATCCTTATCTTTATGTGCATTAAGATATGGGGTTTCTTTAACAGCTGCGATATTGAAGTGGTTAGAATTTACAGAAGAAAGCGTAATTCTAATTAATTCTAGAGATGGTTTTATGAATTGGGCTGTTTCGAGTCGGTCAGCAAAAAATAATGGAGCTTTTTTTAAAACAAAAAAGAATATTATTGAGATACCTGAGCAATCATTAGCTAGTAATAGTTTAGTTCCAGAAGAAAAAAATGGTGAAAAGGTACAAGCTAATATCTGGTTTCCATATGCTCATAAAGATGCTTCGGTTATAGAATATAAAATTACATCAGAAAGATTTGACCATATATTAACTTTAATTTTATTGCCTAGAAATTTAAAGGTATGGAAGCCCAAAGATTTAAATTAAGTTTGATAAGTAGATTTAAAAAATATAATTGTATTATTACTGATAGATGAATAATTAAATTCATTTTATCCAAGGCCCCCGTGCCACAACAGAACTTTAATTTTTTGCGCTGATTTAAAGTCATCCACCGTTGCGACACAGAGATAAGGGAGCTAAGCCAAACGCTTAGCCCATGTCGTTTTTATCGCACCGCCGCATTACACTAAAAAAAGTAGGGGCAAAGTCCTGTGGGAGAGCAGGACTTTGCAAACTGACATGTTCTAGACCTTGCATGAGCTGAGGCGAATACACTTGTTCAAGCCGTTGGTATATACAGTCGCAACTCGCGAGTGTGTGCCCACCCGACAGGCATATTTTTTCAAAATCCTGCTGAGTATGTATGTCACAACCAGAAACGCTGTAATCGCCGACAACGAGGCCTAAAACCAAAATAGTTTTATAAAATTTCATATTATTCTCGTGATGATTTGGGGATATCTCAATGAGAAAAAATAAATCGCTATATTTTAAGTTTTAAAATCATTTTTAAAGGCAATAGTTAACCCGCCTATAAAAGCAATAAAATAAAATGACTTAAATTTTAAAATAAAAATAATTTATAAATTAAAAACTTTAGATAATGGAAATCCTAAGTTTTAAATAAATAAAAAGTTTATAAGGGAGAGGGGATAAGTTTATATAGTGGCATGGTCAACTCCTTAGAATGTATGGAGTCCTACCACCAAAGATCACCGTCAATTGATTTGGGTGGTAGAACGAAAGAGGGTTGACAGACCGGACATACAGAACCAGCACACCCGAAGGTGTCCCCCTTCCGCCCTACCGTAACATTAGGGGGACGGTGGTTTTCACACAGATTTCTCCCTCAGAAGGATAAATCTGATGTGCTGTATGTAAAAACGGTCTGTCAAAACCGACTGGCAATGTAGGCCAGCGAGACCATAATAATCATAAGTTTTTAACAGGTCAATTCAATTTAAATAAAATATTATAAAAAAATTAATTATAATTTTATATTTTAATAAAACTCAAAGTTAGTCCATTAAAATAGGTGAATTAATAAAGATAATAAAGTTAAACTAAACCATTATATGAAGTTTAAAATGCATGAAAGTAACTTATAAATATAAAGTTCAGGTCTTTGTCTTTATAGATTTCATTATTTATTTTTTCTATAAAAATGAGTATTCTATTTCGAAATTAAAGGATTTGATGATATGAAAAGATTACTTTTATGTGGGATAATTGCGTTTTGTACTATATTACATGCTAAAAATTTAACTTCAATTAATGATATCTATAAATTAAAAGATAAACAATTTGAAGACTGTAAGGTTAGTGGTTTTAGTTTGCTTAAGTTAGATAAAGACTTCATTGTTGGTCTCAATGCTAGGCTAAAACCTTTTGGAGCTTTAAAAGCTGATAATTTTGATATGAGTGAATGCCTAGCAAAAAGAAATTTACAGAACAATGTGATAACGACATTTTTTTGGCAAAAGAATAATGAAATTTTGGAACAACATATACAAAGTTATATTGCTTATGACCGTTTTAATAAAAATATGCTGGTTATTTTATTAGATAATGATTTAAATACTTATATCTTAGGTAACCGCGATCAATATCTTATCGATGCATTAAAGAACAGTAGAGAACCAGATGATGGAATATTTAATAGTATTAACTGGAATTCTAGTAGATCTTTTAGAGAACTTGGGCTAAGCAAAGGAGTTCCAAGTAAAGATGATTTAATCGAAATGGAAAATCAGAGATATGCCATCGAAAAAAAAGGATTATTGTGTAGAGCTGCATTTGATATTGCTGATTACGTTATGAAAGCGCGCCAAGATGGGATAAGTAAAACAAATCAGTTAGAAACACTCCGTCAGAATCCTCATAAGGACAATGATTACACCAAATATGAATTCTCTTTAATAGATAAAGCCTATGATGAACCTGCTTATAAAACAAATATAGAAAAATTTGCAGTGACTAAGAGATTTGCTTATAAAACATTTTTTGACTGCCACAAAAGCATATCTAGCTTAATTCCATAAGCGGAAAGGCGGTTTTTAAAGCTAAGCGTTGAGCTTAGCTTGAACTTAAAATGTATATCGGTAATTAATTAATACTCGGTGCTGGTCCCAATCTTTACGGGTCATACCATTTATTTTTTCACCTAGGTTTGCATTTTCAAACTTTGATTCATAATGCAAAAATGAATAACGCACATCTAAGTTTTTCACCCACGGCAGGGCATAACTCACCGTAAAGTCAAAGTAATGCTCTTTACCCTCAATATCACTGCTAATGTTACTTTGGTGAGCGCCAAAGCCATAAATATACTTCGCTTCGGTTTTTAAACCTTTGACGTAGTCTTTCCAGTTATATTTCAAGCGCAGGGCAATTGCGGTTTCATCATTATTGGTAAAGTCGGGGCCAATGGTCGCAGAAGTCGGAAACGGATTGGTACCGTGGTCTTGCGTTAAAACTGAGTTGCGGGCGGAGTGCACGGCAAAGTTATCTTCAATCCAAAAACCATCAAACTTTGAAACAGCAATGCCACCTTCAAGATTATTCTTGGCTAGATTTACATCTACAAAATAACCATTGCCACGGTTGTTAATGTCTTGGCCTTTGACACAGTCCAGCTCGGTTTCGGCACCACATTTAAACAGCTTGCCATCATCACGCGAGAAAAAAGCACCTGTGTTAAATGTCCACACCAAGCCATGCAAGGGAAATTTATATTGAGCAATCGCCCCGTACTTTTTTAAATAATCTTTGCTATTTAAATATTCGGCATTCACGCTCCAGTTTTTGTATTGATACTTGGCACCAAGCAAACCGACATAATCAATTCGCTCGTCATTTTCAGTCACCAGTTTTTCAAAAGAGTCCATGCTGCGCGGTTTCCAGCGGTCATAGTAGGCCATATAGGTCTGTAGCTGATCATTCAATTGAAACTGACCACTGGCACCCGAAAAAGTGTCGGGCACTGCGCGGTTATTGGTGCTTTTAAGTAACAGTGAATCGTGCAATTGGCGACCTAATTTAATTTCGCCTTTGTCGCCCAGTTTTGCCTTGATGTAGAGCTGCCCTAAAGTTGCAAAGTTTTGATCAAGCTTGCCGTTATTTTCGACCTCTAAAAGCTGAGCGCTAGGCTTGCCAGAGTCAAATAACTTGGTGACTGCATAGAGTGAGCCATCTACCCCAAGCCAGTCCCATATGTAGGGTGACTGATAATTTAACTCAAGGCCTAAGGCACTTTGTTCATATTCACTAGATGAAGGTGAAGGGTTAGCAAGCGTAGGGTGGGCCGTGCCCTCATCGTTCCAGTAACGGGTATTAAGTTTTAATTCTAGCTTGCCAAATTGTTGAGGAAGCTCTGCATATGCGTTGCTCACGCTGCCTAAACCAATACAGCCCCATAGCAAATATTTATTCATTTTAAATTCCTTTTTAAGCATGAATAAGCCCTTTGCCTAACGCTGAGGTTAGGCAAGCTTTTTATGAAATGGATGAATTAAGGAGAGAGTTTTTCGAGCACTTGGCCTTTGGTTTCAATAGCAAACAAGAAGGTCACTAGACCACCAATGAGCGCCACAACGGCAAGCACACTAAACACATATTGAATGCCGTAACCACCAACCACGAGGCCCACCATAACAGGCCCAATTGCAGAGCCGGCACGTAACCATGCGGTACTAAAACCAATGCCCATCGCACGTAGGCGAGTTGGGTAAAGTTCTGCAGCGTAAAGGTATAAAGAGAAGGAAATGGTTTGCAAAATGGCATAACTCAGTGTTGCTAAAATCACTACTTCCATCGCCGATTTTGCACCTAAAATCGAGAGGCTCATGAGTGGAATAATCGCCAAGAAAAACGCTGCACTGTACCAAGGACGGCGGCCGACTTTATCAATCATTAAGGCACAGATAATAGATGCAATCACACCCACACCCGAGGTAATCCAGCCATAACCTAAACTGGTTTGCAGCGACAAGCCAAAGTGTTGTTTGTAGAGAGATGGCAGCCAAGTCACCATGGCATTGTTCACCATATACACGCAAAACCACATGCCCCACAGGGTAAAGGTTCGTTTGCGGTAAATGCCACGGAACAGCTCGCGCCAGTCGGTTTTTGCCATGCCTTGCGGGTTAATTTCTTTAACCACAGGTTCAGGCAAAGTTTTACTGCTTTTGATGGCACCGTCTTCAAAGCTTTTAACCACTTGATCGGCTTCTTTAAAACGGCCTTTGGAACCAAGCCAGCGTGGTGACTCAGGCAAGAAAAACCGTAAAGGAATGACCAAGATTGAGGGGATTAAACCCACAATAAACATGACTTTCCAGCCGTAAATTGGCATCAGGAAAAATGCCGCCATGCCTGCAAACATAAGACCGAGTGGGAATAAAACTTCATAGAGCAAGAAAAACTTACCGCGCTTTTCTGCACCAATAAACTCATTAATATAGGCACTCGCAACGGGCACTTCACCGCCTGTTCCAACACCTTGTAAGAAACGGAAAATTAACAGCGACATTCCGCTCCAAGCAAAAAGACAAGAAATGTCCATTGCCACAAACAGTAAAATGGTAAAAGACAGCACTTTTAAACGACCGACTTTTTCGGCAAGAGAACCAAAAAAGATCGCACCGACCAGTTGCCCAACATAGCCCGCAGCAATGATCGCGCCGACATAGGCAGGCGTCAGGTGCCATTCGGTTATGAGTTGGGGTAAAGCAAAGGCAATCGCAAGAACAGTATAAGCGTCAAAAAAGGTCGCGATACCAATGGTAATTCGCATAAATTGCAATCGTCCGGTGACGGGTAGTCGTTCGAGTCTTGCAATAATTTCCGCATTTTTTTGATGATGACTAATTTGTTCTACATCCGCTAGATTTGTCATCTTATATCTCCTTATCACTACATTCCTCGTAGTTTTGTTGTTCTATTTCGCACTACCTGTTCACCACAGTTTGCATGCTTTTTATTATTGTTTTTAAGAGACATGCCCGATGTTTGGCCTCAGGCAGCGTACAGGAAAAAAAGGCTAGCGTATATGCTAGCCCGAATGGAATTTAAGCAACGGCTTGGGTTAAATCGACCTTGCCAATTCCGGCTTGACGCATCGCATCATGAATTTCTTGCTCAGCACCATCTGCAAGTGGAAGCAGTGGCGAACGCACAGTGGCATGGTCCAAAATTCCGCGAGCAACCAGTGCATGTTTCAGCGCGACCGTGCCTTCCATGTGAGAACCACGGTGATAAACATTGCGAGTCACTGGTAATAATTGATCGTGAATCGCACGAGCTTTAGCGTAATCTTTAGCTTTACCTGCTTTAATCATTTCAATTAACAGTTCAGGAGCAATGTTGCCATAGCCAACCAAAGCGCCGTCTACATCAAACATGGTGTGAAGCAAATATTCATCGTGGCATGTCAACACCTGTAAGTCTGGACGTTCACGGCGAATAATCGGGATTTCGACATCCCAGCGACGCATATTACGCACACCATTTTTCATGGCAAATACACCTGGCTGTGCAGAAATATCAAGTAGAGTGTCTAGGTCGTAAGTGGCCTTCGTTGCATCTGGATATTGGAATAAAATAGATGGCAAACCACTTTCTTCATAAATCGCTTTATAGCGGTCTTGCGGTGCGCCTTTTTGATAGCCGAAACGCAACCAGCCGTGTGAAGGGTAAATCAAACCTGCCGAAGCACCCGCGCTGACTGCGCGTTTTGCTTCTTCTGCTGCAACCGAAGTACCTTCGAGTGTAATCCCTGCGATTACCGGAATTTTGTCATCTACAGATTTAACAAAGCTTTCGATGACCTGCATTTGTTCTTTTTGCGACAAGAATGTTCCTTCACCTGCATGCCCAAGAACAACCAAGCCTTTCACACCATCAATACTGCCTAACCATGAACCTAAACGTTGAATTGCATTATGGTCTACTTGTCCGTCACGGGTAAAAGGAGTCACAGGTGCTGGGGTTAATCCACGTAAATCTAAACTCATAATCGTACTTCCTATACAGTGTAATTAAATATTCTCTGGTTCTTAATCTGACTTAAATCGTGTTGTAGAGAACATGATTGGAGTATAGAAATAGGTGAGCTATGTAGGAATTACCAATTCTTGAATTTCAGTTATACTGAAAATGTATGGCTCAAAATGTTGCCTATTTACGATTTAGGAAGAATCGATGAATTATGAATTATGGAAAATATTTTTAGACGCGGTGGAACTCGGTAGCTTAAGTAAAGTCGCGATGCTGCATAATACTAACCAACCGCAAATCAGTCGGCAAATGAACGAGCTTGAAGCGCAATGTGGTGGACGTTTGTTTAACCGAACTGGCCGCGGCGTAGAACTCACCGATTTAGGCCAGCATTTACTTCCTAAAATTCGTTCATGGCTGAACGTGACCGACCAACTCAATAACGAAATTTTGCACTCGACCGATACCCCGATTGGTACGGTTCGTATTGCCAGTTTGCCGTCTACTGCGCATCCGTTGTTATCGACTCTCTATAAAGTGCTTCAAGAGAAATATCCTTTAATTAAACTGTCGGTGCGTGAGGGGCAAGGGGTGCATTTAGAAAAATGGCTGGAAGATGGCAGCGTCGATTTAGCCATTCTCTATCGGTTTAATCCGACACCTAAACAAGGCGATGTTTACCTTACCGAAGCCGATACTTACTTGGTCGGCTGTGAAGGAGATGCGCTCACTCAGGCCAATGAAGTCGACTTTAAAAAAGTAAGTGAGTTACCTCTGGTCACGTTTTGTAGACCAAGTAACTGGCGCAATTTTTTAGACCACATGGCTTATGAAAATGGGGTAGAGCTGAACATTGTTTTTGAGGCTGACTCGATTAGTCTACAAACCCATTTGGTTTCCGAATCTCGCATGTATACCATGTTGGGGCCGCAAGCATTAAAGAAGGCCAGCCAATACACCTCAATTCAAGCCGCAAAAATTATTAACCCTGCCCTCAAGCGCTATATTTCTTTGTCTATTTCTAAACATGGCTATTTAACGCCTGCGTGTAAGGCGGTGATGGAAGAAATTAGGAATTTAGCCGATTTGCTTTAATCAAATCGTAACTTTATGACTGGCACTTTTGCATCGTTCGAAGCATGGTTTTTACAAAATCATGCGGCAATTCTGGGCTTTGTAGACTTAACTTTCTAAGCTTATGCATGAGTTTTGGGGAATATTGGCGTTCTAAACGGTGATAAATACACAAACAGGTCGCGCGACTATGTCCAGCGGCTACGCATTTTGAGTAAAAGTCACAGTTTCATCATAGTCGGAGCGGTTTTAGAGGCCAAATCGATTTGACGATAAAAGCATTTATGTTTTTGAAATGAATATTATTAAATAAAATTTTAATAATTTTTTATTTTTAATTAATAATAAAAATATTGCAGGATATTTATTCAATCAAGTGAAATAATTTATTTAAGATAACTTTTTAATACAAAAATATTATTATATTTATATTGTTGATTTTATTTTAATTTATTAAAAATAAGCATGTTTGCTTATTTGATGATTTTGTATCTGTTTGTTAATATAAGTAAGTTAATTTGTGGTTAAAATAACAATGTTAAATAATGTTTTTGATTTCTTAGATAAAATTGGTTTTGCTTCACAAAAACGGGCACTACATATTTATTTTGCCAATCCAGAAATAAATAGTCAGGTTTTTTTACAACGTATTGATGGTTTTCATGCAATTAATGAAGGTCTCTCTGCGGAGCTGATTTGTTTATCAACAAATCCTTATATTTCTTTAAAACAATTTATTGGTTGTCAGGTTGCAATAGAACAAGTAACAGATTCGGGTAAATTATTTAGAACGACAGGAATTATTACAGGGGCGAGTCAAGGGCAAAGTGATGGCGCTCTTTGCTTATATAAACTGACTATGCAAGATGCGACCAGTTTATGGCACAAACGACGTAATAGTCGGGTGTTTATGAACAAAAGTGCGGTAGAAATAATTGAGATTATTTTTAAAGAATGGCAAAACAAAAGCCCCTTATTTGCCGCAAGTTTACAAATAGATAGCACTGGCTTAACTAAGAATTATGATGTTCGACCTTTTTCTATGCAGTCAAATGAAAGTGATTATGCATATTTAACCCGTCTCATGCGCGAAGAGGGCATCAACTGGTTAATTGATGAATCAGAGACTATGGTCTTGAGCAATAGCCAGACGATTGAGCCTCAGAAGTTACGTCTTATTGATCATAATCATGAGTATAAAATCTTAGAGCGCCGAGCTATTCGCTATCATAGAAGCAATGCAACTGAACAAAATGACAGTATTACCAGTTTTATTGCACAAAGACAGTTGCAACCCACCGCAATCCATCTTCAACGTTGGCAAGCGGATAATTTAAGTCAAGAAGATGCAAGTGGCAGTGTTTTAAGTGCACATCAGCATAGTTCACAGCGTGACAATGAAAGTTTAAGTCTTGAACAAGCATGGACAATGTCACCTGCTTGGATTACGGACCTGAACGGAGAAGATCAGGCAACTACTTCAAGTAACAGTCAGATTGAAAAACTAAATAAGCAATTAAATCAATATCAAGCTTTACAGGCAAAATATTTTATTGCTCAAAGTAGTGTACGAGATGCTCAAGTTGGTTATTGGTTTCAGTTAAATGAACATCCTGAGCTTGAAAGAAATCATGAAATTTCTGATAAAGAGTTTTTGATTTTAAGTAAGCGGTTTTATAACCAAAATAACCTGCCTAAAGATATACGGGATCAAGTTGAGCAACTATTAAGTTTGAGCCATTGGCAAGTCAGCCATGATCGAGCGCAAGAACGACAAGCCAATGAACTCATGGTTGTACGCCGTTATATCGATATTGTTCCAGAGTTTGAGCCATTAATACATCGTCCCTCGGCCCATGTGCAACGAGCCAAAGTAGTGGGTTTAGATGGTGAAGAAATTCATGTAGATGAATGGGGACGTATCAAGGTTCGTTTTTTATTTACCCGTACCGATGATCACCAACATGATGGAGGTGCAGGAAGTAATGACAATGATACTGACTCGGCTTGGGTAGATGTATTAACGCCATGGGCAGGGGAAGGATACGGTGCCCGCTTTTTGCCAAGGGTGGGTGAGGTTGTTGTAATAGATTTTTTTGATGGAAATATTGACCGTCCATTTGTTACAGGGCGCATTCATGAAGGGCAACGGTCACCTACCAAATTTGATATTAAAGGTCAGCTACCCGATACAAAAAAGTTAAGTGGTATTCGCTCTAAAGAGGTCGGCGGGTCTGGATTTAACCAACTTCGTTTTGATGATACGACTGGACAAATTAGTACTCAACTCCACAGTAGTCATGGGGCGAGTCAGTTAAATTTAGGTAACTTAAGTCATCCTAAAGACAGCGCGACAAGTGAAGGAAGAGGTCAAGGGTTTGAATTAAGGTCTGATTTAGCTGGTGCGATTCGTAGTAAAGGACTATATGTTTCAACTTTCATTCAACCGGGTGCTCAAAAAACACAACTCGAAGCAAAAGAAGCCATTGAAAATCTTTCCGATGGTTTAGAGCGTATGAAAGCTTTATCTGAATATGCAGGTAAGCAGCAAGCTGAGGCAGCAGATATGCTTCAAAATGTTGAGATCTATATCAAAAAAATAGAATCTCAATGGAAAGACCTAAAAGCCATGAAAGATGCACTCATACTTTTAGCTGCTCCTGAAAGTATTGGTTTAACATCAGGAAAAGATATCCATATTCAAGCATCTGAAAGCATTACGCTTGGTAGTGGAAAATCTATTAATACAAGTACAGATGAAAGTCTGATTTTAAATGCGAAGAAAAAAAGTAAGCTTATTTGCAGGACAAGAAGATTTAAAAATTTATGCTGCTAAAGGTAAGTTTGATATTCAGGCTCAAGATAATGTACTAGATGCATCTGCAAGATTAGATATCAAAATTACTTCATCAGAAGGAAAAGTTGAAATCAATAGTCCTAAAGAAATTGTCTTAAGGGCTAAAGAGAGTGCATTAAGAATTGATGCATCAGGTGTAACAGTAATTACTCCGCAAAAATTTACAGCCAAGGCGGGTCAACACCTTTTTACAACTGGGGCAAGTGAAGCACCGTCCTTACCGATTTTTCCAAATAACGTGTGTTGGGAATGTTTGGCGAGACGAGCAGCACAAAAAGGTGCATTTGTAAACAAAGGGGATGGTCGATAAATGGCTGCTAAATTACCGCTTCAGACATTTTTTAAAACATTCCAGCAACACTCTTTAGCAGAAGTTGGATTAAACGTTTTTGCACTTGCAGATGCTGCACAAGATAATAGTTTCTTAAAGAAATTTGAGCATCTACGTCAAAAATGCCTTTTGTTAGAAGCGAGTGGTGAGCAAGCAAAAGCGGTGTCTCCTCATTTACTTCAACTCCCTCAAGATTTTTCATCACAAGAATGGCAATGGATACAACAAAATATTGCAGGCACGCCTCGCATGACAATTATAGTAAGCCCTTTGTCCTTCAATTATTTGTTTGAACACCTACGAAAATTTTTAGAAGTAAAATTTGAAGGTGGACTCGAAATGTTTTTGGCATTTTGGGACCCTGTAATCTTGGCTACCTTGGTTGGCCATAAAGAAAATAAAACTTTGTATGTCGAAGGACCTGTATTCAATGCTCAGCAGATTAAAGACTTACTTACTCCTATTCAAAGTTGGTGGTATTGGGATAGGTTAGGAAAACTTCAAGTAATTTGGGGAATAAACGAACGGGTTGAACAATTACCTTATGTGCAAGTTCCTTTACATTTTACTGTTGAACAAGAAGAAATGATGGTTGAGGCAACTTTCCCTGATAATCTTATTTATTATTTAAAACTCAATAATGAATTTCTTATTAGTGATATGACAGATAATGAATTATATCAATTTGTTATTAAATCTATTCCTGAGGCTAGAGCGTATAACTTATTTGGTACACGAGATATTTTAAATTTTATTTGTTTAAAATTGATTTATAAAGAAAACTTTTTAACAGATAAAGGGTTAAATCAAAAACTAGAACGCTTAAAAGATAAAAAAATATCTATGGATGAAGTGATGGTCCAACTTGTAGCAAATGCGAGCTAATAAATTTTATGATGAATAAAATGCAACGGTCGAATAGATTATTACTAATATTTGGTTTGATATTCAGTCTTGTAGGCTGTGTTAGCCTTGGTTCAAATGCGACTTATTATATGGGTACAACATCCTTTCAATATTTTACTTCTTACCATGCTTATATGACTGAGATAAATGGTGAGGGAATTGGAGGAGGATTTGGTGGAGGCATGAATACTTCTCCAGTTAAGATTGGTTCACAAGTCATTACATGGGGAGAAACAAATAGTAAAAAAAAGCATGTGGCAAAGAATCAAGTTATTCTTACGAAAGAGCAGTTAAAAGGGAAAAAATACTTAGCAGTACATATTTATCCTGATGAAACCGTAGAAATAACGATTTCAAATAACTGGCCTATGCCTACAGAAAAAGGTCTTAGCTTATTAGGCCAATTAAGACAGTAAAGAGAATAAACACTATGATTTTAAATAAAATATTACTATTGCCTATGAGCTTGATGTTAAGTATGGCTGGTTGCGCTAGTTTTGGTCCAAATGCAACTTATTATATGGCGACAACATCTTTTAAATATGATCCTCGATATACAGATTATATGATGGAAGTAAATGGATCTGAAATTGGTGGGGGATTTGGTAAAGCAATATCTACTAACCCAATTAAAGTGGGAGAGCAAATCATTACATGGAAAGATTCAAATACGGGTGAAAAACATACTGCTAAAAATCAGGTGATTATTACGAAAGAGCAGTTAAAAGCTAAAAAGTATTTAGCAGCTCATATTTACCCTGATGATACAGTTGAGATAACGACTTCTAACAATTGGCCTGACCCAACAGAAAAAGGGATGAAGTGGAGAGAAAAAATAAAAAGTGAGGAATAATAGATATTATTTGGATAATTTACCTAAAGTGAATGTAAATATTTATACATGAACGAGATAGCTATTATATGAATATGATTTTAGTAATGTAGTTAAGGTAATTATTATAAGTTCTTAAATTTATAAAAATCATAAGTTTTTATAAATTTGATAATTGAGTTGTAGAGTGAGGTTTAGTGAAATGAGTTTAAAGAAAATATTGTTATTACCAATAAGTTTAATGTTGAGTGCAGCTGGTTGTGCAGGTATTGGTCCAAATGCGAGTTATTATATGGCAACAACATCTTTTAATTATGATCCAAGTTATACAAGTTACATGGTGGAGTTGAATGGTTCTGAAATAGGTGGTGGATTTGGAGGTGGAACAAATACCTCTAGTGTAAAGATAGGGCCACAGATAGTTACATGGGGCGAGACGAATAGTAAAAGAAAGCATGTAGCGAAGAACCAAGTTCTTCTTACAAAAGAACAATTGAAAGGGAAAAAATATTTAGCAGTACATATTTATCCGGATGATACGGTTGAAATATCAACTTCAAATGATTGGCCTGAACCTATTCAAAAGGGATTAGATTGGCGAACTGAAATCTGGAAGAAGATTCATAATAAATAAAAAGGCATACAGATAAATGATTAGTGATAATTTACAACGTGTCGTTAATTTAAATAATGATATTTCAAATGATCAGCCATCCTCTAAGCAAGATTGTCATGATGTCGTGAATATTTCAGTATTTTTTGATGGTACTGGAAATAATGAGGATGCTGATAAAAAAGAAAAAAAATGGTCCAATCCTGCTCGATTATGGCGTAATGCTCAAACATTAAGAGACAAGGAAATGGCCGATAAAAACACGAAAATATCGCCCAATTACGCTATTTATATTTCTGGTGTTGGAACCAGATTTAATGCTGAGTTAAATATCTTTCAAAGAGCGATTTCTAGCTTTCAGGATCACTATAGTCTGTTAGGTATGGGCGTTGGTTTAGGTGGTGCAAGACGACTAGATTATGGTGAAGACCAGTTAAATGATGCCTTAAAACAAATCTTGACTTTTAATGCACAAAAGCTAGAAAAAGACGTTAAAAAATATGTAGGTGAAAAAAAGAATTATAGCTTTGCAGAAGTCGACAAAAACTTAAAAGATCATAGACTCATTAAGAAAATTAATATTTCTGTATTTGGTTTTTCGCGTGGTGCTGCACTTGCCCGTGCATTTACAAATCAATTTATAGGGCAGTGTGAATCAAACTGCGATGGGCTTACCTATGGACAAGGCAAATATCCAATTGAATTTAAGTTTTTAGGAATTTTCGATACGGTCGCTTCATTTGGTTTGCCTGCTACAAATTTAAGCAATAGCTTACCTTTTTTAGAACGTGATTTAGTGGTAGATGAGCGAGTTCAAAACTGTTCACATTATATCGCTGGTAATGAGGTTCGTTTTGCTTTCCCAGTAGATGTTATTCATAAAGACAATAAGTTAGCAAACAGTAACTGGAAAGAGGTGGTATATCCGGGGGTACATTCTGACGTGGGTGGTGGTTATGAACCAGGGGGTCAGGGAGTAAATGACAATTTTGCCCGAATTCCGTTAAAACATATGCTAGATGATGCCTTACAAGCAGGTGTCAAAATGTATAGTTATGATGAATTGAAAAAAGGACATTCCGAGGTTTTTGAACAGTTTGAAATTCAACCAGATTCTCAAAAATATTATGATGCTGTAAAAGCAGCTACGCCGAGTCAAGGAAGTGTTCAAGAGCAGATTAAAGGGTGTATGAAACTTTACTACAGTGCATATGGTACCATTGCCCGTGCTGGAAATGAGCTTTCTGTGAGTCAGCGTGTACGTCAGGAAAATAAATTCCGTGAATACATACCAGTTGGCCCATCCGATATGGCAACTGAAATGCAAAGATTGAAGAAACTAAAAGAAGCAACTGCTTCTAAGAAAGATGGTTTTAATATTTTTAGAGTTTTTTCACCTGTCTCAACTGCATATGAATATATGATTAGTATCGAAGATTGGCAATTTGAGAGTTGGAATAAAGATGTCAATGATGATATTAAAAAATTCTATTTAAATTATGTTCATGACTCTAAGTATGGTTTTTTAAGTAACGTAGAACCATTTAGTTATTTCCGTCAAAGAAGGGTCTATGAATCACGTCGTAGTGCCAGTGGAGAAGAGCGGGATAAAAAAGCTGCCGAACAGAAAGTAACTTGTAGTGCCCCTAAACAAGAGATACCGCAAACCCAGTTTATTAATGCTTATAAACAAGCTCAACAGACAGATAATTTTTTAAATGCATCTTAGTGATGCATTTAAAATACCTTAGCTTTTAAAATAAAAAGTCCAATACATTGTATCTTGTTTAAATACACTCTGACTTAAAATGAACAGCTAGGTTTTTACATAAAGATCTGTTGTTATTAAAGATCGAAATTTATATTAAATTTCTGACAAAAAATTTCTAATTAAAAAACCAATATTTGATAGGAAGTGTAATGCCAGAGACCTCAATTCAACAAGAGACACAAAGTACATGGGCACTATGTCGAGATCCTGTTTTACTGACTATGGTAGGCGGGGCAATTGATACCATTGGCTTTATTGCGTTATTTGGTTTTTTTACCGCCCATGTAACGGGTAACTTGGTGCTGGCAGGAGCGGCTTTGGTGAAGGGTGGTGCAGGTGTCTGGATTAAACTTGCGGCTATTCCATTGTTTATTGTGACGGTGGTGATTACCAAACTTTTAATTGACCGTAGTCAGGCTAAACATAAAACACTGTCTTATTTATTTTTGTTTGAAGCTATTTTTCTCTTTGCTTTTATGGCTGCTGGGCTTTACTTTGAGCCATTTAAAAATGCCGATGCGATTACGGTTGCAATCACGGGTGGCCTCGGTTTAATTGCTTTGGCGATTCGTAATACTTCAAGTAAAACCCTCATTAAAAATATTAGCCCAAGTACCATGATGACAGGCAACACCACCCAGCTTGGGATTGATATTGCCAACTTACTTAAAAATAATAATGAGGCCAATCGGGCAAGTTTATTGAAAAGTGCCAGTATTGTGATTGGCTTTGTGATTGGTGCTTTTATGGGGGCTGTGCTTTATGTCTATTTTGACTTTTGGAGTGTAGCGCCGTTTATTTTACCTATCCTTTATTTTTCTTATTTGGCTTCACAGCAGAAGTTTAAACAAGCTTAAACAAAGCTATTGAAAGAGCCTGAATTTAAAAAATTCGGGCTTTTATTTTTTTAGTAAAGCACCATTGAAGCTGAGCTGAAATTGTTCGTTCACAGCTTTACAGGCATAATGAGGAATGGGGAAATACATTCGATAAAGGAATGCACAATGACAAAATCCGGCCATTATTTAGTGCTTGCAATAATGGGACTGCTCAGCGGTTGTCAGGTCATTCATTTAAAAGAAAGTAACTTAAGCAGCGCTTTAAAAAGTAAAAATGAAAGCATTTTGACCGACAATACTTTAAGTCATCAAACCCAAAACTTACTGTATTTGGTCAAAGAAAATGAAAAGTCTTGTCTGCAAAATTTTGATGATTGTTTAAAGAAAATTCAGGGGCTGTCTGAAAATAGCAGCCGAGAAGAGCGTTATGCCGCACTGAGTGAAATTTACTTGGCAAAAGCTTTAGATGTGGGACGTAGTAGCCAGTGTAATGTGGGTAGTAAAAATAATCGTTGTGTCGAGCAAGAGTTAGCACTGTTTGATAAAAGCTTGCGTTATAGCTATGTTTATTTGTTTGACTCTGAGGAGTCGCCGTTCGATCGGGTATTTGACCATCGGCAAAATCAGGTGCGTATTTTTTATAACGTGGCTTTGTCAAAGCTCATGACCACGTATTTTAATCATTTAAATACGCTTCATTTTCCACCTTTACTAAAAGCAGATGGGCATGAGTACCAAGTCAACTTTGATCATGCAGTAGATGTACAAAACATTGAAGTCGATACCTTTCGCTCTAGCTATAACATGAACTTTTCAGGGTTTAATACTGTCAACCGTAAGGATGGTTTAGGTGCCGAGTTTATCGTGGGGCGTAAGGAGCATGATGTAAATCATGGTTTCATTTTAGACCCCGATGCTTTTTACGCTCACCAGAGCAATCCGAACATACATTTACCACGCTTCTTTCCAGTGACTGCCATTGCCTACCCAAAACAAAAGGCCACAGCCGATCAAGTCATTGCTGGGGCAGATTTGGAAATTTCCATGTTTGACCCTTATCGGCAGGACCGTGTAAAAGTTGAAGGTGTGGACTATCCGCTCACTGCAAACTATTCGGCGCCTTATGGATTGTGGCTGTCGAAATATAATTTAGGGGCAGCGGGTTATTGGTCTTTAATTAATAAAGAAGCCAATTTAATCATGCCGCATTTATATATGCTGGAACCTTTTAACCCCAATAAAAAAATTATTGTGTTTGTTCATGGTTTAGCGAGTAGCCCAGAAGCATGGGTAAGTCTAACCAATGACATTATGGGCGATGCTGAATTAAGAAAAAACTATCAAGTTTGGCAAGTGTTTTATTCAACCAATATGCCGATTTTTGAAAGTCGTTTTCAGATTTATTCATTGCTGAATCAGGCTTTTCAAAATGTTGCCAAAGACAGCTATGCTGCACATGATGCAGTGTTGGTTGGGCATAGTATGGGCGGCGTGATCAGTCGTTTATTGGTAAGTGATGCTGATATTTCAGAGCAAGCCATGCAAAAAATGAATGAAGCACAGCTAAATCGGTTAAAGGAAAATCCTGTTATTCGAGAGCGTTTTCAGTTCAAGACTTTGCCGTATTTTAAGCGGGTTGTTTTTGTTTCGGCGCCGCATCATGGTACAGACTATGCTGATCGATGGTTTACCCAAATTGCTCGCCGTGTCATTCGTTTGCCTGCTGACTTTTTTATTGCGGTCGAAATGAGAGATGAGAAAAATACAAAACTCAGAAAAGGTTTAATTGAAAACGGAGCGAGTAATTTAAGTCGCTCTTCTAGCTTTATGCAACTTACGCAAGCCATTCAGCCATCGTCCGACGTGGTCTATCACTCGATTATGGGTAATATAAATGGTACGACGGATAAGTTAAAAAGCAGTGATGGGATTGTACCGTATCAAAGTTCACATTTGGGTGGGGAGCAGTCCGAGCTGATTATTAAAGGTGGGCATTCAATACAAACCTCACCAGAGGCAATTTTAGAATTACGTCGTATTTTAAGGTTGCATTTAAAGCAGTCGCAGCTTTCAAAATAGAATTTTTTTAGAAAACCACTGCTGAAATAGCTCAACAGTGGTTGAAATGATTAATTAAGCTGATTTTGTTTGAGCGATTTTTTATGCTCAAAGTAGCTGATTGAAAAAATAACTAAGCCAACCAAATACAACACGCCAGACAACAGCAGCAAGTCTAAACCTGCCGCGTAGAGCAGCCAAAGTGCATAGATTGAAGCGACACTTGCAATCGCAATATGCGGCGTGCGTTTATGGCGAATCGATTCTTTAAGATAAAAAGCCGACACCAGAAAATAAGGCAGCAAAATCATCACTGATGAAATCAATAAAAGCTGAGTGTAGTTTTTATTGAAAAAATACACTGCAATGAGGGAGCCTTGTACCACAATAGTAGTGAGCCAAAGTGATGAAATCGGTACATTGTTCTGATTATTCTTTAAAAATAATTTCGGGAATGCACCATTTTTTGCGGCTAAAAATGGAATTTCGGTCGCAAATAACGTCCAGCTTAAATAAGAAGATGAAACTGAAATAATCAGCCCGATGGTAATAATGATGGTACCCGGTAAGCCGATCAATTGCTGCAAAATGGTCGCCATTGATGGGTTATGCATGCCTGCAAGGGCTTCACGACTTGCCACACCATAAGCCAGTACTGTCACCATGACGTAAAAACTTAACGCCAGTAACACACCTAAAATCGTCGCTTTACCAATGTCATTACGGTTCTTTGCACGCGATGATAAAACCACAGCACCTTCAATACCCGTAAATACCCAAAGGGTAATGAGCATCAGATCTTTCACTTGCTGCCAAAGTGGAACTTTTAAAGAGAAGTCATTTAAGTTGAGTTTGAATAAATCAAACTTAAAGGCAATAAACGTAAAGAAGATGAAAACCACCATTGGAATAATTTTGGCAATGGTCGCCAGCAAATTTACAACAGCGGCTTCTTTAATACCTCGGCTCACTAACCAATGCACCAGCCATACAAAAATGCTTGAACCAATCAGAGAGTAGAGCGTGTTACCTTCACCAAAAATAATATGGTCTTTGCTGTCGGTAAACATGCCAACGCCTGAAAAGGCAATGACCACATAGCCGACAATACCAATGGTGGTACATAACCAATAACCCCACGCCGAGCAAAACCCGATGAGATCTCCAAATCCTTCCCGTGCATAGTTATAAATACCGCCGTCTAGATCTGGTCGTTGACGGGTTAAATGCAACAATGACAGGGCTAAGAAAATAATGCCGACCCCAGTAATGAGCCATGCAACAAGAAGGGCAGAGCCGTTGGCAACTTGAGCCATATTTTGGGGAAGGCTAAATACACCAGACCCCACCATAGAGCTAAATACCAGCGCTGTAAGAGACAACAATCCGATTTTGGCAGCAGACATGGTATTTATTCTTTAAAAAATTGAGAAAGTTCAGCAATGTGTTCTGGTCCAATACCACAGCAACCACCAACCAGACTTGCACCTGCTTGCTGCCACTGTTTAGCAAAACCAAGATAAGCTGGAGCATCTAAGTCTTTACGAATTTCATCTAAGCCATCATTGGCTGTAGCACTATCATCTTGCGGTGGGAAAGCGTTGGCATAGGCGCCAATTTGTACAGACTCAGGAATGAGTCCTTTAATTTCATTAATCGCTTGCAAGATCACTTCAGGTTGGCAGCAGTTAAACAATACTGCTTTGGCATTGGATTGTTTGATGAAATCAGCCACTTGCTGCATGTTTTCGCCTGAACGAAGTAACGCTTGTTCTTGTTTAATTTCATCTTGCAGCGTAAATGACACCCAATAGTCCTTACCATCTTGTGGTAACAAGGCATGCACTGTTTCAACTTCTTTTAAGCAAGACTGGGTTTCAGCGAGCCAGAAATCTACTTCTGGTGCCAATGTGTTAATGATAGGCTCAGCTAGGTTTTTAGCCTGTTCTGGTTGGAACAAGTCGGCGCGGTAAGAACCAAATAACGGTGGTAAGCAGCCTGCAATTTTGACATTTTTGCCGCTTTCTTTAACTGCATTTTTCGCTTGTTCGATGGCAACTTTAATTAAACGCACGCCGTCAGTTTCAAAGCGTTCTTGCCCAATGTGAAATGGTACAACTGCGTAGTTGTTAGTTGTGATGACTTCTGCACCAGCATTAATAAAGTCTAGGTGAACTTCTTTTACTGTTTCTGGTGCTTCAATAAGTGCTAAAGCAGACCACTCTGGTTGACGAAATGGAGCGCCACGACGAGCCAATTCACGGCCTAAACCGCCATCTAAAATTTTCATAGAATTACAACATAAAGGGAGAAAAATAATTCAGGTAATCTAACGCGTAGGTGAATTCTATTCAATCACTAATATGCTCGATATATTTCAAAAAAAATGAGATGGTTATGAAAATTTTTTCTTAAAAGGAATTCTGTAGATGATGTTCAGTTTTACTGATGAATTTCACGTGAAAATGAGCGTGTATTGGTTTGCAAACATAGAATGAAAACGATCTTACAAAGCGCCATATTGTTGCCAGCTTTCACCGGTATGCTGTGTTTTATAATAGGCTTGAAGTTGAGCAAGCTGTGTAAAATGTATACCTGACCACACCAATAAACTGATCACTATTAAAACCTTAAATACATTACGAAGTTTATTTAGGCGGGAAAAAGCCAGTAGAACAAAAAATAGTGCAGGTAAAAATATAAAGAACTGGAGAGGGGAGAAAAATAAATGAGTACTACTGAAATATAACGCGGCTGCACTTAGCAGCACATTTAAAACTGAACAGATTTTCTGGTACTTGCCGAGCTTAAACGTATAAGCAGTGATAATAAATAATACGGCTGAGCTGACGTAAATGGCTGTACCACCAATCATCCACATATAAAATCCGCTTAACAAAAGATAAGCCAGTAGCAAAACAAGTACGAGCTTAAAACAAAATGATAAGAGGCGAGGTGATGAGTTTAAAGGCGTCATAGCGAATCTATATCTCAACTGTGGTCTAAAAAACAAAAGGACAAATCGAAATTCATCCTTTTGATATTTTACTTATACATCCTCAAACTTAGTTTGCTTTTGCAACAGGGGCAGCAGCAGTTTCATCGTTTGCAGCTTTGAATGGAGATGTATAGTTCAAGCCAAGCGTAGAACTTGTGTACTGACGAACTTTGTCGAGTAACACTGGGTCTTTGCTCAAGTCTTGCTTATAAGAAACCACGATTTCATGAAGCTTTTGGTTCCACTTACCTTCAGTTTGCTGAGGGAAAGCTTTTTCAAGCAAGTTAAGCATGATGTATGGAGAAGTCGAAGCACCCGGAGACGCACCTAACAATGCAGTTACAGCGCCGTCTTTAGAAGCAAAGATTTCTGTACCGAATTGAAGTGTCGCAGGTTTACCCGGTTCTTTCTTGATGATCTGAACACGTTGACCACCTTGGCTTAAACGCCAGTCTTCAGCTTTCGCATCTGGGTAGTATTTACGAAGTTCATTTAGACGGTCTTGGTCTGACATCATCACTTGGCTCACCAAGTATTTAACAAGATCAAGGTTTTCCAAGCCAACAGTCGTCATTGGTAAAATGTTGTTTTTGTTGGTTGATGCAAGCAAATCAAGCTGTGAACCATTTTTCAGGAACTTGTTTGAATAGGTTGCAAATGGTCCAAACAATACATATTTTTTACCGTCGATATAACGTGTATCAATATGTGGTACAGACATTGGAGGCGCACCAAGTTCAGCACGACCATATACTTTTGCGGTATGTTGAGCAGTAATTGCTGGGTTATCAGTAATTAAGAACTCACCACCTACAGGGAAACCAGCATATTGTTTCGCTTCTGGTAAACCAGTAAGTTGCAATAATTTAACCGCTGCACCACCTGCACCGATAAACACGAAACGTGTTTTAACGTGATCTGTTTTACCAGTTTTCAAATCTTTGAAAGTTACAGTCCAAGTTTTGTCATCATTTTGGCTGATGCCAGAAACTTCAGTTGAAGTCTGTAATTTGAAATTTGGGTTTTGGCTTAAGTGTTTCACTAACTGATTCGTGATTGAACCGTAGTTAACGTCTGAACCAACTTCCATACGCGTCGCTGCAACTTTTTGAGTTGGGTCACGATCGTTCATCACTAAAGGTGCCCATTGCTTAATTACAGCTGGGTCTTCAGTAAATTTCATACCTTTGAACAACGGGCTTTGAATCATGGCAGCATAACGTTTTTCTAAGAACTGAACGTTATCGCCCCAAACGAAAGCAATGTGTGGAACAGGGTTAATGAATGATTTTGGTTCAGCTAAAACGCCTTGTTTTACCTGATATGACCAGAACTGTTTTGCTACTTCAAACTGAGAAGCAACTTTTTCAGCTTTGGCAATTTCCATCTTACCGTTTTTCTCTTCGGTATAGTTCATTTCCATAAAGCCAGAGTGGCCTGTTCCGGCATTGTTAAAGCCGTTTGAACTTTCTTGAGCAACTTGGTCAAGACGCTCATACATACGAATTTGCCAATTCGGTTCAAGCTCAGTGAAGTAAGTACCGAGAGTGGCACTCATGATGCCGCCGCCAACAAGAACGGCATCAACAACTGGCTCATCTTTTGCAGTTTGCACTTGTTTTGACGCAATCGGTCTAAACAAGAAAACAATACCTGCAATTAAAATAATAATGATTAATACCAGAAGGTATTTCAAAAACTTTTTCATGCAAGGGGAACCTTAAAATAAGTTATTTGAGTCACTTAAGGTGTGAGGAAACCTAGACAGCGTATCCAGACAAAACGGATATAAATGCGAAAGTAAAATTCTCCAAAACAGAGAACTTTAAAAAAAGAAAAATTACTTGGGATTATCGCAAACACTCTATATTTTAGACTAATTTTGCATTGACAAGACAATTTTTATAATAAATGGGTTCTATCAAAATCATAAATATGATTTATATTTAATCAAACTAAGCTTTTATAAGATTATTTTTTGCTGATATTTTTATATAAATATATGAAAATTATTAATTTAAATAATTATGGTTAAAATTAAATCACTTGATGGTAATTTGCATATAAAAATAGATTAATTTTTATTTCATGCCATATTTGTGTAAATGTTTAGCTTATAGCCGCTTATTTTTTGTCATACATAGTTCTTATTAATGTTTGTGCAGTACCTATTAAATTAAGGGCATATTTCTGTATAAGAAATATGCCCTTAACGGTTTTATGACGCGACATAGAACGGTGCAGTTGAACGTGGTAATGCTTCACGTCCACGAATTTGGTCTGCAATTTTCTCGGCAATCATAATAGTGGTTGCATTTAAGTTACCAGTAATAATCAATGGCATAATTGAGGCATCAACTACACGTAAACCATTCATACCGTGTACACGGCCTTGACCATCTACAACAGCCATCTCATCTTCGCCCATCTTACAGCTACAAGACGGGTGGTAAGCTGTTTCCGCATGGTTACGAACAAAGTCATCAAGCTCTGCATCACTTTGCAAATGTTTACCCGGACTAATTTCTTCACCACGATATGGATCAAGCGCAGGTTGCTGCATGATTTCACGTGTAATACGAATTGCATCGCGGAACTCACGCCAGTCTTGTTCAGTCGACATGTAGTTAAACAAGATACTTGGATGTTCAAACGGATCTTTCGATTTAAGTTTGATACGACCACGTGAAGGCGAGCGCATTGAACCGACGTGTGCTTGGAAACCGTGTTCTTTTACTGCATTACTACCGTTGTAGTTAATAGCTACTGGCAAGAAATGGTACTGAATGTTTGGCCACTTGAACTCATCGGAACTACGGATAAATCCACCCGCTTCAAACTGGTTACTTGCGCCAATACCTGTACCATTAAATAACCACTCAGCACCAATGGCAGGTTGGTTATACCATTTTAAAGCAGGGTATAAAGAAACAGGTTGCTTACATTTATACTGTAAGTACATTTCCAAGTGGTCTTGCAAGTTTTCACCTACACCTGGCAAATCATGAACCACATCAATATCCATTGATTTTAAGAAGGTACTTTGCCCCACACCCGAGCGCTGTAAAATTTGTGGTGATGCAATTGCACCTGCACAAAGTAATACTTCGCGTTTAACCAAGGCACGTTGCAAGTTGTTTTGATCAGCACCAATAATGTATTCAACACCAATCGCTTGTTTTTGATTAAACAAGATTTTATTGGTCGTCGCATGAGTCAAAATAGTCAGGTTTGGACGACCTTTTGCCATATCTAAATAACCACGTGCAGTACTTGAGCGACGGCCTTTAGGCGTAACTGTACGGTCCATTGGACCAAAGCCTTCTTGCTGGTAACCATTTAAGTCATCAGTACGTGGGTAACCTGCTTGTACGCCTGCTTCAACCATGGCATGGAACAGCACATTATTGCCATTTTTCGGGGTAGCAACGGATACAGGGCCGTTATCACCATGATAGTCATTGCCACCAATGTCACGAGTTTCGGCTTTTTTGTAGTAAGGCAAACAATCGGCATAAGTCCAGTTTTCAAGGCCTTTATGAGTTGCCCATTGCTCTAGATCCATTGCGTTACCGCGGATATAACACATGCCATTAATTAAAGATGAGCCACCTAAACCTTTACCACGACCACATTCCATACGGCGGTTATTCATGTGCGGTTCAGGGTCGGTTAAATAAGCCCAGTTATAGCGACGACCTTGAAGAGGGTAGGCCAAAGCTGCCGGCATTTGTGTACGGAAATCCAAGCGATAATCTGGGCCACCCGCTTCTAAGAGTAAAACGGTGGTATCTTTGTCTTCAGTCAGACGCGCAGCAAGTACATTTCCGGCAGATCCTGCGCCAATAATAATGTAATCATATTCTTTAATATTCATAGCTATCCTTTTTTTACTAACAGTTTGCCTGAGCAATCTATAAAGACTGCTCGGCATATGTGATTTAGGTTGAAGGTTTTAGAGCGATTGCGGCATTAAAAAATGCTTTGATAATCGCCAAGTTCAACTTGAATAGATTTGATACGGGTATAGTGCCCAAGTGTGGTTAAGCCATTTTCGCGGCCTACACCAGATTGCTTGTAGCCGCCGACTGGCATTTCGGCAGGCGATTCGCCCCACGTGTTAATCCAGCAAATACCAGCTTCAATTTGGTGAATAATGCGATGAGCGCGGCTAATATCTTGAGTGACAACGCCGGCAGCTAAACCAAAGGTGGTGTCGTTGGCACGACGGATGACTTCTTCTTCGGTTTCATAGCTTAAGATGCTCATGACAGGTCCAAAAATTTCTTCTTGAACAATCGCCATCTGGTCAGTGCAGTCGCTAAATACAGTTGGTAGTACATAAGCGCCTTTGGCAAGTTCGCCTTCTGTAGCACGACCACCACCGATTAATACTTTAGCGCCTTGTTGTTTGCCTGACTCAATGAAAGACAACACTTTTTCCATATGAGGGAAGCTAGTGAGCGGACCAAAGTTCGTGTCTTCAGCCATTGGGTCGCCAATGCGAATGCGTTTTACACGCTCTACAACCGCTTTTTCAAAGTCGGCTAAACGTGATTTTGGAACAAATACGCGCGTACCGTTGGTACATACTTGACCTGAGCTAAAGAAGTTCGCCATAACCGCGATATCTGCGGCACGGTTAAGATCAGCATCTTCACAAATAATGAGTGGTGACTTCCCACCAAGTTCCATGGTCACTTCTTTCAGTGTAGAGCCAGCAGCGCTTGCCATGACTTTTTTGCCGGTTTCCACACCACCCGTGAATGAGATTTTTTCAATCACAGGATGTTCAGTGAGCCATTGACCAATTTCACGACCTGCACCTTGCACCACGTTAAATACACCGTCTGGTAAGCCAGCTTCTGTATAGATTTCTGCAAGTTTAAATGCAGTAAGTGGGGTTGTTTCACTTGGCTTGAAAATCATGGCATTACCCGCAGCAAGAGCAGGGGCAGATTTCCATAAAGCAATTTGAATTGGATAGTTCCAGGCACCAATACCGGCAACCACGCCTAAAGGTTCACGGCGTGTATAAAAGAAACTTGATTCGCGAAGCGGAACTTGTTCACCCTGAATGGCTGTTGCAAGTCCTGCGTAATATTCGAGTACATCGGCACCAGTCACAATATCGACGGTAGATGTTTCGCTATAGGCTTTACCTGTGTCGAGTGTTTCAAGACGGGCAAGCTCATCATTACGTTCACGGAGAATGTCGACAGCACGACGTAAAATACGTGAACGCTCCATGGCAGTCATGGCAGCCCAGATTTTTTGTCCTTGTTGGGCACTTTTTACAGCAGCTTCAATATCTTGTTCAGATGCCTGTTGAAGAGTCGCGATTGTCTCGCCATTGGCAGGGTTAATACTATTAAATGTTTTACCACTGGTTGCTTCAACGTAGCGTCCATGGATATACAGTTGATAAGCTTGTACATCACTCATTTTGTCTCTCCTGCAAAGGCTTGTTCGCAAATTGCAATTGCGTTTTTACATAATCGTAAGCAATAGAACGGGCCAGTTCGCTGTCAAATTCGTTATGACGGCTTAAACTGCCGCGTAGCCATAATCCATCAATCAATGCTGCCAACCCTCTTGCGGCAACACTGGCCTGTTGTTCATCTATTAACTTGAGGAAATAAAACTTCAAGTTAGAGTACAGGCGTTGATCATTAATCTTTTGCAAACGGCTCAGGTCCGGTACATGCATACTTGCAGACCAAAAGTCTAACCAGACCCGCATTGCTTTTTCATTTACCTGACTAATGTCAAAGTTAGAGTCAATAATTGCCTTAATTTGGCTTTCCGGATGCGAATCTGCTTCTGCTCTGTATTGTTCGGTTTTCCGACGCAAAACATTTAGCATTTCTTGCATACAAGTATTTATTAACCCTTGTTTGTCGCCAAAATAGTGGCTAACAATACCGGTCGACAGCTCGGCTTTTTTTGCAATTTGTGCAATGGTGGTATTGGATAACCCCACTTCATAAATTACGTCGAGTGCAGCGTTCATAATCTCTTCACGGCGCACATGCTCTGGTTTTACTCTGCGTTTTGTCATGATTTTCCACATCAGCACTTTTATGGGTGCTTTAAATTCAGCATGTTAACTTGCAGAGCATCATAGCACTTTTTTTATCATACTTTTTATTGATTGAACGTTCAATCAATAAAAAGTATGATGTGTAAAAATCAATGAATTTTTGAATCTGACTTCGGGGAAGAAGAGATAGAATCGAAAATTCTTACGGATAGGATGATGCGCATAAGTCCAGTACTTATCACGTTATTTTAGAAAAATACACCGATTGCAAGGAGCAATAAGATGGTGTTGAAAAGTGATAAATATTCTTCAGACCATATTCGGTTAAATCGTTTCGTATTTTGGAGTTCGGCAGTCAGTATCGGTATTTTTGGCCTGTTATTTGTACTGTTTCCGCAAAAAAGTCAGTTTTGGCTGACCTATGTACAAGAGCAAGTAAACCACTTTTTCGGGTGGTATTACATGTTGGTGATTGTGCTGTGTTTAGGCTTTGTTGCGTGGCTTGCCTTTTCAAAAGTAGGGCAGATTCCTTTAGGAAAAGACCACGACAAACCTGAGTTTGGCTATTTGGCTTGGACCTCAATGCTGTTTTCGGCAGGTATTGGTATCGCACTACTTTATTATGGTGTTGCTGAACCTGTTGACCATTTTCTAAGACCACCAGAAGGTGAGGCAGGAACAATTCAAGCTGCTCGAAACGCCATGACCTATAGCTTTTTGCACTGGGGTATTCATGGTTGGGTGCTTTACGCCTTGCTTGGCGTGACATTAGGTTACTTTGCTTTTAGACAAAATTTACCACTCGCGCTACGCTCGGCGCTCTATCCAATTTTCGGAGAACGAGTTCATGGCTTGGTGGGTGATTTTGTCGATGGCTTTGGTATTTTAGCAACCGTCATTTCGCTCGTGACTAATTTAGGTATAGGCGCTTTAGTATTAGTTTCAGGCATTTGTTATTTAATTCCTGAAATACCGCATAGCTCTGCAACCTTAATTACAGCTGTTCTCGTCATGATGAGTGTTGCGACCATTACAACAGTGGTCGGCATTGAAAAAGGCTTGGCATGGTTATCGCGTATTAATTTGCATTTGCTCTATGCTTTACTTTTATTTGTATTTTTAACAGGGCCAACTAACCATTTGTTAAATGGCCTTGTGCAAAATGTCGGTGATTACCTTAATAATTTTATGGGTAAAAGCTTTGATATGTATTTATACAATCAAAAAGCCAGTGGTTGGTTGGGTTCATGGACTGTGTTTTATTGGGCATGGTGGATTGCTTGGGCACCTTTTGTAGGAATGTTTATTGCCCGAATTTCCAAAGGTCGAACCATTCGTGAAGTGGTGTTAGGTGTATGTCTGATTCCACTCGGCTTTACACTGGCTTGGATTTCAGTTTTTGGAAACACTGCAATTTACTTAATTCTCAATCAAAAACATAAAGTTTTAGGAGATATGGTTTTAAGTGATCCAGCGTTGTCATTATTTAAATTACTCGAATATCTCCCGTTTAATCCGTACATTGCGGGGATTGTTGTTGTAATTTGTTTCGTTTTATTTTTGACCCCTGTTGGCTCTGGTACACTAATGATCGCCAATTTGTCCTCGAAAGGGGGCACCAGTGATAGTGATTCACCGATCTGGTTACGCATCTTTTGGTCTGTGGTCATCACCATTGTCAGTATCGGTTTACTCTTAGCCGGTAGTTTCAACTCCATGCAAAGTGCAGTGGTGTTATGTGGTTTACCATTTTCTGTAATTATTTTGCTTTATATGTTTGGTCTAGCCAAAGCCTTAAAGCAAGATGATTTTGACCCGAATGTTGCGAAAAAGCAGTTAGCTATTTCAAAAGACATTTCTATTCCATCGAATTGTGACCAGAACAAAGTAACCGAGGTTTTATAATCTTGGTTCATCACATTTATTTATATTTTTGCGTTCAAAGCAGTCTTTTCATTATGGTTAAATAGTGAAAAGACTAAATTGAATATTTTATTTTCTTCTATTCCTTGAGGATTGTATGGCAACAGATAATCCAAGAGCAGTTGATGATTTAACATTATCTAAATCTAAAAAAGACCCGCTTAATCGTGTGGTTTTTTATATTTCAGCTCTAATTATTTTAATCTTTTCTCTCGTTACTTTTTTGTTTAACGATTTTGCAAATCGAACAATTAACACCGTACTTGCGTGGGTAACGTCAACTTTCGGCTGGTATTACTTACTGGCTGCAACACTGTATATGGTGTTTGTTATTTTCATTGCCTGTTCCAGATATGGTGAAATTAAGCTTGGGCCTAAACACTCAAAGCCTGAGTTTAGTCTACTGAGTTGGTCTGCCATGCTGTTTTCGGCAGGCATTGGTATCGATTTAATGTTCTTCTCGGTGGCCGAGCCATTATCTCATTATATGCAGCCGCCTGTTGGCGTAGGCCAGACCTATGAAGCTGCACGCCAAAGTATGGTGTGGACGCTATTTCACTATGGTTTGACCGGATGGTGTATGTATGCCTTGATTGGTATGGCACTTGGCTATTTCAGTTATCGCTATAACTTACCGCTGACCATTCGTTCTGCGCTTTACCCAATTTTCGGGAACAGAATTAATGGGGCAATTGGCCATAGTGTGGATACTGCCGCAGTCATCGGGACAATTTTTGGTATTGCGACCACCTGCGGGATTGGCGTGGTACAGCTGAACTATGGTTTACATGTTTTATTAGGACTGCCAGAGAATATCTGGATGCAGTTTGCGCTGATTGCCATTGCAGTCGGTATTAGTATTATTTCAGTGACATCTGGGGTGAATAAGGGCCTTCGGATTTTGTCTGAAATCAATATTTATGTATCAATTGGTCTTTTGCTGTTTATTTTGTTCTTAGGTAATACCGAGTTTTTACTTAATGCTTTGGTACAAAATATTGGCGACTATTTAACTCGATTCCCGACCTTAGCACTTCAAAGTTTTGCTTTTGAGCAACCTAAAGATTGGATGAGCAGTTGGACCTTGTTCTTCTGGGCATGGTGGATTGCTTGGTCTCCATTTGTAGGACTCTTTTTGGCACGTATCTCAAGAGGGCGTACTATTCGGGAGTTCGTGTGCGGGACTTTAATTATTCCTTTATTATTTACCTTAACGTGGTTATCCATTTTTGGTAATAGCGCCTTACACAGCGTAATTTTTGAAGGTAACCAAACTTTAGCTGCAACGGTATTATCCAATCCGGCACATGGTTTTTATGACCTGTTAGCGCAGTATCCAGGTTTTACCTTCATTGCTTCAATTGCGACGGTGACGGGGCTTTTATTCTATGTGACTTCTGCCGATTCGGGTGCATTGGTTTTGGGTAACTTCACGACCAAGCTCACGCATATTGATAATGATGCACCACGTTGGTTAAGTGTGTTCTGGGCAATTGCCATTGGCTTATTAACTCTTGCTATGCTGATGACCAACGGGATTACTGCTTTGCAAAATGCCACCATTATTATGGGACTACCGTTTAGTTTCGTAATGTTCCTTGTGATGGCAGGGCTTTATAAGTCACTCAGACTTGAGGACTACAGGCATGCTAGTCGAAGTATGAATGCAGCACCCGTGGTAGGTAACGTCGATATTCTGAACTGGAAAAAGCGTTTGACCCGAGTGATGCACCATCCGGGAACGACTGAAACTAAACGTATGTTAGATGATGTTTGTTATCCGGCGGTTCAAGCCGTGGCTGATGAGCTGATTAAGCAAGGCATGAATGTCGATGTACAGCAAACGCCTCTTGAAGATGAAGAAGCGCTTTATCACCTCGATATCACCATTCATTTGGAAGAAGAGCAAAACTTCGTTTATCAGATCTGGCCAGTTCGTTATACCGCGCCTAACTTTAGTCAGCGTGTAAAACGAGGCAAGCAGTTCTATTACCGTCTCGAAACCTATCTTTATGAAGGTTCTCAAGACAACGACCTTGTTGGTTACAGTAAAGAACAGGTCATTAATGACATTTTAGATAAATATGAAAGACATATGACCTTCTTGCATATCAATCGTATTAGCCCTGGAAACCGACCATTGTTCCCAGATCCACAAGCTTAAGAGGAAAATGCATGGCTTCTCCTTATCTACATTCTTTTGCTTTATTTTTCTCATTGCTCAATCCATTTTTAATGAGCATTTATATGATTGGCCTAATCCGCCATTCAGAAGCTAAGGTGTTTAATAAAGCACTGATTCAGGGAAGTTTGATTGCTTTTATTGTATTCATGCTGTTTGCATGGGGCGGTGAAACAATTTTTAGTAAATATCTGAATGTATGTTTTGAAGCCTTTCAGATTTTTGGCGGCCTTATCTTTTTGGTGATTGGCTATCGTTATGTGTTTCAGGGTGCCGATACCATTGGTGAAATGCGCGGTGCTCCTGAGCATTTAGCTGGAACCATCGCTATGCCATTTATGATTGGGCCAGGTACTATTAGTGCCGCTGTAGTCACAGGCATAGAAATGTCAATTGGTGAAGCAGCTCTAGTGATTGCCTTTACGTTATTTTTAACCTGTAGTATTTTGATTTTGATGAAATTTTCACATGATCATTTACGCTATAAACATGCCAAACATATTGACCGCTATTTTGATATTGTCGGGCGTTTATCAGCGTTATTAATCGGTACGATCGCTATTGATATGATTATCAATGGTGTGACAGGTGTAATTAATAAAGTTTAGCAAGTATCGGTCAACATCGTGCTATGTCATTTAATATCGAAAAATGGCATAGCACTTTTTTTATTATTTTTAATTTCTCAATCAATTTTTATTTAAGAAAAACTAAAAAATAATTAAAAATAATAGATTAAAAAAGCTTCGTTCAAAAAAAGAATAAACAATATTAAAAAATACGATGCTATGTTGTGGATTTAAGCATGTTTTTTTTGTGAATTATCAACCATAATGTTTCTGAGCTTGTTTGGACAGAGTTGAGTCATGCCTACATTAGATGAAATGACAACCGTAACTGATGATCAGTCAGAATTAACCATGTCAGTTTTAATGACCCCTGATATGGCAAATTTTTCAGGTAATGTTCATGGTGGAACAATTCTTAAGCTGTTAGACCAAGTCGCCTATGCTTGTGCAAGCCGTTATTCGGGCAGCTATGTGGTCACTTTGTCTGTAGATAAAGTGAATTTTAAAGAACCGATTTATGTAGGCGAGTTAGTTACCTTCTTGGCAAGTGTGAACCATGTAGGCCGTACTTCAATGGAAGTTGGTATTCGTGTTGAAGCACAAAATATTCAAAAGCGCACCGTTCGCCATACCAATAGCTGTTATTTCACAATGGTTTCTGTTGATGAGCATGGGAAACCACGCGAAGTTCCTCAATTGAAGCTAGATACCGAGTGGAAACGCTGTCGATTTGAAGCGGCAGAGCATCGTAAGGTGTTGCGCCTACAAGAAAATCATAATCCTTCTTGTAGCATGTATAAGAAAACCTCTTAATCAGATCGAATTAAAAAAAGATCGAACCGCAGCATGGTTCGATCTTTTTTTTCATCACTGAAACTTAACGTCCTGTTTCATTTCAGTAAAATTATCTCTGAGCTTGGAGGAGAGTACAGAGATAATAATTATTGAGCAGCAGGAGCGGCTTCAGAAGCTGAACCTACAGCTTCAGATGCAGCATTTGCAGTGTTGGCTTGTTCTTGAGTTGAAACTACAACTTTGTCTTCTGGAGCATGAACCTTGTCATGTTTAGAAGCAGCGAAAGTTGAAGCAGCAGTTAAAGCTAGAGTAGTAGCAAGTAAAGTTTTAGCTAATTTCATTTTATGGCATCCTTAAAATTCATTAAACAATAAATTAAACCTAATCGTTCTTACCAACATGAAACCTGTATGGCTGAATGATTAAGCTAGGACACATGCTAAGCCGAGCTTTGGATTGCATCAATTAACTTAACAATCTATTACGGCTATCTTAACAATATGAAATATACGGGCCGTTTATGTGCGTCTACTGTAAAATTACCGCGCTGGTTGAACGTTTAAAATGTGAAAAAATATTTCATGTTGAATAAAAAAAAGTCAGGTTGGTTACGTAAACAAAACACTCTGGTATGAATGATGAATGCCTTAAAATAGAATATTCCGTTTGATAATAAATTATTTAAAGTAAATTTAGATAAACAACGAGACTTACATCTCAAATTTAATATTTTCACCCACTTTTTAAAAATATGACGTCAAAAAGAAAAATCATTTTCATGCTACTTAAACAGTGATATACCTTTCCTAGTTTTTTTGAACCTTGTTGATTTGAGTTGCTTGTGAAACTAATTCCCCAAAAAACTGTTCCTACCCATATTATTTCAGGATTTTTAGGGGCAGGGAAAACCACATTATTACAGCATTTATTAAGTCAAAAACCCAAAGATGAAGTGTGGGCGGTCTTAATGAATGAGTTTGGGCAAATTGGGGTAGATCAACAACTTTTACCGCAAGAACAAGGCTATGCCGTAAAAGAATTATTAGGTGGGTGTTTATGTTGTAGTAGCCAACTCCCCATGCATATTGCTTTGGCTCGTTTGCTAAGTGAACAAAAACCAGACCGACTCTTTATTGAACCTACAGGGCTTGGACATCCTTCGCAACTGTTTGATCAGTTAACAGAACCTCATTGGCAAAACAGCTTGGCTATGCGTGCATTAGTCACTGTTGTCGATGGTAGCCGTTTGCATGACACCAATTGGGTTAAGCATAATCTTTATGAAGATCAGTTGAAAGCTGCCCAGATTGTTGTGGTTTCTCATGCTGATACGATGTCTTTTGAAGATGAACAAGCATTAGACCAATTGAAACAAGAGTATCAACCTTATCAACAACAATGGTTAACGACAGAGCATGGTCAACTCGAACTAGCACAAATTGATGTGGCTGCTCGTTTAACCGCACGCTCTATACAACCTTTACTTAAGCTTCAAAAGCAGATGAGTGAAGCTGAAGTAGCAAAAGAAATTCGTCAATTGCCTTATCACTATGTTGAGTCAGCGCAGGGATATACTGTTGCAGGCTGGAAATTACCTAAGCGTTGGAAATTCGAATTTTATGCTTTGCTCGATTTACTCTGCGCACAGCAAGACTGGCTGCGTATTAAGGGAATTTTTCATACAGATCAGGGGTGGAAGACCTTTAACTTTAATCCTGAACAGTTTAATTATAAGTCTGGTCAAGAAGGCATTGATAACCGTATTGAAATCATTAGCCAACATGAACATGACTGGCTGGCATTTGAAACTGAGTTATTAACTTGTAGAATTGATGAATAGAGAACATTGAAAAGATAGCTCAATGTTCTCAAAAATCTTCATCTATTTTTTTATGTCGAGTACAGCTTTAGCTTGGGCATGATCAATATCTTTTTCCCAATGGGCAATGACTACGGTCGCAACACAGTTACCAATTAAGTTGGTACAGGCACGAATAATCCCAATAAACCAATCTACAGACAGTAAAAGTACTAGGCCAATTGCAGGTAAGCTTGGAATAACTGAAAGTGTAGCCGCAAGAATAACTAAAGCTGACCCCGGAATACCATGCGCACCTTTAGAGGTAATCAGTGAAACCAGTAAAATAGCTAACAAGTCATGCATGGAGAGATCGATATTGCAGGCCTGCGCAATAAAAATCACTCCTAATGTTAAATAAATGGAAAAACCATCTAAGTTAAAAGAATAACCGGTTGGAATGACTAGACCGACTGTTGAGTCTTTTATGCCTAGGTTCTTAAGCTTCTTCATGACTTGAGGAAGAACTGAGTCGGAAGAGGCAGTACCTAAAACAATGGCAAGTTCATCTTTAAAATAGCCTACAAATTTGAAAATGTTCAGGCCAGCAAGCTTTAGAATTAAACCTAGAACAATGACAACAAATAAAATGCAGGTTGCATAAAAGAGTAAAACTAAATAACCGAGTTGCAGGAGTGAGTCTGATCCAAATTTTGCAGTGGTATAGGCAACTGAACCGAATACCCCAATTGGAGCTAAGCGAATGATTAGCCCCATAATTTTAAAGAAGACTTCAGAGAAAGCTTCAAGTGCCTGACGTACTAGCTCTGCTAAATGTTTAGGAATTAAAAGTAGCGATACGCCAAATAAAATCGCGATGAGTAAAACTTGTAAAATATCGCCGTTGGCAAAAGCGCTAGTAAATGTTTTTGGAATAATATTAAGAAGAAAATCTGAACCTGTATGCATGTCGTGAGCACGTTCGGTATAAGTACTTAAATCTTTAGCATCTAAATGGCTAATATCAATATTCATACCGACGCCCGGTTTAAAGACATAAGCAACAATAATTCCCAAAATTAAAGCAATACTTGTGACTACTTCAAAATAGAGAATCGTTTTTGCACCGACTTTGCCCATTTTTTTAATATCGTTTGCACCATAAATTCCCAGTACTACGACACAAAATACAATTGGTGCAATCAACATTTTAATCAGTGAAATAAAACCATCACCAAGGGGTTTTAAAGCTAGAGAGAAGTCATGAAAAGCAAGTCCTACTGCAATACCGAGGAAGAGAGCGCAGAGAACTTGTAGGAATAAACTACGTTTAAGTTTTTGCCACATAAGTCATCAAATCAAAAGAGAGGAATACAAACCCTTCAAAGCAAAAAGCCCGCCAACTTGGAAAGCGCTTGGATGTTTTGGAAGAAGATGCAAATTTAGAGTGAAAGAAGTTTTGTGTTACTGCGTTTTTTCTATAATTTTTTAATTGAAATCGAGTATTCTTAGCGCCAAATTTTTGGACATATTAACCATGGCGCTTAAAGCAACAATTTATAAGGCAGACTTGAATATTGCCAATATGGATGACCATATCTATGGCGATTATCAATTGACGCTTGCATTGCATCCTTCAGAAACTTTAGAACGGTTAATGGTTCGTGTTATGGCATTTGCACGTTTTGCAAGTGACAGTCTTGAATTTACTAAAGACCTTTTTGAAACTGATGAGCCTGCACTTTGGCAAAAAGATTTAACAGGTCAGTTAGAAAATTGGATTGAAGTCGGTTTACCTTCTGAAGATAAAGTGAAAAAAGCCAGTGCACGTTGTAAAGCTGTAGCAATTGTTGCGTATGGTTCACAGGTCGAAGACTGGTGGAAGAGAAACAGTAAAATTAAAACATTAAGTAATGTCCAAGTTTGGCAAATTGCACCTGAAAGTACAGCAGAGTTAGAACAGCTTTGTGAACGTACGATGCAGTTACAGTTAAACGTTATGGACAACGAGTGGACTTTACTGGGCGAGAATGGCCAAGCAAATGTAGTGTGGACCCAATTACAGTAAAATTGGAAAGCGCAACAAAATTTACAAAACTAGTTGCTAGACTAAAGATTGAGTCTGGGCTGTGAATTTAAATGAAACGGAAATGTTATGATCACTGAATTAGAAATTATCGATTTAAAAGTAGGCGAAGGTAAGGAAGCGGTTAAAGGTGCCTTAATTACCACTCACTATACAGGTTGGTTAGAAGACGGTACTCAATTCGACTCTTCAATTGACCGCGGAAATTATTTCGAATGCGTCATTGGAACAGGCCGTGTGATTAAAGGTTGGGACCAAGGCATCATGGGAATGAAAGTTGGCGGAAAACGTAAACTTATTGTTCCTGCGCATTTAGCTTATGGGGAACGCAAAATGGGCAAAGTTATTCCGGCGAACTCAAATTTGATTTTTGAAATTGAGTTATTTGACGTAAAAACTCGCGATGAATGAAATCAAAATTTTACCGTTTGATTTTTTTATATAAGCTTTAAATATGAATATATTCGTTATTTATATTTTAGCTTTTTGAATATTTAAGATTATTTTCAGTTTATTTGATTATAAAGGTGAACTGAAAAACTGTTCATTTTGGGCAGTTTAAACTTAAGGGCTAAATAGACGTCGGTTTTAGTTCTTAAGTTTAAATTTCACATAAATAATCTATATTGCTATTGAGACGCTATTTCATGATTACCCGCTTTGCATCTCCTTTGTTGAATCTAACGCTTGGCTTGGCTTTAGCAGGCTTGTCAGGTATGGCATTAGCTGCTCCTCCTAAAATAGATGCTTCAGAACTTACTGTTATTGGCTATCATGAAATTACCGATACTAAGAATGCCTTAATTCCTCAATATGCGGTGACTACGAAACAATTTAGTGAGCATATCGATTGGCTGCAAAAAAACGGTTTCCATTTTATTACTGTAGATCAGCTAATTCGTGCTCATCAGGGTAAAGTTGCACTGCCAAGCAAACCGGTTTTATTAACTGTAGATGATGGTTATCAGACTTTTTATCAAAATGCTTATCCAGTGATTAAGGCTAAGAAAATACCAGTAGTACTTGCTGTTGTTGGTTCATGGTTAGAGCCAAAAGAAAATCAGAAGGTAGATTTTTCTGGTGAAGAAATTTCACGTGATAAAATCTTAAGCTGGCCTGAACTTAAAGAGATGCAAGATAGCGGTTTTGTTGAAATTGCAAGCCATAGCTATCACTTACACCGTGGTATTAATGGTAATCCACAAGGAAACTCTGAACCTGCGGCAACTACACGTTTTTATGATGATAAAACTAAAACATATGAAAACGACAGCCAGTATCAGGCTCGAATCTATAATGATTTAAAAAAGAATAATCAGTTGCTCAAACAACATGGTATACGTTCGCCACGTATTATGGTTTGGCCATACGGTCGCTACAATATGCAAACGGTCCAGATTGCTAAAAAGCTTGGTATGCCAATTACCATCACACTTGATGATGGGGCAGATCATGCTAAACAGTCTCTACAGAATATGAGCCGTATTTTGGTAGAAGGCGGAATGAGTACCAATGATTTGGCTCAAGAGATTAAAAACCGTGAATTAAACTTAACGGATAACAATCGCCCGCAAAAAATTATGCATGTTGATCTGGACTATATTTATGATCCAGATCCGAAACAACAAGAGCGTAATTTAGGTAATCTACTCGACCGTATTAATGCGATGGGCGTAAACACGGTTTATTTACAAGCTTTCTCTGATGCAGATGCTAATGGTTCTGCCGATATGGTATACTTCCCAAATCGACATATTCCTATGCGTGCTGATTTATTCAACCGTGTTGCATGGCAAATTCAAACACGTACGCCTGTAAGCCGTATTTATGCGTGGATGCCTTTATTGGCATGGGAACTACCAAAAACTGATCCTGTATCAAAAGACTTGGTTGTAACCCAGCAGGATAAAACGAGTGAGCATCTCAATATGGGATACATTCGTTTAAGCCCTTTTTCACCTGAAGCGCGTCAAACTATCCGTGAAATATATGAAGATTTAGCGAAGTCATCGTCTTTCAATGGAATTTTATTCCATGACGATGTGACTCTGTCTGATTATGAAGATGCAAGCCCAGATGCCTTAAAAGCTTATGCGAAACAAGGTTTACCAACAGACTTGGCAAAAATTCGTGCAAATGACGAAGATTTGCAGAAGTGGACTGCATATAAAACAAGATATTTAGATGATTTTGCGATGGAGCTTGTTGGTGAGGTTCGTCAGTATGAGCCATTCCTGCTTACAGCACGTAATTTATATGCACAAGTGGCTTTAAAACCATATGCGGAAAATTGGTACTCTCAGTCACTTGAAGAGTCATTAAACCGTTATGATTTTACTGCTATTATGGCGATGCCTTATATGGAGCAAGTGAAGAACCAAGATCAATTCTATAAAGATATGGTTGATCGTGTGAAACAGTATCCAAATGGCATTAAGAAAACAGTTTTTGAGCTACAAGCAACGAACTGGCGTAATAACGAAAAGGTACCTTCAACTGAAATGGCTGCGACAATTCACTCTCTCTATGAACAAGGTGCAATGCATGTTGCATATTACCCAGATGACCCAATTAAAGATCATCCGGACGTGAACGTGATGCATAAAGCATTTGCTGAAAAGTCATCTCGTCTTGTGCCGTAGACGAGGCTGAAACATGACAATCTTTGCTGCAATATGGTCGCAGGCTCTAAAGTTCGTTTTTTATTATCCATTGTTTATGTCATATCTATGGATGATTGGTGCGATCATTTTCTATTGGAAAGAACGTAAGGCTCCACCTTACGATCAACCGGCTCCATTAGAAAGCTATCCGAAAGTTGCTGTACTTATTCCTTGCTTTAACGAAGGTGATAATGCAGAGGAAACCATTAGTCACGCTTTAAAATTGGATTACCCTAATTTTGAAGTCATTGCGATTAACGATGGTAGTTCGGATAATACGGGTGAAGTCCTAGATCGTTTAGCTGAACAATACGAAAAACTTCGTGTTGTTCACCTTGCACAAAACCAAGGTAAAGCAATGGGCTTACAGGCTGGTAGCCTCATGACCGATGCCGAGTTTTTAATTGGTATCGATGGGGATGCTTTGCTTGACCCGCATGCAGCAAAATGGATGATTCGTCATTTTCTTCAGAATCCAACAGTTGCAGCCGTAACTGGAAACCCACGTATTCGTACGCGTTCAACTTTGTTAGGACGTATTCAAGTCGGTGAGTTTTCTTCGATTGTGGGAATGATTAAACGTGCGCAGCGTACATTTGGTCGTTTGTTTACGGTGTCTGGTGTAATTACGGCTTTCCGTAAAAGTGCTGTTCACCAAGTCGATTATTGGTCACCAAATATGTTGACCGAAGACATCGATATTACTTGGAAATTGCAACGTGCAGGCTGGGACATTCGTTTTGAACCGAATGCCTTGGTCTGGATTTTAATGCCTGAAACATTAAACGGATTGTGGAAACAGCGTTTACGTTGGGCAATGGGTGGGGCACAGGTATTAATTAAAAATATTGATGTGTTCACCAAACCAAAACTGAATTTTTTATGGCCTTTAATGTTTGAGCTTTGCTTAACTTTAGTCTGGTCATATTTAATGCTGGCAATGGCTTTATTGTGGTTGGTACATTTTATTTTCCCAGTCCCTGCATTAGCCGTTGTGAGTTCCCCATTTTTACCGTATGGTACAGGTATTTTATTGGGGGCAACCTGTCTAATTCAGTTTGCTTTAAGCAAATGGATGGATAGTCGTTATGAACCGAATCTAGGAAAAAACTATTTCTGGATGATTTGGTATCCATTGGTCTTTTGGCTAATCACCATTTCGGCAACCATTGTGGCATTTCCAAAAGTCTTACGACGTGGAGATGAGAAACGAGCACGTTGGGTGAGCCCGGATCGGGGCATTCGTTAGATGAAATGCAAGAGTCATGAGATTTTAAAGATCGTGCTGTATTGATGTCTGGGGAAAACCGCAGCACTTCGTTAGGTAAAAGAGAAATGAAGACAAATTCGTTGATTATTGATTTACGTCGTCAATTACCGTGGCACAAGCGCTATGTTTCTACAACAAGCACAGCCATGATGTGGGGCGGTTGGTTGTTGTTGTGGCGTCCGTTCGTGTTTGTATGGCTATTGGTTGAACTACAAAAAACACATTTGGTACACCGTTTATTTAGTGCCTTTGGTGTGGGAATTGAGCATGGCTTTACAGCACTCATTGCTTGTGCAATTGGTTTGTTGCTATGGAGCCATATTTTGCCTGAACGCCGTGTGGGTGGTGATGAACTTGACATGAAGCAGACAGATGATTATGCACGCTACTTTGATTTACCTGAGCAAGAAATTGAGCAGGGACGTAGCCAAAAAATTACGATAGTTCACCACGATGAATTTGGTAAAATTGTTAGAGTTGAATAAGCCAAATTAATTCAAGAAAGCCCACATCATGTGGGCTTTCTTTTTATATATGTTTTTAGAGAGTAATAAGTTTTAAATCTTGAAGGGTGTGTGTGTCTGAGTAGTCTTTATTTACCTTTGAAAACAGGTGGACGCTTTTGTAGCATGGCAAAGACACCTTCTTGAACATCTTCTGTGGTTAGCAAAGGCTGTAAATGAGTTTGCAATTGATCAAAAGCAACCTCATAGCCTTCATTAATGGCTTCGCGTGCAGAGGCAAGAGTGGCTTTTACAGCAAGTGGGGCCGCTTGGGAAATATGTTCAGCAAGTTCTATTGCTCGGTTAAGCTCCGTCCCTTCAGGACATATTTCTGTAATCAGGTTCATATCAAATGCTGCTTTTGCATCAAAAGGGTCACCTGTAAGTAAATATCGCATCGCTTTGGCCCAGCCAGCAGCTTGAGTAAAGCGAGCAGTCGCGCCGCCAAAAGGTAAGATGCCACGTTGGACTTCAATTTGCGCAAATTGAGTATTTTCACTTGCAATTGCAAGATCTGCATTAAGAAATAGTTCGATACCCGCGGTATAACAGTAGCCCTGTACAGCTACAATTAATGGTTTACTCAGTTTTCGGCCAACTGTACCCCATGGGTTAATTTCTTCATCATTAAAATCGAACACGCCTGTAGCAAGCTTAGGTTGTAACTCAACCAAATCTAAACCCGCCGTAAAATGGTCGCCATGAGCAAAAATAATCGCACAGCGCAGAGCATCATTATTTTCATATTCTGTAAGCGCTAGAGATAAATCTTTAATGAGGTGGCTATCAAAGGCATTGCGTTTTGCTGCCCGATCTAAACCAATTAAAAAAATATGTCCTCGAGTTTCACGGCTGACTTTTCCTTCTTGATTTGACATATTGTCGCGCTCTTTATTTGTGTTTCATTATCTTTTAAACAATCATTTAAAAACGATCAAATACAATTTGTTGATGACTTGGTAAGTGAAAATAAAAGCATGCTGTCAATACTCGTCAAAAGTCAACCTGACGTATAGATGTATCAGGTTGAGCAAGATTATGCAGAGCGCCTTGAATACATTAATAGCCCTAGACATAACAGGATTAAACCTAAAACAAGATGTGAGCTAAGTTGTTCATGGTTGAACCATGTTCCCCAAAAGGTGGCTAAAACAGGGGTGATAATTGTAATAAGTAGTACCGTAGTCGGTTGGAGTACCTTAATGAGTTGATAATAAAAAATCATGGCAAGTACAGAAGAAAAGACAGCACTATAGAAGACCGCTAGTGAAATTTTCAGACTTGGAAGTTCAGTTGGAAGATGTGACCAGAAGAAAGGCAATAAGCATGCGTAACCTACCCACGAGACAAGGCTAGAACCCGTCATTTGTATAATGGGGTGAATATGCGCTCCGACAGATTTTACGGCAAAAGTCGACAATACATAAAACAGCATAGCGATTAGCTCTAGCATAATACCAATACTGTTGAGCTGAAAACCTGATGAAGATAGCCCTAATGTAAAACTCATCCCGACAAGCGCAATACCGAGACCAAGCCACTGCCATGATGAAAAACGCTCACGCCCTAATACAAAAGAACTGACAAGCCCAGATACTAACGGAGAGGTGCCGTAAATAATTGAAATAATGGCTGATGGAACTTTATCTGCACCCATGTAGCAAAAAGCCATGGAACCAAATAAACCAATGGCTCCTGCACAGTAGCTTAAAACCGCTTTTTTACTAAAGATCAGTTTTAAACGGAAAAACTTTAGACATAGTAAAGCAATCGGAATAGCGATGCTAAAGCGAAGGAATAATCCCCATGCCCAGTGAAGTTCTTGTACTGTCCATACGGCGGCGAGTGGTGTAAGCGACCAAATAACAATGACCGCAATAAATTGGCCGGCTGTAGCGAGTCGAGTCGGAGATGAAGGTAATGCTACAGCCGGCTGAATCTGCGGGCTGGACGTACTCTGTTGTTCAAATAAAGGCTTCATATAAAGCTCCATAAAGTAATGTTTTGTAGGATGAACGGACATAAAAAAAGCCGCTTTTTATGGCGGCTTTTTAAGAAAAATCAGAGAAAATATTATGTAAGTAACTTCTTGATGTTTTTATTCAAAGCGCCAGATTGTCCGAAATAAGGACGTCGGCAATTGACCACACAGAGCATCATCTCTGAGGCGTGGAATTGACGCGCTAGACAATAATGGGCTTTAGATAAAAACATGATAAGTATATTAAAAATATAGATGATATTTTTATAACATATAAATAGAAAAGTGCAAATTAGATTCAAGCGTGGGATATAGATTTTGTTGAATACGTTAAATTAGTTGTTTGCTTAGGCCCATATTTTTCTCATAATACCTCGTCAAATTGATCTCAATAAGCAGCTGCTCTTATGTCACCTCTAGAAATCTTTGCGGTCTTAATTAGTCTAATTGGAGTCGGATTAACTGTAATTCGCAATATGTGGTGCTGGCTGTTTAATTTCTTTGCCTTTGTTCTATACGCCTATTTGTTTTACGAATTTAAACTTTATGGTGAAACGATTTTGCAGTTCTTTTTTATGGCTGTAAATTTTTATGGTTTTTACTATTGGCTCAAAGGAAAGCAGCAAGATCACGACATTCGAATTGAACCTATCGCAGTTCAAACCGCGATTATCCAAATGATCATTGCTGCGATAGGCGGCTTACTGTTTGGTTTGATACTTAAAAACTTTACTGATGCAGCAGTGCCTATGCTCGACTCGCAGCTTGCCGCATTTAGTTTGCTTGCAACTTATTGGACGAGTCGAAAACATATTGCGACTTGGATACTTTGGGTATTTGTCGACATTATTTATGTGGGTATGTTTATTTATAAAGATCTATTTTTAACTTCAGCCTTATATGCAGCCTTTGTATTAATGGCAGCTTATGGTTGGTATCAATGGGAAAAGGTTAAAAGAAAGCAGGTTGATCATATAGATCTTAAAAAAACTATTTAATGTATGAGAAAATATTAAAACAATAATCCTGTTTGGAAACTATTTGATGACTCATACTTTAAAAAAACTTTTATTTTGTTTATTTCTTTTTTCTGGTTATGCAAATGCTCAGGTTAATGCTATTCCTTTAAACCAGCTCAGTAAATTACCTGATTCATGTCAGAAAGATGAACCTGTTGAAAATAATAAATTAGTTATACAGACGGCACAGATAAAAATACAAAGCTATTCTTGCTTTAAGCCTGATATAGCTGATGCGCTAGGCTATAATGTATTTGCTATTCATTTAGATAAAAATAAAACCTATTATTTTAAAGCGCAAACTCAGGATATATCCTCAATAGCAGGCCAGACTATACATAAAATTGATTCCGAAACTTTTGCAATAGACAACTATCAAGAGCGTGGCGGAAATTTCATTATTTTTTGGATAGCGAATTGGTCAAATATTTATACACAAGATATTTCTTATTATACGGATGATGAAACTTCCATAGATAGCTTTATTAAAGACAGACAGATTTATTTACAGAAGAAAAAATATTTGGATAATACCAAAATTAAAAAAGTTGGATCTCCCTTAATCATTATGAAAGACAAACAAAAAGGTTTGATTATTAATAAGACTAAGGCGCAAAACTTTTAAATCATTAATTTCTGGATTTTTATGAAAAATTTAACTCATATATTTTTATTTTGTATTGGCTTTTTAGTAGCAACGACCTCTTATGCGCAAGTAAATATTAAACCTTTATGGCATGGTAAAGTATTGAACAGTTTTGATATTCCTTTAAATAACCTGAAAAAGCCAAAGCAGGTTATTAAAGGTGAGGCTGATGAATGCAATGGTGGTTATTTTCCAGATCAATGGGTATATGACGATGGAGTGGTACTCTCTACGGGTTCTATAGATAAGGTATATGTAAGCCAGCAAAATGGTCTAAAGTATGGTCCCCGATTATTTAATCATTTAACTTCTGAGAATGAGTTTAAAAAGTTTTTTGGTAAGCAGATAGTTATGTCTGAAAATCATACTTACTCTATCTTTCCTTGGAAAGGGAGTAATGATGGCTTACATTTTCATTTCCGTAATGGAAAACTACATTACTATACGCATTCTATTGATGACTGCTAGTAATTAACTTTTAAGAATAACCATGATCCTGAATTTAGTCATATATAAACAGCAACAGTTTGATGCAGTGGCCCAAAAAATTATGGCTGAACCAACAAAATATATAGATTTTAATTCAGTATCAGATTTCTATAAGGCTGCATGGCTCAAAGATTTTCCACAAGGCACTCAGGTCTCTGTGACAGGTTTAGATGATGGAGCCGAAGAGTTTTATGCAGTAGTACGGTTTAAACAGCAGTATTTAAAATTTGATATTAAAGAAAGCCATTCGACACTGAGTTTTCAGGACATGAATGGTGAAATTTTTAAGCGTAATTTTTAATTGATGAAATAAAAGTACAAAAAAGCGACTTAACGTCGCTTTTTTTAATAAATAAATTTTGAAATTTTATCTGCCGTTGCGATGACCAGAGCGGCGATATCTTCTTTAAAGGTTTTTTCATCATAAGTGGTAATTGGACAGCTCACCGAAAGGATCGCCACCATTTTTCCATTAGATTGTTTGAAAATAGGAGCACCACAAGCAGCCATATCATGATTGTAATGACCCCAGCTCACCATCGATTTTTGGGTTTTTACATAATTTAGTTTTTGTAAGAGTGCTTTCAAGTTAGTTGGGGTAAGTTCTGAGAAACTATCCCACTCATTGAAATTACGATAGCGTTGTCGTACTTCTGCCTCTGGTAAATCTGACAATAACATTTGACCAATAACGGTAGCATGGGCTGGCCAGCGAGTACCTAAACTAATATTGCTGGTAAAAGTACCCATTGATTGAACGTTATTTACAAAAACAATATGTGTACCTTCCAAAACAGTCAGATGTACTGCGAGTTTGGTCTGATCACGTAGTTCTTTCATTAAAGGAGTGGATAAGTCGAGTAATGAAAGCTTCGATAAACTGTTAAAACCAAGCTCCATAACTTTTGAGTCAAGCGCATAAGTTTTTTGGGATGCTTTCCTTAAATAGCCACAAGCTTCGAGTGTATAAATAAGACGAAATGCACTAGAACGGTTCACTTCCAAAATTTCGGCAATTTCTGTAATCGTCATTTCTTGTGCTTGTTGATTGAATGCTTGCAAGATGGCTAAACCACGCACAAGCCCTGGTACTAAATATCGATCATCATTTTTTGTCGTTTCTGATTCTTGCAAATCTTCTTCAATCTCTAGGCTCATTTGTGTTGTTTTCCTATAAATAAAAAAGGGTTCGAATTGGGGCATTATGCTTTATTTTAGAACTATTGTAATTATAAAGATCGCATAAAACATTTTTTATATTTAAAACAAAGTTTTCTTTTTGAAACGTAACAAATTATTTAAAATGAATTAATACAGTGATTTTTATCATTATTTTTACTTTGACAAAAATTAACCAAGAGTATTATTCTTTGCTTGTGTTTTGAAAATGAAATTAAGTTTTGTATATAAAACAAAATGAGGACGCAAAGTATGAGTTGGATCTCAGTTTGTCAGCAGGGTGACGTTAGCGAAGATGAGCCGAAGGCTATCGAAGTTGAAGGAAAAAAAATTGGCGTATTTTTTGTCGATGAAAATTACTTCGCTATCGAAAATGTTTGCCCTCATGCGTATGCCTTATTAACCGAAGGATTTATCGAAGATCAAACTGTTGAATGTCCATTGCACGAAGCAATTTTTGACATTCAGACAGGTGAGCTAAAAAGTGGGCCCGGGTGTAGAAACCTATGTACGTACCCAGTTCGTGTTGAAGGACAGGATATTCAAATTCAACTCTAGTCCTCACATGTACAAGGAAGCAGAACAATGAAGACATTTAATGAAAAGTTAGCAAGCTGGATTCATGCAACGCCAGCAACCGAAGCAGGTATCAACAATATTCAAATTCCTGGTCAATCTGAATTGTTGGTTTGGCAGACACGTTATAAAGAACCGACTCTCTACGAGCAAGATTTTGTAAAGAACTTGATTCAAGCATTCTCTGCGGGTGCAACAGCGCTAGATGATGTTGTTTCTGCACTTAATCAACAGGGTTTCCGCTGTGAATCTGGTGATGAATGGACTTCTGCAAGCTTTACAGAAGAAATGCAACGTTTAGGTTATTGATTCAGGGAAGAATAAAATGAACGCAATCGTATCAACTTCACAAAGTGCTGAAGAATATTTAGAACTTGGTTTACGTGACCAATGGCATCCGGTTTTGGCAAGTTGGGAAGTCGCTGCTAATCCGGTCGGAATTACCCGTTTAGGCGAAAACATTGTGGTTTGGCGTGATGCTGAAGGGCAGGTTCATGCACTTGAAGATCGCTGTCCACATCGCGGCGCTCGTCTTTCCCTCGGTTGGAACTTGGGTGACCGAGTTGCTTGTTGGTATCACGGTGTTGAAGTTCGTGCTGATGGTGTGGTTGCCGATGTGCCAGCAGTTCATGAATGTCCAATGACTGGAACTAAATGCTTAAAGAACTATCCAGTAATTGAGCAGCATGGTGCAATCTTTATTTGGTTTGGTATTGATGCAAATGAACAACCAGCACCGCTTGAGTTCCCAGAGCAACTTGCAAGTGAAGAGTGGAGTGCGTTCCTTTGCCAAGCAGACTGGAAAGTAAACCATCAATACGCGATTGATAACGTGATGGACCCAATGCATGGTAGTTATTTACATGCGACATCGCACTCGATGGCAGATGGTGATCGTACCGCAGAGATGAAGCACCGCACCACCGATAATGGTTTTATTTTTGAAAAAGAAGGTCAATTAGGTGTGAACTTCGATTGGGTTGAATATGGTTCAACAGGTGCGAGCTGGTTACGTCTGTCAATTCCATACCGCAAACAATTTGGCCCAGGTGGTGAGTTCTGGATCGTGGGCTATGCAACGCCAATTGATGCTAACAATACCCGCGTATTTTTCTGGCGCTGCCGTAAGGTGAGTGGCTGGCAACGTAATGTATGGCGCTTCTTGTATCGCAATCATTTAGAGCAGTTGCATTGGGATGTATTGGAACAAGACCGAATTATTTTAGAAAACCTTGCGCCAAAGGCACGTGAACAAGAATTCCTCTATCAACACGATGTTGGCCTTGCTCGTTTACGTCGTTTAATGAAAAAAGAAGCTGAAAAGCAATTAAAGAAAATTGCTGCGCTAAATGCATCAAACCGTATTGAGATGCAGGAAGAAGCTCATGGCTAATGTAGCGTTGTTGCAAGGCAAAAAAGTTTTAGTGACTGGTGCTGCACGTGGTTTAGGCCGAGATTTTGCTCAAGCTATTGCCGAGGCTGGTGCTGAGGTTGTAATGGCAGATATTTTATCTGACTTGGTGCAACAAGAAGCACAAGCTTTGCAAAAACAAGGACTGAATGTTCATGCTGTTACCGTTGACCTTGCCAATGCAGACTCTATTGAAAATGCGGTTGCAAAAAGTGTTGACGTACTCCAAGGACTAGATGGCCTTGTGAACTGCGCGGCACTGGCAACCAATGTTGGTGGAAAAAATATGATTGATTACGATCCTGAACTTTGGGATCGGGTCATGAATATTAATGTGAAAGGCACATGGCTCATTAGTAAGGCTTGTGTTCCCCATTTAAAGCAATCGGCTGCAGGCAAGATCATTAATGTTGCTTCTGATACAGCACTTTGGGGCGCACCGAACCTAATGGCTTATGTTGCGAGTAAAGGTGCAATTGTTGCCATGACGCGTTCAATGGCAAGAGAGTTGGGACAATCTAATATCTGTGTCAACACATTGTCACCGGGACTTACTCTGGTTGAAGCAACCGAGTATGTGCCTCAAGAACGTCACGATTTATATGTCAAGGGAAGAGCGATTCAACGTCAGCAACTTCCACAAGATTTAAATGGAACAGCATTGTATCTACTGTCGGATTTGTCCTCTTTTGTGACAGGTCAAAATATTCCGGTCAATGGCGGTTTTGTCTTTAACTAAGGAGTAGTCAAATGATTACAGGGATCGAGATTTTAAAGTTTGGAGTTGAGGATAGAGCCGCTTCAAACAAGTTTCTAGCAGATTTTGGTTTAAGCCAAAGTACTTCGGATATTGAAGGTACAGATTTATACCAAACTCAAAATGGCAGCAAGATTTATCTATTTAATTGTGATGATGATCGTTTGCCACCTGCGATTGAACAAGGCTCAACTTTACGTGAAGTCACTTGGGGTGTTGATAATTCTCAAGACCTTGAAGACTTGGCAGCTCGTTTGGCTGATGTAGAAGGTTTTAAACGTTCTGAACATACAGTTCAGTGTCTTGACCCAAATGGCATGACGATTCGTTTTGAACAAAGTTTTGTTAAAGATGTCTCTGAACTCAAAACGGAAGGTATTAACCAATACGGCAACATTCAACGTGTTAATGCAGCAAGTCCTGTCTATGAAAAAGGTCAGCCTGTTGCGATTGGACACGTGGTGTTCTTCACACCAGATTTGGCAACAACTGAAAACTTCTATATTGAAAAAGTAGGTTTCCATTTATCTGATGCCTATAAAAATCGCGGTGCATTCTTACGTTGCCGCGGTGAAGGTTATCACCATGATTTATTCTTGCTCAGTGTTCCAAATAAACCTGCTGGCTTAAATCACGTTGCGTTTGTAGTACGTGATATCCATGAGGTGATTGGAGGCGGTTTAAATATGAATCGTTCGGAATGGTCAACTTTTATTGGACCGGGACGTCACCCAATTTCTTCTGCTTATTTCTGGTACGTCAACTCGCCATTAGGTGGTGCGTTTGAATATTACACCAACGATGATTATTTGACAGAAGAATGGCAGCCACGTGTAGAAGAGCATCGTCTAGAGCTTTTCACTGAATGGGCGATTGAAGGTGGTCTTGATGACACAACCCGCCGTCAGGTGAAGCCTGTTTAACAGGTATGGCTGAACAAGGAAGATGGCTATGGAAAAGATCGTAATTGTAGGTGCCGGACAGGCAGCGGGTTGGGCAGTAAGTACCTTACGCCAAAATGGTTATGCGGGCGAAATTCACGTGGTTTCAAATGAAGACCAAGTGTTTTACGAGCGTCCACCACTGTCTAAGCAAGTACTTTCAAAAGAAGCTACTTATGAGAGTTTGAATCTGTTCTCACCTGAACAGGTTCAAGAGTTCAACGTTCAATGGCATAAACCAGAAATTGCGACAAAAGTCGATCGTGAGCAAAAACAGGTTCATTTAGAAAGTGGCCAAGTTTTACCGTATGACAAATTGCTGATTGCAACTGGAAGCCGTGCACGTGTACCCGTCAATACATGGCAGTTTATTCCAAATGTTGTGACCCTACGTAATGTGCATGACTGTGAACGTTTGGCTGAAATTTTAAAGAACGCAAAAAATATCGCTGTGATTGGTGGCGGCTGGATTGGTTTAGAAATTGCTGCAACTGCACGTAAGCAAGGTAAAGAGGTACATGTTTTTGAATATGGCGACCGTTTATGTGCAAGAAGTGTGAGTCCGGAAGTTTCTGCATTTTTAAAAAATATGCATGAAACACAAGGCACAAAAATTCATTTAGACAGCAAAAGTCTTCATTTGGTTGAAGCACCAGATCGCAAAGTTGAAGTGGTAAATCATCCTCAACATAGCCAGTTATTTGACTGTGTTGTGGTAGGTGCTGGTGCTGAAATTGCCAAAGAGTTAGGTGTGCACGCTGGTCTCGATGTGAAAGATGGCATTGTGGTGAATTGTTTTGGGCAAACCTCAGATCAAAACATTTATGCCGCAGGTGATGTCGCAATTCATCCGAGCTTGGGTTATTGCATTCAGTCTTGGGCAAATGCACAAAATCAAGCGATTGCAGCAGCAAAGTCAATGCTCGGAATTGATACTGAATATACCGATATTCCATGGCTCTGGTCTGATCAGTACCACTTCAATATTCAGATTTTAGGTACGTATCAACCAGATAGAACCAAAGAAGTAGTGATTCGCCAAGGTGGTGAGGATCAGGTGAGTTATTTATATCTCGACCATGAAAATCGTTTGCTGAATATGATTGCCATTAATGATTCGAAGCTGATCAAACTGGCGAAACGTTGGATGCAAGCCAACACCGTTTTATATCCAAAATTATTAGCAGATGCCGAATTTAATGTCATGAAGTTAAAACCGTAAGCATTAAATCTGGTTCTCATTACCAAATCGAAGGAATGACGCATGAGTAATGAAGAAAAAAGTGGATTGAAGCATTGGGTGCCTGCTTTTGTCCTTATGGTGTGTGTGGTACTGGCATTTTTCGACAAGATTAGTATTGCGGTTTTATTTTCAGATCCTCATTTTCAAACTGCAATGGGAATTGCTGAAGATAAGGCCAAGCTTGGATGGCTCATGACAAGTTTCTTGCTTGCTTATGGCTTTTCATCGGTTTTTCTAAGCTTCTTGGGTGACATTTTTAACCCAAAGAAAATGCTGTTCTGGAGCGTAACATCATGGGGTTTACTCATGTTCTGTATGGGTTTCACCACCAGTTATTCAGGCATGTTGATTTTACGTGTACTACTTGGTTTGGCAGAAGGACCACTGTTTGCTTTGGCATACACCATTGTTAAGCAGACTTATACAGACCGTCAGCAGGCACGTGCTTCTACTATGTTTTTGCTTGGAACTCCGATAGGTGCATTCCTTGGATTTCCAATCACGGCAAATGTTTTAGCTCACCACGACTGGCACACCACTTTTTTTGTGATGGCTGCGCTAACCCTAATTGCCATTTTCAGTATTGTTTTTGGTTTGCGTAACTTACAGCTCAAGAAAACTGTCGAAATTGAGGGCGAGAGTAAACGTACCAATTTCAAAGGCCACATTGCTAATACTAAATTGCTGCTCAGCAACAGCGCGTTCTGGCTGGTTTGCCTCTTTAACATTGCATTAATGACTTATTTGTGGGGCTTAAACAGCTGGGTTCCTTCTTATCTTATGCAAGACAAAGGATTCAATCTCAAAGAGTTTGGGATGTATTCAAGCTTTCCATTCATTGCCATGTTAATTGGCGAAATCATCGGTGCGTTTTTATCTGACAAGTTAGGCCGCCGAGCAATTCAAGTCTTTAGCGGTTTATTACTCGCGGGCATCTTCATGTATGTGATGGTCATTATGACTCAACCATTATTGATTATTGCTGCCATGTCTTTAAGTGCGATGGCGTGGGGTTTTGGAGTAGCAGCTGTATTTGCTTTGCTTGCCCGAGTAACCACCTCAAATGTAGGGGCGACTGCGGGTGGAATATTTAACGGTTTAGGTAATTTTGCAAGTGCAATTGCGCCTGTCCTTATTGGTTACATCGTGATGCAAACACATAGTTTTAATTTAGGAATTAGCTTCTTGGCTGCTGTCGCTGTCATTGGGTCGTTGTTCTTGGTTCCTCTTTTAAAACGTTATTAATTCACTGTATAGGAGTTTAAAAAATGACTACACAACAATTCGAATCGTGGGCACAACCAGAGGGTGCTTCTTTAGAAGATTGGTTAAATACGCGTATTGCTCGCTTTGAGACACGTAAATACGACTTCGATGCTTTGAAGTTCCAAGCAGATTACGATCCGAAGTATCGCCGTGCACAAATGCGTTACATGGGTACGGGTGCAACAGGTGTTGCAAATGACGGTAACACTGTTCCAGCAGAAAACTTCACATTTTCCACAATGGTTTTGCCTGCACAGTGTGAAGGTCCTTTGCATATTCACCACGATGTTGAAGAAGTGTTCTTTATGCTTCGCGGCGAAATTGATTTGTTCATTGAGCACAACGGCGAAAAATTTGAGACCCGTTTAAAAGAGCGTGACCTGATTTCAATTCCACCGGGAATCTATCGTGGTCTTTTTAACCCAGGTCAAGAAGATGCCTTGATGTGTGTGATGTTGGGAACAGGTAAACCAACCATTCCGAACTATCCACCAGAGCATCCATTGTCTCAAATCAAACGTTAATTGTTTGATGAAGTGAATGAAGGAATGAATTGAAAATGATGACACTCATTGAAAAGTTAGCAGAATTTCCGGTGAAAACCGTTACTGTTCAAGGCCAGCGGCAAGCCTATCGGGAAGCCGGTCAAGGTGAGTACCTTGTGCTGTTGCATGGCATTAGTTCAGGTTCTGCTTCATGGGTAAACCAACTTGAAGTGCTGTCTCATCATTTTCATGTCATTGCCTGGGATGCGCCGGGCTATGGCAAATCAGATGAACTTTTAACTGATCAACCCAATGCTACCGATTACGCAAAGCGTTTGGCTGCGCTATTCGATGTTTTAAAAATTGAAAAAGCAACTGTGGTCGGACACTCATTAGGTGCCTTACAGGCCAGTGCATTTGCTGCACTTTACCCAGAGCGAGTGAAGCACTTAGTTGTTGCTAACTTGGCGCAAGGCTACCAACGCCACGATGAACAAACACAAATTCAGGTTTTTGAAAAAAGACCAAAAATGTTGAAAGAACTAGGCGCTAAAGGAATGGCCGAAAACCGTGGACCTCATTTGATTTATAAACAAGAGCCACAAGCCTTAGCTTTAGTTTCAGAGGTGATGCAGCAATTGACCCTACAAGGTTTCACACATGCATCGTATTTACTGGCATATGACGAAATACGTAATTACCTAACCGATTTAAAAGTCCCATGCACAGTCATTGCAGGGCAGCAAGATCAAATCACTCCTGCGTTAGGTATACAAGAGCTTGCTCAGGAATTGCAGTTGGAACAGCGCTTCGTCATAGAAGATGCAGGACATTTAAGTTATGTCGACCAACCGCAAGCATTTAACCAAATTATGTTGACGATTCAGGAACAATCGTAAGAGAGATTAAGGATTATGAGCTTCCAAGTTGAAGGAAAAGTTGCAGTTGTTACCGGTGGCTCATCTGGGATTGGGTTGGCTGCTGTTGAAATACTGGTTGCAGAGGGTGCAAAAGTTGCTTGGTGTGGTCGCGATGAAGAGCGTTTAAATGCTTCTAAGCACTATATTCTAGAAAAATATCCGCATGCCAATATTTTTACCAAAGCATGTAATGTGTTGAAAAAAGAAGAAGTTCAGCAATTTGCTAAAGACGTCAAACTCAATTTGGGCAATGTAGACATGCTCATTAACAATGCTGGACAAGGCCGTGTTTCAAATTTTGAAAATACGCAAGATGAAGACTGGATGAAAGAAATTGAGCTGAAATATTTCAGTGTTTTACATCCGGTAAGAGCTTTTCTTGACGACTTAAAACAGTCGGCAAATGCGTCTATTACCAATGTGAACTCATTACTGGCATTGCAACCTGAACCGCACATGATTGCGACTTCATCTGCACGCGCTGCACTGTTGAACTTAACCCATTCTTTGGCACATGAGTTTACTCAATATGGTGTTCGCGTGAACTCGATTTTACTCGGTATGGTCGAATCTGCGCAGTGGAAACGCCGTTATGAAACCCGTTCAGATTTAAATCTGTCATGGGAGGAGTGGACAGGCAATATCGCAAAAAATCGCGGTATTCCTATGCAGCGTTTAGGCCGCCCAGAAGAGCCAGCACGTGCTTTAGTTTTCTTGGCATCACCATTGGCATCTTACACCACAGGTTCGGCAATAGATGTCTCAGGTGGTTTTAACAAACATTTATAAATATCAGGTGCTGTCATGAAAAAGTTGATGATGATTGGTTTTGGCGCAATGGCAGCAGAAGTATATGCCCATTTGCCTCAAGATCTGCAACTCAAATGGATTGTCGTACCATCTCGCAGCATTGAAAAAGTGCAGTCACAAGTGTCTTCCGAGATTCAGGTGATTTCCGATATTGAGCAATGTGATGGTGAGCCAGACTATGTCATTGAGGTGGCAGGTCAAGCAGCAGTGAAAGAACATGCTCAAAAAGTTTTAGCGAAAGGCTGGACCATTGGTCTGATTTCGGTGGGTACTTTGGCTGATAACGAGTTTTTAATTCAGCTTAAACAAACTGCTGAAAAAAATGATGCCCATCTGCATTTACTGGCAGGGGCTATCGCAGGTATTGACGGTATTTCTGCGGCCAAAGAAGGTGGTTTGCAAAAGGTCACTTACAAAGGCTGTAAAAGTCCAAAAAGCTGGAAGGGTAGTTATGCAGAGCAATTGGTCGATTTAGACCATGTTGCTGAACCTACGGTCTTCTTCACAGGAACTGCGCGTGAAGCTGCCATGAAATTTCCAGCTAATGCCAACGTTGCAGCAACCATTGCACTTGCAGGACTTGGTATGGATGAAACCATGGTTGAGTTAACTGTTGATCCAAGCATCAACAAAAACAAACACACCATTGTGGCAGAAGGTGGCTTTGGGCAAATGACCATTGAACTGGTGGGCGTGCCGTTACCAAGTAACCCGAAAACATCAACGTTGGCTGCGCTTAGCGTGATTCGTGCTTGTCGCAATAGTGTAGAAGCAATACAGATTTAAGAAGGATTTGATCATGGCAAAGGAAATTTATATTGCAGGTGAATGGCGATTAGGCCGTGGTGCAGTTATTCAGAGCCTGTTTCCGGCAGATCAGTCGGTTAACACTGAGCTTTCAACAGCAACGCTTGAAGATGTAAATGAAGCAATTGAAAAAGCGGATCAGGCTTGGCGTCAACCGAGCTGGAGAAATAGTTTGCCGCATGAGCGCGCACGTATTCTGTACAAGGTTGCAGACATTATTGAGGCGCGTGTAGATGAATTAGCGAAACTACAAACACGCGATAATGGTAAGCCTTTAACCGAAACTCGCGGTTTAGTCATGAGCGCTGCCGCAACTGCACGCTATGTTGCAGCAGCATGTGAAACGCTGAACGATGAGCTCACCACTCAACGTGCTCCAGACTTTATGACCATGAGCGTGCATGAACCAGTGGGTGTTGTGGCAGCAATTACCCCTTGGAACTCTCCAATTGCGAGTGAAGTTCAAAAGCTTGCTCCAGCTTTGGCAGCAGGAAATGCCGTGGTGTTAAAACCAGCAGAAGCAACTTCACTGATTGCTTTAGAGCTTGCCAAAATTTTTGAAGAAGCAGGTTTACCAAAAGGTTTACTTAGTGTGTTAGTTGGGCGTGGTTCTATCATTGGTGATGCGATTGCTCAGCACCCGTTGGTTCGTAAAATTTCTTTTACAGGTGGAACAACTACGGGTCGTCATTTGGCACACATTGCCGCAGATAAACTCATTACCACTTCGCTTGAGTTAGGTGGTAAGTCACCAACCATCGTTTTGCCAGATGCAGACGTTGAACTGGCTGCTAAAGGTGTCGCGTACGGCATTTTTAGCTCAGCAGGCCAAGCGTGTATTGCAGGTTCTCGCTTGTTTATTCATAGCAGTCTTTACGATCAGTTTTTAATGCGTTTGGTTGAAATTACCAAAGGCTTACGTGTGGGCCATCCGGAACAGGCGGGTGTGCATTTAGGGCCACTGGTCAATGATAAACATTTGCAGTCCGTTGACCGCTATGTGCAGCTTGCTAAAAGTGAAGGTGGTCAGGTTCTGATTGGTGGTGAGGCACTTACCACTGGTGACTATGCCAAAGGAAGCTATTACTTACCGACCATTATCACTGGCTTAAATAACAGTGCTCAAACCTGTCAGGAAGAAATTTTTGGCCCTGTTTTAGTCGTTATGAAATATGACAACGAGCAAGATTTAATTGCCCAAGCCAATGACAGTTGTTTTGGTCTTGCCGCAGGTATCTGGACTGAAAGCTATCGCAAAGCTTGGCGCATTGCACGTGCATTAGAAGTGGGAACGGTGTGGATTAATACCTACAAAAAATTCTCGATTAGTGCGCCGTTTGGTGGCTTTAAAGACAGTGGGATTGGGCGCGAAAAAGGCCGTTTGGGCATTTTATCGTACATGCAACAAAAGAGTATTTATATGGGGCTGAATGAACAGTCGAACCCTTGGTGCGATTAATAAATTCAAGGACTGAAAACAAATTTTGAGGAACAGACATGACTGAACGTGTAAATGTAGGCGAAGCAATCGCAAGAGTTTTAGAAGCGCACCAAGTTGATAGTATTTATGGTGTTATTTCCATCCACAATTTACCGATTGCCGATGCAGTAGGGCGCCGTGAAAAAATGCGCTTTGTCGCAGCCCGTGGTGAAGCGGGTGCGGTCACCATGGCAGATGCACACTCACGCTTTAAAGGCCTAGGTGTAGCGTTAACCAGTACGGGTGCTGGAGCAGGTAATGCGGTAGGTTCACTCATTGAAGCAATGAATGCAGGTAGTCCTGTATTGCATTTAACAGGTCAAGTTGAGCGTGAATATCTCGACCGTGATGCAAGTTTCATCCATGAAACCAAAGATCAACTTACATTCTTACGTGCATCGAGCAAAGCGGCGTTCCGTATTACCAGCCCAGACAATGCTGTTGGTGTGATTCGTGAAGCCATCCGTGTAGCAACCACAGTTCCAATGGGACCGGTAAGTGTTGAGCTGCCGATTGATGTGCAGGCAGCAGAAATTGATTTACCACTTAATCTTGGGCCAGTTAAAGCACTTGAGTTGCCACAGGCAGAGCAAACTGAAATTGACCTTCTTGTAAGCGAAATCAAAAAAGCAAAACGTCCGATTTTCTGGGTTGGCGGTGGAACTTTAAATAGCATTGCAGAAGTGAAAGCAATTGCAGATTTAGGTATTCCGGTTGTTTCATCGACTCATGCTCGTGGGGTGTTGGCAGATGATCATCCACGTAGCTTAGGTGCTTTCCATAACTCGGCGGGTGTTGAGCAGTTATTAAAAGATGCTGACTTGATGGTAGTCGTGGGTTCTCGTTTACGTAGTAATGAAACAAAAACTTATTCGGTTGAATTCCCTGAAAATATTATTCAGGTAGATGCCAACCCAGTGGCTCAGCAACGTAATTACAAAATTCGCAACTTCATTTGTGGCGATGCCAAAGATGTCTTAACACGTGTGTTAGAACAGCTTCAAGACATTTCAAAAGTTGATGCTGATTACGATGCTGCTGTAGTGGCTGCTAAACAGTCTGCAATCGATGCGCTGCGCAAACAAATCGACCAATACGCATTAATTTGTGATCACTTACGTGTAGCTTTACCTCAAGACGGTATTTTTGTACGAGACATCACCATGTCGGGTAGCACATGGGGTAGTCGTTTATTTCCTGTACAAGCACCAAACCAAAACATCCACTCACTTGCGGGTGCAATTGGTTTAGGCCTTGCAACTGCAATCGGTGCTTCAGTTGCTAACCCTGACAAAAAAGTAATTGGTTTAGTCGGCGATGGCGGCTTAATGCTTGGCATTGGTGAAATTGCAACTATGGTGCAAGAAAACACCAATATGGTCTTAATGATTATGAATGATGGTGGTTATGGCGTAATGCGTGGCATTCAAAATAATTACTTCGGTGGCCGCCAGTATTTCAATGAACTGCATACGCCTGACTACAAACTCCTTGGCGAATCAATGGGTGTGAAAAGCTGGAAAGTCGGTAGTGCAGATGAGTTTAAAACGGTTATTCAAGAGGCTGTCGCTTTTGAAGGGCCAACCGTGATTGAGCTCGATATGAACTCGATTGGACCATTAAACTTCGCGGGTCCACCGCAAAAGAAACTGTATTAACCAGTTTGGATGGTTTAGTACATATGCGATGGGAGCTGCTAAGCCATCCTTTTTTTAGATAAATTTTTTTGTCTAAAAAACAATAAAAACTAAGTTTTACAGGTAAAACAAATAAAGTTCCAGCAGGACGCTGGAACTCAATAAAGGATGTAGAGATGAAAAAGACTTCATTGATCATGGCATTCATTGCACCGTTTACGCTGGGGGTAAGCGTCAATGCTTTTGCAAAAGATTCATTACTTGAGTGGAAGAGTGATGATGGAACTGAGTCATTAAAGTTGGGTGGGGTGGTTCGGTTAAATCAACGTTATGAAGATTGGGAAGGACCAAACCGTGGTTTTGGTAAGCTCTATTTCGACGTGTTCAGAGTTGATCTGAAAGGTAAGTTTGATGATGCTTACATCAACGCCAGCTATCTGTTTCAAGATCAACAGAAAACTGCCATTGAAAAAGCCTATGTGGGTTATAACTTAAATGCCAATAACAGCATTGAAGCAGGTTTGGTTTATAAACCTTTTACGATTTATCCCTATCCACAAAATGGTTGGACTTACCACATTCCATTCTTTTTAGGTTATGGCAATAATATTGCACCGGGACTTAACTGGAATTATCACGACAAAGACTGGGATGTAAAACTCGGCTATTACCCGCAAATGCTTGAGACCAATTTGCGCTATTCACCTGAAAGTGCAACTTATGATGACTTGGCAGGAAATGCATTTCCATCTCAAAAAGCCTATCAAAATGAAAAACGCAATCAGATGAATACCCGTATTGTGCGCAAGTTAGAAACTGATTTCGGTAAGCAAGAGTTTGGCGTATCGGGTGCAATTGCACAGTTACATAACAAAGTGACTGATAAAGACGGCAAATATTATGCAGTCGGTTTGCATACTGAAAATAATTACAATCGCTTTAATTTACAAAGTTCGGTCATTCACTATCAATACGATGCGAAAAATCCGGATGGTGTAAATAGTGACATGACCTTAATGGGCAATAATGGTTTTACACCTGCTTATTTCATTGCTTCGGAAGGAACGATTGCCAGTTTAAACCTTGCCTATACATTGCCCGTCACCAATATGGGCAAGCTAAAAGCTATTAAGTTTTATAATGACTATAGTTATCTCGATAAAAAACGCGATGATTGGTCAGATTCGCAAATGAATACCACAGGTATGATGTTTATAGCTTCACCATTTATGGTTTGGGCAGATTATACGTGGGGTAAAAACTCCAACATTATTGGTGGTTCTACAAACTCAACGGGTTATACCTCTGCAACCTCGCCAAACAGCGATAAATGGCTATACCGTATTAACTTTAATATCGGCTTTACTTTCTAAAGTAAGCAGCATTAAAAAACCACGCAATCAGCGTGGTTTTTTATTTAATAAGTTAAAGCGTTTAATACCTGTTTTTTTCGAACTTATTCCAAAACACAAAGGCAGTTACAAAGGCCAAAATGGTGAGCGCGAAAATATAATACATCGCACCAATATCACTATATTGACTGAGCCAATGAACGAGAGGCAGTGTCATACCGCCAACAATCGCATATGACAAATTATAAGAAAATGAAATGCCCGAGAAACGCACAGGCGCGGGGAACATTTTGACCATACTGCTCGAAACCATGCCAACCGTACCTGAGCATAGGCCCAACAACATATATAAACCAAAAATGGTTGAATGTGCGGCATGTCCTAAACTGTTATAAAAAACTGCTGCTGTGAGTGCAACGGCAAGCGCACCGACCATCATCACTTTGCCACAACCATAACGGTCAGCAAAATAGCCTGCCAAAATACAACCGACCATTTGCATGACAATAGCTGCACTTTGCATTTCAAAAGTCTGTGCGCGCTCAAAGCCAAATGAACCAATCAATAAATTCGGCATGGCTAAAATCACCACCACCACACAGCCAGTTAAAAACCACGTAAATAACATACCAATCGCAACGGCTGTTTTATGCGTTTTTAACACTTGCTTGACTGGCATTTCTTTTGAAATTTCTTTACGAGCCTGCATGGCTTTAAACACAGGTGTTTCTTTTAAATAAGTCCGTAAATAAAGTGCAACCAGACCAAAAATACCACCTGCAATGAAAGGAATACGCCATGCCCAGTCATGGATTTGTCCTTCACTAAAATTCAGTGAAATCCATAGAGACATGAGCGCACCTAGTAAAATTCCTAGAGACAGTCCGGCAGTGAGTAAACCATTTGCCAGTCCGATTTTTCTTTCAGGTACATGTTCAGACACAAAGGTCCATGCGGCTGGAATTTCACCCCCAATCGCAATCCCTTGTACCACTCGCATAAGCAATAAAAGTAGCGGTGCCAAATACCCAATATTTTCAAAGGTAGGCAAAATCCCGATAAACAGGGTAGGCAGTGCCATCAGTAAAATAGAAAGTGAAAAAAGTTTTTTACGCCCGACCAGATCACCAAAATGGGCCATGACAACCCCACCTAATGGCCTAAAAAAGTAACCTGCTGCGAAAATGCCGTAAGTGTTAAGCATGGCCCAAAATGGGCTGAGTGTGCTTGGGAAAAAAAGGTCGGAAATGATTTTGGCGTAAAAGACATAAATCACAAAATCATAAAACTCTAAAGCGCCACCCAATGAAGAAAGGGCCAGCGTTCGTTTATCTTCTTTATTAAGATAGTTCGCATCCTGCAAAGTTAAGTCCTGATCCATTTTTTTACTTAATTGTTGTAATTGAAGTTTGGATATTAATGGAAAAGTGAAGTAAAAGTAAATGGAGGAAATTTGTTCTATCAAGAAGGTTAGATTTTCATTACTCAAATAAAAAGGCTTTAAAACAAAAAATGTATTAGATGAAACAAAAACAGATGTAGGAATGACTTTTCTTTTGAGTCGTTCAGCGAAATAATAAAACTCGTCTAGCCAGTTTAATAGAGAGATTCAAAGGATGAGTGTAGTTTTACCAGTCGCAAAACGTGGTGAAGATATTTTGAAACTGATTGCAGCTCCTGTCTCGGCAAATGAGTTAAACAGTGATTGGCTTTATCAGCTTGCTGCTGCTATGCAAGCAACCATGCTTGAACGCAATGGGGTGGGGATTGCTGCACCGCAAGTTTATATCTCTAAACGCGTCATTATTGTGGCATCTCGTCCAAATCCACGTTATCCCGATGCACCTGAAATGGATGCTGTGGTGATGGTAAATCCTGAAATTTTAGAGTTCTCAAATGAAACGCTTTTGGGTGAAGAAGGTTGTTTAAGTGTGCCAGATGAGCGTGGACAAGTTGAGCGTGCAGAAATGGTCAAGGTCAAATACTTAACGCTTAAGCGGGAGGCTGTTGAAACAATTTTTCATGGTTTTCCAGCTCGCATTGTTCAACATGAAGTCGATCATTTAAATGGAATCTTATTTGTAGAAAGAATAAGCTAATCTTCAGTTTAAAGTTTTGAAAAATCTATAATGAGCTTGAAATGAATAAGACATAGCAATTACAATACTTGTAGCGTGATATTTAAATCATTACAAAAGATATAATTTTAATATTATCAGCAGGTTGTGCTGAAATTTTGCGCGATGTTGTGAATCTCCTCATTTAAGGTTACTGACCATGAAAACCCCTCTCCCAGAATATTTGGCAAATGTTATAGAAGCCTGTGACATCGACAACAGTGGTCATCTCGCCGATTATATTCCTGAGTTGGCAAATGCAAACCCAGATCGATTAGCTTTAGCAATGTCTACGGTAGATGGCGAAATTTATTCGGTTGGTGATGATGATGTCGAATTCACCATACAGTCGATTTCTAAACCTTTTGTATATGCCTATGTTTTACAACAACTTGGCATTGATGCAGTACTTACGAAAGTAGGGGTAGAGCCATCGGGGGAAGCCTTCAATGAAATTTCATTGGGTAAAGACGGACGCCCGAAAAACCCGATGATTAACTCTGGCGCAATTACTGTACATTCTTTGATTCAGGTCAAACATGGTTTACATAGTGCAGAAATTCTACGCCGTTTTATGAGTGAGCTTGCAGGGCGTGAATTAAGTTTTGATGAGTCTGTTTATGATTCGGAAGTTAAAACTGCCTACCGTAATCTTTCGATCGGTTATATGTTGCGAACTGTTGGGATTTTGGAAACTGACCCTGTAGATATCGTGAATGGCTATATTCGCCAATGTGCGATCATGGTTACAGTTAAAGACTTGGTACGTATGGGCAGTGTACTTGCCAATGGTGGGGTCGACCCTAAAACTGGAAAGCGTTTGTTAAACCGATCTGTGGTTAGACAAGTACTCAGTGTCATGATGAGCTGTGGTATGTATGATGCCGCAGGTGACTGGCTGTCGACTGTAGGTATTCCTGCTAAGAGTGGTGTAGCAGGCGGTATTTTAGGTGTGCTGCCAGGTCAGGTGAGTATTGCTGCTTTTTCACCTCGTTTAGATGAGCATGGGCATAGTATTCGAGGTATCGATATTTTAGAGCGATTATCTCGTGACATGGGATTACATCTCATGGAAGGTACACCTTCTGCACAAACGATTGTACAAAGTCATTATCGCACAGGAAAAGACGCATCATTAAGTGTGTATGTGCTTCGTGGCGTATTGAAATTTACTGAAGCTGAAATGTTGTTGCGTATTTTGCAAGATGAGACCATTGACCAAAGCACAATTGTTATTGATTTAACTCAGATTTCACTTATCCACGATGTGGGTAAACGTATGTTCTTAGAAGGGGTAGATCGTCTCATTGATGATGGTCATACGCTTGTTCTAGTTGACCCTGAACAACGATTAGATCATGCCAGAACAGCTAAAGATCGTGAGCTTCATGTCTACCACGATTTTGATGATTTGCTCGAAAAGCATGAGATCCGCACTAAAAAAAAGACTTATAGCGACATCGCGGCACTTCTAAACTGCTGAGGTGTTTTTCCTAGGTGTCGCTTAAACATCGCACTGAACGCGCTGGGGTTTGTGTACCCCAGCGACTCTGAAACTTGAGCAATAGATTCACCATTCGCAATTTTACTTAACGCAAGTGCAATATGCATTTGTTGCAACCATGCCCGATACGACAGCCCTGTTTCTTTTTGGAACATGCGCATTAGAGTTCTGGAACTCGCACCAATTTCATCAGCCCAATCTGTCAAATCTTTTGAATGGTCAGGAGTATGTAATAACTCTTGGCAAATTTTTAATAGTCTTTTGTCTTTCGGCCATGGAATTTGAATAGGTAACAAATTGGCTCGATGAATTTCTTCAAAAATCAAAATTTGTAAAGAATGGGAAAGTTCTTGAGATGTTGCTGTATTTGGCGTGTCTTCTCGTTCAATTTCATTTAAACGAATCAAAAGCTCATGCAACAGATTGCTTACCCGAATAATAAAACAATCTTGTCCCATTAGAGCAGCAGCATTTACTTCAACTAACGCCGTATTTAACTTTACGTGACTCAGTGAAATCACGCTGTGCTCTACATGGGCTGGAATCCATAATGCACACATCGGCGGCACAATCCAGACATGATTGGGCGTAAACACCTGAATGTTCCCTGTTGATGCATATAAAAACTGCGCACGTGTATGTGTATGGGTAGGCGTGATTTCTCGGTAAGCATGCTCAGAAGATAGCCCAATCACAAGTTCAGACAAATCAGACTGAATAAGAGAATCGGACATAAACTATCCTAAAAAATTGTCACTTATACGATGATTATTGGAAGATAACTTTATAAGCGACAATTTACAATAAACATCTTACTTAAAATATTGGAGTTTTTCAGGTATGACGTCTTCAATACAATTGAAAGATGGTATTGCCAATACCGTTGCAAATGATCAGCCTCAAGGAATGATTATTAAAATTGTAGGCGCTGTGGCAGTCGCACATTTACTGAATGATTTAATTCAAGCAGTGCTACCCGCTATTTATCCAATGCTAAAAGCAAACTTTTCGTTGAGTTTTGCGGAGGTTGGCCTGATCTCATTTGTATATCAAATCACAGGTTCGCTGCTACAGCCTTGGATTGGACTTTATACCGATAAACATCCAAAACCGTATCTTCTCCCACTCGGAATGGTCGTCACATTCTGCGGCATTATCTTGTTAGCCTTTTCGCCAAGTTTTGCCGTGTTGTTATGTGCATCTGCACTGATTGGGGTAGGGTCTGCCACCTTTCATCCAGAAGCTTCGCGTGTGGCGCGTATGGCATCGGGTGGGCGCTTCGGTACAGCTCAGTCGACTTTCCAAGTGGGCGGAAATACAGGTACTGCCATTGGTCCATTATTAGCAGCATTATTAATTGTTCCATTTGGGCAGCATGCAGTTGCGGGCTTGGTGATATTTGCACTTTTAGCGATTTGGGTTTTATTCGGTGTAAGCCGCTGGACAGTAAACCATGCTAAAAGTCAGGTGGTTACACGTGCTACGCAAGCACATACCAAATTGCATGGCCGTAAGCTCATTATCGCCTTGGGCACAATTAGTGTGTTGATGTTTGCTAAATTTACTTACATTGCCAGCATTAGTAACTATTTTACTTTTTATTTAATTCAAAAGTTCCATATTAGTATTCAAACAGCTCAATTACACTTATTTGCTTTTTTGGCAGCTGTGGCTGTAGGCACATTTGCGGGTGGCCCAATTGGTGATAAGATCGGCCGTAAAGCTGTGATCTGGGTTTCATTTGTTGGCATGGCGCCGTTTGCATTAATGATGCCGTATTCAAACTTATTTTGGACAACGGTTTTCTCAATTATTGCAGGTTTGGTGTTGTCATCTGCTTTTGCAGCGATGGTGGTTTATGCACAAGAAGCTGTTCCGGGCCGTGTAGGCATGATTGCAGGTTTAATGTTTGGCCTTATGTTTGGGGTAAGTGGTATTGCCGCAGCGGGGCTAGGGCATTTAGCGGATATTAACGGCATTGAATGGGTATTTGGTTTATGTTCATTGTTGCCATTACTTGGTTTTGCAACAGCACTTTTACCAAACACAAAAGTTAAATAAATGAAAAGACTCTCAGCCATATTCAGCTGAGAGTCTTTTTAATATGAACATAGCCTCATTAGAAAGACTATTTTTGAACACCAAACTTAAATACGGTAACACTGTTATAAGTTTGATTTGGGTTTAAACGTGTAGACGGGAAAGCCGGTTGATTCGGGCTATCTGGAAAATGCTGTGTTTCTAATGCTAGCGCGTCTGCTTGCCGATAGAGCACGCCATTTGCGCCAACAATATTTCCTAATAAATGATTGGCTGTATACATTTGGACACTTGGTTCAGTGGTTAAAACCTGCATTGTTCGTTTAGATTTTGGATCAACTACAACAGCCGCAAGATTGAGTTTCCCTTGAGACTTTTGATTAATTACCCAAGTTTGGTCATAGCCATATCCATAGGCCAATTGCTGATTATTCGCTCGAATATCTTTCACAATCGCCTTAGGCATCCGAAAATCAAAAGGTGTTCCTGCAACTGAAGCAATTTCACCTGTTGGTAAAGAGTTTTGATCGGTTACCAATATACGGTCTGCATTGAGTTGTACCACATGATCTAGCACGCCATAAGGATTGTTCCCAGCGCCTGATAAGTTGAAATAGCTGTGGTTGGTGAGGTTGACGACTGTAGGCTGATCAGTTTTGGCTTTATATTCAATCTTGAATTCATTTTGATCTGAAAGACTGTAGATTACTTCCACATCTAATTTTCCGGGAAAACCTTGATCACCATTTGGACTGGTTAACTTCAGAGACGCTTTAACGGTTTCACCTTTAGAAATGAGGGGTTTAACTTGCCAAACACGTTTATCAAAACCAGGATTGCCGCTATGTAATGAGTTCGGGCCATTATTTTTTTCAAGATTATACGTTTTCCCATCTAAGCTAAATTTAGCATTACCAATCCGGTTCGCATAACGACCAATTAATCCGCCAAAATGAATACCTTCCTTGGTATCAGTGACTTCATAACCTTTTAGGTCATCAAAGCCCAAAACAATATTATTTTGTTTACCTTGTGCATCGGGAGTTAAAATCTGGGTAATTACACCACCGAAGCTAATAAAAGAAACTGAGACTCCCTTATTATTACTCATGGTGTATAGATCAACTTTTTGACCGTCTTGAGTCGTGCCATAAGGTTTTACATTTAATGTTGCTGCATTTGTAATTTGCGCAAAGCTACAGACTATGAAACTTAAAATTACTAATTTTTTCATGTTTATACTCTATTTTTTAATAGTAAGACTGGACGAATATAAGATTGAATTTTCGTCTTTTTAAAGAGTTTTTTATTATATATAGTGTTAATGATGATTAGCGCTGTTAACGCTAAGTATTGAATAAGCTGGCACTAATCCTATTAGTAAAACTCAACGGTAAGCTATTTTTATGACTCATCTCGACTCGGTTTTAAAATTTTCGCTTGGTCTTAATGGTATGTCATTTGCCTTAGACAACCAGCACATTCAAATTGAGCAGGGCTTGGGTTTTGTTAATGCAAAAAGCATTCGCTATGGTGTGATTGATGAGCTGGCTATCGAAAAGATGATTTATTTTATTGAAGAAATCATCGAGTCAAAACCTCTCAGAAATTTAAAGACAAGTGGTGTAGCTGTTACGTCTGATGCAGGCATGACACAACTCAGTGAGTTATTTTTTAGTGCAAAAAAGAAAATCAGTCGTATTGAGCTTGAGCATGGATTCAATGATTTTATTGAGCGTTTGAGTTACTACACGAATCAAGTAGCTCCAGATCAGGTTTATGTTTTTACCTACTTTGTATTTGTTCGAGAGATGATGCATCACTTACGAGCTGAGCAAATTCAAATCATTTAAAAATTACTTTCTCAATCCGCCAACTCATCATGAATCCAGTTTAAAAACAGCTCAATTTTAGGAATAAACTGATGGGTCCGTGGATATACCAAGTGATGAGCAGAGATAGGAACCGATAGCTCATCTGCAAAAACTCTAACTAATTTTCCAGATTCCAAATAATTTTGGGTAAGCAAATTACTTTCTAAAACAAAACCTAGTCCGTGTGTAGCTGCTTCAAGTGACATATAAGAGCGGTCAAAACTCAAAGTGTAGGGGAACTCTGGAATGCTTAAACCCTGATGGGCAAACCACTGCGGCCAAGTGATTAAGGTTGAGCGCGATAAAATCAGTTCTTTTTTTAATAAATCTTGAGGCTTATGTACCGGACTGCGTTCAAGTAGCTTAGGAGATGCAAGCACTTCTAGTTTTTCATTCCGAATCGTTCTGATTTCTACCCCTGTCCAGTTGGGTAAACCATGACGAATATCAATGTCGATCTTATCGCGGGTAAAGTGCAAATTTTCATAAGAACATGACAAGTTGACTTGAATCATGGGGAACTTTTCTTTAAATGACTCGAGGCGAGGGAGCAACCAAAGCAAACCAAAACTTGGGGATGAATGAATATATAAACTGTCTTTCGGGCTTTTATCGGCAGCTTTTTCAGTGGCTAACATCAGGTTATGCAAAATGGTGGTGACATCTTGAAAATAGCGTTCACCTGAAGGAGTAAGCGTCACACCACGTGCACCACGAATAAATAAACTCTGCCCAATCATTTCTTCAAGCTTAGCAATTTGGTGACTCACTGCTGAAGGCGTGAGATTCAAATGCTCGGCTGCCTTGGCAACATTGCCGAAACGAGCGGTTTGTTCAAAAGCCTGTAATGTTTTAATTGAGGGCATTTGGTTGAAATTGTTTTCACTACTATCCATGAAATGATCCGGTTTTATCCCTAAAACTTATTTAAAAATAGCATAGGCATGAATTTTTTTCATGTCTTGTTGAATTCGACATGATTGCTGGGCTTTGTGAAAAAAGAGATTCTAAGTCAGAACTAAGGAAATAAAGGGTAAAAGAGGATTGAACATGTTACTACAAGGAAAAGTGGCATTAATTACGGGTGCAGCATCAGAACGTGGAATTGGGCGAGCAACCGCAGAAATCTTTGCACAACAAGGTGCCAAAGTCATTATTGTTGATTTAGATCTTGTTCAAAGCCAAAACGCTGCAAAGGCACTTGGTGAAGGACATATGGGTCTTGCTGCCAATGTTGCAAATGAAGAGCAGGTCAAAGCTGCTGTTGAACAAGCGCTACAGCACTATGGAAAGATTGATATTTTAATTAACAATGCGGGCATTACTCAGCCTATCAAAACACTTGATATTCAACGCAATGACTATGACCGTGTTTTAGATGTCAGCCTACGCGGAACACTGATTATGTCGCAAGCGGTTATTCCATCTATGAAAGCAAACGGTGGTGGAAGCATTGTGTGCCTATCTTCAGTTTCAGCACAACGCGGCGGTGGTATTTTTGGCGGGCCACACTATAGCGCTGCTAAAGCAGGCGTGTTAGGTCTGGCAAAAGCGATGGCTCGTGAGTTTGGTAGTGACCAGATTCGTGTAAATTCTCTTACTCCCGGTCTAATTCAGACTGATATTACTGGCGGTTTAATGAATGATGACCGTCGTCACGACATTCTGGCTGGTATTCCGCTTGGCCGTTTAGGTAAAGCACAAGACGTTGCAAATGCAGCACTATTTTTGGCAAGTGACCTGTCAGCTTATTTGACTGGTGTAACACTCGATGTAAATGGTGGCATGCTTATTCATTAATCGCTCACCATTTAAATAAAAATAGAATGATGGTCACAAGAGGATACTGTGGCCAAATGTAAAGGGATTCGCATGATGGATACAGTATTTTCATCTGAAGTAGATACAACAGTTCGTAAATCGGCGTATCGAAAAATTGCATTTCGGCTCATGCCATTTTTAATGCTTTGTTATTTTTGTGCCTATTTAGATCGGGTAAATGTGGGTTTTGCCAAGCTACAAATGATGAGCGATTTACAGTTTAGTGAAGCTGTATATGGGCTAGGCGCAGGGATTTTCTTTATTGGTTATTTTCTTTGTGAAGTACCAAGTAACATTGTACTTCACAAGGTAGGCGCAAGACGTTGGATTGCCCGTATCATTATTACATGGGGCATTTTGTCAGGCTGTTTTGCCTTTGTCCAAACCGAATGGCAATTTTACACCTTACGTTTTTTACTGGGTGTCGCCGAAGCTGGACTAGCTCCGGGTTTGTTGCTCTACCTCACTTACTGGTTCCCATCTTACCGCCGCGCACGCATGACCGTACTGTGGTTTATCGCGATTCCAATTTCGGGAATGATTGGTGGCCCACTTTCAGGCTTAATCATGGACCGAATGAGCGGCGTACATGGCTGGTTTGGCTGGCAGTGGATGTTTGTAATTGAGGCTATTCCCACAGTGCTTGTTGGCTTGCTTGTACTTGCTGTTTTAAAAGATTCAGTTCAAGAAGCCAACTGGCTAACCCAAGACGAAAAAAACTTGGTGAAGCAAGAGCTTGCTCAGGATAACCAGCACAAAGAAGGCCATGCTAGCGTCAAAGAGTTCATCGCAGATAAACGGTTATGGCTACTGGCAGGTATCTACTTTTGTGTAGTGATGGGCCAATACGCAATTACATTTTGGTTGCCAACTCTCATTCGTAACTCGGGCATTAGTGATAACTGGCATATTGGTTTGCTCACAAGCCTGCCTTATATGTGTGCCATTGTGGTCATGATTTTGGCGGGGCGTAGCGGCGACCATTTCCAAGAACGCCGCTGGCACTTAATTATTCCGATGTGTGCAGGTGCTATAGCACTCACATTTGCGACTTTATTCGCTTCAAATCTAACGCTCTCTTTAATTTGCCTTTGCATCGCAGCCTCAGGTGTGCTGACGGCATCCTCTTTATTCTGGATGTTACCGACCAACTTTTTGGGTGGTGTTTCCGCAGCAGCAGGTATTGCAGCCGTCAATAGCTTTGCCAACCTTGCCGGATTTTGCTCGCCGTATTTAATTGGTTGGATTACTACTAACACGGGTTCAAATGCAATCGGCATGTTCTTAATCACAGCAGTATTAATTTTCGGTGCCAGTCTGGTTCTGCGTGTTCCGGCAAAACTGGTCAATCGTTAATAAGGAATAGTAAATGACAATGTTAAATGTTGATAAAGCAGGCCAAATTGCCGAGTTGCAACAACGTGCCTACCACATTCGCCAGCATGCTTTACGTATGGGACAAGTACAAGGCCAAGGCTATGTTGGGCAAGCTTTGGGTGCAGCAGATCTACTGGCAGTATCTTATTTCCATGCGATGAAATATCAGCCAGAAAACCCCGAATGGGAAGGGCGTGACCGTTTTTATCTTTCTATTGGGCACTATGCAATTGCACTCTATGCAGCCTTAATCGAAGCAAAAATTATCCCACTTGAAGAACTTGAAACCTACGGTGCAGATGACAGTCGTCTACCGATGTCGGGTATGGCTTCTTACACACCGGGTATGGAAATTACAGGTGGCTCATTGGGTCATGGTCTTGGAATTGCAGTTGGTGCATGTCTAGGGCTGAAACAGAAAAAGTCGGATGCTTTTGTCTATAACTTACTGTCCGATGGGGAGCTAAATGAAGGCTCAACATGGGAGGCTGTGATGTCTGCTTCTCATTGGAAACTAGATAACTTGATTGCCATCATTGATGTGAATAATCAGCAGGCAGATGGACATTCCAGCGAAATTTTAGCGTTTGAGCCAATTGTTGATCGTTGGCAGTCATTTGGTTGGTACACCCAACGTGTAGATGGCAACAACATGGAAGCTTTGCTTGAGGCATTCGATCAAGCACGAAACTATGAGGGAACATGCCCACGCGTCATTATTTGTGACACCAAAATGGGTAAAGGCGTGTCGTTCTTGGAAAGCCGCGAAAAAACTCACTTCATTCGTGTTGATGAACATGAGTGGGACGACGCTTTAAATATTTTGACCCACTACGGACAGTAAGGAATATACCATGAGCCAGTTAGCCAATCCTCCTAAGAAAAAACTAACCACTTCGGCAATGATTGCTTCTATTGCTGCCGAGGGCCAACCGACCAAACCCGCACCATTTGGACATGCACTGAATGCCTTGGCAAAAGAGCGTGACGATATTGTGGGGTTATCAGCAGATTTATCTAAATACACCGATCTACATATTTTCGCTAAAGAAAACCCAGACAAGTTTTTCCAAATGGGCATGGCAGAACAACTTTTGATGAGCGCAGCAGCAGGACTTGCTCGTGAAGGATTTGTTCCTTTTGCAACAACTTATGCCGTGTTTGCATCACGCCGTGCCTATGACTTTATTTGTATGGCGATTGCAGAAGATAACCTTAATGTCAAAATTGTGGCAGCACTCCCGGGGTTAACCACGGGCTATGGCCCAAGTCATCAGGCAACAGATGATATTGCAATTTTCCGTGCTATGCCGAACTTGATGGTTATCGATCCATGTGATGCCTTGGAAATCGAACAGGCGATTCCTCAGATTGCCGCGCATAATGGCCCCGTATATATGCGTTTATTGCGTGGACAAGTTCCGTTAGTGCTCGATAAATATAATTACCAGTTTAAATTGGGTAAGGCACAGGTGATTAAACCGGGTAAAGATTTACTCATTATTTCCACTGGTTTATTGACCATGCGTGCGCTTGAGGCAGCTGAAGAACTTGAAAAAGAGGGCATTGAGGTTTCAGTGCTACATGTACCGACTATTAAGCCTCTAGATGAACAAACTATTTTGGATGAAGTCGCAAAAGGTGGCCGGCCTGTTTTAACTGCCGAAAATCATTCAGTGATTGGTGGGTTAGGAGAAGCTGTCGGCTCACTACTTCTAAGAAATGGGCAACATCCTCGTTTTGACATGATTGGTTTGCCAGATGCATTTTTAGATGCAGGCGCATTACCAACTTTGCATGATCGATATGGTATTTCAACTGAAGCAGTTAAAGAGAAGATTAAGTCACATTTGAAGTAAAAATAGTATTTGCTTAATGTGGATAGTATGGAAATAGATTCGTTGAAATCCCTTAATCTTAAAGGTTGGGGGATTTATTATGAGAAAGTTAAAAATAGTTTTAAGTATAAATATTATTTTATACATTAACCTTTTAACTGACTTTAGATGGTATAACTTAATCATAACTAAGAAGGAATTCAAAAGGGTAAAATAAATATATCCCAATTTTAAATTTTTAAAATTGGGATATAAATATATGTGTAATAAATTAGATTTTGAAATTTAAATATAATTTCTATATTAATTTATTTAGTATATTCCCTTGTAATTACCTCAAGTACTAAACTGTTTTCTGTCAGATGTACTTCGCAAGGAAACTCTACTTTTACTAGAGCTTTTTGGTGGTTGTTGGTGTCGATGCTGATTTTTACCTTTGATAAGAAATCAGAGCTTATTTTAGATAAAAAAATGTTTTTAAAAATATTGTTTGGAAGTATATAAAAGGAATTTTTAGGAAGTTTACCTTCATACTTAAAAATTGTCTTTCCGACTTTATAATCTATATTATTTTTTAATTTTTTTATATTATAGGTAGGGAATAAATTTTTATTACAGTTGTGTAAGAAAAAGTTTAAGATTTCATCATTGTTGTAAATTACAATTGGTAAAGAAAATATACAACTTTTTAAATAAATATTTTGTAAAGTTTGAAATACATTTTTCGTAAAAAGGTATTCTGTTCTTTTTATTTTTTGTATTTCTTTAAAAAATAATTCTTCTATGATGTGTGCGTAATAGTTAGTTTTAAATATGCTATCTAAATGTATACTATATTCCGTTGTTAAATATTTTGAATCATATGTTTCATAATACGAGGATGAAGCTATATTTTGCTTATAATTTACTTTTTTAAAAAAAGAATGAAAGAAAGTTTCTTGTAATGTGTCTTTTAAGTCTTTAATGTGTAAGGTGTTTTGTGAAATTAAATCTTCAATTTTATTTTGATCTAACTCTATAGATTCAAATTTAAATTTTAGATATTTTTCGGTGTGAGTGATTAAATTACTTATATAGGAAGTTAATCTGTTTTTTGAAATTTCAAGTTTTTTATAATCCCAACCTAAGCTATTATAGTCATTAAAAAAAATGATTAATTTTTTTAAATTTATTAATAAATTAATTATTTTATCGTTATTTGCTATAGATGTCTCTTGAAGCGATTGATTCCATGTATAAATAGAAATAGAAGTTTTTTCTCCGGGATTTAATAATAATAGCTTGATGAAGTAATTAGTAATTCTCATTTCTAAATCCGGAATCAGCCCACCATATATTAAGCCAGAAATCTCAATATTACGATTTAAATCCTCAAGAATATCATTGAAGTAATGTTTGTATCTGTAGTTTGTTAGTAATCTAAAATAGCTAAATAAAATATTATCTATTTTCTGAAAAGAGTAAAAATTAGATCTCATATCTTTTGTTTTTATTAATATCTTGCCATTAATTAAAATATTGTAATATCTAGAGGTGATTTTTATATCATCAAGATTTTTACTAATAAGATAAAATGATATTATTTTTGTTTCTAAAACAAGATTGGCTATAGTCTGTAAGTTTTTATAGTCAAATATTGTTTTTAAATTGTTTTCATTTTCTATATAATTAGGCATATTATTAGCTTCGTCTTCCCATCGACTTAAGCAGTCACAAATAAAGTCTAGTCCTTTTATATTTTTACTTTTGCTAAAAATATCAATAGTTAAAGTAGTTAGCTGAAGATGTTCGATAAATATAGATAACTTTAATGTATTATCTAATTTAAGATGTAAATTTATCCACTTATACCAAGAAGATATAAAATCATTGATAATTTTAGGTTTTTTTTCTGTTAATTCAGTTGTTATAAAAAAAGTATGTCTATAATGAGCTTTTAAAAGTTCTAAAACTGATTCATCTTCCAGTATTTTATAATTTCTACAAACAGTATGAAAATAAAAATCTTTAAGATTTCCATAAAACTCGGGATCTGGATGATTTATTGCTGTTTCTATATTTTTTTGAATTAGAAAAATAATTTTTGAAAATTTTGTTCCAAATGAATTACTTTGATAAATCTTGTTTAAATTGGAAGATATTTCACCATCTTTGATTTCTGTTGAATTAATAATAATTATATCTAAAAATTTTTTTAAGAAATTTAAATTTTTTTCAAATGAATTTAGGTCAGAGTTATGTATATCTTCATTTATTTTGTTGGTTATTATACTTAAAATATTAATCGATTCATCATTTTCTTTTGAGTTAATATAAGACTGAATTAAAGTTTTATTAAATCCTTTTGTAGTAGTAAATGAAATGGTTTTTTCGAGAAAGAATAGAGAAATAAGAATAATATCTATGAAAAATATAGCTAATGTTGCATTGAGGGCAACTCTTATTTTTTCAGTTAAAGTTGAGTCATAAACATAAAAAAAACTTATTACATAAAATACAATGATAATAAATGAGCTTTGATATAATTTTTTAGAATTAGTAGTGGCAGTATATATTCTAAAAACAGAATCAAAATCATTCTTTTTACTATAAAGGATGCCAACAAGAGTTAAAATTATGGGGAAAATTAGAGCAACAATAGTAACTTGTGCTGCAAAAATATAAAGTGACTCATCTTTTAATTTAGGAATACTTATAAAATAAGATAATATAAAAAAGAGAAAAAAAGTACAAAAAAGTAATGTGACTCGTTTAGACGGAAAAATTTTTAAATTAGTATTAATTTCAAAATACTTTTTATACACGGAAGAATAAGAATACTCTTTAAGTATTTTCTCTTTTTGGTCTTTTAAATTCATAAGCTTATTTAAAATAAAAGGTAGTATATATTATATGTACTACCTTTATATTTCAATTAAACAATCGAATCATCTAAATTTGGTGCTAACCAACGCTTCGCTTCATCTAGTGTCCAACCTTTACGTTTTGCATAATCTTCAAGTTGGTCTTGAGAGATTTTACCTACGTTGAAGTATTCACTTTGTGGATGAGAATAATAGAAACCACTTACCGAAGATGGTGGCATCATTGCAAAGTGTTCAGTTAGTTTAGTACCGATTTTGTCGGTAGAGCCTAACCAATCAAATAACACTGCCTTTTCAGAGTGCTCAGGGCAAGCAGGGTAGCCCGGTGCAGGGCGAATACCGACGTATTTCTCTTTAATCAGTTCTTCATTGCTGAGCTGTTCATCAGCTTTATAGCCCCAGAACTCTTTACGAATGCGTTCATGTAAGTGTTCTGCAAAAGCTTCAGCAAAACGGTCTGCCAATGACTGCACTAAAATTGCAGAGTAGTCATCACCTTTGGCTTTGTATTCATTTGCCAATTCTTCTGCACCAAAAATCGATACAGTGAATCCGCCTAAGTAGTCCTGCTGCTCACGGTCATTACGAATGTAATCTGCCAAAGATAAGTTTGGTTTACCTGTCACTTTGTCAGATTGCTGACGTAAGTGCTCAAAAGTATGTGTAACATTTTGACCAGCTTCATCAAATACGCTGACGGTGTCTGCGTCAGTGCGCTGTGCTGGGAACATACCAAATACAGCACGAGCATCAAAACGGTTGTTGTCGATAATATCTTTCAACATTGCTTGTGCTTGGTTGTAAAGGTCAGTTGCCGCTTCACCCACCACTTCATCTTCTAAAATTTTCGGGAATTTACCTGCCAAGCTCCAAGAAATGAAGAATGGTGTCCAGTCAAAATATTCTACAAGGGTTGCAAGCGGGTAGTTGGTGAGGACTTGTGTTCCCAAAAGATTTGGTTTTGGTGGTACATAGCTCTCATCAATTTTAAAACCATTTTCAACCGACTCTTTATAAGTCAGTTTGGCCGCTTTTGGTTGTTTGTTGGCTAAACGTTCACGAATTTTGGCATATTCAGCACGATGCTCTGCAATAAAGTTTCCACGCATTTCTTTTGAAAGGAGAGTGGTTGCAACACCTACAGCACGTGAAGCATCGGCAACATAAATCACTGCATCGTTTTGATACTGAGGGTCAATTTTTACTGCTGTGTGTGCTTTAGAAGTAGTCGCGCCACCAATCAATAACGGAATGTTAAAACCCTTACGCTGCATTTCTTTCGCAACAAATACCATCTCATCTAAAGATGGAGTAATCAGACCAGACAAACCAATGATGTCACATTTTTCATCAATTGCAGTTTGCAAGATTTTCTCGCAAGGTACCATCACGCCAAGGTCAACAATGTCGTAACCATTACAGCCAAGTACTACGCCAACAATATTCTTACCAATATCGTGTACGTCGCCCTTAACCGTTGCCATGAGGACTTTACCTTTAGATTGGCTGCCTGTTTTTTCAGCTTCAATGTACGGGTTGAGCCAAGCCACAGCTTGCTTCATAACACGTGCAGATTTCACAACCTGAGGTAAGAACATTTTGCCTGAACCGAACAAGTCACCAACCACGTTCATACCATCCATCAAAGCGCCTTCGATTACATCTAAAGGACGTTTTGCTTTGAGGCGAGCTTCTTCTGTATCTTGATCAATATAAGTGGTAATACCTTTAACCAACGCATATTCAAGACGTTTTTCGACTGACTCATTACGCCATTCAAGGTTCTCGGCTTCTTTGGCAGCACCGCCTTGTCCGCGGTATTTTTCAGCGACTTCAAGTAGTTTCTCAGTCGCAGCTTGACCAGATTCACCTTGGTTTTGGTTTAAGATGACATCTTCAACAGCTTCTTTTAGCTCGGCTGGAATATCATCATAAATGGCCATTTGACCGGCATTCACAATACCCATGGTCATGCCTTGCTTGATGGCATGGTACAAGAACACAGAGTGAATGGCTTCACGAACAGGCTCGTTACCGCGGAACGAGAATGAAACGTTCGACACGCCACCAGAAATCATGGAGTGTGGTAAGTTTTGTTTAATCCAACCTGTGGCTTCAATAAAATCGACGCCATAGTTATTGTGTTCTTCGATCCCTGTTGCCACAGCAAATACGTTCGGGTCAAAAATAATATCTTCAGCAGGGAAGCCTACATCGTTAACCAAAACATCATAAGAACGTTTACAGATTTCACGTTTACGTTCAGCAGTGTCGGCCTGACCTGTTTCATCAAAGGCCATCACAATAATGGCAGCACCATATTGACGGCACAGGCGAGCTTTTTCGACAAACTCATCATAACCTTCTTTCAAAGAAATCGAGTTAACAACTGGTTTACCTTGTACGCATTTTAAGCCAGCTTCAATGATTTCCCATTTTGATGAGTCAATCATGATCGGCACACGTGAAATATCTGGTTCAGAAGCTACAAGGTTTAAGAAATGCACCATCGCATTTTGCGAATCGAGCATCCCTTCATCCATGTTAATGTCAATAATTTGTGCGCCAGCTTCAACTTGCTGCTGTGCAACTTCTAAAGCTTCGGCAAAGTTTTCTTCACGAATGAGACGTAAGAATTTTTTCGAACCTGTAACGTTAGTACGTTCACCCACGTTCACGAAAAGTGAGTCATCATAAATATTAAATGGCTCTAAACCACTTAAACGGCAAGCAGGGACTGTTTCAGGAACTTGGCGAGGTGCAATGTCTTTTACTGCATTAGCAATAGCGCGAATATGATCAGGTGTGGTACCACAGCAACCACCAGTAATATTAATTAAGCCGCTTTCTGCAAATTCTTTTAAGAATGCAGCAGTTTGTTCTGGTGTTTCATCATATTCACCAAAAGCGTTTGGTAAGCCTGCATTTGGGTGTGCTGAAACAAACGTATCTGCGACATCGGAAATAGTTTTTACATGAGGACGCATTGCATCTGCACCAAGCGCACAGTTAAAACCAATCGATAGTAAGTCACCATGACGTACAGAGTTCCAGAACGCTTCGGCAGTTTGACCTGTTAAGGTACGACCCGATGCATCGGTAATGGTGCCTGAAATCATGATTGGTAATTCATGACCAATTTGTTTAAAGACTTCTTTTACCGCAAAAATTGCCGCTTTACAGTTTAAGGTATCAAATACGGTTTCAATCAGAATGATATCTGCACCGCCTTCAATCAGCGCATGAGTCGCTTCAATATAGTTTTCTTTCAGCTCATCAAAGGTAATGTTACGAAAAGCAGGGTCATTTACATTTGGTGAAATTGAACAAGTACGCGAAGTTGGCCCAAGTACACCTGCTACAAAACGCGGCTTGTCTGGAGTTGAATACTTTTCACAAGCTGCTTTGGCTAAACGTGCTGCTTCACGGTTAATCTCTGGAACAAGATCTTCCATGTGGTAGTCAGACATTGAAACACGCGTACCGTTAAAGCTATTGGTTTCAATAATATCTGCACCAGCATCAAGATAAGCTTCATGAATGCCTTGAATAATTTGAGGTTGTGTCAAAACTAAAAGGTCGTTGTTGCCTTTTAAGTCATGTGCCCAATCGGCAAAACGCTCACCACGGTAGTCGGCTTCTTCTAACTTATGGCGCTGGATCATCGTTCCCATGGCACCATCAATAATCAGAATGCGTTTAGCAAGAAGCGCTTTTAGGGTGGCAAGCGTAGACATAGAAAACCCCGATCTTTTATATGAATTTAAAAATGCGGCGCTATTGTAACAGAATAGCAGCACAAATGATGACCTACGAAGGTCACGAGTCGATGAGTAAAAAATTAGTAAAAAGAGTCGGTTTTATGACAAAAACGAAAGAATTTTCATGAAATATTCATTAAATGATCATGATATTGAAATATTTCATGCCCAATATGCCGAAATATTACAGTTGCTTTGTATGAAAAATAAACATGTGGGTCATTTTATTTATTTTTTTGCTGTAAAAATAAGCACAAAAGGAGCTCATAAATAATGATTTAAATTATTGTATTTTAATGAAAAAATAAAAAATAGCGAGGAAAGGTGCATCAAATGAGGTCAAAATATAAAAATTTGACTTCATCAGGCGGCTCTTTGTCATATAATTGTCATAATTTAATTTAAGAATACAGAGGATTTTATTATCCTCTTACCGTCTGCATGAATTCTAATCTACCCCCTGTTTCGGATTCAAAACTTGCGGCAAACCTGCAAGCAAAATCGACGAATGTACACGTCCCAACACCGAAATTTTTTATGCCGGTGTTTCTGACGATTATTGTTGCAACACTTATTTATATTGGGTTTCAGGTTAGTGCTGATTTAGCGCATGTTCCACCTTTGAGCCTTTATTCGGTTATTCTTTTATCTACTGCACTTTTCATTGCATTGGGCTTTGAATTTGTAAATGGTTTCCACGATACTGCCAATGCAGTTGCAACGGTCATTTATACAAATGCATTGCCTGCACCAGTTGCAGTCATGTGGGCTGGTTTTTGTAATTTCCTTGGGGTAATGGTCGCAAGTGGTGCTGTTGCTTATGGCATCATTGCATTGCTTCCTGTTGAACTTATCATGAATATGGGTAGCGGTGCTGGCTTTGCAATGGTTTTTGCATTGTTAATCGCTGCAATTCTTTGGAACCTTGGTACTTGGTTCTTAGGAATCCCAGCTTCTAGCTCTCACACCTTGATTGGTTCAATCTTGGGCGTGGGTATTATGAACCATCTATTGAGTGCATCGACTGGCGTAACGACTAGTGGTGTAGATATGGATCAGGTGATTAAAGTAGGTAAGGCATTATTATTTTCACCTTTAATTGGTTTTGCTTTTGCAGCAATCTTATTCTTGTTGGTTAAAACTATTTTTAAACGCCAATTAGAATTATTTCAGCCACCTGAAGGTAATAAGCCACCACCAGCAATCATTCGTGCAATTTTAATCTTTACCTGTACAGGTGTAAGTTTTGCACACGGTTCAAATGACGGCCAAAAAGGTATGGGACTCATCATGCTCATTTTGGTTGGTTTAGTACCATTAGCTTATTCAATCAATAAAAACCTCGATACACAACAGGTTCAATCATTCCACCAGCTTTCTTCTCAAACTGCTGTTTTGTTAAACCATAATCAGCAAGAATTGACTGATGAAAAAGCGCGTGAAGTTTTAACTAAATATATTCAAACCAAGCAACAAACACCTGAAGTTGTACCTGCATTGGCAAGTATGACTGACCATTTAGGTGCTCGTGTTTCTAGCTATCGCGACTTAAAGGATATTCCTGAAGCTGCGATTAGTGAAATTCGTAATGACATGTATTTAAGCACAACCACGTTTAAACGTTTGGACAAAGCAGATGCTTTACCAAAAATGGATGATTCACAGAAAAAGCTTGTGAAAGATTATCGTGGTAGCTTGGATTCATTCTTACAGTACATTCCAAACTGGGTTAAAGTTGCAGTTGCATTAGCGCTTGGTCTTGGCACTATGGTCGGTTGGAAACGCATTGTGGTAACTGTAGGTGAGCGTATTGGTAAGAACCATATGACTTATGGTCAAGGAATGTCTGCTGAGCTTATTGCAATGAGTACAATTGCAGCAGCAGATGGTTTAGGTATGCCAGTTTCAACTACACATGTTTTAAACAGTGCTGTTGCCGGTACCATGGTTGCAAATAAATCAGGTCTAAACTTTAATACTGTTAAAACAATCTTATCAGCTTGGATATTTACTTTACCTGCGACTATCTGTTTGTCAGGTGGTTTATATTGGTTGTTCTTAAAGTTCATTTAAGTTGTCTGTTTAAATCTAAAAAGCCACTATTATTAGTGGCTTTTTTATTGGCATATTTAAAAAAAGATCGCTTTTTTCAGATAAATTCAGTAAAGAATGAATGATTATTGCAAATACTTATTGCTGTGTGACTAGCTCAAAAAATTGATGAAAGGATATAGGATGAAAACGGTTCAACTTGATCAGCTAAAACAACAATTCCCACTCATTCAAACATTACAAGATTACCAAGAAACATTTTGGTTTAACCCGAATCGTTATCCTTTAAAAGATGCACTCGCGAAAGTTGGTCTTAGCGAGCAAGATGTAAAAGACGCCGAGGCTAGGCTAGACCGTTTTGCTCCTTACTTGGCAAAAGTCTTTCCTGAAACTCAAACGCAACACGGAAAAATTGAATCCGAGTTAGTTGAAATTGCAAATATGCAACACGCCCTATCTGTAAAAGAGCAAAAGGAACTTACAGGTAGCCTTTGGCTTAAAAAAGATAGTCATTTACCGATTTCAGGTTCAATTAAAGCACGTGGTGGTATTTATGAAGTTTTGGCTCATGCTGAAAAACTAGCAATTGAGGCAGGGCTTCTTAAGTTAGAAGACGATTACAGTAAACTCGACCAAGATGCATTTCGGACATTTTTTTCCAAATATCAAATTGCGGTAGGCTCTACAGGTAATCTAGGTTTATCTATTGGTATTATGAGTGCGAAGCTCGGCTTTAGAGTGACAGTGCATATGTCTGCCGATGCAAAGCAATGGAAAAAGGATAAATTGCGTTCATTGGGCGTTAACGTGGTTGAGTATGACAGTGATTATGGGGTTGCTGTAGAGCAGGGACGTAAAGCTGCAGAACAAGATCCAAATTGCTTTTTTATTGACGATGAAAATTCAACAACATTATTTTTAGGTTATGCCGTTGCGGGGTTACGTTTAAAACAGCAGTGTGAGCAAAAGCAGATTAAAGTCGATGCTGAACATCCATTATTTGTTTATTTACCTTGTGGCGTAGGTGGTGGCCCCGGTGGCGTGAGTTTTGGGCTTAAACTTGCTTTTGGTGAGCATGTACATTGTATCTTTGCAGAACCCACGCATTCACCTTGTATGTTATTGGGTGTGCATACAGGACTGCACGATGAGATTTCAGTAAATGATATTGGTTTAGATAACATTACTGCTGCAGATGGCTTAGCTGTTGGTCGTGCTTCTGGATTCGTAGGGCGAGCTATGGAACAGTTAATTGATGGTTACTACACGATTCATGATGAACGTTTATATGAGCTGATTGCACTTTTAAATCAAACGGAAAATATTCAAGTTGAGCCTTCAGCAGCGGCTGGCATGATGGGGTCATATTATGTGCAAACTACTCCTGATTATTTAGCTTTGCATCAATTATCGGCAGAGAATTTAAAGCAGGCAACACATGTGGTTTGGGCAACTGGTGGTGGTATGGTGCCACCGGATGAAATGCAAAAGTATTTAACTCATAGTCAAAACAAATAACTGAAGTTAAAAAAAGCCCAATTCGAAAATTGGGCTTTTAATTTCATTATTTTTTAGAGAGTTTTTTAAAGGGAAGTTTCTCTGCTGCAAAACCGTAAATAGCAGCAAAAGGGAGAGCGGTACGGGCTAAATAAGCCACACGCCATAGACCACCGTGATTGGCACCTTCCATCATTAATTCTAGAGGATGATCAAGTACAGTTTCAGGGTTTGCTACAGAGGACTCACTTCTTAAGTCATGAATCCATAGCGCTGCCATAATCGCATTGGTTGTTTCTGGGCTGAATGCTTCAACATCAAAAAGTTCAGCACCATTAAATGCTGCTTTAAGTAATGGGTTTTTGGTCACCGAGTGAGTTGTGGTAGATGGAGCAATATTAATACTTACACGTTGGCCTTGATGACGAGCAAGTGTTGCACGCCATTGTTGAATGCGTTTTGCCAAAGCATAGTTTGGTCCTTGTTCAACTACTAAGCAGTCTGCAATACCATAAGTTTTACCATTCTCACTGGTAATTAAATCTTGATAAGGCGCTTGGAAAAAACGTTTAAGTGAAAGAGCAGAAACTCCTTTCGCAGCCATTTTCTGTAGTTGTGAACGCGATTTAAATTTCTCTTGAGCTGCTTCTGCAACTTCTTGAGGCACTGCGTAAACATCGGTTGGAGTACACATGAACATTAAGCTGGTATCTGATTTATGTTCACTCACATATTGCATAATGCTATCCATTGCCATTGAAACACGGACATGTTTTTCACCGTCTAAATACGCAATAGCAGCTAAATCTAACTTTTGTGGAAATTGAACTAACCACTGTGCAATTTCTGGAAGTTGAGTCAGTAAATTGGCACCTAATTTATCTCTTAACTCGGATGCTTTTGCTGACGAGTCAACTGATTCAATCGTAGGTGCAATAAGCGTTGCATTTCCATTTTTAATCGTATTTAAGATTTTGCCCCACACTCGTGAATTTGGTAAGTCTATTGCAATAATATTAGCTTTCCATTTTGCCAGCCAAGGTAAGGGACCCGCTTCTGATGCTGCACCAAACAACACCATAGTACGATCTGATAAATCAAACCATTCAGGATGTGCGATAGCTTCACGCAATGCGTTTGCATGGCTTGGTTCAATAATTCCTGCATTTTCCCATTTTTGAATTTGGTCAAGGAGACTTTGTCCACTGAGTTTCTGACCTTTATATGGAACATACCATTCCGGTGCCGATTCACTTTCGCCTTTGAACTTTACTGTATTTAAAGGTGCAGACGCAGGAATGCGAAGAGCATCTTTTAAAAGGTAATGTTTGCCATCTCTAAAAAAATCAAAAAGATGATGTGCCTTATGTAACCCTTGTTTTGCAATGGTGATTGGATTGTTGCTATTAGAAAGTCCATGCTGAACAAGCGATTTAAAGTATGTTGGATAATTTTTCCGCCAGTTTTTTTCAGTCAAAATCTGTTGAGCAGTTTTATTATCTACAATAGATAAAGCTTCTGACAAAATCTCTTGGCCTGTGCGAGAAGTACTTTGCTTTTTTGTTGAAGCGTGTATTGGAAATTGTAGACCTTCTACTTGACTCTGACTGGACATAAAATATCTCACTTGTACGGTATCATTAATATACAGGTGTATACATTATCTATGCCAACGTAAAGAAACGAGTGGCAATAACTGACAAAATGAAAATTAAATTTTTTTTGTGATAGAGGTGGTTTGAGTGAATTTTTATGATAATTCGATCTCATTTTTACCTCATTTTTTTTCACATTTTTAGAACATTTTTATGGACTTACGTTACATAAATGATTATTTTGTATAGAGCAAAGTCATCAGGTCTAAACTGAAGATAAAATGTTCAAAATGTATCAATAAAAAAGATACGATGATGATTAAAAAACTAGACTTTTTTATTAAACGATAAGACTAGTGAAACGGAATAAGAAAGAATTGGGGTGAAACTAGATGGAAGACAACGTAAGATTGTCTTTTAAAAATCTTGGGGATATGGTGATTTTTTTGCACCATAATTTTCTAGTTTCGCCCCATCTAATTTTGGGTGAAACCCTTCACGTGAGCTGTAAGTCATCTTGCTAAAGGGCAAGGTCAATTCGTTACAGTCTATCTAAACCTTTAGCAACGACCTTTCTTAGCTTGTCCTGGTGGGCAAAAATCACCTGGATGATTGTGATAAGGCGAATCCGGATCGACCACAACACTGCCAGCTGGGGTATAAACTGCACAAGCAGATAGTGATAGTGTGAAAATTGCTGCTGCACAAACTAGTAATACTTTCATATTGTTCTCACTTTTTATCATTCTCCCTTTTACTATTTACTATAAAAATTATTAGATCGTTTTTCGATCTACTTTTGGTTGAGAAATATCAATACTACAAAATAGTTTTAACTTGTTAAGGTGTACGTAAAATTGTTCGAAAACCGACGTGGGTAGCTGCTAAATCAAAATCTTGAGGGTAACGGCTACTGTTGCGATAACGTGAACAATAATTTTCAGCACACAAAAATGAGCCTCCTTTAATGACATATTGGGTACTGCTCATTTCTTTTTGTCTTAAATCAGAATAATTACCCATATGCTGATCATGTGCGCCTTGGTAGGGAGAGGATGTCCATTCCCAAACATTTCCAATCATATCGAATAGTTTAAAGCCATTAGGTTTAAAACAGCCAACAGGAGCAATACCAGTAAAATGATCTTGATTCAAATTTTCAAAAGGAAATGCACCTTGCCAGTAATTTGCTTGGGGATGCTGATGTTCATCAGTAGGTGCTTGGTGTAAAGGCGTGTCGGTCTGTGAGTTCGCTTTAGCGGCGTACTCCCATTCAAGTTCTGTGGGTAAATCGTGTCCTAGCCAAACTGCATAATGCTCAGCATCATTTTTTGTCACGTAGCGTACAGGTTCATGAGGGTTGGGAAGTGCGCCATTTTGGCCATTTGGCATTTTCCAGGTATATCCAGATTTGAGTTGCCACCATTGCTGTGGGTGATGAGGGTCTGGTGAAAAAACAGCAGCCTGCTTTTGTGTTTCAGCATCGGTAATATAACCCGTGGCTTTTACAAAACTTGAGAACTGAGCGACAGTAACTTCAGTTTGATCAATCCAGAAACCTTTAACTTCGCGCTGTTTTTTCCCAAAGTTAAGCTCATCTGGATAAGCTTTTTCAGAGCCAAAATTAAAATGTCCATCTGGAATGAACACCATTCCAGCCGTTGTATTTTTACGCCAACCTGCAGGAAGGCCTGTATAGCTTTTACACTGTTCAATAGAACCCAAAGCAGCCGATGGGGGGGCTTGCTTTGGTAAAACTGTTTTTGTGTCAGAGCTATGTTCAGACTTACTACAGCCTGTGATGAATAACAGGCTGATTGTAGTGCTTAAAACCAGTTTCAATTTCATTTGGCGTTATATTCCTGTACGCCATTTTGTTCAGTGTATTTTTGATAAACCGAGAGCAACTCTTGTACTTTTGCTGGGTAAAGCTGCGCAACATTGTGATTTTCACCACGATCAGTGGCAATGTTATAGAGCTCCCAAGTACTCGTGCCTAATTCAGGGCGACCTTGAAGCGCAATTTTCCATTCGCCTTGTTTGGCATATTTACTGCCATGGAGTTCATCGGCAAAGCTGAAATTTGCTGGACGGATGGTTTGTGATTTATTTTCAAGTACAGATTTCCAAGAATAACCGCTCGGTGTATTAATGGTTCGACCTTTATATTGGCCCTGAGGGACTTGAATATGGGCATAATCTAATAAGGTTGGAAAAACGTCGAGTACAGATGCAAAGCTATGATTGGTTGCTTCTGCTTTTTTCTGATTTGGTAATTTCACAATAGCAGGTGCAGTCGTTGCACCTTCGCCAGCCGTATCTTTCCATAAGTGGAAAGGTGCCGCACTGACCTCGGCCCAACGTGGTCCAATATAGTGGTATGAAGTAGGCGTACCTACGTTTGTTACAGAGTTATCAAAACCAGATTCACTACCATATCCACCACGAATAAAACCTTCTGCGCCATTGTCAGAAACAAAGAAAATTAAAGTATTTTCATAAAGATTATTTTGTTTTAGATATTGGATAATTCGGCCCACGTTGGCATCAAGATTTTCTACCATACCTGCGTAGATTTCCATTTTACGTGCTTCAAGTGCTTTCTGTTCAGCCGTTAACTCATCCCATTTTCCATATTTCTGTGGTGCATTTTGTGTTGCAATTGGTTCTGCTGCTTCAAAGTTTGTCGGAATAATTCCAAGCTGTTTTTGGCGAGCTATACGTGCTTTACGAATAGCATCGTAGCCAACATCATAAACGCCACGATATTTGTCACGGTATTCTGCTGGAGCTTGTATAGGCCAGTGAGGTGCAGTATAGGCAGCATAAGCAAAGAATGGTTTACCGCTATTTTTACCTGATTCTAAATAGCTCAGTAATTTGTCGGTAAAATAGTTGGTTGAGAAGAAGTCATCAGGTAATGCTGAAACAGGAATAATTTGACCATCTTCTGTATAAGTCGAGTTGCGTTTAAAGGCACTTGGAGCTTGTTTAAAGTGATGATCTAGACCTTGTAATAAGGTAAATGAATGATCAAAACCTTTTGCATGTGCATTTGTTTCCGGAGTTAGCCCTAAATGCCATTTACCGCTGATGTACGTGCGGTAACCATTATCTTTAAGTACTTGAGCGATAGATAGAGAACGTTCATTTAAATATCCCTCGTAGCCTGGTTGTCCTTTCAAATGTTCTGGTGTCAGTTCAGCCATTGCCCCAATACCAGCTAAATGGTGATCAGTACCAGAAATGAGTTGAGAGCGTGTTGGAGAACAGGTCGGGGCAGTATGATAATCCGTTAAAAGGCGACCTTCTTGAGCCAAACTATCAATATTAGGGGTGTGAATTTCACCACCAAAAGCCCCTAAATCTGAATAGCCTAAGTCGTCAGCCATAATGAACAGAATATTGGGTTGCTTTGATGTAGTTGCTGCAGTTTCTTGTGAATTATTATCGTTACAGCCAGCTAAAGATAAGCTAAATAATGCAATTGAAAGACTAGATAAAAGAGCTTTGTACTTCATTGTATCATCTGAATTATTAAAAGAATTATGCACGAGTTTAATCAGATGGTTTTTGCAATCAAAACAAGGAATTGATCAAAGAAAAGCAGAAAAATGTCTGAGCATTTATGCTCATAAATAAATGAGAAAAAAAGAAAAGCCCATTTAGGGCTTTTCAGAAATATTCAGTTTAAAATGGCAAACGAGTAAGTTGATCTAGGAAATGCGGAATCACTCTTGGTTCAATCAAGATTGTTACAATTACGCCGTAAGCCGCACCCCATAAATGGGCACTATGGTTAATATGAGTATTGCCACGTTTGCCTGCCCAAATGCTATAAGCGACATATAAAACCGCAAAAATAATCGCTGGTACAGGAATAAAAAATACAAAAATTAGCTTCCATGGCTGAAACAGAATATAAGCAAATAGAACAGCAGATACCGCTCCTGAAGCTCCAAGACTTGCCCAGTTTGCATCATTTTTATGTTGTAGATAGCTTGGTAAAATCGCAAAAATTAAACCGCCTAAATAGAACAACACAAAGCCCATGTCATAAAAATATTGGCGATAAAAACTCTCAATAATACTGCCAAAGAAAAACAGGGTAATCATGTTGAACAGTAAATGTGTCCCATCTGCATGAATAAAGCCATGTGTAATGAAGCGATCAAATTGTCCACGTTGCATTGCAGGTGGCCAGAAGATCAGACGATTCATAACATTTTGATTGCTAAAAGCAAGTAAAGAGACGACGACCGTAATAATAATAAGGGTAATGGTATGGTTAAAGGGCAAATTCAACATAAGAAATATTTAAAAAATGATCAATACTGGGGTCAATAATGCCATTAAAAATACAACTTGAAACCCTGTTGTGTATAAATCCGACAAATTTAGTTGATTTTTTTTAAATCCACCTCATCTTCGGTTAATATAAAGGCATCAGCTTGAGGAATATTGTTATGTCGACTGAGAACACCAACACTGCTGTTGCAGAAGAAATTCCGAACCTTTTGATTACACCATCTGCACAAGAGTATTTGCACGAATTATTGGCGAAGCAAAATACTCCGGGAATTGGCGTTCGAATTTTTGTTGAACATCCGGGTACACCACGTGCAGAGTGCTGTATGGCATATAGCGCACCAGAAGAAGTGGTACCAACGGACTATAAACAGGACTATCCTGATTTTCCTGCATACATTGATGCACCGTCTATTCCATATCTTTTAGACGCTGTAATTGATTACAACAAAGACCGTTTCGGTGGTCAGTTAACTTTCCGTGCACCAAATTCAAAAGTGCCACGTGTAGGACCAGATGCTTCAATTGAAGAACGTATTACTTATATTCTTCAAGCAGAAATTAACCCAGGTCTTGCAGGGCATGGCGGTAACTGTAGTTTGGTAGAAGTACAAGACGACCCAGAACATGGTTTAACTGCTGTATTAAAATTTGGTGGTGGTTGCCAAGGTTGTTCTGCAATTGATGTGACTTTAAAACAAGGTGTAGAAACAACCTTAAAAGAAAACATTCCTGAGCTTCAACGTGTGGTTGACCAAACAGACCATACACAAGCTGAAGGTGCTTACTTCAAATAAAATTATTTGAAGAGTGAAATAAAAAAGCCTCTATATGAGGTTTTTTTATTATTCAATATAAATAATGATAATTATTATCAATATCATTTGTAATTTTATTTGTATTTGTTACAATGCGAAACTGAAAATGAGAGATGTTTAATAAATCAATATATTGGGAATACTTATGTCGAAGCGTATTATCCAGTCAGTGCTTTCTGTTTCAGTACTGGCAAGTATGATGTCTATGACTTATGCTGCACAAAGCGAGCAAGAACAAGCATTAGAAAAGCCTGCTGAACCTGTGAAATTGGAAACAATTTTTGTAACAGCTGAAGAGCAGGTGAAGCAATCGCTCGGTGTGTCGGTGATTACCAAAGAAGATTTAGAAAAGCTGCCTGTTCGTAATGATATTTCTGACTATGTACGTCGTATGCCGGGTGTCAATTTAACTGGTAATAGCGCAACAGGGCAGCGTGGTAATAACAGACAAATTGATATTCGTGGAATGGGGCCTGAAAACACACTTATTTTAGTGGACGGTAAACCAATTAACTCTCGTAACTCAGTCCGTTATGGCTGGAAAGGAGAGCGTGATACACGCGGTGACTCAAACTGGGTACCAGCAGAAGCAATCGAGTCGATCGAAGTTTTACGTGGACCAGCAGCAGCTCGTTATGGCTCTGGTGCTGCGGGTGGTGTAGTTAACATCATTACTAAAAAAGTGACGAATGAAACCCATGGTTCGGTAGAGTTTTATACTTCACAACCTGAAGACTCTAAAGAAGGTGCATCAAATCGTGTTGGCTTTAACGTAAGTGGGCCATTGATTAAAGACGTTTTGTCTTATCGTTTATATGGTAATTACAATAAAACAGAAGCTGACGACGTCGATATTAATAAATCAATAGGCAGTACAGCAGCTGGCCGTGAAGGCGTTAGAAATAAAGATATTTCAGGCCGTTTAGCTTGGCAGGCAACAGATCAGCAAACTGTCTTACTCGATGTTTCTTCTAGCAAACAAGGCAATATTTATTCTGGTGATTCTCAGTTAAATGCAAATGCTCAAGCGGATGCGATTCTTTCGCAGCTCATCGGTAAAGAAACCAATACTATGTACCGTGATAGCTATGCATTAACGCATGAAGGGGATTGGTCTTGGGGTAAAAGTAAGCTCGTTGCTCAATATGATAAAACTCACAATAAGCGCCTTCCTGAAGGTTTGGGCGGTAGCACAGAAGGAAAAATTAATAATCTGGATGACAAAGCCACTTCACGCTTAGAAACGCTTCGATTAAATGGTGAAGCCAATATTCCTTTTGAATATTATGTACCACATGTATTAACAGTAGGTACTGAATGGGTTGAAGACAGATTTAAAGATAATATTTCGACAAATCAGGGTACAGACAGTAGTGGTTCGGGTTATGGCGATCAATTAGCTAAAGGCAATCGCAGTAAAATGGAATCACGTATTGCTTCTGCATATATCGAAGATAACCTAAAATTTACAGATAGCACTGATGTGGTATTAGGTTTACGTTTCGATGATCACAGCAAATCAGGTTCTAATTGGAGCCCAAGCTTAAACGTTACTCAAAGACTCAATGATTATTTCACTTTAAAAGGTGGGGTAGCAAAAGCCTATAAAGCACCGAATATGTATCAAAATGCTGAAGGGTATTTGTTAAGTACAAATGGTAATGGTTGCCCAGCTAATATTGATTCACGTTGTTTATTACAGGGTAATGGTGACCTAAAACCCGAGACTTCCGTAAACAAAGAGCTTGGTATTCAGTTCCAAAAGGATATCGTGAATGCGAGCTTAACTTGGTTCCGCAATGACTATAAAGATAAAATTGTAGCTGGTACAAATGTTGTTGGAACAGTAGATGGTTCAAGCACCAATGTAAATACTGGCGCTGTGACCGATACCAAGTGGAATATCTTACGTTGGGAAAATACGCCTAAAGCATTAATTCAAGGTTTTGAGGGAAGCTTGGGATTAGACTTCGGTGATATCCGCTGGACTAACAACTTTACTTATATGATGGACTCGAAAGATAAACAGACAGGGAACCCATTATCTTTAGTACCAAACTATACGATTAACTCAATTTTTGATTATGACATTACAGATCAGTTAGATGTGAATTTTGTGTTCACTCAATATGGCCGTCAAAAATCACGCCAGTTTGCCGAGAATAGACTCGAATCGGGGATTGGCTCAGGTGGAGCAAATTCTGCACTTAAGCCAAGTACTGTAAAAAGCTATAGTATTGCTGGAATTAACGTCGGTTATAAATTTTCAGATAATATAAGTACACGCGTTGGTGTAAGTAATCTATTTGATAAACAAATTTTAAGAGATAGTAACTCAATTAGCCAAACTTACAACGAGCCAGGTCGAGCTTATTATGCATCTTTAAAATATTCTTTCTAAACAAGACTTATGGCAAAGGCGCTTCAGGCGCCTTTGTTATTTAAAATATCTAATGCTTTTTCAGAGTAATAAAACTTTTCTAAGTACACACGGGCACGGCGTCTTAAATGTCCTGTTGTAACGATGTGCTGTAATACGGGTACAAGTAACTGAGTAAGTTCATGTTGTACTAGGCTTTCTTCAATATTTAGGTCTCGCAGTAACAAGTCAAAATTACGTTCTTGGTTACGCGCGTACCACGTATAAATACCATCATGGACTTGTTGTTTTAGATAATCAGTTTGACGAATATGGTCCCAAATTTCATGCCCTAAACCAACCGTTTTGGTTAAATCTTCAGTTTCTATATAATTTTTTAAAACAGAAAGTGGCATCGTTTTAACTTTATGCCAAATATTAGCTTGAAAGTGATAAAGCTTATCATTGTCAAAATGTTGGTTTAAAACACGTTCACTCATTTGGCTGAGTTTTAAAATATTCTTTTGCAAATAATGGTTAATCGTGTCATCGAGATTAGAATCGGTCACGGTTTCTAATACCGATTTGCCCATTTTCATAAAACGACCTACACCTGGTACGCGTTTTGACATTGATTCATCTAGATAGTCATGCATGGTTTGCTGAATCAGTTGTGTGAGTAGGGCCGAAAAAGCAGGGTTATTTACGATCGTTTTAATGAGTTTTTTACGATGCTGTTCTTTACTTGCAACATACTGTGCAATTCGGTCAATGGTTAAGACAGGAATAACATCTTCAACCGTTGCTGTGTCATTTGCAGGATGAATGAGTGCAAAGCGAATATGCTCTGCAATCTGTTCAATTAGAAAATCAGAAGCGGGTGTATCTAAAATTTGCTTTTGAATAAGATGTTGAATCTGTTCAAAAGTCCACAATTGTTGTAACTGCCGGCTACCCAACCAATGATAAAACTGCTCAAACTCTTGTTGGATGACTTGAGTCTGAGCAAATTGCTCATCTAAAAAATCTAGATGAGCTTCAATAAGTTTTTCAATGATTGGTTGGGTAGACATAAGGTCTCACAAGTCCGAAGTTTTATTTAATGAGAAGTCGTTTTTGACGCTTGATTTGTTTCTACTTTAAGTAAAAACGGTACATATTGTTGAATAACCAACTGCTCAGCCTCCAAAATTGGCATATGGCCTACGTTTTCTAAAATGACAGGAGGTTGTGCATTTTTTAAGAGACTTTTGAGCTCACTCGCCACTTCTACATTAATAATTTTATCTTGTTTGCCCCATAAAATGAGTGTGGGTGCATCAATGGTTTTGGTAAGCACTGCAAATGAGTCTGGAGTATAGACTTTATTAAGAGCAATCAGTTGATCAACTAGTTTTTGTGTTTGTGGTGCCTGATTAATCATCAGTTTTTCCTGAGCTTGTAAGAACTCTTTAGGAATAAACGGAGGATTAAACATGGTTTGTTTTAACAAATAGTTAAAGTCACCTTTTTTAGAGACTAAAAGTTGTTTTAGATAGGTAGGATCTTTGAGATAAATTGTGTTGGCAGAACGGAAAATACCGCCGCTATCAACTAAGAATAGACTCTTAGTTTCAAATGGATATTGTCCAGCATACAGCAAGGCTATGGAACCGCCCAGTGAGTGTCCTGCAATATGGATTGGGCCCTTCAAATTTTCAGCTTCAACAAACCGACGTAATTTTTCAGCTAAGTTGGGAACAGAATAATCGAAATCTTGAGCAACGATTGTTTCGCCACTCCCCGGTAAATCAGGAATAATGACATGATAATTTGTAGTTAAGTAATGTGCTACTCGGTTCCAGTTATCTCGACTACCACCTAACCCATGAATGAGCAGTAAAGTTGGCTTCGTGCTAGAACCACCTTCACTATATGACCAAGTGATATCACCAACTTTTAATTTTTTGCTTTGCAGTCCAGCCCAGCTACGTTCTTGCTGTAATACGGTCTGAAAGTTGATATCAATATTATCGGCTGCCTGTGCTTGAGAAATACTCATCACTGAAAATAAGCTACAAGAAGCTATAGTCAATACAGTAGCAGTTTTTTTCATGGAGGCTTTAATTGATGCAGACAGCCTAGTCATAGTTTTCATCCTTGAAGCTTAAACGAGTTTGAAAAATTATTGAAAAACTTTGCCAATGAGTCATTTGCCAAACGTTTGGAATGAAGAAAATTATAGTCAATCTAGGAACTAAAGTATGTCTATTTTTTCACTAAACAGTAGGGAATTGAGCAGTAATAGCTGATTAAAATCGATTAGGCATTTTTAAATTTTTTCATAACAAAGGATTTATTTTTTGTCAGTGACATTCAAATTTTGACACATTAAAATAATTTCTAACCTTGAAAAAACAATGGAAATATAAAATGCCTACTGCGCAAGAAGTTTTAGATCGTCTGAAAGCTGGTAATCAACGATTTGTAAATGGAAATACTTCCCTTGCAAAAACCTTATCGCACCATGAACGTGCTGAAATGGCAAAGGATCAAAATCCGTTTGCGATTGTATTAGGTTGTTCAGATTCTCGTGTACCAGCAGAAATGGTATTCGATCAAGGTCTTGGTGACTTATTCGTAATTCGTGTTGCTGGTAATGTGGTTGCTCCTTCACAAGTTGGTAGCGTCGAGTTTGCAGCAGAGCGTTATGACTGTCCCGTTGTAATTGTATTGGGACACAGTCATTGTGGCGCGATTCAAGCAACAATTGATACGTTGATGAATCCTGATCATCCACCGTCATCTAACTTAATGTCAATTGTGAACCGTGTTCGTCCATCAGTTGAAATTTTAATGCAAACTGACTTAAAGAATGATTTGAAAAAACTTTCTTGTCATGCAGTGCGTTCAAACGTTTTTGCTTCTGTAAATCAATTACGTCATGGTTCTGCTGTATTAGAGAGCCTAATAGCAAAAGGCGAGTTGATTGTTGTTGGTGCTGAATATTCGTTAGAAACTGGAGAAGTTACTTTTTTTGACTTCTGAGCAGATTGAAAAAATTTAAAACTAAAAGGTGCCTATAGGGCACCTTTTATGTATGGATAAGCCAAATTAAGTAATTTTGTTTGTGCTTGAGCATTTGGATGAATCAAGTCATTTTGCATTAGTTGTTTTTGACCAGCGACGCCATCAAGGAAAAACGGTAGCAGTTTCACCTGATATTTTTGACTTACAGTTTTATAGCTATTCTCGAATGCTTTGCTATAAGCAGTTCCATAATTTGGCGGAATTTTCATACCAAAAAGAATAACCTGCGCTTTTTGTTTTTGGCTTAATTGAACAAGCTGAGATAGATTTTGTTGAATCATTTGTGGGGGTTGCCCACGTAAACCATCATTGCCGCCTAACTCAATAACAACAACCTCTGGTTTATAAGTTTGTAAAAGTTTAGGTAATCTTGCTAAAGCGCCACTTGTAGTTTCACCACTCATGCTTGCATTGACCACCTTATGTTGTTTGGGATACTGTTGGTCTAAGCGTTTTTGTAGTAATTGTACCCAACCTTGTTTAGGGTCTATTCCATAACCGGCACTAATACTATCTCCTAAAATTAAAATAGTCTTTGCCGAGACCAACATGGGCAACATGCTCAATGAAATGAGTAAGAGGCTTTTAGAACCAAACAAATAAGATTTATACATTTGTGTTTCAACTCGAATACTAAACATATAGGACTGTCCACATCATGCCACAACCTATTATTGCTGCCCATAAAGTTACACAAACTATTCAGATTAACCAAAATCAGTTTACGATTTTAAAAAATATTGATTTAGAAATTTATGAAGGGGAGCAGGTAGCAATTACAGGACGTTCTGGTTCGGGAAAATCAACCTTACTGGGTATTTTAGCGACTTTAGATCAGCCGTCTGAAGGTGAGGTGTGGCTATGTGGACAGGCGGTTCATCAGTTAACAGAAGAGCAGCGCGCTCAAATTCGAATGCAGCATATCGGTTTTGTATTTCAGTCTTTCCAACTTTTACCGCAGTTAAGTGCACTTGAAAATGTGATGTTACCACTTCGGTTGCGTAAAGATTTTGATTATAAAGTTGCTGAACAAAAAGCCTTAGATTGGTTGCATCGAGTAGGCTTAAGCCGACAGGCAGAGCAAACCCCTAAAGTCTTATCTGGAGGAGAGCAGCAACGTGTGGCAATTGCTCGGGCTCTCATTGCAGAACCACAAATTATTTTTGCGGATGAACCTACCGGAAACTTAGATGGTCAGACGGCACAAGAAATTGAAAGTTTGCTCTTTGATTTAAATAAAGAGCTCGGTACAACGCTTATTTTGGTCACACATGACCGTAACTTGGCAGCGCTTTGTCAACGTCATGTTGAGTTAGATGACGGCCGACTAAAGACAGTACAGGGTGGTTAAATTATGCGTAATCTTCTAAAGCCGCTCTTCCTACAAAGTTTTCGTACGGGTGGATTATATCTGCTGATTATTGCTCTATCGCTTGCGATTAGTGCGACCACAGCCCTGAAATTTAGTAATGACCAAGTGAAGAATGCAGTCAGTCTGCAAGCCTCGCAAATGCTGGGTGCAGATTTAGTTCTGTCGAATAACGAACCTTTAGACACTAAATGGCAGAAAAAAGCAGAGCAGCTTGGTTTAAGGCAGACTCATGTGACCATGTTTAGTTCTATGGCACATACTCAAAATCAGTTTGTCATGGTCAATGTCAAAGCAATAGAGCCGGCGTTTCCGTTAAGAGGACAGCTTGAGATTGCACCTATTGCACAGAGTATTCAACCCGGCCAACTGTGGTTAAGTCAAAGAGCAGCCGATTTACTTAAAGTTAAACTAGGCGATACGGTTTCTATTGCAGATGCCGAATTTCGTTTTAGTGGTGTCATTGTACGTGATTCGAATCAGGAACTCGGCTTTTCAGGTTTTTCGCCTACCGTTATTATTCATCAAGCCGATATAGCTAAAACGCATGCAATTCAAACTGGCAGTAGAATCGATTATCGACTGTTAATGTCTGGTCCACCTGATCAGGTACAAAACTTTAGCAAGCAATTTAAACAGCAACATAAACCCGTAAATGATCAGGAAGAAAACGCAGGTTTACGTTTACGCGATGCCAGTGAGTCAAATGGTAGATTATTACGCCCACTAGAAAACCTTGATACTTTCTTACAACTTGCCAATATTTTAACGATTTTATTGTGTGGTATTGCGATTGCTTTAACGAGTCAACGTTACGTTCAGCAAAACCAAGATCATATTGCTTTAATACGTTGTTTAGGGGCCAGTAAATTTCAAATTTTATGGGCCTATATTGGGTTGCTTTTCTTAGTCAGCGCAATTTCAATTCTGATTGGTAGCCTACTCGGAATAATGATGGGTTATGGGTTACTTGAGCTTATGTTGCAGCTCATTCCACAACTAGAGTTAAGTTTCTCGGTAGTCGGTTTCTTAATTGGCCCCTTACCAATTGCTATTTTTACGAGTGTAATTGTGCTACTTGGATTTATTTTGCCAAGTATCTGGGAGTTGTTAAATACACCTCCAATTCGAGTTATTCGAGAGCAGGCTAAATCTCGAAAATCACTATTTTTTATGTTCTTTGCGGGTATTAACAGTCTTGTTATTTTTAGCTTAGTTTTAAGTGAAAACTTGATGCTCAGTATTATGGTGCTAGCTGCAATTATCGTTCTGTGTGTTTTGTTGTACACTGCTGTTTGGGTTTTGCTTCGTAGCTTAAAGAAGATGAAAACCCGTTTATCTTTTTATATTCGTTCATCATCGCAAAGTGCCTTACAAATTACAGCACTGGCTTTGGGTTTAAGCCTTATTACCGTGCTAAGCGTACTCAGGACAGATTTATTAGAGCGTTGGCAACAGCAGTTACCAGAAGGCACACCAAACCAGTTTGTTTATGGCCTACCACCATTTGATTTAAAAGCTTTTGAGCAACAATTAAAACAAAATGGTTGGCAAAGTACTCCTCTGTATCCAAATATTCGTGGGCGATTACTTGCCAAGAATGATGTTCCTTTTTCTGAAGATGCAATCAAGCAAAATAATTCTTTACGCCGTGAATTAAATTTAACTCAGTCAAACATTTTGCCAAATGATAATCTCATTACAAAAGGACAAGCCACTTTTAATGGTATAGGACAAGTTTCAGTCGAGGCAAAAACTGCTGAAAGTTTAGGTATTCAGATTGGGGATAAGCTGACTTTTAGCATGCCAGACGGTACTTTGCAGGCAAAAGTTGTGAATTTTAGAAGTGTTGAATGGGAAAGTTTTAGTCCAAATTTCTTCTTTATTTTTTCGCCCAAAACTTTAGATGAAAATGCGGGTAGCTACTTGGGTAGCTTTTATGTGCCTAAACAAGATCAGCCTAAAATGATTAATATTATTCAGCAATTTTCAAATACAGTTTTTATTGATGTTGACCGTATTTTGGATGAAGTAAAGCGTTTAATGAATGTATTAGTCAAAATCGTGACTGTACTTGCGGCTTTAGTTGGCTTTTCTGGAATACTCGTTTTAATTGCTTGTCTAAACCTGTTAATGGATGAGCGCCGTCGAGAGGTTGCTTTATTACGTTCATTTGGTTTGTCTAAAAATAAAATGAAGCAAATGCTGAGTTTAGAAATTGGATTTTTAGGGCTATTAGCAGGCATTGTTGCCTGCTGTTTTGCCGAAGTAATTAGTGCGATAGCAAGTTATAAAATGAATATGGCTATACAGTGGCATATTGAAATATGGTTGATTTTACCACTTGCTATGATGTTGCTTTGTGCTCTCATTGGTCGATATAGACTTGGTTATCTTTGTAATTTACCGCCACTACAAAGTTTGCGAGAGCTGAACCAGATTTAAGTTAAGGCAGTATTTCTGGGTTCTGAATTAAAATTTCATGCCAAAGTGGAAGTAATGGTGAGTTCAGTTGATTACAGTAAATATAGAAGCCGACTGTTAATAAGAGTCCTCCCATTAGACCCAAAAATTTTAAGGTCGTACTAAGTTTAGTACGGTAACTTAAATACCAAATCAGCGCGAGTAATGCACCCATAATCATACCGCCGACATGTGCAGCATTATTGATACCTGTGGCAACCAGACCGAATATAAGGTTAATCGCCATAATCATTAATAATGCTTTTTTATCGAGTATATAGGCTTGATGAGGTAGAGGAGGAAATAATGAAAGGACAGTTAAAGCCGCACCTAATCCCATCACAGCACCAGAGGCTCCGGCACTTACATGAGGGAGCAAGCTTTGGTCAAAATGTTGTAGTAATTCATGTCCATTTTGAATATTGATATAACTACTTAAAAGGCTACCAAACAGGCCAGCAAGCAAATATAGGCCGATAAAATATAAACGACCAAATAAAGCTTCAGCGACATTACCGAAAATATATAGGGCCCACATGTTAAGCATAAGGTGAATGATACCAAAGTGAAAAAACATGCTGGTAAATAAACGTTCGGGCTGTCCAGAAAAAGTAAGTGGTGTAAAATCTGCACCCCAGTGAAGAGCATCTTTTATGGCTGGGTCGCTAATGTCGACTCCAGATATAATTTGCCAGATGAACAAACCTACATTGATTGAGATCAGTAGGGCCGTCAGCCACCATGCTTGTACATTGAGTTTACGATTAATGTGCGGAGGCTGAGATTGAGTCATGCTATGCTTTTGTTATATATGAACATGCTTTACAGCTTAACATGAAAAAAGTTGAATACAGGAGATTGGGACGAACATGAAAGCTTTTATTGTTCGCGTGTTGTTAATTTTTATTGGTCTAATTCTCCTAATTCAGCTTTGGATTTTCTCAAGTTTAGTTTGGTGGCGTACTCATGAAGTTGATACTACCATGTTCATGCGAATTGATTATTGGTCAGATACATCTCGGCCGATCATTCATGAATGGCTCGACTATGATGATATAAGCGATAATTTCAAACATGCAATTTTAGCCGGTGAAGATGCAAAGTTTATCCACCATCATGGCTTTGACTGGGATGGTATTCGTTTTGCGCTAGAGCGTAATAACGAAGAGGGCGAAGTGGTTGCGGGTGGTTCCACTGTGTCTCAACAACTTGCAAAGAACTTGTTCTTATACAATAAGCGATCATTTATTCGCAAAGGCCAAGAAACAGTGGCGACATGGATGATGGAGCGTATGTGGTCAAAACGTCGAATTCTTGAGGTCTATATGAACTCTGTTGAATTTGGCAAACATTTATATGGTGTTGAAGCTGCTGCTCAATATTATTATGGTAAAAGTGCTAAAAACCTAACACGCGAACAAGCTGCTTTTTTAGCCGCATTATTACCAGATCCAAAATATTATCAAGATCATCGTAATGACCATAAACTACAATATCGAAAACGCGTTATTTTACGTTATATGAATAGCACCCAGATTCCTGAATAACTCTGTCTTAAAGATGTGTTATTTTTTTAGTTTTTATCAAATTGACATAATTTTACAGCATACTATTTTGCAGAGATTTTGGTTGGAAAGAGATTAAGTTAGACATGAATACAGCGATTACAGCAACGACCCCAACAGAATATAGTTATAACGACCGTTATATTAATCGTGAATTGTCTATTCTTGACTTTCATTTGCGTGTATTGGAACAGGCAGTCGACCCTTTACATCCATTACTTGAACGAATGAATTTCTTGCTTATTTTTTCACGTAATTTAGATGAGTTTTTTGAAATTCGTGTAGCTGGTGTCATGGAGCAATATGCTTTAGGCAATGAAAGTCGAAGTCCAGATGGTTTAACACCTAGACAAGTCTTACAAAAAATCTCTGAGACTGCTCATGCGGCAATTGAACGTCAATATCGTATTTTAAATGAAGAAATCTTGCCTAAACTCCGTGAAGAAGATATTTGCTTCTTACGTCGTGGGGAGTTAACACCAGCTCAATCAGCTTGGGTTAAAAAATATTTTCAGGAACAAGTTGCGCCTGTTCTAACACCAATTAGTCTAGATCCAGCTCATCCATTCCCGCGTTTAGTCAATAAAAGCTTGAACTTTATTGTGACCTTAGAAGGTAAAGATGCGTTTGGTCGTCAAATTGACTTAGCGGTTGTACCAGCACCACGCTCATTACCTCGGGTTGTACGATTACCAGATGAGTTGACAGGCGGTAAAGAGCATCATGTCATGCTGTCTGCCATTATTCATGAGCATGTATCAGACTTGTTCCCAGGCATGACTGCAACGGGTTGTTACCAATTCCGTGTTACCCGTAATGCCGATTTGGCGCTCAATGAGGACGTTGAAGATTTAGCAAAAGCTTTAAAAGGTGAGTTAAGTTCACGCCGATTTGGTCGTGCAGTTCGCTTAGAAGTGACTCATAACTGTCCACAGCATATTTATGAATATTTATTGGAAGAATTCGATTTAACCGATGAGCAACTATACAAAGTTGATGGTCCTGTAAACTTGGCTCGTCTGGTTTCAAACTTTAAACGTCCTCATTTGCGTTATGACTCACATACACCGGTCGTACCAAAAGTATTTAAAAAGACTGAGAGTATTTTCTCGGCTATGCAAAAGCAGGATATTTTGCTTCATCATCCATTTGAATCTTTTGCTCCAGTTATTCAGTTACTCCGCGAAGCAGCACGTGATCCACAAGTACTTGCAATTAAACAAACGCTTTACCGTAGTGGTGTTGATTCGGAAATTGTACAAGTCTTGGCCGAAGCTGCACGTAATGGAAAAGAAGTAACGGCAGTTATTGAGTTACGTGCCCGTTTTGATGAAGAATCAAACATTGAAGTGGCAAATGTGCTTCAAGAAGCAGGAGCGGTAGTCGTTTATGGCATTGTGGGTTATAAAACGCATGCCAAAATGATTATGGTAGTACGCCGTGAAAATAATAAATTGGTACGTTATGTTCATTTAGGAACAGGTAACTACCATGCCATGAATGCCCGTATTTATACCGATTATGGTCTTATGACGACCGATAAAGACTTATGTGAAGACGTACATCGTATCTTCCAAGAGTTAACAGGTATGGGCAAAATGGCAAAACTGAAAAAGTTGCTCCATGCACCTTTTACTTTGCATGCTCAGCTCATCAACTTTATTGATGAAGAAATTGCCAATGCTAAGGCTGGTCGTAAAGCTCAAATTATTGTGAAAGTAAATGCTTTAACTGAAGTTCAGTTAATTAATAAATTGTATGAAGCTTCTCAAGCAGGGGTGCAGGTAGATCTGATTATTCGTTCGATTTGTTGCTTACGTCCAGGATTACCGAATTTATCGGAAAACATTCGAGTACGTTCAATCGTAGGGCGCTTCCTTGAGCATACGCGTGTTTATTACTTTAGTAATAACGGCGATGCACGTATTTACTGTTCAAGTGCAGACTGGATGGATCGTAACCTATTTAATCGTGTTGAAGCATGTTTCCCAATTGAAGACCCAGCATTGAAGAAACGAATTTATCAACAAGGTCTTCTTAATTATTTGCAAGATAATCAGCAAGCTTGGTTATTACAAGGTGATGGTACTTGGGTTCGTGCCCAACCTGCTGAAGGTGAAAAACTGCATAATGCTCAAAGAGAATTATTAGAAACATTTAAATAAAACTTAATATTAGAAAACCGACTTTATGTCGGTTTTTTTAATTATATGAAATTCAAGGTATTTTAGTCTGAATACTTAAATGGTTGCAAGATATACAATAATAATTTGAATTAACGCAAGATGTTTAAAAAATATGTGATTCTTTGCATAAAACTTTGAATATTAAAAATATACAAATCACGAGAAATCTACTTTAATACGCCGCATTAAATATACTTAACTTTGGTAAGTGAATAATATGCAATGCTTTATTAAAAGTTTATTTATTAGAATATTTTTAGGGGTAATGCCAGTGACTGCCTATGCAGATCAAAAGTGCTATGGAGATATTATTGTATTTCATAAATATGATGATCAAATGATATATCCCTATTTTGTACAGCCGCCTAGGGAAAAAAATAAGAAGAATGAAACACAAAATAAAGCGATGACGATTCAAAAAAGAAAAACGACTCAAGATGAGCAGTTAACACAAAAGAAGGCCGAAGAGACTCAATCAAAAAAAATAGAAGAAAAGAAAACTCTTGAGAATAAAAAACAGCTTGATGCAGCAGTGGCTAAAGAAATTTTAGAAAATGGTGAAAAAAAATGGATGGTACAAGTCGCATTAGCACCTAATCAAAATAAAGCAAATATGCTCCAGTCACAATTGCACGCCAAAGGATATAAGGTTGTGACTAGTCCAACCACAAAAGGAATACGGGTCATGATAGATCCAGCCAATGATTATGCGATTGCACAAATCATTCGAGAAAAAATCATTTCAGATGAGAATTTAGATTTGAAATCAGCTTGGGTTTTCAAATGGGCATCTTTAACAGCGCAGTAAAAGAAAAAGGAGTCCGAAGACTCCTTTTTTTATTCATGTAAATTTGTTGTGATTTTCTGCATGATTTGCAGGAGTACATCAAATTCGCTTTGTAGTGGTGTACTTTTACGTGTAACGAGTGCCAGAGTACGACTTGGTGCATCTTCAATTGGTTTTGCAGTAATCTGATCATTAAACTTGATCATACTATTTTCAATTGCGATTTCTGGTAAAAGCGTAAAACCTAAATTAGAAGACACCATCTCAACTAAGGTAGGTAATGAACTTGCTTTTAAACGGTTATCGTTTTTACGCTCACCAATTGGACACGCACTTAATACGTGGTCACGTAAGCAATGGCCTTCTTCAAGTAAAATCAGTCGTGACAAATCGAGGTCATCTAGAGAGTTTGCTTGAAGCGCATTTGTATCTTGTTTACTGCAAACGAGATACAAATTTTCTTTTGAAATTTCAGCTACTTTTAGACTTCTTGTGTCAAAAGGTAGTGCAAGAACGATCATGTCCAAATTACCATGCTCTAATCGCTCTACAATTTTCTCGCTTTGAGCTTCATGTAAATGCAACTGAATTTTTGGTAATTGGTGATGCACTTCATCAAGTAACCGTGTCAGGATAAAAGGTGCAATGGTTGGAATAACACCCAAATGAAGATCACCAGTTAATGGTTCACTCATTTCACGGCTTAAACGCATTAAATCCTGAGCATCTGCTAGCAATACACGGGCTCGAGCAACGACTTGCTCACCTAATGGCGTTAAACGCACATTCTGACGGTCACGTTCAACCAGAACGCCACCTAGTAGCCTTTCTAGCTCCATAATGCCGCCCGATAAAGTCGATTGGGTAACAAAAGAGCGACGTGCTGCTTCAGTAAAATGCAAAGTTTCCGACAACGTAACTAAATATGATAGCTGTCTTAGTGAGGGTAATGCAGCCATAGTGTCCTAGTATGATGATTTAAAATGATGCGCAAATAAACCGCTAAGCTGTGGAATAAAATGGGCAGGGATATCATGCCCCATTCCATCAATTAATTCAAACTTAGCACCGGAAATTGCTTTTGCTACAGCCTTACCGTGGCTCGGTGGAAGTAAGCGATCACGAGAGCCATGTAAGACTATTGTGGGTTGCTTAATTTCACGGTCCAGTTGCAGTAAGGAACCTGTACATAATATTGCTAAAAACTGTTGAAGTACACCAGCAGGATAATAGCTACGTTGATAAAGTTTTCGTGCGGTTTGAACGGCTTCAATATGGTTAATATAACCAGGAGAACCAATTAACTGGAATAATTTTAAGCTGTGATTAACAATCCCTTCTTCATCACGTGATTCTGGTTTGCCAATCAAACTTAAAAGTTGTTTAGGAAACGGTGGGGGTAAAAAGGGTTGATTGTTACTTGTAAACATCAAACCTAACTTTTCTACTTTTTCTGGATATTTTGCAGCAAGAATTTGGGCAATCATACCGCCCATTGATGCACCGACTACATGAGTCTTACTTACGCCTAAACGGTCAAGAAGCATCGATACGTCGTCAGCCATATCATACAATGTATAAGGTGCGCCCTGATTACTTAACCCTAAAGCAAAACGTCCCATCAACTTCATGGTATTTAAACGTTTACCCTGATGACGAACTTTTGAAGAAAGGCCAATATCACGGTTATCAAAACGAATAACACGAAAACCTTGATCAATGAGCGATTTACAGAAAAAGTCCGGCCAAAATAGCATTTGAGCACCTAAGCCCATAATCAGCAAAATGGTCGGGTGTTCTGGTTTTCCACCTACTTCTACATGCAATTCAATACCGTTGCCTAAGTTGACTTTGGTTTCCTGCATAAAAGGAGTGTAGGGTGAAATACTAAATTGTAAGGCGCTATTCATGTTATTCATACCTTAAAGGAATACTCTTTAGCGAGTATTCCTAATTTAAACTTTATGCTTGGGCAGGAATAAGATCTGGAACAAGCTTAGTTAAAGTTAAACGTTGCTTGCCTGCTGTCGCACCTAACAATACGAAACCACGTAATGTTCCGTCATTATCAAGTGCTTTGGCAAGCATACCATCGTCGAATTCTTCAGTTTCCCAATTTACATCGACATCAACTGGTGCCGGTAAAACTGTAAGTGGTGCAGCCGGAGTTTTTACCGCAACTGGCATTGCAGGATAATGTACATTTGTCTGTTGGCCGCTTAATGTTTTTGCTAGAGCACGCGCTTGCTGCATAATTGGCATTACATAAGGAAGCAGGGTACCGTTAACTTCTGCACAGTCACCAATTGCATAAATATCTGCTTGATTCGTTTCAAGTAAGCTATTGGTAATTACACCACGGCTGGTTTGAATATTTGCGCTTTGAGCAAGAGAAATATTTGGTTGTAGGCCAATTGCTGAAAGTACGATATCAGCAACTAAAGTTTGACCATTTGCTAATGTAACTGCGTAATCTTCACCGTTATCGATTTTACTTACTTTTTCAACGGTAGTGCCTAATGCAAATTTAACTCCAGCTTCTTCAAGATTTTCTTGGAATGCTGAAGCAATGTGTGACGGTAATAAACGACCCAATGGTTGAGGTGCTAAATCAATTACCGTTACATCATATTCACTATGAAGTAAGTCGTTGGCAAATTCACAACCGATTAAACCAGCACCCAAAATCACAACACGTTTATCTTTACGTTGAGCAAGGTTTTCGCGGAAGGTACGATAGTCAATTAGTGAGTTCACTACATGAATGTCATCACTGCCATCTCCTGCAATTGCAAGACGAATCGGGTTGGCACCAATAGCCAAAATTAATTTTGAATAGGGTTGTTGAGAAACAACACCATCTTTTTCCAGAACAAGCTCATGACGCTCAGCTAAAATTTCTTTCACCCATGTAAAAGGTTCAATACGCATATTGAGCTGTGCACTCATTTTTGCAGCATCACCTAACGGAATTTGTTCCGGAGCCTTTTTACCTGCAAAGGCATTAGATAACGTTGGTTTTGCATAGTTCACCGCATCATCCGCACAAATCATCACAAGTTCTTGCTCTGGGTTAAGCTTACGGAACTCACGTGCTAAGGTATAACCCGCCATGCCTGATCCGATAATGACGATTGGATGCATTTTTTTCTCCAGAATTAGAATTGTTCATTTAATACGGTGATTGGTAATATATAAAAAAGACCATGTAAATCATGGCCTTTTCATTTAAGACATTAGATTTCGATCATTTCAAAGTCAGCTTTTGAAACGCCACAATCAGGGCAAGTCCAATCATCAGGGATATCTTCCCATTTTGTTCCAGCTGCAATGCCGTCTTGTGGCCAACCTTCTGCTTCATCGTAAATCCATCCACAAACGATACATTGATATTTTTTCATGAGACTCTCCGCACTGATAAGTTTGCTCAAAGCTGCCTTTCAGTAAAACTATTCCATCTATTAATAATGTAACTACGATCCGTTCAATAATAACTAATGTAGCTTTGATCGGGTATCAAATTTTTACGCAGTTCTACATTTAAAGTAAAGCACATAAGGGAGTTTAATCATTCGTAAGCAAAGATGAATGGCATATCGAGACAAATAACTGGTTATTTAGGCAAAACTTCAACATAAATACATAATAAATCATATTTTTTTATTCACTTATTAATCTAATAAGGTTTTAAGTGATATGAAGGGTTACAAAAAGAACAAAGCATTTATATAAATAAAGTTCTTAAAAACATAAGCTGATTAATAAATAGACAGATAAATTGATGTTTATATAAAGCGATAAAGTTTGTTGAATACTTGAGTAACAGAGATAAGGAAGTTGAGTATGGAAATTCTAGTATATGAAGTAGAGATTAACGCGCCTATAGAAAAAGTATGGAACGTACTTTGGAATAGCGAGACATATAATGCATGGACGAAATTCTTTGCGCCGGATTCTTCAATGCGTACTGACTGGGAAATTGGTGGTAAAACATATTTTCTAGACGGAGAAGGAAATGGAATGGTTTCGACCATTGAAGAAATGAAAAAGCCTGAAGTGCTAATTTTTAAACATTTAGGAATGATTAAAGAGGGTAAGGAAGACTTAGAAAGTGAAGAGGTGAAGGGCTGGAGTGGTTCGCTAGAAAAATATTTTTTAAGCCAAAATGGGAATACTACAACTTTAAAAGTTGAATTGGCCACCTTACCTGAATATATCGGTATGTTAAAAAGTGGCTTTATTCAAGGTTTTGAAGTTGTAAAACATATTGCTGAAGGGAGCTAGTTCATCTTACTCAGTTCGTTGTTTAGGCAAAGTATTTTTTATGAATTTTAGAAATCAGATCATTGAGACGAGAAGGATAAGCAAGACGATGATGCCCTCCGTCATATGTTTCTACTGTCATATAAGGTGAAAGCTTTTCCTGTACTTGATACATATCAAGTTGCTCGTCTCCTAACTCTAAATAAGCCATTTTAGGATGAGAGTGATCAAGATCTTCATCACAAAGGTGAGGGTAATCATTACGAAAACTAGGATTAAGGCTTGGGTTAGCAACAATCACCGCTAATTTATGTTGAGCGGCTGTTTTCAATGCCCAGTAGCCGCCAAGACTATGTCCAACCAATAAGTCAGGTTTAATTGTTTCGATCGCTTGGTGATAAAAATCTTTAACTGAAGAGTAGCTTAGGTTTCGATAATCAACATCAATACAAAATTTTTCAGGATGCAAGATGGCATGGAACTTTGTTGATTCACGAGAAGAATCCAAGCCATGTAAAAATAGAATTTTCATTATTTACTACACAATCTCATGGATAAAATAAAAGGAAAAAAAGCCTTTTAATATCGAGGTCATTTGGATTTTTTTATATTTTACTTAAAGCAAAAAAAAATGATCTTAGCGATTGGTCTAAGTAATTTTCGTCATTGAATACTGATTTAGTGTGAGTGGTTTGACTTTTTTCATTTTTGTTTTGTTGAAATCTTTCGAAAAACTCCCGCAATCTGTTAAGCTATGCCACTTAATTTTTACTTAATCGAGGCAGAGATGACGCAACAAAACGCTCAATCGACTTCTGAACCAACTATTTCCGAAAACGATTTAATCGCACAGCGTCATGCCAAATTAAAGCAAATCCAAGATGTTGCAAAGGATACTGGAAAGAGTCCTTGGCCAAATACATTTAAACGTGAACACTACGCTGCCGATTTACAAGAACAATTTAAAGATCAGTCGAAAGAACAAATTGAAAGCGCTGAACATGTCTATGTAAAAGTTGCTGGCCGTGTCATGTTAAACCGTGGTTCTTTCATGGTGATTCAAGATATGACTGGGCGTATCCAGTTATATGTTGACCGTAAAGGTTTACCAAAAGATATTCTTGAGACCATTAAAGGTTTGGACCTAGGCGATATTATTGCTGCTGAAGGTTATATTGGTCGTTCTGGCAAAGGTGACTTATATGTACACCTTGAAAGCTTTGAACTTCTTACAAAATCGCTTCGTCCGTTACCAGATAAATTTCATGGTTTGAATGATACAGAAGTTAAGTACCGTAAGCGTTACCTCGACTTAATCGTGAATGAAGAAACTCGTAAGACTTTTGAAATTCGTGCCAAAGTTGTTGCAGGTATTCGTGCATTTTTAACAAATGAGCGTTTCATGGAAGTCGAAACGCCAATGATGCATGTAATTCCAGGTGGTGCGTCTGCACGTCCGTTTGAAACGCATCACAATGCTTTAGATATGCCGTTATTCTTGCGTATCGCACCAGAACTTTATTTAAAGCGTTTGGTTGTTGGTGGTTTTGAGCGTGTGTTTGAAATTAACCGTAACTTCCGTAATGAAGGGGTGTCAACACGTCATAACCCTGAATTTACAATGATCGAGTTTTATCAGGCCTATGCTGATTATAAAGATTTGATGGCTTTAACTGAAAATATGCTTGAAAAGCTAGCTCTTGATATTTTAGGTACGACTGATGTGCCTTACCAAGGTGAAGTGTTTAGCTTTAAAGGGCCATTCAAGAAAATCTCTATGTTTGATGCCATTTTAGAGAATAACCCTCAGTTCACCCCAGAAAACGTTGGTGATCGTGAGTTCCTTGCAAAATTTGTGCGTGAGGAATTAAAAGAGCAAGTTAAACCTGGTTTTGGTTTAGGTAAACTTCAAACAATCGTATTTGAAGAAACAGTTGAAACTAAACTCCGTCAACCTACCTTTATTACTGAATATCCAGCGGAAACGTCTCCACTTGCTCGTCGTAATGATGACAATCCGCACATTACCGATCGTTTCGAATTTTTCATCGGTGGACGTGAATTGGCAAATGGCTTTAGTGAGTTAAATGACCCAATTGATCAGGCAGAGCGTTTCCAAGCTCAGGTTGCTGAAAAAGATGCAGGTGATGACGAAGCAATGCACTACGATGCAGAGTTTGTTGAAGCGCTTGAATACGGTTTACCTCCAACAGCTGGTGAAGGTATTGGTATTGACCGTTTGGTTATGCTTTTTGCTGATGCGCCAAGTATTCGTGATGTAATTTTATTCCCGCATATGCGTCGTAAAGAAGGTTAATTTAATCTTCAAAGTACAAAAAGGCAGTTTATACTGCCTTTTTTTATTCACTCTTTATATATATATAAAACACTAAAATTATAGAAAACTTAAGACCACGTTAAAAAATGTAATTGCACAGTTTAACAATTGCAAATTTGTGATAAAAAAATTAATGTGTTGCTCATAAATAACTTTGAGAATTGTGCTGACATGTTTTTAAGAAAAACACTTTCAATTGCATTATTAACAGCTGCCTCTTCAGCTGTTTTTGCCCAAGGTTTGGTGCTTAATAATGATGATTTGCGTACAGATTTAAATTGGTTGAATCAACAAGGTGTTATTAACATCAGCACTTCTACTTGGCCTTTAAGCGGTGATGAAATTCAGCGCGCACTCTCTCAGGCTAAAGTAACTCATCCAGCTCAACAAAAAGTTATTAATTCAGTTCTTAATGCATTAAAAGCAGATAACGATACAGTTAAAGTAGGTGCTTTTGCAGGAACAGATATCAAAGATATTCCTCAAGCATTTGGAAATAATCATAAATCACAGTATGAAGGTTCTGTAGAGTTTAATGCGGGCGGTGAAAACTGGGACGCAAAAATTCGTGTAAACGCTGAAAAAGATCCACAAATTGATAGTGGGCATGATGTGAATGTAGAAGGTTCGTATGTTGCTGGCAAGCTCTGGAATCAGTGGGTTGTTGCAGGTCAAATTCCAACGTGGTGGGGACCTGGACATGATGGCAGCTTAATCCGTGGTGATGCGAGTCGTCCCGTTTATGGGGTAACCATGCAACGAGCTGTACAAGATGCATTTGAAAATAAATGGTTGTCTTGGATTGGTCCTTGGCAATACCAATTATTCGCTGGCCGATTACAGGATTACGAATCTGATCCTGGAGTTAAATTATTGGGCATGCGTTTGACTGCACAGCCTCTACCTTATCTAGAATTAGGTGCATCTCGAGCAATACAATTTGGCGGTGGCGATCGTCCTGAAAACTGGGATCGTTTCTGGAAAGCTGTAGTTGGCCGTGACAATGTACAAGATGGTAGCGAAGATCCATCAAATCAATTAGGTGGATTTGATGCGCGTTTATCTTTACAACCTTTATTGCAGATCCCTGTCAGTATATATGGACAGATGATTGGTGAAGATGAAGCTGGTTATTTGCCGGCAAAATGGATGTATCTTGCAGGTACAGATTTTTCATCAGTTTATAAAAACATGCCATATCAGCTGTATGCAGAATGGGCTGACACTCGTACAAATCTCGGAGAGAAGACAGGAATTTCTTATACGCATTACGTATATCATGATGGCTTTTACCAACAAGGTTTTCCATTAGGTCATGGTATGGGTGGTGATGGTCAAATGTATTCAGTAGGCGGTAATATCAGCTTTGATACGATGAATCGTTTAAGTGGACGTGTTCTTTATGCAAAAGTTAATCCATTAAGCCTTACTGTTAATCAGGCATTTCCTGAGAAAGATACAATTAAAGGCTTAGACTTGACTTGGACACACTATATAAAACCAACACTTCCGTTAAAAATTAATGGTTGGATAACAGACTCAGATCGTAATGGTCGAGATAATGGCGTTTCTCTGGGTGTTGAAATTCCATTAGAACGTAAAATGTTTGGTTTTTAATTAAATAGTGCTATAGCAAGAGAGAAGCTAAAATGGCTTCTCTTTTTTATTGTATTTAAAGAAATCTAAAGATGAGATCGTGATTTGCTTCAGCTAATAATGCGAGCTACGATAGACAGGTTAGTTATGCAAATCAGTATTTTACATTTATATGATGAATTTGAATATCAATATGAAAAAACAAGCAAAAGAAAACAGTTTTAAATCACTATAATGCATAACTAATGCTATAAGCCTCATAAAGGGCTTGTGGTTGGATTATTTATCACGAAAAATTGGAGTTGTTATGGCACTCGTTCCTCCACATGGTCTTCTAAGTGGTGGTTTAATACCACTTCTAGATTTTATGGGCAAAATGGATAGAGAAGGGCGTGTTCATGACTGAATCAAGACTTACACATCTCAAGCAACTTGAAGCTGAAAGTATTCATATTATTCGTGAAGTTGCAGCAGAATTTGAAAATCCAGTCATGCTTTACTCAATTGGTAAAGATTCGGCTGTGATGCTTCATCTTGCATTAAAAGCATTTTATCCTGCGAAACTTCCTTTTCCTTTATTACATGTAGATACAGGTTGGAAGTTTAAAGACATGATCGCGTTTCGCGATAACATTGCAAAAACCCATGGCTTTGATTTAATTGTTCATCAAAATAAAGAAGGCCGTGAAGCAGGGATTAATCCATTTGATCACGGTAGCTCAAAATATACAGATATTATGAAAACCCAAGCTTTAAAACAGGCTTTGGATAAATATCAATTTGATGCTGCTTTTGGTGGTGCGCGCCGTGACGAAGAAAAATCGCGTGCGAAAGAGCGTGTGTATTCATTCCGTGATAGTAAGCATCGTTGGGACCCTAAAAACCAACGTCCTGAACTTTGGAACCTTTACAACGGTAAAGTAAACAAAGGCGAAAGTATTCGTGTATTCCCTTTATCTAACTGGACAGAGTTAGATATCTGGCAATATATCTATTTAGAAAATATTCAAATTGTTCCTCTTTATTTCTCTGCTGTTCGTCCAGTAGTTGAGCGTAGTGGTACGCTCATTATGGTGGATGATGAACGCATGCGCTTAAAAGAGGGTGAAGTTCCACAAATGAAGTCTGTACGTTTCCGTACGCTTGGCTGTTACCCATTAACAGGTGCAGTTGAGTCTGAAGCTGATACATTGCCAGAAATTATTCAGGAAATGTTATTGGCAACAAGTTCTGAGCGTCAAGGTCGTATGATTGACCATGATGAAGCAGGCTCAATGGAAAAGAAAAAGCAAGAAGGCTATTTCTAAGACAGTTTCTAAATTTGTGGAGTTTGAGCAATGTCTCATCAATCAGACTTAATCAGCCAAGACATTCTGGCTTATCTAAAACAGCATGAACAAAAAGACCTTTTGCGTTTTTTGACTTGCGGTAACGTAGATGATGGTAAAAGTACTTTAATTGGTCGTTTACTTTACGATTCAAAATTGATTTATGAAGATCAATTACAAGCAGTGACCCGTGATAGTAAAAAAGTAGGTACGACGGGTGATGCACCAGATTTAGCTTTGCTTGTAGACGGTTTACAGGCTGAGCGTGAGCAAGGTATTACTATTGATGTAGCTTATCGCTATTTCTCGACTGAAAAGCGTAAGTTTATTATTGCCGATACACCGGGACATGAACAATATACCCGCAACATGGCTACTGGTGCATCGACTGCTGATCTTGCAATTATCTTGATTGATGCGCGCTATGGTGTTCAAACACAAACGCGTCGTCATACATTTATTGCTAGTTTGCTTGGTATTAAAAATATTGTTGTTGCCATTAATAAAATGGACTTGGTTGAATATTCACCTGAGCGTTTTAATGAAATTCAGATTGAATATGATGCGTTCGTAAGCCAGTTAGGTGAGCGTCGCCCAGCTAATATCTTATTTGTTCCAATCTCTGCTTTAAATGGCGATAACGTTGTAAATCCATCTGCTCATACTCCTTGGTACAAGGGTCAAACCTTGATGAGTATTCTTGAGTCTGTGGAAATTAGCCGCGAATCAAACAAACACGAATTCCGTTTCCCTGTTCAGTATGTGAACCGTCCAAACCTCGACTTCCGTGGTTTTGCGGGTACTGTTGCTTTAGGTGAAATTAAAGTCGGTGACGAAATTGTAGCGTTACCTTCTGGTAAGCGTTCTACGGTTAAAGAAATCGTTACTTTTGACGGTAACCTTGAGCAAGCAGTGGCTGGTCAAGCAGTTACATTAACGTTAAACGACGAAATTGATATTAGCCGTGGTAACGTGCTGGTACGTGCAGGTGAGCAACCATTAATTTCACGTAGCGTCCGTGCTTCTGTGGTATGGATGAATGAGCACCCGCTTGTAAAAGGTAAGTTGTACAACGTTAAGATTGGTACACAAACCGTTCCAGCAAAAGTGACGAACATTCACTACCGTGTGAATGTAAATACACTTGAGCATACTCAAGTTGAAGAGCTTGAGTTAAATGCCATTGCCGATGTGGTAGTTGAGTTTGATGCTCCAGTAGTATTTGACCAATATCAAGACTCTCGTTACACAGGTTCATTTATTTTTATTGACCGTTTAAGTAACGTGACTGTGGGTGCCGGGATGGTAGAGGCAGCTGTAGAGTGGACTGCTCATAGCAATCCTGTTACTGCTGAAGACCGTGCTGCTCGTTTAGGTCAAAAACCTGCTGTTATTAGTGTTCCTGTACAATTAATTGAAAAAGCTCAAGCCTTAGAAAGTTTGTTGATTCAGCAAGGCGTAGTTGCGATCGCGAAAGCAAGTTTAACAGCTGAGCAATTGGTTCTGTTACGTGAGACTGGTGTTGTAACTATTACAACTTCTGTGGATGGTACAGATACTGAGATAACTGCTGAAACAATAGAAGAAGCAGTAGAAAAAATCGTGGAATTGGTTCGTCTTTAATAGATTGAAAAATGAGTTCTAAAAAAACCCGCGTAAGCGGGTTTTTTTATTGAGTTTAGAAAATATTTTGAGTTTTTAAAGTTAAATATTCTCTTAAGTCTTTAGGATAGTTCTGAATCATCTTTAAAAATGTATCCCGATCGCCTTGATATAAGGCGCGTGTTGCTTCCTCGTAATTTGGCATATTGCCTAACATAGCAGACATAAAACGGTCGATGGCTTGTTTGGCAAGCATAATATTGCCTTCAGAATTTGGGTTATTTAACTCTTTATCAATTAACTTACGAATTACTGCTGATGCACTCGCACTTTGTTGATCTAACCAATCCCAATGTTTTTTCTGTAAAGTGATTTCACGCGAAATTACGCCAAGTTTAGGTCGACCAACTTTTTTAATTTCTTCAGGTTCAGCATAACGTTGTTGAAAATCTTGTTCTGAACCAGAAAGATCAAGATCAATTTGTTGACCTGTTTGATCATTAAAAATCAGAATATTTTCCGTTGTTTTAGGAAGATGTTTTAGTTTTATTGCAAGTTCAACAAGGGAGTCGCTTGCAATAAGTGTGCTTCCAGTAAAAGCGGTATAGGTGATTGTTGTATTCATTTTTGCCACATATTTTTATCAGGGTAAAATAATATTATCAGGGTAAAACTAATTTGGCAAACATTAAAATTTATAACCAAAGAATTATCTGATTTTATGAGTGGTATCTCTGAAATTAAGGCTATAAAAATAGTCAAGGTAAGAGGCTATTTAAAATTTTGTTCTGCTTTAATATCACTTTTATGAGAGAATGTGCCTTTAGTTGTATGTATAAGGACTCCTATGTTTGAGCAATCTCCTGAATCTTTAAGCGATATCGAAATTTTAGACATTTTACAGTCGATGAAAAAAGATAAGCTGGATACGGAAGCAAATGAGATTATCCGTAGCGGGGGAAAAGCGGGACGTCAGGAAGCGCATAAACAGGCTTTGGTGGCACTAAATACAAATTTTGAAGAGAAGTTTGTAGAGGCAGTGACTCTTGCACTAGGTTTGAATGCAGCTCAAGCTAAAAAAATTCGCTATAAAAAAGATCGAATTCGTATTTTAAAAGCGCGTGGTATTGATTATTTAGCTATTGATGGAGCAGAAACAGCGCAAGTTTTGGCACAAATTTCACAAGCAATTGTTCGCGAAGATGCAATAGTTACCCATGACTTACATGATATCTTCCCATTTTGGAAAGAAGGTTGGCCAATGGTGCAATTTGATAATGCCTATAAAATTTTAGAAGAAGATATTACCTTGCACTTTCATGCGTTCTTAGATGCGATGATTGAGTACGTAAATAAATAAAAAATAAAAGCCCCAATTGGGGCTTTTATTTTTTTATAGCAGAGTAGAATTAGATCGCACTAAAAAGTGGGAAAACACCAATCACCAAAGCTGTACCCATCAACACCATACAAGTAATAAATGCCCACTTAAAAGTGAACTTTTGATGATCTGCAAAATCGACTTTAGCAAGACCACATAACAAGTAAGTTGACGGAACAAGTGGTGATAATAAGTGTACAGGTTGGCCTACAATTGATGCACGAGCAATCGCTTCTGGGCTAATACCATAATGTGAAGCGGCTTCAGCAAGAATAGGTAATACACCATAGAAGAATGCATCATTTGACATAAAGAACGTCAAAGGCATGCTTACCAACGCTGTAATTGGTGCCAGATATGGACCCATACTTGCAGGAATCATTGCGACAAATTCTTTAGACATCGCTTCAACCATGCCTGTGCCAGATAAAATACCTGTAAAAATACCAGCAGCAAAAATTAAGCCTACAACAGCCAAGATACTATCTGCATGCATAGCGATACGTTTCTTCTGCATATCAACATCTGGATAGTTGATAAGCATCGCAATACAGAACGCCAGCATGAATAACACTGACATTGGTAAAATACCTTTGATCAACGCAATCATAAGAATAATGGTGAGTACCATATTTACTTTACGCAAATGTGGACGAGTCGCTTCTGGATCTTTTGAAACAGTAATATTGTCACCATGATGGCTTTCAAGCTCAATCACGCCTAAACGTTTTTGCTCATAGCGACCATATAAATATGCCAAGAAGAATAACCAGCCAATACTAATAATCATTGGAAGAATCATTGGTACAAAAATATGGCTTGGGTCGACTTGAAGTGCACTCGCTGCGCGGGCAGTAGGTCCACCCCATGGCGTAAGGTTCATTACACCACTACATAACAACATAAGTGCTGTCATGATCAGTGTATTCATACCAAGTCGCTGATAGAGAGGAAGCATAGCTGCGACACAAATCATATATGTCGTTGAGCCATCACCATCAAGAGAAACTAACGTCGTTAAAAAAACGGTCCCTAATGTAATTTTTAGAGGATCGCCTTTAACCTTTTTCAAAATCCATTTAACCGGGGGATCGAAAAGACCTGCATCGATCATTAAGGCAAAATATAAAATTGCAAATAATAGCATTACACCAGTAGGTGCAAGTTTTTTGATGCCTTCTAGCATCATCTCGCTGAGACCTTTAAGCTCAATATGACTTAAGCTTTCAAAGTAGTGACCTAGGCCCCAAGCAATAAGAGAAAAAATAAATGGGATAAGAATTAAAGCAATAATAGGGCTTAAACGTTTGGACATGATTAAGTACATGAAGCACAAAATCATGCCAACACCAAGTAATGTCAGCATACAATCAATCCTTTGCCTTTAGTTTTACTGAACAAGTTTATTCCAAACTTTGACTTTTATTATTCTTATGAATTTTTATTAAAAAAACAAATAATATATTTAGTTTATTTGGTTAATATATATTCAATTAAAAAGGTATATTCTCCGGAAATACTGAATATATATATTAATGGCTTAGTTTATTTATTATATATAGTAGCTTTAATATTTATATAAAGGTTTTATCATATTTAAAATTATCATATATTTTGAAGAATTATACTTGCTTTGAGCGTTGAGATGAGAAGAAGACCCATTTACAAGGCTTGTAATATCTACGTTACCTAAGGCTGATGGGGTTGTAAATGCTTTATTCGCAAATTTTCATTTCAATTGAACTTAATTTTTTTATTTTAATTAAGAGGTTAATCTTTATATTTATAAATATGATTAGCATAATTAATTAAACTTTTAATAATGAAGAATATTAAATGAAAGCGTGAATTTAATAACTACTTATTCATATTAAAAAAATATCCTGCATTTGGCAGGATATTTTGCACCAAAATAAATCAATTTTCGTCAGGCGGTGAATGTAATTCAGATTTTTCTAATACGCGAGTAACTAATAGTTGATCGATTTTAAAATGATCCACATCGACAACTTCAAATTTATAACCACCAAATTCGACAAAATCGGCTGGACGAGGAATTTTGCGTAAACGATACATCATAAAACCTGCTAGCGTTTCATAATTCTCTTCATCGGGCATTTCGTCAATTTCAAGAGCATGTCTCAGGTCATCAATTGGTGTGCTGCCATCAATTAACCAAGAGTTATTGTCACGCTTAATGATTTGCTGTTCTTCTTCAATTGGGGTAACCCAGTCACCCATTACGGTAATCATGATATCGCTTAAGGTGATAACACCAACTACAAGCGCATATTCATTAATTACAACAGCGAACTTTTCTTTTGTTGATCTGAAGCGATCAAGTAATTCAGAAAGGGTTAATGTGTCAGGAATAATGAGAACATTGCGAATAGTAGATTCATTTAATTGAGTCGGTGATTGATTATTTAAAATACGAACAAGAAAATCTTTGGCATCTACATACCCAATAACCTGATCAATATTTTCATTACACACTAAAAATTTAGAATAAGGATATTCTGCTAATTTTTGTCGAATACTGTCTTCATGTTCGTTTAAAGTGAAATAAACAACATTTTCACGCGTTGTCATACTCGATGGTACGTTGCGTTCTTCTAGTTCAAAAACATTTTCAATAAAATGATGTTCTTGTTTTTGAAGTACACCTGCTTGGGCACCTGCATCCATAACAGCTGAGATATCATCAAAAGTAATATTGTCTTCTCGAGTTGTATTTACTTTAAATAAGCGGAATAACAGGTTCGCGATGGCATTAATTCCCCAGGCTAAAGGTTTACAAACTTTAATAAAAACCTGAATTGGATTGATAACACTAATTGCAATTTTTTCTGGGGCAATCATAGCCAAGCGTTTTGGCATAAGATCGGCAAATAAAATAAATAGCGATGTTACTAAAGTAAAAGATAGAGCAAAACCAATTGTTTGCGACCAGGGACCTACATAGAACCGGTCAACTAAAGTCACAAAAAATGGACGGAAAGCAGCTTCGCCTAAAATACCGCCTAAAATTGCAACAGCATTTAGTCCAATTTGGGATGCTGCAAAAAAGTCTGCAGATTGTTCTTGTAAATCAAGTACCTGTTGAGCACGTTCCTCGCCAGCTTCAGCTAAAATTTTTAACTTCACTTTTCTGGCGCCAGCCAGTGCAATTTCAGTTAAAGATAAAAAGCCTGCTGCGATGATGAGCAGTACGATGATAATGATATTTTGAAAGAGACTCACAAATCACCCGAGGTTCATCATTATTATGACTATGTTTTAACACAAAAAAGCGCTGAGGTAATCAGATTGATTGCTCAGCGCTTAAAGATAATGTTTGAAAGAGACAATTAAATTAAAATTTATTTAATAGTGAGAAAATTGTGAATTGTTGGTAAGAAATTCACGATTTTCTTCTTCGATCATTTGGCGAGCAACGAATAGAATAAGTTGGCGTAACCAGCGATGAGCAGGGTGATGGTGTAATAGTGGGCACCAAGCCATTTTAAGTTCAAATTCTGGAATATAAAAAGGAGGATCCTTTATAATCAGTTTTGGATTTTGAGTTTGTAGGCGCGCCATTCGAGTTGGAAGCGTTGCAATGAGGTCAACATTTTGAGCAAGCAAGGCTGGCATTTGGTAGTGGCGAGTAAATACTGAAATTTTACGGCGTTGACCAATACGTTCTAATGCTTGATCAATCCAGCCTAAACCACCTTGTTTATCTGGGTTTACGCCAAAACCAACACCCATACCTGTTTTAGATACCCAAATATGCTGTGCATCTAGGTAACTTTTAAGATTTAAATGAGTAACAGCAGGGTGTTTGTCATTCAAAATACAGCTGAAACTATCACGCCAAACTAACACTTGGTGGAAACTTTGCGGTATTTCATTAAATCTATTAATTGCCAGATCAACTTTACCTTGTTCCATGTCTCTATATGACACATCACTTGGGGTAAGAAAGTCGAGCACTACATTTGGAGCTTCGGAACGTAAGGCTTTTACTAGACGAGGAACCAGAGTTGCTTCTGCATAATCAGAAGTCATAATGCGAAAAACGCGATTGCTGGTATAAGGGCGGAATTCGGTACGCGGTTCCAAAATCATGGAAAGATCAGAAAGGGCATCGCGAATACGTGGTTGTAATTCGAGTGCGCGTTCTGTCGGTGTCATTCCTTCCGATGAACGGATTAGAAGAGGGTCGTTAAATAAATTACGCAAGCGACGTAAAATATTACTCATGGCTGGTTGAGTAACGCCAAGCTGTTCTGCTGCGCGTGTAACATTTTTTTCACGAAGAAGAACATCAAGATATATTAATAGATTAAGATCTACCCGTTCCAGATTCATAAAAAAAATACCGAAAATAAAACCCTAAAATTGTTTCAAATTATGCCATATTTAAAGAACATTGTGTGAAAAAATGATGAGAAAAACGACATTTTTTGTTGAAATTAAGTATGTCTGAAAAGGACCTCAAATGCTCGATTTTATTATCTTTGATCTGTTTTTGACTTTGTCTTTATAGACGTAAAATTTTTCTTTTATATTTAACCATGTTCTATCATTAAAATTGACTTTTTACATTGGCAAAAGTCGCCTAATTTACAATTGACTTTTGACACTAAAAATGAATGGAAAAATCTCAAAAATTGTATAAAAATAAAACTTGGAGAGTTTTTTGATCAAAATACTATACTCCTTTAGGATTATTTTGTTTTTATAAACAAAGTGTTATGTTTTTTAGTTTTACTTATAATATCGATTTATTGGTATATTTTTTAAATAAATACTGAAGATTAACGAAGGATATTGGATTAATTGATTGGCTAAGTCTAAGCTGTGTTCATGAGGAAGCAGCTGGTGTCATAAGAAATTTAAGTAACGTGACTCTAGGCTTCAATCGATGAAATCCTAAAATGAATACAGGACAATATCATGACTACATATCAAACAGCGATTGATGCAGTACGTCAATTAAAAGCAAAATTTGGCAACACTTGGGCAGACATTAGCCCAGAAGATGCTGCTCGTATGCAACTTCAAAACCGTTTCAAAACTGGTTTAGATATTGCTAAGTATACAGCTGCGATTATGCGTCGTGATATGGCTGAATACGATGCTGACTCAAGCAAATACACTCAATCATTAGGTTGCTGGCATGGTTTCATTGCACAACAAAAAATGATTGCGAACAAAAAATACTTCGGTACTACAAGCAAACGTTATATCTACCTTTCTGGTTGGATGGTTGCTGCTCTTCGTTCAGAGTTCGGTCCACTTCCTGACCAATCTATGCACGAAAAAACTTCTGTTCCTGCTTTGATCGAAGAAATCTACACTTTCTTACGTCAAGCTGACGCAAAAGAATTAAACGATTTATTCCGTGCCCTTAAAAAAGCACAAGAAGCTGGTGATACTGCTAAAGCAGCTGAAATCACAGCTCAAATCGACAACTTTGAAACTCACGTTGTGCCAATTATTGCTGACATCGATGCTGGTTTCGGTAACGAAGAAGCAACTTACTTACTTGCTAAGAAAATGATCGAAGCTGGTGCTTGTGCGCTTCAAATCGAAAATCAAGTATCTGATGCTAAACAATGTGGTCACCAAGCTGGTAAAGTAACTGTTCCACACGAAGACTTTATTGCTAAGATCCATGCATTACGTTATGCATTCTTAGAAATGGGTCTTGAAGAAGGTATCATCGTTGCGCGTACTGACTCTGAAGGCGCTGACTTGACTCAAAAAATCCCAGTGGTTAAAGAGCCAGGTGACATCGCTTCTCAATACATCAGCTACTTAGATACTCAAGAAATTGACATTGCTGATGCGCAAGAAGACGAAATCTTAATCAAGCGTGATGGTAAGTTACACCGTCCTAAACGTTTACCTTCAGGTTTATATCAGTTCCGTGCTGACACTCAAATTGACCGTGTTGTACTTGACTGTGTATCTAGCCTTCAAAATGGTGCTGACCTTCTTTGGATCGAAACTGCGACTCCAAACGTAGAAGAAATCGCACACATGGTTAACCGTGTTAAAGAAGTTGTTCCAAATGCTAAGCTTGTTTATAACAACAGCCCATCATTTAACTGGACTTTAAACTTCCGTCAACAAGCTTACGACCGTTGGGTTGCTGAAGGTAAAGATGTTTCTGCATATGACCGCGCTAAATTAATGAGCGCTGAATATGACAATACTGAATTAGCTGCTGATGCTGATGACAAGATCCGTACATTCCAAGCAGATGCTTCTCGTGAAGCAGGTGTGTTCCATCACTTGATCACACTTCCGACTTACCACACTGCTGCTCTTTCTACTCATGAGCTTGCACAAGGTTACTTCGGTTCTGAAGGTATGTTGGCTTATGTTGCTGGCGTACAACGTAAAGAAATCCGTGGTGGTATCGCTTGTGTGAAACACCAAGCAATGGCGGGTTCTGACATCGGTGATGATCACAAAGAAATCTTCTCTGGTGATAACGCTCTTAAAGCACATGACGATGCTAAAAACACAATGAACCAATTCGCAGCTAACTAAGAATTGATTCCATAAAAAACCCGCTCAAATGAGCGGGTTTTTTATATTAAAACTTTATTAATCTTCTTTTTTCAACACATAGTGCTCTGCCAAAGAACCTTCAATTTTTTTACCTTCCATATCTAAAGCAGTTGCAGTATTTTCGCCAATAAAGAATTTACGATTTTCAGCTTTATTATCTAAGGTAATGATAGAAGTGTTGTCTTTATCGAAAGCAAACTTACCATGAGTTTCAAATGGTTTTGTATCACCTTTGCCTAAGTAAGTTTCAGTCAATTCATAAGTTTTATCATCTTTTAATTTTAGTTCTGTTTTGATGCCTTCACAGTCTGCACATGGAAGGGTACCTGTATATTTACCATTCCAATCTAAAGAATTTTCTGCTGTGTGCTCAGTATCTACAGCAACAGCACTACTTGCTTCACTAGTTTGTACAGGGGTAGAAGCATCAGAAGTTGCTTCTGTTTTATTTTCATGTTTGTTACATGCGACAAGAAGAGTACTCATAAGTGCAATTGCTAATAATGATTTTTTCATGATGAAGAAAACCTCAAAAATAAAAATAAAAAGTCTTTAAAGCCTAGAAAAAGATCATAAAAAATAAAAGCGTTTGTATGTAGTCAAAATTTAACAAAAGGTAAAGTGTATATTTTTTTGTTCATTTAAACGATTTTTATTGAAATATATAACGAGTAAAAAAAGTATCCACTAACTGAGTTAATGGATACATCTAAAAAATTATGGATGAGCAGAAACTCCACCTAGAGAATCACACGCTGATTTATAGAGTTCATATTGTTTTTTTACTACCTCGTCTAAAGGCATTGCAAATAATTCCTCGCCATCTTTATAGCTTTCTACATAAGAGGTCGCTTTTTCTTTACTTACTGCTAAAGTTTGTTGGTAATAAGAATTAATAGAGCTATTTGAAATCTCCCTGGTTTCTACGTTTTTACATTGGAAATTATTTAGAAGTTTTTCTGCGCGTTTGACCTCACTAGATTGGCCAAAAATACACCCAGTTAAAAATACAAAAGGTACTAACACGAAAAAGATTTTCATGGAAAAAAATTTATAAGAGCGAGGATGGGCGCTATTGTATAAATAATTCCATACTTTACTGTGGTTTTATGTTAGACATTGATGATTTTTTAACTCATTAAAATAAAAAAATTGTTTCCAAGTTTGTAATGACCTCTTTTTGTATATGGTGCATATTTTGCTTATTAAATAAAGCCATTAATAAAAATGAGCCAAAATGAATCGGATTCAACAATTTTCTCATACTTCTTTAGCACCATTTTGGTATGCGCAATTAGAACTTGGTTTTTGTTTTAAAGAAAGTCGCACCATAATGAATCACAGAAAACATTATGGCCCTGTTCGGGTGCAAAAAATGCTCTGGCCTGAAAAAACTGGAGTTTGTCACGCTATTATTGTTCATCCACCAGCCGGCATTGCAGGAGGCGATCATCTTACTTTTCAAATTGAAACAGCTGAACAGGCGCATGCCGTTATTACCACGCCTGGGGCTGGAAAATGGTATAGAACAAATGGTAAACAGGCTTTTCAACATATTTATTTGACTGTAAAAAACGATTCTATTCTAGAGTGGATGCCTCAAGAAACGATGTTGTTTGATGGTGCTGTAGCGCACTCAGAAACACATATTCACCTTGAACAAACAGCAAGTTTCATTGGTTGGGATATGCTGGTATTGGGACGGCAAGCTCGAGCTGAAAATTTTGTTCAGGGCAGTTATCACAACCAGTTTAAGTTATGGCGTGAAAATAAATTATTAGTTGCCGATACATTACATTTTGAGGGAGGAGATCGCTGGTTAAGCTCATGTTTAGGAATGAATAATCAGGCTGTAATGGCAAGTTTCTGGGCTGTACCGCCTGAAAAATTTCGCTCTTCATTTTATTTAGAACAACATATTGAACTTGTCCGTGAGTTAATCATGCGTATGGATGCCCCGGTTACTTTGACTTCATTGGAAGATGTGCTTTGTGCACGTTTTTTAGGGAATGATGTACGGCATTGTCATGATGCATTTGCGGCCATACGCGCAAGATTAAGACGTTATTGGTTTGATTTAGATGAAGAATTTCCAAGAATTTGGAAAACCTAACTTACGTTAAATTGCGTATTTTAAAAACGATTAGAACAAGTATGCTGCTTTTGAGCACGCATTTTGCTTAAAGAAAACTAGATGCTATTAGGAAAGAGATATGGAACTCAATCCAACAGAGAAAGATAAGTTACTCATTTTTACCGCAGGCTTGGTGGCTGAGCGTCGTAAAGCACGAGGTTTAAAGCTGAATTATCCGGAAGCAGTTGCCTTTATTTCAGCCGCCTTACTTGAAGGTGCACGAGATGGAATGACAGTGAGTGAACTCATGCACTTTGGAACGACTTTGTTAAAGCGTGAAGATGTTATGGATGGTGTAGCGGAAATGATTGCTGAGGTTCAGGTCGAAGCAACTTTTCCAGATGGTTCGAAATTAGTCACTGTTCATCAGCCAATCGTATAAAAGGAGCAGTTATGATCCCCGGCGAAATCATTACTCCAGAGACTGACATTGAGCTAAATGTTGGGCGTGAAACTTTAAAAGTTATGGTGGCTAATGTTGGTGATCGACCTATTCAGGTAGGTTCGCATTTTCATTTTTATGAAGCCAATGATGCACTACAGTTCGACCGTGAAGCTGCAAAAGGTTTTCGCTTAAATATTGCGGCGGGTACAGCAATCCGTTTTGAACCGGGACAAAGCCGAGAAGTGGAACTTGTCGCTTTAGCTGGTAAGCGAGAAGTATATGGTTTTGCAGGCCGGGTCATGGGTAAGTTGGATTAAACATAACAACCATAATGAAAGATATGAGTAAAAAATTATGAAAATGTCACGTCGTGCATATGCTGAGATGTTTGGTCCAACGGTCGGAGATCGTATTCGTCTAGCTGATACAGAGCTCTTTATTGAAGTTGAGCAAGATTTAACGACTTATGGTGAAGAAGTTAAGTTCGGTGGTGGTAAAGTCATTCGTGATGGCATGGGACAATCTCAACTTTTAGCTGATGAAGTTGCTGACACGGTCATTACCAATGCTTTAATTGTAGATTGGTGGGGAATTGTAAAAGCTGATGTTGGCTTAAAAAATGGCCGAATCTGGAAAATAGGAAAAGCCGGCAACCCCGATATTCAACCTGACATTACCATTCCTCTAGGTGCAGCAACAGAAGTGATTGCGGGTGAGGGGCAAATTTTAACAGCAGGTGGTATTGATACCCACATTCACTGGATTTGTCCTCAGCAAGTTGAAACCGCGCTTATGTCGGGTACAACAACAATGGTCGGTGGCGGTACAGGACCAGCAGCAGGAACTTCGGCAACCACAGTGACTCCAGGTCCTTGGCATATTGCGACCATGTTGCAGGCGATTGATGATTTACCTATGAATATTGGTCTGTTAGGTAAAGGTAACCTGAGTTTACCAGACCCAATTCGTGAGCAAATTAAGGCTGGGGTAATTGGGCTAAAACTGCATGAAGACTGGGGTTCAACACCAGCAGCGATTGATAACTGTTTGAGTGTGGCAGATGAGTTTGATGTTCAGGTCGCTATTCATACGGATACATTAAATGAGGGTGGCTTTTTAGAAGAAACACTGGCCGCATTTAAAGACCGTACCATTCATACGTACCATACAGAAGGTGCGGGTGGTGGACATGCTCCAGACATTTTAAAAGCAATTGGACAAAGTAACGTGTTGCCATCTTCAACGAATCCAACGCGACCTTATACCATTAATACTATTGATGAGCATTTAGATATGCTCATGGTATGTCACCATTTAGACCCTGCAATTGCTGAAGATATTGCTTTTGCAGAAAGTCGTATTCGCCGTGAAACCATTGCTGCCGAAGATATTCTGCAAGACCTAGGTGCAATTGCCATGATGTCTTCTGACTCTCAGGCGATGGGGCGCGTGGGTGAGGTGATTTTACGAACTTGGCAAACTGCACACAAAATGAAAATTCAACGTGGCCCTCTAGAGGGTGACAACGAATTTCATGATAACAATCGCGTTAAACGTTACATTGCTAAATATACAATTAACCCAGCCATTACCCATGGTTTAAGTCATGAAATTGGTTCGATTGAGGTCGGAAAACTTGCTGATCTGGTGTTATGGAAGCCGGCCTTTTTTGGTGTGAAGCCTTCCATGATTATTAAAGGCGGCATGATCGCGGCGGCGCCGATGGGTGACATTAATGCCTCCATTCCGACACCTCAACCAGTTCATTATCGTCCAATGTTTGGCGCCTATCCGCGTGGTGTGCATAACACTTGTATTACCTTTTTATCTCAAGCAGCCATTGATGAAAAAGTTGCTGAAAAGTTAGATCTTAAAAAGCTAATTAGCCCCTGTAAAAATACGCGTGAAATTACTAAAGCGGATATGAAACATAATACATATTGTCCAGTTATGCATGTGCATCCAGAAACTTATGAAGTAAGAGCAGATGGTGAACTATTAACTTGTGAACCTGCTGACGTATTACCAATGGCTCAGCGTTATTTCTTGTTTTGATAAGTTTTATTGAGATGATTTTGTTTTATGAATTTATATATATGAACTGAATAAAGGAGAGAAAAATTAAATGAAAATCTATACCCAACGTCTTGAAGATATTTCTCCTGATCAGGCATTTGAAACAGTTGAACTAACTTTTGATACCCGTCAAAAATCACGTTTTCGAGCGGCCTTGGCAAGTGGCGTAGATATTGGAGCTGATTTGCCGCGTACTGGAATTTTGCGTAGTGGTTCGTATATTGCAACCCAAGAGGGTGATGTATTACGTGTTGACGCAAAACCTGAACGTTTAATGCAAGTTAGTGCTAAAACCGATTTTGATTTACTTAAAGCTGCCTATCACTTAGGTAATAGACATGTACCATTAATGCTCACACCTACAGCTTTGTATTTTGAGCCTGATCATGTGCTTGCAGAAATGGTAGAAGGATTGGGGCTTACAGTGACAGAAACAGATCATCCTTTTGAACCTGAAAGCGGTGCCTATGCTCAACATAGTCATGACCATCGCTTAAGCCCAATCAAAGCTTTACACCATGTCCATTCATAATGCTGCGCAATTACTGCAATTGCTGACACTGTCTTCAACGGCACTGCCAGTTGGAGCGTATTGTTATTCACAAGGTGTGGAAACAGCCATCGATATTGGCTTAATACACGATGAAAGCTCGGCAATTGCTTACTTTGAAGAAGTTCTTGAAATGCTGTTAGTGAGGTTTGAGCTACCAGTACTCAAACGTCTTATGCAACATTATGATGAACCAGACGAGTTCCTGATTTGGGCAAATTTATATAAGGCGAGTCGAGAAAGTAAAGAACTTTTGGCTGAATCGCAGCAGTTGGCATTTTCTTTAAATGCATGGATTAAAGATGTTTTAAAAAAAACGGTTGAGGTTAAAAAGCAGTTTGGTTTTGTGCCTGTCTATGCGCAGCTTTGTGGGCGTTTAGAGCTTAAAGAAGAGGATGTGCTTACCGCTTATACTTTTACTGTTTTAGAAAATCAGGTTTTGGCAGCAGTAAAAACGGTTCCATTGGGACAAATGGCTGGGCAAAGAATTTTATGGCACTTGCATGGTTTAGTACCAGAGGCAGTACAGAAAGCTTTGAAACTTAATGATGAACAATTAAGCAGCGCTTTACCTCGTTATGCCATGCTGAGCATGAAACACGAAACACAATATTCACGGTTATTCAGATCTTAAGTTTAGGAAAAAAGGATAAAAATCATGACAGAACGTAGTCCGTTAAGAGTCGGAATTGGTGGACCAGTAGGTTCGGGTAAAACAGCACTTACGCTTAACTTATGCCGTGCCTTGCGTGATAAATACAATATGGCTGTAGTGACAAACGATATTTATACCAAAGAAGACTCAAACTTTTTAACCCGTAATGAAGCGATGTCGCCAGATCGTATTGTGGGTGTGGAAACAGGTGGTTGCCCACACACAGCAATTCGTGAAGATGCCTCAATTAACTTGGCGGCGATTGATGATCTATGTGAAAAATTTGATGGCTTAGAGCTTATTATTATTGAAAGTGGTGGTGATAATTTAGCCGCGACATTTAGCCCAGAGCTCTCTGATTTAACTTTGTATGTTATTGATGTGGCAGGTGGAGAAAAAATCCCTCGTAAAGGCGGGCCGGGTATTACCAAGTCAGATTTACTGATTATTAATAAAACTGACCTTGCACCAATGGTCGGTGCAAACCTTGATGTCATGGACCAAGATGCGAAACGCATGCGCGGTGAAAAGCCATTTTTATTTTCAAACATGAAAACACAAGATGGTCTTGAACAAATTATTCAATTTATTGAGAAACAAGGGCTGTTTAAGGCTTAAGGAGTAACTATGAACTTCATTAAGAAATGGGGCACTGGGCTCCTTAGCATGTTACCAGCATTAGCCATGGCACATCCGGGACATGATCATGCACATTCAGGGTTTATGGCAGGTTTTATTCATCCTTTTACGGGGCTAGATCATTTAGTGATGGCTTTAGGTTTTGGTATCTTGTTATGGTCAGCCGCTAAACAATGGAAAATTGCTGGTGTCATTACACTAAGCATTACTTTGATTGTAGGCTTTTTAATAGGTGCTGAAGGTTCGGTGCCAGCCAGTATTGCTGAATACGGCATTATTGCTTCTTTGATTGTTACAGCGATTGCATTATGGACAAAATCAAATCGGATTTTGCCTATTGCTGCTGCATTACTCGCAAGCTTTCATGGTATAGCGCATGGTGTTGAACTCGCACATGCAGGGCATATTGTTGCATTAGTAATGGGTATGGTTACTGGTATGGCACTTATCTATTGCTGTGGCTTAGCACTAGGTGCATTGTTTACGCGATATGTACCTTATGGCAAAAAAATTATGGGTACTTGTGCAGCAATTGTTGCAGTCATTGGTTTAAGTTAATTAAAACCTTGCAATAAAAGGTAGCTTTAAGCTACCTTTTTGGATTTGCAAAATAAAATGTGTGTGCATAAAAATATTTATATTGTTTTTACAGCGCTGATTATCTTTTACAGTGGATATGTTCAGGCCTATGATTTTTTTCAACCAGAAAGTGATTCTACTTTACTAGATACAGAGCAGTTATTAGATCAATCAGATTTAAACTTGGAACAAAGGCGGTTAGCCATTGAGCATGACGATGAAGTTAATAACTATAATGTGCTCAAAAACGAGTTTTATTCAAATGAGCGTTGGGTAATTTATAATTATACGGCCTATGATACTGGGCAACTTCAGAACAAAAACAGCAATGGTTTAACGAATCATTTTAATATTCAAGATTTATCCATTTCAGTTGGGTATGGAGTTAATTATAGTGTTAATCCAAGACTGAAAATTGGTTATGAATATATTTCGAGTTTTCCTTATGATCGAGGTCAACTCATTCGATTTTTTACGATCTATTTATTCTGAAATAAAAAATTAAAATAATCTAATTCAAATAAATAGATCAGGTAAATTAATTCTTTATAAAATCCTACATTTTTAAATTTTCTGGTAAAGCCCTGCGTGGACAGTACCTGCTTTAGTGGTTTTCACTTGTTGCCATGATGCAGGAAGGTGAAGCTGAGATAAATCTCGGTCAGCTTCAACATAAATGTATCCATTATTTTTGATATGTGAATCTGCCAATTGAGCGAGCTCTTGCCATAGATCGAGACTATAAGGCGGATCTAAAAAAACGACATCAAATTGTTCTTTTAAGCGCGGTAATGCTTGCTGAGCAGTTGCATTGACTAAATGACAATTCTGCGCTTTTAAAAGCTGGATATTCTCTTTTAAAAATCGTGCTTGAGTCTTATCAGGTTCAATCATATAAACAGATGCGGCACCGCGTGAAAGTGCTTCAAAGCCTAATGCACCAGAACCTGTACAGATGTCGAGAACCTGAGCATTTTGAATGTCCCACATGAGCCAATTAAATAACGTTTCACGAACACGATCTGGGGTGGGTCTTAAACCTTCAATACTTGCGAATGGTAAAACTCGTCTTTTCCATTCGCCCCCAATAATGCGTAATTGATTTTTCATTATTCATCGATCTCATTTGTAGCAGGGCGAGCAGGAGTAGCTTGTGGAGCAGATGCTGCTGCGGTAGTTGTAGCAGGTGCAGGCGTAGAGCTAGCAGTTTCGCCGCCACTTGGAAGCTCACCCGGTTTAATTCCTGCTGTCATAAGGCCACCATTAACTTGATGGTTGGCTGGACGAATCGGATTTTTATTGCGGGTTAATAACCAGTAATCAAATATCGGCTTAGCAAGTTGAGCTGCGGAACCACCATGACGACCATTTTCCCAAATGACCGCAATAGCAATTTCAGGTTTGTCAGCAGGTGCAAACCCAACGAATAAACCATGGTCAAGTTGGCGTTCACTAAGCGCAGCTTCGTTATAACGTTTACCCTGTGCAATACTTTTAACCTGTGCTGTACCTGTTTTTCCGGCAATTTGATAAAGCGATGTACGGATACCACGTCCAGTACCTGATTGAATTACATCAATCATGGCTTCTCGCATTTTTACCCAGTCTTCGTCTGTACCGTTGAAATTAATTTTTCCATCAGGCGCATTACGGACTGTAAAAGGTTTTGCACCATGCGATGCACGTAAAACATGTGGAACTACATGAGAGCCGTGATTCGCTGTAATAGCAGTTGCCATTGCAAGTTGTAATGGAGTTGCAGTAAATGCACCTTGACCAATACTGACTGAAATCGTTTCACCTTTCATCCATTTGGTTTTGCGTGTACGCATTTTCCATTCAGGACTTGGGTATAAACCTTCACTTTCACTTGGTAAGTCGACACCTGTTTTTTGACCAAAGCCAAATTGGCGCATCCATTGGTTCATCTGGTCGATGCCCATTTGATTTGCCAAAATATAAAAATAGGTATCGCAAGACATGATAATGGCTTTGTGCATGTTCACGATGCCATGACCAGTTTTTTTCCAGTCACGGAATTTGTGAGAGTCACCAGGTAAATGGAAATAACCTGGGTCAGAAATAGCAGTAGACCAGTCGACAATACCATAATGTAAACCGCCCATTGCTTCCATTGGTTTAATAGTCGAACCAGGGGGGTATGCCCCTTGAACAGCACGGTTATAAAGAGGTTGATCGATATTGTCACGTAGCGAGCTATAATCTTTATGATTAATACCCGTCACAAATAGGTTTGGGTTAAAGCTTGGACTTGAAACCAACGCAAGAATTTCACCAGTACGTGGGTCTATCGCAACAATTGCACCACGACGACCAGCAAGTTGCTGTGATGCTACGACTTGTAAACCATAATCTAATGATAAATAGAGGTCATTACCACGAGTTGGATCTTTACGTCCTAAATGACGCAATACATTACTATGGGCATCGGCTTCTACAGACTCATAACCCGGTGTTCCATGAAGTAAATCTTCATAGCTTTTCTCTACGCCAATTTTACCAATCAGGTTTGTTCCAGCGTATAAGTCTTTATCAATACTTTTTAATTCTTTATCGTTAATACGGCCAACATATCCAATCACATGAGCAAACAATTCACCATGTGGATAATAGCGCGTCATTTGGGTTTCAATTCTCACCCCAGGGAATTTGTATTTAACTTCACTAAACTTGGCAATATTTGTCTCGGTTAAGTTGAGCTTAATTGCAACGCGTTCAGTTTTTCGTGCGGTTTTAATACGACTTTTAAAGCGGTCTACATCTTCTTGAGTCAGCTCTAAAATGGGTTGTAATTGTTCAATAACTGCGTCAGGATCTTCAACATCTGCCTTACTTAATGTTGCGGTAAAAACCGGGTAATTATCAGCAAGTAAAACCCCATTACGGTCATAAATATAACCACGAGCAGGGGGGAGCGGTTGTAAGCGAATACGGTTTTTATCCGATGCAGTCGAGAACTCATCGTAATGAAAAATTTGCAGATAAGCGTATCGGCTGACTAGTACCAATAGACAGATAATCACAAGACCTACGGCAAAAAATATACGACCTCGATAAATGCGCTTTTCTTGCTGGATATCTTTTAAAGGAAAGTGCTGTTTCATACGGATCGACTTAATGACATAGGGTGAGAAAAATAGCTGCTTATTCTAACGCAAGCGCAGTTAAAATATTGCATAATTTTCAAAGTTTCAGTGAAGAGGAAAATTGGCTTTTTTGACTTTGTAGACAACAAAATTGTAGAGTCTTGTATATAAGAAGCAAAATAATTCTGTTAAAGTCTTTCATTCAATAGAATAGGGTTGTTCTCACTATACGATTAGGGAAAATGGAGAAAATAATGAGAAAAATTTATCCCTTACTTGCAGTTTTGACAGTAAGCAGTTGGGCAAATGCTCAAGATTATTCATTTCTTCCAGAAGCAAAATTAGCAGATCACAAAGCGTCTACTTGGAATGTAGGTGCAGGTTTTACTCAAAAATTGTTACATCTTAATGGCGAGTGGGTAAACCCTTATGGTATTGCCTATGCCAAGGTTGGTGCATTTTTAAATGGTGATAAAACTGCTGGTGGACAGGTTGGATTTCGCTATCCTTACTATCTGACTGGAACAGATAAAAATGGCTACTATATTGGCTTTTATGCTGGACACCTTGATAGCAAGCCGGTAGATGGAGAATATAAATCTCGTTTAGGTGCTGGTGTCGATTTGGCATATGTATTGTTGAATTCAGAAAGAATTAGTACTTTTAGTGTCGGTATTGGCGCAGCTGAAAAACTAACTGACCAGAACGGAGCAGTTGCTGCGAAGACTAAACCACAAATTCAATTTTCTTATTCTTTAAGTTTTGGTTTATAAAACAAAGCAGTTTATCGTTAACTCGCCATAAGCAGAGCACAAATAAATACGAGAGTCTTACATGTTAGAGTACGTCAGCGGATTGTGGCAGACCTTTTTACACAGACCTGATTTTTGGGCCGTTTTAAGTATCATCCCAGTTACTGCCTTTGTCACATGGGCACATGTGTGGATGGCGTTAAAAATGGTATTTTACCCAATCAAATTTTGGGGTTTTCATTTAGGCCCTTTACCAGTCGGTTGGCAAGGAATTGTGCCGCGCAAAGCTGGACGTATTTCAGGAATTATCACCGATAATACTTTATCTAAATTAGGTTCTTTACGTGAATTTTTAGAGGCCATGGACCCTGAAGACATGGCACGTATTATTGGTGAGCAAGTCGGATTTGAACTTGAGCATTTGATTGATGAGGTGATGATCGATCGTAATGCCGTACTTTGGGAAAATTTACCTTATTCAATTAAACGCCGTATTTATGCACAGGCGCATAAACAATTACCCGGTGTATTAAGAGAATTGGTGACTGAGCTGACCATGAACGTCGAGTCACTGGTAAATATGCGTGAAATGGTCGTGAGCCAGATGGAAGGTGATCGCCGTTTAATGGTACGTATGTTTTTAAAAGTAGGCCAAAAAGAGATCAACTTTATTTGGCATATTAGTGCTTTAATCGGGATGTTCTTTGGTATTTTCCAAATGGTTGTCTGGTTCGTTGTACCTTGGCACTGGACTGTTCCGTTTTGGGCTTCAATTTGGGGTTTTTTAACCAACTGGATTGCAATCTGGATGGTATTTAATCCAATTGAACCAAATTATATTCGTTACCCACAGATTTTTAGATTAACAAAAGACCGTAAGTTCCCTTGGATTGTGCCAGTTCTTCGAATTGGGACGTATAATTTCCAAGGTGCTTTCATGAAGCGTCAAGAAGAAGTCTCTGATGTGTTCTCAAGTGTAGTTACAGAAGATCTGATCACGTTAAAATCGATTATGACTGAAATGATGTATGGGCCGCGTAAAGATAAGACGCGCCGTATTGTGAAGCGTCATATTAACGAAATTATGGAAACACCACTTGTTCGTACATCTTTACAGCTTTCTTTAGGGCCAAGAGAGTACGCAAGATTAAAGACGGACTTGATTGATCGTTCAATTGAAATTACGATGGGACCCGTATGTGACCCTGCACTAAATGCAAGCCGGGCACAGAAGATTTTTCAAATGTTTAAAGAGCGTATTCGTGAACTAACACCAAAAGAGTTTCAGAATTTATTACGTCCTGCATTTCAAGAGGACGAGTGGATTCTTATTGTATTAGGTGGGGTAACCGGATTTATTGCTGGTACAATACATTTGTTTGTAGCTTTCTTATAATTCGACGTCGGGCAGGATCTATTGAAGATTAATGAGACTTTTTCTGCCAGACTTCATTCATTGTTTTAAATGAGGATGTTTTTTATGCGCATTATCTTACTCGGACCACCTGGGGCAGGCAAAGGTACTCAGGCTCAGTTGATCTGTAAGCGCTACAATGTCCCACAAATTTCAACCGGTGATATGCTCCGTGCTGCGATTCGTGAAGGTACTGAACTTGGTCTAAAAGCTAAAAGCGTAATGGAATCTGGCGGTTTAGTTTCAGATGAACTTATTATCGGTTTAGTAAAAGAACGTATTGCTCAACCTGACTGTGCAAATGGCTGCATTTTCGATGGTTTCCCACGTACTATTCCTCAAGCAGAAGCATTGGAAAAAGAAGGCATCAGCATTGATCACGTGATCGAAATTGATGTGCCTGATGAAGAAATCGTAAAACGTCTTTCTGGTCGCCGTCAGCACCCAGCTTCTGGTCGTGTTTACCACACTGTATACAATCCACCTAAAGTGGAAGGTAAAGATGACGAAACTGGTGAAGATCTTGTTCAACGTCCAGATGACCAAGAAGAAACAATCCGTAAGCGTCTAGCGTCTTATCATACTGAAACAGAGCAATTAGTTGGTTTCTACCAAGGCCGTGCTGCTTCTGGTGAAAATGCGCCAACTTATGACAAGCTTGATGGCTTACGTACAATTGAAGATGTACAAAAAGATTTGTTCAACATCTTAGACAAATAATTTAATATTATTTGTGATAAAGAGCCCTCTTTGTGAGGGCTCTTTTCTTTCATTAAGTGCGGGAGAACGATATGAAAATCATTTTGATTTTAGTGGTATTGCTGAGTCTGGCACTATTGTTATTTTTGCTATATCAAAGTCAAAAAATGCTACGTCATGTGCAGAAACAACAGGCTTTGGAAAATAAAAAGAACGGACGAGAACGTCAACTACATCCCAAATTGCAGCAACTTAAAAAACCTCAGGATTAACTGAGGTCTTTGGTTGGAATTACTTTTATAGCACCAAATTCAAAGCGGTCTGGCCAGTTACATACATCGGCAACCACACATTCTGAGCATTTCGGTTTACGGGCAATACAGCAGTAACGGCCATGTAATATCAGCCAGTGGTGTGCATCTATAATAAATTCTTTCGGAATCACCTTAACTAAACGGTGTTCAACCTCAAGTACATTTTTGCCTACTGCTAAGCCGGTACGGTTTCCTACACGAAAAATGTGCGTGTCGACAGCCATAGTTGGTTGTCCGAAAGCAGTATTTAAAACCACATTGGCTGTTTTACGTCCTACACCTGGTAAAGCTTCCAAATCTTTTCTATTGCTTGGAACCTCACCGTTAAATTGCTCCATTAAAATCTTACAGGTTTTAATGACATTTTCAGCTTTGGCGTTATAAAGGCCAATGGTCTTTATATATTCTTTTAAACCGTCTACACCTAAGTTATAGATTTTTTCAGCAGTATTGGCGACAGGATAAAGCTTATCTGTTGCTTTGTTTACGCTAACGTCAGTTGCTTGTGCTGATAACATGACGGCAATTAATAATTCAAAAGGTGATGAATATTTTAATTCGGTTTCTGGAGAAGGTCTTTGTTCACGAAGGCGTTCAAAGAAAATTTGAATCTGCTTTTTCGTCATATTTTTGACGGCCATTCAGACCTCCTGTAATTGAGTGAGTTGCTGTTGTAGTTCATCAAGTTGAAGACGCTTTTTTGCATCTTCTCGAACACTGAGCTGCTTTTCCAACTTTTTAATTTGTGTGCGAATTTTAGCTAATTCAATAGTCGTTTTTGCGTCATTTACAATTACTTCTTTCGGCTTCTCAATAATTTGAATTGAAGGCAGATCATCAAGTGCTTGTGAGAACTGTGCAAAAAATTGTGTGTCAATTTCAGCGCGTACGACAGGCCCTTTGCGATGTATACGACGTTTCTCTTCACGCTGAATATGCGCGTAGTAACGTTGTCTTAAATCATTTTGTTCCGCAATTCTTTGCTGTTCATTTGGTAAAGCTTGAGTGTCTTCGACCAGATCAATACAGTCAACTGGGCAGGGTGGAATACATAACTCACAACCTGTGCATAGATCAGTCAAAATCGTATGCATGAGCTTACCACTACCAATAATGGCATCTACAGGGCAGGCATTAATGCATTTTGTACATCCGATACATTCGTCTTCACGAATAATCGCTTTCATACGTTGTGGGCGTCCATCTGCTTGTACGGCCCAGACACTTGTTTCAGCAGGCAATGACGAGCGATTTAATAGTTTTGCGAGCGCATCGGCCACTGGCTGTCCACCAGGAACACATTTATTTGCATCTTCACCTTCAGCAATGGACTTTGCGTAAGGTAGACAACCGTCACGGTGTCCACATAAACCACATTGTGTTTGTGGTAATAACGCATCGATCTCGCGTATGAGAGAAATAGATGGATTCATAGAGGAAAATAGCTTGTTTAAAACGATGCGATAATGAAGAAAAACCTAAGTAAGGTCAATGGATTTTAACGAATTTATAGGCTTTTTGATTGACCTAAAATGTAGCTAATATTGCACAATAATAGATCAAAAAAATTGAAATGATAAATGACTATTATTGATTTTTAGATAGTTTTTCTAAAATTAACTTTATGATAATTAAGAAAAATAAAATAATTTAAAATAACTATTGTTAAAATTAATGGAAAGGGATTTAATATTTTGCTGCTAAATGATGCATTTTAAAATGTATTGCACCAATTTAATTCATTACTATGCTGAGGACCGTGCATTGAAATATAACAACCTGAATGAATTCCTGAATTACGTGCAAGCGCGTGATCCGCATCAACCTGAGTTTTTACAAGCTGTCGAAGAAGTCATGACAAGCTTGTGGCCATTTATTGAAAAAAATCCGGAATATGCAGAGCATGGATTGTTAGAGCGTTTGGTTGAACCAGAGCGTGTGATTCAATTTCGTGTTTCATGGATGGATGATCAAGGCCAGACTCAAGTGAACCGTGCTTTTCGTGTTCAATATAATTCAGCAATTGGTCCATTCAAGGGTGGGATGCGTTTCCATCCGTCGGTCAACCTATCTATTTTGAAATTTTTAGGTTTTGAGCAAACTTTTAAAAACTCACTGACCACTTTACCAATGGGTGGTGGGAAAGGTGGTTCAGATTTTAACCCTAAAGGTAAATCTGATGCTGAAATTATGCGATTCTGTCAGGCACTCATGATTGAGCTTTACCGTCATTTAGGTCCAAATACCGATATCCCTGCTGGAGATATTGGTGTGGGTGCGCGTGAAGTGGGCTACATGGCTGGCATGATGAAAAAACTCAGTAATGACACTGCATGTGTATTTACTGGTAAAGGAATTTCATTTGGCGGTAGCTTAATGCGTCCGGAGGCTACAGGCTATGGTACGGTTTATTTTGCAGAAGAAATGCTAAAAACACGTGGGCTATCTTTTGCTGGTAAAACTGTTTCGGTCTCTGGTTCTGGTAACGTTGCTCAATATGCTGCGGAAAAGGCAATGTTCTTGGGCGCAAAAGTGGTCAGCTTATCGGACTCTAATGGTACTGTTTATCTAAAAAATGGTTTTACAGATGAGTTGCTGGCTGAAGTCATGGAGCTGAAAAACGTTAAACGTGGACGTATTTCAGAGTTTGCTTCTAAGCATGGCTTTGAATATTTTGAAGGTAAAACACCTTGGCATATTCCTGTAGATATTGCTTTACCATGTGCAACACAAAATGAATTAACCGATGAAGATGCTAAAACACTGATCGCTAATGGTGTCATTTGTGTAGCTGAAGGCGCTAACATGCCATCTACACTTGAAGCTGTTGAACATTTTATTGAAGCTAAGATTTTATATGCTCCGGGTAAAGCATCTAATGCGGGTGGGGTAGCAACTTCAGGTTTAGAAATGTCTCAAAATGCAATTCGTTTGGGCTGGACACATGCTGAGGTTGATGAACGCTTACATGCAATCATGAAAGACATTCATGCCAATTGTGTTAGATACGGTACTAAAGAAGACGGTAGTGTGAACTATGTAGATGGTGCCAATATTGCAGGCTTTGTAAAAGTTGCTGATGCGATGCTTGCACAAGGTATTTATTAAAATATAGAAATAAAAAATCCGATGCAAAAGCATCGGATTTTTTTTAGTCTAAAAATTATTTTTTAGGCTTTTTAACCATTTCTTGCTCTACAACCATATCTAACACATCTGCTTGGCTAGATTGATCTGCTGCTGGGTTTTTCACTTCAAAGCGTTTTACACGTAAAATTACGCGTTGGTTTGGATTGTGTTCAAAACCTTCGATTTGACCATAATATAATGACCAGTTTTTGTCGGCATAAGTTTTAACGCCTTTGTCATCATATTTAACTTCACGAACTTGCAAGCAAGTTTGTGGCGCAACACCCGTACAAGATTTAGTTTCTGGCGCTACTTCAAGAAAAACAGTTTTACCTTCAGACTGGTATTTTGCTTCAGGTGTCATTTTACCTGTGAACGTATATTTCTGACCTTGAGCATCAATGATTGTCAATGTTGGTTGATCGGCATTTGATGTATTAAGTTCAAATGGAATCGCACGTTTTTGGAACAGGCTGCTAGAGAATTGTTCCTGTTTCATTAATGCAGGTTCACACGCCATCATAGTCGACATTACATCAGCAGTTACGATGGTATTGTTTTCAACTTTCCAAGTAGTGCCTTGGCGGTTACAACCTGTTGCGATAGATAAACGGTCGTTTGTGAAGTTAAGAACAATCGGCTTTTTAGTATTTTCAGGTTGGTATGACCATGAATAATCAGTTAAAGCTTGAGTATTAGTTACTTTTACGCCTTGGAAAATATGCTTTTGACCTGCTTTATCTGTCACGCTTAAGATTACCTGACCATTGCTGTTACTAATTTCAATTGGCAATTTTGCTTCACTAAAGATGCTATTAGACAATTGTTCTTGTTTCATTAAATCGTCTTGGCAAGCCATCATTGTTGATGCAAGTGGAGAGGTTACAAGCTGGTTACCTTCAACTTTCCAAGTACCACCTTGACCATTACAGCCTGTGTTAATTGCTAATTTGCCGTCTGCATTAAAGTTAAGAACAAGTGGCTTAGATGCTTTTACATTTTGATAAGTCCAAGTATATTCACTTAGAGTTGCTGCAAGATTTTGTTGTTGCTCAGATACAATTGGAGCTTGAGTATGTGAAACTGTTTGACACGCCATCAAAGAAAAAGGTAATAACGCAAGAATTAAATATTTAATTTTCATTTAAAAACTTCAAGTAAAAAAACAACAGCACTAAGCTTAAAACATTCTTAAAAAAAGAAAATGTAAACATATGATTGTTTCGGTTTTTAAAATGTATAAGTTTGTAAATTATTCGAATTTTTAATAAAAATAATGCTATACCCCGCGAAAACGGGGTATTTCCTAAAAATTAATCAAAACGATATATATCCATACCTAATGAACCCATTGTGAAGCTGCTATGAACAATCGTAAAACGATGACCAGTTCCCATAGCGAAAAATAACGGTGCAAAATGTTCAAGCGTTGGATGATTACGTTTTATATAAGGCAGTGATTGCCATTCCAACACGCCATCGTAATCTTGATGTGAAAGCTTATTAACGACAGTATTTCTAAAAGTTGAAGCCCATTCAGGGACATTTGAATTGTCACCTTGCCAAGACAACTCAGCAAGATTATGGGTAATACTTCCAGAACCAATCAATAAGATTTGCTTTTCACGTAAAGGCGCAAGCGTTTGTCCAATTCGATAAATTTCCTGAGCACTTAAGGTCATCGGCAAAGAAATTTCAACAACGGGAATGTCTGCATCTGGATACATGTGTAAAAGAGGCATCCATACACCGTGGTCGCGAGGACGAGTACTATTGGCATGTGCAACAAAATGAGCGTCTGCCAATAACTTCAATATTTCTTCGGCAAGTTCGGGTTGACCAGGTGCACTATAGCGAATCTCGTATAACTCGGGCGGGAAACCACGGAAGTCATGCCATGTTTCTGGTCGTGTTGAACTACTTACTTCAAGTGCTTTACTTTCCCAATGAGCAGACATCACGATGATTGCTTTTGGAATTGGTAGATTTATACCAAGACGGTGTAAAGCAGGACCCACTTGTTCTGGATCAAGTGCAAGCATGGGTGAACCATGTGAAATAAACAGTCCGGGAAGGGTTTGTAGTTCCATTTCATTACACCTGAGTTGAAAAGCAGAATAGTATTCATTATGCCAAAATCAAGACATGTTAAAAGTATCTAGATTTCAACGGATTGTTCTTAAAATGAAACGGTTGTTCCATTTATGCGCGGTGATACGGATGGTTGTGATTAATACTCATTGCTCGGTATAACTGCTCAATTAATAAAACACGCACCAAAGGGTGAGGCATAGTTAGTTTTGAGAGTGACCAATGCCAAGCAGCAGCTTTACGTACCTGATCTGATAAGCCATCTGGACCGCCAATAGCCAGTGCGACATCATTTCCTTCAAGCATCCATTGTTTCATGGTGTCAGCTAGCTTTTCTGTGCTGAGTTCACGGCCACCCACCTCTAAAGCGATGAGTGTCTCGTTTGGTTTTAACGCATTTAAAATACTTTCACCTTCAATTTGACAGTATTTTAAAATATCCGCTTCCGAGTCATTTTTACCGCGTTTTGCCATTGGAAGTTCAATCACTTGAGTCTGGACAAAAGGCTGGATGCGTTTGAAATAATCTTCAAAACCAGTAAGTACCCAAGCAGGCATTTTTTGACCAATGGTCAGAATACGAATTTTCATGTGGTCTATTCAGTCAAAACGGCTGACACATTATACCTGAGGAGATGATAACCGCGGGGTGCAACTGGGCATAAAAAACGCAGTCCAAAAAATGGTGTTGGACTGCGATCAAATGATCATCTGTCTGGAGTTCAGATGACCATAGAGAATAAAAACAAGGCTATCTGTAACATAAGATAGATAAGAGTAAATAATAAAATTAATCACTCTTACTTCTTATTATGAGGATGGTTGGATATTTTTCAATCAAATTATGTAACAAAAAAAGAGAGCCGAAGCTCTCTTTTTTTATTTTTCAATTAGTGACGCGCTGCTTTTGAACCTTCTACCGGTTTTACAATCGGTGTTTTGGGTAAAGGCTTTGGCATTGCAGTTAATGCTAAAGGTAAGATTTCATCAATGCTTTTCACAGGTTTGATTTCTAATCCTTCTTTAACATTGTCAGGAATCTCTGCCAAATCACGAACGTTATCTTGAGGAATAAAGACAAGCTTAATTCCACCACGATGTGCAGCAAGAAGTTTCTCTTTCAAGCCACCGATACGCATCGCACGACCACCAAGACTTGTTTCACCTGTCATTGCGATGTCTGGACGAATCGCAATACCAGTAAATGCTGATACAAGTGCAGTTGTTAATGCCAAACCAGCAGATGGACCATCTTTTGGAGTTGCACCTTCAGGTAAGTGAACGTGTACATCAGTTTCTTCAAAACGAGACGCTTCAATACCAAGTTCATCAGCACGTGTACGTACTACAGTCATTGCTGCGGTAATCGATTCTTTCATTACGTCACCGAGTGAACCAGTTGTAATAAATTTACCTTTACCTTTAACAGCTGCAACTTCAATAGTAAGTAACTCGCCACCTACAGAAGTCCATGCCAAGCCATTTACACGGCCTACTTGTGCTTCATCTTCAGCAATACCAAAGTCAAATTTGTGCGGACCTAGATATTCAGGAAGATTGGCAGAGGTAATGTCAAGCTGTAAGTTTTTAGACTTTTTACTTACCGCTTCTTTTACCACTTTACGCGCAATTTTAGAGACTTCACGTTCTAAACTACGAACACCAGCTTCACGTGTATAGCGTTGAACAATGTCACGAATCGCTTCTTCATGAATTGTTAACTCTTTTGCACGTAAACCGTTGTTCTTAATTGCTTTAGGAACAAGGTAACGTTCAGCAATGTTTACTTTTTCATCTTCGGTATAACCCGGTAGACGAATGACTTCCATACGGTCCAGTAACGCTTCTGGAATATTCATACTGTTTGCAGTACAGATGAACATGACTTCAGAAAGGTCAAGATCAAGATCTAAATAGTGATCGTTGAACTTACTGTTTTGTGATGGATCAAGTACTTCAAGCAATGCAGAAGCTGGGTCACCACGGTAGTCTTGTGCCATCTTGTCAATTTCGTCGAGTAAGAACAATGGGTTCTTCACGCCAACTTTTGTTAAAGACTGCACAATTTTACCCGGCATCGCACCTATATAAGTACGACGGTGTCCACGAATTTCTGCTTCATCACGTACGCCACCAAGCGCCATGCGAACAAATTCACGACCTGTTGCTTTAGCTACTGATTCACCGAGTGAAGTTTTACCAACCCCTGGAGGACCTACTAAACACAGGATAGGGCCTTTGAGTTTTTTCACACGTGATTGAACAGCTAAGTATTCAACAATACGGTCTTTAACATCATCAAGACCATAGTGGTCAGCATCAAGAATCTCTTGTGCTTTTGCTAGGTTAATACTGACTTTGCTCGCTTTGTTCCACGGCGTATCTAAAATTACTTCTAGATAGTTACGTACAACGGCAGCTTCACTAGATGCTGGCTGCATTGCTTTAAGTTTACGGAACTCAGCTTCAGCTTTTTTGCGTACGTGTTCAGGTAAATCAGCTTCAGCAAGACGTTTCTCTATTTCAGCAACGTCATCTTCAGCACCGCCATTCATATCGGAAAGTTCACGTTGAATAACTTTCATTTTTTCATTCAGAAAGTATTCACGTTGGTTCTTTTCCATTTGGCGTTTTACGCTGTCATGTAAAGTTTGCTCAATTTGCTGTTCAGCAGATTGATTCATCAAGTAGTTCATTAACTCTTGCAAATGTGCTTCAAACTCATCGTGCTCTAAAAACTTCTGTTTAATTTCAATATTTAGAGGTACACGAGTTGCTACGAAGAACATAAGTTGCAATAAGTCTTCGATTTTATTGGCAGCAGCAACTAGTTCACGTGCATTACGTAATTTTGCTTCTGCATATTGAGCAAATAAGTTACGTAACTCTTGTAAACGAGTTTCTTGAGTTGCCTTATCTACATTAATAGTCATTGGACTTAGATCATGTTCAGCAGTCAAATAACTATCTTCATCGATAATTTTTGTGAGCTTAGAACGATGTAAGCCTTCAATAAGTACTTTAATGCAGTTTTCATCATTTTCATGATTAACTACTTGTACAATCTTAGCGACTGTACCGTACTGGTATAAATTGTCGTGATCAATTTCTTCTGTAAGCGAATCTTTTTGCGCAACTACAAATACTAAATTGTCACTGTTACGAGCCACATCAACTGCATTGATCGATTTTTCACGACCCACGAATAGCGCAATTTGCATGTGTGGATAAACCACGACATCACGTAAGGCTAATAGTGGTAATACACTTGGAACCTGAGGCTCTAAGTCAGTTTTTTCATTCATAATAAGTTCAGACATGGGCACTCCTAATGAGTGACAACGAGGTTGCCATGTTTTTTATAGTGATGTGTATTTCAAAAATTACAAGGGCATGACAATAGAAAATGTTGAAAAAATGACTAATTTAGTCAACTTTTTTTTAAAAAAGTTATGAATCAATAGATTAATTCTTAAGAAGAATAAAATTTTATAGTTAAGCTAAGCATTTTTACTTAATAATTAGTCTTTGCCGTACAAGTAAGGAAATCAGTTTTCGAAACAAATGTTTTGTTTAGTTTTATTTTATAATAAGTTTTTTTATTAAGTATATTTAAAAATTTATTTATTTTATAATTTATTATGAGTAGAATAAACACACTATTATTTATAATATACAGCTGTATTTTAAATGGGTGATTATTGCTGAATAATTATATTAATAATGATATTTATTTTAGAGTTAATATTATATTTTTATAATATACAGATGTATTTTAAAATGTATCTGTTTTTATTAATTTTATAAAAATTAATCATATATTTAGAGTTATTATTCTATTTTAAAATAAGTTTACTTATTTTTAACAAAAACAAAACACTTTGTCATTAATTAAATTTTTATTTATTAAATTCAATAAATTAAAATTAATTATAAAAATATAATTTGTGATTAAAATCACAATTTTTCTTATCGTTATTTTATTTTTATATTTACCCTTTAGATTTATTCAATTAGGATGCCGCCTCTTTTTTTGGGCCGAAAATTTTAAAAATGTATTTGTACATTTTTATTGGTCTTTGAGTTTGGTATTTGTCTGAGAAGTTTTATGAATAAAGTTTATAAGGTCATTTGGAATGCTTCAATTGGAGCATGGGTTGCAACATCTGAAATTGCAAAAGGTAAAACAAAGACTAAATCAAAAACTTTAAATGCATCAGCGATTATTTTAACTAGTTTAATTAGTTTTACGCCAAATGCTTTTGCAGGGACAAATACCGAGGGTGGAGTAGGCCAAGGAACATCTATTTCAGGAACAACTTCTTGTCGTGAAGGAAATGCGAGTACTGCCAATGAAAAAGATGTTGCTATTGGTTGTGGAGCCCAAACTCAAGACCGAACAGGCTCTAACATCGCAAACCGTAACAATCCTTATAATAATTCTACTGGTGCTTATGCTGGTGCAATGAAACAAGGTGGAGCAATCAGTGTTGGTACTGGCGCTGTAGTTGAGAAAGGTTTAGGTACTGCAATTGGTTCTTATGCGACAACTCAAGGTATTTCAGGTGTAGCAATTGGTACAGGTGCTTTATCTTCTGGAAACACTGCTCTTGCGGTTGGGCGCCAATCTGCGGCGACTGCCGATTTTTCTCAAGCCATTGGTAATGTTGCAGCAGCTACAGGTAAAGGCTCTTTGGCAATTGGTCACTCCGCAACGGCAGAAGGTTACCGTTCAATTGCAATTGGTTCACCAGATATTGAAAACGCTGACCCAGTTGCGGGGCAAGCTGGTGCTGCTTATCAACCTAAAATGGCAACAAAAGCAACGGGTAAAGACTCGATTGCGTTTGGTGGTGGCGCAGTTGCCACTGAAGAAAATGCTTTAGCGATTGGTGCATTTTCAGAATCTAAAGGTAAAAAGTCTGTTGCGATTGGTACAGGCGCAAAAGCACAAAAAGATAATGCTGTTGTGATTGGAGACCAAGCTGAGGCTACTTTTGATGGTGGTGTAGCAATTGGCAAAGGTGCACGTTCAGAAGCTGAAAATAGTATTGCTGTAGGTAAAGATTCAAAAGCAGTCCAAGCTACAGGTGAAAGTTTCTTAACTAAACAATCAGCTCCAACTGGTGTTTTATCAATTGGTGATGTGGGAAGTGAGCGTCGTATTCAAAACGTGGCAGATGGTTCAGCAGATTCGGATGCTGCCACCATACGTCAGTTAAAAGCGGCTCGTACTCACTATGTGAGTATCAATGATAATGGTCAGCAAGGTGGCAACTTTGAAAATGATGGGGCGACTGGACGTAATGCAATTGCTGTGGGGGTGAATACTTCTGCTACTGCTCGTGATGCAATGGCGATTGGTGGATATGCACGAGCAACGGGAATTGGTGCAATTTCAATGGGTAGTAGCAGCCAAACGGTTGGCAGTGGTGATGTTGCGATTGGCCGTAATGCTTCGACAAAAGGTGCAGAAGGGACACCGTCTGGTTATAGCAATCAATCAATTGCGATTGGAGATCAGACTAAAGCAATTGGAGATCAATCGATTGCGATTGGTGCCGATGTCATTGCAAGAGGAAACTCTTCTGTTGCCATTGGTGGTGATGATGTAGATAAAATTGCCCAAGATGCCGAGTTGAGTAAAACCTATACAGAAATTACGGGTGGTGTACTTAAAGCAGGTAAGTATCCGACAACTGAAGCGAATCACGGCTCAACTGCTGTAGGTACTCAAGCTGTAGGTACTGGTGCATTTTCATCGGCTTTCGGTATGACATCTAAAGCAACTGGTGATGCTTCATCTGCTTTTGGTGTGATGTCTAATGCTTCGGGTAAAGGTGCTGCTGCATTTGGTGCTGTTGCTCAAGCAACAGGTGATGGTGCATCGGCAATGGGTATTAACTCATTGGCATCGGGTACAAACTCAACAGCAATTGGCTCTGGTAACAAACCGGGTGAAGGGGCAAAAGCGACTGGAAACAGTGCAGCTGCAATTGGTAGTGGTGCTCAAGCAACAGGTGATAACTCGGCTGCAATTGGTAAAGGGGCTGAGGCTACAAATGAAAATGCTGCTGCTGTCGGCGGCGGTGCAAAAGCAGCTGGTAAAAATGCTGCAGCTATTGGTGGTGGTGCAATTGCCGACCAAGAAAATGCAGTTGCAGTTGGTCAAGGTGCCCAGTCTTTGGTTGAAGGTGGTGTCGCTTTAGGTGCACGTAGTAAAGTAGAAGCTAAAAATAGTGTTGCTTTAGGCCAAGATGCTGTAGCAACCGAAGCGACAGGAAGCTCTTTCCTGACCAATCGTGATGCTTCTAAATCTAATGGTGTTATTTCTGTTGGGGCGGCTGGAAAAGAACGCCGTATTACCAATGTTGAAGATGGCTCAGCTGACTCAGATGCGGTAACAGTACGCCAGCTTAAAAATGTTGATGGACGTGTAAATCAAAACGCGAGCAATATTAGTAAAAATGCTCAGAATATTACCAATGTAAATCAAAAGTTAGATGATACAAAAACTGACTTGGGTAACCAGATTACTGATACCAATATTAAGTTAAACAATACCAAAGATCAGTTAACAACTCAGATTAATGACACTAAAACTGAGTTAAACAACACGATTGGTAACACCAAAACTGAGCTGAATAGCAAAATTGATAACACCAAGACCGAGCTTGAAAACAAAGGCTTGAACTTTGCTGGTAATAGCGGTGCAGATGTACACCGTAAGCTTGGCGAGAAGCTCAATATTGTAGGTGGTGCAGTTGCTTCTACACCAGCTTCAAAAACAAGCGGTGAAAATGTTATTACCCGTACCACTCAAGATGGTATCCAGATTGAACTGTTAAAAGACTCGAAGTTTGACAGTGTGACTACTGGCAATACCACTTTGAACAACAATGGCTTGACGATTAAAGACGGTTCAAGCATTACTAAAGACGGTATTAATGCTGGTGGCAAACAAATTACCAATGTGGCTGAGGGTGTAAATGCTAAAGATGCAGTGAATGTTGATCAGCTCACCAAAGTAAAAGAGAGCTTAAATGGCAAAATCACTGATACGAATAATCAGTTAAATGATGCGAAAAAAGATTTGGGTAATCAGATTACCGATACCAACACCAAGTTAAACAATACCAAAGATCAGTTAACGACCCAAATTAACGATACTAAGACTGAGTTAAACAATACGATTGGTAACACCAAAACTGAATTAAATACCAAAATTGACAGTACCAAGGTTGAGCTTGAAAACAAAGGCTTGAACTTTGCTGGTAACAGTGGAGCAGATGTCCACCGTAAACTTGGTGATAAGCTCAATATCGTAGGCGGTGCGGATGCTTCAACTCCAGCTTCAAAAACAAGCGGTGAAAATGTCATTACCCGTACTACCAAAGATGGTATTCAGATTGAACTGTTAAAAGACTCGAAGTTTGACAGTGTCACTACTGGCAACACGACTATAAACACAAATGGTTTGACGATTAAAGAAGGTCCAAGCATTACTAAAGAAGGTATTAATGCGGGTGATAAGAAAATTACCAATGTTGCCGATGGCATAAATGCTAAAGATGCAGTGAATAAAGGTCAGTTAGATGATCTTGCTGCCAAGCAAAATGCAACTGATGATGCTGCAGTGAAATACGATGATGCAAAAACCAAAGATAAAGTCACCTTAAAAGGTAAAGACGGCACGGTTTTAGATAACGTGAAAGCAGGCAACATTTCATCGACTTCAAAAGAAGCGGTAAACGGTAGTCAGATTCACAATATTTCAAACAGTATTAAAAACAGTATTGGTGGAAATACAGTTGTAAACCCAGATGGTAGCCTGACGACCAATAATATTGGTGGAACAGGTAAAAACAACATCAATGACGCAATCAAGTCTGTAGATGACAAAGTCACAAACGGTATTAAAGATGTTGAAAACAAAGGCCTGAACTTTGCTGCCAACAGTGGAGCAGATGTCCACCGTAAACTTGGTGACAAGCTTAATATCGTAGGCGGTGCGGATGCTTCAACTCCAGCTTCAAAAACAAGCGGTGAAAATGTCATTACCCGTACCACACAAGATGGTATTCAGATTGAACTGTTAAAAGACTCGAAGTTTGATAGTGTGACTACTGGCAATACCACTTTGAACAACAATGGTTTAACTATTAAAGACGGTCCAAGCATTACTAAAGAAGGTATTAATGCGGGTGGTAAACAAATTACCAATGTTGCCGATGGCGTAAATGCTAAAGATGCAGTGAATAAAGGCCAGTTAGATGATCTTGCTGCCAAGCAAAATGCAACTGATGATGCTGCAGTGAAATACGATGATGCCAAAACCAAAGATAAAGTTACCTTAAAAGGTAAGGACGGTACGGTTTTAGATAACGTGAAAGCAGGCAACATTTCATCGACTTCAAAGGAAGCGGTAAATGGTAGCCAGATTCATAATATTTCAAACAGTATTAAAAACAGCATTGGTGGAAATACAGTTGTAAACCCAGACGGCAGCCTGACGACCAATAACATTGGTGGAACGGGTAAAAACAATATTAATGATGCAATTAGTGAAGTAAAAAATACTGCGACTAAAGCAAAAACGACTGTAACTGAAGGCGACAACATTGTTGTAAAACAATCTGTTAATAAAGATGGTAGTGCTAACTACGAGGTAGCGACCAAGAAAGATCTAACTTTAGATAGCGTTACTACAGGCGATAGCATACTTACTAATGATGGCTTAACCATTAAAGATGGTCCAAGCATGACTAAAGACGGTATAAATGCTGGTGGTAAGAAAATTACCAATGTCGCGAACGGTGTAATTGCACAAAATTCTAAAGATGCTGTAAATGGTGGTCAGGTACATAACATCTCAACAAGTATTAAAAATAGTATTGGTGGAAATACTATTGTTAATCCAGACGGTAGTCTGACCACTAACAACATTGGTGGAACAGGTAAAAACAACATCAATGACGCAATCAAGTCTGTAGATGACAAAGTCACAAATGGTGTAAATGACTTGACCCAAAAAGGGCTAAATTTTGGTGCAAATGACCAGAAAGCAACTCAGGGTAAAGCTGTCCACCGTAAGCTTGGTGACACCATTAATATTGTAGGTGGGGCTAATTCAGAAACTGCTGAAGATAAAACCAGTGGCGAAAACATTATTACTCGTACTACACAAGATGGCATCAAAATCGAGATGCTAAAAGATGTGAAGTTCGACAGTGTAAATGTTGGTGGTCATGTTTTGAATCAGCAAGGTCTTATCATTAAAGGCGGTCCAAGTATCACAGTAAACGGCATTAATGCAGGTGGTAAGCAAATTACCAATGTTGCAGATGGTGTTAATGCAAAAGATGCAGTGAACAAAGGCCAGTTAGATAAGCAAATTAATGAAGTTAAAGATCAAATTGGTAAAGATATTGGCAAACTTTCTGATCATGCGGTGCAGTATGACAAAGATAAAAATGGCAATGTTGACAAAAACTCAGTCACTTTAGGTGGTGGAGATAAAGGTACCAATCTGAAAAATGTAGCTGATGGTAAAGTTGCTGAAGGTTCTAAAGACGCCGTAAATGGCGGACAATTATGGAATGTTCAAAATCAAGTCGATAAGAACTCGAATGATATTAAGAACATTCAAAACAACATCGACAACATTTCTAATGGTAAAGCCGGTTTAGTTCAACAGCAAAAACCAAATGGTGAAATCACGGTCGGTAAAGACACAGGCGGTACTAGCGTAAATATGGCTGGTAAAGATGGTGATCGAGTTGTCCAAGGTGTGAAAGATGGCGAGATTAAAGCTGGTTCGAACCAAGCCGTAAATGGTGGTCAGATTCACAATATTTCAGACAGTATTAAAAACAGTATTGGTGGAAATACAACTGTTAATAGTGATGGTTCAATTACGACTAAAAACATTGGTGGAACGGGCAAAGACAATATTAACGATGCCATTGGTACCTTAAATCAGTCGAACCAAGAATTGGGTAATAAAATTACCAATCTGGGTGATCAGTTACAACAAGTGTTCTATGACACCAATAAACGTATTGATGATGTTGAGAAAAAAGCCAATGCGGGTATTGCCGCTGCGATGGCCTTGGAAAATGCGCCGTTTGTAGCAGGTAAATATACCTATGCTGTAGGTGCTGCATATCATGGTGGTGAGAACGCAGTCGGTGTGACCTTACGTAAAACATCTGACAATGGTCGTTGGTCAATCACCGGTGGTGTGGCAGCAGCATCCCAAGGTGAGCCAAGCGTTCGTATTGGTATTAGTGGTGTTATTAACTAAGAAACTGGTTAGGAGAGTAGCAATGCTCTCCTTGCTCGACAGATTAAAGAGATTATAGAAATGAATAAAACAATCCAAAGCTTGGTCGTAGCAGCTTTTGCTGGTTTCGCGGTAACAACTTATGCAAATGAACCAACTCAGCCACAGGAAATTCATTTTCCAGCGATTGAAAAAAGTTATTTGAAACAAGTAAAACGCTATGAATACCAAGATGTTGCTCGTTTAGACCAAGGACTAAATAAAGACCAAATTCGAGCTTTATTGGGAAATCCGCAATTTAGTGAAGGGCTTTTTGCAGTAAAAGTTTGGAACTATGTGCTAGATATCCGTGTTCCTAACACAAATCAGTACCAACGTTGCCAGTTACGTGTTGATTTTAATAAGCAATACTTAGCAGACCGCTTATCTTGGAAAGGTGAAGCATGTGAAGGTTTAGTTGCTTGGGGTGAAAATAATCAGGCATCAGCATATAGCACTGTAATTGCAGATCGTACATCAAGCGTATTATTCGCTTTTGATCGATTTGATGTTAATGCTATTGAAGAGGGTGATGATAGCATTATCAAAATTGCTGAGCAGATTAAGAAAAGCCAAACAACAAATCCTATTATTGTTTCAGGCTTTACAGATCGGTTAGGCAAATTTAGTTACAATCAGCAATTGTCATCACAACGTGCTAATACGGTTGCTAAATTATTGGTACAACAAGGTATTGAAGCAAGCCGAATACAAATACAGGCAAATAGCCAGACCGATTTATACAAGCAATGTAGCGGTAACAATAGTTCACAACTTATTCAATGTTTAGCACCAAATAGACGTGTTAATATAAGTTGGTAAAACGGTCTGTCACGGCAAAGTAATCATCCATAGGGTGGTTACTTTTTCGTTTTTAAGAGGCTAAAAAACCAAAAAAGGATATACTTAAATTTTTATATAAAAATCATCTTTCAAAATTATAAAAGTGTGGTGAGGTTAGTAAGTCATTTAATTTTTGAATCTACCTTTCATGTTTCAAAGAATATCTTTACCAATGAGTTATTAAAAAAATTATTTATCGAAATCATTAAAATTTTTTTAATGAAGTAAAACGATAGTTTTTAAATATAAATTTAAACTCAATATTTTATTTTTATTATCTTTCTAGCCTAAAAAACACAGAACTTAATTACAAAGTTAAATTTGTAGTAAAAAATCATAATATATTTTTTATATTTATTTGATTATATATTGTTCTTTTTTCTTGTTTTTCATCGCGTTACAGTAAATTTCTGTGATTTACCTCTCATTTTTTCTTTGATATATTTCGCGAAATTTTTCATACCTTTAGTTTTTTGAAACTTTGTGTAGCTTTAGGTAAGTATTGTCTGTTTTTTGTAAAATGCGAGTAAGTATATGAATAAGATATACAAAGTAATTTGGAATGCTTCATTAGGAATTTGGGTTGCTGTTTCAGAAATTGCAAAGGGTCATTCAAAAACTCGTAGTCAAAGAACAAATAATGCTTTGATGCCTTTTACTGAAGCCACCGATTTTCTACAGTCCTCAACTTCAATTAATTTTAAAATTAAACCACTTACTTGGGGCATATTAACTGTACTCGTTCCGTCTATTACTTTTGGTGAAGTTGGAGTGTCAGGAGGTTTTGCTACTGGAAATAATGCCACGGCAATTTCTGCATGTACTGGAACAGGAGTGGGGGGAACTGGAGACCGAGCTACTGCAGGAGGAGAACGTGCATTAGCAATAGGTTGTGGTGCAGTAACAGATTCAGATAGAGATATTGCAATAGGTAGTCAAGCTTCTACTGCAAATCCAGCAAATGCTACAGGAACTTATAATGAGTCGATAGCTATTGGTGCTGAATCTAGAGCAAGTGGATCTCAGGCTCTTGCAATAGGTGGTCAGGCGACAGCAACAGGTAATTCATCTGTAGCGATCGGTGCTGACGATATGGATAAAGTTGCTAGTACAAACCCGCCAGCTTATAACTACACACCAACTGCCGGAGATAACGCTCTATATAATAATACTGCTACAGCGGCTGCATATAAAAATTTGACAGGCGATTACTTGGTTGACTTTGAAAAAACAAATGGCGGTGCATCTGGGATAGGAAATCGTTATACCAGAGTACAAACAGGTGAAGCTGCAGTTGCAGTAGGCCCTAAGGCTACAGCTACTGATTTGGGTACAGCTTTAGGGGCAGTAGCGACGGCTGGGGCACCAATTTCAGTTGCTTTAGGTGTAAAAGCAGAAGCACAAGGGCAAGGCAGTTTATCGATTGGTTCACTGGCTTATACCAAAAATACAGGTGATGTTGCTGTAGGTGTTAACTCCGCTGCTACAGGAGGTGATTCCATTGCAATTGGTGCTGGAAGTGACTTAAAAGGCACAGCCTATGTTCAATCAGGTGCGTCAGCGAGTAAAAAGGGTGCTAGTGCATCTGGAGCAAACTCGATATCAATAGGTACTAACACTGCTGCGACTGGCACAAATGCAGTAGTTGTAGGTACGCAATCAACCGCTTCAAATTTGGCTGTAGCGGTTGGTTCTGTTGCCACAGCTGGAGACCAAAGCGTTTCTATTGGTTCAAATAGTGTGGCTTCCTCTCAAACATCTGTAGCAATTGGTGCAAGAGCACAAGCCTTACAAGCTAACTCTGTTGCTCTAGGTAGTGATTCAGTGTCTGATCGAGCTTCAGGTTCATTCGGATATGACCCTTTAACTGAAACGAGCACTACAAGTACGAATAGTACCTGGAAGGCGACAGATGCTGCTGTTTCAGTTGGAAATGGAACGACACGAACTCGTCAGATTACTAGTGTTGCGGCTGGAACAAATGATACAGATGCAGCCAACGTCGCACAGTTAAAAAAAGCAACTTCTAAAGTTTTAGCCGGAACAGGTACAACTGTTGCTCAGGGAACTGATAGTAACGGTATAACGACTTATACTGTAAATGCGAATACATTTACAGTACGTCAAGGAACAACAAATAAAGCAACTATTGGCGATAGTACCACTGATAAAGTTAGCTTTATCAATGGTAAAAATACTGTTGCTAAAGTAGCGGACGAATTAAATAGCAATACTGATGTTACTTTTGATTTAGCCGATGATATTTCATTAAATAGTGTAACAACTGGTAATACGACCCTGAATAGTTCAGGAGTTACAGTTAATGGTGGAGCGAATGGTCCAGTAAAATTAACAAATACTGGGCTAGATAATGGTGGAAATAAAATCACCAATGTCGCAGCAGGAACAGTTTCTTCTACCTCTACAGATGCAGTGAATGGTAGCCAGTTAAATATCACGAACCAGAATGTAACGACTGCTCAGAACACCGCAAATACAGCGGTGACGAATGCAGCAGCAGCCCAAAATACGGCAAACACGGCAGTCACTAATGCAGCTGCTGCCCAAGCAACAGCAGACAAAGGCTTGAACTTTAGTGTGAATGGCGGTACGGCTGACAATGTGAAGCTGGGTGAAACGGTTAACTTTGCCAATGGCACCAACACCACAGCAGTTTATGACCCTGCCACCAATACCTATAAATACAATGTGAATGACAACATTGCATTAACCAATGCAGGTAGCTTAACAGTAGGAAATACTAAAGTTGATAACAGTGGGCTAAACATTACGGGTGGCCCAAGTGTAACCACAGCAGGGATTAATGCGGGTAATCAGAAAATTACCAATGTTAAAGCAGGCACTAATGCGACTGATGCAGTCAATTTTAGCCAGTTAAATGCAACTAACCAGAATGTAACCACTGCACAAAACACAGCAAATACCGCATTGACCAATGCAGCAGCAGCGCAAGCGACGGCAGATAAAGGCCTGAACTTTAGTGTGAATGGTGGTACAACTGACAACGTGAAGTTAGGTGAAACGGTTAACTTTGCAGATGGGACGAACACAACAGCAGAGTATGACCCAGCAACCAATACCTATAAATACAGTGTCAATGACAACATTGCATTAACCAATACGGGCAGTTTAACGGTCGGTAACACTAAGGTTGATGACAGTGGCTTAACCATTACTGGCGGTCCAAGTGTAACGACTGCAGGTATCAAGGCTGCTAACCAGAAGATTACTAATGTCGCAGCAGGAACCATTTCATCTACATCTACAGATGCAGTAAACGGTAGCCAGTTAAATGCAACCAACCAGAATGTAACGACTGCTCAGAACACCGCAAACACAGCGGTGACGAATGCAGCTGCAGCACAAAATACGGCAAACACGGCAGTCACCAATGCCGCAACAGCCCAAGCGACAGCAGACAAAGGCCTGAACTTTAGTGTGAATGGCGGTACGGCTGACAATGTGAAGCTGGGTGAAACGGTTAACTTTGCAGATGGTACCAACACCACAGCAGTTTATGACCCTGCCACCAATACCTATAAATACAATGTGAATGACAACATTGCATTAACCAATGCAGGTAGCTTAACAGTAGGAAATACTAAAGTTGATAACAGTGGGGTAAACATTACGGGTGGCCCAAGTGTAACCACAGCAGGGATTAATGCGGGTAATCAGAAAATTACCAATGTTAAAGCAGGCACTAATGCGACTGATGCAGTCAATTTTAGCCAGTTAAATGCAACTAACCAGAATGTAACCACTGCACAAAATACAGCAAATACCGCATTGACCAATGCAGCAGCAGCGCAAGCGACGGCAGATAAAGGCCTGAACTTTAGTGTGAATGGTGGTACAACTGACAACGTGAAGTTAGGTGAAACCGTTAACTTTGCAGATGGTATCAACACCACAGCAGAGTATGACCCAGCAACCAATACCTATAAATATAATGTAAATGACAACATTGCATTAACCAATGCGGGTAGCTTAACGGTCGGGAATACCAAGGTTGATAACAGTGGCCTAATCATTACAGGCGGTCCAAGTGTAACAACTGCAGGTATTAATGCAGGCAACCAGAAGATTACTAACGTTGCGGCAGGAACGAATGCAACTGATGCTGTTAATGTAAGCCAGTTGGATGCTATTACTACAGCAGCGAATACTAGAACAGATGCTTTAGGTACCAGTACCGCGAGTAATTTAGGTGGTGGCGCAGTTTATAATCCAGTTACAGGTGCAGTCAGTTCCCCAATTTATACTGTAAATGGCAACAACGTAAATAACGTAGGTGCTGCAATCACTGCATTGGACAAAGGCTGGACATTACAAAGCAATGGTGCCAATGCAGGTGCAGTGAAAGCTGGTGATACCGTGGATGTTGGTACGGTTGCAGGTGAAAGCAATCTGAAAGTAACCAAGACTGGAAACAAGATCCAGTATGGTTTAAACCGTGATCTGAATATTGACAGCGTAACGGCAGGCGACAGCAAGTTAGACACCAATGGTCTTACCATTGCAGGCGGTCCAAGTGTAACAACTGCAGGTATCGATGCTGCTAACCAGAAGATTACTAACGTTGCAGCAGGAACCATTTCATCTACATCAACAGATGCAGTGAATGGTAGTCAGTTAAATGAGACCAACCAGAATGTAACCACTGCCCAGAACACCGCAAACACAGCGGTGACGAATGCTGCTGCAGCTCAAGCGACGGCAGACAAAGGTCTGAACTTTAGTGTGAATGGTGGTACGACTGACAACGTAAAGTTAGGTGAAATTGTTAACTTTGCAGATGGTACCAACACCACAGCAACCTATGATCCGACAACCAATACCTATAAATACAGTGTGAATGACAACATTGCATTAACCAATGCGGGTAGTTTAACAGTTGGGAATAGCAAGGTTGATAACAATGGCCTAACCATTACAGGCGGTCCAAGTGTAACAACTGCTGGCATTAATGCAGGCAACCAGAAGATTACTAACGTTGCAGCAGGGACTATTTCATCTACATCAACAGATGCAGTGAATGGTAGTCAGTTAGATGCGACCAACCAGAATGTAACGACTGCCCAAAATACTGCAAACACAGCGGTGACCAATGCAGCAGCAGCGCAAGCTACGGCAGACAAAGGCCTGAACTTTAGTGTGAATGGTGCTACAGCTAAGAACGTGAAGTTGGGTGAAACGGTTAACTTTGCAGATGGCACCAATACGACAGCAGTGTATGATCCTGCAACCAATACTTATAAATACAGCGTGAATGACAACATTGGTTTAACCAATGCGGGTAGCTTAACCGTTGGCAATACCAAGGTTGATAACAGCGGATTAACCATTACTGGTGGTCCAAGTGTAACAACTGCGGGTATCAATGCTGCTAACCAAAAGATTACTAATGTCGCGGCGGGAACGAATGCAACTGATGCTGTTAATGTAAGCCAATTGGGTGCAGCAACTACAGCAGCGAATACCAAGACAGATGCTTTAGGTATCAGTACTGCGAGTAACTTGGGTGGTGGTGCAGTTTATAATCCGGTGACAGGTGCAGTCAGTTCACCAATTTATACTGTAAATGGCAACAACGTAAATAACGTAGGTGCTGCAATCAGTGCATTGGACAAAGGCTGGACACTACAAAGCAATGGTAGCAATGCAGGTGCAGTGAAAGCTGGTGATACCGTGGACATTGGTACGGTTGCAGGTGAAACCAACCTGAAAGTCACCAAGACTGGAAACAATATCCAGTATGGTTTAAACCGTGATCTTAAGATTGACAGTGTAACGGCAGGTGACAGCAAGTTAGACACCAACGGTTTAACCATTACTGGTGGCCCAAGTGTGACCAAGTCTGGTATTGATGCAGCTAACCAGAAGATTACTAACGTTGCAGCAGGGACTATTTCTGCGAGTTCTACAGATGCAGTAAATGGTAGCCAGTTAAATGCAACCAACCAGAATGTAACCACTGCCCAGAACACTGCAAACACAGCAGTGACGAATGCAGCTGCGGCACAAGCGACGGCAGATAAAGGCCTGAACTTTAGTGTCAATGGTGGTGCGGCTAAGAACGTAAAGTTGGGTCAAACGGTTAACTTTGCAGATGGTACCAACACCACTGCAACGTATGACCCAGCAACCAATACTTATAAATACAGTGTCAATGACAACATTGGTTTAACCAATGCAGGTAGCTTAACCGTTGGCAATACCAAGGTTGATAACAGCGGATTAACGATTACTGGTGGCCCAAGTGTAACGACTGCAGGTATTGATGCGGGCAACCAGAAGATTACCAATGTTGCAGCAGGAACCAATCCGACTGATGCTGTTAATGTAAGCCAATTGGGTGCAGTAACTATAGCAGCAAACACCAAGACAGCTGCTTTAGGTACCAGTACTGCGAGTAACTTGGGTGGTGGCGCAGTTTATAATCCAGTTACAGGCGCAGTCAGTTCACCAATTTATACTGTAAATGGCAACAACGTAAATAACGTGGCTGCTGCAATCAGCGAACTGGATAAAGGCTGGACACTACAAAGCAATGGTAGCAATGCGGGTGCAGTGAAAGCTGGTGATACCGTGGACATTGGTACGGCTACAGGTGAAACCAACCTGAAAGTAACCAAAACTGGAAACAATATCCAGTATGGTTTAAACCGTGATCTGAATATTGACAGTGTAACGGCAGGCGACAGCAAGCTAGACACCAACGGTTTAACCATTACTGGTGGCCCAAGTGTGACCAAGTCTGGCATTAATGCGGCTAACCAGAAAGTGACTAACGTTGCAGCAGGTACTATTTCTGCTACATCAACAGATGCAGTGAATGGTAGCCAGTTAAATGCAACCAACCAGAATGTAACGACTGCCCAGAACACTGCAAACACAGCAGTGACCAATGCAGCAGCAGCACAAGCAACAGCAGATAAAGGCCTGAACTTTAGTGTCAATGGTGGTGCGGTTAAGAATGTGAAGTTGGGTCAAACGGTTAACTTTGCAGATGGTGCCAACACCACTGCAACGTATGATCCGACAACCAATACTTATAAATACAGTGTCAATGACAATATTGCGTTAACCAATGTGGGTAGCTTAACGGTTGGTAATACTAAAGTTGATAACAGTGGTTTAACGGCTGGCAATACTAAGGTTGATAACAGTGGATTAACCATTACTGGTGGCCCAAGTGTAACGTCTGCTGGTATTAATGCAGGCAACCAAAAGATTACCAATGTTGCAGCAGGTATCAATGCAACTGATGCTGTTAATGTAAGCCAATTGGGTGCAGTAACTACAGCAGCGAATACCAAGACAGATGCTTTAGGTACTAGTACCGCGAACAACTTAGGTGGAGGCGCAGTTTATAATCCTGTTACAGGCGCAGTCAGTTCACCAATTTATACTGTAAATGGCAACAACGTAAATAACGTGGGTGCTGCAATCAGTGCATTGGATAAAGGCTGGACACTACAAAGCAATGGTGCCAATGCGGGTGCAGTGAAAGCGGGTGATACCGTGGACATTGGTACGGTTGCAGGTGAAACCAACCTGAAAGTCACCAAAACTGGAAACAAGATTCAGTATGGTTTAAACCGTGACCTGAATGTGGATAGCGTAACGGCAGGCGACAGCAAGCTAGACACTAATGGTTTAACCATTGCTGGCGGTCCAAGTGTAACCCAATCTGGTATTGATGCAGCTAACCAGAAGATTACTAACGTAGCAGCAGGGACTATTTCTGCGACCTCTACAGATGCAGTAAATGGTAGTCAGTTACATACTCTCGATAGTCGTGTAACTAAGAATGGTGATTCTACAGCCAATATTTTTGGTGGTGGTGCCAAAGCTAATCCAGATGGTTCGATTTCTAACCCGACTTATACTGTTGCAGGTACAAGCGCAAACAATGTTGGTGATGCTTTAACAGCACTTGATAAAGCAGTCACTGATGCAGGTACAGCAGCAAATGCGGGCTGGACAGTTTCAGCTAATGGTGATGCAGCGACTGCTAAAAAGATTAAACCAAATGGCAAAGTTAACTTTACAGGTGATGATAACTTAACTGTTGCTCAAAGCAGTGAAACTGATAATGAAGGTAATATCAAAGTTGCGTTGAACAAAAATTTGAAAGTTGATAGCGTCACGACTGGTAATACAGTTATCGATACGACTGGAGTAAAAGTTGGTGATAACGTTCAGTTGGGATCAACAGGTCTAATCATTGCTGGTGGTCCTAGTATCACTGCTTCTGGAATCAATGCAGGCAATAAGGTTATTACCAATGTAGCTGCTGGCGTTAACACGACAGATGCAGTGAACAAAGGCCAACTTGATAGTGCAATCACTAACATTAATAACAATGTTGGTGCTTTGGCTAATAGTGCAGTTCAGTATGACAAAAATGCAGATGGTACAGTCAATAAAGACTCTGTCACTTTAGCAGGTGGTGCTAATGGTACAGCACTTAAGAATGTCGCAAATGGTACTGTAGCAGAAAGTTCTAAAGATGCTGTAAATGGAGGCCAGTTGTGGAGTGTTCAACAACAGGTTGACAAAAATACGGGTGATATCTCGAACCTTCAAAATAACATTAACAATGGTAAAACTGGTCTAGTTCAACAAGCGGATAAAGATGCTGCGATTACTGTTGGTAAAGACACGGGTGGTACACAAGTTAATGTTGCTGGAACAGCAGGTGACCGCACGGTGACTGGCGTTAAAGCGGGTGCAGTGACTGCATCTTCAAAAGATGCAGTAAATGGTTCTCAGCTTAATACCACAAACCAAGCACTTGTAAACTACTTAGGTGGTGGAGCTGGTTATAACAATATTACCGAAAGCTTCTCAAACCCGACCTATAACGTGGCTGATAAGTCCTACAACAATGTCGGTGATGCATTAGGTGCATTAAATCAAGCTGATCAAACATTAAATACCAAAATTGACAATGTGAACAACAAGCTTGAGCAAGCGTTCTATGCAACAAATCAGCGTATCGACAACTTGGAAGAAAAAATGTCTGCGGGTATTGCTGCAAATGCTGCACTTGAAAATGCGCCATTTATTGCAGGGAAAGTTACCATGGCTGTTGGTGCTGCTTACTATAATCAGCAAAATGCTGTAGGTGTGACTTTACGTAAAACAGCTGACAACGGCCGCTGGTCACTTACAACAGGTGCAGCGCTTGGTAGTCAGGGTAGTCCATTAGTTCGTGTTGGCGTAAGTACAGTAATTGACTGAGTGCCTAACTAAGGAGAGTTTATCTCTCCTTTAAAGTAATATTGTGAGTATGAAAATGAAACAAAATATTCAAATTTTGGTAATGGGCATCTTGGTAAGTTTAAGTATTACTGGATTTACGGATACTGACGTAGCAATTCAACGGAATGAGGTAAAATTTCCAGCAATTGAAAAGAGTTATCTTAAACAAATAAAACGTTATGAGTATGACGACGTTGCTCGTTTGGATAAAGGATTGGATAAAAATCAAATTCGAGCTTTACTAGGAAATCCACAATTTAGTGAAGGGGTTTTTGCAGTAAAAGTATGGAATTATGTATTAGATATCCGTGTTCCTAACACAAACCAATATCAACGCTGTCAATTACGCATTGATTTTAATGAAAAATATTTAGCTGAACATTTATCTTGGAAGGGTGAGGTGTGCGAAGGTTTGGTCGCTTGGGGTGAGAATAATCAGTCGCCAGAGCATAGCACTGTAATTGCAGATCGTACAGCGAGTGTCTTATTTGCGTTTGATCGATTTGATGCGAGTGCCATTGAAGATAGTAATGGGAGCATTACCAAAATTGCTGAGCAGATTAAAAAAAGTCAAATAACGAATCCTATTGTTGTTTCAGGCTTTACAGATCGGTTAGGTAAATTTAGCTATAACCAACAATTGTCTTCACAACGTGCTAATACGGTAGCCAAATTATTGGTACAACAAGGCATTGAATCAAGCCGGATACAGATACAGGCGAATAGCCAGACTGATCTATACAAGCAGTGTTCAGGGAAAAATAGCTCGCAACTTATCGAATGTTTAGCGCCAAATAGACGCGTTAATATTATTTGGTAAAACGGTCTGTCACGAAAAAAGTAATCATCCCTAAGATGGTTACTTTTTCGTTTTTAAGGATCAAAAAAATAATTTAAGATATAAGTAAAATTTTGATTAATAATAATTTATTTTATGTTGTTTAGCTCTTTACGTATAAATCTTTCAATCGCTGATTTCTAAAAGCTTATTTTAGTATATTAATACATAAAATTGATTAAATAATAATCAAAAAAATTGCAAATTACTGTGTGTTTAAGCTGATTTTTTTAAGTAGCACGATATTTTTATTTTAAATTTATTCTAATGAAAATTAATTTTATATATTAAATATTAATAACTTAAGTTTAATTAGAACTAATTTCTTAATTTTTGTGAAATATATCTAATAAATCGAAATGACGAAAAATCTTTATTCGTAAAAAAATGTAACAAAGCTAGATTGAAAATAGACCGTTAAGAAAAATTAAAAAATTGATAAATCTGTTATTTTTTAATTAATTTTTGAAATTATTGTCTTTATTGAATTCTAATGTGAATTGTTTTGATTTTAATATTTATAAATGTGATTTACTTCTCAAAATAAAAAAGATATTTTTACAAAAAATAAGCAATTTAAATATTTGATTGCAAATCTTTACAAATGTAAGCGGGAAGTTTACGGGTGGAAATATGAATAAGATATACAAAGTGGTTTGGAATGCTTCTATTGGTACATGGACTGTTGTATCAGAATTAGCTAAAAGCAAAACGAGAACAGGTTCTGTTTCATCCTCCACTGAATCGAGTGGTCAACAAAACGAGATAGTTTCTAGAGAAAAAAGATTTAGACCTAAGGCTCTTGTATTATCTATCATTTCCTGTTTAGCCGTATCACATGTGTGGGCTGACTACACAAACTTGTATGGATCAATTATTGATACAAGTCCAACCATTAGTAATGGTATTGCAATAGGGGCAAATACGGGTACCCCAGCGACTGCAAATGATTCTAACGGATTAGCAGTTGGATCAAGAGCAAATGCTAGCGCAGGAGATTCAACCGCATTAGGAAATTATGTAAATGCGACTGGTGTAAATTCAACAGTAGTTGGTGGACAAGCTAGTGCTGCTGGTGCGCAATCAATTGTAATTCAAAATAACAGTGATGCTGATCTTGTTGCAGAAGGCCTGCCAACGGGGTCTTCTTTTAATGCTATTGATAGTGCTTCTAGTTACAGTGTTGCACTGGGTGCGATGAGCCAAGTCGTTGGTTCAACAGCTGCAATGGCAATAGGAAAAAATGCTCAAGTTAACAGTGGTGCAAATAATGCTACTGCCATTGGTAATACAGCGACTGTAGACACAAATGCAGTTGATGGTGTTGCTATAGGTACTAACAGCTTAACCTCTGCAGCAAATAGTGTAGCTCTCGGGCCAAGATCAACTGCGAATGTAACAAATTCAGTTGCTTTAGGTGCAGGATCAACAACTACGGTACAAAGTGGTAACTCATATATAACGAATGTTGCAGCATCTACGACAAATGGTGTTGTTTCAGTGGGTTCAGCCACAAATACTCGACGTATTCAAAACGTAGCCGATGGTGCTGCCGATTCAGATGCGGTTACGGTTGCTCAGTTAAAGGATGTAAATAATCGTGCTGTAGGTAATACAACAGCATTAGGTGGTGGCGCAGCATATAACACTACAACCCATGTTTATACACCACCAAGTTATACAATAACAAAAACAGATGGAACAACTTATACTCCTGTTAATACCGTGTCTGGTGCACTGACTAATTTAAATAATGAAGTTGTAAAACCTATTACTTTTGCTGGTAATACAGGGAGTTCAGCAAATAATTTAGGTACAACACTTAATATTACTGGAGGAGGTTCAACTGCTGGAACCTATTCTGGAAATAACTTAAAAACGGCTGTGACTGGTAATACAGTTAATATTCAGATGGCTGATGCACCTGTATTTTCTGGTACTGTCACAGCAGGTAACTTAACGACTGGTGGCTCATTAAATGTTACTGGTGCAAGTAACCTAAATGGCGGCGCCAACCTTAATAATCAGAAAATTACCAATTTAGCAGCTGGAACTATTTCTGCGAGTTCTACAGATGCAGTGAATGGTAGCCAATTAAATACCACGAACCAGAATGTAACCACTGCTCAGAACACCGCAAACACAGCGGTAACGAATGCAGCAGCAGCTCAAAATACGGCAAACACGGCAGTGACGAATGCAGCTGCTGCCCAGGCGACAGCAGACAAAGGCCTGAACTTTAGTGCGAATGGCGGTACAGCAGACAACGTGAAGTTAGGTGAAACAGTTAACTTTGCCAATGGCACCAACACCACAGCAGTTTATGACCCTGCAACAAATACCTATAAATACAATGTAAATGACAATATTAGCTTAACGAATGCAGGCAGTTTAACGGTTGGGAATAGCAAAGTTGATAACAGTGGATTGACGATTACAGGTGGTCCAAGTGTCACAACTGCAGGTATTAACGCGGGCAACCAGAAGATTACCAATGTGGCTGCTGGAACTATTTCTGCGAGTTCTACAGACGCAGTGAATGGTAGCCAGTTAAATACCACGAACCAGAATGTAACCACTGCTCAGAACACAGCAAACACAGCGGTAACGAATGCGGCAGCAGCGCAAACTACTGCAAACACAGCAGTCACCAATGCAGCTGCTGCTCAGGCGACAGCGGACAAAGGCCTGAACTTTAGTGTGAATGGCGGTACGGCTGACAATGTGAAGTTAGGTGAAACAGTTAACTTTGCCAATGGCACCAACACCACAGCAGTTTATGACCCTGCCACCAACACCTATAAATACAATGTGAATGACAACATTGCATTGACCAATGCGGGTAGCTTAACAGTTGGGAATAGCAAAGTTGATAACAGTGGTTTGACGATTACAGGTGGTCCAAGTGTCACAACTGCAGGTATTAACGCGGGCAACCAGAAGATTACCAATGTGGCGGCTGGAACTATTTCTGCAAGTTCTACAGACGCAGTGAATGGTAGCCAGTTAAATACCACGAACCAGAATGTAACCACTGCTCAAAATACTGCTAATACAGCGGTAACGAATGCGGCAACAGCACAAACTACTGCAAACACAGCAGTCACCAACGCAGCTACTGCCCAGGCGACGGCAGACAAAGGCTTGAACTTTAGTGTGAATGGCGGTACAGCTGACAATGTGAAGTTAGGTGAAACAGTTAACTTTGCCAATGGTACTAACACCACAGCAGTTTATGACCCAGCAACAAATACCTATAAATACAATGTAAATGACAATATTAGCTTAACGAATGCAGGCAGTTTAACGGTTGGGAATAGCAAGGTTGATAACAGTGGATTAACCATTACTGGTGGTCCAAGTGTAACGACTGCTGGTATTAACGCGGCTAACCAGAAGATTACCAATGTTGCAGCAGGAACCATTTCAGCAAGTTCTACAGATGCAGTAAATGGTAGCCAGTTAAATACCACGAACCAGAATGTAACCACTGCTCAGAACACAGCAAACACAGCGGTAACGAATGCGGCGGCAGCACAAAATACTGCTAATACAGCGGTAACGAATGCAGCTGCAGCACAAACTACTGCAAACACAGCAGTCACCAATGCAGCTGCTGCCCAGGCGACAGCAGACAAAGGCCTGAACTTTAGTGTGAATGGCAGTACGGCTGACAATGTGAAGCTGGGTGAAACGGTTAACTTTGCCAATGGCACCAACACCACAGCAGTATATGACCCAGCAACAAATACCTATAAATACAATGTAAATGACAATATTAGCTTAACGAATGCAGGCAGTTTAACGGTTGGGAATAGCAAAGTTGATAACAGTGGATTGACGATTACAGGTGGTCCAAGTGTCACAACTGCTGGTATTAACGCGGGCAACCAGAAGATTACCAATGTGGCGGCTGGAACTATTTCTGCAAGTTCTACAGACGCAGTGAATGGTAGCCAGTTAAATACCACGAACCAGAATGTAACCACTGCTCAAAATACTGCAAATACAGCGGTAACGAATGCGGCAGCAGCTCAAAATACTGCAAACACGGCAGTTACCAATGCAGCAGCTGCACAAGCAACGGCAGACAAAGGTCTGAACTTTAGTGTCAATGGTGGCACGGCTGACAATGTGAAGTTAGGTGAAACAGTTAACTTTGCCAATGGCACCAACACCACAGCAGTATATGACCCGACAACCAATACCTACAAATACAATGTGAATGACAACATTGCATTAACCAATGCGGGTAGCTTAACGGTAGGCAATAGCAAGGTTGATAACAGTGGTTTAACCATTACTGGCGGCCCAAGTGTAACGACAGCAGGTATTGATGCGGGTAACCAGAAGATTACTAACGTTGCAGCTGGAACTATTTCAGCAAGTTCTACAGATGCAGTGAATGGTAGCCAGTTAAATACTACAAATCAGAATGTAACCACTGCTCAGAACACCGCAAATACAGCAGTAACGAATGCGGCAGCAGCTCAAAATACTGCAAACACGGCAGTTACGAATGCCGCAGCTGCACAAGCAACGGCAGACAAAGGCCTGAACTTTAGTGTCAATGGTGGCACGGCTGACAATGTGAAGTTGGGTGAAACGGTTAACTTTGCAGATGGCACTAACACTACAGCAGTGTATGACCCTGCCACCAATACCTATAAATACAATGTGAATGACAACATTGCATTAACCAATGCGGGTAGCTTAACGGTTGGCAATAGTAAGGTAGATAACAATGGATTAACCATTACTGGTGGTCCAAGTGTAACCACAGCCGGTATTAATGCGGCTAACCAGAAGATTACCAATCTTGCCGCAGGAACTAATTCGACTGATGCTGTCAATGTTAGTCAGCTTGATGCATTAAGCACGTCAAGCAACAACAAGACTGATGCCCTGGGCAACAGCACAGCCAACAATCTGGGTGGTGGATCAAGCTATGACAG
>NZ_JBKGFO010000007.1:0-203833 GCF_046557555.1 Acinetobacter sp. H1(2024)
ATCATTAAGAGAATTGAAGAACAACTTGTGTGGATTTTTACTGGTTGATTAATCGAAATAATTTTCATTGATTGATTGGTTTAAATTACTCGAAGTTTATTTGAGCGAAATTTAAGTCAGTAATTGATGAGCCAGAATTGGTACCTTGTCTTTAAATAAGGTACAAAATGATTTTAACTGAAGAGTTTGATCATGGCTCAGATTGAACGCTGGCGGCAGGCTTAACACATGCAAGTCGAGCGGAGAGAGGTAGCTTGCTACTGATCTTAGCGGCGGACGGGTGAGTAATGCTTAGGAATCTGCCTATTAGTGGGGGACAACATCTCGAAAGGGATGCTAATACCGCATACGTCCTACGGGAGAAAGCAGGGGATCTTCGGACCTTGCGCTAATAGATGAGCCTAAGTCGGATTAGCTAGTTGGTGGGGTAAAGGCCTACCAAGGCGACGATCTGTAGCGGGTCTGAGAGGATGATCCGCCACACTGGGACTGAGACACGGCCCAGACTCCTACGGGAGGCAGCAGTGGGGAATATTGGACAATGGGGGGAACCCTGATCCAGCCATGCCGCGTGTGTGAAGAAGGCCTTATGGTTGTAAAGCACTTTAAGCGAGGAGGAGGCTACTTTAGTTAATACCTAGAGATAGTGGACGTTACTCGCAGAATAAGCACCGGCTAACTCTGTGCCAGCAGCCGCGGTAATACAGAGGGTGCAAGCGTTAATCGGATTTACTGGGCGTAAAGCGCGCGTAGGCGGCTAATTAAGTCAAATGTGAAATCCCCGAGCTTAACTTGGGAATTGCATTCGATACTGGTTAGCTAGAGTGTGGGAGAGGATGGTAGAATTCCAGGTGTAGCGGTGAAATGCGTAGAGATCTGGAGGAATACCGATGGCGAAGGCAGCCATCTGGCCTAACACTGACGCTGAGGTGCGAAAGCATGGGGAGCAAACAGGATTAGATACCCTGGTAGTCCATGCCGTAAACGATGTCTACTAGCCGTTGGGGCCTTTGAGGCTTTAGTGGCGCAGCTAACGCGATAAGTAGACCGCCTGGGGAGTACGGTCGCAAGACTAAAACTCAAATGAATTGACGGGGGCCCGCACAAGCGGTGGAGCATGTGGTTTAATTCGATGCAACGCGAAGAACCTTACCTGGCCTTGACATAGTAAGAACTTTCCAGAGATGGATTGGTGCCTTCGGGAACTTACATACAGGTGCTGCATGGCTGTCGTCAGCTCGTGTCGTGAGATGTTGGGTTAAGTCCCGCAACGAGCGCAACCCTTTTCCTTATTTGCCAGCGAGTAATGTCGGGAACTTTAAGGATACTGCCAGTGACAAACTGGAGGAAGGCGGGGACGACGTCAAGTCATCATGGCCCTTACGGCCAGGGCTACACACGTGCTACAATGGTCGGTACAAAGGGTTGCTACACAGCGATGTGATGCTAATCTCAAAAAGCCGATCGTAGTCCGGATTGGAGTCTGCAACTCGACTCCATGAAGTCGGAATCGCTAGTAATCGCGGATCAGAATGCCGCGGTGAATACGTTCCCGGGCCTTGTACACACCGCCCGTCACACCATGGGAGTTTGTTGCACCAGAAGTAGCTAGCCTAACTGCAAAGAGGGCGGTTACCACGGTGTGGCCGATGACTGGGGTGAAGTCGTAACAAGGTAGCCGTAGGGGAACCTGCGGCTGGATCACCTCCTTAACGAAAGATTGACGATTGGTAAGAATCCACAACAAGTTGTTCTTCATAGATGTATCTGAGGGTCTGTAGCTCAGTTGGTTAGAGCACACGCTTGATAAGCGTGGGGTCACAAGTTCAAGTCTTGTCAGACCCACCATGACTTTGACTGGTTGAAGTTATAGATAAAAGATACATAACTGATGATGTAAGCTGGGGACTTAGCTTAGTTGGTAGAGCGCCTGCTTTGCACGCAGGAGGTCAGGAGTTCGACTCTCCTAGTCTCCACCAGAACTTAAGAGAAGTTCGGATTACAGAAATTAGTAAATAGAGATTTCGGTCTTGGTTTATTAACTTCTGTGATTTAAGTATCACGGTATTAAGCATGACCTGACGAAGGCGTGTTTATTCATTAACAGATTGGCAAAATTGAGTCTGAAATAAATTGTTCACTCAAGAGTTTAGATTAAGTAATTAATCTAGATGAATTGAGAACTAGCAAATTAACTGAATCAAGCGTTTTGGTATATGAATTTAGATTGAAGCTGTACAGTGTTTAAGTACACAGTACTCTAAACTGAAATGTTGAAGTTACTAACTTGTAGGTAACATCGACTGTTTGGGGTTGTATAGTCAAGTAATTAAGTGCATGTGGTGGATGCCTTGGCAGTCAGAGGCGATGAAAGACGTGATAGCCTGCGAAAAGCTCCGGGGAGGCGGCAAATATCCTGTGATCCGGAGATTTCTGAATGGGGGAACCCACCTACTTTAAGGTAGGTATTGCAACATGAATACATAGTGTTGCAAAGCGAACGAGGGGAAGTGAAACATCTCAGTACCCTTAGGAAAAGAAATCAATTGAGATTCCCTCAGTAGCGGCGAGCGAACGGGGATCAGCCCATTAAGTTATGTGTGTTTTAGTGGAACGCTCTGGGAAGTGCGAACGTAGAGGGTGATATTCCCGTACACGAAAGGGCACACATAATGATGACGAGTAGGGCGAGGCACGTGAAACCTTGTCTGAATATGGGGGGACCATCCTCCAAGGCTAAATACTCCTGACTGACCGATAGTGAACCAGTACCGTGAGGGAAAGGCGAAAAGAACCCCTGTGAGGGGAGTGAAATAGATCCTGAAACCGCATGCATACAAGCAGTGGGAGCCGACTTGTTCGGTGACTGCGTACCTTTTGTATAATGGGTCAGCGACTTATATTCAGTAGCGAGGTTAACCGTATAGGGGAGCCGTAGAGAAATCGAGTCTTAATAGGGCGTTTAGTTGCTGGGTATAGACCCGAAACCAGGCGATCTATCCATGAGCAGGTTGAAGGTTGGGTAACACTAACTGGAGGACCGAACCCACTGTCGTTGAAAAGCCAGGGGATGACTTGTGGATAGGGGTGAAAGGCTAATCAAGCCTGGTGATAGCTGGTTCTCCCCGAAAGCTATTTAGGTAGCGCCTCGGACGAATACCATAGGGGGTAGAGCACTGTTTCGGCTAGGGGGTCATCCCGACTTACCAAACCGATGCAAACTCCGAATACCTATGAGTACTATCCGGGAGACAGACTGCGGGTGCTAACGTCCGTAGTCAAGAGGAAAACAATCCAGACCGCCAGCTAAGGCCCCAAAATCATAGTTAAGTGGGAAACGATGTGGGAAGGCATAGACAGCTAGGAGGTTGGCTTAGAAGCAGCCACCCTTTAAAGAAAGCGTAATAGCTCACTAGTCGAGTCGGCCTGCGCGGAAGATGTAACGGGGCTAAAACTATGTGCCGAAGCTGCGGATTTGACATTAGTCAAGTGGTAGGGGAGCGTTCTGTAAGCCGATGAAGGTGTATTGAGAAGTATGCTGGAGGTATCAGAAGTGCGAATGCTGACGTGAGTAACGACAAAACGGGTGAAAAACCCGTTCGCCGAAAGACCAAGGGTTCCAGTCCAACGTTAATCGGGGCTGGGTGAGTCGACCCCTAAGGCGAGGCCGAAAGGCGTAGTCGATGGGAAATTGGTTAATATTCCAATACTTCTGTGTAATGCGATGAGAGGACGGAGAAGGTTAAGTCAGCCTGGCGTTGGTTGTCCAGGTGGAAGGATGTAGGTATGTATCTTAGGCAAATCCGGGGTACTCTATACTGAGATCCGATAGCAAGCTGTACTTGTACAGTGAAGTGGCTGATACCATGCTTCCAGGAAAAGTCTCTAAGCTTCAGTTACACAGGAATCGTACCCGAAACCGACACAGGTGGTCAGGTCGAGTAGACCAAGGCGCTTGAGAGAACTCTGCTGAAGGAACTAGGCAAAATGGTACCGTAACTTCGGGAGAAGGTACGCTGTTGTTGGTGATGGAACTTGCTTCCTGAGCTGATGACAGCCGCAGAAACCAGGCCGCTGCAACTGTTTATTAAAAACATAGCACTCTGCAAACACGAAAGTGGACGTATAGGGTGTGATGCCTGCCCGGTGCTGGAAGGTTAATTGATGGGGTTAGCGTAAGCGAAGCTCTTGATCGAAGCCCCAGTAAACGGCGGCCGTAACTATAACGGTCCTAAGGTAGCGAAATTCCTTGTCGGGTAAGTTCCGACCTGCACGAATGGCATAATGATGGCGGCGCTGTCTCCAGCAGAGGCTCAGTGAAATCGAAATCGCTGTGAAGATGCAGTGTACCCGCGGCTAGACGGAAAGACCCCGTGAACCTTTACTGCAGCTTGACACTGAACTTTGACCTTACTTGTGTAGGATAGGTGGGAGGCTTTGAAGTTGGAACGCTAGTTCCAATGGAGCCGTCCTTGAAATACCACCCTGGTAATGTTGAGGTTCTAACTCTGTCCCGTTATCCGGGACGAGGACCGTGTCTGGTGGGTAGTTTGACTGGGGCGGTCTCCTCCTAAAGAGTAACGGAGGAGTACGAAGGTGCGCTCAGCGTGGTCGGAAATCACGCGTAGAGTATAAAGGCAAAAGCGCGCTTAACTGCGAGACCCACAAGTCGAGCAGGTACGAAAGTAGGTCTTAGTGATCCGGTGGTTCTGTATGGAAGGGCCATCGCTCAACGGATAAAAGGTACTCTGGGGATAACAGGCTGATACCGCCCAAGAGTTCATATCGACGGCGGTGTTTGGCACCTCGATGTCGGCTCATCTCATCCTGGGGCTGAAGCAGGTCCCAAGGGTATGGCTGTTCGCCATTTAAAGAGGTACGCGAGCTGGGTTTAGAACGTCGTGAGACAGTTCGGTCCCTATCTACCGTGGGCGCTGGAAATTTGAGAGGATCTGCTCCTAGTACGAGAGGACCAGAGTGGACGAACCTCTGGTGTACCGGTTGTGACGCCAGTCGCATCGCCGGGTAGCTATGTTCGGAAGGGATAACCGCTGAAAGCATCTAAGCGGGAAGCCTACCTCAAGATAAGATTTCCCTAGGAATTTATTCCTCTAAAGAGCCGTTCGAGACTAGGACGTTGATAGGTTGGATGTGGAAGCATAGTGATATGTGAAGCTGACCAATACTAATTGCTCGTGAGGCTTGACTATACAACACCCAAGCAGTTGTATATAAAGCATCAATCGATTCATAAATCTACAAACAAACTTGATTTAGTTACTTCACTAGATAAAATGAACAAGTCAGATTCAATCAGCCCAATCTGTAAAGATTTGGAAAACGCTTCGGCAATCAATAAGACCAAAGCAAGTATCCATAAACAGTTGTGCTGGCGACCATAGCAAGAGTGAACCACCTGATCCCTTCCCGAACTCAGAAGTGAAACCTCTTAGCGCTGATGGTAGTGTGGGGTTACCCATGTGAGAGTAAGTCATCGCCAGCTCATTATTCAAACACCCCGGTCTCGAAAGAAACCGGGGTGTTTCTTATTGCGCGGAAGAAAATAAAACTCACTTCCAAAACCAAATTTGCATAGTTGTCCTGCTTCAGCGATATGTGGATATTAAAGTGCAAAGTTAATTTGATTAAACAACTCATCTTTTTTGGTTGTTAAAATAGATTTTTAGAAGAATAAATTAATAATTTTCTCATGAAATTCTCAGTCAATATATAGGATAAAACTTGACTATATGCTATAAATAATAAATAGGCATGATTTTTGCTTGTTTATTGGAAAGAGAAATATATGAAATTATCTGTTGGATTGAAAGTTGCGAATTCATTATCGTTAACGCCTCAATTGCAGCAGGCAATCCGATTACTGCAGCTCTCAAGTTTAGAATTAGAGCAAGAAATTCAAATTCAATTGGATAGTAATCCATTACTTGAAAAAGTGGAAGATGAATCACTAGTCGAAAGTTTATCTACTTTAGAAAACAAAGAAAGTAATGATCTTACAACGGAGTTAAATGCAGATCATTTACCTGATGACTTACCTGTGGATACTGAGTGGGATGATATCTATACACATCAGTCGACGGCTTTAGGTACTCCTGAGTTTGAAGAGCGTGAAGATAATCGCCAAGTTCAGATGACACTAAAAGAACATATGTTAGAGCAAGTGAACTTGCTGCATTTCTCAAAAATAGATCAGTTGATTGCTTATTGTATTATCGATGCTTTAGATGATAAGGGCTTTTTAGATGCTGAATTACAAGAAATTATTCTCGCTGTACAACATCTATTAAATGATATGGATATTGAGGAAGAAATTGAAGAAGACGAAGTCTTAGTTGTTTTAAAACATATTCAGCGTCTTGATCCAATTGGAATAGGATCCCGTAATCTTGCTGAATGTTTAAAAATCCAATTGGATTTTTTGCCAAAAGGAACTGAATATTTAAAAGAAGCACAAAGTTTACTCCAGTATTATGAGTTATTAATTGCAAATGATTTAAATAAATTATTAAAACAAACAGGCCTATCGAAAGATGAATTAAAGCTTTCGGTTGACTTATTAAAAACATTAAAGCCTTATCCAGGTATGGATTTTCAAAAGCAAGAATCGGAATATCAAATCCCTGACGTCGTGGTTGCTAAAAAAGATCTACATTGGCAAGTCCAATTAAATCCGGATATCATGCCAAAATTAAGAATCAACTCTTTCTATTCGAGTATGATTCGCAGAGCTGATCAAAGCGATGATAATTTATATCTGCGTAATCAAATGCTTGAAGCTAAAAACTTCATAAAAAGTATCGATGAACGGCATAAAACTTTATTAAAAGTTGCTACTTGTATTGTTGAACACCAAAAAGCATTTTTAGAGATAGGTGCTGAGGCAATGAAACCCTTGGTGCTAAGGGATGTGGCTGAAGAAGTGGAGCTTCATGAGTCTACTGTTTCACGTGTCACTACAAATAAGTACATGCTGACACCACGTGGGCTTTTTGAGTTGAAATACTTTTTTTCTAGTCATGTGGGGACAACCACGGGAGGAGAAGCTTCTTCTACTGCAATTAGAGCTATGATTAAAAAATTGGTTTCTAATGAAAATCCACGTAAGCCATTGTCTGATAATACTATTGCGGCTTTATTAAAGGATGAAGGGATAGAAGTGGCTAGAAGAACTGTAGCAAAATATCGTGAATCGTTACATATTCCATCGTCATCCGAAAGAAAAGTCTTGATCTAATTTTTGAAGTATGACTATTCTAGATGTTCATTATGACGAAATAATGAAATTTCAATTTCACCAAGAGGAGCTGCTAAAATGATTTAATTGTCCAAAGTCATCTTTTTTAGATCACATTAAATCGTTTTAGTTCTTCTTTATTAACCCAAAAAGGTGAGGGATAGAATTATGCAAATAACGATTCGTGGACATCATTTAGCAATTACACCAGCTATAGAAGAAAATATTAAAGCAAAATTTAATCAGTTAACGAAACATCTTGATCAGGTGAATAGTATGCAGATTAAATTAACGAAAGATCATCAGATTGATAAGCGCTCACATAAGGGCAGCTCGAATCATGTGGCAGAAGCAATAGTTCGCTTACCTGGGATTGAACTATTTGCTCAAGCAGCAGCAGATGACATGTATACATCTATTAAAAAGTTGACTGAAAAATTAAAAAAACAATTGTTAAAATATCGGAAAATGCAATGTACTTATTCACAAGTTGCTGTTTCTATTTGATAAGTTTTTAATAATTGAGAGAGGCTTGAAATATAGCCTCTTTTTTATTGATAAAATATAAACACGTACTGAATTCTTGGAAAAAGTTATAGTAAAATACTTCGTTTTACACCGTAGGTTGTGCCAGAGGTCTTTGCAATGAATAGTGAACAGCTCACTCAAATTTTAAAAGAAGCTTTTCCTGATGCGGAAGTAGCAGTGAGCGGACAGGCTGGAAAATTTGACCTCCGTATTGTGGATGATCAATTTGAAGGTAAGCGTACTGTTGCTCGTCAACAAGCAGTTTATGCACCATTAAATACTTATATTGCAAGTGGCGAAGTTCATGCCGTAACAATTCGTGCGATGACCAAAGACGAATGGCGCAAAGCAAGCCTTTTCGGAGCTTAAATATTAATGGATAAATTTTTAATTACGGGCGGTGTTAAGCTCGAAGGGGAAGTACGCATTTCTGGTGCTAAAAATGCGGCTTTACCATTACTTGCAGCAATGATTCTTGCTGATTCACCTATTACTTTAACCAATGTTCCAAATCTTAAAGATGTAAATACCTTGGTAAAATTAATTGGTGGATTAGGCGTCACAATTAGTTATGAAAATGACACAGTTAAAGCAGATACCTCTACTTTAGATAACCAGTTTGCTCCTTATGAACTGGTAAAAACCATGCGCGCATCTATTTTGGTGTTAGGACCATTATTGGCACGTTATGGAAATGCTAAAGTTTCGTTACCAGGTGGATGTGCGATTGGATCTCGACCAGTAGATCAACATTTAAAAGCCCTAGAAGCATTGGGTGCACATATTGAAGTTGAAAATGGGTATGTCCATGCCACTGTAGATGGTCGTCTCAAAGGCGGTGAAGTGATTTTTGATATGGTCACTGTAGGGGGTACTGAAAATATTTTAATGGCGGCTGCTTTAGCGGATGGTGTAACTACAATTCGTAATGCAGCACGTGAACCTGAAATTACTGATCTTGCTCAAATGCTTATTAAAATGGGCGCAAAAATTGAAGGTATAGATACAGATACACTTGTTGTTACTGGTGTTGAAAGTTTACATGGCTGTGAATATGCAGTTGTTGCAGACCGTATTGAAACAGGTTCGTACTTAGCTGCTGCGGCAATTACAGGTGGTCGCATTAAAACTACTCATACAGATCCATCGTTACTTGAATCTGTTTTAGATAAGTTTGAAGAAATGGGTGCGGAAGTCACTCGTGGTGATGACTGGATTGAATTGGATATGATGGGCAAGCGCCCTAAAGCGGTAAGTTTTAGAACATTACCTCATCCAGAGTTTCCAACCGACATGCAAGCGCAAATTATGGCCGTAAATGCAATTGGTCGCGGTTTTGCAACGATCTCCGAAACTATTTTTGAAAATCGGTTCATGCACGTTCCTGAATTGTCACGTATGGGTGCTAATATTCAGGTCGAAGGTCATGATGCTGTGGTGACTGGAGTTGAAAAATTGCAAGCTGCTCCTGTAATGGCAACAGACTTACGTGCTTCATTCTCTTTGGTCTTAGCGGCTTTAGTTGCTGAAGGTGATACATTAATTGATCGTATCTACCATATTGACCGTGGTTATGAGCATGTCGAAGAGAAACTTCAAGGTTTAGGTGCCCAAATTAAGCGAGTAAGTTAATGAATGACGTAAGAAACGATGATCCTAATTTTGATGTAATGGGTAATTTTGATCATGGTTTGACCTTAGCACTCAGTAAAGGGCGTATTTTAAAAGAAACTTTACCTTTACTTGCAACAGCAGGTATTAACTTGCTTGAAGACCCAGAAAAATCTCGTAAGTTGATTTTTCCTACAACACATAAGCAAGTTCGTATTTTGATTTTACGTGCGTCTGATGTGCCGACCTATGTTGAAAATGGTGCTGCAGATTTAGGTGTAGCAGGTAAAGATGTACTCATGGAACATGGTGCTCAGCATGTTTATGAGTTATTGGACTTACAGATTGCAAAATGTAAGTTAATGACTGCTGGCAAAGTTGGAATGGAACGTCCAAAAGGCCGTTTAAAAATTGCAACTAAGTACGTCAATCTAACGCGTCAATACTATGCAAGCTTAGGTGAGCAGGTAGATGTTATTAAGCTTTATGGTTCTATGGAATTAGCACCACTTGTCGGTTTGGGCGATTATATTGTTGACGTCGTTGATACTGGAAATACTTTACGAGCAAATGGGCTTGAACCATTAGAAGAAATTTGTAAAGTATCCTCACGTCTTATCGTTAATAAAGCGAGCTTTAAGCGTAAGCAAGTTTTATTAAACCCAATCATTTCCCAACTTGAACAAGCTGTTCAATCACGTTAAAAGTAATTTCCTATCATGCTTTTGCGATAGTTGTAGATATGATGCCCACAAGGCCTTAGAAAAAGAGTAAACTTGGTTTTTCTTTTTCGCCTTGTGGGTAAATTGATGCGACGTTTATCGACTCAAGATCAGAACTTCAAACAGATTTTTGCAGAGCTTTTAGCTTTTGAAACTGTTAATGATCCTAATTTAGTTCAAACAGTAGATCAAATTATTGCTGATGTTCGTCAGCATGGTGATGATCATGTTTTAAAACTTACTCAACAGTTCGATCGACATCCAGCGCATCAATTTTCCGATCTAGAATTGTCTCAACAACAACTTAAAGCTGCATTTGATGGCTTAAATCAAGAAATTCGTGAAGCCCTGCAACTTGCGGCTAATCGTATTCGTACATTTCATGAAGCCCAGAAACAAGATAGCTGGACTTATATAGATGATTTGGGGAATACACTAGGACAAAAGGTGACACCACTTGACCGAGTTGGTATTTATGTACCTGGTGGACTAGCCTCTTATCCTTCATCTGTGCTTATGAATGCAGTACCAGCTCATGTGGCCGGCGTACCTGAAATTATTATGGTAGTACCTGCACCAAATGGTGAATTAAATCCACTTGTTTTGGCTGCTGCTTATCTAGCTGGTGTGAGTCGAGTATTTACTATTGGTGGGGCGCAAGCTGTTGCAGCTCTAGCTTATGGTACTCAAACTGTTCCACCTGTAGATAAAATCACTGGTCCTGGAAACCGATTTGTAGCAGCTGCTAAACGTGCTGTATTTGGTCAAGTCGGTATCGACATGATTGCTGGGCCTTCTGAAATTTTAGTATATGCAGAAGGGGTGAATAACGCTGAGTGGTTAGCGATGGATGTATTATCTCAAGCTGAACATGATACGGTTGCCCAAGCTATTTTTATAACTCCAGATGAAGCTTTGCTAGAAGCCGTAGAGGCAGCAATTGAAAAGCACTTAAATGACTTGCCTAAAGCTGATATTGCACGTACGTCTATTGAAAATCGTGGGGCTTTAGTTTTGGTAAAAGACCGTGCAGAAGCTGTTGATTTGATTAATCAAGTTGCACCAGAGCATTTGGAGCTATGTTTAGATGATGCCGAAGCAATGAGCGAAGACATTCGTCATGCAGGTGCAATCTTCATGGGACGTTATACACCTGAAGCAATTGGTGATTACTGTGCTGGTCCAAACCACGTATTGCCAACATCCGGTACAGCGCGCTTTTCATCACCACTTGGTGTATATGACTTTCAAAAGCGCTCTAGCTTGATCATGTGCTCAAAAGAGGGCGTAAAAACATTGGCTAAAACCGCTGATATACTTGCTGTTCAAGAAAATCTTGATGCTCATGCGCGCTCGGCTCGTTATCGTTATCAATAAGCTTTAAGCCTTTCAGTATTTTAAATGATTATTCAGGGCTGATTTTCAGCCCTTTTTTGAGATAAGACTATGACTGTATCTACAGCACAAATGCGTTTTTGGAGTCCTGAGGTTCGTGAATTAGAGCCTTATGTGCCAGGTGAGCAACCGAAAATCCAAAATTTATTAAAGTTAAATACTAATGAAAATCCGTATCCGCCATCACCAAAAGTAGTAGAAGCGGTTCAAGCTGTGCTACATGATCAAGCTGATGCACTGCGCTTATATCCAGATCCAGATGCAACTGCCTTAAAACAAGCGATTGCTACGCAACAGAATATGGATGTATCTCAAGTTTTTGTAGGTAATGGTTCCGATGAAGTGCTTGCTCATATTTTTAAAGCATTTTTCCTTCAAGATGAACCTATTTTATATCCGGATATTACTTATAGCTTTTATCCAGTTTATAGCCAATTTTTTGGAACAAAAACAAAAGAAATTCCACTTAATGAGAATTTCGAGATTGATGTTAAAGATTATGCACAACCTAATGGTGGCGTGATTATTACCAATCCTAATGCACCAACAAGTATTGCACTCAGCTTGGCAGAGATTGAACAAGTACTACAGGCAAATCCAGATCGCGTAGTTGTGATTGACGAAGCTTATGTCGATTTCGGTGCTGAGTCTGCTGTAAGTTTGGTAAACCGTTATGAAAATCTTGTGGTATGTCAAACAACTTCAAAATCTCGTTCTTTGGCAGGTTTACGTGTCGGATTTGCTGTTGCTCAGTCACACTTGATTGCAGCACTTGAAGCGGTAAAAAATAGTTTTAATTCATATCCAATTGATCGCTTTGCTATTGCTGCGGCTGTTGCTTCTTTTGAAGATCAGGCTTACTTTGAAGAACAGTGTCAAAAAGTTATTACGAGTCGAGAAAAGCTGGTTAGTGATTTAACTGAACTTGGTTTTAATGTTTTACCATCAAAAGCGAATTTTATTTTTGCTTCACACCCACAACATGAGGCTGGGCAACTAGCGCAGGAATTACGTGCGCAGGGTATTATTGTTCGCCACTTTAATAAGCCTCGCATTAATCAGTTTTTACGTATCACAGTTGGAACTGATGAGCAAAATGCACGTTTAGTTCAAACTTTGAAGCAAGATATTCTTTAAAAATTATTCTGCTGTGCTGTTCATTAAGTTCAGCATAGCAGAGATTTTATCTAAGCTTTCTTGATATTCGGCCTCAGCTTCTGAGGCAATCGTAATACCACCACCTGCCCAAATAGAAAGCTGGTTTTGATATTGTTGAAAACTACGAATAAGAATATTCCAACGACCAGTACCATCAAAATTAAAATATCCTAAAGTACCGCAATATGCTCCTCGCGGTGAACCTTCTAACTCTTCAATAATTTGCATTGCGCGAATTTTAGGAGCGCCAGTAATTGAGCCACCTGGTAAAGCACTAAGCAACATTTGCATAGGATTAATATCATTTTTAAGTATAGCCGTGACTTCACTTACCATATGATGAACTTGATTAAAGCTTTCAATTTCGAATAACTTTGTCGTTTTTACCGAACCTGTATTGGCATAAATACTCAAATCATTACGTAATAAATCAACAATCATGACATTTTCTGCCTGATCCTTTGGCGAGTTTTTTAATGTTTGCTTTGAAATTAAATCTTGTTCTTTATTTTCATATCGAGGCATCGTGCCTTTGATTGGTCTGGTTTTAATTTGTTTGTCTGTACTGAATTCAATAAATAATTCAGGAGAGCAGCTTAATAACTCAAAGTTATTTAATTTTAAATAACCTGAATAAGGTGCATTGGTTAAACTCCATAATTCTTCTGCTTTATTTAATAAAGCTCCTGTAAAAGTTGTATTAAATTCTTGCGTAAGGTTAATTTGATAGCAGTCTCCTGCTTTAATATAATCTTGTATTTTGTGAAAAGCGGTCAAATATTCATTTTTAGACCAACGGGGATAAATATTTTTATCTAGTTTAAAAATATTTTTTCTTAAATGATCAGAAGATCTATGTAGTAATTCTGTAATGTAATTAAAAATTTCTGAACTATTTTTTCCATCACTAAAAAAATACCATTCATTATTTATTTGTTTTAGAAAAGAGTGGTAAGAACCTATAAATAAGGAGGGTTGTTGGTGTGATTGATTTTTAATAAATTGATGTGCAGAAAAATCATAACTAATGAATCCAATATATCCACCATTAAAACTAATATTTTTATTTTTTGATTCTTCAGTATGAAATTGAGTGAAGTCTAAAATACTTTCTACATTAGGTGAGTTTATATACTTATTAAGGGTATCTTGCTCGAATATAAAATTTTGATGACCTTGAGTAACTAGATATTTTTTTGGCAGAAAGCCAATAATAGGATTGTTATCATCATAAAGATATACAAGTCCAGTTAAATCTTCTAATTTTTTTAAAATATCGGCAGCTGATAGAGTACTTTCTAAAGAGATTTTTTTCTTTAACTGAGACATTTTAAACATGACAAGTTTGGAAGAGGTCGCCTAGTTTACTACAACTTATAGTTCATCAGTCATCTAGGCGGTAAGAGTTTAACTTTTCGTCGATAAAATCATCTATTTTTTCGTTACAACTTAAGCATAATTGGTTTGCATATTTAAGAAAGTGTGACCCTTGTACCGTTTATCGGGTAATTGGCAAAAAATGCATTACAGTAGTTGAACAAAAATTAACGTAGCTGTAATTTAGTAATTGCTAAGCAAAACTACTCAAGGATTGGAAGTTTCGGTTGCCATAAAAGAAAAATGCAACTTGAGACAGTAAGAGTGGTTAAGTCAAAAAATAAATGCTCTTGGGAGAGTGCTCAATGAAAATGTTCACTAAACTTGCTTTAGTTTCTTCTTTAGCTATCAGTGCAAATGCAATGGCAATGCAGTCAATGGACGATGCAGCGCTTAGTGCAGCTACAGGTCAAGATGGTATTAATATCGGTATTGCTTTAGGTTCTGGTGGTATTTCTATTGATAAACTGTATTTACACGATAATGATGGTTTAGCGTCAGCGACTGGCATTACTGGTGCTTCAGGTACTGCTGGTGCAATTGCGATTAGCGGTGTTACTGTAAAGCAACAAGGTACTGGTAATCTTTTAGATTTAAAAATTGATACAAATGGTGCTTCAGGTTCAAATGGTGCTTTCTTAAACGTTGCAGCAACAGTAGGTGCTGTTGATGTACATGTAGGTTCAATTGGCGTGGGTACTTCTGGTACATTAAATACGACTACTGCTGTACGTGGTATTACTGAAACAGCTCCGACTGAGATTATTTCAGGCTTAGATTTATCTTTAGGTCAAATTTCTGCGAATGTTCAGTTAGGTTCTACTCCGCAAGGCGCGATGATTAAAGTGAACTCTAGCCTGCAAGGTGGTTTAACACTATCTAACTTCGGTATTAATGATGCTGCTGGTGGTGGTAAAATTGTCCTAGACAAAGTAATGGTTCGTGGCTCAGGTAATACAACTGGTGATATGAATATAGATGCTAACATTTCTGTTGTTCCTACAGGTTTACGTATCCAAAATAACAGTACACAAGGTATGAACGTTTATGCACAAGGAATTCACCTAGGTGCACAGACTAATGCTTCAATTGGTGATTTAGAAATTCAAGGTTTAAATGTAGGAACGTCTACAATTACTATTTCTGGCCACTAATTTAAAGATTGATAAAAAAGCGCGTTTATACGCGCTTTTTTATTTCCATAATAAAACTTAACTTCATTTTTTTATATTTAAATCATATTAATTTATATAATAAAAAAGAATGTAAAAAACAAATGAGAATTAATTATCAGTTTATAAATGTAAAACTATGCATTCATCAAAAAGATTAAAAAAAAGCTGTTTTTTACAGAAAAAAAAGGTATCTTCAACACACAGGGATGTAGAGCTATTGCTCTAAGAATAAAATGAATAAGGCCGGTTAGGCCACCATTTAGACCAAGTGCTTATGTTAGAGATAGTTTTAGGCTCAGCATTGATGTATTACTTTGCGACAGAAGCCTTCGAAATAGAAAAAAAGCCGCCGGGAACTGTTTATTATACAGAGACTGCCGATTCACGTAATTTATCGTTTCATCGAAATCATATCGAACCAGTTCAGATTAAACCAGCTGTGGAAGATCAGTTTCGTGGCATTGTTCGACAAGCTTATGATTATAGTTGTGGGTCTGCTGCGCTTACAACTTTATTAAATGGTTATGTAGGAACCAATTTAACTGAACAGCAAACAATGAGTGGTTTGCTACAGTATGGTGAATATCAACGTATTATTGAGCGTCGAAGTTTCTCATTACTTGATATGAAGCGCTTTGTCACAGCGATTGGTTTAGACAGCGGGGGGTATCGTGGTGAGTTTTCCGATTTAGTTAAACTTGGACAACCCGCAATTGTGCCTATTTCATATGCAGGCTTTAAACATTTTGTCGTATATAAAGCTTATAAAGATGGACGAGTGTATGTAGCTGATCCGGCTTTAGGGAATATCAGCTTTGACGAAAATCGTTTTAAACAAATTTGGGATAATAATACTTTATTTGTTATTTCTGTTCCTGAATCACAGCGTAAAGATTTATTGGCATTAAAAGAGTCAGATATGCGCCATGTCGAAGATGCAACAGTCAATAAATATGCTTTTGTTGATGTTCAATATCCAACATTTAACTTTGATCGTTTAGCAAATAAAGCTTCGACCATGAGGCGTGTATTGGATAGTGATAATAAATCTCCAACATATGGGCAGCCGATAGAAACCTATATGCGTCTTTATTACAAGCGTAAATAGTCAAATTTAAAGTTAGTAAAATAAATAAATTGGGTGGGAAAAACATGAATAATCGATGGATGAAGATGAGTGTGTTGGCCTTAAGTATGAGCGCCATTACAGGGACAATCTATGCCGAAGATCAAGTACAACAACTGCAAGTAGAGGGAGCACAAAGCTCTGGGTTTACTGATGCGGCAAGTTCTAGTTCTGCAACAACAGATGCTAGCACACAAACGTCGAGTGTAGCTGATGCTAATAGTGTAGCTCCTGCAGCTAATACTGATGCACATCAAGCTGCAAGTGCTTTACAGAAAAAAGAAGGTGATGCTAGCCAAGAGACTAATTTACAAGAAGTATTTACTTCAAATGAACGTCAATATTCTTTAATCAAGAAGGGCGTAATTTCTTCTTATTATGACCTTGATTATACTTATTATCGTGACAGTATATTAGACGTGGCATTAGGAGACGATAATTCTCGCATTAGTCGTTTAAGAATTAGGGAAGATGCTCAACATACTTTGACAAATAGTTTTACGGCGCAATATGGCGTTTTAGATAATTTAACACTTTCAGCAACATTACCTTTTGTTGCTAAATCTGATATTGCTAGTGATTCAACCACAGCGGGTTTAGGTGATATTTCTTTGGGAGCACGTTGGGAACCTTTCCCATTAAAGCAAGGGCGTTTACCACTCGTGCTTTTTGGTAGTGTCTCAACTAAAACAGGTGATAGTCCTTATGAGGTGGGTTTAGATGAGCTGTCAACAGGTAAAGGTTATTACTCAGTTGGAGTAGGGGCAAGTACTCGTAAATATATTGATCCTGTTGTGCTATTCGCTTCTGTTTCTGCCAATTATGGCTTTAAAGAAAGTGGTCTTAACCAAGCACGCGGTTCACGTATTTTAGAATCTTTTGATCCAGGGATTAGTGGTGGTTTTTCATTTGGTTTTGCGTACTCATTTAACTATGACGTGTCTTTGACAATGTCTTATCAGCAAAGTTTTAACTTTAATTCTGAGTTCCAATTCAATAATGGTGAATCTTATAAATCACCAGACCAAAGTAGCGCAATGATGGCTTTTGCTTTAGGCGTACGTGTTTCGCCAGATACCATTGTTAACGGTACGGTTGGCTTTGGTTTAACTGAAGATGCACCTGATGTTTCACTTGGTTTGTCGTTCCCGTTAGATATTTTAGGTTTTAATAAAAAACGAAAATAAGGAGATAAGCAGGTGAAATATCCTAAATTATGTCCTTTAACGGCGGCAATTGTTATCTCCGGTTTTTCTAGCTTTGCCAATGCTCAATTAGGACAAAACTTAGCTGTTGATATTCGTTCACTAGCGATGGGGAATGCTGTAACTGCAGATCCTCCTGGTATTAGTGCGGTTCATTTTAACCCTGCGGCCTTAGCAAAAATTGATGGGCTACAAACCGATGTACAGGGGATTTTGGCTAACTTTGATATCCAGCGTGAATTTTCAGCTCCTCCTGGCTATAACATTTTTGGTTATTCCGATGACCCCCTTGTTTGTAATGATGGTCCGGAAGTTTCCGCCAATATTTGTACAGATTTCAAAGGGACTGTGCATGGTGATGTGGAATACGCAAGCCTATATGTGCCGATTCTCAAAAAAATGGTTGATCTCGGGCCAGGGTATCCTTTAGTTGCACCTACAGCCGGAATTGCCTATAAACCACCTGGTTCAAAAGTTACTTATGCAACAGCAGTATATGCACCATTGGTCGCTGGGTTTGGGGCAGAGAATGGTAACCCTGGCAACTATATGGGCCAGCAAGTTGCAGTAGAGCGAATCACTTATTTATCACCATCTTTTGGTTATCAAGTAAATGACCATTTATCACTTGGTGCTTCTGTGGGGATGTCTTACAACGCAATCGCACTGAAAACTGATCTACGTTTTCCCAATGAGATGATTGGTGTATTGCGTATGGTTGATGAAGTGGTATGTGCGCCTTTTAAAAATAATAGTGACATGATTACGGACTTACTGTTATTTGGTATGTGTAATGCCCAAGAAGGCATGAATCCATTTAATAAAATGGGCGCATTACAAGTTTCTTTAGAACAATCATTAAGTCCAAGCTATAACTTAGGTTTACTCTGGGAACCAACTGATGACTTTGGCTTTGGTATGGTTTATCAAAGTTCTGCCAAAATGCGCTTAAAAGGCAAGTACATGATTGATAATGCCAGAGCACCGCAAGAACTTATCAAGGGTCTTAACTCATCTGCTACAGGACAAATTTTAGCTGCAATTCTTGGTTTACCTAGCAATATCCCTAATATTGAGTCTGGATTAGTTGCAATGGATCTTGAATATCCGGCACATTTCCAAGCGGGGATTAAGTATAAAATATTACCTGATTTGCAAGTAAACTTTGACGTTGGATGGACGGATTATTCGGCTTGGGATAAATTTAAATTCGAATTTGATCGCCAAATTTCGTTATTAAAAGTAGCTAAGCTTTTATCTAATGACGTTACCGATAATTCATTGGCACTACCATTGAAATTTACTTCGCCGTGGAGCTGGGGAATTGGTCTTGAATACTCAGCAACCGATCGTTTGAAATTGCGAGCTGGTTATGAGCCTCGAGCTAGTTCGATACCTGATGATAAACGTAATACTATGGTTCCAATCAATAATGCGCAATTATTCGGTCTTGGTTTAGGTTATCGTTTCGATGCAGATACAGATCTAGATCTTTCAGTAGGTTTTTTACGTAGTCGTGACAATATTCCTGCCTGTTCGAGTACATTATCCAACAAGTGTGGTGTCGATAATATTTTATTAAATCCTTATTCGGGCCTAGATGTAAAAACGAATACTAAAGTTACAGTACTTGGTTTGAGCTATAGAACAAAATGGTAAAACAATATAAATCGATGTTTCGACCTAAATTTGCTATCTCGATTTTATGTATTGCGGTAGCTAGTATTTCTGTATCGTATGCAGATGGTTTCTATACAATCATTGGTCCTGATGGCCGTCCAATGATTGTACCCAGTAAAAAAGTCGAACAGAAGCAATCAAATATTAGAGTAGAAGCACCGAAACAAGTTGTACAGCCGCGAGTAGATGCTAAACCTGTTCAAGAAGCACCTAAAGAAAATATTCAAAATTCAAAAGTGCCCCAAAAGTTTGAACCACACGTTAATAAAAAATTAAATACTGCACCGACTGCACCGACTGCACCGACTGCACCGACTGCACCGACTGCACCGACTGCACCGACTGCACCGACTGCACCGACTGCACCGACTGCACCGACTGCACCGACTGCACCGACTGCACCGACTGCACCGACTGCACCGACTGCACCGACTGCACCGACTGCACCGACTGCACCAGAGCGTCCTGTAACGGTTACTGAAGCTCAGAAGAATGAAGTTAAAAAGCAAAGTAGTACTGTTAAAGAACAAAGTACTCCAGTTAAAACTCCTCCATCTGTAGCAAGTACTTCACAAGCTATTTCTACTCAAAATTTATCAAATGATCCATCTAAGTTTACGACTGTTGATGGCGTAGAGTATGTAAATAATGAGTATTTAGAAGATCAAGAATTTAATCTTGAAGGAAAAAAACGCTTTTATGTGATGCCCGATGGTTTAGGGCGAACAGAGTTTATTGAACGGAAAAAGGGGGTGAGTAAATCCACTTTAGAACAATTCTTCAATAAACAATCTCAAGATGATCAAGCAGCAATTATTTTAGCACCAACTTATATACGACTATCTCAAAAAGACTTAGAAACGACTTTTGAACAAGATAAGTGTTTTGTTCAAGGCTACAAAAAGTCAATCAAAGTACTTGGTGATAAAAAAGACGTAAATTTATGGCCTCGAAAGCCATTAAAAGAAAAGTTTGAATATGAGTTGGTAAAATTAGATCCATCTGTACAACATTTACAGCTGATGTCTTTTGCAGCGAGTAATTCGACACCTCTATATTATTGGCCTTTAGCTATATTTTTAGATGAAAAAGGTTGCATTTTAGAGGGAGCAAGTGGTTTTAAGAGTAAGTCTTATCCTTCTACAATATTACAACATGCATCAATTCAGGGGACTTTAAAAGTACCACCTCATGCACGTTATATGATGTTAACTCCTTTATCTTCCTCTGTAGATGTAGAGGAACATGAATTATCTAATCAGGGACAGATTCAAATTTCGGTATTACGCTAAAAATTAAGTAAGAATGGGTAGAGTATCTAATGAATAAAAAATTATTATGGCCTTTTGCATTAACCACGTTAGCAATCATGTTGAATGGGTGTGGTGGCGGTAGTTCAACAATTAATGAAGATCCTACAAGTGGGTCTGGTAGTTCAAATGCAAATGGAAGTTGTGATGTATCAAATAGTGACTGCTTACAGTTTTCACTCGATTATCCGGTTGCTGGCCTTAATTTTACCTGTAGTAGTGTTGCAAATCAGAGTTTTGTCACTAAAGCATCAGGCAATAGTGTTGTGGGTACATGTAAACTTGGTGATACAGCAAACTTCTTTTTACAAGGTACTCAAACAAAAACTAAAATTGACTTGGGTTCTGTCAGCTTAGATAACATTTCAAAAATTAAGGTAGTTGTTCCACCACGTTTGAAAATTATGGATATGGCAACAGCTTTAACGGGTGTTGCACCAGTTTCATTAAGTCAAGATGATCCAACCATCGGTGTAGCCATGGCTTTGGTTAAACTTTTTCAAAGCGTTGGTTTAGAACGTGGTGATAATGTAATTGGGGATATACAGCCAACTCAAGTTACAGAAGATAAGAAAAACACATTAAATGTTGTACTTCAAAATATTACTGCTACTGAATGGAAAAGTGGAGCATATGCCAGTATTTTGAAACCTTGGTTAGATGTTAGTCAGATTGATAATAATCAAGCTTTTGCTCTAGTAACGCAATTGGCTCATTTAAGTTTAGTTGGTTTATATCAGTCGGATTACTTGACCTTAGCTCAACCAAACTTAATTTCAGAAAATTTTTATGGATGTAATTTAGCTAATTTAGCCGATTGTCCAAAAAATGCTGCTAATACGCAGCATGTTATAGGTAATTTATTCTTACTTTCAGATCGTCAAGGCTATACATTTGGTTATGGCTTACAGTGGAAAGGTACGAGCACGACTACAAATAATTCAACAGTTACAGCTGTTATGGAAGTATTAACTAAATCTAAGCCAGCTCAACTTACAGCAAATGCTCAAACCACATGGCTTGATCCATTACAAGCTGAGATTAAGTCAACACAACCATTCCATTTAAAAGCTTCAGCTAATAGCAGTGAAGATTTACTGATTTATCAAGGTAAATTATTAAATGATTCATTTATTGCTGGTCGTGAAAGTTTGTATTTAGGGGCAATAAATAGTAAAACACCAAATCCTCAGCACTATGCGCTTTGGCGTCAAAGTATTGGGAATCAAAGCTATAATGGTTCTCTAGATATCTATAAAGTGACTCCAGCAAGTTATCTTGCAAAAGATATCTTTAGAACTTCTAAAAATGTGAGCGCTGGGCAAACTTATATTTTCCCGTTATATGGTACTTTAAATATTAAATTTGATACCGCTGGAATTTCACCAATCGATTTAGGTATTGTGATTGATGAAAATGGTGATATTCGTACTGATATTAAACCTAATGCAACAGCAACGGATATGTCTGGTCAGTGCGGTGTGGTTTCAGATAATACTTTAATTGATAACAATGGCATTCAACAGTACCGCATAGGAACAACAGGTGGTACTGAGTCTGCTTCAAATGATAAATCAATTACAGTAAAAATGATTTTTGCTGAACCGAAGCTAGGCAATCTCAATGGTATTTTGGCGGGGTTAAACTCGAACGTTGTTCAAGGTACTACTGCAACTGGTAGTCAAACCTTAATTGTAAGTGGGGCAAAAATTAACGTTGCTAACTTATTACAAGGACAGGTAAATGGTATTAACCTTACAACTTATGATAACAAGACAGTTTCGTGGTTAAATCCATATGCCTTCTATCAACGAGTCTATAATAATATTAAGGATGTGAGCCCTGCTCCTACAGAAGATGATAAAGCTTTAGCTCAGAGGATGAGTGGGACGATAACGATTCGGACGGCTGATTGTTATCAAATTAAGACAAAATAAGAACCTGAAAAAAGACCGCTTTTGCGGTCTTTTTTTTATTATCTAATTTATTAACCTGTATGGTCTAAACGAGTTCCTAACGTTTCTAAATGGGTTGGAAAAACTAGTTTTTTACGATCTTCAAAATAATGTTTGAGTGTGTGTTCGACACTCGGGAAAGCTAGTTCTCCCCATGGAATTTCATGCTCTTCAAACAGGCGACTTTCTATACTTTCTTCACCTGCACCAAAAACTCCATCTTTTAACTGCGCTTTAAAAAGTACATAAATTTGCCCAATACGAGGAATATTGTACATACAATAGAGTTGTTCTATTTCAATCTCCGCTTCTGCTTCTTCACGTGTTTCACGTGCCGCACCTTGTTCCATAGTTTCGAACAGTTCCATATAGCCAGCAGGCAATGTCCATAAACCATAACGAGGTTCGATAGCTCGACGACAGAGTAGTACTTTGTCTTCCCATAACGCTAAGGCACCGCAGATTACTTTGGGGTTTTCATAGTGAATATTGCCACAATGAGTACAAACACGGCGTACTTTATGATCACCTAAAGGAATTTTTTGTTCGGTTTTATGCCCACACGCTACACAGAAACTCATAATTATCATCGAGTATAGAGATGACTCAGCATAACTGAATTTTTAGACTTACGCATCAACTCTATTCCCTAAGTTTTATTTTCAGATATGATGAAAAGAGAGACAGAATAATAGGTGAAAGGTATGGAAGAGCACTTGCTAACACAAAAGTTACAGCAAAGATTGCGCTTTTCCACCCGCATACAAGAAGCACAAGCAGCAGTACTGATTGCGATTACAAATGAAAATGATCCCAAGGTACTACTCACACGCCGTTCAATACATATGAACAACCATGCGGGGGAGGTTTCTTTTCCGGGTGGAAAGCGTGACCCCAGTGATACCAGTAATATTGTTGTAGCGCTAAGAGAAGCTCAAGAAGAGACAGCTTTAAACCCTTTTGATGTACAGTTATTAGGTGATTTGCCAATGCAGCGCGCAAGAAGTGGTTTGTCTGTAAAGCCAATTGTTGGGCTTATTCCACCAGAGGTTCACTTAATACCTCAGCCTACTGAAATTGATCGAATTTTCTTTGTGCCATTACAGCAACTTATAGAGACGCGTCCGACACCCTATGAAGTTCGATATGCCCATCAGTCTTTGTATTTTCCAAGCTTACAGATTGATAATGAAATTATCTGGGGCTTAACTGCGCGTATGTTGGTAGCTCTATTTAAATATGGTTTAGGCTATCAAAAGGAATGGCCATTTTTACTCAACTCACCAACGTTTGGAATGCCAAAATTTTCTCATAAAAAATAAAGATCAGGATTGATAAATTATGATGTATAGCTATCAAGGACAGCACCCAAAAGCATTACATGAACCATGGGATGGCTGGGTTGCTCCAACAGCAACGCTCATTGGACAAGTAGAATTAGGCCGTCAGGTCAGTATTTGGTTTGGTGCGGTAGTACGTGCTGATAACTGTGTTGTTCGGATTGGTAATTTTTCTAATATTCAAGAAAACTCGGTATTACATACCGATGCAGGCCTTGAATTGAACATTGGTGAATATGTCACAGTCGGACATAAAGTCATGCTGCATGGTTGTACGATTGGTGATAATAGCTTGATTGGTATGAACGCCGTCATTTTAAATCGAGCTGTAATTGGTAAAAACTGTATTATTGGTGCTAATGCTTTAATTCCTGAAGGGAAGGTGATTCCAGATAATTCAGTGGTGATGGGTTCACCTGGCAAAATTGTCAAAACTCTAGATGAAGAAGGTGCTGCAAAAATACGCTTGAGTGCCCTACATTATGCTGAACACTTTAAAAGCTATGCAGATTTAAAAGAATTTCACTTTTAAATTTTCAGTAAGATATTTTCAATGCCAAGCACTCGCTTGGCGTTTTTATTTAGATAGGAACAACTCGCCTATCAGGGCCGAGTGGGGTATCATAACTTCCGTTTTTAATCTGATTGAATACTAAGGTTGTGCATGAAACTGCTGGCGTTGGAAACTGCAAATGAGCAATGTTCCATTTCATTAATTGATGAAACCCAAGAACTATTTTTCCAACTCGATACGCGAGCGAAAGCACAAACCCAGACCATTTTGCCAATGATTGAGCAGGGCTTACAGCAAACTGGACTAGACGTTGCTGGTTTAGATGCAATTGCCTTCAGTCGTGGGCCAGGTTCTTTTAGCGGTGTTCGAATTAATGCTGCCGTTACTCAGGCTTTAGCTTGGTCACAAGATCTACCTGTGGTTCCAGTTTCTACCTTGCAAGCTCTCGCGCAAGCGGCTTACCGACTTGAAGGTTTAGAGCAGGTGACTGCGGTACTCGATGCCCGTATGAATGAAGTTTACATTGCAAGTTTTGTTCTAAACGAACAAGGTATCATGCAGTGCATTGATGAAGAAAAATTAATGAACTACGAGCAAGCCGCTGCTTATGTAAAGCATTGCTTAATTGGTTCAGGTGCTAAGCTTCTTCAAGCCGATGCAGAGCATCAAACTATCACAGCTACTGCACAAGACATTGCTTCGATTGCACGTGTCTATGCTGCTCAAAAACAGTGGGTTGATGCAGAACATGCTTTACCGGTTTACTTGCGTGATGATGCGTGGAAAAAAATAGCAGATCAGGGTAAAGCAAAGTAAAGGCAGTACTCATGCATATATATTTTGAAGTGGATTTTCAGGAGCAAGCACAGCACTACCAAGCTGTGCTTTGTTCTAGAGGTGTGACTACTGACTTACAACCCATTGAAAAACTCAATGCTCGTTTCTTACGTTTAAACCCTGACTTAGCACTTTGTGTAAATGAAAATGGGCTTTGGTTGTCTGCAAATGGTATGAAAATGCAGCCTGACTGGAAAGCGGAAATTCCGCGTTTAAAACGTGCCAGTCTTAAATCTGAGATGATTGCTCGAGCTTGTCAGCTGGGCGAAAAACCAGTAATTGTAGATGCTACTGCAGGTTTGGGTCACGACAGCTTACTTATGGCGTATTTAGGTGCTCAAATTCAGCTTGTTGAACGCCATCCGATTTTATTTACTTTACTTGAAGCTTCAAAAGCTCAAGCACAGCACGATTCATTTTTAAATCAGTTTATAGATCGTATTGAACTGGTGTTTGCTGACTCTGCAAGCTATTTACAGCAATTAGATCAAGAAGCAAAAACGGTTGATGTGGTTTATTTAGACCCGATGTTTCCACAGCGTGACCAGAACCAACAAGCGATTAAAAAACAAGCCCAAGTCAAAAAACAGATGCAGCTTTTGCATTTACTTTTACCAGAAGATGGTGAAATGGATTTAGGTGATAATTTGCTTGAGTTAGCTAAGAAAGTTGCCAAGCGTGTGATTGTGAAACGCCCACGACATGCGATTTTTTTAGCAAATCAAGAGCCAGCCCATCAGTGGCAGGGAGATGCTTGTCGTTTTGATGCTTACTTTCAGTAAGCTTATGTAAGGTTAAGTTTTATTGCTTGAATAATGCACAAATATATGTGATATAGTTCAAAAGCATGATTGCTAAAATTCTTAGCAGGCATACACTTATGGTGCCTGACAAAAACGAAATTTTTGAAACCTTTTTATGATTGATCTCAAACCTTCCATTAACTTTTGGCATGATTTTAAAAGTAACCAGCTTGCCGGAATGTGGTTATTTTTGGGGTCAAGACGTTCCTTACAGATCGTACATCCTTCTATTCTTCAGCTTATTGTTTGGGGGATATTAGGTGGATGTACCAACTCGCTTTATAGCTGGCTTGTTGCTGGTCAAACGGGTGATTTCAACTCGCAAGGTTTAATTGGGTACGCACTTTGGCCTTTTATCGCGCTTATTGTTGGTATTTTTCTATCACAGCGTATTAATCAGCCACGTTTAATGTTAGTTCCAGCTTTGCTCTGGCTGGTTTTAGATACCAATATTTTATTAATTCAATGTTTAATTCAATATTTGGGTTCTAACGGTTATCTAAACTTCATTCCCGATGCCATTTATAACGGTATTCTACCAAGCCTATTTGTGGCACTTTTTGTATGGCAAAGTTTAGCTGTCATTTGGGTTTTCTCACGTGAGTTGAAATGGCCTTGGTGGGAGCGGGCATTGGTTATGGTTGCAACTATTGCGACCATGGTGGTCTGGCAGCTTTCTGTAAAAGATCAGCCTATTTGGAAAGTAGAAGACTCTCCACCTACGTTTGCCGAAGATGCTTTTTATGCACAAAGTAAGTTACTTCATGATGCTTTAGAGCAAGTCCAATATGGTGAGATAGCTAAAAGTCATTGGTATTTTTTGGGTGTTGCGGGCGATAGTTACCAAGACGTTTTTAAATCGGAAGTGGTTCGTATTAAAGAACAATTCGATACGCGTTTTGGTACAGTTGGGCGTTCAATGATGCTGGTCAATAACCCAGATACCCGAACCGAAATCCCGATTGCATCTAAAACCAGTATAGAGTTGGCTCTACGCCGTATGGGCCAACAAATGAACCGCGATAGTGATGTACTATTTTTATATATGACATCGCATGGTGAGCAAAACCATTTTGAAATTGAAAATGCTCCTCTAGATTTGGGACAGGTCGATCCGAAATGGTTACGTGAAACGCTCGATAAAGCTGGTATTCGTTGGCGCGTGATTGTCATTTCTGCTTGTTATTCAGGAAGTTTCATTCCCGCTTTGCAGTCACCAGATACTTTAATTATTACGGCATCTGCGGCAGACAAAACTTCTTTTGGTTGTAATAACGAAGCTGATTACACCTATTTTGGACGAGCTTTCTTTGACTTGGCGATGCGAGAGCAGTCTTCTATGAAAGATTCTTTTAATGCTGCCAAGCAAACCGTGACCAAATGGGAAGTGGCTCAAGGAGTAGACCCTTCAGAACCGCAATGGGTGATTGGTAAGAATATGGAACTTATGCTACCTCAGTTGGAAAAATATCTTTTCCCACAGCAAAGTACAGGTAGTGTAAATATTGCTCAAACACAAACAGAGGCTAAAAACGATGCAACTCCTGCAAAAAAACCGTTGCTTTGAGGGTGAGCAGCGCATTTACCAGTTTGATTCTCAATTATTAAAAGGCTCTACTAAGTTTGGTGTTTATTTACCACCAGCAGCTTTGGAAGGGAAAGCCTGTTCAACTTTGTTTTATCTCGCTGGGTTAACGTGTACGGAGGAAACCTTTGCCATTAAAGCACATGCGCAGCATATGGCAGCCCATCTTGGTCTGATATTGATTACGCCTGATACTTCACCTCGTGGCGAACAAGTCGCAGTAGGTGACAATTGGGATATAGGACAAGGTGCGGGCTTTTATATTAATGCCACACAAGCACCTTGGTCTGAACATTATCAGATGGAAAGTTATTTAATTGATGAGTTATATCCACTCATTTTAAAAAGTTTTCCAATAAATGCTCAACAAGTTGGTATCTTTGGGCATTCTATGGGGGGCCACGGCGCACTAACTTTGGCTTTTAAATATCCTGAAAAGTTTAAGTCAGTTTCTGCTTTTGCACCGATCTGTGCACCAAGCGAATGTGCATGGGGCGGAAAAGCATTTAGCCATTATTTAGGCGCAGATCGTGAGAGCTGGTTGGACCATGATGCCACAGCTTTAGTCTCAAAAAATGGTGCAGTTTTTAGCGAAATTTTGGTTGATCAGGGATTAGATGATCAATTTTATGAACAACTTCACCCTGAAAAATTTAAGCAAGCATGTTTAAAAGTAGGACAGCCTTTAACTTTAAGACAACATGCGGGCTATGATCATGGTTATTACTTTATCCAGACCTTTATGGATGAGCACTTACAGTTCCATGCGATCCAATTAGAAAAGGTCGCTGGCTAATTAGTGTTGCCATTCCACCTCAAATTCTTGTTGAGCCATACGGTTTAGATGATCAAGGACAACTTTTTCCAAGTGGTCGTGGTCATCTAACTGACTATCAATAGCAACATTTAACTGCTCTGTTTGAGGTGCAAGTGTAATGGTTGCTGTAGGCATTAAGATTTTAAAGTCTTGCTCAGTTTCTTGTACTTCAAACTTATGTTTCCAATGGTTAACGAGACGTTTTGCAATGCGTTTTCCATCATTTGTTAATAGATGAGTCGTACTTTTCATTATCAATCCTCACATTGGTTTAATGTGCCTTAACAAATTCGTATGGCACTTGGCATTCTATAATAGCAACGTTACGTTGCAAGCTTGAAATGTTGTGATTTAGGCAAGGAAGAGCGGGTCAAGGAGGTTCTTTTTTGTTATAATTTTCAGCCTCTCCTTAAATTTCTAGCCAGGTCATCCACCTATGTCCAAGCCTTATTTGATTGCTCCTTCTATTTTATCTGCCGATTTTGCTCGTTTAGGCGAAGATGTAGACAAAGTGTTAGCTGCAGGTGCAGATGTAGTGCATTTTGACGTGATGGATAATCACTACGTTCCAAACTTAACTTTTGGTGCTGGTGTATGTAAGGCTCTAAAAAACTATGGTGTTAAAGCTCCAATTGATGTGCATTTAATGGTGTCTCCAGTTGACCGTATTATTGGTGATTTCCTAGAAGCTGGTGCAGATATCATTACGTTTCATCCAGAAGCATCTGACCACATTGATCGTTCATTACAACTGATTAAGTCTGGTGGTGCTAAAGCAGGTTTAGTCTTTAACCCAGCAACGCCGTTACACCATTTAGATTATGTGCTTGATAAAGTAGATCAAATTTTAATAATGAGTGTAAACCCTGGCTTTGGCGGACAAAAGTTCATTCCAATGACTTTAGAAAAATTACGTGCAGCGCGCAAAATTATCGATGCAAGTGGCCGTGATATCCGTTTAGAAGTAGATGGTGGTGTGGGCCCAGCAAATATTCGTGAAATTGCAGAAGCGGGTGCAGATATGTTTGTTGCTGGTTCAGCAATTTTTGGTCAACCAGATTATAAAGTCGTGATTGATCAAATGCGTGCAGAGCTTGCTAAAGTAGGGACGAAAGAGGTTTAACAGCTTTTTTGTGCTTGGATAAGGTGAGATGTGTTTTTCGCCACTCACAGCATAGCTGTTCGTCTTGCGCTTGGGAAAGTGTGGTTAATCTTCGCCACTCACAGCACAGCTGTTCGTCTTGCGCTCAGGCAAAGCAGTGCTTTCCTTATCTTCGCTCATGTGGATAACTTTGTTTATAACTGTATGGATAACTGTGTTGATAACCGTATGGATAAGATGTTGGTAAAATAAACAAAATTAGATCAACCGTTTATTCTCTAGACAAAAGCTATGAAAAAAGAACGTTTTGGCGTTCTTTTTTTACGCATATTGAATATTTTATTACCTGATTTTTTATTGAGCTTTACTAAAAAATAACCTGTGCAAAAAACGAGATAGAGCTGTGTAAAGCTTTTAAAACATAATAGATAGAAAACTGTAAAAGTGTCATGAAAAGTAAAGCTAAATTTGCTTTAATAAGTTTTTAGTAAGAGATCTTGATAATTAATGTCGGTAAAAATTTTAGCGGTAGATATGGATGGGACTTTTCTTAATTCTAAGAAGCAGTACAACAAAGCACGTTTTTTAAAACAGTATGAACAACTAAAACAAAATAATATTCATTTTGTGGTGGCCAGCGGTAACCAACTTGCAAAGCTTGTGACCTATTTTCCAGAAATTAATCATGAAATTGCTTTCATTGCAGAAAATGGGGCACATGTTGTTGATGCAGGGCAAGAAATTGCTTTTGCCCATTTAAGCAAAGAACAGTTTGGTAAGATTCTAAAAGCGATTGACTCTGTGTATACCTCGACTATGGTGATCTGTGGAAAACAGAGCGCTTATGTACATAGGAGTATGAATGCAGAGGACTACGCTAAAGTCGCTCGATATTTTGAGAAGCTGACAGTTATCGATGACTTTTATACGTTAGATGATCTGGTGTGTAAAATTACTTTTACTGCTCAGGAAAACGAAAGTTTTGCAATTTTTGAACATTTTCAGAAGCAAAGTTTTGTGGCAGATAAAATATTGGTTCCTGTTTCAAGTGGTTTTGGTTTTATCGATTTGATACTTCCGGACCAACATAAAGCACATGGTTTGAAGCTATTATTGCAAAAATGGCAGATTGAAGCTAATCAAGTGGTTGCGATTGGCGATAACAATAATGATATTCAGATGATTAAAGCAGTTGGTTATGGGTTTGCGGTTGAAAATGCTATTGAAGCTTTAAAAGCAGTAGCACCTTATACAACGGTAAGTAATGAACGAGAAGGTGTATTAGAAGTGATTGATTTAATTCTTCAGCATCAAGCTCCGTTTGCTTAATGACCATAAAAACAATCAATTAAAATGTAAAATTGTATCTGTTTTAAAACTTGGTTATGCTTATATCCCATAGGTAAATGGATTGCTCAAGGCAATAAATGATGACGCTGCAACACTTACGCAAGTATGCTTGGTTTGTGTTCCTAATGACTTTGGTCATTGGGTGGAGTGGCGTGTCTGTTGCTCAGATGCCTATGCAGCATGATCTTCATACAATGCCATGCCATAGTCAACAAATGACACATCACACGATGCATGTTCAAGCTGATGATCAGGCGATATGTCATCAATCTATGGTTAAAGTTTCTCATCAACATGGTGAACACTGCCAAGACTGTAACCCAGTCCATTGCCAAATGGTGAATCTGGCTTTACAGCAAGCTGTACCAGATATTGAAACATCATTTATTCCTATTTCATCTCAATTTAGTAGTATTTATCAGGCTCAACATTTAGCCGGATACTGGCAAGAAATCTTACGTCCTCCAAAAGCTTAATCCTTTCTTACTTATTTTTTAGTTCAAAGGATTACAGCAATGTCTCATAAAACAATTAGCAGCCTCGTCGCTGTATTTGGTCTATTGGTTTCACCATGGACCCTCGCGGCAATTAAGGAATATCACCTTAATATTAATGAACAACAGGTCAATGTTACGGGTCAGCCGCTCAAGCGAATTACCGTAAATGGCAAGTTTACAGCACCACTCCTTGAGTTTGAGGAAGGAGATGAGGCTGTTATTCACGTTCATAACCAATTAAAGAATCAAGATACCTCTTTACACTGGCATGGCTTATTACTACCTGGGTTAATGGATGGTGTACCGGGTTTCAATGGTTTTAAAGGAATCGCGCCAAACGGAGATTTTGTTTACCGTTTTAAGGTGAAACAAAATGGCACATATTGGTATCACGCCCATAGTAAAGGCCAAGAGCAAGATGGTTTATATGGCCCGCTCGTGATTTATCCAAAAGGAAAAATACCCGTAGCGGCGCATGAAAAAGCTGACCGTGATTATGTGGTGATGCTTTCAGATTTTCATAACTCTTCTAGTGATAGTATTTTAAAGAATTTGAAGAAATCTGCTGAGTATTATCAAAACCGCCGTGAAACCGTATCTGATGTTTGGAAGCAAGTTAAAGCACAAGGCTTAAAGGCAACTTGGCAAGATCGTTCGATGTGGAATCAGATGCGAATGTTAAAAACAGATATATCTGATGTGACGGGTTATACCTTCTTAGTTAACGGCAAGACACCAGTGCAAAACTGGACAGGTAACTTCAAAGCTGGCGATAAGGTTCGATTACGATTTATTAATGCATCGGCAATGTCTTTTTTTGATGTCAGAATTCCAAATTTAAAAATGACAGTCGTGAGTGCAGACGGACAGCCAGTTAAACCTGTTGCAATTGACGAGTTTCGTATTGGCACAGCGGAAACTTACGATGTCATTGTAGAACCTAAACAAGCAAATTATCAGATTGAAGCAGAGTCTATTGACCGTAGTGGTTTCGCTATCGGTACTTTGCATGATGAAAATACGCAGGTTGTTGGGCCAATTCAAATACCACAGCCGCGTCCGCGTGCTTTGTTAACTATGGACGATATGGGCATGAATCATGGTGGTAAAAGTGATCAACATGCTGACCATCAAATGACTATGCAACATGACATGTCATCAATGCCTAAAATGAAAAAAGAGGCGGTTCAAGATAGTGTTAACCATCATCATGACATGAAAAATATGTCATCTGAAGAACATGATCACTCTATGATGCAAATGAAGCATGACATGTCAGCGATGCCTCAAATGAAACATGATATGCAGGCAATGTCGTCTAGCGAACATGACCACGCGATGATGAATATGAAGCATGAGATGCCTGCGCAATCTGAGAATAAGCCTAAAAAGGATGAGCCCGTTTATGGCTGGGCAAATGCTTCAACACCAGAGGATATGAAAGCGCTGCAATATAGTGATTTGCAATCTTTAACACCTCAGCCAGACACACGTGCGCCAGAACGAGAGCTTGTTATTCGTTTAGGCGGCAACATGGAGCGTTATATCTGGACCATTAATGGCAAGAAATTTAGCGAAGCTGAGCCATTGCAAGTTAAGTATGGCGAACGTATTCGCTTGAAGTTCGTGAATGACAGCATGATGGCTCATCCAATGCATTTACATGGCATGTTCATGCAATTGGAAAATGGTCAGCAAGCTGAAAACTTGCCAAATAAACATACCGTTATTGTTCCACCAGGAAAGACAGTTACTGCGTTATTAACAGCCGATGCTTTAGGAGAATGGGCGATTCATTGCCATCTGCTTTATCACATGAGTGCAGGGATGATGAATAAGTTGATTGTGGCTCAAGTGAATGATGGAGCAGTAGATGCATCTCAAGCACCTGTTCAATCTGAAAATGAAAAAGGAGCTAGTCATGCGCATCACTAAGTTATTTTCTCAAATGATCTGTTGCGGTGCTTTCTCTAGTGTACCGGTTCTTGTTTTGGCACAAGAACCCTTAACGCATGATCATTTACGTGAACATGGTGGACAGGTTTATCAAGCAACAAAAATTGATACTGGCTGGACTCAAAATGAAGAAGGGGAAGGACGTTTTTCGTCTGAATTAGAAAGCTGGGTAGGGACTGATGAAAACAAATTATTCATCAAAGCCCACGTTGAAAAAGCCGAGTCAGAAGATGCTAATTATGGTGGTTCAGTACTTTATAGCCGCAATGTTGCCGATTATTGGGATGTACAGGCTGGTGTAAATTATGAACGTTTACAAAGAGAAGCTGGAAATCAAGATCGCTGGGCAGGTGTAGTGGGTTTACATGGCATGGCGCCTTACTTTTTTGAAACCGATGCCTATCTTTATGCAGGTGAAGACCAGCTATGGAAGTTAAGCTTAGAGACTGAAAGAGACTTACTCTTTACTCAAAAGTTAATTGGTAAACCTTACTTAAAAGCAGATGTTGTATTACAGGATGAGTCTCGCTATGCCATTAAAACTGGTCTGTCGAGTTTACAAGCCGGTTTTCAAACCCGTTATGAAATCAATAAAAAGGTCATGCCATTTGTTGATGTCGGTTACAGTTATGAAAAAGGTTTTAAACAAACTGCTTGGCAAACAGGAACCGACTCTGAACATGGTTGGTATTATGGAGCTGGGTTAACACTTAAGTTTTAATTGCCGAACAAAAATTAAGCTTAATGACATGCCATTGGTTTATACTGATGGCATTGTTTTTTGTGTCAGTTATGGTGCAAAGATGGCTTTAGAAAAACAAGAGAATCAAATAAATGTAAATAAAAGCTGCTCAAGCTGTGGGTGCTCAAGCGTAGCAACTCAGGACTATTCTATGCCGAGTGAACCTATGGTGAATAAAATCCAATGGGTGAGTTATTACCATATTCCTCACATGGATTGCGCAGCAGAAGAGCAAATGGTGCGAATGGCTTTAGCACCTTATGCTGAACATATTCAAGAACTTGAATTTGATTTACCTACTCGTCATTTAGCGGTATATCACAGTACAGAAGCTGAAAAAATTACCCAAAGTCTGCAACGCCTAGGTTTAGGGGCAGAGTTACAGCAAACTCAACCTCACTATGAACCCGTTGAAAAGCCTAAAAAGGTACGTGTTAGCTCTTCAGCCAATGCAGCACAAAAACAGGTTTTACAATGGTTGTTACTTATTAATGCAGTGATGTTTTTTATCGAATTTATGGCAGGCATCATTGCGTCATCAACAGGATTAATTGCTGACTCACTCGATATGTTTGCCGATGCGGCAATTTATGGAATTGCTTTATTTGTGGTGGGTAAAAACCTCAATGCTCAATTAAAGGCTGCATATATTTCCGGATGGTTTCAGTTTGGCTTAGCCATGATTGTGTTAGTTGATGTATTACGTCGTTTTATATACGGCAGTGAACCTGTTTCAATTCTCATGATTTTAATTGGTGGTTTAGCGCTTGCAGCCAATGTTAGTTGTCTTTATTTAATGAGAGATCATAAGGAGAGTGGGGCACATATGAAGGCGAGTTATATATTCTCTGCCAATGACGTCATCGTAAACTTAGGTGTCATTATTGCGGGAATATTAGTTGCAATCACTGGCTCTCGTTATCCTGATTTAATTATTGGATTGATTATTGTTTTGTTTGTTTTAAATGGTGCTCGGAAAATTCTACAACTCAAAAATGTATAATATTTTCTGATAAAGGCAAGCTTGAGTTCGGGTTTGCCTTCATTTTTTATTTTAAAGTAAACTGAGTCTTCACATAAGGAGGAACGACCTCCCCCATAATGGGTAATCATGTCGGGACGACCTGACACTATAAAAATTAGTGAATGTTATGGCTTGGGCTATTTTAATTTTAGCAGGTGTATTTGAAATCATTTGGGCATATTCTATGAAAATGTCTGAAGGTTTTACACGTTTAACCCCTAGTGTTATTACCGTAGTTTTTATGATTTTGAGTGTAGTTCTACTTTCAATATCAATGAAAACTTTACCTCTTGGTACTGCTTATACGGTTTGGACAGGCATAGGTGCAATTGGATCATTTTTAGTGGGTATATTTTTTCTTCATGAGCCTATTGGTGCAATGAGAATGATTGCCGCTGTACTGATTGTATCGGGACTGGTTCTAATGAAAATTTCGTCTCCATCTTAAAAGGATAAAGTATGTTGCTGTCTTATAAGTATATCAATTCGCCTGTTGGGCAATTAAAACTAGTTGCGAATGAAAATGCTTTGGTGGCAGTACTTTGGGACAATGAAAATCCAAAACGTGTTCGACTGGCAGAGCTGGTCGAACAAGCTGAGCATCCGGTTTTATTAAAAACTGAGCAACAGTTAAAAGAATACTTTGAAGGCAAACGCCGTGAATTTACATTGCCATTAGATTTTGAAGGTACACCATTTCAAAAACAGGTATGGACCGCATTACTCAGCATTCCTTATGGCGAAACAAGAAGTTATAAAGAGATAGCTGTTCAAATTGGCAATGAAAAAGCAGTACGAGCAGTAGGGGCTGCCAATGGTAAAAACCCGATTTCAATTATTGCACCTTGTCACCGAGTCATTGGCGCGGGTGGTGCTTTAGTGGGTTTTGCTGGTGGTCTTGATAAGAAAGATATTTTATTAAAATTAGAGCAAAAATAAGCTATTTTTAGCGCTCGATTTTTTCAGGCTTTTCTAATAAGCTGTCAATACTGATATTTCATATAAAGCGGGTTTTATGACCTCGCTATTTTCTGAAATATTGATCTTTTCATAACAAACTCTGGATGTTCTAAAAATGGCTGTCGGCGACGTAACAATGCCACAAATGCATGTGGTAAAAGGTGTAAAAATTGGCTCAACAGAAGCATATGTACGTTACCAAAACCGACGAGATTTAGTCATTTTTGAGTTTGCAGAAGGTTCAAATGTTGCGGGTGTATTTACTCAAAACGCCTTCTGTGCAGCACCTGTTCATGTCTCTAAAGCGCATCTTGCCCAAGGCAATCCTCGTTATTTAGTAATTAATACAGGTAATGCCAATGCGGGTACTGGACCTACAGGCTTAAAAAATGCTCAAGCTACTTGCGCGAAGTTAGCTGAGCTTGCTGGTGTGAACAGTTTTGAAGTACTTCCGTTTTCTACAGGGGTGATTGGTGAGCAGCTTCCAATGGAACGTTTACTTGCTGGTCTTCAACCTGCATTAAATAGCGTACAAGAGGCTGCTTGGAATGATGCAGCAACTGGCATTATGACGACAGATACAGTTCCTAAAGGTGCATCTGAACAATTTGAACTTGATGGCATTACTTATACCATGACCGGTATTAGTAAAGGTGCTGGAATGATTCGTCCAAACATGGCAACCATGTTGAGCTTTGTTGCTACAGATGCGCCTATTAGCCGCGATTTAGTCCAAAAGCTATTAAAGACAACGGTTGAGCATTCATTTAACCGTATTACCATTGATGGTGATACTTCAACAAATGACTCTTGTATTTTTGTGGCGACTGGTCAGGCTGGTGGCACTGAAATTACATCAGACAGCGATGTGCGCTACGCAAAAGTATTAGAAGTGCTTGCTCGTGTCATGAACCGTTTAGCACAGTTAATTATACGTGATGGCGAAGGTGCGACCAAGTTCATTACTGTTGCTGTAGAGGGTGGTGGTAATACTCAAGAGTGTTGTGACATTGCGTATAGCATTGCACATTCTCCACTCGTTAAAACTGCACTGTTTGCATCTGACCCGAACTGGGGACGTATTTTAGCGGCAATTGGCTATGCTGGAGTGAAAGACTTAGACGTGTCTAAAATTCAGGTATGGCTAGACGACGTACAAATCTGTAAAGATGGTGGTGCAGCCGAGGACTATACTGAAGAAGCGGGCGCACGTGTTATGGCACAAACCGAAATTACCATTCGTGTTGACTTAGGTCGCGGACAAGCCAAAGATACAGTCTACACATGCGATTTATCTTACGACTATGTCAAGATTAATGCAGATTACCGTTCGTAAATATTCAGTTATAATCAAGCCTCGACAAAGAGGCTTTTTTATTAGCCCCAACTTTTGATATTAAATGATTCAATCTATTAAATCATTTAAGCAGTAACGTTATATGCGAGCAGGTATGCCAGCATAAAGGATAGAGAAGACGTTTTATGAGTGATGCGACTTTAATTGCCAACGATGCAAAAAACATTGTACAAGCGCATTTAGACCGTTTAGGTGAGCCAAAAGACAATCGCTTAAGTGAAGAAGCAAAACAACAAAAGTTTGCACAGATCGAAGCAGAGCTCAAAAAACGTGATGCTGTCCTTGTTGCTCATTACTATTGCGACCCTGAAGTACAAGAGCTTGCTGAAAAAACAGGTGGATGTGTTTCTGATTCTTTAGAAATGGCCCGTTTTGGACGCGATCATGCTGCTTCTACACTGGTTGTGGCTGGTGTAAAGTTTATGGGAGAGACAGCTAAAATTCTATCTCCTGAAAAAACAATTTTAATGCCGACACTTGAAGCGACTTGCTCACTCGACTTGGGCTGTCCAGTTGATGAGTTCACAGCATTTTGTGATCAACACCCTGACCATACTGTAGTTGTTTATGCAAACACATCGGCTGCTGTTAAAGCACGTGCAGATTGGGTCGTAACTTCAAGCTGTGCGGTTGAAATTGTTGAGCACCTAGACAGCTTGGGCGAAAAAATTATTTGGGCACCAGATCAGCACTTAGGTCGCTATATTCAAAAGAAAACCGGTGCTGATATGTTGCTTTGGGATGGTGCATGTATTGTGCATGAAGAATTCCGTGCACGTGGTATTGCCAGCATGAAAGCACTGTATCCAGACGCTGCTGTATTGGTACATCCAGAGTCGCCAGAATCGGTTGTAGAAATTGCCGATGCGGTAGGTAGTACGTCTCAACTCATTAAAGCTGCACAGACTTTGCCAAACGAAAGACTCATTGTGGCAACAGACCGCGGTATTTTCTACAAAATGCAGCAAGCAGTACCCAATAAGATTTTAGTTGAGGCGCCAACAGCGGGTGAGGGGGCAACTTGTCGTTCATGTGCTCACTGTCCGTGGATGGCAATGAATGAACTTGACGGAATTTTAGAAGTTTTACAAAAAGCTGATCAGGAAATACACGTCGATCCAGCGCTAGCTGAACGTGCCAAAATGCCTTTAGATCGAATGTTAGCCTTTAGTGCATCGTTAAAACGTTAAAAAACCTCAAAATGCTTGTTAAATATACATTTGATAAGGATTTTTAACTTTTTTTTAGAATAGGTGTTGACGTCTGAGGGCGTCGCGCCTAGAATGCACACCGTACCGCACGATGTGCGATACAGCAAAAGCTGAGATAGATCGGAGCATAGCACAGCCTGGTAGTGCACCTGGTTTGGGACCAGGGGGTCGTAGGTTCGAATCCTACTGCTCCGACCACTTAAAATAATATTTTAAGATCGGCGAAGTATCGCATGATAAGCATCATCGGTTAAGCGCCTGTAGCTCAGTTGGATAGAGCATCCGCCTTCTAAGCGGATGGTCACAGGTTCGAATCCTGTCAGGCGCGCCATTTGGTAGCTTGGTACATAGAACTTATTTGATGGTGGATGTAGCTCAGTTGGTAGAGCCCTGGATTGTGATTCCAGTTGTCGCGGGTTCGAATCCCGTCATTCACCCCAATTTCGGAGCATAGCACAGCCTGGTAGTGCACCTGGTTTGGGACCAGGGGGTCGTAGGTTCGAATCCTACTGCTCCGACCATATTTAAAAGCGTTCAAGCTTTGAAAATATCCCAAATATTAAAAACAATTTCTTCTAGCCTTAAAGGTGGAAGGATTTTTTTTTGTTTTATATATCTAAATTTAATTCATACACGCTCCAATATTTGAACTTATTTATATAAGCTCTGTTCTCTGTTATTGATATTTCTGCCTTAACTCATCTTTTTCTTGATCTGACAAAAATGCGATTTTAAGACCATTTTCTTGAGCTGTATAAATTTGCTCAGGGCTTAAACCAGCTAAAGGGGCAGCAGTTAAATATTCATGTTGTATCTCAATGCCTTCAACCGCTGGATCATCCGTATTAATAGTGGCAAGTACACCATGTTCTAAAAAATTCTTTAATGGGTGCTCTGCTAAAGAAGATACTGTGTTGGTTTGAATATTTGAGGTGAGACAAGACTCAATCCCAATCTTATGTTTCGCTAAATAATCTAAAAGTTTTAAATCTTGAACTGCTTTAACGCCATGTCCAATTCGTTCGGCACCTAATTCTTCAATAGCTTGCCAAATACTTTCTGGGCCGGCAGCTTCACCTGCATGTACCGTAATGTGCCAACCTGCATCACGTGCTTTTTTAAAGTGTTCAATAAATAAATTGCCCGGAAAACCAAGCTCATCTCCGGCAAGATCCAACGCTTTAATATCATTTTTATGGGCAAGCAGGGCATTTAATTCTTTTTCGCAGGCTTCCTGACCAAAAGTACGGCTCATAATGCCAATTAAATTCGCTTTTACCCCGTAAGCTTGACTGCCTTCTTTTACGCCTGCAATAACTGCTTCAACAACGCCTTCAAGTGGAAGTTGATGTGTCATTCCCATATAACCCGGTGAAAAACGTAGTTCTACATAGTCTAGGCCTTGTTGTGCTGCATCTTGCATGTTTTCAAAAGCAATACGTTTGCAGGCATCTAAACTGGCTAATACTTTTACGCCCCAATCGAGCTTAGATAAAAAACTTAATAAGTCTGGTTGGTTATCCATCACTTGTACGTGTGGTCGTAAAGTTTCAATGTCGTAAGCAGGCAAATCTAAATGGTATTGTTGGCCTAATTCTAAAATGGTTTGAATGCGGATGTTGCCATCAAGGTGGCGGTGTATATCTGTAAGGGGGAGTGTTTTTGTAATCATAGACTTCTTCTTATCTGTTCGTATCAGTTCATCATGCCCGTTTAGAGCTGCTGTTAAAAGTTTGGATTTGCTATGTTTTTGTGAAAAGCATTGAGTTGAGTTTTTTGAACTTACTATATTTGTATAAGTTTTAATTTTGATGACATTGTTCTGGCCTAAGAAGACAACGCAGTCTGTGTAAGATACAAGCACCAAGATTTTTATTGTTTTTAATTTCGCTGAGCCTGTTTTGTTGACTCTTCAAGAGTGGATTGGCTGAAGAATGGTCATTGGTATTTTGCCTTTTAGTTGTAAAGATGAATAAAGGCTTGCTAAAGACCAAACCGATAAAGCGATTAATTTATCTGTAGAAATCTATTTCTGGCAAGTAAATGAAAAAGAAGAAATAGGAAGCACTCAAATGAAGTCGGTACTTTGTCATCAAGCAACATTACAAGTCGTGGATCAACCGAATTTAACACCTGCAAAAGGGCAAGTTTTATTGGAAGTGGTGCGATGCGGGATCTGTGGTTCAGATTTACATATGCAGCACCACTGCGACCACATGCATGATTTGGCTGCACGTGTAGGGTTTAATGGTTTAGCGAAGTCCACAGACCCGTTTGTACTAGGACATGAGTTTTGCGGCAAGGTTTTAGACTACGGTCCAAAAACACGTCATAAATTTAAAGCCGACACACTCGTTTGTGCAATGCCGCTTTTAAATGTAGATCAGCATGGTTATTTGTCTACAGGACTTTCCCCAAATGCTTCGGGCGGTTATGCTGAGCAAGTATTGGCTCAATCGAGCTTGATGTTTGAAGTACCGAATGGTCTAGATGCAGATAGTGCTGCCATGACTGAACCTATGGCGGTTGCATTGCATGCTGTTCGTCGTAGCCGTGTGAAAACTGGTGAACCTGCGATTGTAATTGGCTGTGGTCCTGTTGGGCTAGGTGTCATATTAATGCTTAAAGCAGCTGGGGTTAAAACTGTAGTTGCCAGCGACTTTTCTCCAAACCGTCGTAAGCTTGCCGAGCAATGCGGTGCCGATATTGTGGTAGACCCTAAAGAGACATCGCCATTTGCTAACTGGAAAGAGTTTGGTTTACTTGGCAATGTTTCGGATGCTATTAACATGGGCATGGGGTTGTTTGATAAGTTACAAGCGACTCGCTTACCTTGGTGGCATGGATGGCGCATGATTGATAAATTAGGTGCTTTGCCAAAACGTCCTATTATTTTTGAGTGTGTGGGCGTACCGGGTGTTTTGCAGCAAATTATTGAAGGAGCACCTTTGTTTTCCCGAATTGTTGGGGTGGGCGTCTGCATGCAAAGTGATAAAATAGAACCCGCACTTGCAATTAATAAAGAGTTAGAAATTCAGTTTGTGTTGGGCTATACACCGCTTGAGTTTCGAGATGCGCTGCATATGATTGCAGAAGGTAAAGTGAACTGCTCACCGCTCATTACCGGTGTTGTTGGTTTAGAGGGTGTTACTAGTGCATTTGAAGCATTACGTGACCCTGAACAGCATGCCAAAATCTTAATTGACCCGAAACGTAGCGGTTCAGATATTCAATTAATGAAATATTAATTTCAAAGCCATTAACGCTTAACTAAAAAGGTTGTGATTTGATTAATCACAACCTTTTTTTGTGAGTATTGGGCGTAAATGAAAGCTACTGAGCTAATTCGTATTAGTCTTTAGTTGTTCTAGTTCTTGGTAAATCCACTCAACAAATTTTTGAATAGTCGGTGAGATGTCTTGGCTCGAATGGATGAGGTAGTACTTTCGGCTGCCTTTTAATTTTTTATTGGAAACAATCACCAGTTCCTTTTTTTGTAGTTCAGACTCAATCAACATTTGTGGAATTAAAGCCATTCCCATGTCATGACTCGCAGCAACCGCAAGCATTGAAAATAACTCATGGCGTTGTCCATCAAAAGGTTTCGGGTGTTGCATCTGATGAGTCAGAAACCATTCTTGCCAAATACTAGGCCGAGTGGTTTGTTGCAGTAGGGGAATTTTCAGCAGATCTTCAGAGCTTAAATCATAGGTATTTTCATTAATCATCACAGCATCTGGAAAATACTTTTCGATGAGTCTTGGTGAGCATACAGGTACAATTTCTTCATCCATTAAATAATGCGCTTGTATGCCGGGCCAGTGGTCAATTTGCTGCTGCGTACCTGCAAAAATCGCAGCATCAAAAATATTGTCATTAAATAAAAAGGGCTTGGTACTGGTTTCTAAATGAACCGTAATTTCAGGGTGTTTTTGATTTAAAAGATGGAGTTTGGGTAATAACCATCGCGTTGCGAAGGTAGGAACTACACCTAACTTTAATGTTCCACCTAAACCTTTATGAGAAATCACATCGGCCGTACATTTCTCTAGCCCTAATAAGTAGGGTTTAATACTTTTAAAGTATTGTTGTCCTGCAATGGTGAGTTCAACACCATGCCGAGTACGTATAAAAAGTTCAACACCCAAGAAATCTTCTAATTGCTGAATTTGGCGAGATACCGCGCTTTGGGTAATACATAACTCTTGCGCAGCGTAGGTATAACTTAGATGTTTTGCTGCACTTTCAAAGCAAATCAGGCCCTGAATAGACGGGATGCTTCTTCGCATAAATAAAATCCTTTTATTTGTCGTCATATTTCAAAACAGCATATGACCTACATGCAGATATCAAAGTTTAGTATAAAAATAAGCCATTTTTAATGAAATACAACGAATTAAATATCTAAATTTAAACCTTCTTATTTTAAATATGCGTAAGTCGCATATCTGCATGAACATTTATCGTTTGATTACTGCATTTTTCACGCATAACATCGAGTTAAATAAAGAAGATCAAATCAAGCAGAGGATGCGATGAATCACATGGTGATAACAAAAAAAGCAAAAGTTCAATTTAACTGGCAAGACCCATTTTTAATTGAACAACAGCTTAGCCCAGATGAGCGCATGATTCGTGATGCGGCTCATGCCTATTGCCAAGAACGCTTGCAACCACGTGTACTTGAACAATTCCGTCATGAAAAAACAGATCCATCTATTTTTCGTGAAATGGGAGAGCTTGGCTTACTGGGCCCAACCATTCCTGAGCAATATGGCGGTGCTGGTTTGAACTATGTGAGTTACGGTTTAGTTGCGCGTGAAATTGAATATGTCGACTCGGGCTACCGCTCTATGGCGAGTGTGCAAAGCTCATTGGTGATGGTTCCGATTCATGAATTTGGTACCGAAGAGCAAAAGCAAAAGTACTTACCTAAACTAGCTACTGGTGAATACATTGGTTGTTTTGGTTTGACCGAGCCTGATCATGGTTCAGACCCGGGCAGTATGATTACCCGTGCTAAAAAAGTTGATGGTGGTTACCGTTTAAGCGGCGCAAAAATGTGGATTACCAACAGTCCAATTGCCGATGTATTTGTTGTTTGGGCAAAAGAAGTTTCTGCTGAAGGTAATGTCGGTGATATTCGCGGCTTCATTTTAGAAAAGGGCTGGGAAGGTCTATCTGCACCTGCCATTCATGGCAAGGTCGGTTTACGTGCATCGATTACAGGTGAAATCGTGATGGATAACGTATTTGTACCTGAAGAGAACGCATTCCCTGAAATTCGAGGTTTAAAAGGCCCATTTACCTGTCTAAATAGCGCCCGCTATGGCATTGCATGGGGGGCAATGGGTGCTGCCGAGTTCTGCTGGCATACCGCACATCAATACACCATGGACCGCAAACAATTTGGTCGTCCGTTGGCCGCCAATCAGTTGATTCAAAAGAAACTGGCAGATATGCAAACTGAAATTGCGTTGGGTTTGCAAGTGGCTTTACGTTTTGGCCGTATGAAAGATGAAGGCATTGCATCAGTTGAAGGCACATCTTTAATTAAGCGTAATAACTGTGGGAAAGCGCTTGATATTGCCCGCATGGCGCGTGACATGATGGGTGGAAACGGTATTAGTGACGAGTTTGGCGTGGCACGCCATTTGGTCAATCTTGAAGTTGTGAACACCTATGAAGGTACACATGACGTTCATGCTTTAATTCTAGGTCGTGCACAAACAGGCATCGCAGCATTTAGTAACTAACTCATTCATTTAAAAGATAGAGGTGTTCTTTCGAGAACGCCTTTAGGGATTTTTACGCAAAAATTTATGGATAATGACAAGATTCATCGTAAGGATACTCATGTAAAGATACGCCTCTGTGTACTTAAAACTAAATGTAAGATTATGAAAAGTATAGAAGATTAAGTCATACAGAAAACATAAGTAAGCTATCGATGACTCATTTGGGAAAATGAGGAACTAAAGATGAACAATGACGTTCAAGTAATATCGAAAGAATTAAGAAATACATTTCCAAGTAACCTTGGGACATACGAAAAGATTGGACCAAATACATGGAAATGGGCGTTGTTATTTGCCTATTTTGCAATGGTGGTCGATGGCATAGATATTATGCTGTTGTCTTATAGCTTGACCAGTTTAAAGGCAGAGTTTGGTTTAAGTACCTTTCAAGCGGGTGCCTTAGGCAGTGCTTCTTTGGCTGGGATGGGTATTGGCGGTATTTTGGGTGGTTGGGCATGTGATAAGTTTGGTCGCGTACGAACCATTGCCAACTCAGTAACCTTCTTTTCTGTAGCGACTTGCTTATTGGGTTTTACGCAAAGCTTCGAGCAATTTATGGCTCTACGTTTTATTGGTGCTTTAGGAATTGGAGCGCTTTATATGGCATGTAATACCTTAATGGCTGAATATGTGCCAACCACGTACCGTACAACGGTATTGGGCACATTACAGACGGGTCAGACCGTAGGTTATATTGCTGCGACGTTATTAGCTGGCGCAATTATTCCAGATCATGGCTGGCGTGTTTTGTTCTTCCTGACTGTGGTGCCTGCTTTTGTTAATATTTTCCTGCAACGCTTTGTACCAGAGCCAAAATCTTGGCAGCTCACCAAAATTGAAAGCTTGCAAGGCAATAGACAATCTAAAGAAAGAGTGGTGGCTGAAAAGCCGAAAAGTAGCAGTATCTACAAACAAATCTTTAATAATTTTAAGCACCGTAAAATGTTTCTGTTGTGGATGACCACAGCATTTTTCTTGCAGTTTGGTTATTACGGCATTAACAACTGGATGCCAAGTTATTTAGAAACAGAAGTGCATATGAACTTTAAAAACTTAACCAGTTATATGGTGGGTTCATATACTGCAATGATTTTAGGCAAAATTTTAGCGGGTTATCTTGCTGATAAATTTAACCGCCGTGCTGTTTTTGTGTTTGGAACAATAGCCAGCGCAGTGTTCTTGCCAATCATTATTTTCTTCAATACCCCTGACAATATTCTGTATTTATTAATCACTTTTGGCTTCTTATATGGCATTCCATACGGTGTGAATGCGACTTATATGGCTGAAAGTTTTTCAACCGATGTGCGCGGAACAGCCATTGGCGGTGCTTACAACATTGGTCGTGTCGGGGCAGCGATTGCACCAGCTACCATTGGTTTCTTGGCATCGGGCGGTACGTTTACCATGGCCTTTATTGTGATGGGCGCTGCGTATTTTGTGGCGGGTGTATTGCCGGGATTATTTATTAAAGATCGTCAGTACGATCCGCAAAAACAATCATAAACAATGACAAGAAGGTGCGTTGAGTGCCTTCTAAAAGATAAGGGTATCGTTATGGGTGCATTACAAGGAATTCGGGTTTTAGATTTAAGTCGTGTGCTTGCAGGGCCGTGGTGTGGGCAAATCTTGGCAGACCTTGGCGCGGAAGTGATTAAAATTGAACGTCCTCAAGTCGGTGATGACACCCGTATGTGGGGGCCACCATGGATGCCCGATCAAGATGGAAACATGACTCGTGAATCTGGTTATTTCCAGTGTACCAACCGCAATAAATATTCGGTTGCGGTAGACATAACCACACCCGAAGGTCAGGCCTTAATTTATGAAATCGCCAAGACTGCGGATGTCGTCATTGAAAATTATAAGACAGGGTCTTTGGCTAAATATGGTTTGGACTACGCTTCCTTAAGTGAGCTAAACCCAAATATTGTTTATTGCTCGATTACTGGTTTTGGACAAGATGGCCCACGTGCAGAAGAACCCGGTTATGATTTTATTATTCAAGGTATGTCCGGCTTAATGAGTATTACCGGCGAGCCTGATGATGTGGCAGGCGGTGGTGCACAAAAAGTTGGTGTGGCTGTGGTAGATATTCAAACGGGTTTATATTCCACCATCGCGATTCAGGCCGCATTGATTGCGCGTTCGCACACGGGGCGCGGTCAGTATATTGATATGTCACTCCTTGATGTACAGGTCGCGGCACTGGCAAATCAGGGAATGAACTATTTAGCTTCAGGTAAAGCCCCGCAGCGCATGGGTAATCAACACCCGAGTATTGTGCCGTATCAAACTTTTAAGGCTAAAGATAAAGAATTTATTATTGCTTGCGGTAACGATAAACAGTTTAAAGATTTGTGTGTTGCGATTGGTTATCCAGAGTTACTCGAAAATGAAAAATTTGTGCGCAACCAAGACCGCGTCAAATATCGAAATGAACTGATTCCTTTATTGTCGGAGCACTTTTTGCATAAAACTGCTAAAGAGTGGGTTGAGATGATTCATGCGCTTAAAGTACCCGTAGGTGTTATCAACTCTATTGAAGATGCTTTGGCTGAACCACAAATCGTACATCGTAATTTGGTGGTGAATATTCCTCATCGTTTGAATGAAAGCTTTCAAACGATTGGTTCACCCATCAAGTTGTCTGATACTCCAGTTGAATATCATCATGCACCGCCAGAGCTAGGTGAACATACCGCTCAAATCTTATCGAGATTTAAAACAGCAGAAGAGCTTGCTGCATTAAAGGAAAAGGGCATTATTGATGGGAAAATTGCTTAAGCTATTGCCGTTTTTACTGTGATTCAATTTAAATAAAACTGTGATTTGCCATAAATCACAGTTTTTTATTAGAAACTAAGAGTTTTAATATTTAAAAATAAGCGGCAGCTCTGGTCTGAAATCATGAATCATTCCTTGAGGTTCATGATCAAAACTAATTTCCATTAAATGCTCCGATCCATCAGTCACTTCAAAATCATCAAGCGAATTGAACAGCAATGAAGTAGGGTGCTTTTCAAGGTTTGGAATAGAAAGTTTAATCGCAGTGATTTCTGATAAATCTTTGCTATGAACAAGTGGTTGTTGTTTTTCTTTTGCAGCAAGGTCTGGTCGTGAAGCAAATGAAAGGAAGAACCACATCGGTTCAGTTACCACAGAATCTTTGGCAACATTTACTTCTAAGCTGGCTGGTAAATAGCTTGGCTTGTAAACCCAATTAGGAAATTTTGCACCGTTATCATCTTTATTTTTAGGGCGAAAACAAATACCAAAAGGGGACGCAATATTATTTTGAGCACTTAGTCGTTCAAAAAGCAGAGTCGGTTTTGTGAGATCACTTGAAGCTTCTTCTGGATTATTTAAAAAGATTAATTCGATAAAGCTATTTTTAAAGAAAAAGCGTCTGTTTTCGGTACCTTGATCCGGGTGCTTGTTGGATGAACCTTCTGTTAGACCGAATTTTTTTAAAGTTTCAGCTTCTGGAGCGCCTGATTGTACACAAATAAAAATATGGTCCACTTCCATTTTAAGTTCTCATGCTAATGTTGATGAATATTAAATAATTGATTAATAGAATTTTTCATGTTTATTGCAAGTGTTTCATCGAAACCATCGACTAAAAAGCGGCTAATTAAGCCTTCAATCACCGTATAGATCAGCTCAGATAAAGCTTCACCATTGGGTATATTGCAGTTTTCCGCAATCAACACTTTAATCCATTGTTTATGGGCTTTAGAAATAGAAATAATGTCTTGATCATCTTGGTTAGATTCAGCGACTGCTCTTACAAATAAACAGCCTTTAAAAAAATCTTGTCTAAACCAATTGGTGTGCCAATCCAGAATCTTATTGATGGCCTCTAACCCTGTTGCATCTCCAACATAACCCAAAAGGCTTTGCTTAAACCGTTCATCACGTGCAACGAGCACAGACTTAACCAGTTGATTTTTATTTTTATAGTACGTGTACATAGTGGTTTTAGAGCAACCAGATTCATCGCGAATCAAGTCAACGCCAACCCCGACAAAACTATTTTCATTAAATAACTTCTCGGCTGTATCTAATATTTTTAAGGCAGATTTTGACATAAAACTTTTCCAAAAAATAAAATAGTACAGATCTGTACTATTTGAAATTTTATCTATATGCTTTTTAAAAAGCAATGTCTGTTTAAGGAATAAAACCATGTTCTCGATCTTTTATGGCAAAGAAAAACTCGCTCCATCGCCCACTAAAGTTGATGTTTTAAGAAGCCTTATTGGGGGGACGCTCAGTATTTTTATACTTTTGTGGTTGAGTAAGCTCACACACAATATCTTCATCATGGCGCCGTTTGGTGCGACTTGTGTGTTGCTCTATACCGTGTCGCAGTCACCTTTGGCACAACCGAGAAATATTATTTTTGGGCATCTTATCTCGGCTTTTGTGGGTTTGTTTTTTCTAAAATTTGTCGGTGTTTCTATTTTTACAATTGCTTTATCAGTGGGCTGTGCAATTGCACTCATGCAAGTATTTAAGTGTGTTCATCCACCTGCTGGGGCCAATCCTTTGGTTATCTTACTTACCGCAAGCAGCATACATTACCAGTGGAGTTTCTTAATTTTCCCTGTTTTGGTCGGTGCAGTGTCTTTAGTTTTGGTAGCGATGCTGATTAATAACATTAAAGCGAGTACCAAGTGGCCGATTTATGGCTTGGGAATTTTAAATAGTAAAAAGTAGGCAAGCTATGAAGGATTTTGAGCTTAAAATAATGAAAGTATTCACTACGGCAAGATAGTGAATACTTTTGAATGAAATTATGATTTTTTAGAAATACGTTCTTCGATGGCAAATTTGAGTAAAGAGGCGCTGCGGTAAAAACCGTGTGCGAACTTTCCAAATGGCATGGTAATAAAAAACGTCATGACCGTGGCTAAATGGAAAATCAGTAAAAGTGCCATGTATGGAGAATTACGAAATACCATGAGAGCTAAGCCTGAAGCACTGACTAAAATTAAAAGGAAAATAAAGCCTCGATCTACTGGTTTTTGCTCGCGGTCACCATGTAATGGATGGCGTTTAATGTTTAAATAGAGCAAGCCAGATGGTCCAATCACTAAGCCAAACCCACCCAACGTACCCAAAATAACAGGCAAGCTAAAGATAGGGTACGGCGCATGTAGGTTAAGGAAATAGTGATATAAAGTCGCTACACCTGTGGCAGCAAAGCAGAGCATAAAGCCATAAAAGGTGAGGTGATGGAACACGCGGCGAATTTGTGTATAACGGTCATCTTGTTCATTACAGCCTTTGCCATGCCCACCATCTAAATATTTAAGCGTTAACACATTTTGAGAGGCTTGAATAAGGTCTGGTTTCTCAACTTTGCCGTGAATAACTTTAGAGGTCTGTCGCCAGAATTTACTAATTCCAATACCGAGTAAAACAATCGCAACTGTAAAGGTCGCTCCAAATAGTAGAGCTAGAAAGTTATGCGGGAAAATCGCATAGAAATTACCTTGATAGCCTGCAAATACGTCGGTGCCCTTGTACCACACCACAGCTAACATGCATAAGAAGAAAATAACTGATAACGCCGAAACAAAAGGAATCCCGACAGACTTATAAAGTCGACCTAAAGGTTGAGGTGTCGCAAACTCTTGGTAAGTTTCTAAACGTACTTGTGCCATCGCTTTTGGAATGTTTACACCAAACTCGTGCGGTGGGGCATATTGGCAAGCGTGTAAACATGCACCACAGTTATGGCACAGGTTTGCGAGGTAATGAATATCGGCTTGATTAAACTCAAGACGCTTGGTCATCGCCGCAAATACAGCACAAAATGACTCACAGTAGCGACAAGCATTACAAATTTGTAGGGCTCTTTGAACTTCCTGCTCATGGTCAGAGAGCTGAACAACTGGAATTAGGGCTTTAGTACTAGCATTCATGTTCAACTCCTTGTGAAAGTGCATAGTGGGCTGCATTTTTTCCGGCAATGCGTCCAAAGGTTGTGCCAATCGACATGCCGACCCCTGCGGTATAACCCTGACCAAGTACGTTACCTGCCATCATTTCGCCTGCGACAAACAGGTTGCGGCTTGGCTTATTGTTAAAACGTACAGCAGCATCGTCTTCGACTTTTAAACCTAAATAGGTAAAGGTAATACCGGGTTTAAGCGCATAGGCATAGAAAGGTGGCTGATCGAGAGGAACGGCCCAATGGGTTTTGTTGGGAACAATATTTTCGGTGGTGCAGTCGTCTAAAACCGTGTGGTTAAAGGTGCCGTGCACACAAGCTTGGTTAAATTCTTCTACGGTGTGGCAGAAGGTTTTTGCATCTAGTCCGATTTTTTCGGCCAGTTCTTGAATGCTATTTGCTTTTACACCCGCAAACACAGGTGGCATAAAGCGCCCAATGGCTTTTGAGTCGATAATCGAATAGGCAATTTGCTGTGGCTGTTTGGCAACAAGACGGCCCCAAATTGCATAACGTTTTGGCCAGAAGTCTTCACCTTCATCGTAAAAACGTTCGGCTTTGTTATTGACCACAATACCTAATGAAACGCAATCAATACGGGTACAGATGCCGCCATCATATAACGGTGCACGTGCATCTACAGCGACGCAATGTGATTGCGATGGGTCACCAATAATATCGGCGCCTTGATCTATCATAAATTTAAGTAAGTTGCCTTGGTTAAAGCGGGTTCCGCGAATAATGAAATTATCGGCAGGCCATTCGCCGTTTTCATTTTGTCCCCATGCTTCTCTTAACCATTCTAAATTTGACTCAAAACCACCTGCGGCCAATACACAGCTTTTTGCTTTAAATACACGACCATCTTCCGCAATTGCGGCTTCAAAATGTCCTTGGTTTAACTTTAGATCTTTAATTTTTGTGTTGTATAAAATTTCAATGCCAAGTTCTTGGGCACTACGGTAATACGCATTAATAAGAGCTTTACCACCACCCATAAAAAAGGCATTGGTACGTGCAACATGCAAAGCACCCGATAGTGGTGGCTGAAAATTCACACCATGTTTACGCATCCAGTCACGGCAAGTCGCGGTGCTACGAATAACCAGACGAGCTAAGTGCTCATTGGTTTTGCCCGCAGTGACTTTAAGTAGGTCTTGCCAATATTCTTCTTCCGGATAGGCATCGACCAATACATCTTGAGGAGCATCATGCATGCAGCGAAGGTTACGGGTGTGTTGTGAGTTACCACCACGCCATTCTTTAGGTGCTGCTTCTATGACAAGCACAGAAGCGCCGCTTTCTTTTGCCGTGAGCGCGGCACACAGTGCGGCATTCCCACCACCAATCACAATTACATCATGCATGGATTTCTCCCTTTCTCAGCTAAGGTTAATGTAGCTTTAAAAGGGAAGATGCAGTGAGAGGCTAAACTTGAATGGGTGTTTAGTAAAAATAAACACTAAGCGCTTAAGTATTTATGAGTTCCGCACCGGGCCAGCGCTTTTCATTAATTAAGTTAGTTACACAAGCACGAATCACTACTTTCGTGGCTAAAGTAGCAGGCGAGAGTTCTTCTTCAGACAGACTAATTAAATAGTTAATGCGTTCAATGGCAGGTTCTACAATGCGCAGTAAACAGAGGTCTTGCCGTGAGTTTAACGATGCACCTGCGGGTTGAATGGTTGCCATTTCGAGTTGGCTAATGCTTTCCATTAACAAATGCAGCCCATCAATTTCATAAGCCACTTTAAGTTGATGAATTTTCTGTTCGAGTAACAAACGCAGTCCATGTCGTTGACTCGGTAAAATCAGCGGAAGTTCTTTTAGCTGTGTATGCGTAATGGTTTGAGTGTCGATACAGCTTTCAAGGTGGTACTGACTCAGTACTTCTTTAGGCGAGATTAAAAACATTTGCTCTTTGACTAAAGGCTGTATGGCCCACTGTGGGTCGACATCGTCACTAAAGATGATGGCAACATCGAGCTGCCTTGCATTCACCAAGGCTTTGAGGTCACCCGATAAGCCTTCAATGAGACGGACTTTAATATCGGGATAACGGTTTCTCATGAGTTTTAAAAAATGAGTACCAATAACCGACGCGACACTTGGCGAAAAACCGACGGTAACATGACCACTTAAACGTGAAGAGTGTGCAGAGTCTACAGCATGGTCTAAGTGTCTAAGTGCCAGTTGAACTTGTTGAAAAAAAGCTAAACCCGCAGGGGTGGGAACCGTACCCAAAGCAGTACGTTGTAAAAGGCGAATAGAAAGCTCGCTTTCTAATTTTGAGATTTGCTGACTTAATGCAGAAGTTCCAATATCGAGATTTTTTGCAGCTTTACCTAAGCTTCCAGACTCGATCACTGCAATAAAATATTTTAATTGTTTGAGTTCCACGGCAAATACTACATTGTCCTTTGTTCATTATTCTACACTGGTTTATTGCTCTACATTTTGTTCTATTGTGCTGTGTAAACCGCTCAAAGAGTAAAGGCAACATCCTCTCAAAATGCTGCCTTTTAGAGCTTTTATTGTTTAACCTGCTCAAGACCCTGTTCTTCAATAATTTGTGTCGCTTGAGGCGATTTCACGAATTGAATAAGTTCTTTTGCGACTTTTGCATGTTCCGAGTTTTTACCAATACCAGCAGCAAACACGGTGACTTTTTGGTAAGGCGCAGGAATTGGGCCGACTAAATCAACCTGACCATATTGGCCAGTAAAAGGTTTGATTTCACTAATTTGTTGGAAACCAATATCAAACTGACCTTCGGCAATACGTTTTGCCACGCGGTCACCGACCACTTTTTCCGCTTTACCAGAAATTACTTTGTACTCGACAGGTGGGAAGCTTGGGAAAACATCTTTTTCAAGATGTGTACCGCTCGCACTTGCCGAATAGCCGATGTGTTTAGCATTTAATAAAACTTTTTCAAACTTTGCCGCAGAGCTAATGTCTGGCTTTGGCGCACCTTTAGGTACAGCCATGCCAATGCTTGAATTGACTAAAGCGCTTTGTGAATTTGGGTCGACATAACCTTTTTCTGCAAGCTTACTGAGTTCAGGAGCAGCCAAGACCACCATGTCAAAACGTTCACCACGATCGAGACGGTTTGGAATTGCAGTCGGTGATGCACCCATAGATGAACCAGACGAAAGGTGAACCGTGTGACCAGTTTGCTTTTCAAATATTGGAATGAGTTTTTCCATAGATGAATAGAAACCGCCAGAGCTAATCACTTCGAGGGTATCTGCATTAGCAAGCGTTGAACCTAAGCCTGCACTAGCTAGGCAGATGGTCATGAAGATAGGGGACTTTTTCATAGTATCTCACTTTTAATGATAGGAGAGCACAGTACGGCTGCAACATGCGCCGTACTATTCATTAAAATTTCAGGTTAAGTAGTTAGTTGTTTTAAGCGCTAACCTTTGCAGGTTCAGCAATCGCGTCAGATTTGTTCTGCTTAGAACCGCGACATAGGTATAAACTTGAGATGAGACTACATACCGCAGCGAGCATCAGCCAGAAAGCTGGTGTGCTTGCATTGCCTGTATTTTCCACAAGGTAAGTACATGCCATTGGCGTCATACCACCAAAAATAGCGGCTGCAAGACTGAACGCTAAAGAGAAGCCAACGGTACGAACACGTTTTGGCATTACTTCGGCAAGCGTTGCCACCATAGTCCCGTTGTACATACCAAAGAAGAACGAGAAGTAAGCAAGCGTGATCAGTAAGTTTGAAAAACTAATGTCGCTCACTAACCAGCTCAAAACTGGATAACTGGTAAAGATCGCAAGTGTCGTAATACCCACTAACACTGGACGGCGACCAATTTTGTCTGAAAGTAAGCCACCCATTGGTAACCAGAAGAAATTCGATAAACCCACAAATACGGTTGCTAAAAGGCTGTCTGTGACCGACATTTCTAAAGTACGTTTTGCATATACTGTGGTGTAAACCGTAATGAAATAGAACGTGGTTGTGGTCATGGCACTCATCATCATACCTGCAAGTACAATGCGCCAGTTGCTCGCCAGTGTGCTGAAAATTTCCTTGGTTGAAGGATGAGTTTTTTGCGCTTTAAATGCTTCAGTTTCCTCTAAAGTACGACGGAATAAGAAGATTAAAGGAATGATCAAACAACCAATTAAGAACGGAATACGCCAGCCCCATTCACTCACTTGTGCATGAGTTAAAACGGTGTTGAGCCAATAACCAAATAACGCAGCAAACACCACCGCAATTTGTTGACTACCAGACTGCCAGCTTGTGATAAATCCACGGTTTTTATCGGTTGCAATTTCTGCAAGATAAATAGACACACCGCCAGATTCAACACCTGCCGAGAAGCCCTGTAACAGACGTCCAATGACCACCAAAATTGGGGCCATAATACCGATGGTGTCATAACCCGGTACAAAGGTAATTAAGATCGTACCAATAGCCATGAGGCTTAAAGTCACAATTAAACCCTTACGGCGACCGATTCTGTCGACATAAGCACCCAAGAAAATAGCGCCGAGAGGACGCATAAGAAAGCCCGCAGCAAACACGGTAAATGTCATCATTAAAGAGACATATTCATTTTCAGAGTGGAAAAATTTTGCTGCGATATAAGTGGCATAGAAACCAAAAAGAAAAAAATCGTACTGTTCTAAAAAGTTGCCACTTGTTACATTTAATATTTTTTTAAAAGTAGCCCTACGGTTATTAACGACATCCATTGGAGACCTCCTTGGCCTGACAAAATGGAAACATTCACGATCTTCAAAGTTTGGACGTAAATTGATTCAATCAATAAACCTAAATAGGAAATGGGTTAGAGATGAGATTTAAAGGTGTCCTTGGTAGAAAATGTGATGCCTTGTTTCCAGTTAAAACTACACATCTATATTTCGATAAACAGAAAACCACTTATCATTCGTATAAAAATGTAATCTTAAAAAGCAGGGAGGAGTGAGAGGCGAAAATTAATTAGGTATTTAGAAAAATTAATGACCCTTTAAACAATAATTTCAGAACACGGCCAAATTTGGTTTTGAATTAACTCTTTTACACATGCCTTAATGGCTGACTTGGCAGCCAGTGCAGCGGGTGATAATTCTTCTTCGGCAAGGCTCACCAAGTAGTTAATTCGTTCCACTTCTGGGTCAATCACCTTAAGCAATTGCAGCTTATGTTTGTACTCTTGCAGGCAGGCACTTCCGGGACGCACACTCGCAAGGTCAAGGTGAATCAGACTGTCCATAAGTAAGTGTAAGCCATCAATTTCATAGACGACATTAAGCTGTCCAATCTTGTGTTCAAGCAGCTTTCGTAAGCTATGACGCTGACGTGGCAACACTAACGGAATATCGCCAATTTGCTGAGACTGAATAATTCCGCTTTTAATGCAATCTGCTAGACCGTATTTTTCGAGCACTTCTTTGCGTGCCATTAAATACATTTGCTCGCGTACCAAGGGCTGTATCGACCACTGCTTATCAATCTCATTCGTAAAAATAATGGCGATATCAAGCTGACGCGAGTTAATGTATTGAATCAAGTTACCTGACAGGGTTTCCACAATCTCTAAACGAATGTCTGGATAGCGTTCAGACATCAGTTTCATTAAAGGGATACCAATTAAAGCGGTAATAGTCGGTGGAAAACCAAGGCTGACATGACCAGATAGCCGCGCAGAATGCGCAGCATCTATGGCAAAATTTACCTGACGCAAAATAAGTTGCGAGTGCTTTAAAAAGGCAAGACCTGCTGGGGTTGGGGTCACGCCAAAAGCATTACGCTGTAATAAGCGAATGCTTAACTCTTGTTCGAGCTTACTAATTTGCTGACTAATCGCCGAAGCACCGACATCGAGTTTTTGGGCAGCTTTACCAATACTGCCCGATTCAACGACTGTCAAAAAATACTTTATTTGCTTGATTTCCATAATAAATGTATTCGCTCATCATCCTTGATTTATAGAGATATGAAGGATTGGAAAATCTATCATGTATTTTTATATTAACAGCAATGCATTAAAAAGGTTCTGAAAAATTAAGCGGCTCTACTGAAACTTAGTAAAAAGCAGAACCACACCCAACACACATAAAATTGAACCAATCACCTTATTAATTTGTACTTGCTTGGCTAACATTTTTTGTCTCAACAGCATGGATGAAAACAGTACAGCTACCAGTGAAAACCATACAAAATGGGCAAATGACATAAAAAGGCCATAAGCTATAAGAATGCTTTCAGGTGTGGTTAAACTCACAATTTGCGTATAGGTGCTAATTATAAATAGCGTGGTTTTAGGGTTCAGAGCATTGGTAAAAAAGCCGTATTTTATGGCTTGAAAACTGCCTATGGCATTTAAAGCCCCACTGTCTAAAACAGGTTTTTGAGTAAAAGTTTTATAGCCAATATAGATCAGGTAAAGCGCGCCAATATACTTCACAATATTCAAAATTTGTGGCGTATAAGTCATCACAAAGGTAACGGCAACTAACGTATAGGTCACATGTACCAACACGCCAAGCGATATCCCGAGTGAAGTTAATACACCTATTTTTCTGCCGTAAAGATAACTATTTTTGGTCACAATCGCGAAGTCAGCGCCGGGGCTAATCACCGCCAAAATCGTAATGAGAATAACCGCAATAAACTCTGCCATTATCTTATACCCTCACTGAAAATGAGGGAGTTCATCTGTACTTTTTGGAATGTATTTGAGAGGAGAACTGTTTTACTTAAAGCTGTTATTCTTTTCGTGAGAAAGATTAGGGCTTTACATTTCGGAAGATAGATATCGATATTCAATATGTTTTTCATCATCTAAAATAGGGTTTAATCAAGATGATTTTTATTTTGAACAGAAACCTAAAAATAAAAATCGATAAAAACGACTACATATCTATGAGTTTTTGGAATGATCGAAAGAATATCGCTGAATTCACTAAAATTTTTCTATTTTGTGGCTAAGTATGGCAGCGTGACTTTAGCTGCAAAGAAATTATTTGTGACGCAAAGTGCGGTCAGTAAACAGATTTATAATTTGGAAGAAGCTTTAAATACCACTTTGTTCGAGCGAAAAAATAAAACACTTGTGATGACTGAGCAGGGCGAAATTTTATTGAGTTGTTGCCATCAAGTTTTTGGTCAACTTGATGAATGTTTAATAGAGCTCAGCCAACCCAAAACTCACAGCAAGCAACTGGTTTTGTCGTGTGAACCGACTCTTTCCATGAAATGGCTCATTCCACGGCTCTCAAAATTTAAAAAGCTCGGGCATGATTTTGAGATTGTGCTACTCACAGCAGGCGGCGTGGTCGATTTTGAAAAAGATAATATTGATATCGCGATTCGCCGAAATGATTTTGATTGGGGAGAGCATATTTATAGCGAAAAGATTGCCGATGAATATATCGCTCTAGTTCAAGCAACCAAGCCATCGGAAACAAACGACGTACTCATCTCGACCTCTAGACCAAATTTTTTCAAAAATATGAGTCGCATTGCTGAGTTAAAGCAGTGTTTAAAAGGCTACACCAAAGTTGAACTCGAGCATTTTTATCTATGTTTAGAAGGCTGTTTGGCGGGACTTGGCGCGACGGTCATCTCAATTTATATGATTGAAAAAGAGCTTGAGTGGAATGCAATACAGAAAATTTCACCAATCGTTCAAGACGGTTCAGCTTATTTTTTACTTTCTCATAGTGCTTTTGAAGAAGATCCACGCAAAACTATATTTTTAGAATGGCTAAAAGCAGAGATGAGTGAGATTCAACATAAATTACTTTAGGTTGAGCAGTTTTATTTAAAGATAAATTGTTTAATTTATTGAAAATAATAATAAATTATAAAATTATAGGCATTAAAAATAGAGCGCCGTATGTCTCGTTTGTGCTCTCTAAAAACCCCGAAGATGAAAAATATTTAACTTCATACTTATTTATTAAACCCCAAACATGAATTTCACTCAGTTTTGAATGAGACTAAATCATTTTTATTCATGTTCTGATTGCGGTATAAATCTATCCATGCTCTGAAGCGCTCCAGTAATTCACTTTTGATAAGACCATAAGGCACAAATCTGACAAGTCTGGAAAGTTTAAAAAGAGCAAAAAGTTTTTATTTAGGTTTTATCTCAGAAATTAGGGTACTGATCACAATGAGTAAAGAATTTACATTTACGATTAAGAGTATTTGTTTCGATGAGAACTATCGTCCAGCAGACAATACACGTATTACAACCAACTTTGCTAACTTGGCAAGAGGGATGAGTCGCGAAGAGAATTTGCGCAATACATTGCAGATGATCGACAATCGTTTCAATGCCTTAGCTCATTGGGACAACCCTAAAGGCGACCGCTATGGCGTTGAACTTGAAATCATTTCAGTTGAAATGAACATTGATGCCGAAAACCGTACTAGCGGACTTCCTCTCATCGAAATATTGAAAACCAATATTGTTGATAAGAAAACCAATGAACGTATTGAAGGCATTGTTGGTAACAACTTCTCGTCTTATGTACGTGACTATGACTTTAGTGTGTTGTTGTTAGATCACAACAAAAACAAGTCTACGTTTAGCACGCCAGAAAAGTTTGGTGAATTGCACGGCAACTTGTTTAAGAGCTTTATTAACTCTGAAACTTACAAAGCCAACTTTAAAAAGGCACCTGTGATTTGCCTAAGCGTTTCGACGACTAAAGAGTACCACCGTACTGAAAATGAACATCCTGTTTTAGGTGTTGAATACAAGCAAGAAGACTATTCATTAACCGATGAATATTTCCAAAAAATGGGCTTAAAAGTTCGCTACTTCATGCCGCCAAATAGCGTTGCGCCGTTAGCGTTCTATTTTACTGGTGATTTGTTGAGTGATTACACCAACCTTGAGTTGATTAGTACCATTAGTACGATGGAAACCTTCCAAAAGATTTACCGTCCTGAAATTTACAACGCAAATTCAGTGGCTGGAAAGTCTTATCAACCAAGCTTGAAACACGAAGATTATTCACTTACTCGAATTGTGTATGACCGTGAAGAACGTAGCCGTTTGGCTATAGAGCAGGGGAAGTTTGTTGAAGAGCAATTTATCAAACCATACCAAGCGATTCTTGAGCAGTGGTCTGCTAATTACGCTCCTAATTAATCAACATACGGGTCATTTAACATGAAAAAATTATTACCGACTTCAACTGCTGGCAGCTTACCTAAACCGTCTTGGCTTGCAGAACCTGAAAAGCTTTGGTCGCCGTGGAAACTCGAAAACGAAGGTCTGCTTGAAGGTAAAAAAGATGCGCTACGTTTAGCGTTGCACGAACAGCGCCTTGCTGGCATTGATATTGTCAGCGATGGTGAACAAACCCGCCAACACTTTGTGACTACGTTTATTGAACACTTAAATGGCGTAGATTTTGAGAAGCGAGAAACAGTTCGAATTCGTGACCGTTACGATGCAAGCGTACCGTCTGTGGTTGGTGCGGTGTCTCGTCAAAAGCCTGTGTTTGTTGAAGATGCGAAGTTTTTACGTCAGCAAACTGATCAACCAATTAAGTGGGCATTACCTGGCCCAATGACCATGATTGATACGCTTTACGATGGTCACTACAAGAGCCGTGAAAAACTTGCTTGGGAATTTGCTAAAATCTTGAACCAAGAAGCGCGTGAGTTAGAAGCTGCTGGTGTAGACATTATTCAGTTTGACGAACCTGCATTTAACGTATTCTTTGATGAAGTAAATGATTGGGGCGTTGCGACTTTAGAGCGTGCAATTGAAGGTCTAAAATGTGAAACGGCGGTTCACATTTGCTATGGTTACGGCATTAAAGCCAACACTGACTGGAAAAAGACACTCGGTTCGGAATGGCGCCAGTACGAAGAAGCTTTCCCGAAACTGCAAAAATCTAACATCGATATCATCTCGTTAGAATGTCACAACTCACATGTGCCTATCGATTTACTTGAACTGATTCGTGGTAAAAAAGTCATGGTGGGTGCAATTGATGTTGCATCTAACCAAATTGAAACACCAGAAGAAGTGGCGAATACACTTCGTAAAGCGCTTCAGTTTGTAGATGCTGACAAGCTTTACCCTTGCACAAACTGCGGTATGGCGCCTCTTTCTCGTGAAGTGGCACGTGGCAAATTAAATGCTTTAAGTGCAGGTGCAGAAATCGTTCGCCGAGAACTCACTGGTTTTGAACTTACTGCTTAATACTTACCAATAAGTGGTATAAAGGGTTACTTTTTTGATGGTAGTTGATAATCAAACAAGTAACCCTCATTTTACTTACTACATGTCGTTCTACTCAGAACGCATGTCGATAGTACCTTCCTGATGGAGTTGGGCGGTATAGCAAACACACAGGACAAGGTACGGTTCAATTTAGGAATAATGTCATGGTTCAAGCAACAGACTTTAGAAATGCAATGTCTTTACTCACAAGTGCGGTTAGTGTTGTGACTACGGCAGGCATGTCTGGCCGTTTTGGATTTACTGCCTCTGCTGTTTGTAGTGTGACTGACACACCGCCGACATTATTGGTGTGTATGAACCAATCTGCGAGTTCGCATGCACATTTCCTAGATAACAAAATCTTAACTGTGAATGTGTTAGGCGCACACCACGAACATATTTCAAAAGCATTTTCATCTAAGCTCACACCAGAAGAACGCTTTAAACATGGCGAATGGATTGAGTTAGAAACGGGTTCACCTGTGTTAGATGATGCTTTGGTAAGTTTCGATTGCGAGATTGAACAAATTCAACAAGTTGGCACACACACGATTTTTATATGTCCGATTGTGGCGATTAAACAAAGCCAACATGACCAAAGTTTGGTTTACTTTAACCGTGCTTATCACCAAGTGGGGCAGACTGAGATTGTTTAAACCCACTTTTATGCGAAATTTTTATTCTTTGGTATGAGTACAAAAATTAAAATACTGTAATAAGACAAATTTGAGTGTTAAAGTACTGATAAAGTTAATTTATATTTTAATAAATAGTTAAATTACACGGGAAATTTAAAGATATGATTTTTATTTGGCAAGGACTGGGGTTTTTAGCTATTGTTGTACCATTCCTAGTAGTACTACTAGTGAATATTGTGGTAGATCAAATATATGGTACTGGGTATTATTCATCACATCACATATTTGCAGCTGGTGGTTTGATTGTTTCAGCCGTAGTTATTTGGTTTTTAGGCATGAGGTTAAATAATAAAAAACATGATCGAATATTGCTTGATCAAGTAACTGGTGAAACAGTTATCCTTAAAAAGAAACATACTTTTTTTTGGATACCGTTACAATATTTCTCGATAGTTCTTATAGCATTTGCAGTGTTTTTTTTAATGGATAAGTCTTAAATATCCTAGCTTTTATTTTAAAGTTAAAGTTCTGCGCCTGTGAATTATTACCTTCACTAATTAATGTTAGATTACCCAGCTTATGTAAAAATTTTGATGACTCTCGACATCGCACTTATCTGTCCAATAAGAATGAGCGCTTTTCGTGGTAATCTACATCTTATCTGGATAGTTTTATTTTGGCTGCAATTACGAAAACAAAGAGTATATGATCTAAATTTATTGTCATGATGATTAATCATCTTAAATCTATTAAAAATACAATTAAATATAATATCTAAAATAATAATTAAGTTAATCTAATGAAAAACAATAAGATATTTAATCACTTGTCATAAAAGCTACATTGACACCTATCAACTCTCGAATTATGCTTTGCGTGCTGGCCTACATTGCCAGCTGGCTTTGACAGGCCAGAACCTAAGTACATTGAAAAAACTTGTTTTTTTAATGTAGACTCGTTCGTCCCCCTTTTTTTGTTGCGGTAGGACGGAAGGGGGACACCCTCGGGTGTGCTGATTCTTAGGTTCAGTCTGTCAACCCTCTTTCGTTCTACCACCATTATTTGACAGTAATGCGGTAGGACTTCTTTTACCTAAGGAGTCGCTCATGCGCAACATTTCTATTTTATTGGCAACCATTGCCAAGCCTTTTATTCCGATATCCTTTAGCTCATCTTTAAAACTGTTTAATTGAAAATACGTTTTAAAGCTTTAGCTCGTCACGACTAAAAACTTATATCAACAATAAAACTTGAGATGTGCCAAGCACCGTCTTACGGCTTTGCTGTGCCTTTTTTTCTCCCAGAAAGGGCACAGGCTTTTTATCTCATGAAGAAACAACAAGAATTTAAAACGGTAAAACTATGCGAAATTTAGAAACTTCTTCCAAAAAATTACTGGCTGTTCAAACCACCATACAACTCATTACAACGCATGGGTTCCACAATGCAGGCATCGACCTGATTGCTAAAGAAACCAAAATCGCCAAAGGTACGCTATATAACTATTTCCACTCGAAAGAACGCTTAATTGAAATGTGCATCGCCTTCCAAAAAAGCCTGCTGAAAGAAGCAGTGCTCTCCATCATTTACTCAAGCCGTTACTACACGTCAAAAGATAAAATCAAAGCAATTATTGTCTTACATACCAATTTGATCAGCCTGTATAACCTTTTACTTAAAGCTATTTTTGAAATAAAACTGCTTTACCCGAAGGCTTACTGTATGGCGGTTGAATACCGAAAGTGGCTGCGCCATGAAATTTTTGACTTGATTTTTAGCGGGGAAACTCGTGAGCCAAAATTCGATGCCAATATGGTGGTAAACCTGATCGATGGTTTGCTGTTACAGGTTTTAAGCTCTAACAGTTTAGATGAACGGGATGAGGTGTTGGAGTGGTTTTGGTAGGGGGTAAAGAATTATAAGATAAAATTTTTTAAATTAAATAAATTATTTATATCAACAAGATATTATATTAGAGCAAATTTTAATGTTGCTCTAATATATTTTTACTTTTAATCAATATTTTCTAGACATATTTGGGTTATAAATTCCATAAAATTAATAAATTTTGGTTGAATTTTTTGTCTACGAATTTCATTTTCTTCAAATGGTTTAGAAAACATAAATTGTACAAGATTTGATATTTTTTCTTTTTGATCTGGAGCTCCTCCTACTACTATTTCAGAAGAAACATGCAGAGTATGTCTACGAAATAATACTTTACTTAAAGTTTCATCCAAAGATTGACCTATAAAAAAATGCGTAGCCTTTCTTTCATATTGGCTACATACATCACATATCTGAAAAATATCAATATCACCTAATCCTTGTAGGGTAATTTTTTTCCTAAATTTATTTAATTTTGAAAATAGAATAGATAACTCACCACTTGAAATAGGCATTGCATTTGGATTATGTTTTGATTGGTTAATAATATATTGTTCAACTCTTCCAGATAGAACCAAATGTACATACCAGGGGTCAAAATATTTCAGAGGAGGTAGTGTTGGTAATGATTTTGCTGCAATACTTATTGGTATTTTTACTCCCCTAGGAGCTGCTAAGTCAGTTTTCCAAGATACTTTATCAATATCTTTAATATATTCAGTCAATATTCTCTCATCATGAACTATATTTAAAAGAATCGGGTATAAAGACTTAGCATCACGGAAATTGATATATCTAATTTCTAACCCAGTGGAGGACAAAATACTATTAAGTTCAATAAGGGTATTGTGTACTTCGGATAATGTGGGTGGTACTTTCCTTCCAAGATGTTCATAAATAGCCATAGGAGATATCGCTAAGTAAGTAGCTCTATCGCTCCAATATTTCACAAAGTTACAAAATGTAAGATATGCCTCTGCTTGGACAGCTCTATGAGGTTGACTTTTTCTATGCTTAATTGCTTGTATTATACAATTATCTAAAACTAAATATATTTCACCCTCAAGTTCATAGCTCATTACATAATGTAAAGCAAATTTTTTTATTTCGAGAAAATATGTGAAAATATCTTCTTTAGATTTACCTTTTAAAAATAAATCTATATATTTTTTTAATAATTTAAAAGTTTTTTCATCTGGCATGGGACTAACTCCATAATTTAAAGATATCTAAGTTTTTGAATTTTTATTGAAATTAGAAGTAGTTTTTCTAAAGTAATAAAATCAATATAAGATTATTTGCTAATTAGTATAAAATAAGGATGTTGTGGATATAAATAATATTTTTTAAAGGTGCGACACAATATGTCGTTTAGATTTTTATTATGCTTTTTATTTAAATTTTTCTAAAATATTTTATTTAATTTGTTTTTTATTCTTAATAATTAAAATATCAGTCTATTCTTAGGGGTGAAAAAGTCTTAGATATTAATAAGTATAATAAAACTACTATAATAGAAAATTTTATTAAGATTATATAATTAAACTTATTAAAGAGTTAATTTCTTAATTGGTTGTTTATATGGAAAAAATTCACCACCTCTATAAAGATTTCTCATACTCCACATACCCATCTTCAATTGCAGGAATAATCTCTACAAACTCAAAGTAGGGCACTGTACAAAACTCAGAGTCTCGAATCGCATCAATCACAAAATAATAATCTTGCAGAGATGTCGTCTCAAACACAGCAATATCACTGGCTTTAGTGCTAAACGCTTCAACGTCATACCAGCGAACTTTTACAGTTGGGTACTTCTCAAAAATAGGTTTAAGCTTCTGTGCACTAAACTCAGCCCGCTTTTCACGAGGTAACGCCAACCAAGCAGGCAAAGCTCTTAAATGAATAAAAAAAGTATAGGTTCTAGACATAACTACTCCATGACTGGGCCGAGTTATAGCTCAATTGAAAAGACTGCATTTACTTGTCATATCAACATGACTCAGTCAGTATATGAGTGATTACTCACATTAAATACTCGTATTTCGGCCCATGTCAGAAACACTCTCAGACCCACGCAAACGCCCGCGTCAAGCACGCTCAGTGGCAACTTTTGAAGCTATTTTAGAGGCGGCTGCTCGTATTTTAGAGTCTTTAGGCTTTGCTGGATTTAACACAAATGCTGTGGCTGAACTTGCTGGTGTAAGCATTGGTAGCCTATATCAATACTTTCCATCTAAAGATGCTTTAATCGTTGAGTTAATTCGACGTGAACGGGCTGAGCTTTCAAGTCATATTGTTGAAGCTATAGAGCAAAATGACACCGCAGACTTAAAAGAAAAATTAAAACTCATCATTCAGGCTGCTGTACAACATCAATTGAGCCGCCCACAGTTGGCACGAACACTAGAGTTTGCCTCTGAACTTATTGGTAAAGACATAGAGGAAAGTGAGCATCAGCATGAGCTTGAAACCATAATTTCTGGTCTGTTTATACGTTCTGGCATTTCACATGCGCAAATAGCTGCACAAGATGTGATTGCTTTAAGCAAGGGAATGATTAACGCAGCAGGTATAGCAAGGGAAAGTGATTTAAATCACTTACAGCAGCGAGTTGAAAAAGCTGTATTTGGGTATTTGGATTTGAGCTAGCGGACATAAGCCATGGTTTCTGTTTGTCATTTGACATATAAATTGTCATTTTCTATTTTAGCAATTCAAAAGTTTAGTAACTCTTACGACATATGAAGGATTTAGATTAGATATGTATCAGCTTTAGACTAATAGAGATTACATGAAATTGTTGAGAGTTGATCAATAAGTAATCCTGAAAGGTGAAAAATCATTAAAAAAGCCCAAGTACTATGAGTCGGGCTTTTTAAAAAAAAAGACTATGATTTATATCAGATAAAAATTACATTTCGCATAATGCCGTATTATGTTAATTTTAAGAAAATTTAAGCATCATTCTTTAGCTCAATTGTTTCTCTACAATTTTATATGCTTCGCTTGAGTAATCAAATTCCTTATATGTTTCCTGTGTATAGTACATTTCTGCATTAGGGTTGTTCTTAATATATGAAATTGCATATTTAATAAAAGCTAGTATATCAAATAAAACTAGTTCGCTTTCACAGTAGCCATAATCAAAATTATTTTCTTGTTCAAAATCTAGAGAGAGTTTTTCTTTTATATCTTCTTCAAAGCGATAATCACTCTTTATCCAATCTTTCTTTAGTTCAAGTATTAATATGTCTAATTGGTCTCCAAGTAGAGCTAGATTTTGTTTTGATTCAATTTTTATATGATTGTATATTTTAAATTGTTCAGGATAAATAAACTCAAAATCAGGATCACTATTATCAATTTTTCCTTTTTCTAATAAGTCACTAATTTTTGTAATTTGGATATCTTTGAAATCTTTACAATAAAAAATTTCACGTATTAAATCATCACACTTTTTTGTACTTAAATCTTCTGTAATAAATTTAATAAGACCAAGGTTGATGTTATCTTCTTTTGTTATTTTACTATATGCATATTTTATTTCGCCCCTAATTTGGTCATTATGAATGCTGATATTAAATTTTTTGTGTAAATTTTCTCGATTTTTATCAGTAAATAATGAAATTGAATAATCTGATTGGTGTGACATGTTATCCCCTTTGAAATTTATCAAAAATGTATTGTTTTCTTGCATAACTTTAGGCTTCTTGCAAAAGTTAAAATTTGAACAGTTCTAATGTTTATGAAATTACTAGAATGATGATCAGGTACTTCAACAAGAGACTGATTAAATATATAGCTGATATATTATTCAATCAAAAAAACGACTCCACTTAACATAATGGGCGTGATTTGAAAATTATATTTAAAAAATTGATTTAAATCAAATTCTTAAAATTTCTATTTACCATAAAAAAGAAAAATTCTTTTTTTGACATGAGTCAGCTTTTTATGAGAAGTTTTGATAGCTCCCGCCAATCATTTTGACTAAAATTACTCTGTATAACTTGAGTGAGATATAACTCGGTTTAACTTAAAATTTCTTTTTGAATTCAAAATTAAAATAAAAGCTAATTTTTATTACGACAGATATTCTTGTAGTTTTTTTGCTATTTATCTTAGCAAAACTATTAAAAAATTATGTAAAGCAAGAAAGAATATGGATCGTAAATTTTCTTGTATGTGTCAGTACTTTTAGTACAGGTGTTTTATTAGTCCCTGGCTTTTTTACTATTGTTTTATAGTGGGGATAGTTGTGATTTATAAACTTAAAATGTGGATCTCTAGGGAAGTGGTTGAGCCATTTTTTTCATTATATTCGTATATTTATAAAAATTTTGTTCTTGTCCTTTCCTTAAGTTTCTGTGTGATAGTACTGCTTTGTGCTCTTAACCCGAGTATAGTTTTTACACCTAGAAAAGAGAGTTTCGTTGTTTATGAGCCTGAATTTCATTTTAAAGATAGACGTATAAGGTCGTTAGTCGTAAACAGAGATAATAAAAATTTTGTTATTAATTGTGCATATTTTAGAAATGAAAATGGTTCATTTTGTGATTTATATAAACCTAGAAGATTGCTTAAATTAGAAGGAAGTTTTTTTCCTTATCCTTCAATATTTCTTGATGGTAATAAAATTGTAGCTAGTAGTGTTCGTTTTGAAAATGAAAAGGGGAGAGTAATTAATTTTTCAACAAGTGACGAAGAGGTTGCTTCTTGGTGGATTTGGGTTATGTTCCCCACCTTATTGATGAGGTATTTAATTTTAATCTGGCTAATGGTAGTTGCTTTAATATTACTTTTAAAACTAATTAAGTATAAGAAAGAAAACTAATTTTTATTTAAAAGTGGCTTTGCTTTCCTGTTGAGTTGAAAGGTAGATGTAAAAGAGGGCTGCTATTTTATTTTTAGACTTACTGCAAACTCATTTGTTGAGCTTGCAGTAAGTTTATCTTGTAAATATTACTGAAACAAAGCCAGCTTCAACTACTCATTCTGCCCACTGAGATGGCTTTTGTTTGAAATAATTTCAATTGTCACTTTTCTTCGATAATACTTAAACTTACCAGCTTAACGCACTACCAGTTTGGGAGTTAGGTACTGCATTTTAATTAATATTGAATTTAATTAGGGTTTTATTAGTTTTACTAATTAATTGCATGTGTGTTACTCATTTAATTAAAATAAATAATGATTATTTAGCAGAAGTAATACAATTGTAGTATTTCGTATTGCCATACCCATTACTATCATTAAGAAATATAACTTTAATTAATATAGATAACATTTAAAAATGCTAGACAAAACTAAATGCGACGCCTTTTCGGCCGTTGTTGAAACAGGAAGTTTCGAAAAAGCTGGTAAAAAATTATGTGTATCTCAGTCAGCGATTTCTCAAAGAGTTCGATTATTAGAGGAGAGATTAGGAAATGTATTATTAGTGAGAGAAAGACCATGTAAACCAACACCATTTGGAGCTGAGTTATTTGCTTATCTTCAGCGAGTGTCTTTATTAGAGAATGTTTTTTTAAAATCAGTCAATAATAATAAATTTAAGCCATTACCCATTGCTGCGAGTATCGGTACATTTGAGTCATTACTTTTCCCTATATTAGCCAAGTACTGTCTGTCTGAGGCTATTACAATAGACGTAAAGATTGATACGCTTTGTAATACCATTGAACTCTTAAAAAGAGGAGAGGTTCAGGCCTGCATTACTTCCGAATCTGAGATAATCAGAGGGTGTACAAGTGTATATTTAGGTAATATGGTTTATTGCCTAGTTGCCTCAGAGAATTTTATTAATAAATGGTTTAAAAATGGAATTAATAGAGAAAGTCTGCGTTTAGCTCCTTTAGTTTTATTTAATGAAAATGAAAGAATATATTTCGATTTTTTAGAATCTAACTTCGGACTCAAAAAATCAATGATTCCTTTTCATATTATTCCTTCAACTGACTCTTATATTTCTGGGCTTGCTTGTGATATGGGCTACGGAATAATGCCTATATGCAAGATAAATCAGGATTTATCGAATCAGGGCATAAAGGAAATTTCAAAGGAATATAGGATTAAGATTCCATTATACTGGCATCAGCTTTCTTATCTTTCTCCAGCAGTTTCAATAATGAATGATATTATTATTAAGCACTCAACAACAATCTTGGCTACCGTAGGGAATGAAGATGCTTAAGCATGAGGGTCAAAGTCCACTCGAGATATACAACTCTATGATTGATAATGGCGTTGTTCTTGCAGATCCGTCTCAGCGACAAGCTATTGAAACATTAAATGAGATTTGGAATAAAATTGAAAACCAGTCTAGTCATTTCTTTAGTCCCCAGATTAAAGGTCTATATATGTGGGGAAGTGTAGGAACAGGCAAGACATGGATTATGGATTTATTCTATAACTCTCTTAATTTTAAAAAGAAAATGAGAGTGCATTTTCATCATTTCCTAAAAGATGTTCACAAGCAGCTTATTGCCTATCGGGGAAATAAAGATCCTTTAAAGCTGATTGCTAATGACATAGCAAGCAACTATAAGCTCATTTGCTTTGATGAGTTTTTTGTATCAAATGTTGCCGACGCAATGATACTTTCAAATCTATTTAATCTGCTATTTTCAAAGAAAGTGATATTGGTTGCTACCTCGAATATTGACCCGGAAGATCTTTATAAAGATGGTTTAAATCGTGATAGATTTTTAGAGACCATAGATCATATCAATAAGAATTGCACAGTCTTGAAAATCGGTAATCAACTCGATTATAGAACCATCAAAGAAAGCAACGCCAATGACCATTTCTATAGATTTCCATTAAATCAAGAATCAGAACAATGGCTTCATTCGGTTTACCAGCAGCTTACAAATAACCAGAAAGAACTCAAGACGAGCATCATGATCAACCATAGATCAGTCGAGGTTAAATCTTGCTATAAGAATGTGATTTGGTTTGACTTTGAAAACCTTTGTCGAGAAGCCAGAAGCCCAGCTGATTACATTGAGATAGCAACACAATATGACTATGTGCTCATCAGTGGAATTGGTGATTTAACAGATAGAATTTATGATACCGTGAGACGTTTTATTTATTTGATTGATGAACTTTATGATCAAAAAATCAAACTATACTTTGCTGCTTCACAACCATTAAATCAATTATATAAAGGCGAGAGGCTTAAATTTGAATTTCAAAGAACGTATTCACGATTACAGGAAATGCAAAGCATAAGTTATAACAAGGAACTTCAGGAGCCTGCTTGAATATATAACGATGCTTTGCATGACTAACACGCAGTTGGATTAAGCAAAAAAGTACGATTTTTCTGGAAATTTTGACTTATATCCATTCTGCAAAAATACTTCTAATGCTTGAATTATGTCGGCTTGTTCCTCGTTACTAATTTCCTTTTTTCTATTGTTTTTAAAGTCTTCAATAATATATTGAATGTCAGCGTTATAGTCCTTAATAAAAATATCTGAACTCAGTCGAGTTTTAGGTTCAATATTGGCAAGTAGTGGTTCTATTTCTTCAATATTTTTAAAAAATTCAATACTAAATTCTCCAATTTGAAGAATGATATAACGGCTTTCAACCTCAATATCTTTATTTGCAAATCTGTGTCTAACATTGGGGGGAATTTGAAAAAAGTCACCCTGATTAACAATATATTTCTGCTGCAAATCTGGTAACTCAACCTGAATAGCACCTTTTGAGCAGTACACAAGATCGGGGATATGAGTATGCTTATGAAACGGAAACAGGCTATCTTTTAAATTGCACAGCACTATCCTAATATCGCGGTCATAACAAAACTGATGCATTTCCATTGATCATTTTCCTTGTCCGATTAACTAATTTTATAAAGTTGTTCTGGCGTAAATATGGGTTCACTGAAATGCTTTTGAAACAATTCAACCCAATCAGTCGAGACAGAATCAGCCGCATCAACAATCGCTTTGGAAAAGTTACGTTCATTCTGCCAGTATCGGGTAAGCACACCAAAAGAGTAAAAATACTCCGAGGGTTTTATAGTCCCTCTACGGTTTTCCATCAGTTTGTAGGTCTCGAAGCCATCCAGCATTAAACCTCCAGTGTTATATTCATCCTCCATATTCGGGACAATATTCTTTTGCTCTAACAATGATTTAACCAATGCTGAGGGATGTTTATAGATATCAAAATCTTGACTGATCGTATTCACCACAAGATCAAAATCAAATGAATGCCCTAGATCATCAGTGAGCTGTACATGGCTATCCATTATTTTTAGAGGTTTACTGTTATAGCCAAGTTTGAGTGATTGAAGTAGACCAGCTTCAAATAGGCATTTCAGCTTTTGTGCATTTTCCAGTGGGATTGGTACGGCAAGGCGAATGAATAAGTGATCAAATTCTTGGTCATAGCGTTTTTTATCATGACTGCTTAAATAGCGGTAAAACTTCATTCTTCGTACTTTAAGAATGATCATATTAATTAAGTCATTAAGCTCTTGGTGTTCCAGATCATATTTCAACTTTTCATAAGCATTGGCAAATTTCAAGTTGCACAAATCATTGAATGACACTTCACCGTTCGTTGCATTTTTAAGCTCAAGATCAAGCAGATGAAGAATATCATCTAGTGATAAAACCTGATTTAAGTGCTGCTGCAACTCAGGGAAAGATTCATGAGTGAAATACTTAAAGTCATAGTTAGGTTTATTGCCTCGTACTGCAGGGAAGTATCCTGAACGACTGACAACATAGGCTTTGAAGTTTTCATCTGTCACGGCCTTCTGATAGCTTGAGAAGGCTCCATTTTCATTTACAAACGATCCTTCGCTAAATAGAGTGATGACGGTATCAACACCACTAGGCCCCATACCGCGAACAAGAACATTTGGCTTATGATCTTGTCTTATAATGTCATTAAGTCTGATTAAGACTTTTTGAAAAGGGTAGGGTTTTACGAATAAACTTTTTTCGGAGTCTAAACGACTTGCAGTCCAGTGTCCGAGAGTGAGTAACAGCTTAGAAAACCCTTTTAATTCAATGGTTCGGTTTGAGTTTTGATTCTTAATAACTAAATTATAACCGCCTTTAGCCTCGTAGCCATCGATAGCTTCATAGCCATTGTAAACTTCAACTTTTATACGATTTAATTTGGCTAATTCTAGGTATTTCTTGAATCTATCATTGAGATAGATACCAAACAAAGCTCTAGGATAAAAAGCGTTAGGATCGGGGAAGACTTCCGATTCACCAGCCAAAGATTTCTTATAAACTAGGTGGGGGTAATGAGTCATCAGATGGTTTTTATTTTCTGCCATCCAATCCACAAAGTCGTTATCCCAAAGCGACATTGAATGGGCAGGGTTATTACACAAATGGCCAGCCAATAATTCATCTTTGTCGTATGGATTCCCATGTCCAAGAGATTCACGCATTTCAACAAGAGTAATAGAGCATGACTTATGATTAATCTCTTGATTTAGTAATTTTTTTACAAAGCTGATGAAGGTACACGTACCTGAGAATCCCATTCCAATGATACAGAACTTTTTCAAAGTAATATCGTCCATAAAAATGTAAATTCAGGAAGTTAAAAATTAACTTCCTGAATAATATGAGTTAGTTCAATTTCTGAAGGGCTTCTTTAATACGTGCTGCGGCTGCCTTTAGAGTCACTGGATCACGTCCACAATTCATGCGAATGTAATGTCGGAGGCTATCGATGTTTTCACCAAAATGCATGCCTCCAATAGAAGCAACTTTTGCTGTTTCCAAAAGATATTGATCGGCTGAATCAAATCCTAGCTTTTGGATTTTGTCGCCATACTTTGACAAGTCCAAGAATAAGAAAAATCCACCTTCAGGCTCAGTCACTTCTAAACCAGTGCAGCTTTTCAAGTCTTCAATGAATGTCTGCATGTTCTGTCTGGCAACTACCGCACGTTTCTTTGCAACGTCATCCATGTATTCTTGCATTGCTTCATGTGTCGCAATTTGGGCATAAGTCGAAGCAAATGAGTTTAAATTCACCTGTACTTTTTCCATAACTTTAATCAGTTTATCCGAAGCACAAATATATCCAGATCGGTCGCCGTGCATTCCATAGGTTTTACCGGGACCAGTGATATAAATGGTGTAGTCCCACATAGAGTGTGTTTGGTCTTTAAACTGCTGGGTAATATTTGAAATGTTTGCTGGTTTAGTATTCAAAATATGTGATTCATACGGACAATCAAAAAGCACATAGATTGGACTTAGACCTTTTGATAAACGTTCGGCATTGGCAGTCAAAATTACCTTCGAAATCGACTCTAATTCATCACGAGTATAAATTTTGCCAGAAGGGTTTAGGCAGTCACCAAGAATGATAATTTTGGTCTTATCAGTAATGGTTTTTTCTAACTCAACTACATCAATCGCTTGGTTATAAAAGTCTTTGACATAGATTGGTTTAGCTTTACCTAAGTGCAATTCAATCATGTCTGCGTAATGAGGCCAGTTTGGTACTGGGTAAATCACTTCATCATCTGGATTTAGAAGTGTATGAAATACCACGGTGATAGCACCTTTAATACCGCCAGGAGTGACCATGATTTCAGTATCTGGATTGAAGCTGATGTCTCGTAAACGCTTCACACGCTCAGCAATAGCCTTTCGTAAGAAAGGGAAGCCTTTAACTGGGGCAAACTCATGGATAATTGCAGCATTATTTGAAATATAACTCTTAACTGCATCATCAATGCCGCTATTTGTTTTTTCATCCAAAGTACCAATACTTAAATCAATGACCTGATCATCTGCGCTAGACTTTTTATTTAACTCTAAAATTTTTGCCTTAGTTCCGTGTGTAATTGATTCACGTAAATTCAAGGCTGCTTGTGAAATACCTAAGTTTTGCATTATGAAATCTCAAAATCCGTTTTAATTAAAGTGATACAGCTTGATCAAACATTGCATTCCACATCTTAAGCTGGGCTTTCAATGTTTCATTTGCACCAAACTTAATCTCATCAAGGTCTTCTTGGTTATTACAGTTGTTATGTACACACTGTTTAGCATCTTGAGCATGACGATCTTCGACGCCATTTTCGATATGGGCGTTGAAATAGACCTCAACTTTCTTAATGAATTCACTTGGATCAAGGTTTTTGTTATTGAATCGGAATGCTTCACGGAATACGGTAAGCATCTTATCAGCATGGTTTTCTAGGGCCATGACTGCCCCCAACATGCGAGGATAACTACCCGTAATCAAACCTTGGATAGTATCTCGATACTGCAATGTCTCTGCGATGATTCGATCACTATTCTTAGCCTGTTGAACCTTCATCTCTGGAAGATTGTATTCTGCGGCGCCAAATACATTCAGCGCATTCTCCATAAAGATTTCATGGCATTTGGCTTTTTCACCCATACCAGTTTCTTCACTTAAGATGTGAGTGAATAGCACTAGAGTGTCCATATCATTTTCAAAAGCAGATCGCGAACATACATGAGCAATCCCTTTTACGGTTAGCTCAGTACGATAGAAGAAATTGTCACGAAATAAGATATATGATTCTGGCGTCCATGAAGTAGAAGTCAAATGCTTGAAATAATTGTTTTGGAAAATTTCATGATCATCCATTTTAGTAATGAATTCATCTAACTCAGCACTAATCGTTTCTTTACAATCAACATTTCCATTGATGATTACTTTAGAGTTCATTCTTGAATTATCCTTTTATAATGAAATTTATTTTTTACAGCGAAATTTTTATAACAAAGAAATAATCAAAAAAAATGAGTATTAAATATTTTAATGTTTGATAAAATTATCTAATATTTATGTGATAATTTATATTTTAGTGTAGTTTGGCTTGGTTAAAAATCAAAAATGGAATTTTAAATGTATCTTTTAGAAGATTTTTCAGTACTGCAACTTTCAATAATGTTAATAACAATAGTATGCTCTTATATTATTTTTGGAATGGTGGGTTTTGGAACTGCATTAATTGCGAGTCCTGTATTACTTAACTTTTTGCCTCTCTCACAAATTATTCCACTATTAGCTTTACTAGATATGTTCGCTGCCATTTCAAATGTCATTAAAGATGGTAAGAAGGCAGACTTTTCTGAATTAAAATTTCTAATACCACTTATGTTTGTCGGTAGTTTTCTTGGCTTTATACTGCTGATGAGAGTTAATGCAAGTTACGCACTGCTAGCATTTGGTATATTTACTCTTTTATATGCGATTTACTCATTAAGTGGTTTTAAGCCACAGAAAAAACTAGAGAAAAAATTTGTTTTTCCTTTTGGCTTATCTGGTGGTTTCTTAGGGGCTATGTTTGGTAGCGGTGGGTTTTTATATGCAATTTACCTCAATGGGCGAATCGAAACTCCAGAAAAAATCCGTGTCACTCAAACAACATTAATTGGATGCAGTACGGTTTTTCGAGTCATTCTATTTACTACAGCAGGTGTGTATTTTTCTGATAACTTATTGTCACTTGCACTTCTGTTTATCCCATCGATGTTGATAGGTGCATTTATTGGCAAGCGAATTACACTCAAATTGTCTAAGCAGCAATTCTTGAAAATTATTAATTTTATTGTACTGCTATCTGGAATATCGATTATTGTTAAATACGCTTTAACAGTATAGATCCATTATTATGGGTACCTAAACTAATTGATTTAGATATTAATAATTTTACTCTTGAATTTATTTTATTTTTTAATAATGAAGGATGAAATACATATACTGCTTGATAGAAAATATTAATCAATACATTGATATCTGTAGTGGAATAAAATCAATTAATATCAATTTATAAAATTTAATAGAGTGATAGTGGATTCTGAAAAAAGTAACTATAGAATCAGTAAAGTTTTCATTAAACTCATTTAAAATTAATTTGAGTGAAAACGTGGTAAGGAATACATATAGAAGCTGGCAATTTAATAAGATTGCTGAAATTCTGCATATATATGATCAAGACTTAGCATCTTGAAAAAAGTTTAATAAATACAAGCCAAGAAAAAACCGCTAATAGATAGCGGTTTTTTCTTAATTAACTAAGTCGAAACTTACCAGCTTAACGCACCACCAGTTTGGTAGTCAGTTACGCGAGTTTCAAAGAAGTTCTTCTCTTTACGTAAGTCCATCATCTCAGACATCCACGCAAATGGATTGGTTACACCAGCAAATTGCTCTGGTAAACCTAACTGAGATAAACGACGGTTACAGATGAATTTCAAGTATTCTTCCATCATGCTTGCATTCATACCCAATACACCGCGTGGCATTGTGTCACGTGCATATTCGATTTCAAGCATAGTACCTTCAAGAATCATTTGAATCACTTCTTGTTGGAACTCGGCAGTCCAAAGGTGAGGGTTCTCAATCTTGATTTGGTTAATCATGTCGATACCAAAGTTCAAGTGCATAGACTCATCACGCAAGATGTATTGGAACTGTTCAGCAACACCGTTCATCTTGTTACGACGGCCCATACTCAAGATTTGAGTAAAGCCACAGTAGAAGAAGATACCTTCAAGTACACAGTAGAATGCGATCAAGTTACGAAGTAAACGTTGGTCGTTCTCAGGAGTACCAGTGTGGAAAGTAGGGTCACTTAAAGATTGAGTGTACTTAAGACCCCAAGATGCTTTACGTGCAACAGATGGAATCTCGCGGTACATGTTGAAGACTTCGCCTTCGTCCATACCTAAAGATTCGATACAGTATTGGTAAGCGTGAGTGTGAATTGCTTCTTCAAACGCTTGACGCAAGATGTACTGACGGCATTCAGGGTTAGTAATGTGACGGTAAATCGCCAATACTAGGTTGTTTGCAACCAAAGAGTCCGCAGTCGAGAAGAAACCTAAAGAACGCATAACAATAGTACGCTCATCTTCGGTTAAGCCATTTTCAGACTTCCAAAGCGCGATGTCATGGTTCATGTTAACTTCTTGTGGCATCCAGTGGTTTGCACACCCGTCAAGATACTTCTGCCAAGCCCATTCGTATTTAAATGGAACAAGCTGGTTCAAGTCAGCGCGACAGTTAATCATGGCTTTGTCGTCAACCTGAACGCGTTGCGCGCCCATTTCTAGCTCTTCAAGGCCAGGAGCAACGTCTAAATGTTCTAAGGCTGCAGAGGCTCTAGCCATTGTATCGGAGGCAACTGTTGGTCGCACGGAATGGGTTCCAGCGGATTGTGGAGCTGCCACGCTCGGCGATGATGGCTGCGCAGTAGATACATTCTGCGAATCTGGCGTTTTTTCCGGTTGGATGGCCGCAGACTTGTGTTCAGGTGCAGCCGGTTTTTGCGAATCATCTTCAAAATCGTCCCAACTAAGGATAGACATTTTTGTTCTCTCTTCGTTGTATATATCTATATTTGACATCTCTTAAACGAAGATGTCCCTACTATACGCTTTTAATGTGTAAACAAAATTAAGTTTTATTAAGGTATGACCAAATTTTGGACCTTTGGTCTCTACTCACTACAACTTATTTTGCTTACGCTGTTGCTTACGTATCGTAATGAATGCGTAAACCATCGGCATATAAAAGAAAATAAAGGCAAAGATTAATACTCCAACACCAAGCATATAATTATGGCTGAGATGAGAAAGCATAATCTTTACCTCTTTTAAAATTGCTCTTTAGTGAAAAAGAGCAATTTTATTGAATGTTATTGGCAAGCTTCACAATCAGGGTTGTCGATTGAGCAAGCAATTGGTACAGGAGCTGCTTGGGTAAAGCCTTCTTCTTCAACCGCTGCTTCTGGTTTCTTCGCTTCTACAACAGGGGCAGCAACTGGAGCTGCTTCAACAGTCGCAGGTTTAACTGCGTTTAAAGCACCTGTGTTAATTGTAGATTTTTCAGCAGAAGTCGCACCTAAAGCTCGGAGGTAATAAGTTGTCTTAAGACCACGTAACCATGCCATCTTGTATGTGATGTCAAGTTTCTTACCGTTTGCACCAGAGATGTAAAGGTTAAGTGACTGAGCTTGATCAATCCATTTTTGACGACGTGATGCAGCATCAACGATCCAACGTGTATCTACTTCAAACGCAGTAGCAAAGATTGCTTTTAATTCTTCAGGAATACGAGCAATTTTTTGTACTGAACCTTCAAAATGTTTAAGGTCGTTAACCATTACTGTGTCCCAAAGACCACGGTCTTTCAAGGCACGAACAAGGTAAGGGTTAATAACAGTGAACTCACCAGACAGGTTAGATTTCACATATAAGTTTTGGAATGTTGGCTCAATAGACTGAGAAACACCACAAATGTTAGAGATGGTTGCCGTTGGAGCAATTGCCATCACGTTTGAGTTACGCATACCGTCTTTTTGAACTTTGGCACGTAAAGTGTCCCAGTCTAAACGTTGAGTACGGTCAACTTCGAACATGCGCTCTGGACGAGATTTCGCAACAATTTCTAAAGAGTCGATTGGAAGGATACCTTGATCCCACAATGAACCTTTGAATGTTGAGTAAGAACCACGTTCAACAGCCAAGTTGCTTGAAGTTTCAATCGCGTAGTAGCTAATCACTTCCATTGATTCATCTGCAAAATCAACAGCAGCGTCTGAACCGTAAGCAATACCCATCTCGTATAGCGCATCTTGGAAGCCCATGATACCCATACCTACAGGACGGTGTTTCAAGTTAGAGTTTTTCGCTTGAGGTACAGCATAGTAGTTAATGTCGATAACGTTATCGAGCATACGTACTGCTGTTTTGATTGTGCGAGCTAACTTCTCACGGTCTAACACACCACCTTGAACGTGTTGTACAAGGTTAATCGAACCCAAGTTACATACTGCAATTTCGTCTTGATTTGTATTCAAGGTAATTTCAGTACATAGGTTAGATGAGTGAACTACACCAACGTGTTGTTGTGGTGAACGTAAGTTACATACATCTTTGAACGTGATCCAAGGGTGACCAGTTTCAAACAACATAGAAAGCATTTTGCGCCATAAGTCTTTAGCACGTACTTTCTTGTGTAGCATGTTAGTTTCTTTCGCTACAGACTCATAGTAAGCATAACGCTCAGCAAATTCAGCACCAGTTAAGTCGTGCAAGTCTGGAGTTTCAGAAGGGGTAAAGAGTGTCCATTCACCATCTTCAAATACACGTTGCATAAACAAGTCTGGAACCCAGTTCGCAGTGTTCATGTCGTGTGTACGGCGACGGTCATCACCAGTGTTTTTACGAAGCTCTAAGAACTCTTCGATGTCTAAGTGCCAAGTTTCTAGGTATGCACATACAGCACCTTTACGCTTACCACCTTGGTTTACGGCAACAGCAGTATCGTTCGCAACTTTCAAGAATGGAACAACACCCTGAGACTTACCATTTGTACCTTTAATATAAGAGTTCAAGGCACGTACAGGTGTCCAGTCATTACCTAAACCGCCAGCCCATTTAGAAAGCATCGCGTTATCACGCATTGCACCATAAATGTCATAAAGGTCATCGCCAATCGTTGTTAAGTAACAACTTGAAAGCTGTGGACGTAATGTACCTGAGTTAAACAGGGTAGGCGTAGAAGCCATATAGTCGAAGCTAGACAATAAGTTATAGAACTCGATTGCACGCTCTTCTTTATCTTGCTCATTGAGTGCAAGACCCATTGACACACGCATGAAGAATAATTGTGGTAATTCGAAGCGAACGCCGTTTGAGTGAATGAAGTAACGGTCAAATAGAGTTTGTAAACCTAAGTAGGTAAACTGATTAGAGCGTTCTGGTTGAATTGCTGCTGCTAGTTTTTCTAGGTCGAAGTCAAGCAAGTCAGGTGAAAGCAAATCAAGCTCTACACCTTTTTTCAAGAATGCTTCGAGTGCATTGTTTTCAGCAGTATCAGTTGGTAGACCTAAGAAAGCTAAACCTGTACCCACTAATTCATTACAGAGCAAACGTGCAGTTACGTAAGTGTAGTTTGGTTCTTGTTCAATACGGGTACGTGTTGCCATCATCATGGTCGTAGCAATATCGCTTTCTTTTACGCCGTTATATAAGTTTTTAACGGTTTCATCCACGATCGCTTGAACGTCAATACCTTCCAAACCTTCAGCTGCTTTAGAAACTGTAGCTTGTAATGCACTTAAATCAAGTGGCTGAAGCTGACCGTTCGCGTCAGTAACTTGTAAAGTAGGGTGGTGGTTTGAGTTTGTTTGCTGACGAGCGTTAGCGCGTTGTTCACGGTAAATCACATAAGCGCGGGCAACTTTTTGTTCCCCAGTACGCATTAAAGCAAGTTCTACTTGATCTTGAATTTCTTCAATGTGGATCGTACCGCCCGATGGTAAACGGCGAGTAAATGTATTTAAAACCATTTCCGTCAACTGGGTAATACGGTCGTGAATACGGCTAGAATCCGAACTCTGTTGACCTTCCACAGCAAGAAAAGCTTTACCAATCGCAACAGAAATTTTATCTGCATCAAATGCAGCAACATCTCCAGTGCGTTTAATCACCTGAATTTGACCGGGAGTCGAAGTAATTACGCTCATGCCAGCATAGCTCCATTGTCACTTTTGTTATGTTTATAGACCGTTTGAACCGAGCAAAAAACATGCCACGATATTTGAGGGATAAACACAAGACTTAGTAGTTAAAGTTTATTTTCAACACAAGATACGGGATTTTTTAAGCTAGATCAATCTTGACTTTTTAGTAATTTTTTATCTGTATGATTTGTCGGGAGATAGCATAGCAAAGCTATTAAAAAACGCTTATAGATAACTTTGTGGATAACTCAAAAAACAAGCACTTGAATGAATTTAAATTCCGCCAAGAAATAATTTGTTTAATATTCATACATAGGAAATATGAATAGATTATGACTTTTAATAACAATAAATAGATATTAAAAATACTTGGAAATTCAAAGATTAATAAAATGCAACAAAACATGGTTGTCATGTATCAGTTTGGTGAACGCCTACTTGTTTACAATGTAAACGTGTGTATATTGCAAATGATAAACGAATGTATCTGCAAGATTTTTAAGATGCATGTAATGAGATTTATAGGGGCAATGATATGAGCCAAGAAGAAAAGTTACCAAAGATTCTGATCGTTGAAGATGACGAGCGTTTAGCACGATTAACTCAAGAATACTTAATCCGCAACGGCTTGGAAGTTGGCGTGGAAACTGATGGTAACCGTGCAATTCGTCGTATTATTAGTGAACAACCAGATCTTGTGGTCTTGGATGTCATGTTGCCGGGTGCCGATGGTTTAACCGTTTGTCGTGAAGTTCGTCCACATTACCATCAACCTATTTTAATGTTGACTGCACGTACTGAAGACATGGACCAAGTACTTGGTCTGGAAATGGGTGCTGACGATTATGTCGCTAAGCCAGTTCAACCACGTGTATTGTTAGCGCGCATTCGTGCACTATTACGTCGCACGGATAAAACTGTTGAAGATGAAGTTGCACAACGTATTGAGTTTGACGACCTTGTCATCGACAATGGAGGCCGCTCTGTAACCTTAAACGGTGAACTTGTTGACTTTACAAGTGCTGAATATGACCTGTTATGGTTGCTTGCATCAAACGCTGGTCGTATCTTATCGCGCGAAGATATCTTCGAACGTTTACGTGGTATCGAATACGATGGTCAAGACCGTTCAATCGATGTACGTATTTCGCGTATTCGTCCAAAAATTGGCGATGATCCTGAAAATCCAAAACGTATTAAAACTGTACGTAGTAAAGGTTACTTGTTTGTTAAAGAAACCAATGGATTGTAAAATCTGATTAAACTTCCTATAAGGTTGGTCGAGTGTTTAAACACAGTATATTCCTGCGAATATATGCGGGGCTGGTAATTCTTGTTGTTTTGGTGGCTGTTTTTGGGTATTTACTGGTACAAATTATCAACTACCAACGCGCACAAGAATACCGAGAATCTTTAACTGATGGTATTTCTTATGTCATTAGTGAAGGGGTCGCTCGACAACCTGGGAAGCAGCAAAAGATAGATTGGATTTCTGACGCATCTGATTTGCTCGAACTTCCAATTTATTATACCGATGCAAGTAAGGTTGAACTCTCTCGGACCGAGAAAAAGCGGATCGAAGCACAAAAATCTGTAGTTCGTTACGATGCAAGTAATAGCATTGCTTATGTGATTATTGGCTTACGTGACGACCCGCAGCATTATCTATCTATAAAAGTCGACAAAATTAGTGAACGCCAAATGAAGGCTCTTCCTATTTTTGTACTCGACTACCTCATGTTTTATCCGGGTCAGGAACAAGAGTATCTTGCCAAGATTCAAAAACATTTCTCATATCCAATCAATATTCAAAACATTCAAGATATAAATCTGGATTCTGAACAGATTGGACGTTTACGCCAAGATCAAAGCGTGATGTTGTACAAAGATAGTGCAACAGTACGTGGTACAACTATTTCGATTGTCTCTCCAATTCCGAACCATCCTACGCAAGTTTTGGTGTTAGGCCCTGTTCCAATGTTTAACTGGATGCCTTTACAGCTTTCTGCGGGTATTACCTTATTTAGCTTGTTCTTATTAAGTTTAGGTGTTTATGGTTTGATTTTGCCGTTAGAGCGCAAAATTCGACAAGTGCGTTATGCATTAAACCGTATGAAATCGGGTGATTTGTCATTGCGTGTTCCTATTGAAGGAAGTGACGAAATGGCAAACTTGGCTTCAAGCTATAACAATATGTCTGATCATATTCAGCGTTTAATTGAAGCTCAACGTGAGTTAATGAGAGCTGTATCTCATGAACTGAGAACGCCAGTAGCACGTATACGCTTTGGTACGGAAATGTTGGCCGAAGAAGATGACTACAATCATCGTATGCATCAGGTCGACATGATTGATAAAGATATTGAAGCACTCAATACCTTGATTGATGAAATCATGACTTATGCAAAACTAGAGCAGGGCACACCTTCGTTAGATTTTGCAGAAATTGTGCTGTTTGAAGTGTTGGATCAGGTTGCTGTTGAAACTGAAGCTTTAAAAACGCAGAAAGAGATTGAGCTCGTTCCACCACCTTTATATGTCAAGGTGGATGCAGAGCGTCGTTACCTTCACCGTGTTGTACAAAATTTGGTTGGAAATGCGGTTCGTTATTGTGATAATAAAGTGCGTATTACTGGTGGTATTCACAGTGATGGCATGGCTTTTGTCTGTGTTGAAGATGATGGGCCGGGTATCCCTGAACAAGACCGTAAGCGTGTATTTGAAGCCTTTGCGCGTTTAGATGACAGCCGTACGCGTGCCTCTGGTGGTTATGGTCTGGGACTTTCAATTGTAAGTCGTATTGCTTACTGGTTTGGTGGTGAAATTAAAGTTGATGAAAGCCCAAGTTTGGGTGGGGCACGTTTTATTATGACTTGGCCTGCACATCGATTTAAACAACCCCCATTAAAAGCCAATAAAAAAGCACCTGCATAAGGTGCTTTTTTATTGGTTGATTTATAGTTGAGTCGCGTCAGGCTCCAAAATCGGTTTGCCGCTTCTTAGACTGTTGAGAGCATCGGTATTAAAGTCAATTAACAGCGAATTATTTTTAGCATCAATTTGATATTTTTGAATAAGAGGTTGGTCTCCATTCAAAGTTTCAACTTTATATGAATCTGCAATATGTAAAATGCCTTCTAGGTTTGTCGTGGTTGACGCGAAATCTTGTCTAAAAATTTCATAGACATCTCTCAAGTCAAAAATGGCATTATCTGCATCTGGATGTTTTTGAATATAGCTTTCTATATGTCGCACGAGTAATTGCGCGAACAAGTAATAGTCTGGTTTATGCGTATATTCTAGATTCATACATTTTTCTCCTTATTATCTGTTATTAGCATACATGGCAAAAACAGAAGTTATTGTATAAAATTCATTACACTAGATGATGACTTTAAAATATTACAAAGAAATAAAAACCCGATTACGTCCTTGGCGTTTAGCTTGATAGAGTGCGTCATCGGCTTCTTTAAACAGGCTTTCAATAGAGCGATGGTGATTTGGTGAATATAGACTTATACCAATACTGACCTGTACAAAAATAGGTAATTTCCCATAAACATAAATCGGTTGCTGACTAATCTTGGTACGTATTCTTTCAGCGAGTTCAAAAGCGGCTTCTTTATTAGTATCAGGAATAAAAATTGCGAACTCTTCTCCACCAAAACGTCCTAGTAAATCATGAGGGTGCAAAATATTTTGTATAGTGGTTACACAGGTTTGTAAAGCTCTATCTCCAATTAAGTGGCCATAACTATCATTTACTTTTTTAAAATGATCGACATCCAGCATAAAAAAAGCAGATGTTTTATTTTCCTTTTGAACTTTTTCTTGAAGTATACGAACTGATTGTAAAAATTGACGTCGAGTTAAACTAGATGTGAGCTCATCATGGGCAATAGCATGTTGGAGTTTTTGAATTAACTCAGAGTGAAGTGCACTAATACTAGAAACAGTCAGAGGTGCAAGCGTCATCATAATTAAGCCAATACGAATTGAAATGGTATTGCTTAAGTATTCATTTGGATAAAGTAATAAATAATGACCAGAGACATGGTAAATAATATAAGCACTGGTAAATGAGGTAATTAGGGCGACTACAATAGGTTTGTAGCGTATAGCACACCAAACTAAAGCTGCGATTGGATAGAGTAAAGAACCTGGCCCAGAGTCGTAATAACTTACTGTAATTGAAATTAATACAGCTAAAAAAGGCAATAAGTCGATAATGCTTATATGTTCCCGATGACCATTAAAGTAACGTTTTATTTGGGAGTAAGCAGGGATGTTGAGCAGTATAGGAAGTAAGAGTAGGGCATTTTGTAGTTCTGATGTCATCCAGTAACCAAACTCAGCCCAAAAGCTGCCAAGCATAAACTTGGTATTAAACATAGGCACAAAAGTCGCGGCAAATAAAGCGCCAACTAAACTGCCTATGCCACATAACCCGAATAAAAAAAGGTAAGAATAACCACGATGAGCAGATCTAATGTGTTGACTTAAACATAGATATAGCACTAAAGAGGTAACAACATAAATATAGTTAGATGTTGTTAGGATAATAGTCAGTAAAAATGGTGTGCCTTGAATAAGGTCGGCAATAACATATCCAGTATATGCACCAAGAAAAGTACTGAGCTTACGTGTTTGAGGATAACGGACCAGTAATCCTAATAAAACTGAATTGGCCGGCCAGAAAAAAGCCAGAAAACTAAGGGGCCGAGATGCAATTCCAATAAAGCAGCATATCGAAACAATGATCGTAAATAGAAAGAAGAATTTCAGGAAGGAAGAAAATGAAAGTTCACGAAGTGAGTATGGCATCAGCTGCCCTTAATGATAAATACCCTTATCCAAGAGTAATAAATATTATGCATGATTAAACATTCATCATAATTCAGAGCAGAAGATGAATACAATAAAAAACCACTTAATATTATAAAAAAGTAAGTTGTTTAATTTGACCAAATGAGCGATTGTTCAAATAATATTAAAAATCAAAAAATGAAAAAAATCATCACAAGCATAAAAACTATCAAATAAACCGATTGTAAACGGTGAAACCCCCTCTACAAGACATAGATGAATACTTTTGATTAGAAAATCATCCAAAAGACTAAGACGCTTCAACTAGCATGCGAAATTAGAAATCAGGTACAATTGGCGGGATTAATTTTGTGTTTGGTGTATTCAAAGGCCAATACATACATTCTTTGTTAAATAATAGGCCTGCCAGGAGTTATCCCCGCATGAGTGCCATTACTCCATACGACTGGGCGATTATCGCCTTCGTGATCGGCGTTACATTTCTTTGCGTCTTTATGCTCACAGTTCCCTTACTCCTCGGGGGAAAATCGTGGGGACGTGCTAAGCAAGAGCAGTTTGAATCAGGTGTCGTGAGTGCTGGTGGCGCTCGCATTCGCCTGTCTGCAAAGTTCTATTTAGTTGCAATTTTCTTTGTTGTATTCGACTTAGAGGCACTTTACCTCTATGCATGGTCTACTTCTGTGCGTGAAGTAGGGTGGTTGGGATATACCACTGTTGTGATCTTTGTCGTTGATCTATTGATTGCGCTTGTTTATGCCTTCTCTGTAGGTGCCTTAAGTTGGTCACCAGCAGATCGTCGTAAATCAGCAGGTGAAAAGATCAAAGTTGGTTCACCAACAATGAATATTGCTGAAATTACACGCTTTAACTCTATTGAAGAGCTCGTAACTGACCCTACAGGCCAGATTCCAGCCCAATCATCAGGTCGTGTTAAGTCAAAAACTACACCTGCATTGTCATCTGAAAAGGAGTAAGTCGGGATGAAATATACTCTGACCCGCGCGAATCCGGATGCTGATCAATACCCATTGCAAGAACGTCAAATTGTGACTGATCCGCTTGAAGAGGAAGTGAATAAGAATGTATTCATGACTCGTTTAGAGGATGTCTTGCATACAGCAGTAAACTGGGGACGTAAAAACTCTTTGTGGCCATTTAACTTTGGTACCTCATGTTGTTACGTTGAATATGCAACGACTTTAACAGGCGTGCATGACTTGTCCCGTTTCGGTGCAGAGGTTATTCGTGCTTCACCTCGTCAGGCTGACTTGATGATTGTTGCAGGTACCTGCTTTGTAAAAATGGCTCCGGTTATTCAACGTTTGTACGAACAAATGTTAGAACCTAAGTGGGTTATTTCAATGGGTGCTTGTGCAAACTCTGGAGGTATGTACGACATCTATTCAGTAGTACAAGGTGTAGACAAAATTATTCCTGTTGACGTGTACGTCCCAGGTTGTCCACCTCGTCCTGAAGCATTAATTCAAGCATTAATGCTTTTGCAAGACCAGATTCAATTAGAGCGACGCCCGCTTTCTGCCGTGATTGGTGATGATCTTCAGCCAGTGTATAAGCCAAAGATGATGCCAGAACGTGATCGTAAGAATGCGCAGCGTATTGCCGTTAAAAACTTACGCTCTATGGATGAGATTAAATAATTTTTGACGGTGTTTTGACATGTCTAACCGATATGTTCATCGAGAAAATTGACAGAATTTGTATTAAATAGGAAGCCAAGCCAATGGCTGAAACTGACATTGCTATGCCAGAGTCAACACCAGTTGATTCACGCCCAGCATTTGCAATCGTAGAAGAGCTCAAAACCAAATTTGGTGAGAACTTCTATGTGCAGGCGACTTTTGAAGAGTTTCCAACAGTCTGGGTTGAGCGCGCACGCGTGCAAGAAGTCCTCATGTTCCTGCGTAAAGTGGAACGTCCTTATGTAATGCTGTTTGACTTATCAGCGATGGATGAGCGTTTGCGTCAACATCGTGATGGTTTACCAGCATCTGACTTCACTGTGTTCTATCATTTATTATCGCTTGAGCGTAATAGTGACATTCGTATCAAGGTTGCCTTGAACGAAAATGATCTTAACCTCCCGACAGCGACAAATATCTGGCCAAATGCCAACTGGTATGAACGTGAAGCTTACGATATGTTCGGTATCAATTTCGAAGGGCATCCAATGCTCCGTCGTATTTTGTTGCCAACTTATTGGGAAGGTCACCCGCTTCGTAAAGAATATTCAGCACGTGCGACAGAATATACGCCGTACATGCAAGACAAAGCGAAGCAAGATTTCGAACAGGAACACTTACGCTTTGTACCTGAAGATTGGGGTCTTAAGCGTGGTAACGCTGACGAAGACTTCATGTTCTTGAACTTGGGTCCTAACCATCCATCTGCGCACGGTGCGTTCCGTGTTGTATTGCAGTTAGATGGCGAAGAAGTGAAGGACTGTGTACCTGATATCGGTTATCACCACCGTGGTGTGGAAAAGATGGCTGAACGTCAAACATGGCATTCTTTCATTCCTTATACTGACCGTGTTGACTACTTAGGTGGTTGTGCTCAAAACATGCCGTATGTAATGGCTGTAGAGCAAATGGCAGGTATTAAAGTTCCTGAACGTGCGCAAGTGATTCGTGTCATGTTGAACGAATTGTTCCGTATTAATAACCACTTGTTATTCTGTGGTACGGCAATTCAGGATGCCGGTGGTATGACACCAGTATTCTATATGTTCGCAGACCGTCAAAAAGTTTACGACATTGTTGAGGCAATCACGGGTTACCGTATGCATCCAGCATGGTTCCGTATTGGTGGTACAGCACACGACCTTCCAAACAACTGGCAAAAACTTGTTAAAGAGTTGCTAGAGTGGATGCCTAAACGTTTGAACGAATACTACACAGCTGCACTTAAAAACTCTGTGTTTATTGGTCGTACACGTAATGTTGCTCAATACGATGCAAAATCTGCGCTTGCGTGGGGTGTAACTGGTACTGGTTTACGTGCAACAGGTATTGATTTCGACGTACGTAAATATCGTCCATACAGTGGCTATGAAAACTTTGATTTTGATGTGCCAGTTGAGTATGAAGGCGATGCATACGCTCGTGTACTTGTTCACTTCCGTGAAATTACTGAGTCACTCAAAATTATCAAACAGTGTTTGGATAACATGCCTTCTGGTCCATATAAAGCGGATCACCCATTGGCTGTTCCACCACCAAAAGATAAGACATTACAAGACATTGAAACCTTGATTACGCACTTCTTGAGCGTGTCATGGGGTCCTGTTATGCCTGCTGGTGAATCATCATTCATGACCGAAGTTGTGAAAGGTGCAAGTACTTACTACTTGACTTCAGATAAAGCGACCATGAGTTATCGTACTCGTATTCGTACACCGACGTTTACTCACTTACAGCAAATGCCTTCAGTGATTAACGGAAGTTTAGTATCTGACTTAATCATTTATCTGGCGACCATTGACGTGGTTATGGCTGACGTGGATCGCTAAGAGGTAACACATAATGATGATTTTGACTGATAAAAAACCACGTGTGAATGTTGAAGGAATTTTGACTGCGGAAGAAATTCACGACATCGAACATCACATTGGTCACTATCCGTACCCACGTGCAGCCTCTTTGGATGCTTTGAAGTGCGTACAGCGCCGTAATGGTTGGGTAGATGACGCTCAAATGAATGCCATCGCACAGTTGTTGTCGATGAGTGTTGCTGATTTGGAAGGTGTTGCAACATTTTACAACCGTATCTATCGCCATCCGGTAGGTCGTCACGTAATTTTGCTTTGTGACTCAATTGCTTGCTTCTTAATGGGTGCTGAAACACTTGCTGAAGCATTCCAGCGTGAATTAGGTATTCAGTATGGTCAGACGACACCAGATGGTCGTTTTACACTGCTACCAATTTGCTGCCTAGGCAATTGTGACAAAGGCCCAACGTTAATGATTGATGAAGATACTCACGGTTTAGTGGAAGTGACATCAATCAAACAGTTATTGGAGAAGTATGTATGAATACCGAACCAAAACCAATTTATGGCGACGGTAATCCGGAAACTCATCCACTGACTTGGCGTTTAAGCAAACAAGAAGCAGTACGTAGCGCTGACGATTACGAAGCACTTGAAGGTTATGCAGGCTTTAAAAAAGCATTAGGTATGAAACCTGCTGAAGTGTTAGATGTCATTAAAGCTGCAACTGTAAAAGGTCGTGGTGGTGCAGGCTTCCCAGCAGGGATCAAATGGTCTCTTATGGCACCAAATGATGGTGGCCCACGTTACTTAATCTGTAACGCCGATGAGATGGAACCGGGTACCTTTAAAGACCGTTTGTTGATGGAAAAACTTCCTCACCAATTGATCGAAGGTATGTTGATTGCAGGTTATACCTTAGAAGCAACTCAAGGTTATATCTTTATTCGTGGCGAATACATCGAGGCTGCACAATACCTAAATGAAGCGCTTGAGCAAATTCGCGCTAAAGGTTACTTAGGTGACAACATTTTAGGTTCTGGCTGGAACTTCGAGTTACACGTGCATACAGGTGCAGGTCGTTATATCTGCGGTGAAGAAACTGCATTGATTAACTCACTTGAAGGCCGCCGTGCTAACCCACGTACGAAACCACCATTCCCGCAAGTTGCTGGTGCATGGGGTCGTCCTACGATTGTGAACAACGTTGAAACTTATAACAACTTGCCAGCAATCATGCTTCGTGGTCCAGAGTGGTATATCGGTTTATCAGCTGGTAAATCAAAAGATCCAGGCACTAAGATTTATGGTGCGTCAGGTAAAGTTAAATTCCCTGGTCTTTGGGAACTTCCATTTGGTACGACTGCTCGTGAAGTAATTGAAGATCATGCCGGCGGTATGCGTGAAGGCTTAAAGCTTAAAGCATGGTTACCAGGTGGTGCGTCTACTGACTTTTTACCTGCAGATACTATTGATTTACCAATGGATGCAGACACTATTATGAAAGCAGGTTCTCGTTTGGGAACATGTTTGTTGATGGTGGTAGACGAAACTCAATGCATGGTATCGCTCACTCGTAACTTAGAAGAGTTCTTTGCGCGCGAATCATGCGGTTTCTGTACACCATGCCGTGATGGTTTGCCATGGGCTGTTAAAGCGCTTAAAGCACTTGAGACAGGTGAAGGTAAGAAAGAAGATATCGATCATTTACAAGAGTTAACTCGTAAATTGTGGATTGGTAAAACTTTCTGTGCCCACGCACCAGGTGCGATGGAGCCGCTTATGGGCGCACTCAAACATTTCCGTGGTGAGTTTGAAGCGAAAGTGACGAATCGTCCTGTCGTGCAAACCAGCAACGTAGAACAAGCTTAAGGAATTCGACTATGGCTACAATTCATGTCGATGGAAAATCGTATGAAGTCAACGGCTCGGAAAACTTGCTACAAGCATGTTTGAGTCTGGGCATCGACATCCCATATTTTTGTTGGCATCCATCCTTAGGTTCGGTTGGTTCTTGCCGTCAATGTGCCGTAACTCAGTATGCAAATCCTGAAGATACGCGCGGACGTCTTGTGATGTCATGCATGACGCCAGCATCTGACAATACCTATATCTCGATTGAAGACAAAGAAGCTACGGATTTCCGTGCGTCTATTGTTGAATTCTTAATGACGAATCACCCTCACGACTGTCCAGTATGTGAAGAGGGTGGTCACTGTCATTTACAAGATATGACTGTAATGACAGGTCATGACCGTCGTCGTTATCGTTTTACAAAACGTACGCACTATAACCAAGAACTCGGCTCGTTCATCGCGCATGAAATGAACCGTTGTATTGCTTGTTATCGTTGTGTTCGTTACTACAAAGACTATGCTGGCGGTACGGACTTTGGTGTATATGCGAATGCATCACGTGTTTACTTTGGTCGTCCAGAATCAGGTACTTTAGAGTCTGAATTCTCTGGTAACTTGACTGAAGTATGTCCAACAGGTGTATTTACCGATAAGACTCATTCAGAGCGCTATAACCGTAAATGGGATATGCAATATGCACCAAGCGTGTGTCATGGCTGTTCTTCAGGTTGTAATATTTCTCCGGGTGAGCGTTATGGCGAAATCCGTCGTGTAGAAAACCGCTTCAATGGTTCGGTTAACCAATACTTCCTTTGTGACAAAGGTCGTTTTGGCACAGGTTATGTCAACCGTGCAGATCGTCCGCGTCAACCTCAATTCCGCAATGGTGAAACAGTAGCAACTGTTTCAGTTGACCAAGCTTTAGATCAAGCAATTGCGAAACTTGAAGGTAAAAAGGTTTTAGGTATCGGTTCACCACGTGCAAGCTTAGAATCAAACTATGCATTACGTGAACTTGTAGGCCAAGCAAACTATTCAACAGGTGTTGCACAAAAAGAGCAAAATCTTGTTGAGCTTGCAGCTTCAATCATGCAAACAGAGGGTATTTACAACCCGAACATGCGTGAAATTGAAGGCTATGATGCAGTATTAATTTTGGGTGAAGATTTAACTCAAACTGCACCTCGTATGGCATTGTCAGTTCGTCAAGCTGCAAAAAACAAAGCTCGCGAAATGGCTGCAAAAACACGTACGCCAGATTGGTTGGCTGAGCCTGTACAACGTATTGGTCAAGAAGCGAAGTCTCCGATCTATATCTTGGCTGCAACTCAAACTCGTCTTGCCGATGTTGCAACTGGTGAAGTGGTTGCATCTCCAAATGACATCGCGCGTTTAGGTTTTGCAGTTGCTGCAGCAGTTAAAGGTGAAGTTGTAAGTGGTTTAGATGACGATGCAAAAGCATTTGCACAAACTATTGCCGACACTTTAAAAGCAGCAAACAAACCGTTAATTATTGCGGGTACGAGCTTGCAAGATGCTTCAATTATGGAAGCTGCGGCAGAGTTAACGCAAAACCTTGGTTCAAAAGCTGGTTTAAGCCTTGTTGTTCCTGAAGTGAACTCTATGGGCTTGGCATTGTTTGGCGGTTTAAGCCTTGAACAAGCATTTGCTCAAGACTACGACACACTTGTGATTGTTGAAAATGACTTGTTCCGTCGCTTACCGGCTGCTCAAGTTAAAGCAGCACTTGATAAAGCTGAAACAGTAATTGTGCTTGATCACAGCGAAACAGAAACTGTGAAACAGGCTGATATTGTACTTTCAGCATCAAGCTTTGCTGAAGGTGATGGTACTGTTGTAAGCCAAGAAGGCCGTGCACAGCGCTTCTACCAAGTTTACGATCCAAGCTACTACAAGCCTGAATACGCGATTAAAGAATCTTGGCGTTGGTTGCATGCCATTGAAACTGGTCTTAAAGGTAAGCCAGTTGATTGGACATTGCTTGATGACGTTATCGAAACTATCGTTAAAAATGTTCCTGTGCTTGAAGCAATTCAAGACGTTGCACCAGATGCAGGCTACCGTGTACATGGTTTGAAAATTGCGCGTGAACCACGTCGTTATTCTGGTCGTACAGCAATTCGTGCACCTTTATCGGTTCATGAACCTAAACAGCCAACAGATCCAGACTCAGCATTAACATTCTCTATGGAAGGTTATGTTGGTCCACAAAATGCATCTTCACTTGTACCATTTGCGTGGGCTCCGGGTTGGAACTCTCCACAATCTTGGAACAAATACCAAGATGAAGTGGGCGGTCACTTAAAAGGTGGTGATTCGGGCGTTCGTTTATTCGATCGTTTAGCAAAACGTCCAGCACGTAGCTATGTTGCTCCAACTGCTGTAGTTGCAAACCCTGAAAGCTTCCGTCTTGTGCCAATGCACCACATCTTTGGTTCTGGTGAATTCACGATTAAAACACCTGCAATGGAAACTCGTATTCCAGAAGCTATGTTTGCAGTTGGTGAGCAAGATGCAGCGCGTTTGAATTTGCAAGAAGGCCAACGCATTACAGTTAAAGCAGGCGAAACTAGAGTGAGCTTGCCTGTACAAGTAATTGAATACTTACCTACAGGTTATATCGGTTACCCAGTTGGTTTAGCACCAACAGTATCGTTAGCTGAGCCTGTTTCAGTGGCATTAGGAGTGTAATTCATGAATCAAGAAATTATACGTCAAACGCCACTTTGGGCTGAGAACTGGCCAATTGCTTATGCAGTTGTTCAAGCAGTTGTGATTTTGCTTGTTGTTGTTCTTGTTGCTGCGTTGATGTCTTTTATTGAGCGTCGTTTACTTGCTTGGTGGCAAGACCGTTATGGTCCAAACCGTGTTGGTCCTGGTGGTATGTTCCAGATCGTTGCCGACATGCTCAAGATCATGTTCAAAGAAGACTGGACACCAAAATTTGCTGATAAATTAACTTTCCGTTTAGCTCCGGCAGTTGCGATGGCAACTGCGGTGCTTTCGTTCATGGTTATCCCGGTGAGTCCTTCACTGGGTGTTGCCGACATGAGCATCGGTTTGTTGTTCTTTATGGCAATGGCTGGTATTGCAGTCTATGCAGTCTTATTTGGTGGATGGGCTTCAAATAACAAATACTCATTGCTTGGTGGCTTACGTTCAGCTGCTCAAACCATTTCTTATGAAGTGTTCTTGGGTATCTCGTTAATGGGTGTGGTTGCAATTGCAGGTTCATTCAACCTTCGTGAAATTGTTGAAGCACAACGCGATGTTTGGTTCGTTATTCCACAATTCTTAGGTTTCTTGATTTTTGTGGTTGCTGGTGTTGCGGTAACTCACCGTCATCCATTTGACCAACCAGAAGCAGAACAAGAATTGGCTGAAGGTTACCATGTTGAATATGGCGGTATGAAATGGGGTATGTTCTTCGTTGCTGAATATGTAAACGTTGTACTTATCTCTGCATTAATCGTGACTTTATTCTTTGGTGGCTGGTTAGCGCCATTCAATTTAGAAATTCCATTTGTTCCACCAGTATTCTGGTTCGTGATTAAAACAGCATTCTTCGTAATGATGTTTGTATTGGCGCGTGGTTCTTTAATGCGTCCACGTTATGACCAAGTCATGAACTTTGGTTGGAAAATTTGTTTGCCATTGGCGTTGGTCAACTTGTTAGTGACTGGTGCTGTGATTCTGATGAATCAGGCCTAGGACAGCAGGGAGTACAAAATGTATAAATTTCTAGCTGGATTCGGATCGATTGTACGTTCGTTGTTTATGGTATTTAGCCATGCAACGCGTAAACGTGACACGATTTTATATCCAGAAGTACCGGCTGAACAGATTGTGCCACCACGCTTTCGTGGTCGTATTGTGTTGACGCGTGACCCAGATGGGGAAGAACGTTGTGTGGCATGTAACCTTTGTGCGGTTGCATGTCCAGTTGGCTGTATTTCACTACAAAAAGCAGAAAAAGAAGATGGGCGTTGGTATCCGGAGTTTTTCCGTATCAACTTCTCTCGTTGTATTTTCTGCGGTATGTGTGAAGAAGCATGTCCAACGACAGCGATTCAAATGACTCCAGATTTCGAGTTAGGCGAATACGTACGTCAAGACCTTGTATATGAGAAAGAAAACTTACTCATTTCAGGTCCAGGTAAATACCCAGACTACAACTTCTACCGTGTAACTGGTATGGCTGTTAGCGGTAAAGAGAAAGGTCAAGCACAAAAAGAAAGTGCACCAATCGATGTACGGAGTCTATTACCATGATGTGGCCGTTTTATTTGATGGCGCTCGTGGCCATCGTTTCTACGGTTCGTGTAGTTACTAACACGAACCCTGTACATGCATTGCTTAGTCTGATTGTTTCATTACTTGCAGTTGCTGGTATTTTCATGATCGTAGGTGCGCCGTTTGCTGGCGCCCTCGAAATCATTGTTTATGCTGGTGCAATTATGGTCTTGTTCGTATTCGTGGTGATGATGCTTAACTTAGGGCAACACACTGTAGAACAAGAGCGTAAATGGCTTTCTTCAGATGCTTGGGCATATCCAGCACTCATGAGCTTTTTACTTGGCTTACTTTTAGTTTGGATGCTTGGTGGTGAATATACAACCATCTCTGCACCACTTGGAGCACAAGTAATTGGACCAAAAGTTGTTGGTCAAGCGCTCTTTACTCACTACTTATTATTGGTTGAAGTTGCCGCGATGTTATTGCTAGCAGCCCTTGTTGCAGCATACCACTTAGGTAAACGTGAACCAGGTGCAGAAGAGGAAAAAGAATAATGGGCCAGATCCCTTTAGAACATGGTTTGATTGTTGCAACCATTCTTTTTGCACTCGGTTTTTACGGTGTAATGGTGCGACGCAACCTACTATTTATGTTAATGAGCCTTGAAATCATGATGAATGCTGCTGCGTTAGCATTCGTTCTTGCGGGTAGCGTATGGGCACAACCAGATGGACAAGTGATGTTCATTCTGATTTTAACCCTTGCTGCGGCAGAGGCGTGTATCGGTCTTGCGATTGTCCTTCAGTTCTATCATCGCTTCCATCATTTGGATGTGGATGCTGCTAGTGAGATGCGCGGATGAGTTATTTATATCTAACAGTATTATTTCCGCTAATCGGTTTTATTTTATTGGCGGCAGGGCGTGATAAGCTCTCTGAAAATGTTGCAGCAATTATTGGTGTGGGTTCTGTAGGTTTATCTGCATTATTTGCATTGATTGCTGGTATGGCATTTACAAGTAGCGGCCAGCAGGTTTTTGTTCAAAACCTTTGGACATGGTTCAATGTTGGTGGTTTCGCTCCTGGCATTAGCTTACATTTAGATGGCTTATCTTTACTTATGATGGGCATGATCACTGGTGTTGGTTTCCTAATCCACATCTTTGCATCATGGTACATGCGTGGTGAAGAAGGTTATGCGCGTTTCTTTTCTTATTTCAACCTATTCGTTGCAAGCATGCTTGTGCTTGTATTGGGTGACAACTTAGCGTTGCTATTCTTAGGTTGGGAAGGCGTAGGTCTTTGCTCTTACTTGCTCATCGGTTTCTATTATGCAAACCCTGCAAATGGTTGGGCAGCGATCAAAGCATTTACAGTTACCCGCGTAGGTGACGTATTCTTACTTATCGCTTTATTCTTGCTTTACCAACAATTTGGTACGCTGAATACTCAGTACATCGTTGAACATGCAGCAGAAGTAATGACGAAGAGTTCGTCACTTACCATCTGGACTGCATTAATGTTGTTCTTGGGTGCTGCTGGTAAATCTGCTCAAATTCCATTGCAAACATGGTTGGCAGATGCGATGGCAGGTCCAACACCTGTTTCTGCATTAATCCACGCAGCAACAATGGTAACGGCTGGTGTGTACTTATGCTGCCGTCTATTCAGCGTATTTGAGCTTGCACCTGAAGTGATGCAATTCATTTCGGTAACAGGTGCTGTAACTTTATTAGTTGCAGGCTTTGCTGCTCTTGTGCAAACAGACATCAAACGTATTTTGGCTTACTCAACAATGAGTCAGCTTGGTTATATGTTTATGGCTGTTGGTGCAGAAGCTTACCAAGCTGGCTTGTTCCACATGTTGGCTCACGCATTCTTCAAAGCATTATTATTCTTGTCTTCTGGTGCAGTTATTCTTGCTTACCATCACGAACAAAATATTTTCAAAATGGGCGGTTTGTTCTACAAAAACAAATTCCTATTTGCATGTTTCGCGATTGGTGGCGGTGCATTAGCAGCGATTCCATTCTTAACAATCGGCTTCTTCTCAAAAGATGCGATTCTTGGTGAAGTTTGGGTTCAAGGTCAATCAGTTGCTCTATACCACACCTTATATTGGGCTGGTGTAGCAGGTGCGTTCCTGACTTCAATCTATACCTTCCGTTTAATCTGGGTTGTATTCTTCGGTAAAGAAAATACACATTACCATGAGATTAAAGGTGCAACTTACTGGGCGCCATTAGGTATCTTGGCAGTATTGTCTACTTTTGTGGGCGCTGCACTAAAAGGTCCTGTAGCTGGTATTTTAAATACAGCGAAAATTCCTGAATTCCACGTTGCTGAACAGTTTGTAGAAGGCATGCATGGAGCAGAGCATTTAGCTGTAGGTATCGCGCTTGTTGGTTTAGCAGTTGGTATTGGTCTGTTTGCTTTTGCTTACGGTGCAGTAAAATCGTTTGCTCAAACAAGTCTTGGTGCTGGCTTAGCTCATATCTGTCGTACTGCATTTGGTTTCGATGCGTTGTATGACATCGTTTTTGTTAAACCTTATTTATTCTTCGCCAAACTATTTGGTCGTGATCCAGTTGATAGCTTGTGGCTTGTGCTTCCTGCACTTGTTAAAGGCGGAAACAGTTTTACAAGCTCACGTCAAACAGGTTCATTGCGTGAATACGCATCAAGCATGTCACTCGGTGTAGTGGTGTTATTGATGATCTTGATCGTTATTCAGGTAGTGGGGAAATAAAATGGAAAACAATTTAATTTTACCCGCGCTGATCCTTGTTCCGTTCATTGCAGGTTTTGCTTGTTGGTTAGTCGATAAACTCGACAAAACTTTGCCACGCTGGATTGCCTTAATCGGTATGCTCATTACTTTGGGCTTAGGTCTTGCACTTTGGCAAAGTGGTAGTTATACGTACGAGTTGGGCTCAAAAGTCCCAACTTGGTCAGCTGAGTTCTATTTACCGTGGATTAAATCTCTCGGTATTGGCATTCACTTAGCAGTGGATGGCTTGTCTTTACTCATGGTGTTGTTAACAGCTTTACTTGGTGTACTTGCTGTTGGTTGTTCATGGGGCGAGATTCAAAAGAACGTTGGTTTCTTCCACTTAAACTTATTATGGAGTTTAGGTGGCGTTATTGGCGTGTTCTTAGCAATCGATTTGTTCCTATTCTTCTTCTTCTGGGAGATGATGCTTGTACCAATCTACTTCTTGATTGCGTTATGGGGTCATAAAGGTTCAAACGGCCGTTCACGTGTTTACGCTGCAACTAAGTTCTTCTTATATACGCAAATCGCTGGTTTAGTGATGTTAATCGGTATCCTTGGCCTTGTGGTCTATGGCTACATGATGACTGGTATGATCGGTTTTGATTACAACTATTTATTAGCTGTAGCGAATCGTTTACCTGCTGGCTTCGCGTATGGTTTCATGATCTGCTTCTTTATTGGTTTTGCAGTGAAGTTACCAGTTTTCCCATTGCACGGCTGGTTACCAGATGCGCATGCTCAAGCTCCTACAGCGGGTTCTGTAGACTTGGCTGGTATCTTGATTAAGACAGCAGCGTACGGTTTGCTCCGTTTTGTAATTCCATTCTTCCCAGCAGCTTCTGCACAGTTTGCAGATATTGCAATTATTTTCGGTTTGATTGGTATTTTCTACGGCGCTTGGTGTGCTTACCAGCAAACTGACATGAAACGTTTACTTGCGTATACGTCGATTTCACACATGGGCTTCATTTTACTTGCAATATATGCAGGTAATATTTTGACCTTCCAAGGTTTAATGATCATGATGTTGGCACATGGTTTGTCATCTGCTGCATTGTTCATTATGTCTGGTCAAATCTACGAGCGCTTGCATACACGTGATTTGCGTTTGATGGGTGGTCTTCGTGGTCAACTCCAATACTTACCATTCTTCTTAATGTTCTTCGTAGCTGCTCTTGTTGGTGTGCCAGGTTTAGGTAACTTTATTGGTGAATTCCTGATTTTGATGGGTTCATTTAATAAATATCCTGCCTTCACGATTCTTGCTTCTATCAGCCTTGTATTTGCAGGTTTATATGGCTTGATCTTGATTCACCGTGCTTTATTTGGTGAGCCAAACCCTGAACAAAAGCAACATTACACTAGTCCATTAAAAGACTTATCTGCTCGTGAAGTTGTTATTTTGATGATTTGTGCGATTGGTCTCGTTTGGCTTGGTATCTTCCCACAAACATTCTTGGATGTATCTCATTCAAGTATGCAGTGGTTGGTCAATAGTTATGTGCCAGTACAAGAAGTCGTTGAAACTGTTCAGCAAACAGCTACTCAACTTGACCATGTGGAGATCCAATAATCATGAACTTCACAGTATCATTCTCTACGCTTATGCCATTAGCACCTGTGATGATTGTTGCTTTGACAACAGTCGTCGTCATGTTGCTTATTTCAATTAAGCGTAACCATAATTTAATCGCAACAACTTCTGTTGTCGGTTTAAACCTTGCTGCACTTTATATCTTGTTAGAACTGTTTGGCGGTAAATTTGTACCGGCAAATGTGATGGGCATGTTTATGGTTGATCCATTTACTTTGTTCTATCAGTTCATGATTTTAGTTGCATCATTGGCTTGTTGTACTTTGTCTCATGCTTACATCGAGACTTATAAAGACAACCGTGAAGAACTCTATCTTTTGTTACTTGCTTCTGTAGCAGGTGCAATGTTGATGGTTGCAAGTTCTCACTATGCATCTTTCTTCATTAGCCTTGAGTTAATGTCGATTCCTGTATACGGCTTACTTGCGTATACATATCAACGTAGCCAATCGCTTGAAGCGGGTATTAAGTACCTTGTACTTTCTGCAACAGCTTCTGCGATGTTGTTGATGGGTATGGCGTATATCTACGCTTACACTGGTTCGCTTTCATTCTATGATTCTGTTCAAGCTTTATTTGGCGCAATCAAACAGCCAATGGTGTTATTAGGTTTAGCACTTATTATTTTCGCTGTTGCATTCAAATTATCGCTTGCACCGTTCCACAAATGGACACCAGATGTATATGCAGGTGCTCCAGCTCCAATGGCAACTTTCTTAGCGACTGCTGCTAAGGTTGCAACTATTGGTTTGTTCGTACGTTATTTGCTTGCTTCTGGCGCAATCATGGTGAACTCGCTAGTGACTGTTTTGACAATCATTGCTGTATTGTCAATTTTAGTCGGTAACTTGCTCGCTGTTCGTCAAGTGAACTTAAAACGTATTTTAGGTTATTCATCTATTGCTCACTTTGGTTATTTGTTAATTGCTTTAATCAGCATGACATATGCGAGCTTAGGTAGCGTAACTGTATATGTGGTGACTTATGTATTAACCACTATTGGTGCCTTTGGTGCAGTAGCGTTAATGTCTAGCCCATATAACAACGTAGATGAAGCTCAAAGCCTTGCAGACTACCGTGGTTTGTTCTGGCGCCGTCCAGTACTTACAGCAACATTAACAGTCATGATGTTATCTTTGGCTGGTATTCCATTAACAGCAGGCTTCATTGGTAAGTTCTTAGTTGTTATGGCTGCTGTAACGACTCAACACTGGTTCTTAGCTGCAATGATTATTGTGGGTAGTGGTATTGGTTTGTATTACTACTTACGTGTGATGGTTGTGATGTATATGACTCCACCTGAAACTCCTCGTATTGATGCTGATGCACATTGGGGACAAAAAGTGGGTGGTTTGATGGTATTAGCTGCTGCTGCATTAGTGATTATTTTGGGTGTATATCCAGATCCAATGATTAATTTGGCGTTAAAAGCAGAAATTTTATCTCCATTACATTTCATGCTTTCACAACAGCAATAATTCTTGTGTACAAAAAAGCCTCCAAATATGGAGGCTTTTTTTTATTGATAGTTAAAAAAAGATTATAATAAATACGTTTTTATATTTTTAGGTAACATCTGTGGCCATTCAAGAAATTCGTCACCCACTTATTCGTCATAAATTAGGTTTATTACGTCGTGCTGACATCAGTACTAAGAATTTCCGTGAGCTTGCTCAAGAAGTGACTATGTTATTGACATATGAAGCAACGAAAGATTTACCTGTTGTGGATTGCGAAATTGATGGATGGGCTGGAACTGTTACTACTCAGCGTATTGCTGGTAAAAAAATAACGATTGTACCGATTTTACGTGCTGGTATTGGTATGCTTGATGGCGTGCTTAATCTGATTCCAAGTGCAAAGGTAAGTGTATTAGGTCTTGAGCGTAACGAAGAGACTTTGGAAGTACGTACTTACTATAAAAAGCTAGTTCCAGATGTGGCTAACCGTATTGCAATGATTATCGATCCAATGCTGGCAACAGGTAACTCTTTGGTTGCTGCAATTGATGTGTTAAAGGCAAGTGGATGTAAAGATATCCGTGTTATGGTATTGGTTGCAGCTCCTGAAGGAATTGCAAAAGTTGAGGCAGCACATCCTGACATTCAGCTTTATACCGCATCTATTGATGATGGCTTAAATGAACAAGGTTATATCGTTCCTGGTTTAGGCGATGCTGGTGACAAGATTTTTGGTAGTGTTCAAAAAGATTAATTTTTGAAATAGTCATAAAAAAGAGACTTCATCAAACCGTATTTTTAACAGCGGAATTGAAAGTCTCTTTTTATTTACAGCAACGATTGGATAGGAAAAATAGGGGAAAGATCATGAAACAAGAGTTTTATATTGGAAGAGTAAAACAATATAACGCCGATAAGGGGTTTGGTTTTATTTCAACCACTGAAGGAGATATTTTCTTTCATATTTCTGACTTTCCTGCATCAGAAGGTGAGCCGAAAAGAAATGAGAAAGTGAGATTTCTTGCGGCTGACAATCAAGGGAAATTTAAAGCGATCAAAATTGAGCGTGTTGACACGAATCCTGCGAAAACCAAAAAAAATAAAATTGCGGATCACAATAAAGCGATCACGAGTGAGTTATTGTCAAATTTCCGACGTTAATAATGAGTTAGATGTAATATATTAAAAACACTTAAATAATGAATGTACTAGACAATTGTTTTGATGCGTTCAGAAAGATTAAGTGATTTAGAATTAAGGGAGATATTAATTTCCCTTAATTTTCTTAAAAATGAATAATAAGATAAAGAATGGGGAAATATGGTTCAACGGGGAAAAATTAAACGCAGCAAATTCAAGCTGAGTTCACGTGAGTACATCAGTATATTTATCGTTGGCATCTTGGTTGTTGTTGCGTGTGTGACTTTTATTGTATTGCACTATCGTCAACAGGCTCAGCAGCGTGCATCACATGAAAAAGTACAATTATTAATACAGCAACAGAAGCAGATTATTAAGGAACAGCGTGCAGCTTTGGGTAAATTGCCAGATATACAACTTTCTGAGAAAACGAAAAAGGCTTTAGCATTTACTCCTCAAACAGTTGCTTCTCAAACAGCCCCAGCTCCGAAACGAGTAAATGATGAAACATCGGCTTTTCATTGTGATGGGCGTGAGCATTGTTCGCAAATGCATTCTTTAGAAGAGGCACGTTGGTTTGTAAGAAATTGCCCGAACACTAAAATGGATGGAGATCATGACGGTGAGCCATGTGAAAATGATTCACGATGGCATTAGAAGATCAGGCTTTAAGCCTGATCTTCATCGCAGAATTTTAAAAATGCTTTAAGTCCTGGGCCTTGATATTTTTGGCGATGTACCAGCATATAAAGCGGACGGGTCAGTTGCCAAAATGGTGTATCTAAAATAACGAGTTGACCTTTCTCACTTAAAGGTTCAATCGCTAATCTAGAAATACAAGACATCCCTAAACCACCTGCCACTATTTTCAAGATTGCTTCATTATGACCAAGCGTTAAGCGAATGTTTGCATCTGGTAGATCTTGCAAAATTGCATTATCAAAGACTTCACGCGTACCAGATCCTTCTTCACGTAAAATCCATTCTACATCATGAAAATCTTGAGGCGTAAGTGGACGATTTAAACGAGTTAAAGGATGATCTGGTGAACAGCATACTGCTAACTCATCATCACGCCAATGAATACATTGGAGTTGAGGTAAGTGACAAGAACCTTCAATTAAAGCTAAATCTAGTTGGAACTGATTTACTGCTTCAATCATTTGGCGTGTATTGCCCACTTGAAGTTGTAAATGTGCTTGCGGATGACGTTGTAAAAAGTTAGCCATTAAATCAGGCATTAAGTAGTCGCTAATGGTTAAAGTCGCACCGATACGTAAATCGATACTTTGTAATTCACCCTTGGCAGCTTGTTCAAATGCTTCACAACGTCCTAATATTTCTAATGCTTGAGGAAGTAAAAAACGTCCAAGATCATTAAGCTGTAAGCGCTTACCTAAACGATCAAATAAAGGAGCACCTAAGCCGTCTTCTAAATCGGCTAAAGCCATACTAGCTGCACTTTGCGTCAGTCTGACCGCATCACTGGCTTTAGTAACGGTTCCTTCTTGGGCGACTGCTACAAAAACAGCCAACTGGCGTAATGTCATCCGCATGTTTAAAAAGCCTTAACGTTTAAAAGTATTCATTATTTCGGCTGTCATGCTAACATGAGCGCACTATTTCATGCCACGTTGAAATCATGTCAATTGAAAAATTTAGCGTAGAAAAAGTTTTATCAGTTCATCGTTGGACCCCAACACTTTTCAGCTTTACCATGACTCGCCCTTCGCATTTTAAATTTACCGCAGGTCAGTTTGCGCGTATAGGTTTAAAGGTAGGTGACGAACTTGTTGTTCGTGCTTATTCGGTGGTGTCTTCTCCATTTGATGAAACGCTAGAGTTCTTCTCAATTGTTGTACCAGACGGTGCTTTCACTTCGAATCTACAGCATTTGAAAGTCGGTGATGAGCTATATTTAGAAAAAATTCCCTATGGATACCTGACTTTGGCGCGTTATCAGCAACCTTTACCGCATGATTTATGGTTATTAGCAACAGGTACAGGTTTGGCTCCATTTTTGTCGATGCTACAAGACTTTGAAACTTGGTCTAATTATCAAAAGATTAATTTGGTTTATAGCGTCCGTACGGCAGATGAATTGGCATATGTCGATCGTATTCAAGAGATTGCTGAAACGTTTGGGGAAGGGCATAACGGCTTTAAATTTATTCCTATTATTACCCGAGACTCATCAGCGCCGTTGCATGAGCGCTTACCGGTTTTAATCGAAAATGGTGAGTTAGAAAAAGCAGCAGGTTCGGAACTTAACTCAGCAACTAGTCACGTCATGTTATGTGGAAACCCACAAATGGTTGATGATACCAAAGAGGCTTTAAAACGCCGTGGTTTGACAATGAATCGTCGTGGTGAAGGAAATATTGCGGTAGAAAATTATTGGTAAAAACCGAAAATAAAATATTTTAAGAAAACTTTTATGGATATGTTTATTAATGGACAAACATATCCATAAATTCACGAATTTCTGAAATCGCGCTGTCGACATCTGTTGAAAGCCAAGTTGGTTCAAACAGACCTGCATAATATTCAAGACGATCTTGAGGAACAACCAAGCGAACAGGGCAGTCTTCTTCAAGTAAACGCCACGGTAAAATCGGGACTTCATTATCCAGAAATACATTGATATTACGAATATCAACAATCATCGCATTAACACATTCAGGGAATGGCATGACCGAGAACTCTTCGGTACGGCGACGGAAATACTCAAGATCACCCCATTTTAACTGGAAGCTTGGTTTATTAAATTCAATAATACCAATGAGATGCTCATCTCTTGTTTGATGCAAATAACATTGATGTGTGACGTCAGTGTCGAGATCAAGAGTTACGCTTTGCTGACGATACATCATAAAATTGAGTAGCTTTAAAACAAGGGGGCTTATTATAGCCTATTTTATAAAAAGTAAGCGCTAAAACATATTGTATTACAAATCGAGTTTTAAAGAAGGTGATGAATAAAATGAGATTATATTTTTAATAGTCAAAATTAATGTGGCTAAATTTTATACTAAATTTATTATTTTAAAAGTAGAGTTTTGCAAACCTAGTCACCTACGCATAATGCTTTTTCACACAATGCAACAAATCAAATTGTTATGATGATTATAAAGTTAATGATAATAGAAGAGGGGAAAGAAGATGCATGATTTTTCAAAACCACCTCATGTGACGAGTCCTGAAGAAACTGCGAAAAAAAGAAGATTGCCAGTTTATATTTTAATTATTGTTGGGCTTTTTCTTATTGCACTCATCGTCTACATGGTTGCTGATCATAGCAAAACGCCTAAAGAAGAAGGAGCTTTTCAACATGAGACCACACCACATGTCATGATGGGTAGTCCTGATTTGAAGACTTACAAAGGATAGTAAGCCCAACAGTATATCTTGATAGAAAGCCTTTAGGATGTGCCCTGAAGGCTTTTTTTGCAATCTTTTGCATCAATTTGTTGTATTTATGCAGAAGGTTGTTGATTGAAAAATATTCAAAACATAAGGTGACATAGACCGCATTTATCGTCATTTTTTACAACGAACTGGTGTTTTTCATTTATTGATAACACTGAAAAGAACATAACAATTGAGGACATAACAATATGAATGAATTTTTTAATGGGCCTCGCGGCGCTCAGTTTGATGCGATGTATTACTGGGATCAGTTTCATCCTATTTTGGCTGCAATTGTCATCTTACTGGTTGGCTGGATAATCGCTTTAGTGGTAGCAGCAGGGGTAAAAAAACTTCTGCAAAAATTAAATACCAATGCCAAATTATCTTCAGCTACAGGGCGTACTCCCAATATAGAAGGTCTCGTCTCCAAAGTCATATTTTGGTTTATTTTGATTCTTGCTGTTGTTGCTGCTTTAAATGTACTCAACATTAGTGGAGTAAGTGGTCCATTTAGCAATATGGTGAATCAGGTACTTGTTTACATTCCAAATATTATTGCTGCGGTGGTGGTGGGCTTTATTGGCTGGATTGTTGCTCGACTGGTGCGAGCAGGGATCACCAATGTGCTATCTAGAACGCAACTTGATGATAAATTAAGTAGTGAAGTAGGTGTAGGAGGAATCAGTCAGAATATCGGTGAAATTCTTTACTGGCTTGTACTATTACTTTTCCTTCCTATTGTTCTGTCAATCTTGGGATTAACAGGTTTACTTATTCCTGTTCAAAACATGGTGAATGAGGCGATTGCCTTCTTACCAAATATCTTCATTGCTGGTGTCATCGTTTTTGTTGGTTATATCTTGGCAAAAATTGTGCGTGGTATTGTTGAAGGTCTAATCAATAGCTTAGGTGTTCAAGCTCAAGCTGAAAAAATTGGTCTTTTCAAAAATTCAAATGTAGGCAAATTCTTAGGTTCATTTGTTTTTGCCATTATTATCATTACGACATTGATTGTGGCATTTGAAGCTTTGGGTATTCAAACCATTTCTCAACCAGCGACAGCAATGCTCAATGAAATCTTGCAAGCGATTCCGAATATTATTGCTGCTGGTTTAATTCTACTTGTTGCTTATATTGTTTCTCGTTTTGTTGGACGCTTGGTTGCTGAACTTATTGCAGGAACAGGTGTTGATGAAATTCCAGCAAAATTAGATGTACAACGCTTTTTAGGTCAAACTAAAGTCTCTGGTGCTGTTGGCTGGTTAATTGTGTTCTTTACGATGCTCTTTGCAGTTTCTGAAGCTGCTGACCGTCTTGGTTTTGAACAGATTAGTGGTCTAATTGCAATGTTTATCCATTTCGGTGCAAACATTCTATTGGGCGCTGTGATTTTGGTGATTGGTTTCTGGCTTGCAAATGTTGTAGCGAACGTAGTTCAACGCGGTGAATATAACAGTTCGCGTTGGTTAGGTAGTTTGGTCCGTGTTTTAATTATTGGCTTAGTTCTTGCGCTTGGTTTAAAAGCGATGGGTATTGCTGATTCGATTGTGAACCTTGCATTTGGTTTAACTCTAGGCGCAGTTGCAGTTGCTTTCGCACTTGCATTTGGTTTGGGTGGTCGCCAACCAGCAGAAAGATTGCTATCTGATTTGCTTGATAAAGCGAAAAAAGAAGCAAATCATCCAAATCCTTTATATCAACCACCTACTACAACAACAGCGAGTACGTCTTCAACTCCAACTTCATCAACTACGACAACTCCACCGTCAGCGGTTCCATCTGATGCAAAACCAGCAGATTCTGCACAGGTAAACCCAGCACAACCACCTGTAAATAAACCATTTGGCTCTACGGGGGAAAATGATGAAATTTAGTGAGTGAACTAATTTTCAGATAAACCGTACAAAAAATCTTTGATTTTTGTGATAAGTTCGACCACTCTATATGAGTGGTCGTTCTGTCTTTGACAGCTATAAAAACAAATAAGTGAGGAAAATACGATGAAAAAACCTGGTCGTTTTTTAGCACCTGTTGTAATTGCTGGGATTACCGTTGGTTTTTTAGCAAGTGCTTATAAATTTGTATTTAGCAAATCTGACTCATCAAAACAGGCAACAACGCATACACGTGATGCTGAAAAATCACCAAGTGAGTCTAAAGCAGCAAATTAGCTTATTCCGCATTTAAACATATTGTGCTGCTGCATAAGCAGAAGACCAAGCCCATTGGAAGTTGTAACCTCCTAAATGGCCGGTTACATCAAGTACTTCTCCAATAAAGAACAGTCCTTTCTGCTTTTTGCTTTCGAGTGTTTTAGATGAAACTTCGGTTGTATCAATTCCACCTAAGGTCACTTCGGCAGTACGGTATCCTTCAGTGCCAGATGGTTTAACCGAAAAACCATGTAACTGCTCGGCAATATGCTCTAGCTGTGCATCACTAATATTACCAATCGCCGTTTTGCTATGCTCTGGCCATATGAGTTGTTGTAGCTCTTGTACAATACTTTTCGCGGTAAATTCATTCAGAAGGGTACGCAATAAAACTTTCGGCTGTGATTTCTTTTTGTCTTTTAAATAAGTTGTTAAATCTTGACTTGGAAAAAAGTCAATTTTAAAACTTTCTCCAGTATTCCAATAGTTAGAAAGCTGTAAGGAGCTTGGTCCACTTAAACCACGATGGGTAAATAATAACGCTTCAGTAAAGCTATTTTTTGAGTTGCTTAAAGTCACATCTAAAGCATTACCACTTAAGCGTGTGGTGACTTCTTTAATATGATCTGAAAAAGTAAATGGAACTAAACCAGCACGGGTAGGGAAAACTGTATGTCCAAATTTTTGTGCCAGTTCATAGCCAAATCCAGAACCACCCAAAGTCGGAATGGATAAGCCGCCTGTAGCAACGACTAATGACTCACAGCTAAAACGACCTTGTTTGGTGTGTACAGAAAAACCGCCTTGTTCTAATGGATCGATCTGCCCAACTTCACAATGGGTTTGTATTTCAACATTGTTGGTTTTATTACACTCACTCACCAACATCTCTAAAATTTCTTTAGCGCCGTTTAGCGTAAATAATTGCCCGTGTTTTCGTTCTTCATATGCAATTTTGTAGTCACATACCAAACCGATAAAGTCCCAGTTGCTATAGCGTGACAGGGCAGAAATGACAAAGTGTGGATTATGAGAAATATAGTTGTCAGGCTCTACATAGAGGTTGGTAAAGTTACATTTCCCACCGCCCGACATTAAAATCTTTTTACCAACTTTGTTGGCTTTTTCTAAAATTAAAACCGAGCGCCCTCGTTTAGCAGCATGTGCAGCCAACATGAGTCCAGAAGCGCCTGCACCTAAGACAATGACATCGACATGACTGTTAGACATAAGAGATTCTCGATTAATCGTGAAAATTAAAAAGGGGCATATACTACCATGTCAGCACTTACTCGTGCTAAAGACATTTATTGCCGTAGATAAAACCTTAACTAAAATGAGTAAATTATTGGTGCGATTTATTTCTTATATCTGCCTGTAAACCACCAGAATGAATAGCCAGAATACGAGTTCCTTCAGGAAAGTAATGATTCTTTATAAGGTCAAACAGACCGAACATCATTTTTCCCGTATAGATCGGTTCAAGAGGCACGGCATATTTCGCTTCAAAACTCTCAATAAATGCAAATAGTTCAGGTGACGTTTTGGCATAACCTCCGCAGCAATAAGCATCTGTCAGAGACCAATTCTGTTTTTTAGTCCACTGTTGAATTTCTTGTTGTAAAAAGTCACCTTTTAAAGCCGAAAACCCCATAACTTTTTGATGTGCTGAACTCCTTTCAATAAGACCTGAAATCGTTCCGGCGGTTCCCACTGCACAGCAAATCACATCGTATTGCTCTAAATCATACTCACTAAGAATTTCCTGACAACCTTGAACTGCTAGCTGATTGGTGCCGCCTTCTGGAATAATAAAAGTTTCAGGAAACTGATGACCTAGCTTTTGAAGATAATTTGCGTCATCTCGCAAGCGATACTCATTGCGTGAGACAAAATGTAGCTGCATTCCCAGACTTTGGGCTTTTGCCAAAGTGGGGTTAAGAGGCTTACTCGCTAACTCTTCACCACGAATAATTCCAATACTATGTAAGCCAAAAAGATGAGCTGCATAAGCAGTTGCAGCAATATGGTTGGAATAAGCCCCACCAAAAGTCAAAATAGTTGATAGACCTTGTTGTTTTGCGGCAAGCAGATTGTATTTTAGTTTGAAAAATTTATTGCCCGAAATTTGAGGATGAATTAGATCTATCCTTTTAATGTCGAGATGAACAGATGAGGGGAGTTCAATGTGCTGGTAGGAAATCGGTTGGGCAATGTGATCAAACATTAGAAATTGAGAAAAATAATGAATGATCACATTGTAGCTTTTTAAAGAGAACTTTAAAAAGCTGATTAAGAACTTGTATCGACAGAAGTAATTACTGACATACCAGGGCGTAAGTGTTCCATTCCTTCCTGATTCGGGTCTATGGTGATGCGTACAGCTATGCGTTGCACAACTTTAGTAAAGTTGCCTGTCGCATTGTCTGGCTTTAACACACTGAACTCTGAACCTGCAGCAGGTGAGATTTGCTCAACATGGCCTGTAAATTTTTTGTGGTTCATGGCATCGACAGTAAACCATGCTTTTTGACCAATTCGCATATTGGCAATTTGGGTTTCTTTAAAGTTAGCAATCACCCAAGTTTGCTGTGGAATTAAGTAGAGTAACTGTGAGCCTGCCGCGACATATTGTCCAACACGAGGGTTTACTTCACCCAGTTGACCATCCATTGGAGCAACAATAACGCTATAGTCTTTGGTGGTCTGTGCTTGATCTAACTGTGCTTTAGCACTTGAAACTTGTGCTTCTAAGCCAGCTTCTGCGACCTGTGCGGTTTTCAAAGCCTCTTTAGCAACTAAAACATTCGCTTCTGCCTGTTTAAGTGCTGCAAGGTTATTTTCAGCATCGGCCGCGGCTTTATCTTGCTCAGATTTAGAGGCTGCACCACTATTTCCTAGCTGTTGGTAACGTCTAAGCTGAGCTAAAGAGAGTTCGTATTGAGCTTTTGCTTGATCGACTTTAGCTTGCGCCGCCACAATATCAGCTTGCTTCTGAGCAATGGATTGGGTTTGGTTGGCTAAAGTATTTTTAGCTTGTTCAACCCCAGAAGCTGCCTGAGTTACTTTTTGGTCATAAGTGGTTGCATCAATGTGCATTAACACTTGACCCTTTTTAACGTGATCAAAGTCTTTGACTAATACATCTTTAATGTAGCCATTAATTTGTGAAGATAAAACAGTGGTTTTACCTTTGACATAACTATTGTCAGTTTGCTGGACACTCGTTGCAAAAGGACCAATTCTCCATGCCCATAAAATTACTAAAATACCGATAATAAGGACTCCCAACATCCAGAACAGAGTTGAGCTTTTTGTCGGAATCAATTTACTTGCAGGTGCAGGTGCAGGTGTTGGCTCGTTGGCAGGAACCTGAGCAGGTGATTGTTCCGGTTTGTTTTGATCATCTGACATATATCAATCTCAATTTCTATTTCATCAATAACAAAAGCCTTTAAGGACGGCTAATTCCTCTACGTTGTAGATATTTACTACGCGCAATGTTAAATCCACCCCATAAGAGCAGTGCGATAGCAAAAATACCGTTTAACGCAATAACATCATTGTAGGCGCGCACTTGGGCTTCACGGGTGACTACTTGATTGAGTGTGCGCATGGCCTGAGTCGTTTGTAATGCTGGGTCATTTGTTGTGATGGTTGCACTACGTTGATAGGTGGAGAGCCTTTGAGAAACTAACGGATCTGATTGTTCTAAATCTTTAATAATCTCGACTTGATAGTTCTGTGTGCGGTGTTGTTGATAGGTCGAGAAGAAAGAAGACCCGACCAGACCACCAAAGGTTTGAGTTGCAGAGAACAGCACAATAAAAGTCACCACATACGAAGGGCCTTTAGCCAAAGTCTGTGCGAAACCAATGAGCAGTAAAGGTCCAATAAATAAACCACCTGCGAAGCCTACTAAGAACTGACTTGCAAAGAAGTTCACAGGCCGAACATCACTGGTTAAGTGGTAATCTAGTCCGCATGCAACCAGAATTAAGAACTCTGCGAAAAGTAAGTGGAAGATAATTCGTTCACGTGAAAAAGTCAGTGCACTAAACAGCGTTCCGCTTAAAATCCCGATGAATATCACTACATAAAGAGGTACAAACTGATCAGGCCCCATTCCCATAGCTTTTAAGAAGTTAACAGCAGCATAGCTTTGCTCTGACATTAGAAGTCGAATAGCAAAAGCACCAAAAATGAAACGCAAGGTCGAAGCAGTACCTAACCAACGTGTCATAATTAATGGATTGGCACGATAGTGTTCATAGAGCAAACCAAGAACAACCAAACTAAAGCCAGCAATTAAAACGTAAGCAAGCCATTCACTGTTAAACCACCATAAAATTGGGCCTTGTGTAAGCACAATACATAAGCATGCAAAACCAGGAGCCAGTAAAGCAAAGGTAAAGAAATCCTGCTTCTCAAATACATAAATACGTAAGCTTCGTGGTAGTTTCAATGAAACAACCATGGCTAAACAACAAAGTGCTAAACCTAGCTCAAAGGTGTAAAGAACAGACCAGCTGTCTGTACTGACAAGAAATGGAGAAATAATCCAAGCGACGGGAACCCCTAATTGTTGAAAACCGAAAGCGATATAGATGCCTTTTGCCATATCTGCTTTTTTAAAAGCTTGCATGGTGTAATACATACCTAAAGAGCTGAGAGGTGCTCCCGCTAAACCCGCTACAACTCGAGCAAACAGGGCCATTTCGTAGGTATGAACAAAAATATGTAAAACCAGCACAGCAATAAAAATAACCAGTCCTATTTCCGAAAATACTCTCAGGCCATACTGTTGTCTGGCTTTAAACAAAATCAGGTTTGAGCTGACATTTGCCATGACATAAGCAGCAGGGAGCCAAGCAGCTTCAGAAGGTGTCAGTCCATATTCACCTTGAATTAAAGGTAAATTTGCCGTAATAAAACCATTACTTAAACTTGCCGAAAGGGCGATAAATAAACCAATAAAAAAGTAAATAAACCGCTTAGGTACAGAGTGTGCAATCGCTGCTGGTGAACCAGGCAAAGTCGGTTGCTCGTCTGGTGTCCAGTCGGGTGGTGTTTCTAAATAACGAGGCGTTTTACTCATTCTATCCCTCGAATTTTTGTACTTGAATACCATTAAATAGTAATTCAATTGCTCGTTTTGCTAAGCGAGTCTGTTCTTCTGGCTCATGTCCTTGAAATGAAGAACCTAACATTGCAGTGACCATTGCATAGTCATTGGCAGTGAGATCAGCTCGACACAGTTTTTGTTCTATGGCATTTTCAATCAGTGGTTTAAGTGCATTATTTCGCCGTTCATAAATTTTTAACATAATTGGATCTTGTCGATCAATCACTCTCCAAAAATCTTGCAAAATTGCAAGCTTAGGAAGTTGTGCAATATGTCCTTCAATTAAACGAAATAAACCATCTTCGAATTGTTGAAAATGAGCTGCTTTTTGCTCTAACTGTGTAATTGCACGCTCTAAAAGGGCGCTAATTAAAGCCTTACGATCACAAAAGTTGCGGTAAAAAGTTGCTCTACCTACACCTGCATGGTCAATCACAACCTGTAAGGGGACATTAATGCCATGAATACGAAAACATTCTTCGGCAGCATTGAGTAATTCATCCCGATTATGGGCAGCAATTTTTTGGCGGGTACTCATGTTCTTGGTTTTGAGAGTTTTAAAGACCGATATATTTAACGGACATTTTTGTCCGTTGTGAAGATATAAATTGTAAAAACATGAAAATTCAATTTTCATCATTTATATGTTTTCCATTTTTATATGTGACATAAAAAGCTGTTAGAATACCGCGCAATTGCGTAATGCTAGGTCAATACAATGTTTGAGTCCCTTATTCCTCTTTTTTCAATTGCGATGGCATTGATGCTTGGAGCAATAAGTCCTGGGCCAAGCTTTATTTACGTAGCACAAAATTCAATTTCTAAATCACGTAAACATGGTTTGTTTACAGCTTTAGGTACAGGTACAGGCGCAGCTCTTTTTGGTTTTCTAGCTGTTATGGGGTTGCAGGCAGTTTTATTAGCAGTGCCTTCTGCTTATTTAATCTTAAAAATTGGTGGTGGGCTGTATTTGCTTTGGCTGGCTTTTAAAATTATTAAACACGCTAAAGAACCAATTGCCATGGAAAATGATGGCAAATCAAAAATGACTTATAAACAGGCATATCGTTATGGCCTGATTACCCAGTTAAGCAACCCGAAAATTGCAGTCGTTCTAGCGAGTGTATTTACTGCTTTATTGCCAAAAGAAATTCCAAATTACTACTACGTTGCATTGCCAGTGATTTGTTTTATGATTGATGCAGGGTGGTATTCATGTGTTGCAATGCTGCTCTCTTCAGAGAAGCCTAGAACAATGTACTTAAAAGCAAAAACTGGCGTTGACCGAGTGGCTGGAAGCATTGTGAGTTTATTGGGTTTAAAATTAATTTTCTTCAAATGATAAGCCTTTAATTAAAATATCTAAAAAATACAAAGCCAGCTATTTAAAGTCTGGCTTTATTTTTGAGTAAAATATATACAAATTGAAATATCTTTTTTTATACTTAAATATTTAAAAAGTGGTAACTTAATAAATAAAACAAAAAGAAATGAGGATCACGTTATGAAAAAACTAATGGTGAGCATTTCTGTAGTTTTTCTCATCTTAACTACAGGGTGTGAGATGAAAACAATGAGTAAGCCACAACCAGCAAATGAGCGGACCATGAGCATTGTTGGTACACCTGTTCATGAAAAAGATTACAAGATTTCCGATTTACAAGCCAATAATCATGAGCAATCCAACTATTAAGTTACTCACAGCTTGCATCACTTACTGTATGTTAAATGTAGTAAGTGCATGTGAGCCTGCATCCTTGGATTGGAAGCTTTTTCAGGAAAAATATGATTTAAATCATGATGGAATGTACAGCTTAAAAGAATTTGAACGTGTCCAAGATTTCTACCCGTATAACTGGCCTACGGATAAGCGTTTTCAGGGAGAGAATAAGCAAACAGAGCTATTTCATTATTTAGATGAAAATAAGAATGGCTATTTAACAAATGAAGAGTTGGGGAATATACACGTTTTATTTAGTAACCCTTGTGAAGGGCGGCCATGGACATAATTTAAATCTTCTTATAGATGTTTCTAGAAAATTTATAGTTAAAAAAGCTCCCAAGTTAGGGAGCTTTTTTATTAAGGCAAATTAAGAAACTTTATCGCCAGGTTTTGCACCGCTATCTGGTGAAATAATGAAAATACCTTCACCATTTCCAGCAGCAAGTACCATTCCGTTTGAAATACCAAAACGCATTTTACGTGGTGCAAGGTTAGCCACCATGACAACCAACTTACCTTTTAGGTCTTCTGGCGCATATTGACTGCGAATACCACTAAACACATTACGTGGTTCAGCTTCACCAACGTCTAACGTCAGTTGAAGTAATTTATCTGAGCCTTCAACCGTACCCGCTTCAAGTACTTGAGCAACACGTAAGTCAACTTTTAAGAAATCTTCAATACCGATAATTTCAGCTTCACCCACTGCTGGGGCAGGAGTTGCTTTTTTTTCGGCAGATTTCTCTTTTTTCGCAGCTTTAGTTGCTTGTGGAGCAGGGGCACCTAAAGACTCTTTAGAAGCATCGACCATTGCAGCAACAGCTTTTGGATCAACACGTTGCATCAATGGCTGGAACTGTGCAATCTCATGACTTACAAGAATTTGTTTACGTGACTCGAAATCGAAGCTTTCAAGTTTTAAGAAATCTTGAACTTGCTTTGCCAAAGTTGGAAGAACTGGAGCCAAGTACACTGCGAGTTGACGGAATAAGTTGATACCCACAGAACATACATCAAGAACTTGTTGCTCTTGACCTTCTTGTTTAGCAAGTGCCCAAGGTTTTTTCTCATCAATATATTGGTTTGCACGGTCAGCAAGCGCCATAATTTCACGGATCGCCGTAGAGAATTCACGTGCTTCATATGCTTTAGCAATTGAATCGCCTGCATCAATAAAGATTTGTACTAACTCAGATTCTGTACATCCAGCAGATAAAGTATTGTTAAAGCTACTATTGACGAATTTTGCACAACGGCTAGCAATATTGACGACTTTACCGACTAGGTCTGAATTTACTTTTTGAACAAAGTCATCAAGGTTCAAGTCAGAATCTTCAACCTTATCTGAAAGTTTAGAGGCAAAGTAGTAACGTAAATATTCTGGGTTTAAATGCTGTAAATATGTCTCGGCCTTAATGAAAGTACCACGTGACTTAGACATTTTTTGTCCATTTACAGTCAAGAAACCATTTACGAACAAGCCTGTTGGAGTGCGATAGTTCGCACCTTCAAGCATTGCAGGCCAGAATAAAGCATGGAAGTAAACAATGTCTTTACCAATAAAATGATAAACATCGTTTTGACTATCTTTTTTCCAGAAATCATCAAAGTTTAAGTCTGGACGTTTAGTTTTGATATAGTTTTCAAAACTAGACATATAACCAATTGGTGCATCTACCCACACATAGAAATATTTATTTGGTGCGTCTGGAATTTCAAAACCAAAATATGGTGCATCACGAGAAATATCCCAGTCTGCTAAACCAGCTTCAAACCACTCATCTAACTTGTTCGCAATTGAAAGTGGTAAGCGACCTTCATCACGCGTCCATTTTTGTAAATATTCAGAGAAGTTTGGAAGCTTGAAGAAATAGTGGTCTGATGATTTTTCAACTGGTGTTGCACCACTTAAAGTTGAACGCGGGTTAAGTAACTCTGTTGCATTATAAGTTGTACCACACACTTCACATGAGTCGCCGTATTGATCTTCTGACTTACATTTCGGGCAGGTACCCTTAATGAAACGGTCAGATAAGAACATCCCTTTTTCTGGGTCAAATAATTGAGTTACAGGGCGAACTGCAATATTTCCAGCTTCACGGTTTTTAATGTAGATATCTGTTGAGCGTGCTTTGTTTGCATCGCTATGTGTTGAATCGTAATGATCGAAATGAACGCCAAAACCGTCAAAATCACGAATGTGTTCTTTTTGAACATTCGCAATTTGCTCTTCTGGGCTAATACCATTCGCTTCAGCACGTAGCATAATCGCTGTACCATGAGCATCGTCCGCACACACATAAGTCACATCATGACCCATTGCCCGCATGGCACGAACCCAGATATCTGCCTGGATGTAACCGAGTAAATGACCCATATGAATTGGACCATTCGCATAAGGGAGGGCATTAGTGACTAAAATTTTACGCACGGATCTCATTCTCTCATTCGTATTTATAAGGTGGAAGATTTTAACTGATGAGTGAAGAAAAACAAAGCATGAGAAGGATTGCTTCATAAGGGGGACGAGTGCAAGACAAGAGCTAAGCTTGAGTAGTTGGATAAGCAAAGATTAATAATCTTTGGCTAGAAGCAAGGGGAAGCAAAACATATTTTAAGTTAAAAGTTATTTCTCTTTAGAAAAGATAAACAAATCAAAAAATATTTGAATCTTCCTGTATTGTCTTTGTTTCAAATTGCAGTTACGGTCAGAAAATAAGTCATAACGATGTATAACTATTAACTTACTTCAGGTAATTTTTTTAATTAACGATGAGGATAACAACGATGACTACTGAAAATAAATTAGATGAATTAAAGGCAAAAGCGGCAGATGCAAAAGTAAAGGGTGAGAAAGCTTTGGACGACCTAAAGGAAAATGTTAAAGAGAAACAGGCCGCTGCAAAAGATGCTGTTGAAGATAAAGTAGATGAATTAAAGTCAAAGGCAGCAGATGCAAAAGCACAAGGTGAAAAAGCCTTGGATGATTTGAAGGACAATGTAAAAGAAAAACAGGCTTCTGCAAAAGATGCTGTTGAAGATAAAGCCACTGATTTGAAAGGCAAACTTGATGATGCTCAGCATAGTCTGCAAGATAAGTTTGATCACTTACGTACTGAAGCGGCCCATAAGCTTGATGATGCTAAAGCCAAAGCCGCAGAATTGAAGGAAGAAGCTGCATCAAAACTTGATGAATTGAAAACGCAGGCAACTGCAAAGTTTGATGAATTGAAGAAAACAGCAACCGATAAGCTGAATAAGTTAAAAAATCACGATTCTGCTGAATAAGCTGATTTAAACTAAAATCCGTACTGCTCACTCAAATGTTGAGGCTTTAAAATTAGCAATTATTCATTTCGAGTTGAGCGAGTACGGACCAATACTGTTACACTAGCTCCAATAAGCTGTAATGATCTGTTTTTGGAGTAAACAATATGTCTTGGCTTTCTTCATTAAAGTCTGTTTTTTCACCGGCACAAGAAGTGAAAGAAGATGAAATCCAAACCGTACTCCAAAATTATTTGCTACCCCATTCCAAAGATGCCTTAAAAGAGCGCATTAGTCAGCTTCAGGTGCAAGGTCGAGTTCTACAACTCACCATTAATGCATTTCCTGATGAAAAAGAGCATTTGCAGCAAATTCATGATGAATTAGCCGATGCCTTAGAAAAGTGTGGTATTGAAGAACTTAATTTGCACGTAGTTCAGCAAAAGCGCCCAGCACAAGAAAGCGCAGGTCAAGGTTGTTCATCTAAAGCGCCGAAAGAAAATCCGGACTTACCACCGGTAGTTGATGCTTCAACTAAGCCTGAACCTGATCCAAACAATCCACCGATTCAAAAAGCCGCGCCTCAACAAAGAGATGTTCCAGCTCATCCGCGAATTAAGAACGTTATTTTGGTTTCATCTGGTAAAGGTGGTGTTGGTAAATCGACCACTACGGTCAATTTAGCGCTTGCCTTACAAAAAATGGGACTCAAGGTTGGGGTATTAGATGCCGATATCTATGGCCCAAGTATTCCAACCATGTTAGGTAATGCTGGCAAAACACCTCTTATTGAAAGTGAAAATTTTGTACCTTTAGATGCATACGGTATGGCTGTACTTTCTATTGGACATCTCACTGGTGATAACAATACACCTGTCGCATGGCGTGGACCGAAGGCAACAGGTGCTCTAATGCAATTGTTTAATCAAACACTTTGGCCAGATTTAGATGTATTGATGATTGATATGCCGCCAGGTACAGGCGATATTCAACTCACACTTGCACAGCGTATTCCTGTGACTGGCTCAATTATTGTGACGACTCCGCAAAATGTTGCTTTATTGGATGCCACCAAAGGAATTGAGTTGTTTAATAAAGTTGGCATTCCTGTATTAGGCGTCGTCGAGAACATGTCGACTCATATTTGCTCTAACTGTGGGCACGAAGAACAAATTTTTGGTATTGGTGGCGGTGATAAGCTTTCCGAACAATACCATATTCCATTATTAGGTCGTTTACCTTTAAATGCTCAAATACGTGAGCATGCTGATGAAGGTAAGCCGAGTGTTGTTGCAATGGATGATGCAGCTGATAGTTATATTGAGATTGCTAAAGCAGTCTGGCAACAGATTGAAAAAATCCCTCAACGCACACGTGATGATAAGCGAATCTTTTGATTCATCCGACCCGACTTTAAGTCGGGTTTTTTATTGGTTGGTTAAAAGTAAAATTTAAATTACTGAATCTAAATAACAAAGCTAATCTTGAAATTGGCATGTAGATTGCTAGTTTACGCTTTTAAAAAGAAATAGGTTGAAAATGCAATTTAAATATACTTTTGGCGTCATCAGTTTATGTAGTGCGGTATTTTTAATGGGATGTAATGATGACAACTCAACTGTTTCACAAACATCGACAGTTGAAGAGCAGAAACAGAAACTACAGCCGATTATTATTCAAGGTGCTCTACCTGTAGAATCGCAACAGATGGCAGCTAAATTACAGAATGTGACTGTTGAAAATGTTGGTGGGTGGACCTTCTGGAAAGGAACACACAATGGTTATCCAATGATTATATCCAAAACACGTATGGGCATGAGTAACTCTGCTGCTGCAACAGCTTTAGCCATTGAGCGTTATAAGCCGATTGCAATTATTAATCAGGGGACATCAGGTGGACATGACCCAGATCTACATGTTTACGATATTGTTTTAGGAAAGTACGCAACTAATATTGGTGCATTTAGAACTCCTAAACAACCATTAGGAGCTGGATCAAATTCACTCACTTGGGTTGAAGCATTTGATGTTTTACCAACCGATGAGTCTGATCCCGAACCGATTGCAATTCGCAAATTTGAAGGCGATAAAGAGTTATTAATGGCGGCCCATAAAGTTCGTTATGACAAAGGTCAAGTAGTTGAAGGAACGATTGGATCAGCAGATGTTTGGAATAATGAATTGGATCGTATTCAATTTTTCCATCAACGTTATGGTACCTCTGTTGAGGAAATGGAAGCAGCATCAGTTGCACAAATTGCAAGCCAGTTTAATGTTCCTTTCTTAGGAATTCGAATTTTATCTAATAATATTACCAATAATGGCGCATATGACCCAGGTACTGGAGAAGCTTGCCAAGACTATGTGCTTAATGTGGCAGAAGAATATATGAAATCTAAACTAGCAAAATAATAATTTAACTCTATGCAAGAAGATGAGTTCTTAAAGAGCATCTTCTTGTTTTTTATAACCAGCTCGACTTTTCCAATTTCGAATGACCATCCAACGCCAAAAAACTTCAGTCACTATATAAAGTATGATTGCAAATACAAATGCTTCAACTACAAGTCCTGACATTAAGATTTTGGCGAGACTGAAATCTATATGTCCATGACCAAAGTGAGTAATCCACCTAGAAATTTGATGCAATACACCTAAAAGCATCTTTTTATTAATCATATGTACATGATAAATATGTGAACCAAACCAGAACCCAGTATATAAAATGGGAACTAAAGTGAGAGGATTACTGAGCCAAGCAAGCATTAGGCTAATAGGCAAATTCACTTCAAATAGCAATACTGCCATCACAATAAAGACGCTATGAAATGGAATAGGCAGTAAACCGAAAAATGTTCCTACAAAAACGGCTCTTGTAATTGATTTACGGTTGACATACCAAAGCACAGGATTAAGGGTTTTTTCCCCAAAAATCCTTAAAAATTTCATATTTGAAACTTTCTCTGGAGAAGGAAGCCAAGACTGAAAAAATTGCTTTGCCATAATCATAGGATAGTAGAGTCTGGTGACTCATATAAACACAAAAAAACAATATATTAATTGAAACTTATTGAAAGCTTAAAAATTAAACTTACTGCAGTAATAATTCATTATAGATCTTTTCGAGGTAAAAATAGATTTTAAATAAAAATACTTATATTACTTAATACAATTTGGTACGCAAAGTTCAACAACTGACTGCTAAGTTTTTTAGATTAAAATTTTAAAAAATTACCTATCTTATTGTTTAATATTTATTTTTAAATATTGAATGTTAACTTTTTAAAAAATTGTCTTACAATTAGATTTTGCCTTGGCGAAAAATATCTATTAATCTGAAATGACTACATTGTGAGGTCATTCAATGATTTCATGGCTATTTATTGGCTTAGTTGCCACAATTTTACTTACCCCAGGCCCAACCAATACTTTACTAGCATCGTCAGGAGTACAAGTAGGTCTTAAGAAGTCTGCGAAATTAATTCCGGCAGAAGTTCTTGGATATGTAATTTCTATTTCAGCTTGGGGAATGTTAATTGGGAAGGTATCCGCAACGCTTCCTTTCTTACCTCCTATGCTTAAATTGCTAAGTGCTTGTTACATCATTTTCTTAGCTATTAAATTATGGCATACAGCCAATCAGCAATTTGAGTTAGATCAGCCAACGATTCGCCCGCGTGAATTATTCTGTGCAACTTTACTCAACCCTAAAGCATTACTTTTTGCTTCAGCGATTTTCCCTGTTACCGCATGGACTGATTTTCATATTTATCTCATTCATATGCTGGCTTATTTAGCGTTAATTACACCGATTGCATTGTTCTGGATTTTCTTGGGTTCAATTTTGGCAGGCAATAAGGTACGGTGGTTAAATCAATCGAATTTACAAAAAACAGCCTCGCTGATCTTAGTGAGTTTCTCAATTCCGATTAGCTATTCTGCTTTATTAAACCTTTAAAAGTCTTACTGAGCTATTCTTATCGAGAAGAGTAGCTCAAGCATTGTTTTCATAATTGCTTTTTTACGTTAAAGTACGTCGCAATCAATGAAATTACCTTTTGGATAGAAAATACATGGCTATTAAGTCTGATCGTTGGATTCGCGAAATGAGCGAAAAACACGGCATGATTGAACCTTATGCAGAGAATCAAGTCCGTTTTGATAAGAATGGCGAAAAATTGATTTCTTACGGGGTCTCTAGCTATGGTTATGACGTACGCTGTGCCCGCGAATTTAAAGTTTTCACTAACGTACATTCTGCAATTGTTGATCCGAAAAATTTTGATGATAAAAGTTTTATCGACATTGAATCTGATGTTTGTATTATCCCGCCAAACTCATTTGCTTTAGCACGTACAATTGAATATTTCCGTATTCCGCGTAATGTTTTGACTGTATGTCTTGGTAAATCGACTTATGCGCGCTGCGGTATTATTGTTAATGTGACGCCTTTAGAACCAGAATGGGAAGGTCACGTGACTTTAGAATTTTCAAATACTACGAATTTACCTGCACGTATTTATGCTGGTGAAGGTGTAGCGCAAATGTTGTTCTTTGAAAGTGATGAGGTTTGTGAAACATCTTATAAAGACCGTGGTGGTAAGTACCAAGGTCAAACTGGTGTGACACTTCCTAAAACCTAAGTTGTTTTTTAATTTAGATTAAATTCGAAAAATGGGTCACTTTAAGTGGCCTATTTTTGTTGAAAAGTAAAGAAAGTGGCGTTCATCGGAATATTAATAAATGAACGTTTTCTTTTGTAAAAAATGATATAAAATGATCAATAATTGATTTGTTTCTTTGAGTTGTATCACACAAATTAAAAGAAACTAGATCGTAAATATCGGCGTTTTCTTTATGTATTTAATTCAAGGTTAAAGCAAGGGAAGCCAAATAAAAAGAAATCAAATTAGATTATGCCCCCAAGGATACGGAGGTCGGTCATGCGACAGTTTAAGTCCCTTCATGTAGCTATTCTAGCACTTGGAAGTTTATGCTTTTCTTCTGCTTATGCTGGTTCTACCTTAGTTCCAATGTCAGATGCTGAGTTGTCAGCTACTCGTGGCCAAGCCTTGATGAGTATGTCTTATATTGCGCCTACCGATGCTGCAAGTAATTCAAGTACTAACGGAAACATGGGATTCTATCGACTTGCTCTAGATGCTCAATTAGAACTCAATGCCAACATTAAAAAATTACAATTAGGTTGTGGTGGTGTTAATGGAGCAGGGGCATGCGATATCGATATCGATTACTTGAGCTTAAGTGGTGGTACTGTCGATAGTACTAGTGCAGAGCGAGCTGCGTCATCTGCTGTTATTACCAATCCATTTTTAGAGTTCGCGGTTAAAAACCCAAATTCAGCTTCTACACGTGAAATACAGGGTTTCCGCTTAAGTGCCAAATCACTTTCTGGTTTGCTCACTTTTGGTTTACAAAATGGTGATGCTGCAAGTGGTATTAATTCATTGAGTGGATACTTAGTGACGAAACCAACAGGGGGCACAGTAACTACAAATCCTTACTACGGTATTACTCAAGATGAAACAAATACTGCAATTACTGGTCGAGCAACTGTTTTAGGACAAGGGGTAACGGTTCCATTTACTTCTACTGGTTATAATTTAAATTTAGGTGTAGGTACTGGTACATTATCGATGGGGCAGCAAATCATTACTGGTAAACGCATAAATACAGCTAATCTAAATGCGACTGCACGCGTTGGAGGTTTGGCTATTACAGGAACTTTAGATGCAACCGCTTCTGTATTAGGTGCGCCACTTCCTATTTCAGGAAATGTAACTGGTTCTGTGGATAATCTAGATGTTAACGTAGCGATCAAACAAAGTTTGGGTTATTTCCATGCCGCGCAACTAAATGGTTCTGCTGGTTATTTATCTGTACAAGGTGTGAATATATTGTGGCCAGAGGCTGCATCAACTGCCCAAACAGGGTGGTGGCTAGAGCTTACAAACCCAATTGATATTGGTCAAATTACACCAACAGGAAGCGTGGATATTGCACTTTCTACCATCGTTGATGCTTTAGGGCAAGTCAGTGCTTTCTTAAATAGTCCTGGTCATGCAGTAAATTGCGGAGTTTTAGCGGCTAATTGTTTATTTGCAGGAAATCTTCCTGTTGGAACAGTTGATTTGACTGGTAAAACACCAGCTTCGATGGCTTTAACTAATGTAGTGTTACAAAAACAGAGTTTTTCTTCTAACTGTTATGGTTCTTTAAAATTCTGTTAATTACAGTAAATTAAACTGATAGTTTTCATTCATCGGAAAAATGTATTTTTGCTCATTTCATTTTGCATTTGACCAAATATTCAGCATAATAGAAATGTGGAAAAGTTGGCAATTTTGAAGCTTGCCTCTGAGAGATGAAAAAGGAAATCATTTTATCTCACATCAAGGACTGTTAAAGAAAAAGAAATATGGTGCGTGGCATCGTATAAAACAGGAAGGTCACGATGACTACACTTAATTATACGGTCAGTTTTCAAAAAACCGTTTTAGCAAGTTTAATTGGACTTTGTTTAAGTCAATCGAGTTTTGCTCTTGAAGAGCTCTCTGATGCCGGTTTAAGTGAAACTACGGGTGAGGGTATTGCAATATTACCCCAAAATGCATTTATGGTATTCCGTGGTGCTGGCCCCAATGAATCTGTAAATCAAATTATTACCGACCGTAGTAAAGATACAGGCTACATTAACTATGTACCCGTAGGCCCCTTAAGTGTTGCAGCTGCTGATACTAGTGGTAATGGCTCTGTTGGACCTGAAGATAAAGCTGTCGGAAAAGCGGATATATTTCTTTATGGCTTAGCCCTTTCTAAGTCAGATGGTGATGCAAACTCGCGTATTGCCAATACTGCAACAGCAGCAGCGATTTCAAGCTGGGGAACAGGTGCTAACCCTTGGATATTTAAAGTAAAAACTGCGAATAATATTCCTAACTTTAGCACTACAGATAGTGGTGGTTATCCTGTTACCTATTTATCTTTAGAGGCTCCTCTATACCAGCCTACGATTGATGGTGCAGCGGGAGCAGATGCATATAATTTAAAATTAGGTTTATGGGCTGATGCATTTGTACGAAACCCTAATATTGTGGCAACTACAAATGGTTCTTTAGCACAATTTCAATATGGCGATAGTAATGGATTAATTGGTACCAGCATTGATACAAGTCGTGCGAACCGTTTACGTTTACAAGGTATTCTAAATGGCTTTAGTCTAAATGGTAGCCAAATTAGCATGTTCCAAACGCTAGGAGGAGCAACTACTGCGGGTGGAATGAGTCCTTTTTATAACAATACATTGGGTATGTCTGGCTTAGTACGCTTAAATACAGGCGATAGTAAGAATACAAGCATTGTGACTGAAAATGTTACGAGTCAAACCCAAACTTATGCAACGAGTGCGAATAATGGTTGGCAAACAGTACATGCCGGTGCAAATTCAACCTTAAGTACAAGTAGCAGTGGAGATTGTGGTAATAGTAGTACAGGAAGCTTTAGCACATCACGTGGCTGTCGCTACTATGTAGAAAACCGCACAAGAACAGATACAAAAACCTCAAGTAAAACTCGAAACGCTTTTAATGATACTAGTAAAGTCTTACGATTTAGCACCCGTGAAACCTCAGATTCACCAAACGCATCAAATAATTTATATACACCAGCATTAGACTCTAGTGGCGCTATAGCACCAAAGTTTGCAGACAGTGAAGGTTTATATTTATACAATCCAAATATTAACTTGGTCTTAGGTAATTTATATCAACCTCTTATTTTAGGTTCTGACGGTAAAAACTTTAGTATAGAAATCGCACGAATTGCGAATAAGCCGGAAATATATAAACAGATCTACACCGATTACACTGGCGCTGATAATACATATAAAGGCTCTACTTGCAACGTTTATTCTTGTGCAAACCCTACGCATAGTAGTATTGCAATTGGGACAGTTTACAGTCCTGATAGTGGGAAAACCTTATTAGCAGATACAAGTGAAGGTGCAATAGGAGTTTCATTTGGTCGCTTAATTTCAACAGGTACACAGGTTTCTGGAACTTCTGCTGGTAGTCTAGTGTCATTGACTAACTCTGTGTCTGGAACAACCTCTGCAACCATGACAGAAGTCCGTTTCAAACAAAGACAACAGAATACTCAAACATGGAATCAAACCTATAGTTGTGGTTTATTTAATACAAGTTGTGGTTATAAAACAGCTGGTTATTTATATCAGTGGGAATATAACCAAGGTACAGGTACTTGGGTCATTACAAACCCAACAGCAAAACCAGCTGATGCTGCAACTTGTTCTGGTGCATTAGGATGTACGAGTACATCAGGTTCAACTCCAATGTACGGAACGGTTTCAAACCGCGATTGGAGTAATGCATCTATTCCTTGGTTGACTTCACGAAATGCAGTAGTTAACGATTTAATTGGAAGTAGTAATGGCACTACAGGTTATGTAATTCCAACTGCGAATCAGGCGCCTGCATTAAACAATATTACTCCTCTGAACAATTTAGGTTCTGCTGTGGTAGATGGCTTACTCATTCAGCATTTAAAACTCACTACAAAAGGTCTATAAGAGGAGGATAATGCGATGAAAAAAATAACTGCTTTACTCCTTACTCTGTGTGCAACTGCGACTCATGCAGAGTTACAAACCTTGGATAATGATGCTTTACAGGCGATTAATGGCCAAGCTGGTGCTGATTTGTCTTTAATGCTCAATTTAAACCAAACCAGTAACGGTATATTTGATAATGGTAGCGGTGGTGTTTGTGAAAACCTTGAGTTCTGCCACATTGGATTAGCAATTAATAAGCGTTTTGTGCAAGCAGATGCGACTAAACCAAGTGGTTGGGCCGAAAATAGTGATAGTGGTAATAAACTTTGGTTAGTGTTTAAAGGCGTACAAGGAACTTTAAATATTCAAAAAATGGGTTTAGATGGTGCTGATTTAAAGTATCTTGATAAAACCAATACCGAAATTATAAAACCTGCGATTCAACTTAGTTTTAGTGCAACACAGCCGATTTTAATCCGTAACTTTGGTTTTAACGCGTTATCTATTGAGCAAGATAACTTTACAAGCTCAACCACGACCCAAGGCTCAAGTACCAATATGTATGATTATGCATATTTCAAAAAACCAACGTATGCGGCAACTGCAAATAGTGCAAATCAGCAAGTTGCAACGGCTACACCTTCAGCCTATGACTATGGACGTGAAACAGGCTTTATGGGCTTAATGATGAACGGAAATTTGGCAATTCAAGGAAAAGTCATGGTGTTTAGCTGTGATGGTAGCCATCCCCGTTGTTAACGCTTAATGTAGATTTCAAAGGAACTGAAGTGATGAACAAAAATAAAGAAAGTCACAGCTCAAAGTTTATTTTAAATACATTAGCAACCAGCATGTTGTTAGTGAGTGGGCAAGTGTTTGCTTTAGAAGCTTTAACAGATGCTGATTTGAGTGCGGTAAACGGTCAAGATGGAATCTCGATTCAAACGACTTTTAATGAAATTAATATTGATAATGCTTATTGGGATGACCATGCGGGCACACCAACGAGTGCTGATCAGGTTTTAAGAGCGCAAGCCAGTGGCGTAAAAATACAAAAAAGTAATGCGTCCACTCAAACCTTAGGAACAAACTACCGTTTAGATGTGGGAAGTAATACAGCTACAGGTAAAGCTGGAATTGATTTTTCTATGCAAAGTAGCCCATCCCTCATTACAGTAAATAGCGTTAAAGTTTGTAATAGCTCTGCTACATGCTCACCTACGCTAGGGCAGTTGGCTATACAAACAACTTCTCCTTTAAATTTAGCACTGACTACTCAAGATGGTCTATTTAGTCCAAATAGCCAGTCAAATATGACATTAGGAATAAACAACGCAAATATTTATTTAGGACAGTTAGATGCCCGTAATCAGCTTAACCAGCTAATTTTAAAGAATTTTAACTTTAATTTTGTTGGTAAAGGTGTCATGTTCATCGATCCCGTTAGGGGCATTGTTTTACAAACGAATACTGGATCAAATGTAGCTGCTGTTGGGCAAACACCAAGTACGACTTATGGTTATGTAGACTTTAATCGGGTAGCAGACTCAGCTTCGGGCTTAACAGCTGGTACGTATGTAGATAGCAATGGTAAAGCGACTAATTCGGGTCTTAACATTGAAGTAATGCTTAGCTCTAATGTTGATAAAACTAATCCTTATGGACTAGATGCGACCAATACACCGCAAAATTCAAAAGGTTTAATTCGGCTAGGTGCCAGTGGACGTATGGTAAATAGTTATTTACAAGTCCGTGGTATGGATGGTTCTTCAGACACTACAACTTTAGGTACTGCAAATACTGCTTCGGGTACGAGCTCAAGTAATAGTATTTTGGGTAATACTGGAATTGCCTTTCGTATGAAAGGTGAATTCACTAAAGATAATGATTCAATGCTGGGTTCAGATGGTAAAGCCACGACTTTAGAAATTGGTGGGGCAGGTTTAAATGCTTACGGTTTCGAGTTCGGCAATTTAACAGGTCTTAACTCAGCTACGCGTGGTTATTTTGATAGCGGAAATATTTATTTAAATCTTGCTGATACAAAAACATTATTAATGCCAAATAATGCGACCTTAAACAGTATTCGTTTAGGGTCGGGTACTTTAACAACCGCCGCCGATTATCAACATAATATTCACCGCGATACGGTGACTAATCCATTTAGTTTGATTCTTGCAATGCGTGGAGCAGAGTTTCAAGCATTTTCAAGACGAGGACGTTTTACCACAAGTGCAAATGTTGCTGCTGCCAATCAATTTGCAGATAACGGTTTAACTAACCAGTGGGGCTTGGCTTTACCTTTTTATAATTTAAATGCCAATGCTGCAGTTTACGGTTTAGATGCGCCTGCAAATAGCGCTTTTTACTATACAAAAGATACTAACGGTAAACCCATTCAAAATGTTGTAGGTACTTCCGGAACAACTTCGCGTTTAGGATTTGGTGTCGCTGTTGGAACAACAGGTCGAGATACAGGCGGTACAAAAACAACTTCAATTTTATTAATTGATGGTTCTCCAAATGCTAATAATGCAGGCAACCCTACCGACTATTACATGGGCTTACGTAATATCGATATGTTCTTAAAAGGTAATGGCAGTATTGGTTTAGAAAATGGCAGTCTCAATATTAGTTTAAGAGAGATGCTCATTGCTTTATCAACTGAAATTGCAGCGGGCTATTTACCAGGCGCTAAATATAAAACTTGTCCGGCAACAGGGTCTTGTACCTCACCAATTGATAACTTTGCCAGAAATAATGACGTTTTATTTGGCTTAAAACTACGCTTAGGTGGTGATTTAAATTTATCGATTGTGCCAAATAGTTCAATCGCTGATGGTAGTGCTTTAACTGTACTCGGTGATTTCACAATGCCAGCCACAGCAACTGGAAATACAGTTCAAATTAGTGACCCAATTGATGGTTCGGCAATTGGTTTTGATAATATTACCGGTAAGCTAGCGTTTAATACCGCTTTAGTGGTGGGCAAAGATACAACAAGTGGTTTAGGTAAAGTGGGCGTAAATACAGCAGTGTACTTTAACCCTGATAAAAGTATTGACGGTGCTTTACGTGTTAAAGATATTAATTTCTATCCACCTTCAACAGGTGCAGGCGCACGTTTAGGTGAGCTTGCTATTACGGGTGGGCGTTTAACTAGTAACTTTAGCATCGTGCCGAGAAATGGTGCTTTTAACTAATAAAGCAAAGTGGCGATATCGCCACTTTTTATAAAAATTTATTTTGAATGTGATTGGATTTGCATTCGTCGGGTTATATCGATAATTGTTTTGTACCCATCTATTATTCTGATAATCTGAACAAATAATAAACGTTTGTCTCTTAAGGATTAGAGCGACATGAAAAATAAAAATATACTGTGCTGGTTACTACTTACCAGTAGTTCAAGTGTTTTTGCGATGCAGCCTTTGGATGACCAAAGTCTTTCAGCAACGACGGGTCAAAATGGTTTAACGCTAGGCATTCAGGCCGATAAAGTTAAATTTAATCAGTTTGCATTGATTGATACCAATGGCATCGCCTCTACGTCTTACAATAGTAAAGCTGGTCTTGTCATTGCAGGGAACTCTACGAATCCTGTTCCAAGTATAGAGTTTATTAAAGCAGCTGTATCGACCAATCCTTCTTTTAATATTGCTATTGATACCGATGCAGGTGCGGGTAAGCCTTTTGTAAATTTAGCTGTCACGATGGGTAGTGATGTAAATGGGATTCGACTTACACCGTTTTCAGTTTATTTGGCACCTAACACTTCAGTATCTAGCCCTGCTGATTATGCGGTGAGTAGTTATGCTCCAAAATCCATTTTTAGTTCGGGAACCACGGTAAATACAGGAGTAAAGGAGCTTGTTCGCTCTACAGGTAATCTTGATATTAACTTTGTACAAATCAATAAACCTCGTTTAAACATTCAGTTGGGGCATGCTGCTCAGTCTGTGATGGTTAAATTTGGTGGAGCACTTCAATCTATTTGTTCTGCCGCTGCGGGTTGTCCAATTACGTTAGTGTCCGATACTACAGGTGCTTCATTTGGATTTAAATTTGCAGGAACAAATGCAGCTACAGGTTTTCTTCTTGATGGGTTTTATGCTGGGGTCGATCCAACAGGATTAACTTTTGGTAATACAGGTGCATCTAGTAAATTTGATGCATCGCTTAACAATGTCACTCTAGGAAATTTAGCAACACAAAGTACAACAACTTTTAATAATTTACCTAACGGGTCTATGGGGAGTTTTGGAGTTACAGGCGCTTCAGTGACTGACTTTAAAATGAAAGTAAGCGGTTTCTAAAAAATAATTACTTAACCTGAAATACCAAAATAGGGTGGCTATATCAACAGTCACCTTATTTTATAAATTTTAAGTAATTAGCTATGTGATGAGCTAGTTTGTTCTAATTGATGAACAATTTCATCTAAAGCCTTAATACGTTTTACTTGATCCCACAGTTCTTTAGCTTGAGGGTAGGCTTTGGTCATCATGCCTAACCATTGTTTATAACGACCAACCATCCCAATTTCTGTTTTTGCCTGACCATTTAAAAAACGGATTTGTAAGTCAACCAGTTGCTCCCAACTAAATATAGCCTCATCCATATTTTTACGAATGCATTGTGTTAAATCAGGAGTCGTTACAGCACCGCGACCAATCATTAAATCTTCACAACCAGATTGCTGTTGGCAGGCCTTTGCATCTGCATTGTTCCAGATTTCGCCATTAGCAATGACATTAATTTTTAAAGCTTCTTTGATTGGTAGAATTTTTTCCCAATAAGCTGGTGGTGTATAGCCATCTGCTTTAGTTCGCGCATGTACTGTTAGCCAGCTTGCGCCAGCATCTTCAACCGCGTGCGCATTTTCCATGGTGTGGTTTTCATCGAGATAACCTAAACGCATTTTTGCTGAAACAGGAATATGCTCTGGTACAGCATCACGGACAGCTTTAATGAGCATATGTACCACGTCTGGTTCATCAAGAAGTACAGAACCACCTCGGTGTCGATTTACGGTTTTGGCAGGGCAACCAAAATTAAGGTCAATCGCTGGAGCACCTAGTTCAACCACTTTTGCTGCATTTGCTGCCAGCATATCTGGATTGTTTCCTAAGAACTGCACATGAACAGGTGTACCTGCTGCTGTTTTACCGTCGTTCTTTAACTCAGGGCAAAAACTATAATAGATATGGTCGGGTAAAATGCTGTCTGTAACTCGAATAAATTCGGTTACACACCAGTCGAAATCACCAACAGATGTGAGGGTATCCCGCATGATCGGGTCAGTTAAACCTTCCATTGGAGCGAGTATGAGTTTCACAGTCTGTGCCACCTGATTAAAACAAAAACAGCGTTATACGGGATATGTATAACGCTGTCTAGTAGTGCTGAAATTTTAATTGTTTTATCGGCCTAATATCATTTCAAGTACAAATTTACTGCCAATAAAACCAATTGCTAAAAGTGCAAAGCCAATTAGCGTAAAGCGAATTGCTTTTTGACCGCGCCATCCGAGTTTGTAATGGCCAATCAGTAATGAGCCATAAATAATCCATGAAATAATACTAAATACAGTTTTATGAGCGAGATGCTGAGCAAAGAAACTATCAACAGTTAAAAAGCCAAACGCGAGAGCAATTGTTAATAAAATAAAACCAGTAATAATTAAGTCAAATAACAACGATTCCATGGCCTGAATTGGAGGAAGTAAATTGACCCAAAAGCGTTTTTTTTGTTTCTTTTTGAGTTCACGATTTTGGAACCATATCAAGATTGCGTGTATGGTTGCCATCAGTAAAACTGCATAGGCGGAAAGTGAAAGAATAATATGCGTATCTAGGCCTAACGAATGCTGTTCAATAAATTGATCAGGTTTACTAAAGCCAAAACCTAAAATAAGTCCAATCGCTGCTACAGGAATACCGAGTAAGTTTAAAGGTACAATTGGACGAAAAGTACTAAAAATTAAACTTAACAATAACATAAGCCATGATGTAAAAGAGACTAAATTAAAAACATCATAGTTAATTCCTAATGGTGTCAGCATGGCATTACATAAAACTGTGCCGTGTAATAGCAGTGCCAAGGTTGTAACAAAAGCAAATAACCATGGATTTGGTTCACGTTTTGACATTAAACGTATGAACAGATACCAGAAAGAAGTGGTATATGCGATGAGTGCCAAAATTGTGTAAACCAAGGGGAGGCTAATCATGTCAAACCTTTTTCAGGATTAATTCATCTAGATAAGATATAAATTCGCTGCGAACTAAAGTATCCTATAGCATTCTATGCATAAATTTTCTATTTCGAGAAAGATTTTTTTGCAACTAGCCATTTTAAGCGGATTTTGCAATGTTTGATACCTTAACAGAACGACTCACACAGAGTTTAAGAAATGTTACTGGCTCAGGGCAGCTGACCGAAGATAATATTAAAGATACCTTACGTGAAGTACGTATGGCTCTTCTTGAAGCCGATGTCGCGTTACCTGTAACTCGTGAATTTATCGCGAAAGTTAAGGAAGAGGCATTGGGCCAAGAAGTGATGACTCAGTTATCTCCAGGCCAGGCATTTGTAAAAATTGTTTATGACGAACTCACCAAGATGATGGGTGAGGCGAATGAAACACTGGATTTAAGTGCGAAACCTCCAGTTGTTGTATTACTTGCCGGTTTACAAGGTGCAGGTAAAACGACAACTGCTGCCAAGCTGGCACGTTTCTTAAAAGAACGTCAAAAGAAAAAAGTAATGACGGTTTCTGCCGACGTTTACCGTCCAGCAGCGATCAAACAGTTAGAAACTGTCTCGGCAGAAGTTGGCGCAGGTTTTATTCCATCAGATCCTTCTGAAAAGCCAATTGATATCGTTAATCGTGCAATTGAACAGGCAAAAATTCAGTTTGCCGATGTGTTGATTGTCGATACAGCAGGTCGTTTACATGTCGATGAAGACATGATGGACGAAATTAAAGAATTACATGCAGCAGTTAAACCGACTGAAACTCTGTTCGTGGTTGATGCCATGACAGGTCAGGATGCTGCAAATACTGCTAAAGCATTTAATGATGCTTTGGCACTTACTGGTGTGATTCTTACTAAAACTGATGGTGATGCGCGTGGTGGTGCGGCACTTTCTGTACGTGCAATTACCGGTAAGCCAATCAAGTTCTTGGGTATGGGGGAAAAGCTTGATGCCTTAGAACCATTCCATCCGGATCGTGTGGCCCAACGTATTTTAGGTATGGGTGACGTACTTTCTTTAGTCGAAGAAGTTGAACGTAAAATCGACAAAGAAAAAGCCGAAAAGATGGCGAAAAAATTGCAAAAAGGTGGAAGCTTCAATTTTGAAGATATGCTAATGCAATTTGAGCAAATGAAAAAAATGGGCGGCATGATGGGCTTCTTAGACAAGTTGCCTGGCATGAGCGGTGCAGGAATACAGCAAGCAATTGAGCAAGCGAACCCTGAAAAACAAGTCAAAAAGATGGAAGCTATTATCCAATCAATGACTGTTAAAGAGCGCCGTAACCCTGACCTGATGAACCCAAGTCGTAAAAAGCGTATTGCGGCAGGTTGTGGTATGGATGTTGCGGAAGTGAATAAACTCATTAAGCAACAAGCGCAAATGGCTAAAATGATGAAGAAATTTGCGAATCCATCTGGTATGAGCAAAATGATGCGTTCTTTAGGCAATATGCAAAAGCAATTTGGCGGCGGCGGTGGTGGAATGGGCCCACTGTTTGGTAACAACGACCAAAAGAAATAAATTCATAAAATAAAAGGCGCCTAGAGCGCCTTTTATTTTATTCTGTGTTTTAGTCTTTAGGGTAATGAGCAATATATTGTTGCAACCCTTTAAGTAAAAGATCTGTTTCAACAGTTGGCTGGTACTTCTGTAGAAATTTAGCAAAAAGAGAGGCATCACCACCAGTCAGCAGCAGCTTTTTAGGAGATTGCTGCATAATATTTTCGATGGTACTAATCAGACCTAATAAAATACCGTGGTGTACTGCATCTACAGTGTTATTGCCCGGGTTCAGATTATCAAAAGCTGAATCTGGAATTTTAATACCTTTGGTATTTTGAATGAGTGCATCGCGCTGCAAATATAAATTAGGGAGGATGTAACCACCTAAATGTTGTTTGCCCTGCGTTAAATCAATGGTAAGCGCTGTTCCGCAACCAATAATACAATAATTTTCTTGTTCCTCAGCAACAGCAAGTACTTGTAACCAGCGGTCAATCCCGAGCTGACTTGGTACTTCATAGCCACATTGTAGGCCTGCATATTCCGAGTGGACTTTGGCAAAAACCACTGGAATTTCAAGCCATTTTAAAATCTGCTGAATACGCTGGTTGTTTTCAGTATCGAGTACTGAAGAAATTCCAATGCGATGCAGACCTTGATGCTTAAAGTGTTGAATTAATCCAAGTAATAAATCGGCTGGAGACTGCAAATGTAACTCAGCTGTATGTTCAATAATTTGCTGATTTTCAGTAATCCAGTATTTTAAACGGGTGTTTCCGATATCAAGCCATAAACTTTTCATGGGAAAAATACCTGATTACTGAGTTGATTGTGGTCTTAAACGACCTTGATAAAACTGCTGTGGTTCTGGGGTTTCAAGAATGACTGCACCTTCATTGGAGATTCCGACGAAACGGCCATGTACCAATCCTTGACTATGTTCGAATTGAACTAACTGATTTAGCCAAGCTGCATGATGGTTAAAACGACCTGCTAAGTTATAACAACCATGATCAAACCAGCGAGCTGCATTTTGAATCGCCACATAAAGCTCTGAAATTAACTCAAGCCGACTCATTTGCTCTAGACCTAAATCTTCTAAAGAGGTGATTGGCTGATCACTATCAGTCACTGGTGGTGTTTTTAAATTAATACCTACGCCAACAATAGCCTGATGTTGGGAAAGTGGTTCGACCAAAATTCCACCCCATTTCCCATGCGCACTATACAAATCATTTGGCCATTTCACTTGTAAGCTTAAGGCTTGCAACTGCGGGATTTGCAAAATATTTAGAGCAACTTCAAGTGCTAAGCGACCATCTAAGGGTGTTCGAGTTTGCACCAATGTGCTTAAATAAATGTTTCCTTCAGGTGAAATCCACTGCCGTTGATGTTGACCTCGCCCTTGAGTTTGTTGAGCACTGCAAACCAAGCCTGTTGTAATGCCTTTTTGGGCAATTTCACGAATATCATCATTGGTCGAAGTTGTGGTTGCTTTTAATAAAACCACTTCTGGAAGCTGGTTTTTTGCGCTTAAAAGTTGTTGTAGTTGGCGAGTCTCTAAATCCATGTTGAATATGAGCAGAGTGGTAAAACATTTATGGAGTTAATCATATATTTACTCATTGGCGCAATTGCTGGTTTTACTGCCGGATTGTTTGGGGTTGGTGGTGGACTAATTATTGTACCAATCCTCTATGTCGTTTTTACCCAGTTGCATTATGACCCTGCGGTAATCATGCATATTGCAGTCGGAACATCGCTTGCAACCATTATCGTGACATCATTTAGTTCAGTTTCTGCCCATCATAAAAAAGGTGCAGTCCTCTGGCCTGTTTTTCGTAATTTGGCACCTGGGCTAGTGATTGGTTCATTCTTAGGGGCGGGTATTGCCGATCTCATGTCTGGTCAGCATTTACAGCTTCTTATTGGTGTTTTTGCCGTTGTGATGGCCTATCGCATGTTTAAAGGCGCAAATGTGGTTGTTGACCCAACACGCCAGCTTCCTTCAACACCTATGCAATTTATGGCAGGTGGCGGTATTGGTATTGCCTCTGCAATTTTTGGTATTGGGGGCGGTAGCTTAACTGTTCCGTATTTAAACCGTCATGGCGTGGTCATGCAAAAAGCAGTCGCGACTTCTGCCGCTTGTGGTTTACCTATTGCTGTAGCGGGTGCAATTGGCTTTATGTGGTTTGGTGCTAAAGAGCACATTTCTGTACCTAACACGATTGGTTATGTGCATATCTATGCTTTTATTGGCATTAGTGTCATGAGTTTTGTGACGGCTAAACTTGGTGCCAAGGTTGCGCATGCTCTATCACCACAAATGCTAAAAAAATGCTTTGCTTGTTTACTCGTGGTGGTTGGAAGTTACTTTATTTATAAAGGCATTATGAATTAAAAATCGCTTTTATTTAGAAAAATATAGAAAAGGAAGCTTAGACTCACAAAGTTTAAGCTTTTTTATTTGAAGCTTTTAAAAGCCTAAAGATAGGTTTTTTATCCGATTTAAGTATGGATTTTGGGTGGGTTGGCTTAAAATGCAATAAAATTGTCAGACAATGACATAGTTTTTAATAGATGGGATCAGTTAAAAACAAGAATGCGAAAGAAAAGCATGGATTAATGCATATAAAAAGTAGCGGGTGATTTATGAATCTCGAAGAGACAGAAAGTCTTTCTGAGCAAATTGTCAAATATATTAGCGAACAGATTATTAGCGGCGAATTGGTCGAAGGTGAACGCATACAAGAGCTTCGTATTGCGAAAGAGCTCGATGTAAGCAGGGGATCAGTTCGTGAAGCATTATTATTACTCGAACGTACGCATTTAATTGAAATTTTTCCTCGTCGCGGTGCAATTGTCTCAGAAATGTCTGCACAACAAGTGAAAGCACTGTTTGATACAAACGTGATGCTATTAGGGCATATTGTACAACGCATCAGTGAAACATGGCGTGCGCACGAAGCTGATCAATTACAGTTGTTACAAGAACAATTACTTGAGCATGTGAAAGCAGGCGATATCGAAAAATTCTACGATGCCATTTTCCAATATCTCGCTGAACAACAAGATATGGTAGGTAATCCTTACTTAATGAAATTTTATAAAGAATTACTACCTTCACTACGTCGCAGTTATTTTTTGACCTTAAATACCTCTAAGCGGGAACTACAAGAAGCGTTTGCATTATTTAAACTCGTGACTGATGCAATTTTGATCCGAAAATCACAACAAGCCGCTTTATTTATGGAAGATTTTTGTCGACACTTACGTAACCTTGTGTTGGAATCGCTGACACGAATGAAACAGATTGAATTGGCTTGGGCGAGACGCTCACGCCGTTAGTTAGGGCATTATGCGTTTAAGCAGTTTAAAACTTTCCGGCTTTAAATCTTTTGCAGATAGTACAACTTTAAATTTTAAGGCGAACCGCACAGCAGTGGTTGGTCCAAATGGTTGTGGCAAATCCAATGTTATTGATGCAATCCGCTGGGTGATGGGGGAGTCAAACGCTCGTCAACTTCGTGGTGGTAGCATGCAAGATGTTATTTTTACCGGAACATCCAAGCGCAAGCCAGTGGGTGTTGCCAGTGTGGAACTGCGTTTTGACAATACCTACGGCAAATTGGGTGGAGCTTACAATGCGTATAACGAGCTCGCTGTTCGTCGTCAGGTGACTCGTGAAGGTAAGTCTGAATATTTCTTAAATGGTACACGTTGCCGCCGCCGTGATATTACCGACATTTTCTTGGGAACGGGTTTAGGACCACGTTCTTACGCTGTGATTGAACAGGGTATGATTAACCGTTTGGTTGATGCTAAGCCTGAAGAAATGCGTATTTTCATTGAAGAAGCAGCTGGTGTTTCTCGTTATCAAGCGCGTCGCCGCGAAACCTTGCAGCATCTTGAACATACTGAGCAAAACCTTTCACGTTTAGAAGATATTGCGCTTGAGTTAAAATCACAGCTTAAAACGCTAAAACGCCAGTCAGAAGCTGCGGTTCAATATAAAACCTTAGAAAGTCAGATTCGTACCCTAAAAATTGAAATTTTGTCTTTTCAGGCAGATAAAAGTGTACGCCTACAAGAAGAATATACAGTTCAAATGAATGAACTGGGCGAAACTTTTAAGTTAGTTCGCTCTGAGTTAAGTACAATTGAACATGATTTAGAATCGACCAGTGCTTTATTTCAGCGACTTATTCAGCAATCTTCACCACTACAACAAGAGTGGCAGCAAGCTGAAAAAAAACTGTCTGAACTTAAAATGACTCTAGAACAAAAACAGAGTTTATTTCAGCAAAATAGTACGACACTGGTTCAATTAGAACAGCAAAAAGCTCAGACGAAAGAGCGTTTAAAACTTTCCGAACTCCAGCTTGAAACACTGAATAATCAGCTAGAAGAACAAACTGAAGCTTTAACGACGGTTGAACATACCGCAGCCGAAGCAGAACAAAACTTTGCTGGTTTACAATCTCACCAAAAACAAGCACAGCAACAGTTTGAGCAAGTAAAAGCTCAAGTTGAAAAACAACAGCAGCAAAAAATGCAAATGTCTGCGCAAATTGAGCAGCTAGGCAAAAATGTTCAGCGTATTGAACAGCAAAAAGAAACACTGCAACATCAGGCAAGTCAGATTCAATCGCAAGTACACGAAGATGAACGAGGCGAGCTTGAGCAACTGCAACAGCAGCTTTGTCGTGAAATCTCAACGTTAGAGGCTGAAATTGAGCAGTATGTGCAACAGATTGAACAGTCTCAACAAGCGCATCAGGCAACCAAAAATCAGCAACAAACACTGAAAACAGAAATACAGGTTTTATTATCTGAGCAGAAAAACTTAAGCCAGCTTGTTGCTAAACAAAGTCCAAAGCAAAACCAAGATACGCTACGTTTAATGCAGGCTTTAGAGTTAACGGAGCAGGGTAAGCCACACGCGCAGATTATTGAAAAGTTTTTAGCAAAATGGTTGCAGGCGCATATTGTTGAAACCGAACAAGTCTTTCAGGAAGGAATTGCTCGCCAGTTAAAGCCTTCAGAACAAACAAGCAAATTTAAAGGGAATTTGGCCTGTTTAAATGAATGGATTGCGTCACCACAGCTTTCAATATTTTCCAATGTAGCGATTGCGCAAAATTTATCTGATGCTTTAAATGAGCAAAAGCAACTACAACATGGGCAGTCTATTTTGACTTTAGATGGTTATCATGTTGGGCAGGATTGGGTCATTGCTCTTATGTATGATGACGAAAGTCAAAGTGCGCAAGGTATGCTTAGTCATCGTATTCGTCTAGATGAAATTGAACAAATTATTCAAAAGCAGCAACCCGAACTACAAGCATTAGATCAAGTTACTGTTCAGGAAAAAGAAAAACTCGTACAGCTACAAGCAGACTTACAGCAGAAACAACAGGTTATTAAACAAAAACAAAAAGACTTGCAACAGCTTGATGTACAAATTGCTAAACAGCAAACTGCGGCACAAGCATTTTTACTGCAAAAACAGCAATTGAAAGATCAGTTAGCTCAGTTAGACATGCAGCTTGAAGAAGATGCAATGCAAAAAGACGATCTTGAAATTGATTTGCATGCGCTTGCGATGAAGCTAGAAACTATTTTACCTGACTATAAAACTTTGCAATTTCAGGTAGAAGAATTAACAGAGAAGCTTGAAGAGCAGCAAAAAGTCTTACAACAGCAACAACAAGAGCGCGAAATTTTACGTCGTAATAGCACGCAGACGACTCAACAAATTGAGTTGCTTGAAAAAGATATTTCATTCTTGCAGAGTCAATATCAACAAATTGCAGCGCAAATGGAACAGGCGAAAAAGTTTGTTGACCCTATTCAATTAGAGTTACCAAATCTTGAGTCAGAGTTTCAGCAACAATTTGCTCAAACTGAAAAGTTGCAAAAAAACTGGAATGAATGGCAGCTTGAACTCAATAGTGTGCAGGAAAAACAGCAGACTTTGACCGATCAGCGCCATCAGTACCAACAGCAAGATGAAAAGCTCAGAGAGCAGCTTGAAGCCAAGCGTTTAGCATGGCAAGCAGCTAAATCAGACCGTGAGCACTATCAAGAGCAGTTAAAAGAGTTAAATGCTGAACTTCAAACGGGCTTGAAAATAGATTTAACCGAGCACCAGCAAAAACTGGAAAAGGTACAAAAGCAGTTTGAAAAAATCGGTGCAGTTAATTTGGCAGCCTCACAAGAGTTTGAAGAAGTTTCTCAGCGTTTTGATGAGTTGAACCACCAAATCCAAGACTTAGAAAATACGGTAACTCAGTTAAAAGATGCGATGAAAAGCATTGACCAAGAAACCCGTAAACTCTTTATGACGACTTTTGATCAGATTAATCATGAGTTGCAAAACCTGTTTCCGAAGGTTTTTAATGGTGGTGAGGCAAGTCTGAGTCTGGAAGATGACTGGCAATCTGGGGTTAAGCTCATGGCGAGACCACCAGGAAAGAAAAATAGTTCTCTGGCCTTACTTTCCGGTGGAGAAAAAGCGTTAACGGCGTTAGCATTAGTATTTGCTATTTTCAGGTTAAACCCGGCACCGTTTTGTGTACTGGATGAAGTGGATGCACCACTCGATGATGCGAATGTACAGAGATATTGTAATTTGGTAAAAGAGCTTTCTGAACATGTACAATTCATTTACATTACTCATAATAAGCTGGCGATGACCATGGCAACTGATTTGTTGGGTGTTACTATGCCTGAACCGGGCACATCAAAATTAGTCACTGTCAATTTAGAACAGGCAAAAGAATACGGGTTAGTTTCGGAGTCATAGAATGGAAATCAATACGATTATTGGCATCGTTGTTGCCATTATTATCATGCTAGTTGGCTTAAGAATGATTTTAAAAAAGCCGAACCACGCTGAACCCTCGCTAGACAGTGATTTGCATATTAATCCTGAAAGTAATCAACCGGTTATTCCTCGTCATGTACGAGACCAACTTGAACAGCCTGAAGCGGTCGTAGCATCAGCAAATATGGCTGAACGAGTGGAACCAACTTTAAGCGAGCCAGTACAACCAGAAGAAAAGGAAACAAAAGAAGTAGAACAAGTTCAAATAGACCAGACACCGGCACCCGTTGTAAATACGCCAGTAGAAGAAGTTAAAGCTGAAGAAACTACTGTAAGTCCAACTGCAAGTGAAAATAGTTCAGTTGAGTTAACTGATACTGTTTCTGCTGCACCAGAAGCTATAAGCTCCTCTGAACAAAAAGTTGCAGAAGATCAGCCAAAAACTGAACCAGAATTAAGTTTAAATCCAAATATTGAAACTGCTGAAATTGCTGAATTTGAAGGTGAAAGTAATATTTTGGATGTTCATTTACATGAGCAACAACGTTATGACGACGAAAGTGCATTAGCAGTAGCAGAGCAAATTATTGCATTAAATGTTTATCCGAATCCGCGCCGTGCGTTATCGGGCGATAAAGCTCTGAAAGTACTTTTAAAATATGGTCTACGTTACGGTGAGATGTCTTGTTTCCATCGTTATGAAAATACCGATGAACCAAGTGCACTCATGTTCTCTGTACTTCGTATGACAGATAACGGTCCTGCTGGTTTCGATTTAGAAACTTTATCTGCTGAACAAGTTCAAGGTTTGGCATTTTTCCTTGCACTTCCAAACAGTAAAGCCGTGACTGGTTTTGATATGATGACCAGTATTGCAGGCCTAATTGCTCGTGAAATTGATGGTAAGGTTTATGATGAAAATAACCTTGAGTTTACGCCACAGTTAAAAGAGCATTGGCGCCATCATGTGATTGATTATCGTCCTGCACAGGCAACAGCCTAGTTTAAATTTTTTGTATAGGTTGCGATAATTGCAACATATCTAGTCGCAGCTCAGGGTGGAGAAATTTCCACCCTTTTTTATGGTGAATAATATAATGGCAATAACTTCCGTGATCGAACAGATGCGTCAGCTTATTCAACTGATTGCAAAGCATAACCATGCCTACTATGTCATGGATCAGCCGACAATCTCGGACAGTGAATACGATCATTTATTTCATCAGCTAAAAGCTTTAGAAGAGCAAAATCCTGAACTTATTCAAGCTGATTCACCAACAACAAAAGTAGGTGGACAAGCACTTTCAAAATTTGAGAGTGTGACGCATGTGGTGCCAATGCTTTCACTGGGCAACGTATTTAACCAAGAAGATTTATTTGCATTTGCACGCCGTGTAGAAGAGCGGCTACCAAACCAAAAAGTACAATACGAAGTTGAGTTGAAACTTGATGGTCTTGCGATTTCTCTATGGTATGAAAATGGCGTACTGGTTCGTGGTGTAACTCGTGGGGATGGTGAAACTGGCGAAGACATTACGCAAAATGTAAAAACCATTCGTAACTTGCCTAAAGTTCTGCACTCTGAAAAGTACGACATTCCGCGCTTGCTCGAAGTTCGTGGCGAAGTACTCATGCCGAAGTCTGGTTTTGAAAAACTCAATGCCGACCAAGAGGCAAAAGGTGAAAAAACTTTTGCTAACCCTAGAAATGCAGCAGCTGGAAGTTTAAGACAGCTAGATCCAAATATTGCTGCTAGTCGACCTTTGGCATTTTACGCGTATGGAATTGCACAATGTGAACCAAATCATGGTCTCACAACTATGCATGATAGCTTGCAATGGTTAACGGAACTTGGATTCCAAATTGCTGAGCGTCAGTACTTGTGTAATTCAATTCAAGAAGTACAGCAGCGTTATGAGCAAATTCAGCAAGAACGTCCAAGCCTCCAAGTTGAAATTGATGGCATGGTCGTAAAGGTCGATGACTTAAAACAACAACAGCAGCTTGGTTTCTTAAGCCGGGAACCACGCTGGGCAACTGCTTATAAATTCCCTGCACAAGCCGCACTGACCACTGTTGAGCAGATTGACTGGCAAGTAGGACGTACTGGGACTTTAACACCTGTAGCACGCTTAAACCCTGTTTTTGTGGGTGGTGTGACTGTTTCTAATGTGACTTTGCATAATATTGGTGAAATTCATCGTCTAGATGTACGTGTTGGTGACACGGTGAGTGTTTACCGTACGGGTGACGTTATTCCTAAAGTAGAAAAAGTTTGGCCAGAGTTCCGTCCCGCTGAAGCAGAAATAGTTCATTTACCTGAAAACTGTCCAGTATGTGCATCTCCTGTAGTTATGCCTGAAGGTGAGGCTCTTGCACGTTGTTCTGGTGGTTTATATTGCGCTGCACAGCGTATAGAGGCGATTCGTCACTTTGTATCGCGTAAAGCTCTGGATATTGAAGGTTTGGGAGATCGTTGGGTAGAATCTTTATTACGACTCGATTTACTTAAAGATGTGGCTGATATTTACCATTTGCATGAACACAGAGAAACACTGTTGGGCATTGAAAAAATGGGTGAAAAGTCGGTACAGAACCTCATTGATGCCATTGAAGCTAGCAAGAAGACGACTCTAGCGCGTTTTATTTATGCCTTAGGTATTCGTGGGGTAGGTGAGACAACTGCCAGAATGTTAGCCAATACATTCCAGACGCTAGAGGCTCTTAAAGCTGCGGATATTGAAGCCTTGAAGAAAACTCCAGATGTAGGCGATATTACTGCTGAATGGATTGCTGATTTCTTCTTGGCACCGCATAACATTGAAGTACTTGATCGTTTAATTGCTGCTGGTATTCATTGGGATGCACCAACAGCACCAACACGACAACCATTAAACGGTGAAAGCTGGGTACTTACAGGTACATTAGAGCAAATGACACGTGATCAGGCGACTCAAATGCTGCAAGCATTAGGTGCACGTGTAAGTGGTAGTGTATCGAGTAAAACTAAATGCGTGGTTGCGGGTGAAAAGGCTGGTTCAAAACTAGAAAAAGCAGCGAAATTAGGTATTCCTGTCATGAATGAAACAGATTTCTTATCACTCATGGCGGGTTATGGGCAGACTTTGAGCTAAAAGACTTAGCGAAATAAGAACCATTGATTTTAGTTACAAATTTATAAATTGATGGTTTATGCCATATTTGAACGCTTGTTTGAGCTTATAAATCGGACAAGCGTTTCTTTTTGCAGAGGAAATTTAAATAACTTAAACTGCAAATGCGTATGTTTCTCATTTTAATTTGATAAAAATCATAAACTTAACTATTTTTTATTTTGCAATCATTTTTAAGATTGCCCATAATAGACTCATACGATAGGAGATTTATTATGCGTGGCAATCCAGAAGTCATAGACTATTTAAATATGCTCATTGGCGGAGAGTTGGCTGCCCGTGATCAATATTTAATCCATTCTCGTATGTATGAAGATTGGGGTCTAAACAAGATTTATGAGCGTATCGATCATGAGATGCAAGAAGAAGCTTCTCATGCTGATGCAATTATTCGTCGTGTATTGTTTTTAGGTGCTAAACCAAACATGCACCGTGAAGATATCAATGTCGGTACAGACGTTGTATCTTGCTTAAAAGCTGATTTAGCACTTGAATATCACGTGCGTGAAAAATTAGCGACAGGTATTAAACTGTGTGAAGAAAAAGGCGACTACATTAGTCGTGACATGTTACGTCAACAATTATCAGATACCGAAGAAGACCATACTTACTGGCTAGAAAAACAGTTGCGTTTAATTGAACTGATTGGCCTACAAAATTATATTCAGTCTCAAATTTAATGATTTGAAGAACCCAGCTTAAGCTGGGTTTTTTATTCACTTGTTTTAATAAAATAAAGTCACTGCTAGACGTTAATATTGTCAAATTGAATATATTCAAAGCCTTACTATATAAGGCTTTGGTAGTTACAAAAAAGTCAGAAAAATTGTGTCAGGCCCCATGTTTTTTTTATGGAATTGGATATAATTTCGCCAATAAAAACCCTTGCCTGAAACTTAATATGGCAAGGGTTTTTCTATGGGGAATCGGTTGGTATGGATCGCCAATGGTTTTATGGTGAGCTTCGCGTATATGTTATTTTCCAAGTCTGCTGTTTTAGATACAGCTACTCTCTTAAGCACACAACGATTAGCAACTCGTCTCAGCTTTTTTAGCTTGGGCTTTGCGATATCTGCTTGGGCACCACTCATTCCTTATGCACAGCAACGTTTAAACCTAAATCATGCAAATTTTGGTTTATTGCTGCTTTGCATGGGAATCGGTTCAATGATCGCTATGCCTGCGACAGGGGCTTTAGTTAAGCATTGGGGATGCCGTCCATTAATTGCAGTGGCAACCATACTTTTAATGGTGTTATTACCAAGTTTAACGATCTGGCATAGTCTTGTATCGATGGCTGTGGCGTTATTTATTTTTGGTACAGCAGCAGGCAGCCTTGGCGTTGCTATCAATTTGCAGGCAGTGGTGGTGGAAAAACACAGCTTACGTGCGCTCATGTCTAGTTTCCACGGTATGTGCAGCCTTGGTGGTTTAATAGGTGCCATGCTTGTCACCACGCTACTAGCAATTGGCCTTTCACCACTCATGAGTACGCTGTCTGTGGTCATGATTTTACTGGTCGTTAGCTTTGTTGCTATTCCATCTGCTTTAACAACATTTGAGCAAGATGAACAAGGTGCAGCTGAAATAACTGACGCACCTAAAAAAACTTCGCGTCCGAATGGTACTATTCTCTTGATTGGAATGATGTGTTTTATTGCCTTCTTGTCAGAAGGTGCAGCAATGGACTGGGGTGGTATTTATTTGACTAGTAAATATCAGCTGAATCCTGCCTTTGCGGGGCTGGCTTATACATTCTTTGCACTGAGTATGACAAGTGGTCGTTTTGCAGGACATCTCTTGTTAAAACAATGGGGTGAGAAAACCATTGTGACCTATAGTGCAATTGTTGCCGCGCTTGCTATGGTCACTATTGTGATGGCACCTGTTTGGCAAGTTGTAGTATTGGGTTATGCACTTTTAGGTTTAGGCTGTTCTAACATTGTGCCTGTTATGTTTTCTCGTGTCGGCCGCCAGAATGATATGCCTAAAGCAGCAGCGCTTTCTATGGTTTCAACTATTGCATACACAGGGTCATTAAGTGGTCCAGCTTTAATCGGTTTAATTGGTCAGTGGACTAGTCTAACCACAGTCCTATCTGGGGTAGCTGTCTTATTAATCATGATTGCTGTACTCAATCGCTTTACGCTTGTGAAGGCAAAGTAACTTACGCTAACTCACCAGCCGAAAAGAACATCGAGAAAAACTTCTCGATGTTCTGTGAGTGTGAATTATTATAAGACATGATAAGTGGGTAAATACTTATCTTGTAATGAGAATTTAGATTTCGTGAAAGTCGGAGCATTTTCTAAATCTTTCAAGAAATTATTACGCCAATTACTCAAGTCTGTGGTTACTAAACCCTCTATTAGCTGTTCATAACGATTAATACGTTCTGCTTTAGACATCTCTAGAGCGGTTTTTAGAGTATCCATCATTGCTGCTCGATCTATTGGGTCAACAATCAAGGCCTGGGTCATTTGTTCAGCTGCACCAGCATATTTAGATAAAATTAGTACACCTGGGTTCTCTGGATCTTGAGCCGCAATATATTCTTTTGCGACCAAATTCATACCATCACGTAGTGAGCTAATCCAGCAAATATCAGAATTGCGATAAATATGCATTAGGCTGTCATGTTTAATGGTGTCATAGCAGCAATCAATTGGACGCCAGTCTTCCTGTGCAAACTCTTGATTAATCAGCTCTAGCTTGGTTTTAAAACGTTGGTATAAGCGTTGATAAGTAGGAATATCTGTACGTGAAGGTGTTGCAACTTGTAGATGACGTACTAGCCTATGATATTCTGGATTGGTTTCCAAGAAGGTTGCAAATGCATTGAAACGCTCAAGTAGACCTTTTGAATAATCAATACGGTCAACCCCGATAATAGTTTTTTGACGTGGAATATCTTCAAAGTTAAATACATTTGCTGTTTGAAATGCCTGTTGTGCTTGGCGCTGAATAAGTTCAGGTTGCACACCAATAGGGTAGGACTTAATCAATACCTGACGCTTTTTATAACTAATTCGGTCACTTAATATTTTTTGAGCTTCAAGTAAGCCCATGCACGTTTGCATACAGGTATTTTGATCAGCTTGAGTTTGTAGGCCAACTACATCATATTTGCAAAGGTCTTGTACTAGTTGTAACGCAACTGGAATTTTGCGCCAAATGTTTAAGCTTGCAAAAGGAATATGCAAAAAGAAACCGATTTTATTTTGCATTCCTAATTCGCGGCAATGACGGGCTACACTAAAAAAGTGATAGTCATGTACCCAAATAACATCATCCGGCTGAGCAATTTGTTTTAATTTTTCAGCAAATAAACGATTGACCCGTTGGTAAGTATTATATTCTTCAGCATCATATTCAATCAGATCGTCTCTATGATGCATAGCAGGCCATAAGACCTTGTTAGCAAAACCGCAGTAATACTGTGCATATTGCTGATGTGTAAGAGGGCAGGTAATGTAGTCAATCCCATGAGAATATGCCTGATCGAATTCAGGCGCTTCAGTATCGGTAATTTGTTGACCATTCCAGCCCAACCAAATACCGTTACTGTCATTTAATGCGTCTTGTACAGCTACTGCAAGGCCACCTGCTGAAGCCTTACCTGATGGCATACTTATTCGATTCGATAACACGATTAATTTAGACATATTTGTTCTCCATTCTGATCTTGACTATTTTTGACGTATAACTTTTTTATTTTTTCGAGAAAGAAAAAAAGAAAATTAGAAACGCTGTTAATATCTTTTAATCTATATTGAGCTTCTGTTTCACCAGAACCTACTTTAATTGAAGTGCCAAACTGTTGATTAATAAATATGAAACCCGATTCATCTGTTAAGTCATCTCCTATAAATATCGGATGAATTAATGGTAAATTAAGATGATTTAATATAGTTTGAATTGCTTTGCCTTTATCTGCCTGTTTAGGTACTAATTCAACTACAAATTTTCCTCTATTTAATTTTAGTTGAGGATGAAAATATTTAACCTGTTGCATAATATAAATTGCATTATTTTCTAATTCTGGTTTTTTTCGATAATGTAAGGCAATAGAATATCCTTTATCCTCAATTAATAAATCGGGATATTTTTCACAAAATTTTATAATATCTTCTTTTAATTTATTAAAATTAATATCACTTAAGTCTGGGCGAATATAAGTGCTAGAGTCAAAACGAATATCTAAACCATGTAGTCCAGCTATAGGAACTTCAATAGACTGAAGCAGCTTACTAGCCGTTTCAACATCGCGACCTGTTACAGCAACCACTGGTATATTTAATTCAATAATTTTTTTTATAACTTCTAATGTAGTATTAGGAATAAAACTATGTTCAGGATGAATTTGAAATGGAGCTAATGTTCCATCAATATCTAGAAATAAACAATAATTTTTATCTGAAGGTAAGGTATTTATAATATCATTGGGTGTAACAAAATATGTATCTTTTTCTCTCCCACCAGATATTATACTTTGACTATTCATTTTAACCTACCCAATATTTTGATCATTAATTAATCTTCTATCATTAAAATGAATTAATGAGTCATTTTTTTTAATAAAAAAACATAAGTATTAACATTAATTACATTGCACAATGGGTTTATGGGTGAAGTGTGGATTATGTTGTTTTTTGATTTGCTTCAATGTTTAGATAATTAAAGTTTTGTATGTTTCATATGAATAATTTAGGCTTTACTTATCAATATATTTCAGAATATTAACTACCTCTAAATGACTGATTTTACTTTTTGAAATTCAAGCGTTCTGTTGATTTTAAAAGATATTTAGAATTGAACTTCATATATAATCTTGCAAAAGTTGGCTGTGGACAGGTATATGAAGTTACAAAATAAAATTTTATTGATTACAGGTTGGGGAGTAGGCATAGAACCTTTGCAATCACTTAAATTGCACTTGGAAAAAGCTGGTTTTGAAATACAACTGATTAATATTTTTAATGTTTTAGATAGTAGCTTTCAAGCACAGCTTGATTTAGTGGCTGAAGTTGATGTGATAATAGGCTGGTCTCTAGGTGGGCAGTTAGCAACTCAACTGGTTGATATTTTTTACAAGCAAACAGGGCAAACAAAAACTTTAATTACGCTCGCTTCAAACCCTTGTTTCGTTGCTCATGATAATTGGCAAACCGCAATGCCTGCTGATGTATTTAGTCAATTTAAAGGGTCTCTTTTACAGAACCCGCAAGCCACTTTAAAGCGTTTTTATTATTTGATTACACTTGGCTCATCTCAAGCGAAACAAGATTGGATGAGTGTACAAAACATCGCAAATCCACCCGCACAGGAAATACTGGTAGACGGTTTAAAAATGCTAGAACAGTTAAACTTGGTAGATAACTTGAAAAACTATTCAGGTCTACAGCTTCATCTGTTTGCTGAGCAAGATAATGTCATTCCTTGCAAAATTATCGAGAATTTTAAGGATTTCGCTACAGAAAACATGACTTATAAGTTACTAAAAGACGCTACACACGCTTTTCCGTACTTACAGGTAGAAAGAACAATTGAAGAAATCTGCCAATTTTTAACAATTCATCAGCAAAGTTAATAAGCTTTGATTGATATCGCAATTTTCTTTCATTATTAACAGGTTTAACATGTGTTCAATGAGAGATTTGAACGCTGTAAAAGGGTATAGAGGATGACCGATAATTTTGATTTGGAACATATTTGGCATCCATATACTTCAATGACCCAACCGTTACCAACATTCAAAGTTAAGCGTGCTTATGGTGCGACCATTGAACTCGATGATGGTAGAACTTTAATTGATGGCATGTCCTCTTGGTGGTGTGCAATTCACGGCTATAACCATCCTGAACTCAATCAGGCAGTGACAGATCAATTACAGAACATGTCACATATCATGTTTGGCGGGTTAACTCATGATCCTGCGATTGAGCTTGGTAAAATTCTTTTAAAAATTACACCGCCAAGTCTCGATAAAATTTTCTATGCAGATTCAGGGTCGGTTGCCGTTGAAGTTGCTTTGAAAATGGCTGTGCAGTTCTGGACAGCACAAGGCCAACCACAAAAAACAAATTTTATTACTACGCGTTCTGGTTACCACGGTGATACATGGAATGCGATGTCTGTATGTGATCCAGTTACAGGCATGCATCAAATTTTTGGTACCAGCTTACCGAACCGTCTTTTCGTGGCGGCACCACAAACCAAATTCTACGAAGAATGGAATCCTCAAGATATTGCCGAGCTAGAACAAGCTATTCAGCAAAATCATGAACATCTTGCCGCACTCATTATTGAACCAATTGTTCAAGGTGCAGGGGGCATGCGTTTTTATCATCCTGAATATTTACGTCAGGCTAAGGCGCTTTGTGAGAAATATCATCTGTTATTAATTTTTGATGAAATTGCTACTGGCTTTGGCCGTACAGGTAAGCTTTTTGCGTGGGAACATGCTCAAGTCGAACCGGATATTATGTGCCTAGGTAAAGGGTTAACAGGCGGCTATATGACGTTATCTGCGACCTTAACAACAAAGCATGTTGCAGAAACGATTAGTCGTGGAGAGGCTGGAGTATTTATGCACGGCCCAACCTTTATGGCCAATCCACTTGCTTGTGCCGTTGCCTTGAAAAGTACGCAATTATTAATTGAGCAAGATTGGCAAGCTAATATTAAGCGAATTGAGCAACAGCTTAGCCAACATTTAGTGCCTTTAAATCAGCTTGATTATGTTGCTGATGTACGAGTGCTGGGTGCAATTGGTGTAGTAGAACTCACCTTTAATGTCGATATGAAAACTTTACAGCAACAATTTGTAGACCGTGGAATTTGGATTCGCCCTTTTGGCAAACTGGTTTATGTGATGCCACCTTATGTCATTACTCAACAAGAGCTAAGCGATTTGCTTGAACAATTGGTTGAAGTTGTTAAAACATTGCAGGGAGCACATTAAGATGTCATTGCTTGATCACTTTGCTACAGAGTTAGATGAGTTAAAACAACAGGGTAATTTCAGACAATTTACCCAAAATGTGCAGCATGGCCGTTTTATTACAATTCAAAATAAAACAATGCTCAACTTAGCTTCAAATGATTATCTTGGACTGGCGGCTGATCTTAATCTTCGTCAAGAGTTTTTAGATAGCTTGCCGTTAGAGCGCAGCTATTTTAGTTCTTCATCGGCTCGTTTACTGACAGGTAACTTTGAAGAATATGAACAGTTGGAAAATAGCCTAAGCCAAGCATTCGGTGGTCGGTCGGCTCTGCTATTTAATAGTGGCTATCACATGAATATTGGTATTTTGCCAGCTGTTTCTGATAGCAAAACTTTAATTTTGGCAGATAAATTAGTTCATGCGAGCATGATTGATGGTATACGTTTATCTGGTGCGCAGTATGTACGTTATCGACATAACGATTTACAGCACTTAGAACAACTTCTGCAAAAATATCATGATGATGACAAGATTGAACGAATCATTGTGGTCACAGAAAGTATTTTTAGTATGGATGGTGATGAAACGGATTTAGCCGCATTAGTCCAGCTTAAAAAACGTTTTGCTAAAACCATGCTTTATGTCGATGAGGCACACTCAATTGGGGTGCGTGGTCAGCAAGGCTTAGGATGTGCTGAACAATATAATGTCATTCAAGAAATTGACTTTTTAGTAGGTACATTAGGTAAAGCATTAGCAGCAGTCGGTGGTTACATTATTTGCGATCCTATTATTAAAGATTATCTCATAAATAAAATGCGCCCGCTTATTTTTAGTACAGCTCAACCTCCGATTGTTATGGCTTGGGCAAATTTTATATTCCAAAAAGTATTGGTTGCTCGGCCTCAGCGTGAACACTTAAAAAATATTAGCCAATATCTTCAACAAGCCGTTATAGAAAAGGGTTATGTAAGTCCTTCGACCAGCCATATTGTTCCAATTATTGTGGGAGAAAGTCAGGCTGCTATTGATAAGGCAAAACATGTTCAAGAATGTGGTTTTTATGCTATGCCTGTACGTCCACCAACAGTACCTAAAAATAGTTCACGTTTGCGTATTTCTTTAACGTCAATGGTCGAACAACACGAGCTTGAAGCACTGGTGAGTTTTCTGTGAGTCTGAATAAAAACTTAGTTGCCGAGCGTTTTGCTAAAGCAGGGCAAAGCTATTCAGAGCATGCAGTTGTTCAAAAACAAATTTGCCAAAATTTAACGGGCTTACTAAAGCAATTTTGTCCAAGTACGATGTCACGTATTTTTGAAATTGGTTGTGGTTCTGGCAATTTAACTCGTCTGCTTGTTGACGCTTTTCAAATTGAAGATTTAATTTTGAATGATCTGTACTCAGAGGTGCAGACGCACTTCAATCATCAAGAAAATTTGAAATGGTTGATTGGGGATATTGAAACTTTAGATTTGCCCCAACAGCTCGATATGATTGTTTCAGGTTCGGCTTTGCAATGGATGCAAGATTTACCGCGTTTGCTTAAGCGTTGTAATGATGCTTTAAATGACACTGGTTGGCTATGCTTTTCAACATTTGGCCCTAAGAACCTATTTGAAATTAAAGAGCTAACTGGACAAGGTTTAAGTTATTGGAATCTTGAAAGTTGGAACAATGCCTTAACTCAGGCTGGTTTTGAAGTTTTGCATTTATCTGAGTCAGAAACTCAGCTCTATTTTGATTCGCCTAAAGCTGTATTACAACATTTGAAAGCAACAGGTGTAACGGCAACCGCTCAGCATCGTTGGACCAAGCAAACTTTACAGCAGTTTTATCAAGATTATGATCGGTTTAAGCAGGCCGAGGGATATGCCTTAACATACCATCCGATTTATTGTATTGCCCGGAGAGTGAAGTAAATGAGTGGCCAGATCTATTTTGTCAGTGGGATTGATACCGAAATTGGTAAAACTTACGCGACAGGTTTTTTAGCAAAATTATGGACTGAGCAAGGTAAAAAAGTAATTACCCAGAAACTCATTCAAACAGGTAATGCTGATATTTCTGAAGACATCGAGAAGCATCGTGAAATCATGGGACAAGGTTGGTTTCAGGAAGATCACGATAAGCTGACTATGCCTGAAATCTTTAGCTATCCAGCTTCACCTCATTTAGCAACACGCTTGGATAATAGAGAAATTGATTTTCAAAAAATTGAAAATGCGACTCAAACATTGGCTGAGCGTTTTGAAATTGTATTGTTAGAAGGTGCAGGTGGGTTAATGGTGCCATTAACCACCAGTCTACTCACAATTGATTATGTGGCTCAGCATCAATTCCCCGTTATTTTAGTAACATCAGGTCGTTTAGGAAGTATTAACCATACTTTACTTAGTCTTGAGGCGCTTAAGTCTCGTGGGCTGAAATTAAAGGCTCTAGTTTATAATCTAAAAGATGAATCAAAAGATCCATTAATTTCTAAAGATACTTCAAATTACTTGAAAGATTATTTAGCTATTCACTTTCCAGAAGCAGAGTGGATTGAATTGGCAAAAATGAGTTAATTTGACAACAAACTATAAAAAAACCGCTCTAATTTGAGCGGTTTTTTAATTCAAAAGCTGAGCTTAGAACTTTTTAAATCCACGGTTAAGACCAGTCGATTTACGCTGATTACCGGTGTTTGCTGGTGCTTCTTTTTCATCATCACGACGTTGTTGACGTAAATAGCCACCACGACGCGCTGCCATTGGCTTTTCAGTCATACGGTCAGTACGACGTTTCGCCATACCAAATAAGCCTGTACCTTGACGCGGTTTTAACTCAACAGATTTTGCTAAGTTGTCGATATCAGTTTTGTCGAGTTCCATCCAACGGCCAGTACGTAATTCACGTGGTAAAATCACAGTACCGTAGCGAGTACGTAATAAACGACTTACTTTAAGGCCTTGTGATTCAAAAATACGGCGTACTTCACGGTTACGACCTTCTTTCACCACAACTTGATACCAGCGGTTAATACCTTCGCCACCAATTTCAGAGAAAGACTCGAACTTGGCTGGGCCATCTTCAAGCTCTACACCGTTTACCATGTTTTGACGTAGTTTTGGTGTTACTTCACCCATTACACGTACAGCGTATTCACGTTCAATTTCATTAGATGGGTGCATTAAGCGGTTAGCAAGTTCACCATCATTTGTAAATAATAATAAACCTGTACTGTTAATATCCAGACGACCTACCATTACCCAACGATCATTTGCAATTTGTGGTAAATGATCAAATACAGTTGGACGTTTTTCAGGATCATTACGTGAACAGATTTCACCCTCAGGTTTATAATAAATCAGTACACGACGACGAATTTCGTCTTCGATTTGAAACTGAACTTTACGACCATCAATGCGTAATTCATCGCCTGGTTCAATGCGTTCACCCACTTGGGCAACGCTGCCGTTTACACTCACGCGTCCTGCGGCAATAACCTCTTCCATATATCGACGGGAACCTAATCCGATTCGCGCTAATACTTTTTGCAATTTTTCACTCATGACAGCACAACCTTAGACATAATGATCAACAGTCCACCTCTTTATGATTTCGGTGCATTTGCATCGAGAGCCATAAATGCTTCCTTGGCGTTCTGTAGGGGAGGCAATTGGCCTAAAGAGGCTAGACCAAAAGCATTCAGAAATTGAGGCGTTGTAATTAGCAACGCAGGTCTTCCGGGTAAATCTCTAAAACCGGCTTCTTTAATCCAGTTCCAGTCAAATAGCGTTCTGAGAATCTGACTATTATTAGATACACCACGAATTTGTTCAATATCAGCACGCGTGACTGGTTGATGATACGCAATGACAGCCAACGTTTCTAGTAAAGATGGCGACAGTTTTGTTGGTCGCTCTGGCCAAATCTGCGCAATAATATTGCGATATTTGGATCTTACCTGAAAACGAAAGCCTTGCGCAGTTTCTATCAACTCAATAGAGCGGCCATGTTGTAAGAGGGCAAGTTGTTGTAAAAGCTGACGAAGCTGTTGTTTGTTATATTGATTATTAAAAGCTTCTTTTAAACGAGCAATCGAAACAGGTGCTTCACTGGCAAAAATAATCGCTTCAAGTTGCAATAAAACTTCGTGATGAATGTCAGCTAATGACAAATCGGTATTATTTTGTTCAAAACTCATGTCGCAGTCCCTTGAATAGCCAATGGAGCTTCAACACCTGTCGCAATAATTTTAATCTTTTGTTGTCGGGTTAACTCTAACACAGCCATAAAAGTTACAACCATGCCCATACGGCCTTGTTGCGGATTCAGTAATTCTTTGAAACTTAACACGTCGCCTGACTCTAATTTCTCTTCAATATATGCGATCCGTTCTTCTAACAGTACAGGCTCTTGTGCAATTGTATGTGTTACAGGTTCTGGGCGGTTAAATACGCAAAACAAAGCATCATGTAACGCCGAAACATCATAACCTTCATAAACAGGTGCAATATGGCCCAAACTTACATTGGCACTAAACGTATCACGGTCAAGAACTGGCATTTGCCCTAAACGCTCAGCAGCTTGCTTAATACGTAAATAAGTCTCAAGTCGATCAATAAGATCTTGCTTAGGATCTTTTTCAATACTAATAACAGTTGGCTTAGGTAAGAGTAATCTAGATTTCAAATCAGCCAATAAAGCAGCCATGACCATGTAGTCGGCAGTTAGCTCAATATTTAAAGACTTCATGCTATCCATGTAAGCTAAATATTGAGTTGCAATAGGGGCGATATCGAGCTGAACTAAATCAAAACCGTTTTTCTGAATCAGATAAATTAAAAAGTCGAGTGGTCCTTCAAACTGTTCGAGTAAAATCTCGAAGGCAGCTGGAGGAATATAAAGATCTTCAGGAATCGTGTCGTGCCACTCATCTAAAACACGGATGTGTGGAACGTCTTCCATGGATTGATGAAGTGATTGGTTCATTACGATTATAAGCCACGCGAATTTTCAAAAGCATGAGACTTGTTTTCAAGTCAATAAGAGCTGTAGCAGAAGAACAGCAGATAGTGCAAAACATTCTAAAGGAATTGTGACTTTTAATAAATTGCTTAACGACTAAAGTGTAAAAAAAATCCAAACTAAATAAAGAGTATTTTTTTTCTTGATAATACTTTTTTTTTAACTGTTGGTAAAAAGGGGAATAAGTGCTTATTCGAAAGCACTTACGTCTCCTGCCCCATGACGGATCACTTCTGGATGTTCACCCGATAAGTCAACAATACTGGTGGTTGTCAAAGTTCCGAACCCACCATCAATAAATACATCAATCCGTTTAGCTAACTGATTTTCAATATCGTAAGGATCATCAAGAGGGTCTTCGTGTCCTGGTAAAATTAGTGTACTTGTCAGTAAAGGTTCACCAAGTTCTTTTAATAAAGCCTGACAAATTGGGTTGCTTGGAATACGTAAACCAATTGTTTTCTTTTTGGGGTGCATTAACCTGCGTGGAACTTCACTGGTTGCGGGTAAAATAAAAGTCGTAACAGCAGGTGTATTTGCCTTTAATAATCTATAAGTCGCATTATCAACTTTTGCATAAGTTGCGATATCTGATAAATCACAGCACATAATTGCATATTGGTGCTTAGGACCTAAATCACGAATCTGAGCAATACGTTCCATGGCATTTTTATTACCGATCTGGCATCCGATTGCATAGGCAGCATCGGTAGGGTAGACCACAACATCGCCTGCACGAATACGCTCAACCGCTTGATCAATGAGGCGTTGCTGTGGATTTTCAGGATGTACATGTAAATGCAGCATATTTTAGAGACTCCATCACGCCAGTATTAAAAATAGTATTAGACTTTTCAAACTTGGGAAGCAAGTAACTTACGTAGTTTTTTTGTCATTTAATCAAGGAGTTCACGTTTAAATTCACTTGATTGTAACGCTGCACCTGCTCGCGTACATTGGCAAATACATTCAATGAATCGCGCTGCATCAACAGGTAATTTAGCTTCTCCAGAAAAATAGCGTTGTACTTGTGTATAAACATTATCTTTAAACTTTTTGCCATCTCCGCCATCACCTGTCAGGTTGTCGAGCGAGACTCTAAATTTTCTGCCAAAAGAATGGGAAAATAACCATTCAATCGCTTGCGGCTTAATTTCCACCTGTTCAAATAAATCTTGCTGTTCTTTAGTTCGACCATCTGGGGCGTACCAATACCCTAAATCAGGCAACAGACGACGTTTTGCGCCTGCAATTGTCCAATGGCTAATTTCATGCAAAGCACTATTGAAAAAACCATGGGCAAATTGAATTTTGGCTGGCTCATGTTCGTTTGCTGGGAAATATTCTGGTTCAAATTCTCCACGAACTAATGTCACATTATGGTGGGAAAACCAGTGATTAAAGTGTAAAATAAGCCAATCAACTTGCTCAGACTCTAATTTTGAGCTTGGCCATGGTGAGAGTTGCACCACGTCAGGTAAAAGAGTGTTTTGGTGAGTTGAATGGGTGCAAACGAGTAATGAAGTGTTAACTTCAGGTTGCGGCTGCAACAGGTGCATTGCTTAATTTACCCCGAGTTCTGTCTAAAGAAGTACAAAATTGTATCTTAATCTTTGACAGAGTACCGATGAATTTGTAGAATTGCCGCCTTAATTATGTCAGCAAATACCTTTCCGGCACAGATTGAGCCGTTTAAATGGGCTGAGCAAGGCTTTACATGGTCAGGTCAACTGCCATTGTCTCGTCTTACTCGTATTGCTCGTGAAGCTGTTGGATCAATTGATAACCAATTGATCAACATAGACTGTAAGCTATCAATGGATGCATATCATCGCATTGTGTGGTTAGATGGTCATATGGAAACAAAAGTTCCAATGGAGTGCCAACGTTGTTTGGAACCTGTTGAAATGCCAATTGTTTCTGACTTTCATATTGCACTTGTAGATGATGAGTCACTGATAGAGCGCTTGGATGAGGATGCTGATTTCATCGTTTTAGGTGAAAGTGAGTCTTCGACAAAAGGTGATTTTGATACACCTGCTTCGATTAACTTGCTCGCATTACTAGAAGATGAACTGTTATTGTTGATGCCTTTATCTCCCAAGCATGATGCTTGTGAACATAAACATCAACCTACCATTCAGAACGTTGTCGAAGAGAAACGGGATAACCCGTTTGATGTTTTGGCAGGTTTGAAGGGTAAACTTAACTCATAATTTGTGTTATGATTATGAGATAAGACAACTGAATTTGTTCTGATCCATTTTTTCGATCTTTGTAAGGAGCCATCATGGCCGTTCAGCAAAACCGTAAAAGTCGCTCTCGCCGTGACATGCGCCGTTCACATGACGCTTTAACCGAGAATGCATTAACAGTAGACCAAGCAACTGGTGAAACTCATCGTCGTCACCACGTGACTAAAGACGGTTTCTACCGTGGTCGCCAATTATTCGCTAAAGCAGCTGATGCTGAATAATTGCATGATATGCATTAAGCGTGATGCTTAAGTATAGAAAAAATGGGAGCGAAAGCTCCCTTTTTTTGTTGTTTTTCGCAATTATAAATATACAAATTAAATGTTAAATTTCCGCTCCAGAGAAATGAGTGAAAACCCAAAAAGGATTTCTTATGTCTGCTAAACGTCTTGAACAAGTAGCTTTAGCCACAAAAACTGCATTTGTGTTTCCGGGTCAAGGTTCACAAAAAGTTGGTATGCTCGCTGAACTCGCAGAACAGTTTAGTGGAGTTGGGCAAACTTTTGCTGAAGCTTCAGACGCGCTGGGATTTGATCTTTGGCACATTGCGCAAAGTGGTGAAGGTTTAGACCAAACACAAAACACCCAACCTGTATTATTAACTGCTAGCATCGCTTTATGGCGTCTTTGGTTAGATTTGGGTGGTTTAGCGCCTAAATACCTTGCTGGTCACTCTTTAGGTGAATACAGCGCTTTAGTTGCAGCGGGTTCAATGAGTTTGGCAGATGCAGTTAAATTAGTTAATTTGCGTGGAAAACTCATGCAAAGTGCTGTTCCTCAAGGGGAAGGTGCGATGGCTGCAATTCTTGGTCTGGCCGATGATAAAGTAGTTGAACTATGCCAGAGTGTAACTGCATCAGGTCAAGGTTCAGTTGAAGCTGCAAATTATAATTCACAAGGTCAGGTTGTAATTGCGGGCAGTACTGCATCTGTACAGCAAGTGATGGCATTAGCAAAAGAACAATCTGCTAAAGCAATTGCTTTACCAGTTTCTGTACCTTCGCATTGTTCATTGATGAAGCCTGCTGCAGAAAAATTTGCAGAAGCTTTGGAACAAACTGCCATTGAGCTACCTACCATTCCTGTAATACAAAATGTCAACGCGGGAATTGCTACCGATGTTGCTCAATTACGTCAGGCATTAACAGCACAATTGTACGAGTCTGTGCAATGGACACGTACCATGCAGTCTCTTCAAGACCAAGGTATTCAGTACATTGTTGAATGTGGTCCTGGTACAGTATTGAGTAATCTCGCAAAGCGTTTACCAAATATCGAAAAAGCTTTTTCTATTGATAGTAAGAGCAAAATGGAAGATGCCCTAAATGCTGTTTTAGTGGCAGAAGGAAAAATTGCATGACACAAGAACGCAAAGTTGCATTAGTAACGGGCGCGAGTCGGGGCATTGGCGCTGCAATTGCCCAGCAACTTATTCAAGACGGTTATTTTGTCGTAGGTACTGCGACTTCTGAATCTGGTGCACAAAAGCTAACAGATAGCTTTGGTGAACAAGGTGCAGGTTTGGCGCTAGACGTGCGTAATCTCGATGAGATTGAAGCAGTCGTGTCTCATATTGAACAGAATTATGGTCCTGTACTTGTTCTCGTTAACAATGCAGGTATTACGAAAGACAATTTGTTGCTTCGTATGTCTGAAGATGATTGGGATGACATTCTCAATATCCACCTTAAAGCCGTTTATCGTTTATCTAAACGCGTACTTAAGGGTATGACGAAAGCACGTTTTGGTCGAATTATTAATATCAGTTCTGTTGTTGCTCATTTTGCAAACCCAGGCCAAGCAAACTACTCTGCTGCTAAAGCAGGTATTGAAGCATTCAGCCGTAGCCTTGCAAAAGAGATGGGTAGCCGCCAAATCACTGTAAACAGTGTGGCACCAGGTTTTATTGCAACAGAAATGACAGATGCACTTAGTGAAGACATTCGCAAAAAAATGAGTGATCAAGTGGCTTTAAATCGTTTAGGTGAGCCACAAGATATCGCAAATGCGGTGAGTTTCCTTGCAAGTGATAAAGCAGGTTACATTACCGGTACGGTATTACATGTAAATGGTGGTTTATACATGGCCTAACGCCGATGTATAAACTTTTAAAAATTTTTATATTCAATTAAACTAGTGGCAAATCAAACGCCACAAGCAATGAGGAGAATTCCTGTGAGCGATATCGAACAACGCGTTAAACAAGCAGTTGCAGAACAACTTGGTCTTAAAGCTGAAGAGATTAAAAACGAAGCATCTTTCATGGATGACTTGGGTGCTGACTCTTTAGATTTAGTTGAACTTGTTATGTCTTTCGAAAATGACTTCGACATCACTATCCCTGATGAAGATTCAAACGAAATCACTACAGTTCAATCTGCAATTGACTATGTAACTAAAAAACTTGGTTAATTCGCATATTGCTGATTAAAAAGAAGGCCACCGTAAGGTGGCTTTTTTTATTTAATCAAAATCATTGATAGGGATACATATTTTTACAAGATCAACCTCAATTGATAGCAGAGGTGTCTCTTTTTTCAAGTATAACAATAAAGGTCAGTTTAATGACTTTACTATAAACAATAATATGAGGACTAAAAGATGGGTCTTTTTGATTTTGTAAAAGGTATTGGAAAGAAAAATACCGCACCAGCAGAACCACAACCAGCTCCAGCAACACCAGCAGAACCTTCTGCACAAGAAGTGGCAAATAAATTATTAGGATTAATCAAAAGTTTAGGCTTGGGAGTGGAAGGCCTATCTGTAACATATAATGGTTCAACTGATACTGCGACGCTTCATGGTCAAGTACAAAGCCAAGCAGACAAAGAAAAAATTATTCTTATTGTTGGTAACGTAGACCACGTTGCGCAAGTAGATGATCAAATGACGGTTGCTACTCCTGAGCCAGAAAGTAAATTTTATACGATAAAATCAGGTGATAATCTTTCAAAAATTGCGAAAGAATTTTATGGTGATGCCAACCAATATCAAAAAATCTTTGAAGCAAACAAACCAATGCTAAAAGATCCAGATGAGATTTTCCCTGGACAAGTTTTACGTATTCCTCAGTAATTGGAATAAATAAAAAGGCGCTTTAAGCGCCTTTTTATTTGGTTGTTAAAATCGTTTTGGAATCTTTTGTCCATTAGGTACAGGCGTTTCAGCATTTTTTAAAACACCAAATAGCCATGTTTCTGCATGTTGTACTGCAATTTTTAAAGAATCACCCAAAGCTAAACGACCTGCAATAAAGCTTGCCAGTGAACAACCTGAGCCGTGATATTCACCTTCAAGGCGAGGGCAACTACTACTCGCTGCAAGTTCACCATCAATATATAAACTATTTTTAATGAAGTCAGGGGTATCTTCGTGACCGCCTTTTACTAATACAGCTTTAGCGCCCATTTGAAATAGCTTTTCTGTTGCTTGTTCTAAGTCATCAATACCTGTTAGTGCTCGTAATTCGACTGTATTTGGCGTAATAAGCGTCGCTAGGGGGATAAGCTCAACAAATGCTTTAACTAAAGTTGCTTGGTCTCCTAAAGAACCACCACTGTTTGCAACTAAAACAGGGTCAAGTACATATTGATAGTCAGGATGAACACGTAAAAATTCAGCAAGTGCAGCAATATTATCTGTAGTGCCAAGCATACCTGACTTAACACATTTAATCGGTAAGTCATCTACCACGGCATTTGCTTGAGCTAGTAATAGTTCTTTTGAGGTTGCTTCAAAGCCAAATACTTGTTGTGAGTTTTGAATGGTGAGGGCAGTACATGCAATTGCTGCATGAGCACCACTTTGTCCAATTGCTTCGATATCGGCTTGTAAACCTGCACCACCTGAAGGGTCTAAACCCGAGAAACAAAGTACGGTTGGACGCACGGTTATTTCCTTTTCAATTTAAATTTACGTTAGTATAAGAGAGTTTGATTAAACTCTCGACCAATTGAACTAAATACTTTACTGGGTTAATGATTGAATGGCTATAAAACATATTTTGATTGATTTGGATGGAACCTTAACAGACCCTAAAGTTGGTATCCATACTTCAATTCGCTATGCAATGGACAAGCTTGGCTATCCATTAGCTGCCGATTTAAATATTGATTGGACCATTGGCCCGCCTTTAAAACCATCACTTGCAAAATTATTGGCTACTCAAGACGATGATTTAGCTGAACAAGCTTTATTGGCTTATCGTGAGCGTTTCTCGGTCATTGGTCTGTTTGAAAATGAAGTATATCCATCTGTAGTACAAACACTGAGCGCTTTAAAAGACGAAGGATATCGTTTATTTGTTGCTACTGCTAAACCAACGATTTATGCGAAACGAATTTTAGATCATTTTGAATTAAGTCAATATTTTGTACATATTTATGGAAGTGAATTGACAGGTGAGCGGACCAATAAAGCTGAGCTTATTCATTATATTCTTGAGCATGAGCAATTAAATCCTGAAGAGTGTTTAATGGTAGGTGACCGTCAATATGATGTTTTAGGTGCTCGTCACAATGGTATTGAGGCGGTAGCTGTGACTTATGGTTATGGAACAGCAGAAGAACTTGCTCAAGTACAGCCAAAAGCAATGATTAATCAGTTCTCTGAACTTTTGGACTATGTTGAAGAACTGGCAGCACAAAAGAAAGTTTCTTAAATATAAATAAGTTTTAATTTATAGGTTTGGCTTTGTCGTAAAGCCAAACCTTTTTTATTTAAATACCGTGTTGTTGACGGTATTGAACAAGTTCTTCAATCGTAATCACGGTTAAGTGATGAGTTTGTGCATATGCTAAAACTTGAATGCCTGATGCCATAGTGCCATCTGGATTAGTCAATTCACATAACACGCCAGCAGGTTTGAGACCAGCTAATCTGGCTAGATCAATAGTCCCCTCAGTATGACCACGTCGAGTAAGTACGCCACCATTACGTGCACGTAATGGGAAAACGTGACCAGGACGGTTTAAGTCACTTGCAACAGCACCATCTTTAATAGCAGTTTTAATCGTTGTTAAACGGTCTTTAGCAGAAACACCAGTGGTAACGCCTTGAGCAGCTTCAATGGTCACTGTAAATGCAGTATGAAACTGACTTGAGTTTTGAGAAACCATTGGTGGGAGATCTAAGTGATCTGCTAATTCTTCTGTCAGGCATAAACATACAATACCTGAGCCATCACGAATCATACGTGCCATGGTCTCAACAGTTAGAGTTTCAGCTGCAACAATTAAATCTGCTTCATTTTCACGGTCAAAGTCATCCATAACCAAGACTGGTTTGCCTTGACGGATATCTTCTAATGCTTGTTGAATGCGTTGTTCAGCAGGGGAGAGGGCTGAGAAAAAAATTTCTGGTTGAATTAAGCTAGACATAATGAAACGCTCTCGTAAAAATACGGTTGAACATTTCAGGACTGATGTAAAAACAGGCTGGCACTGAAATAAAACGGATTTATCCCAGTTCGTCGTCTTCTTTCATCCGGACTATACCGTCGGCTTTGGAATTTCACCAAATCTGCTCAAATTACATAATTTAAGCTCGTGGGCTTGTTAATTTATATATGAAAATTAACTTTACCACCGGTGGGGAATTACACCCCGCCCTGAAGCGATGGGTTTTATTATAGCGCGCTTGAAGAAATTGGCTAGATGCTTTTGTAGAATGCTAAGTCTCATTATGAATAAGTATTTTTAGAAATCGAAATAGGTTTTTTAACAAGAGCTTACTTGTTGGTTTTAAAAGTGAATGCTATGTTTTTTATAGAAAATTATAAATAAAACAGGTTTTTCATGCAGATTAGAGACTATTATCCCTTTAGGAATACTTTATTTATTCAGCATCTCCATATTTTTAGTTATTTATTTATGGCGGTAAGTATTCTGTATTTGATTGCTGCTAACTGGTTGATGCTTCCTGATAGCATTCAACTCAGCATTCCACCTGTTATATTACTTGTCACTGCTTGGGTGAGCGTAACAGATACCTTAAGCGAGGGAGTTCGGCAGACCTTACATGGTATTTGTGGTTTGATGGTCGGTTTGAGTTTGGCTGTAATAGGACAAGTTTATCAAACAGGTGCAGACAGTTATTTATTGTTCTTGATTTGGACTTTGCTTTTATTACCTTGGTTATATCGACCTAATATTGGTATTTTTAATTTAGTTTGCATTAGCAGCCAACTTACACTTTTTTTATTTTTTCGACAGACTTTTTGGGCAGAAAAATTTCCTTATTTATATCTATTCACTCTAAATTTATTAAGCCTTATCGAGTTTTGGGTCTGTATAAAGAAGTATCGTGCATTACGTTTTGTTTTTATCGCTTGGTTTGCTGTCATTTCAATCATTGGAATGATTCAATACTTATCGAATGCAAACATTCCTTATCTGATCTCGGCTTTCCTTTCAGGAATAATCGCTTTTTATTATTTCTTTAAAAAAAATGATCAATTATGTGCCAGTTTAATGGCTGCTGTTCTTGGTGTGACTGCAACAATATGGCTTGTAGATGGGATTAATCATTTATTTAAAGATTCTAATGAGTTCATTTTTCTACTGATTGCGGGCATTATTTTTATTTGGTTTGCACTTATTAGTTATTTCTTAATAAGAATTTTTCGCCAAAGCCGTTTTTATGTCATTCCTTTAGCAATTGGTGCTTGGCTTGCTGGTTTAGCACTTGCAGCATTTACACTCGTATTTTGGGAGACTATTTCTTTAATTATTGGCATCATCTTTGTTGCTATAGCTATAACTTTACTAACAAAATCTCAAAATTATTTCATTCGGCAATTTGCATATTGTTTATTTATTAGTGGCCAAACTGCTTTTTTATTCCATCTTGGATCTGAAACAAATCAAATTTTATGGGTATTGATTGCCCAGATTTTTATTCTATGTATTAGTTATTTTCTTAAGTCTCATTGGTTCTTTATTTTAATTCAAATGCTCGCAACTTATGGAATAGCATTTTTCTATCTATTGCAACTAGACCATTCAATATGGTCAGTAAACTCTGCTCAAACTTATTTTAATTTAACTTTACTTAACTATTTGATCTTTAGCTTAGTACTGCTGATAGGGAGTAAAGCAATTGTATCGTATGAGCGGAGTATCTTTTTATGCGTACTTGCTGTGATTTTGGTGAACTCATTCTTTGATAATTTTATAGGGTTAGCATTGCTTGATTCGGCTGATCAGTTATTATGGTTTCTCTATGCCTTACCAAGTCTATGGTTATTGTGCTTTAGTTTTTTCTATCTATTTAGTCAGCTTCAAACTATAACTTTTTTTGCTTTTCTCTTTTTGGGAATATTGCTTATTGCACTTGGCTATTTTGATGTATTCATTCTATTTGTAATTTTGACATGGGCTTTAAAAAATAAAGATCGCATTGTTTACGGTATTACGCTTCTTGTGTTCGCTACTGTACTTTGGCAACTTTATTACAGTTTGCAATTAAGTTTTCTAGCTAAAAGTGCATCAATCTTGGTGTCAGGAATTATATTGTTGGCTTTATATAGGTTGCTCCTACAAGAAGCTAAGAACAATTTTGTTGGGGGAGAAAATTAATGAAAAAGTATTTCTCTCTTATTCTTGCAATAGTCACTGTATTAGTTTTTACAGGTTTGGTTGCGAAAAATGAATGGCATCTACATCAGAGTAAAAGTATGTTTATTAAGCTTAAACCCGTTGACCCTCGCTCTATTTTACAAGGCGACTACATGGCGCTGGCGTATGAATTAAATTTACAATCTCTTAAATCACCATCAGGAAACGAAGGTAATGCTTTAGATCAAGTGATTTTTAATCATGCCAATATTCCAGCAAAAGTTATTTTAGATTCACAAAATCGAGTAATTCGTACAATTTTAGACACTAATAATTCATCTGCTGGGCAAAGCTTAATTTTAAAAAATCCTGAAAATCGTTTGCAGGCTTTGTACCCAGCTTCTAGAAGCTTCTTATTTGCCGAAGGTCTAGCTCATTGCTATGAAAAAGCAAAATACGCTGAATTTAAAGTAAATATAAAGGGTGAAGCGATTCTATTTGATTTACGAGGAGAAGAGCTACAATCTTTAAATTGTAAGCAGCAGCAAAGCTGGTGGAAGGGTGCGGTTAGGAGTTTATAGACACTATAAAAAAAGCCCGTATTACGGGCTTTCTTGTTTTTTTTAATCTTTAATTAGGCAACTTGTACAGGAATGCAGTTCGCTGTGTGGTTGACCGTATTATTTGGATTTGCATAGACCAAACGTGGTTTGTGAGCATTTGCTTCAGCTTCTGTGAAGTCACCAAACGTAGCAATAATAACTAAATCACCGACATCTGCTTGGTGAGCAGCACCACCGTTTACTGAAATAATGCCAGAGTTGTCTTCACCACGGATCGCGTAAGTTGTGAAGCGCTTGCCATTAGTTACGTTCCAAACGTGGATTTCTTCGTATTCACGAATACCAGCTAAATCCATCAATACGCCATCAATTGCACAAGAACCTTCATAGTGAAGTTCAGCATGGGTTACAACTGCACGGTGAATTTTGCATTTTAATAAACGAGATAGCATGGCTAGCGTCTCCTGAGTAGACCTAAGAAGATCTTATAGTGAAATCTTTTGCCTTTGCCGTTCTGGCAAGGTGGCTGATGCGCATTTTGCTCCTAAAAAAGCAAGATAGCAAGCTTGATTGTTCAACAATTTAAGCTGGTTTATACGCATTAATTTGGTTCATAGCTTGTGATACCTGTCCTTGAACAAGTAACTTCACTTTAGAGAGAGCATGATCAATTGCTCCGTCCATTAAGCTTTGTTCACTGCTTGGCGCTTTTCCAAGTACATGCCCAGAAACTCTTTCTTTTGAACCTGGATGTCCAATACCAATTCGTAAACGATGAAAGTTTGGACCAATATGTGGGACAATATCACGTAAACCGTTATGACCACCGTGCCCACCGCCTGTTTTAAGACGAATTACACCAGGATTCATATCAAGTTCATCATGAGCAATCAGAATTGCTTCAGGAGCAATTTGATAGAATTTTGAGAAAGGAACAACACTTTGACCGGAACGGTTCATATACGTCGTTGGTAGAAGTAAGCGAACATCATGCCCCTCTATATTACCACGACCACTGATTCCGTGAAATTTTGGATCATTTTTTAATGTAATGCCATATTTATCTGCAAGCTGTTCAACGAACCAAAAACCTGCATTATGGCGGGTTTGGGCATATTCTGAACCAGGATTGCCCAAACCAACAATTAGCGAAATATTTGACACTAATTTACGCCTTTAAACACTTATGCGCGTTTGAAGTCAGCGTGCATAGGAGTGTTTTTAGATGGGTGACGTTGTAACGCTTGGATTTTAACGTTTTCAACTTTGTCGCCCACTTTGATTTCTACAACTTCTTCAAAGAAAGCATTGCTTTCTAAAGCTTTTACAAGCTCACGAAGTTCTAAAGTTACACTTACAGGCTCAGCGTTACCGCCGTAGATGATAGCTGGAACTAAAGATTCGCGACGAAGGCGGCGGCTCGCACCTTTCCCTTGTTTGTCTTCAGCACGCGCTTGAGCGTTGAATACGAAGTTTGCCATGAGATAAATCCTCATTAAAGATTAAATAAACTAAACTTGCGACCAGTTTAGTGATAGAAAACCCCAGCCAAAGCCAGGGTTAAGAAAAGCTGCAATATTATAAACTATCGAACATCGCGCTGATAGACTCTTCGTTATTAATACGACGAATCGTTTCAGCAACCATGCTAGCAACAGAAACTTGGCGAATTTTACCTAAGTTTAATGCTTCTTCAGAAAGAGGAATTGTGTCAGTTACAACTAACTCATCAATGACTGAGTTACGTAAGTTCTCAATTGCTTTACCTGAAAGTACAGGGTGAGTTGCATAAGCAACAACACGACGTGCACCAAATTGTTTAAGCGCATCAGCTGCTTTACACAATGTACCAGCAGTATCAACCATGTCATCTACAATAACGCAATCACGATTTTTTACGTCACCAATCAAGTGCATAACTTGCGACTCATTGGCTTTTTGACGACGTTTGTCGATGATTGCTAAATCGATATCACCCATCTGTTTGGCAACAGCACGAGCACGTACTACACCACCAACGTCAGGAGAAACCACCATAAGGTTATCATGCTGTTGTTGACGTAAGTCAGCAAGCAAAGCAGGAGTACCATAGATGTTGTCGACTGGAATATCGAAGAAACCTTGGATTTGGTCAGCATGTAAATCAATCATTACGACACGATCAATACCAACAGTGGTAAGCATGTCTGCAACAACTTTAGCTGTAATCGGCACACGTGCAGAACGTGGACGACGGTCTTGGCGAGCATAACCAAAATAAGGGATAACAGCGGTAATACGACCAGCACTTGCACGACGCAAAGCATCTGCCATAACCAAGATTTCCATAAGGTTATCATTGGTAGGGGCACAAGTAGGCTGAACGATAAATACGTCTTTACCACGAACATTTTCAGTAATTTCTACTGAAATTTCTCCATCAGAAAAGTGACCGACTGATGCAGCACCTAGAGGGATATGTAAGTGACTTACGACTTTTTGAGCGAACTGTGGATGAGCATTTCCACTAAAAACGACAAGATTGGGCATGAAGCACCCTTGGCGGTTGGTATGTAATGAAGTAGATGGCAGGGGCGGCTGGATTCGAACCAACGGATGCCGAGATCAAAACCCGGTGCCTTACCACTTGGCGACGCCCCTAATGCGGCAGAACTTTAATATTTTTGCAATGCAATGTCAAGGATAATCAACAAAAAGCAAGGCAATTAAGTCTGTCTTTAAAATAAGAAGAATGGCAGGGGCGGCTGGATTCGAACCAACGGATGCCGAGATCAAAACCCGGTGCCTTACCACTTGGCGACGCCCCTAAATTTGATGATATATAATGGCAGGGGCGGCTGGATTCGAACCAACGGATGCCGAGATCAAAACCCGGTGCCTTACCACTTGGCGACGCCCCTAATATAATCATCATTACAGGTGAAATTGGCAGGGGCGGCTGGATTCGAACCAACGGATGCCGAGATCAAAACCCGGTGCCTTACCACTTGGCGACGCCCCTAACTTGTAACCTTAAAATGATTAAGAGGAGATTCTTTTAAACTATTTACCACATAAGCTTTACATGGTGAATGTTTAAGAATGTCATCAATATTCATTTCATTCGTTACTTCAGTAAAAACACAAGCACCTGTACCTGTAAGCTTTGCTTGACCAAATTGATCAAGATATTGCATTGCTTCTTCAACTTCAGGGTATAACTTTCTAGCCAGAGGCTCAAAGTTATTTCCAAAATTAGAAGGTTCTAACTGATAGGCGCAAAATTTAGTGGTCTTAGAGTCTCTTGTCAATGTTTTTTGTGAAAAAAGCAATTGAGTGCTGATAAAACAATCAGGTTTTAAAATAATGAACTGTTTTTGATCTAAGTCTATGAATGATAAATGTTCACCTATGCCTTCAGCCCATGCATTTTTACCATAAATAAAAATAGGAACATCAGCACCGAGCTTTACGCCATAGTCAGCAAGTTCATCCTGACTTAGTCCACATTGCCATAATTGATTTAAAACAATGAGGGTTGTAGCTGCATTAGAGGAACCTCCGCCTAAACCTGCGCCCATTGGAATATTCTTCTCAATTTTGATGTGCAGACCAGAGAGTTTTTTTGCATGCGGTTTAAGTATTTGAGCAGCTTTATAAATCAGATTTTGTTCAAGTTGAACTTCTCCTAAACCTTCAATCTGGATTTCATTTTTATCAATAAGAGAAAAAGTCATCCAGTCATATAAATCAATGAGTTGAAAAATGGTTTGCAGTTCATGATAACCATTTTCACGACGTCCTGTGATATGTAAAAACAGGTTGAGCTTAGCTGGAGAAGGAACTCGAATCATAGATTTAAATAATTAGATTTAGCGGTTTTGGATGACCATTGTAATACGGTTTTCTTTATCTTCAGCAAGTGCTTGCTTCAAAACCAGTTTATTTGGCAAAGTTTGTTCACCATCATAACTAAAATTAACCGTCCAGCCATCTTCGATAAGTTGGCTCACACGATTTGCATTATCTTTGCTGATTTGGGCATTTAAAGTTGCTGGCTTTGCCAAAATCCAACTGGTTAGATGAGTAATCGGTGCTTGCCAACCAGTAGCACGTTCTAAAAGTTCTTCAGGTGATGCGGCTGTAATCACGCCAGTTTTAGCACTGTTTAAAGTAACTTCACCTGGTTTACCCTGAATTTGTGTCTTTCCGACACCTAAAATACCACTTAATTCGATATCAAAATTATCTTGCTGCTGAACCCATGTGAAGAATGCACTACCACTTTGCTGTGGGGTACGCACTCCAATTTTACCTTGTAAGTTGAAATGTTTTTCATCTTGCACTTGGTGGGAAATTGCGGGTTTGGGCTGAGTAAAATGCTGACAACCGGTTAAAAATAACACACTTGATCCACAGATCGCTGTGCACAGTTGGGCAAATTTGCTCATATATTTAACTCTTTTTTGCTGATGTAGGTAAAATTAACGCATCAAGCTGGTGTAATTGTGGATCATTCGCGTGCTTTTGTTTCAGTTGTTGTAACACAGCACTAAATTCAGTTAATGATCCTTGCATATACAGTGCCTTAGCGTAACGAATCCCAATATTTATGTTATGACTAAGCTCGTAAGCTTTGCCTAAAGCTTCCGCTGCGCCCTCATAATCATTTTGTAAAAATGCGATATAGCCCAGTGTATCCAAAATCGAAGCTTGTTCTGGTGCATATTCCAATGCTTGTTCAGCATATTGTCGTGCTTCTTTTAATCTACGGTTTTGTAAAGCCAGCGTATATGCATAGGCATTCAGATAGGTCGGACTATTTGGTTCTAACTGCAATAATTGCTTAAGTGTTTTATCAAGTTTATCGCGGTCGGTATAAGGGTCTAATAATAAAACTTCTGCATAGATGAGTTCCGGATCATCCGGTAAGTTTTTGATTGCTTCATCTAATAAATTTAATGCAGCTTTTTTATTGCCCATTTTCTTTAAAATTTCGGCTTGTGCCTGATAGAGAAAGCTTGCATGTTGTGGATAATTAACTCGCTCTTGAGTTAAAAACCGTAATGCATCATGTAAATTTTCTTGTTTATCATAGATCGCAATTAGATTTCGTCTTGAAACAATGTAGAGGCTACCATCAACTAAACGGTAATAAGCTTTGGCAGTTTCATAGTGCTGTTTTCGCTCAGCATTAATAGCTAAGTAGTAATATGCTTCGTTTTGATATTTTGCAGAGTTGCGTAAATCAACTAAATATTGTTCAGCTTTATCATATTGTTTGAGGTCAATACTGGTTAGACCTGCAATAAATAATGCTTCTTCAGCCCGAGGATTACTCTCAATAATTTTTTCTAATTTTTCAAGAGCAAGTTGAGGCTGATTAATCTGAATGAGATAACGAACCTCAGCTAAGCGAATATCTAGATTTTTCTTGTATTTACGGCTTGATTTTGAATACCATTTTAAAGCACCTTCTTGATCATTTAGAGCAATCAATAGGTTCGCTTTCATCAAGATAAAGCTCGTTACTTTTGGACGACGGCGTAGCGCACGGTTAATGGTATTTAGAGCAGGTTCTAATTGACCATTTTGTGCCTCTAGATTAGCAATAAGCGCTAAAATAGAAGGATTTTCCTTTTCTGCACTTGAACGTAAAGCCGTTAATAAAACATCTCGGTCTTGTGCATTTTCGGGTGCAATACTCGCCAGAATTTGTTCAAGATCGGCAGTTGGATCAATTTTTAAAATCTTATCTAAAGTTTCGGCAGCAAGCTGGTATTCATGTGTTTTTAATGCAATATGCGATAAATAAAATAAAGCAGGAACATCTTTGGGTTCTTGAACCACCCAATGTGTTGCAACATTTAATGCGGCTTGTAGATCGTTATATTCAAGAGCGACATCTAGTGCACGCTGTTTAATTGTTGTTGAGTTGCTTCTAATCGCAAGCACAGTGTAGTTGTGTAGTGCTGTAGGAATATCGTCGTAAGCTAAAGCAAACTCTGCGACCATACTCTGTTGTAGAGCCTGATCAAATGAATGCACTGCATAGGTCTCTTGCAACGGACGTGCATAGACATATGAGGACATGCTACCTAACAATAAGAATGTGGTAGAATACTGTCTTATCGAAGCACCGTTAAAATTAATACGGCTATTCATTTGACGCAATTTTTATTGATCCAAAGTAATGCTTTTTATGACACCGATGTTGCACAATAGCATAAATTTAGCGAAATGATGATCTGATATGTCTTTCTTTGCATTGGGTGTCAACCATCAAACAGCTTCTGTAGAACTCCGCGAGCAAATTGCTTTCAATGCAGAGCGATTAAGTACTTTGCTTGCCGAGCAACGTTATCACGAGTCTTTAAAAGACTTAGTGGTTGTCTCGACCTGTAACCGTACAGAAGTCTACGCCATGGCGGAAGATGCCGAAAGCCTTCTGAAATGGTTAGCCGACGCCAATAATATTGATGTAAAGCATTTAATTCATCATGTTTATCGTTACGAAAATGCTCAAGCCATCACACATTTAATGCGTGTCGCAAGTGGTTTAGATTCACTCATGTTGGGTGAGCCACAAATTTTAGGGCAGGTAAAAAGTGCTTTAGCATTGTCTAAAGAAGCGCAGACGGTTTCTCCTGAATTAAATAGCGTGTTTGAATATGCTTTCTACGCAGCTAAACGTGTTCGGTCAGAAACGGCTGTAGGTAGTCATGCAGTTTCAATGGGTTATGCGGTTGCACAATTAGCTTTACAAGTCTTTAGTAAACCTGAAAAGCTCACAGTAATGGTGGTTGCGGCAGGCGAAATGAATAGTCTGGTGGCTAAGCACTTAGCAGAAATGGGTGTTGCCAAGATTATTATTTGTAATCGCAGTCGTGAACGTGCTGACCAGTTAGCACAAGAAATTACACATCAAGTTGAAGTTGAGATTATTGATTTTTCAGCTTTATCAGAAAATCTATATCGTGCTGATGTTGTTTCAAGTTGTACAGGCAGTTTGCATCAAGTGATTGCTTATGCGGATGTCAAAAGTGCATTGAAAAAACGTCGTTATCAGCAAATGTTGATGGTGGATTTAGCAGTACCGCGTGATATTGACCCTAAAGTTGAGTCACTTGATGGAGTCTATTTATACGGAGTTGATGACTTACAAAGCGTAATTGATGAAAACTTGGCTCAACGTCGTCAGGCGGCTGTTGAAGCTGAAGTCATGGTGAATCAATTAGCAACTCAATTGATTACGCATCAAAAAGTCAAAGAAGCGGGAGGTACAATCCATGCTTATCGTCAACATAGTGAGGAAATTAGTCAGCAAGAGCTTACTCATGCCCTGAATACTTTGCACAATGGTGTCAATCCAGAACAAGTGCTCAAAGAATTTGCTCACCGCTTGACACAAAAGTTAATGCATCCAACCTCTATGTTGTTACGTGAAGCTGCTAAAGCAGAAAGTCCTGATTACTTTGAGTGGTTACAACAGCATTTACAGGATGTATTTGACCATGAGCGAAAGCCTAAAAACTAAGAGAGCAGTCTTAAGCTAATTTGTTTGGTGAGCTCATTGAGTTGTTGTCTTAAGTTTCTTGACTCAACTAATGAAATTTTAGATTTCAGTTTTTGACGTAAATATCTTTCTTGTAAACCCAATGCATATTCTTTAGCAAGTTTATCTGCTACTTCAGGTGCCTGAGTTAATGCCTGAATATTGGTTCTTTGCATAATATCTGCAACTTCATGGCAATAAGTGCTACATGCACCTAAAACATAATAAGTCGCTAGCTCTTGGTCATCAGGCAATTCATCAAATATACGGTTTAAAATGGCTAATATTTTAGCCAATAGTTCATCTTGCGGAATATAGGCACGTAATCCTTCAAAATGAATATAAAGAAAAGGGTGGTGCATCAAAATTGCGACAGCAAAGTCTTCATCTTTTGTTTGGATATTAAATGACAACGATGCATCATGACTAACTTGTGGGGTAAAGCGCTTGCCTAAACCTAATTTTTCACGAAAAGATTGAGTTAATAGATAACGGAAGGAACCTTGTTTGGGTAATAACTCGGTGAGTTCTCTTAACTCACCCATGACAAGACTCTTACCTTCAGGCGTACTGATATTATGCTGACCAGTAAGATGAGCGAAAACAAAGTCCGATAGTAACGGAGCTTGGTCTAATAGCTTTTGGAAGTTTTCGAGCCCTTCACGTCGGATTAAGGAGTCTGGATCGTGGTCATTTGGCAATACAAAGAATTTAAGCTCACGACCGTCGTTGAGTAATGGTAATGCAATTTCTAAAGTTCGACGTGCTGCTTTTTGACCAGCAGCATCACCATCAAAGGCAATCGTAATGCGATTATTTTGTTTAAATAAAATATTCAGATGTTCTGTATTACTTGCCGTTCCTAAAGTTGCGACAGCACCAGTAATGCCATATTGCTGTAAAGCAATGACATCCATATATCCTTCAACCATTAACCAGTCATTAGACTTTAATTTTCTACCTTCATATAAACCATAAAGTAATTGGTTTTTATGGAAAACTTCTGAGTCTGGTGAGTTGATGTATTTTGGTTTAATTTCGTCATTGAGCGCACGACCACCAAACCCGACTACACGGCCTTTAGGGTCTCGAATTGGGAAAATCACACGATCGCGTAAAAGGTCAAAATCACGACCACTGTCACTGGAACGAATGAGTCCAAGTTGCTTTAAGCCTTCAATGTCGTAAGGGAAAGCTTTTTCTAAATGTTGCCAGTCTTCTGGAGCATAACCTAAACGCCAGAATTGAATTGTTTGGTCGGTTAGGCCGCGTTGTTTAAAGTACTTTTTAGCTTTTTGACTTGTAGGTAATTGGTGTTCGTAAAATTGAGCAACATTTTCCAAAAGGTCGTATAAATTACCTTCTTGTACAGGTTCATCAAAACTAAATGGCTGTTCGAACTGTGCAAAAGGATCATCAAAATATACTGGTTCAAGCATATTGTACTGATCATCTATAGGTGCTTGAGTATTTGGTTCTACAACTGGTTTTGCTGGAACTGGTGGTTTGGTAACTTGGCGTGTATAAGACAGTTTTTTATTATCAGTATTGTCTTTGGGTAATTCGATACCCGCATTACTGGATAATTCCTTCATCACATCGATAAAGTTTCGGTTATCAATATCCATTAAGAAACGAATGGCATTACCGTTTGCTTGGCAGCCGAAGCAGTGATAGTACTGTTTATCGCGATAAACATGGAATGATGGAGTTTTCTCTTGATGAAAAGGGCAACAACCAGAATATGTTCGTCCGGTCTTTTTCAATTTCACACGTTGACCGATCAGATCGACAATATCTGTGCGATCTAGAATCTGATCAATCGTATGCTGTGGAATTGCCATAATTCAGATAACCGTGTTTAAACTAATGATGCGATAGGTCAGATTATTCTGACATGATGAAACGAGATATGCCCGACAAATATTTTACTATTTTATAAAAACAAACAGGCAAGTCATATCACTTGCCTGTTTGTTGGTTATTTTTAAGCTGTTATTGCTTATTGAGCAGCGTCGCCAGCTTCAGTCGAAGATGCTGCTGGTGCAGTTGTTGCACCTTCTGCTGCTTTTTCTGGTTTATCAAGTAAACCGAAGCTTAAACGGTTAGTCCAACTGCGTTCAGTTTTTGGAGTCTCAACTGGTGCTTGGGTTGTTTCTTGAGTTTCTTCTTTACCTGAACTACCCATTAAGCCAAAGCTTACACGGTTAAGTAGACTGCGTTTTGGTTCAACTGGAGTAGCTGTTTCAGCCGCTACAGATTTAGATTCGCGACCAAGAATACCTAAGGTAGCACGGTTAATCCAGTTACCTTCTTTACGCGCAGCGCGCATATTTACCGTGCCATTTTTATTAACAAGGCTAGGATAGTTAAGTTTTAGAACTTCGATGTATTGTTGTGAAGTTGCTTTATCACCCAGTTGGTCATAGCTATATGCCAAAGTTGCTAGGGCTTCTGGCACTTGAGGTGTTTGTGGGTAGTGTTCAATTACCCATTGCGAACGCTCAGCCGCTGCAACCCATGCTTTACGTTTAACGTTAAAGCGAGCAGTATTCATTTCACTTTCAGCAAGCTCTTGACCAATAAACTTCATACGCTGTGCTGCATCGACAGAATATTGGCTGCTTGGGAAGCGGCGAATCAGGTCAACGAAGTTTTGATAAGCAACTTTTAAATAACTGATGTCACGATGAGATTGTTGCAAAGACGTGTAACGCAACAAGCTATCATAGTTCAGTTCCATGTTAGATACGCCACGAACGTAGTAAGCATAATCTACATTTGGATGTTGAGGATTTAAACGAATAAAGCGTTCAGCTAAAGCAATCGCGCCTTCATAATCTTTTTGTTTAAATTTTGAATAGAGAAGTTCAAGTTGTGCTTGTTGTGCGTATTGTCCAGTTGGATAATAGGTATCAATCGCTTCTAAAGATTTAGCAGCGTCAAGATATTGCCCACGATCAAGAGATTTTTGAGCTTTGTCAAAATACGCTTGTTCACTAGATTGAGGCCCAGTATCGACCACTTCTTTTTTACTTGGATTGCTGCTACAGCCCACAAATGCAGACGCTAAACCTAAAGATAGGGCAAGCATCGTAATTTTATAACGTGGTAGCGACATAAAAACTCCTCTGTTATGTTGGGCAATGAGCTACAATTGCGCTATTAAACCACTTTTATCTCAATGATCAAATGACTTCAGCACAATCTTCAAACACAAACTTCTCTGAAACTGACTTCAATTTACTTGAAGATTCTGAGGATGCAGATAACCATACTTCTGATACAACTGCAACACGTTTATCGTTGCAAGTTCAGTTGGATGAAAGCTACTTAGGGCAACGTATCGACCAAGTTGCAGCTATGGTGTGGAGTGAGTTCTCCCGCGAAAAACTGAAACAATGGATGAAGGAAGGTCATCTGTTGGTAAATGGTAACATCGTAAAACCTAAATATCGTTGTGAGGGTATTGAAACCCTAACTTTAAATGTTGAGTTAGAAGCACAGACGACCAGTCAGCCTGAAAATATCCCACTTGATATTGTTTATGAAGATGAAGATATTTTAGTTATTAATAAACCAGTCGGTATGGTGGTACATCCTGGAGCGGGTAATAGTTCAGGAACTTTAGTGAATGCATTACTTTACCATTTCCCAAAACTGGCAGAGCTTTCACGTGCTGGTTTAGTACATCGTATTGATAAAGATACGAGTGGTTTATTGGTTGTTGCAAAAACGCTAGAAGCCCAATTTTCTTTAAGTAAGCAGTTGGCAAATAAATCGGTTTACCGTTTATATGACTTAGTTGTTTATGGAAATATCATTGCTGGCGGTACGATTGATGAGCCGATTAAACGTCATCCTGTAGACCGCGTGAAAATGGCGATTTTACCGGGCGGACGCGATGCAGTGACTCACTACAATGTAAAAGAAAGTTTTAAAGATTTTACTCGTGTACAAGCGCGTCTTGAAACAGGCCGAACTCATCAGATTCGCGTGCATTTTAGTTATATTGGTTATGGCTTGATTGGTGATCAGGTTTATATGAACCGTGTACGTGTGCCTGCTGGTGCATCTGAATTACTCATTGAAACTTTACGTGGTTTTAAACGTCAAGCATTACATGCAGCTAAATTAGGTTTAAAACATCCGCGTACTGGTGAAGAAATGCAATTTGAAGCGCCGTGGCCTGAAGATTTTACTCAGTTGGTAAATGTGTTACGTTCAGAAAACGCAGCCTACTAAGGAACTGAATTATGGAATTTGTTCAAGGTTTACCACAAGGTGTTTTTGTAGGGCAGACGCGTATTCAACATCCTTTGGCATTGCCAACGGACCAAACTGAATTAACGGGTTTTAATCTTGCTTTGCATGTTAATGATGAAGCTGGACGCGTTCAGCAGCATCGAATGATGCTTTTAGATGAGTTTGCTCAGTTTGGCGTTAAGAAAATGACATGGATGACCCAAACACATAGCACGATTTGTCATACGGTAAATGAACAAATTCCCTTTGCGGCATTAATAGGTGATGGTTTGGTTACTCAAACCAAAGGCCATGCATTAATGATGATGACAGCCGATTGCTTACCTGTGGTACTTGGCAATGCAGAGGGCACTGAAGTCGCTAACTTACATGCAGGATGGCGAGGTTTGGCAGGTGGCATTATTGAAAATACAGTTACTACTATGCAAAATCCTCCAACTTGGGGATGGTTAGGTGCTGCGATTAGTCAACCCTGCTTTGAAATTGGAGCGGAAGTTAAAACTGCTTTTTGTGGTAAGTATCCTGAATTGGAAACAGCTTTTGTTGATGGAGCGGTACCAGATAAATTTCATGCAGATTTATATGCGATTGCTCGCTTTATTTTGCAAAGACTCGGCGTGAAACAAGTTTTAGGTGGAGACCAGTGCTCATATCAACAGCAAGATGAGTATTTCTCTTACCGCCGTGATGCTAAAACGGGTCGTATGGCAACTTTTGTATTTATGTAGTTTATAAAAATCGCAATTCACTTTAAGAAGTGTGATCGTTGTGATATCAATCTCTTATGTTATTTAGACTTTTAAATAATATAGGAGATTTTCTTATTTTTGGATTTTTAATATTGACTCAAATAAGCCGTTAAAAAGCTAATCTTTGATATTCACAGATCGTGGTTTAGCAAGTTTTAATAAAATGCTAAAATACAAAAAATCGCTCAAATTATTAAACTTATGTCTTTGCCTGAAAAACATCTCTCTATTGTTTATCACAGCCCTTATGGCCACACTGCAAAGGTAGCTTCTGCTATTGCTGCTGGAGCGGAAGTGATGGGCGTTAAAGTACATGTGATGAATATTGAGCACATTGACTGGGATGTTTTAGACGCTTCACAGGGAATTATTTTTGGCTCGCCAACCTATATGGGCAGTGTAACTGCTGATTTTAAAAAGTTTATGGATAGCACATCCAAACGCTGGAAAAATCGGTTATGGCAAGGTAAGTTGGCTGCTGGTTTTGCAAATTCGGGTGGTTTGAGTGGTGATAAGCTTGCAGTTTTGCAGCAGCTTAATATTTTTGCGATGCAACACGGCATGCTATGGTCTGGTTTGCCTTTAATGACAACTGGTCATACTGAAACTGATTTAAACCGTTTATCAAGTTGTTTGGGCTTAATGACACAGTCAGATAATGCACCTGTTGAGATTACCCCGCCACAAGGTGATTTAGATACTGCTAAATGGTTTGGTGAATATATCGCTGGTCTTTTATATAGATTAAGTTAAGTGAATCATGCGATATAAAAAAAGCCTCTAAAAGAGGCTTTTTTACTAAATTATTTATGAAATATACGGGCTTTATCACGCTGCCAGTCGCGGTCTTTTTCAGTCGCACGTTTGTCGTGAAGCTGTTTACCCTTCACAAGCGCAATTTCCAGCTTAACTAGATGACCTTTCCAGTAACACGCCAAAGGAACGCATGAGTAACCTTTTTGGTTAACTGCACCCATGAGGTGTTCAAGCTGACGTCGAGAGAGCAATAACTTACGAGTACGTGTTGCTTCAGGAACAACATGGGTCGAAGCCGATAATAAAGGCTGAATTTGTGAGCCAAGTAAAAATGCTTCGCCATTTTTGAAAATCACATAACTTTCTGTCAAAGTCATACGCCCAGCACGTAAGGATTTCACTTCCCAACCTTGAAGTGACATGCCTGCTTCAAATTTTTCTTCGATAAAATAATCATGACGGGCACGTTTGTTTTGTGCGATGGTTCCGCCATTATGTTTCTTAACTACTGTTGCTTTCGCCATAATTCAAACTTCCACAATTGCCTCTATTGTGCCGTAAACTGATGCCAAGGTGAAGTTTTTTCCCACATATCAATATTTCGCCTCATGTATAACTTTTGCTAAAATAGGCGCACAATACAATTAGAGTACTAGCGGATGTCTAAAACGCGTGTAATTTATCCTGGAACATTTGACCCTATCACAAATGGGCACGTTGATTTAGTTACTAGAGCATCAAGAATGTTTGATGAGGTCGTAGTAGCTATTGCAATTGGACATCATAAGAACCCTTTGTTCAGTCTAGAAGAGAGAGTTGCACTGGCACAATCATCATTAGGTCATCTATCAAATGTTGAGTTTGTAGGTTTTGATGGCTTACTGGTTAATTTTTTCAAAGAACAAAAGGCTACAGCGGTACTTCGCGGTTTAAGAGCAGTTTCTGATTTTGAATATGAGTTTCAATTGGCTAATATGAATCGCCAGTTGGACCCACATTTCGAAGCAGTGTTCTTAACGCCTTCTGAACAGTATTCTTTTATTTCTTCGACGTTGATTCGAGAAATTGCACGCTTAAGAGGTGATGTAACCAAGTTTGTTCCGCAAGCTGTGGTTGAAGCTTTTGAACGTAAACATCAACAAGGTTGGTAAAGTGTCGTTATATATCACCGATGAGTGCATAAACTGTGATGTTTGTGAACCAGTTTGCCCAAATGAAGCTATTTTTATGGGTGAAGTGATTTATGAAATTCATCCAGATTTATGTACAGAGTGCGTTGGTCACCATGACCAGCCACAGTGTCAATTATTTTGTCCAGTAGACTGTATTCCTAAAGATCCGCAGCATGAAGAGACGGAAGAACAGCTATTAGACAAATATAAAAGATTAATTGCTCAAAAAAGCACAAGCAATTAGTGAATAAATTTGTTAATATGCGCCCCTGAAGTGAGCTGGATGGTCGCTGCTGTGGAGGTCTTCGTGACTGAAGCAGGAGAGGAAAGTCCGGGCTTCATAGGGCAGGGTGCCAGGTAACGCCTGGGCGGTGAAAGCCGACGGAAAGTGCAGCAGAGAGTAGACCGCCTCATTCGTGAGGTAAGGGTGAAAGGGTGCGGTAAGAGCGCACCGCGTGTCTGGTAACAGTTCACGGCATGGCAAACCCCACCAGAAGCAAGACCAAATAGGAATCCTAGGTGCGGCCCGTACTGGATTCGGGTAGGTCGCTTGAGCGTATGAGTGATTGTACGCCTAGAGGAATGACCATCCTCGACAGAACCCGGCTTATAGGCTCACTTCACCTCATTTTATTTAAAATTTTTCTTGACGCGCGGTAAAGAAGCTAAGATAATGCGCGCACAGTTTACGGCTATGTAGCTCAGTTGGTTAGAGCACCGCACTCATAATGCGGGGGTCACAAGTTCAAGTCTCGTCATAGCCACCATTTTACAGACCACGCTCCTGCGTGGTCTTTTTTTATGCTCATTTTTTGATTAAACACAGTTTGTAAAGACCGACTTTATAGTTCCGGCATTGTTTGTCTAACTCAATTTCTTCATGTTCTTATAACACTTAACAAGGATGTTGAAGACATGAAAAGGTCATTATTATTTTTAGGAATTTTGAGTTTATCTGCGGGAGTACAAGTCTCTGCGGCTGATTTGAGTTGGGGTGATCCAACTTTAGATTCGGGTCAATTTAAAGTGTCTGGTGCGGTACGTTCCCGTTATTTGCATAAGGATTATGTGGTTGGGGCCAATGAAGGTTCTCAAAATGATGACTGGCGACTCACAGACATTAAATTAGTGTTGGGTTATGAAAATCCAGATTGGATTGCAGGTCTAGATGCCCGTTGTTACCAATATAATCGTTTGTGTGATGCAATTTTCCTAAAAAAAGCATGGGCAGGCTATAAGCTATCTGACCAGCAAAGAATTACGGTAGGTTTACAGCCTGTTGATTTTGGCTTTGGCGAATTTTGGGGAAGTAGTTATTACGAGACGCTTTTAAATACCGTTGGTTTAGAAGATATTGATAATTTAGGTATTAAATATAAATTTGCAGATGACAAATATAATTTGACCTTAGGTTTTTATCCATCTGATGGTGGAAATTATAAGGGTACTTCAAAGGACTCAAGCCGATATAGTGGTAATTTTGTTGAAGCTGATGACTTGTCCAATGGTACTAATATTGAAGAAAAAAATATGTGGATTGGCCGTGCATCTAGAAAATTTGAAATTGATAAAGCTCAAAATTTTTCAACAGAATTGGGTGGTTCGTTTTGGTATTCTGATTTAGAAAATAAAAGAACAAACATAGATGGACATCGTAAGTCATGGAATGTGTTTGCTCAAACACAATACCAAGCTTGGCAATGGATGTTCTTAGCAGGTAAGCAAGATGTCACGAATGGGGATGATTTATTTCCAAATAGTTCAACTATTGGTGCTTTCGACTATCCATATCAAGTAGCGAATAAGGGTAAGTATTTGGTTAATGAAATTAATTACACCTTTGCTCAGCCATTTCATCAACTTACCAATATTAAGCCTTATATTTCTCATAGTCGCTTTTTCAAAGATGAGGATGGCTATAAAGACTCTGAGCGTTTAATTGCAGGCGTTTATTTTAATTACAAAGCCATTGGTATTCAGGGTGAATATATTATGAGTAAAAATGACCCAATGGTAGGTGGTGGGGCAAATGGCCTTGCACAAGGTAGTAGTAATGACTGGGATAAACTGTTTTATCTTTCAATTGGATATTATTTCTAAAAGTTAAAAGCAAACGATTACCCTAAGTGAATAGGCTCACTTAGGGCTTTTTTATAGAAAGACTTTTTCAGGTGGTGGTTCACGTTTGACGGCTGGTGAAATGAGTTGTCCACGGTTTAGGTTTTGTACATGCTGTAAACGATTAAGTAATTCATTTTGAATAAACAAAATACAGGTTTGCAGTTTGGAAGAGCTTTTTAGACGTGATGGATAAACCGCCCAAACATCTGCGTCTTGCCAATATTCAGGCAAAATATGCTGAAGTTGGCCGGTAATCAATTCATCTGCAACATCCCAAATCGAACGGAAAATAATACCGTGACCTTCTATGGCAAGCTGATGAATAATCTCGCCGTTATTAGAAACAAAACGTGGTTTGATATGCACTGAAACATCTTCAGAAGCATGTCTAAATTTCCATAGTACAGATGATTGATCACGTTCACTAATCGTTAAACAGTCATGTGTTTGCAAATCTTCAATACTGTCTGGTACGCCGTGTTTAAGTAAATAGCTAGGTGCTGCACATAAAATTCGAAAATTAGAAGCTAACTTCTTTGCAATCATGTTTGGCGCAATTTCATTACCAATTCTGATGTCTAAATCAATACTGTGTTGAATCAAGTCCTTGGTATTGTCGATGGTGTCAAAATGTATTTGAAGCTTTGGATAAAGCATCATTAATTTAGACAAAATTGGTGCGATATGTTTTCTGCCAAAACCAAAGCTACTAATAATATCCATACGACCCGTAGGTGTACTGAGTGGGTTATTGACCAGTTCACAAACTTCATCAAATTCCTCAAGAATATTTGAAACTCTCTCAAGAATGAGTTTGCCATCTTCTGTCAGGCTAACGTGACGCGTACTGCGATGAAAAAGTTTGCAGCTTAACGTGTTTTCTAAAATATTAATTCGCTTGCTAATAAAAGCTGGCGATGTCCCAAGTTCCTCAGCAGATTCGACAAAACTTTTTAGTTTGGCGACTGTGCAAAAAACCTTTAAATCCGATAGGTTAGGTAGATTATTCACGATCCGTGTCCATTGGAGTGATAGTTCCGTTGTTGATCATTTTTGCTTAAAACATCATGTTTAAGCCATACAAGGATATTAGTCGAAGGTGTGAAGGAAGCTTATGGCAAAAAGATATAAAGTTGCCACGATTGCAGGCGATGGCATTGGTTTAGAAGTTCTACCAGAAGGCATTAAGGTTGTAAAGGCAGCGGCAGAGAAGCATGGTATTGAGCTTCAACTCGATGCTTTTGATTGGGCAAGCTGCGATTATTACCTTGAGCACGGCAAAATGATGCCAGATGACTGGTTTGAAACCTTGCAAGGTTACGATGCGATCTATTTTGGCGCTGTAGGCTGGCCAGATAAAGTGCCCGATCATATTTCACTTTGGGGTTCGCTACTTCAGTTCCGTCGTCGCTTTGACCAATATGTGAATTTACGTCCAGTGCGCTTAATGCCGGGTGTGAAATGTCCATTGGTAGGTAAAAAACCGGGCGATATTGATTTCTACGTGGTTCGTGAAAACAGTGAAGGTGAATACTCAGCCATTGGTGGTAAAGCTTTTGAAGGGACAGACCGCGAGTTTGTTTTACAAGAAGCCGTATTTACACGCCATGGGGTAGATCGAATTTTGCGTTATGCATTTGAGTTTGCAAATCAGCGTGATGCGAAAAAAATTACTGCAGCGACTAAGTCCAATGGTATTGCGGTCAGCATGCCGTACTGGGATGAACGCGTTGACGCGATGGCAAAACAATATCCACAAATTCAGGCTGATAAACAGCATGTTGATATTTTAGCGGCGCGTTTTGTGTTGCAACCTGAGCGTTTTGATGTGGTTGTAGCATCGAACTTATTTGGCGACATTCTTTCCGATTTAGGCCCTGCATGTACAGGAACCATCGGCTTGGCTGCTTCGGCAAATTTAAACCCTGAGAGAAAATTCCCATCATTGTTTGAACCTGTACATGGTTCAGCACCAGATATTTACGGTAAACAAATTGCCAATCCAATCGCTGCGATTTGGTCGGGTGCGATGATGTTCGAATTCTTTGGTGAAGAAGATGAGCGTTGCATTCAAGCAGGTCAGGACATTATGCAGGCGATTGAGAATGTCTTAATTAATGGGCCAAAAACAGCCGATATCGGCGGTCAGGCAAAAACTTATGAGGTAGGAGATGCAATTGCATCGTGTGTAGCCCAAATTAAAATGGACGTGTTCGCTATGGAATAACGCCATCCAAAAATGGATGTATGGATATGGATAATCAAAACACAAAAATTTATACGGATAAGGTTCTTGCCGTAACCAGCTTACTGTTTGTATTTATTTCAGTTGCTGGATTGGCGATTTATTCGCAAGAGTCGATCAAGATTGCTGCAACATGGATGCAGTGGACAACATCGATGTTTACTACACCAGTATTACTGTTTGCTTTTTTAGCTATCATTTTTACTTTTGGTCTTGCCTTTAGTAAATACGGAAAAATTAAGCTTGGAGAAGGAAAACCTCAATACAACACGATGTCATGGATTTTTATGTTCATCTTGTCAGGGATTGGGTCTTCTACACTGTACTGGGGCTTCTTGGACTGGGCTTACTATTATCAAACACCGGGTTTGAGCTTACCGCCTGAGTCAGCAGAAGCATTGAAATATAGCGTGGCTTATTCATTTTTTCACTCAGGTTTAAGTGCATGGGCAATTTATGCTTTGGCATCAATTTCTTTGTGCTACAGCTACCATGTGAGAAAAAATAAAGGCTTAAGTTTGGCTTCTGTGATTGAAGCGGTAACAGGCTTTAAGTCAACCGGCGTGGTTGGGCGTTTAGTCGACCTTATGTTCTTGCTTTGCATGTTTGGTGCATTGACGATTTCATTGGTACTCACTGCTGTGACATTTACCAATATTTTGTCTCAGCTCACAGGTATCCCAAACACCTTTATGACTAAGGTCATCATTATTTTAGGTGTTTCGGTTCTGTTCGCACTCAGTTCTTATGTGGGTATGGATAAAGGCATGCAACGTTTAAGTCACATGGTGTGCTTGGGCGTGGTGTTATTTGCGATTTATGTACTGTGCTTTGGTCCGACGCAATTCATTTTGAATAATTCATTAATGAGTTTTGGATTAATGGCAACCAACTTTGTTGATATGAGCTTGTTTACCGACCCAATGGGCGATGGCAAGTTTACTCGTGAATGGACTGTATTTTACTGGTTGTGGTGGATTTCATATGCACCGGGTGTGGCACTGTTTGTAACGCGTGTTTCTAAAGGCCGTACCATTAAAGAAGTGATCTTTGCCATGGTAATTGGTGGCAGTGTTGGTCTTTGGTTCATCTTTGGTGTGTTTGAAAACTACAGTGTTTATAGCTTTATTCATGGAGCTGTGAACGTACCGCAAATCTTAAGCCAACAAGGTGGTGAGGTTGCAATTGGTCAGTTGCTCAGTCTGTTACCTGCCGGAAAACTCATGATGTGGATTTTCCTCGGCATCATGGTGGTGTTCTTAGCAGCACATATGGATGCGGTTGGGTATGCGGTTTCAGCAACATGTACACGTGGTTTAAGTGAAGGACAAGATCCATCGCCAAATGCTCGTCTGTTCTGGTGTGTCATGCTGACTTTAGTTCCAATTGCCATGATCTTTAGTAAAGCACCTTTAGACACCATGAAAACAGCGACCATTGTGACGGCTTTACCATTCATTGTGATTATTCTGATTCAAACCTACGGCTTAGTGAAATGGCTGATTCAGGATTATGCCAAAGTCCCATCGCATTTAATTGAGCAACAAGGTTATGATGAAGCGGAAATTGGTTTAAACCAGTCTCAAGATGAATATGCAAAACGGATGCAGCTTGAGCTTGCAAGCTCAATCAAACTGGACAGAAAAACCAGCTAGAGGGAACAGTAATGGATACACATGAACAGACTACTTATGCCTTAAGTGAAGAAATGCAAAGCCTTGTGTATTGGAGCAGCATTTATTCACCAGCAGATGCAGATATTGACTCAGTCCGTGCGGCTTATGATGCGATGTGCCGACACTACACTTTGCCACGTGATGGCAAGATTGAAGTTGAAGATCGCTTTGTTGCAAATGATGAGCATCAAGTTCCTGTCCGTGTGTATTTACCAAAAACCGATCGACCTGAGTCAGGTTGGCCATGTGTATTGTATTTACATGGTGGTGGTTGGATGGTTGGCGGGCTCGATTCACATGAGTTTATTACTAGTTATTTGTGTCAGGACTTAAATGCAGTTGTCATTAGCGTAGATTACCGCATGGCACCAGAGCACCGCTTTCCAGCAGCTTATGAAGATTGTTTAGCAGTTTATCAATGGCTTAAAAAGCATGGTTCAACTTGGCAGATCGATAGAGAAAATATCGTTCTAGCAGGGGATAGTGCTGGCGGTAATTTAGCAGCAGCCCTTGCAGTGCATCTACAGCATAGTGGTATGCAAGCTCAAGGTCTGGCTTTGGTTTATCCATGCTTGAGTACTGCATTTGACACATCCTCTGCACAAAAGCATGCACATGCGCCGTTATTAACAACCGAAGATATGCATTTTTATTTAAAGGAATATGCACCTAACTCACAAGATTGGCAGGATTTACGTCTAGCGCCTTTATTGGCAACGGACTTTTCAGATATGCCTACAAGTTTTGTGGCAGTTGCAGAGTATGACCCTTTAAGTGATGACGGTTATTTCCTTACCCAAAAATTGGAACAAGCAGGCATCCCGAGCGAGTTTCATTTAGGCAAAGGTTTATTACATGGCAGTTTGCGTCTCATGCGTGACTGCCCAGAAGTTCAACAGTTATATCAAAACATGCTGAGTGCGATACGTCGCATGTTTGGCAGTGTCGAAAAGACATCAATTTAATATCGAGTCATTTGGACGAAAAGAATTTAATGGAGTAATAACATGAGTGCAGTTGAAAAATTACCTGAAGATTTTTGCGCAAACCCAGATGTTGCATGGACTTTTCCTAAAGTTTTCTATACTTCATCACAAGTTTTTGAGCATGAGAAAGAATCAATCTTTGCTAAAAGCTGGATTTGTGTTGCACATGGCAGTGAATTGGCACAACCGAATGACTATATTACCCGTAAAGTAATTGGTGAAAATATTGTCATCATTCGCGGTAAAGATAGCGTTTTACGTGCGTTTTATAATGTGTGTCCACACCGCGGTCACGAGCTTTTAAGTGGCAGTGGTAAAGCAAAAAATGTAATTACTTGCCCATACCATGCATGGACTTTTAAGCTAGATGGTAGTTTAGCTTTGGCACGTAACTGTGACCATGTCGAATCTTTTGATAAAGAAAATTCAAGCATGGTGCCTTTAAAAGTTGAGGAATATGCAGGCTTTGTTTTCATTAATATGGATGAAAATGCGACATGTGTAGAAGATCAACTTCCGGAATTTGCTGAACGTTTAAATCAAGCATGTAGCGTGATTAAAGATTTGAAACTGGCGGCACGTTTTGTGACAGAAACTCCAGCAAACTGGAAAGTTATTGTCGATAACTACTTAGAATGTTATCACTGTGGGCCTGCACATCCGGGCTTTGCTGACTCAGTACAAGTCGACAAATATTGGCACACCACACATCAAAACTGGACATTACAGTACGGTTTTGCCCGTTCATCAGAGAAGTCATTTAAGCTTGATCCATCAGTAACAGATCCTGAGTTTCATGGGTTCTGGACTTGGCCTTGTACCATGTTCAACGTACCGCCAGGCAGTAATTTCATGACGGTAATCTATGAATTCCCAGTAGATGCAGAAACGACTTTGCAGCATTACGATATTTACTTCACGAACGAAGAACTCACTCAAGATCAGAAAGACTTAATTGAGTGGTATCGCAATGTATTCCGTCCTGAAGATTTGAACTTGGTCGAAAGTGTACAACGTGGTTTGAAATCACGTGGTTATCGTGGTCAAGGCCGTATTATGACTGACAAGCAACGTTCAGGAATTAGTGAGCATGGTATTGCTTACTTCCAGCATTTAGTGGCGCAGCATCACAAATAAAACAAATGGATTTATTCAGGTGTAAAGATGACTTACACCTGATTCTTCAGTTAGGAAGATGATATGTCGAGTTTACAAAGCACTGAATTATTTCAGCAACAAGCCTATATTAACGGACAATGGCTAGCTGCACAGTCAAATGCAACAGTTCCAGTGACTAACCCAGCTACAGGCGAAGAAATTGGCACAATTCCAAATATGGGAGCGGCTGAGGCGACACAGGCGGTTGAGGCTGCTTATACGGCTTTGCAAAGTTGGAAAGCTTTAACTGCTCAAAACCGTGCAGATATTTTATTGGCTTGGCATAAACTGGTTCTCGATCATACCGATGAACTTGCTTTAATTATGACCATTGAACAAGGTAAACCTTTGGCAGAAGCAAAAGGTGAGGTCCGCTATGCTGCCTCATTTATTCAATGGTTTGCGGAAGAAGGTAAGCGTATTTATGGTGATGTGATTCCAACCGTCAATAACCAGCAGCGTTTTATTATTAGTAAAGAACCTGTGGGTGTGGTGGCTGCGATTACGCCGTGGAATTTCCCAATCGCCATGATTACTCGTAAAGCGGCACCAGCTTTAGCAGCTGGATGTACGATCGTGATTAAGCCAGCGAATGAAACGCCTTATTGTGCATTAGCGATTGCGAAACTTGCCGAAAAAGCAGGTATTCCAGCTGGTGTGATTAATGTTGTTACTGGTAAATCTCAAGAAATTGGCTCGGTATTTACTTCACATGAAAAAGTGAAGAAGTTAACTTTTACTGGTTCAACGCCAGTGGGCCGTTTATTGATGCAGCAGTGTTCAAGCACCATTAAAAAATTAGCGCTCGAGTTAGGCGGTAATGCACCTCTGATTGTGTTTGATGATGCCGATTTAGATAAAGCTGTACAAGGCGCGATTTTTGCCAAGTTCCGTAACGCAGGTCAGACTTGTGTTTGTGCTAACCGCATTTATGTACATGACAATATTTATCAAGCTTTTGCCGAAAAGTTTGTACAAGAAGTACAGAAGTTTAAAGTCGGTAATGGACTTGAAGATGGTGTGCAAATTGGCCCATTAATTAATGAAAAAGCAGTGTTAAAAGCACAGCAGTTAATTGATGATGCGGTAAGCAAAGGCGCTAAAGTTGCTTGTGGCGGTAAACAGCATGCTTTAGGACAAACGTTTTATGAACCATCAGTTCTAACGAACGTTGACCGTACAATGGAAATTGTCCAAGAAGAAATTTTTGGTCCAGTTGCGCCGCTCATTCGCTTTACAGATGAAGCAGATGTTGTTGCTCAAGCAAATGACACCATTTTTGGTTTGGCTGCGTATGTTTATAGCGAAAATATTTCACGTTTATGGCGAGTGTCAGAACAGCTTGAATATGGAATGGTCGGTATGAATGCCACAGCAATTTCAAATGAAGTTGTACCATTCGGCGGTGTGAAGCAATCAGGTGTTGGGCGTGAAGGCTCAAAGTATGGTCTTGAAGAGTTCATGACCATTAAATACATGTGTTTAGGGCTTTAAGGATAAGCCCTAACAACAAGAATATGCGGTAAAAGAAGGATTCTAATATGGCTAGTCATTATGAAATGTTCCCGGCAGTTGTTACTCATGTGGAACAGCTTACTCCTTTAATCAAACGGTTTACGTTCAAACGTCAAGATGGGCAGAACTTTCCTCGATTTAGTGGGGGAAGCCATATTATTGTCAAAATGAATGAGCAACTTTCAAATGCTTACTCATTGATGAGTTGTACGCAAGATCTATCGACTTACCAAGTCTGTGTTCGTAAGGATGCTGAAGGTAAGGGCGGTTCGGTTTTTATGCATGATCAGTGCAATGAAGGCTGTGAAATTCAGATTTCAGAACCAAAAAATTTATTTCCATTAGCTGAAACAGGCAATAAACATATTTTAATTGCAGGCGGTATTGGCATTACACCATTCTTGCCACAAATGGATGAGCTAGCAGCACGTGGTGCTGAATTTGAGCTACATTATGCTTATCGCTCACCTGAACATGCGGCTTTGTTAGATGAGTTAAAGCAGAAACATGCTGAGCATGTGTTTAGTTATGTTGATTCAGAAGGTTCCGCATTAAATTTAGATCAACTCATTTCATCGCAACCAAAAGGCACGCATGTCTATGTATGTGGTCCTAAATCCATGATTGATGCAGTGATTGATTGTTGTAATAAACACCGTTATCGCGATGAATATATCCACTGGGAACAATTTGCCTCAACAGTTCCTGAAGATGGTGAAGCGTTTACGGTAGTACTTGCTAAGTCTAATCAGGAAATTGAAGTACAAAGTAACCAGACTATTTTACAAGCCATCGAGACATTAAATATTGATGTGGAGTGTTTATGCCGAGAAGGCGTTTGCGGTACGTGTGAAACTGCTATTTTAGAAGGTGAAGCAGAACACTTCGATCAATACTTAAGTGATGCTGAAAAGGCTTCACAAAAGAGCATGATGATTTGTGTATCAAGGGCAAAAGGTAAAAAACTCGTATTAGATCTTTAATATATTTCTGTGGCCGATCAATTGCTTAAATTGTAAATTTGCTAAAAAATGAACAAATAATGGTGGTCTGAATCTTATTTGTTCATTTGGTGGGCATAAAGAGTTTTGAAGTATTGACCTGCTATACAGAACTATAGATAATGCGCACACAGTTTACGGCTATGTAGCTCAGTTGGTTAGAGCACCGCACTCATAATGCGGGGGTCACAAGTTCAAGTCTCGTCATAGCCACCATTTTAAAAACCACGCTCCTGCGTGGTTTCTTTTTATCTATTTTTTACTCATTAAAATGTTTTTCAATCATATCGAGTGTTTTTGAGCTTTGATAAAAAGGAGCTAAGAGCGCTTGAAGCAACGGTTCCAAAATACCGTGCTCATTAAAGGCATTCATAACCTTCGGATAAAAACGTAAAGCTTCAGTTTGTAAGTCAGTTTCGGTTAAACCAATCTCACTTAACACTTCAAATAGACTTTGATCTTTATAAAAATCATAAAAAACTTCGACGCCATACAAAATAAGATCTTGCATAAATTGTGACTGACGTAATTCTTTCCAGTATTCATAAATTAAAACAAAGAACTCTTCCACATCGAGAGGAGTGAGCTGTTTCATAAACTCATACATTTTTTTATGTCTAATATCTTCCCAAACATGACGTATTAAGCTCTCTAAGTCTTCAGTCGATAAAAGGCTTAATTCAGTAAGCTGTTCATGAATAAAACTCGCAATCCACGTTTCAAGTTTATGCTCAAGACGTTGTTGCTGTAGAAAAGAGAATTTTTTAAGTTTGTGTTGCCATTCAAAATGGTAGTCATTTACTGTGGAGGCAGTTAAAAATTTTGGTAATTTTTGTTCTAAGGTTGAGGTCGCAATATATTGGCAAAGCTGTTGAACAGAAGGGCTAGTTCTTAAAAACTCATTCAAATATTGAGGAATATGCTCCATTTCCAAAAACTTGGAAAGCCACATTTCAAACTGGTGATCGGATACCAAGTCTTGTAGTTGAATTGGAGATTTCATAGCAGATAAATAAATACGCTGTGCAATTTCCCCAATAAACTCAAGTAAGCCAGCGCCAAGCTGCATCTCAAAAGCATAACGTTTCACAACGGCTTGTAATTGTTCTAAATCTACAACTTCATGAAGCTTGATTTCATCAGCATGTTGCATAAACAGTTGAATGAACTGCTGGAAATAAATAGGTGAGTTTTCTATCGATAATTGTTTTTTGAAAAATTCCACCTGCTCAAGCAAAAGTGCTTGAGCAAGTGCTGTGGTTTTTGATGAGTTTTTCTGCTCAGTCATTCGCTGTCCAACCGTTGACAATCGGATAACGTCGTTCGCGACTAAATGCACGAGAAGTAATTCTCGGGCCAATCGCACCTTGACGACGTTTGTATTCATTACGATCAACTAAACGGATGACTTTTTCAACAACTTCTTTATCAAAACCTTTGGCAATAATGTCTGCCTGACCTAAATCTTCTTCAATGTATGCATATAGGATAGCATCCAATACATCATACGCTGGTAAAGAGTCTTGGTCTTTTTGATCTGGACGAAGTTCTGCAGAAGGTGGGCGGGTAATCACACGCTCAGGAATAACTGGAGTTTCACTTAAGCTATTACGGTATTTTGCTAGTTCAAACACGATTGTTTTGTAAACGTCTTTTAGAACAGCAAAGCCACCCACCATGTCGCCGTAGAGTGTGCAGTAGCCAACTGAAAGTTCAGATTTATTACCTGTAGAAAGCACCAAATTACCAAACTTGTTAGATAGGCCCATAAGCAATGTGCCACGAGCGCGCGCTTGTAAGTTCTCTTCGGTTGCATCTGCTGGTGAGTTGCCAAAGAAAGGATACAAGGTTTGCATAAAGCTATTTACAACTGAATGTATTTCAGCAATACCGAAAGTTACACCCATGCGACGAGCTTGTTCTGCCGCATCTTCTACACTAATTTGAGAAGTATAAGTATAAGGCATCATTACGGCTTGTACTTTTTCTGCACCAATTGCATCAACAGCAATAGCAAGTGTAAGGGCAGAGTCAATACCACCAGATAGACCTAAGATTACACCAGGGAAACCTGAACGCTCTACATAGTCACGCGTTGCCATAACTAAGCTTTGATAGATTTCTGCAAAAGTTTCCAATGCCGGAGCAGACTCAGTGACTTTATATAATTTGGTATCACGGTCAAATTCAGCAATATAAAGATCTTCTTTAAAGCTTGGTGCTTGTAAAGCGATTTCACCATTTTGATTGCTGACAAAACTTGAACCATCAAAAATTAAATCATCTTGTCCACCAACTTGGTTGACATAAACAATATTTAAGTGAAGTTGTTTTGCAAGCTCGCTTAATGTTTGTTTGCGATGTTGTGGTTTACCTACTTCATACGGAGATGCATTAAGTACAAGTACAGTATCAACATTTAATTGGCTTAATTGCTTAACAGTATTGATTGACCAAATATCTTCGCAAATGAGGACACCAAACTTATGACCAAGGTATTCAAATACCAAATGTTGATGACCTTTTTCGAAATAGCGCTTTTCATCAAAAACGCTATAGTTTGGCAAGTTGTGTTTATTGAAAACACCTAAAACCTGACCATCTTTCATGACAGCAGCTGAATTATAACGTTGGCCATCTTCAGTCTGGTTCACGAAGCCGAAAACCATCACAATATCTTTAACTTCGCTAAGTTGAGCAAAAGCTTTTTGCATACGTTTATTTAAATTTGGACGTAACAATAAGTCTTCAGCTGGATAACCAATCACAGAAAGCTCAGGAAAAATAATCAGGTCAGCGTCTTGTTTTTTCGCCTGATTTGCTTGCTCAATCATCTTTTGGGTGTTTGAGTCAATATTGCCAATATGCGGAGAAAACTGAGCAAGGGCAACTTTAAAACTTTTCATTCAAACCTAATCCTAGATCATAACGAATATAAATACACATAGTGTTGATTTTTATGAATATAATTTTTCAACGATGTGTATGACACGATAATAAACAAGTAAAATAGTAAACAAAAATGTCAAGATCAATAATATATACCAATCACATATTTTCTGCGTAAAAATAACGAGATTTTCTGTATAGAATAGAAACAAGCTTCATTATTTTTATTGTTTGTATACTGCCTTAACACTCCAAAATTTGGAATAAGTTTTTATACTTATTTTCAATAATTTGACAGTAATAAACTCAAATCTCAACTTTATTTTCATATTTTTTTGTTTATAAAATTTGCGTTGAGTAAGTTAGTAAAAATGTTACGTTGAAGTCAAACTCAATTATTTGCTTACAAATCCAGTTGAGGTAAACAAATAATATTGGGTAGCTTCCCTGAACAGATATCTCTCGCAATCTCTCCTTGCTGTTCAATATTGTAAGAGCTAAATGCTTTTTGCGGATGATAGGTGTATTTGTAAGGATTGTAATATTTAAAGCTGAGGTAATAGGCAGATTGTAAAAATGCGCCTTTTAGTAATACATGAATACCTCGCTGATATTGCATAACATGGGTGAGTTCATGAATAAAAATACCTTGTATGAACTTAGACTCTAAAGCGTAATTGCTACTATAGTCAGAAAAATTTACATAGATATTTCCATTTGGAGCCATCAAAATTCCATGAGCTTGCCAAGGTAAGTAACGAGTAGCAATAATTTTAGGACGTTCACAATCCAGCAGATCTCCAAAAACCCTTTGCGCTAAGGCTTTTTCTTCAGGCGTAAGAAATCGAATTGGATAGCTTTTTAAGTGACGAAGAATAAAAAGGGTAAAAATAATAAATTGTCGATCTAAGGCGAATTTAAAAGCGCTGAGAGTGAACATAGTTTTGATATTAAATAAGTTCATCTATTTGTTTAGCAGCATAACATACATCAACTATGTTGAAAGACAGACACAATGAACGATATTTATTTCTTACTTGATGATTTGAGTACCTTATTTGACAAAATGTCCACTTTGAATTTTATCAAAGGCTTGTAAAATCTCATTCTAATTATTGATTATAAAGGCGCCGTGACCATTAATAAGCTTAATTGAAAATAGGTTAACTGACTGAAATGAATTAAAAATTTAAATGAAAAGTCTTAGATAATAAAAAACCCCAGTTAAAACTGAGGTTTTACGACAACTAAAATCACAACCGCAAATAAAATTAAGGTTGGCATTTCATTGAAGAAACGCCAGAACTTATGTGATTTATAATGAGCATTTCCGATAAGCTTTTTGCGATAGTAACCACACACTAAATGGTAAATCACTAATAAAGCCACTAGTCCAACTTTTAAGTAAAACCATGTCGCTTCATGGTAATGTCGAGTTGCATCACCCCACTCAACGAGAAAGTGTGCAGTAATTAATGTGGCAATCATAGAAGGCCACATAATTCCTCGATACAACTTACGTTCCATTACTTCAAAGCGTTGATGACTTGCAGCATCTTCACTCATAGCATGATAAACATATAAACGTGGTAAGTAGAACAAAGCAGCGAACCAACAAACCACAGCAATAATATGTAATGCTTTTACCCACAAAAAAGCATCAGAAGGTGCATCCATCGTTAATCCTAGGTGGGATTATGCATCCCACTTCTTGAAAATTAGGCAAGCGTTTACACCGCCAAAGCCAAAACTGTTACTCATTACAGTATTCAATTTTGCATCACGTTTTTCAAGTACGATATCAAAAGGTTTTGCGCCTTCATCAAGTTCAGTTACGTTGATGTTTGGTGCAATAAAGTCATTTTGCATCATAAGAACAGAGTAGATGGCTTCTTGAACGCCAGCTGCTCCTAAGCTATGACCAGTCATAGATTTAGTTGAGCTTAACGGTGGTACTTTACCTTCACCAAAAGCACGTTCCATTGCTTTAAGTTCAGTAACGTCACCCGCTGGAGTAGAAGTACCATGTGTATTTACATAGTCAATAGTTTCTACGCCATGCTGTTTAGCTTCTTCAAGAGCCATTAAAATACAGCGTGTAGCGCCTTCACCACTTGGAGCAACCATATCTGCACCATCACTGTTTGCTGCATAACCGACAACTTCAGCTAAAATGTTGGCACCACGTGCTTGTGCGTGCTCAAGCGATTCAAGTACTACGAAACCACCACCGCCAGCAATTACGAAACCGTCACGGTCTGCTGAATAAGGGCGAGATGCAGTTTCAGGAGTATCGTTATATTTTGAGCAAAGTGCGCCCATTGCATCAAACAATAAACTTTGAGACCAATGATCTTCTTCACCACCACCAGCAAGCATAAGATCTTGTTTGCCAAGTTGAATAAGGTTGTATGCATAACCAATTGCATCTGCAGAAGTTGCGCAAGCACTTGTAATAGTATGAGCAATACCTTGTAGTTTAAATGCAACACCTACGTTTGCCGTAATGGTATTTGACATATTACGTGGTACAAAGAAAGGACCTACTTTACGTGCACCTTTAGTTTCTAATAACTCAGTCATTTCAACAACAGATGCAGTTGAACCACCACCTGAACCACCTGCAATGCCATAACGTGGGTTACCGCCAATTTGTTCAGGTGTGAGTCCTGCATGTTCAACTGCAGCTACAGCAGCGTTGTAAGCATACATCGCACAAACGCCCATAAAGCGTTTTAATTTACGGTCGATATGATCAAAATCTTGTTCTGCAGCAGCGCTGACATGGCTTTTAAAATTAAGTTCAGCGTAAGTTGGGTTAAAACGTGTCCCCGAGATTCCATTTTGAAGTGAGTGAGTAACTGCTTCTAAAGAGTTACCGATACATGAGTTAATACCCATACCAGTGATTACGACACGTTTCATCTACAGGTCCCTTTATGGTGATATTTAAAGTCTATGAACATCAGCAGCTATTAAATGATAGGAGAAGATAGCTGGAAGAACATTAGACATGTGTTTTCGTTGCTACCATGATAGCAGAAAGGTTTTTTATTTCTTATGGCAAATCTTTATGTCAATTTTGCATTTAAAAAAATAACTAAATACATAGTATGTTTCATTTGGGGTTAACTAAAATACACACATTCAAGTTGAGATAAATCTACATTCCACCTAGTATTTATCTCTAATTAGATAAATTAAAAAATCGAGGTACTGGATGACAAAATTTAATAATAATCAATCTGACAATTTGTTTTCTCAGGTCTTCGGAGTGGCTAAAAAGCTCAGTTCTACTGGGTTAAACATCCTGCAGCAAAGCCAAATAGGTGAGGTCAGTAAGTTGGTCGAGCCACTTGCGAATGGCAAAACAGTAGAAGGTAATGCTAGAAACAAAAGCCCATTTGAAGTGGAACAATATGAAAGTCCACAACAAATGTTACGTGAACATTTACCTAAAGTTACTCGCCAAGTTTTTGGTCGTCATTTCAGAAAGGTCAATGGTATTGTTACATTTATTTCACCTGACTGGAATGAGAAAATATCAAGCTATTTATTTGATGCGCTGAATGACTTTAGTTCAAAAAGTACACTTACTGAAAAAATATTAGAAGAGGCAGGTGCAAAAGACCTATTTGAGTTAACTAAGGATACTTCACGCTCTCAACGTTTAAGTCAGGCGCTGATTGAACAAAATAAATTGATTGCAACAATACAAGGTGCGATTACTGGTGTATCTGGTATGGCAGGAGCGGCCGTAGATATTCCTGTATCTTTAGTTTTGGTTTTAAGAACAATTTATCAAACTGGAAGATCACATGGTTTTGATTTAAATGATGGAAGTGATCAAGATGTTGTTGAGTTTATTTTTAAAGAAGTCGATATCAGTTTGATTGCTGAAAAGCAGACGGTACTTTTGGCATTAAAAGCGTTACGTAATATGTTAGAGACACAAGATGTTCAACAGTTTCAGCAATTACTGGGGTCTTCAAATGATATTGAAACCTTGAAAAAATGGTTAGTTGATGAAAATGGCGAGTTTAAATGGAACTGGTTAAATAAAGTTCCGCAACTTGCTTCTGTTGGTAAATTTACTCCTGCAGTAGGGGCAGTGCTCAGTGCTGTTTACAGTTGGAAGTTACAAGAAGATGTAGGCCACAAGGCACAAGCCATTTTTGGTGCTGCACGACACTATTTAAATGAACATCCGAATGAGCATTTATCACCACTTCAAGCTTATTATGCTGCCGTGACTCTTATTCAAAAGGCAAGTCCTCGTCTTTTGAACGTTGGAGAAAACGGGAGTATTCACGCGGCACAACATCATAAAATAGAAAATCATAATGTAATTTCAAAAGTGGCAGTTGTGGTTAAATCGAATACTTCTGAAAAAAGTGAAGAAAAAGTGCAAGAAAATGTTCATCAAGGTATTGAGCAGCTTGCAGAAAAACATGTGGTCGAGCACGAGCATAGTGAACAAAAACCAGCATTAGAAATTGAAAATGATGATGTTATAGAAGATCAAAAGTACTCTTAACAATACAATTACAAAGATAGGGTTTCAAAACGAAATTTCACCCCTATTTAATTTTGTAAGTCATCCTGTCAAACATTGATATGGTCAACATTTGGTAATTATTGCCGTGTTGACCATTTTTGCATCTTAGCTTACAATTATGTGCCCTTAAAAAGAGGTATTTTCTTTTTGAGGTTTTTTAATAACGGGAGAATTGCCATATGGCAACAACGAATCAGTTGATCCGTAAGGGTCGTACGACTTTGGTTGAAAAATCCAAAGTTCCTGCGTTGAAGGCTTGTCCACAACGTCGTGGTGTTTGTACACGTGTTTATACAACTACACCTAAAAAACCTAACTCAGCTATGCGTAAGGTTTGCCGTGTTCGCTTAACTTCAGGTTTTGAAGTATCTAGCTACATCGGTGGTGAAGGTCATAACTTACAAGAGCACAGTGTTGTTCTTATCCGTGGTGGTCGTGTTAAAGACTTACCAGGTGTACGTTACCATACCGTTCGTGGTTCTTTAGACTGTGCCGGCGTTAAAGATCGTAATCAATCACGTTCTAAATACGGTACTAAGCGTCCTAAGAAGTAATTCTAGGAAACTAGTCCAAAAGCCCTTTAGCGTTTCGCTTGTTTGAATTCTTCATAGATTTGTAATTCAAGCGACGTATAGTAAGGCCAGCGTCGTGTACATGACACTTGTACAAACTGCTGGATTATCCTGAAGTGTCATATTATTAGGTGTATTAAAATGCCAAGACGTCGCGTAGTCGCTGCTCGTGAGATCCTTCCAGATCCAAAATTTAGCAGCCAAACAATCGCTAAATTCATGAACCACGTAATGCAAGATGGTAAAAAATCTATTGCTGAAAGTATCGTTTACGGTGCTTTAGAACGCGTTCAAGAAAAAAACAAAGTAGACCCAGTTGAATTTTTCGAGACTACTCTTGAGAAAGTTCGTCCTATGGTCGAAGTAAAAGCACGCCGTGTTGGTGGTGCTACTTATCAAGTACCTATGGAAGTACGCCCATCCCGTCGTACTGCCTTAGCTATGCGTTGGTTAGTAGATGCTGCTGCTAAGCGTTCTGAAAAAACGATGGCTTTACGTCTTGCTGGTGAGTTGCTTGATGCAGCTGAAGGTAAAGGTGCAGCAATCAAAAAACGTGAAGATGTGCACCGTATGGCTGAAGCTAACAAAGCCTTCTCTCACTACCGTTTCTAAGCGGATAAAACAGGCCTTATTCAGGAGAATATTCATGCGTACAGCAGCTCGATTCAACATTGCTCTCTATCAAAGTGGGGGCTTTGCAGGTATTTAAGTTGCCTGTTTGGATATTCGCGCGCATCAATTTAATTGGTGCGTCCTGTTTTAAATATAACATTTAGGAATGTAGACATCATGGCTCGCCAAACCCCAATTACTCGTTACCGTAACATCGGTATTTCTGCGCACATTGACGCAGGTAAAACAACTACAACTGAACGTATTTTGTTCTACACAGGTGTATCTCACAAAATTGGTGAAGTACACGACGGTGCAGCAACAATGGACTGGATGGAACAAGAGCAAGAGCGTGGTATTACAATTACCTCTGCTGCTACGACTTGTTTCTGGTCTGGTATGGGTAACCAATTCGAACAGCACCGTATCAACGTAATTGACACCCCGGGACACGTAGACTTCACAATCGAAGTTGAACGTTCTATGCGTGTTCTTGACGGTGCGTGCATGGTTTACTGTGCTGTAGGTGGTGTACAACCTCAGTCTGAAACTGTATGGCGTCAAGCGAACAAATATAAAGTGCCTCGTTTAGCATTCGTGAACAAGATGGACCGTACTGGTGCAAACTTCTTCCGTGCTGTTGAGCAAGTTAAAACTCGTTTAGGTGGTAATCCTGTTCCTATCGTTGTGCCAATTGGTGCTGAAGATACATTCCAGGGTGTTGTTGACCTTATCGAAATGAAAGCGATTATCTGGGATGAAGCATCTCAAGGTATGAAGTTTGAATATGCTGATATCCCAGCTGACCTAGTTGATACGTCTAACGAATGGCGTACAAAAATGGTTGAAGCTGCGGCTGAAGCTTCTGAAGAATTAATGGACAAGTACCTTGAAGAAGGTGATCTTTCTAAAGAAGAGATCATTGCAGGTTTACGTGCTCGTACATTAGCTTCTGAAATTCAAGTAATGCTTTGTGGTTCTGCGTTCAAGAACAAAGGTGTTCAACGTATGTTGGATGCTGTAATTGAATTCTTACCATCACCTACAGAAGTTAAAGCGATCGAAGGTATCCTTGACGACAAAGACGAAACTAAAGCGTCTCGTGAAGCATCTGACGAAGCTCCGTTCTCTGCGCTTGCGTTCAAAATCATGAACGACAAATTCGTAGGTAACTTAACATTCGTACGTGTTTACTCTGGTGTTCTTAAACAAGGTGATCCGGTTTATAACCCAGTTAAAGCTAAGCGTGAACGTATCGGTCGTATCGTGCAAATGCATGCGAACGAACGTCAAGATCTTGATGAAATCCGTGCAGGTGATATCGCAGCGTGTGTAGGTCTTAAAGACGTTACAACTGGTGATACATTATGTGATGAGAAAAACATCATTACTCTTGAGCGTATGGAATTCCCAGAGCCAGTAATTTCATTGGCTGTTGAACCAAAAACTAAAGCAGACCAAGAAAAAATGTCTATCGCTTTAGGTCGTTTGGCTAAAGAAGATCCATCGTTCCGTGTTCGTACAGACGAAGAATCTGGTCAAACAATTATTGCTGGTATGGGTGAACTTCACCTTGACATCATTGTTGACCGTATGAAGCGTGAATTCGGTGTTGAAGCTAACATTGGTAAACCAATGGTTGCTTACCGTGAAACGATCAAAAAGTCTGTTGAACAAGAAGGTAAATTCGTACGTCAAACTGGTGGTAAAGGTAAGTTTGGTCACGTATATGTACGTCTTGAACCGCTTGATGTTGATGAGTCTGGTAAAGAATACCAATTCGTTGAAGAAGTTGTTGGTGGTGTAGTACCTAAAGAATTCTTTGGCGCGGTTGACAAAGGTATTCAAGAACGTATGAAGAATGGTGTATTAGCTGGTTACCCTGTTGTTGGTATTAAAGCGACATTATTCGACGGTTCTTACCATGATGTCGACTCTGACGAATTATCGTTCAAAATGGCAGGTTCTTATGCCTTCCGTGATGGTTTCATGAAAGCGGATCCTATCCTTCTTGAACCTATCATGAAAGTTGAAGTAGAAACTCCAGAAGACTACATGGGCGATATCATGGGTGACTTAAACCGTCGTCGTGGTATGGTTCAAGGTATGGACGATCTTCCTGGTGGAACAAAAGCAATTAAAGCAGAAGTTCCTCTTGCTGAGATGTTTGGTTACGCGACTCAAATGCGTTCTATGTCTCAAGGTCGTGCGACTTACTCAATGGAATTTGCTAAGTATGCTGAAACTCCACGTAACGTGGCTGAAGGCATCATTGCTAAATTCCAAGCTGGCGGTAAAAAAGGTGACGACGAGTAATCTTTCGATTACTATAAGCCCTAACTAATTCTTAGTTGAAAACCAAGTGCTCATGGGGTGACCCTCCATGAGTAGTTAATAAAGGAAGATCATCATGGCTAAAGCCAAGTTTGAACGTAATAAGCCACACGTAAACGTGGGCACAATCGGTCACGTTGACCATGGTAAAACAACTTTAACTGCTGCGATTGCAACTATTTGTGCAAAAACTTACGGCGGTGAAGCGAAAGATTACTCACAAATCGACTCAGCACCTGAAGAAAAAGCACGTGGTATTACAATTAATACTTCACACGTAGAATACGATTCTCCAATTCGTCACTACGCACACGTTGACTGCCCGGGCCACGCCGATTACGTTAAAAACATGATCACTGGTGCTGCTCAGATGGACGGCGCGATCCTTGTATGTGCTGCGACTGACGGTCCAATGCCACAAACTCGTGAACACATCCTTCTTTCTCGTCAGGTTGGTGTACCTTACATCATCGTATTCTTAAACAAATGCGACCTTGTTGATGACGAAGAATTACTTGAATTAGTAGAAATGGAAGTTCGTGAACTTCTTTCTACTTATGACTTCCCAGGTGATGACACTCCAGTAATCCGTGGTTCAGCTCTTGCTGCTCTTAACGGTGAAGCAGGTCCTTACGGTGAAGAATCAGTTCTTGCTCTTGTAGCAGCTCTTGACTCTTACATCCCAGAACCAGAACGTGCTATCGACAAAGCATTCTTAATGCCGATCGAAGACGTATTCTCAATTTCTGGTCGTGGTACTGTAGTAACAGGCCGTGTAGAATCAGGTATTGTTAAAGTTGGTGAAGAAGTAGAGATCGTTGGTATTAAAGATACAGTTAAAACAACTGTAACTGGCGTAGAAATGTTCCGTAAACTTCTTGACGAAGGTCGTGCAGGCGAGAACTGTGGTGTATTACTTCGTGGTACTAAGCGTGAAGACGTACAGCGTGGTCAAGTACTTGCTAAACCAGGTACAATCAAGCCGCACACTAAATTCGACGCAGAAGTATACGTACTTTCTAAAGAAGAAGGTGGTCGTCACACTCCATTCTTAAATGGTTACCGTCCACAGTTCTACTTCCGTACAACTGACGTAACTGGTGCAATCCAGTTGAAAGAAGGCGTTGAAATGGTTATGCCAGGTGACAACGTTGAAATGTCAGTAGAATTAATCCACCCAATCGCAATGGACCCAGGTCTACGTTTTGCGATCCGTGAAGGTGGTCGTACTGTAGGTGCTGGTGTTGTTGCGAAAGTAACTGCATAA
>NZ_JBKGFO010000008.1:0-182440 GCF_046557555.1 Acinetobacter sp. H1(2024)
CAGTAAAAATCCACACAAGTTGTTCTTCAATTCTCTTAATGATCTTCTTCCTGGTTCGTCACCAGCAAGCTAGGTCGGCTATATTACTCTTAATCTCTTAAAAGTCAACAGGTAATTTCGATATTTTTTAAAACTTATTTTCTAAACTACCTTATCATCAAATTCATCACTTAAAGCAACCAATCTAATCACAAGTAACTGTTTTTCAACAAGTTTCTATCTGCATCACCGCCGATGGATGTGCATTATAGAGGATTATTAACCCTTTGCAAGCGAAAATTAAAAACTTATGACTTAAGCGTTCACTTTTAAATCAAGCATTTGGTTAAGTTATTGGTTTATATTAATAATTATTTTAAATATTTATTTTTGACCCAAATAAGCCAGTATCATCATGGATAATTCTTGCTTAAGTTGTTGTTCTGATATGAGAAAATTATTCTGACTCACGTAACGCATCATCGTAAAAAGCGTACTATTAATAATTACAAAGGATTTATGTTTCACTTGTTCGAAGTCCCACTGATGAGGATTTCTACTAAATGTATATAGCCCCACTTCAAAAAAATGCTTCTCTAAAATCTGAGCAGCTTGCGAATGACTATAGTCATGCCAATGTTTCAGTACTTCTATAAAAAATCCGTGATCGGCTTTTAATGCATTAAATCCTAGCTCTATCGCCAAGGGAATAAGCAGATCTAAAGGAATATTTCCTTGATGCATAACTAATTCTTTGAGTTGTTCTCCTAATAGTTCGCTTTTACGGCGTAATAGTTCTTCTATGATTTGATCTTTATTCTCAAAGTATTGGTAAATCGAGCCTACACTCACTCCAGATTTCTCTGCAATTTTAGGAGTCGTTGTATGAAGCAATCCATATTGGGCAATACAGTGCTGTGTTGCCTCTAAGATATGGTCAACAATAACTTTTGAACGCTGTTGCTGTGGGACTTTTCTCATCGTTTTTTATTCGTTAAATGCGAATTGAATGCGAATAATTATTCATATTAGCCTATTTATCATTCAGATCAATAAGTAAGTAACGATATGCAAATGATTAGCCCGGCTCGACTTGCTTCTTTTAATGATATGCAAGACAGTAATTTCTTTACTCAGTTTTTAAATATCTGTTGTGAAAAACCTGTACAACCCAACTATACGGAATATGTATCTTTACAACGTGCTCTTTGTGAAGGGGACGTTGAAATGGATAAGGTGATTGATTGGGTTATGCAAAATCCCAAAGATCATCGCATGATTTTTGAAAAGATATTATTTCAAGGCCGTAATGACCTATTCGAGCCTATACCTAATGAGTTAGAAAATTTCTTTAATTACATTGAACAAAAGCCTGAGTGGTTAGATCAGCGCCAAATTGATGCAGCTATTAAATTTACTCACCGTTTAGGAATAAATAATGGTTTTATTCTTAGAGATTTATCTTTAATGGCGGGATATTTATATCCTGGATTTAATCAACCATTAATTTTAACAGGCGTACTAAAGAAACAGGCTGGTACTCGTTTAGCAGAAACTACAAAATGGTGGGTTGATATTACTGAACCTCAAGGACTTGATCGTTTAAGCTCAGGTTTTACTTCAACGATTTATGTTCGTTTTATTCATGCTCTTGTTCGCCGACAATTAAAAAAGTCTGATCGTTGGAATAGTGATGTTTGGGGAATTCCTCTTAATCAGTTTGATTTAGCCATGACTAATTTGGCTTTTAGCAGTGTAGTTTTACTTGGTATGAGAGCTTTAGGTATCTGGCCAACCAAACAAGAAGCCAAGAGTTTTTTACATTTTTGGCGTTATGTCGGATGGTTAATGGGTATTGATGAAAAATGGCTTATTCAATCTGAAACTGAAGGCTGGCGATTACTTTACTGGATGCAGTTTGCTCATCCTCACTCCGATCACAGCAGTGTTGAGTTAGGATCAAGCTTGTCAAAAGAACCTTTTGAGAGAAAATATCTGCATCTGCGCTCTTTGCAGCAGAAGCTTGCTTATCGACAACATTTAGAACTTACCCAATTTTTTATTGGTAAGAAACGGATGAAATTACTTGGATTGCCTCAACAGTCTGCTCCATGGTTTGCTTATTATCTGATTTTGCGTAATTCAGTACTTTTTAACGGCGCAAAAATTTCACCAAAAGTTGAAATTTTTTTAACCCAATCAGGTCGTAATCTACAGAAATTTGGCCTACGTCTTTATGAAAATCAAGGTAAGGTAAAAACCTTAGCGAGTATGCATCAATAGTTTTTAAAACCTAAAAATAAAAAATGGAAGCCCGTTAACCAGACTTCCATTTTCAAATATTAAGGAGCCTATTGAGCTGATGAACTGTGCATTTCAGCGTGATTCATTTGCTCATGTGACTCCATCATCTGCTTGTTCTTTTGACTTGGCATATAGTCTGGTTCATTGTTAATTGCCCAGTAGAAAATAAGCATAAATAGTAAGGCTAAGATAGAGGCTACAATAAGTAACTTCCATCCCCACCAAGATTGTTCTGGCGATAGTTTATTTGTCATTTCATTTCTCTCTTTAAATTAATTCTTTCAATTTATTTAATTCATTAAGCTGATTAAAACTTCATGCTCATACGAACCCAATAATTTCTTCCGATATTATTGAACTGCTCTTCGCTCGCAAATCCAAAGCCTGCACTACCCGCTTTATTTAAGTGTTCTGTGTAGGTCTTATCTAATACGTTATCGATGCCAACAGAGACATCAATATCTTTACGAAGGTTGTAACTTCCGTTTAGAGAAAGAGTTGAAAAACCTTTACTTGGTTTTAGATCATATCCCACAATATTACCTTGATGTAGACTCACACGGTTTTGCTCAGCAACCGCTCGCCACAGTAACCCTAAATTATATTTATCAGCCACATAGCGAATATTTAAACGACCTTCCAAAGGGGAAATTTGAGGTAGCGGTTTGTCATCTGTGGTGTTTTTACCCCATGCATACATAGCACTCAAATCTGCTTGAATATGGTCAGTAAATTGGTATCCAATACCCGCCTCTGCACCAGCAATAGTCGCGTCAACATTTTTGGCACCCGCAGTAATACCATGACTCATATCATGCCCACCCATTCCCATACTTGGGTGATGGTGGTAACTCATTAAGATGTAGTCACCTACTAAACCTGCATAAGCTGAAGCCCATGTATTTAAAGCTCCATGTTGTTGCTGGAAGCCTAGATCCAACTGCAATGTTTTCTCAGGGTTGACACCGTTAAAGGTATTGGTTGAGCCAGCATTACCGTGTTTAGGCGAGAAAAGCTCCCAATAATCAGGCATACGCTCTACATAACCTAAACCGATATAGCTTTTTAGGTCATGTTCAGGATATTGATTTTCCCAGCGAACGAATGCACTCGGTAAAGTCTTTTCAAGTTTAGTATTAAAGCCTTTTGCCTGAGAATCAGCGCGTTCATCTTCAACTGTGACTCGATCTAAACGTGCGCCTGTAACCAGCTTATTTTGATCGTTCCATTGATAACCGAGTTCACCAAAAGCACCATATGATTGAAAACGCATATCTTGACTAAACGGCATATTCATTTTTGGTGAAGACATGCTTCCACCATGTTTATTAAATTGAGAATCTACACCTGTAATCAAACTCCATTTATTCCATTCAGTGGTCATGACTAAACGTGAATTTAGTGTTCTACGCGTTACTTGCATAGCTGATTTATCTAGATACATTTCATGAGTTTCATGATCATGCTTTAGTTCTGGCTGCCGCAAGCTAAAGTTATCCATAATATGGTCGTTATAGCTATAGTTCACCTGCCCTTCAATTTTCTTGATCACATCAGTGATATTCTTCTTTTCAAAACGAAGTCCTAAACTTTCACGCGCAAACTGAGAACCATCCATTGAACGTCCAGCATAAAGCGATTCACCATCAGATTTCCCACCCGTGATTTCAACCCACGTGTTTTCATCTGGAGTAAAGCCAAGCGCTACATCAGCATTCCACTTTTTCCATGCTGACGGCACGGTATTGCCATCACCGTCTTGATAACTATTGGACTCGGAGCGGTTGGCATTTAAACGGATATATTTTTTCTCATCGCCAACTGCTGCTTCAACATTATGGTCAATACGTCCATATGAACCTAGTAAAACACTTGCTTGCCCACGATAAGGTTTTTCGGAGATAAGTTTCTCAGGCTGACGTTCAAACAGGACTGTTGCTGCCGAACCTGTATTGGCATATTGAACAGTTTGCGGACCTTTAATGACAGAAATACGGTCATAACTTTCTGGAGAGATATAAGAAGTTGGAGCATCCATACGGTTTGGACATGCACCTAGGTTTTCCGTTCCATCTGTCAAAATTTTGATGCGTGAACCAAACATGCCTCGGAATGTCACGTCACCATTTGTTCCACCACTTTGTATTGAGTTGAAACCCATAATACTTTGTAGATAGTCTGCCCCATCTGTAGCAGGTACTGGCTGAATTGGTTGTTTCGGATCTGCATGTACAATCAGACCGTTTGCATCATTGCCTTGCTGTGCTGTAACAACAATAGGTGCTAATGAATGAAGCGATTTTGAATCGGCATCATTTTTTTCTGAATCGGCAAAAGCGAAACCCGAATGAGAGACAGCAAGCATCGCAACCCATAAAGGCTGTAATAAGAATTTAGAATGTGGCATTTTTTATACGCTCTAAAACATAAATAAAGTGATATTGAAGTCAATGAAGACCCCAACAAAAAATTGCTTTTATTTATGCAAATAGAGGCGGTGCACGCCCTTGCGGGAGTAAGAAGAGTCGCTGTAGTGCAAAATAAACATGTCGAAATGCTTGCTGATAGGCGACTAAGCGAACTTGTATACGAACGAGTACCTCTTTTACGCCAAATTCGGGAGGTAAAACCAGATTGGCATAGACGGTACAATATTGGCACTGGTGGTTTGCATCATGGTGGTCATGATGTTCAGGTAATTGTGCCTGCTCGATATGACGCTCATGATGCATATGCATGGTATGTGACATGGTTTCCATCTGCGCCTTGGGTTTAAGCAAAGCGCGGGTAATAGTTTCACAGACCGGAGCAATTTGATATTGCTTCGGCAATAGCGGCTGTAGAAATACCGCAATCTGTAAAAACACTGCTGCACATGCGAGCAACAGACCACTACGAAAAACCAAAAATCACATCCACACTATAATGTTTGAAAAAACTTTTAACGTTTCACCGCAACTTTTTCACGCTCGCGTTGACGAACAATCTTTTCGACTTTTTCGCGTGCGCGCTGACGTTTAAGTGGCGACAAATAATCCACAAACAATTTGCCTTTTAAGTGATCCATTTCATGTTGGATACAAACAGCGAGAAGTCCGTCAGCTTCTATCTCAAATGCTTGACCTTCAAGGTTAATTGCCTCGATTTTCACACGTGACGGGCGATCAACTTTGTCGTATATTTGTGGCACTGATAGACAGCCTTCTTCGTACGGCTGCGTCTCTTCAGTCAGTGGAGTTATTTTGGGGTTAATGAAAACCAAAGGTTCATCTTTAGATTCAGACAAATCTATGACGATAAGCTGAATATGACGATCGACCTGAGAAGCTGCTAAACCAATACCTGGTGCCGCATACATGGTTTCAAGCATATCTGCTGCAAGTTGACGAATTTCATCAGTAACTTCTTCAACAGGCTTAGCAATGGTACGAAGACGGGGATCAGGAAAACTTAAAATAGGTAATAAGGCCATACTGACGTCCTCACTTATGCCATTGATTAAAAAACCAAATGAAGGAAATACTTCATCGAAAAATTGTGTGTTAGCCGCCTATTATAACGCATCTGCACGCATAATTTTTAGGAATTATCATAATGAAAAAGGTTTTTGACGGCATGGTTCAATTTCATGCTTTGGGGATAAAAAAGCATTTACTTGCTTTAGCACTCTGTACAGGAGTTGCATTTGGTACGGTAGCAGAGGTTCATGCTGCCAGTCCGAATCATAATCCGCCTTCTCTTAAAAGCAATGCACCCAATGTGTATGTTGTAAAACGTGGAGATACCTTATGGGATATTTCCGGTCATTTTCTAAATAAACCATGGCGTTGGCCTGAAATCTGGGCAAGCAATCAACATGTGAAAAATCCACACTGGATCTATCCTGGTGACAGATTACTACTATGCAGCTTAGATGGACGACCATTGGTAGGTAAAGATGAAGGAGATGGCTGTGTAGGTATTATTCGTCGTTACACAGGCCAAACCACAAACTTGCAACCACAAGTTCGTGTCGAAGCATTAAATAACAGTGTACCGGTTATTCCACTTGAACATATTAAACAGTGGTTAGAGCACAGTACTATTTTACCAGCCGATTCAATTGCCAACACACCTTACATTGTTGGGACAGCAGATCAACGTGTACTTGCAGGAAAAGGCCAAACTATTTATGCAAGAGGAAAAGGTCTAGTTGAAGGTCAGCGCTATGCTGTTTATCGCGAAGGCGAACCTTACTATTTCACAGACAGTAAAGGTAAAAAGCATAGCTTAGGCATAGAGCTGTCACAGGTTGCTTCTGGTGTTGCGATGTCTACTGAAAAAGACATTACCACATTAGAACTTACCGATAGCTATGATGGTGAAGTACGTCGTGGCGATCGTGTTATGCCTGAAGAACAAGCTAATTTACCAACATTATTTTACCCCGTAGATGCTAAGCAAGTGACTGATGGCGGCAAAATTATTCGCGTCATGGGATCAATTGGTAGAGCTGCAAAAAATAGTGTCGTGACTTTAGACCGCGGTACAGCACAAGGTGTTCAGGTTGGTCAAGTTTTTGATATTGATCAACAAGGCGAGACCATTCGCGATCCAAAAACAAAAGAACCAATTCAGCTCCCTGGTCAACAAATTGGTAGTTTAATGGTCTTTAGAACTTTTGATCAGCTGAGCTATGCTTATGTTCTAGAAAGCAACTTACCAATTAAAGTCGGTTCAAGCATTCAGCCACCTCGTTTTACTGATTAGTGCTGGATGTACCATTTACAATGCTTACCCAACTTTCTTCACACCATTACCACACACTTAAAGTGTGGTATTTGGTGCAACACTCATTAGTTAGCTTCAAAAAAATTATTGATTATTTTGGAGACTGTGAAAAAGCCACTCAACCTGATGGTTTAGCAAAGTGGCAATCTCTTGGCTTACATGCTAATCACTTAAAGCGTCTAAACGAGTTTCAAACGGCGCAAGGTCAAACTGAGTTTGAACGACTTATACAACAAGTTCAGCAGCATACTGATTTTATTTTAACGCCAGATGATGCTGGCTATCCAACTCAATTACTCCCTTATACAGATCATCCACCTGTTATTTTTGGAAAAGGTCAGGCACAAGCATTATTACAACCGCAAATTGCGATTGTCGGTAGCCGAAAACCTAGCCCACATGGTCGTCAGGTGGCTTATGATTTTGCCTATTATTTAAGTGAAAAAGGTTTTTATGTAAGTAGCGGCTTGGCATATGGCATTGATGAAGCAGCTCATCAAGGTGCATCTGTTCATCAACGTACGATAGCAGTGACAGGTACAGGTTTAGACAGTACCTATCCAGCTCAAAATAAAAAATTGGCAGAACATATTCTGGCTCAGAACGGCGCCATCATTAGTGAGTTTTTACCGGGAACACCACCACTACAGCAGCATTTTCCACGTAGAAACCGAATTGTTAGCGGTCTGAGTTTAGGCGTATTAGTTGTAGAAGCGACTTTAAAAAGTGGCTCCCTCATTACTGCCAATAAAGCAGCTGAGCAAGGCAAAATCGTATTTGCCATTCCCGGTCATATTTACAGTGAATTTCATCAAGGTTGCCATCAACTTATTCGTGAAGGTGCAATTTTAGTCGATCACCCTGAACAAATTATTGAAGACCTCGCCCTACCCACCCAATGGCAGAGCCAACAAAACTCAACAGAGGAGGCAATCGTTTCTTGCACCCCAGAAATTCCAGAGCATTTGATTAATCTTTATCAGTCTTTAGACTGGGTAGGCCAAAATATTGACCAGCTTGTTTTGCATCATTCACAACCTGTTTCTGAACTCACCTCATCATTGATGGAACTAGAACTACTCGGTTTATGTATGCAACAATCAGGATTGTATTTACGTTGTCGTTCTTAATATTAGAGCGCACAATAACGACTCTGTTTGATTGAAAGGAAAGTATTACCATGATTACGACCTCAGTGACCGAAGCAGCCGAATGTTTACAACAAGGTCAAGTTTTGGCATATCCAACTGAGGCAGTCTGGGGACTAGGCTGTGACCCGTTTAATGAGCAAGCTTTTCAAAAAATTCTTGAATTGAAGCAGCGTCCTATCGAAAAAGGCGTCATTTTATTAGCTGGCCACATTAGTCAAGTCGAGCATTTGCTGACTTCTTTACCGCAAACGACTCAACAAGAGATTATTGACTGCTGGTCTAATCATCAACCATCAGAAAGAGCTACGACTTGGTTATTGCCAGCTGATCAACATATACCTTCATGGATTAAGGGCGAACATCCCCTTGTAGCTGTACGAGTAACAACACATCCTTTATGTGTGGCATTGTGCAACGCTTTTCATGGTTTTATTGTGTCGACGAGTGCTAATCCTAGTGGACAAGAACCTGCTCATTCACTACAAGATGCCTGCCAATACTTTGGTTCACAATTAAACTATCTCAATGGCGACTTAGGGCAAAGTCAGCAACCAAGCCGAATCATTAATGCCTTAACTGGTGAAGTCATTCGTCCTTAATTGTAGACAAAAAAAAGCTCAGTTATATAGGGATAACTGAGCATAAAAAAGGATGGGTATATACCGCATCCAGAGGGTTTGGATATCTCTGGAACGAAAGAAAAATTGCTTAAAATAGCGTCTTTCGTAGTGGACGCTATTATGTGGTAAGAGACTATAGTAGAGAAATATATAATTTCTCTAAAAAAAGCATGAAAAGTGTAGGGAATTTAGATTTTTTCGCTTATAAGTTAAAATTATATTAATATTTTTACTCGTCTTTTTTAATATTTATATTTCAACTTGTTTTTATAATCTATTTATAAATCATATAGAAAAACTTTAACTAAGAAAAAAATGGCATATTTTCATCAGTTTTTTCTAAAATATGCCATAGTTTTTTTAATGACTTTAGTTTTGCTCTTGGATTAAGTCTGGTTTTTTAACACTGACCTTTTTTTGAGCCATAATGATACCAATTAAGATCACGATGCCACCTAAGGTATAGTAAATGGTCCACTGTTCAGATAACCAAACGCTTGCAATGACTGCCGTAAAGACAGGAACCAAGTTCATGAAGATGCTGGTTCTATTTGGGCCAAGTTGTTGTACGGCCAGCATCCAAACTAACGGCGCAATTAAAGAGGCAAATACTCCAGCATAAATTGCACTTGGCGCATTTGCCGCATTCAAGCCATCAAGACCAAACCAGAAAATTAAAGGCAAATGAAATATCACAGAAAACCCAATCTGCACATATAAGCTTGTCATGATTGGCAGTGGCAGCTGCCATTTTTTAAGGAAGACCCCATAAAATGCGTAGAAGAACACGGCAATAATCATTAATGCATCACCAAGATGTCCACCACCACTTAACAGCTTATGAATATCTCCTTGGGACATGACATATAGCAAACCGGCGAAAGATAAAATACTGCCAAAAACTGCAAATCGATTAGGCACATCTTTTAAAATCGCAAGAGAAACAAAAATAGTAAAGATCGGAATGAATGCGTTCACAATCCCCATATTAGTTGCAGTGGTATAGTGAGCTGCTGTGTAAGCAAGACCTTGATAGAGCACCATTCCAAATGCACTTAGCACAGCAAGCTTAAGCAAATATGGTTTTACTAATTGTCTCTGTCTCCAAACTGACACAATCATAAATGGAGTCAAAATGATAAAAGCAATTAGCCATCGATAAAAACTAATGCTCACCGGAGAGATATAATCCGAGACGTATCGAGTGACTACAATATTTAAAGACCAAATCAATACTGCCAAAATGGGGAAAATAAATGCCCATTTGTGATATTTCATGACCTGACTCATAGTAATACACCCTCTACAAAAGAGATTTTATTTTGGAGAATGTCTTAATAAATTGAAATATCGCATTTCCGACATTGATATTGAACTTAGGACATTACTAATTTTTTAAAATAATGCCCAAGCTTTCATGGCATGCTCTACCACTTTGTGTAGTTGCTCGGTACTCGCGCCATCTCTCGCTTGAATCGTCAGCCCTTGAATAACTGTGGCATAGAAATCTGTCATTTCTTGAAGAGGTGCATCGGCAGCTAAGTCACCCTGCTCTACCCCCTGTTCTAGACGTTTTAATAACTTTTCTTTGGTCTTTATTCTCTTATCTAATAAATTTTGCTGTACGTCTTGCGTTGCATCAGAACAATTCATAGCTGCAACTACCAACATACAACCTGCTGGCTTATTAGGTTGAACCAATCTTTTTACATTGTCATAAAGATATAATTCAAAAGCAATTTTTGCTGTTTTGGCTTCTAAAAAAATTGTTTCTATAGGGCATGCTTCATGAGCTAAGTAGTAATCAATACTCTTATAAAACAAGCCTGCCTTATCACCAAAAGTACTGTATAAGCTTGGTGCTGTAATTTCTAAAGCCTGCGTTAAGTCACTAATCGACGTTGCTTCGTAGCCATGTTCCCAAAAAAGTAACATTGACTTCTCTAACACTTGCTGCTCATCAAAGCATTTAGGACGTCCACGCTTCTTTTTCAGCGTTTCTTCATTAACAACAAGATCTGTTTCATGCCTATTTGTCATAAATATCACATCTATTTTTATAACAATCGTTATTAAATTAATTGACGTTCGATTTTTTATCAACTATTTTATTTTCATAATGATCGTTAGTTAATTAAAAATTTGTCTTTCTTCACTTTGAATTTAGCCAAGTCAGGATTTCTTATGGAACAATCTACTACTTCTAAAGCGCGACCCACGACCTCCACTCAAGGGAGCTGGTTTGCCATTTTGACCGTTGCCATTGCAGCATTTGCATTAGTAACAAGTGAATTTTTACCAGTCGGTGTTTTAAATAGCGTTGCGGCTGATTTGCATATTTCTGTAGGTACAGCTGGTCTTATTATTACTGTCCCTGGCATTATGGCAGCGATTGCAGCTCCGCTATTACCTGTTTCAGTCAAACAACTTGACCGTCGTTATGTGCTTATTTTACTCACTGCAATTATGGTCATTGCCAATACCATTACTGCTTTTGCTGAAAACTTCCATGTTTTATTACTGAGCCGCTTAATTTTAGGTATCTCAATCGGTGGTTTTTGGGCCACAGCTATTGCATTAAGCGGCAAGCTCGCACCTGCACATTTGCCTATTGCTAAAGCCACTGCCGTAGTTATGGCTGGTGTAACCTTTGCGACTGTATTAGGGGTACCAATTGGAACTTGGTTAAGTGAGTTTTATGGCTGGCGTAGTGCATTTGGTATTACCGCTGCGATCGGTCTTGTTGTACTCGTACTTCAACTGATTTTCCTACCTAAACTTATACCAGACTCAGCAATTCATATTCGTGATTTACCTGCGTTATTGCGCACACCTAAAGCACGTAGCGGAATGCTAATTGTCCTATTAATTGGTCTTGCTCACTTCTGCGCTTATAGTTATTTGGCGCCTTTCTTTAAGAATATTGCAGGATTTAACGGTACCACCATTAGTTCATTATTATTGCTTTACGGAATTGCTGGTATATTTGGAAACGCGTTTGCAGGATATAGCGGTAACTTAAATGTCCGTTACACTCTAGCCTTCGTTGGAACATGCTTTGCAATCGTGTTTTTCGGCTTCCCTATCTTTGCTATTCATGAATTTGGTGCCATCGTCCTTACTGCATTATGGGGCTTCGCATTTGGTGCTTTCCCTACCTCTGCCAATATTTGGATGTTTGTACATGCACCTCATGCCGTAGAAAAAGGCATGCCGCTTTTTGTTGGTATGTTCCAAGTCATGATTGCGACAGGCTCATTATTAGGTGGCTATGTAGTTGATCATTTCAATGAAAATACTTTAATTTATGGTGTATTAAGCTTCGTTGCTTTAGCATTAATTAGTACATTTACCTTTGCCAAAGGCTTAAATAATCCTAAAGTAACTTGTGAAAATTAAATATTACTTAGAGTAAATAGATGAAAAATGAGGACCAACAATTTTCTTTATTGAACCATATAGAAGTTCATGAGTTTCTATATGAAAAAGAAGATATTGTTCGTCCTCATGCTTCACTTTGGGGAGATTTTAATTTCAGTTTGAATGGTATTTTGGAAATGCAAGTAGAAGAACAAATCTACTTATCTCCTCCAAGCTATGGACTTTGGATTCCACCTCAAACGGTTCATCAATCTACTCATATCGATCATGAAATTCACTATATCTGTATTCGATTACACCCTAGCCTCTGTTCTATTTTAGGTAATGTCTGTAAATGCTTTAGTATTCAGCCTTTCTTTCGAATCCTCGTTTTACAAATTGTGGAACAGCAAAAACAAAATGGAAAACCTGAATATTTAGAACATCTTTTGCAAGTTCTATTTGATCAGTTACAACAAGCCACAGCATACTCTCATTACTTACCCCAAACACGTCATCCAGTTTTACTACCAATTTTGGAAAAGCTTTCAGACCCATTATTTTTTAATCACTCTTTACAGCAGTTACTTCAGAATTTTTCAGTCAGTGATCGTCATTTATTGCGTTTAAGCCAACAAGAGTTACAACTTTCATTATCAGAATGGCGTAATCGAGCCAAAATTGTTTACGCCATTCATCAAATTCGACAAGGCATGCCAATTAAACGTTTAGCATACGATTTAGGTTATCAACACAGTTCCAGTTTTATTGAATTTTTTAAGAGATATACAGGCCAGACTCCTGTTCAAATCAGAAACAATTAGATCGCAGACAGTTTTTTCTTCTCTTTTTATTTTTTGAACACGAATATTATTGCACTCCTCAAGAATAGCAGTTAAAACAAATGCGTTACTTGATATCAATTACAATCTTTAGGAAAGACTCATGACTCAATCTGTATATCACATTCCAGTAAAATCCATTTCAGGCAAAGCGGTTGACCTTGACCAATATAAAGGTAAGGTTTTATTAATCGTAAACACAGCATCTAAATGTGGTTTAACTCCACAATACGAAGGCTTAGAAAAGCTTTATCAAGCAAAGAAAGATCAAGGTCTTGAAATCTTAGGTTTTCCTGCAAACAACTTTAAAGAACAAGAACCTGGTTCAGATGAAGAAATTCAACAATTCTGTTCATTAAACTACGATGTTCATTTCCCACTTTTCTCTAAAATTTCTGTAGCAGGTGAAGATAAACACCCGCTTTATCAAGCTCTAACAACAGCTCAACCAGAACGCGTTGGTGAAGGTCCTTTCCGCGAGCGTTTGGAAGGCCTAGGTATTCCAACTAACCCAGCGCCAGAAGTTTTATGGAACTTTGAAAAATTCTTAGTGAATAAAAATGGTGAAGTTGTTGCTCGTTTTGCACCAAACTTAACAGCAGACGACGAACAAATTGTAAAAGCAGTTGAAGCAGAACTCGCTAAATAATTTTTATAGCGATTTCATAAAAAAGAGTGCTACAGCACTCTTTTTTATTGTCTGGTCAAAATGTTGTTCATTTGCAACAATACCTTATTTCTACATATTTTATGCATATAGTACGCACTTGCTTTAGTTGGTATTGTTTGTAGTTATGAAAAAAGTTTTACAAGGTGCATTTCTTCCTTTTGTGATTTTTGCTTCAGGTATGCTATTACTTGGATGTGATCAGGCACAAGATCGTGCAAAAGATCAAGACTCTGCTCAAGCTACTGAACAAACACTAGATCAAACTGATAATTCTCAAGAAGAAACTCTGCCTAAAAATAATAAAAATGAATTAAAAAATGGGAATGTTTTTTATATTGTTCGAGATGCTGCGAACTTACAACTCAAAGCCGGTGACTATATTGAAAAGCTTAAGGACACTCAACTTGATGTTGAGCAAGCCATTCAAGATAAAGATCAGCAAGAGCTAAAAACAACTGTAACGACACTAAAACAGCAGTTAAAAGGCTTAAATCAAGCACTACTTAGTTTAGATATTAAAAGTCAGGAAGTTGAAAATATTCGTCAAAACTTATTACAGGCAAATCAACAAGTTTTAAGTATGCCTTTATTAAATGGAAAATTACAACAAATCGATTTTGATCAAATTGAGAAACAGCTCAATACAATCCAAATGGATATGGTCAAACTTGCTGCACTAATTGTGGCAGGAGATGACAAATCAGATTCAAAAACTGATTCTTAATTTTCTTTTTAGCAATAAAAAAAAGCCACCGTAAGGTGGCTTTTTCAATCTCAAACCGCGTCTTATTGAGCGCGGTTTTTGATTTTACGGATTGTTTCAAGCTGACCTGCAATCTCTGAAAGAGATGCTAAAGCAGCAGCTGAGTCCAAATCACTCTTTTGGTTTGCAAGCAATTGTTCAGCATTTTTACGTGCTTCTAAAATTGCTGCTTCATCCAAATTGTCAGCACGGATAGCAGTATCTGCAAGAACCGTTACAACATGAGGTTGAACTTCTAAAACACCGCCAGATACATAGACGATTTCTTCTGTACCATTTTCCAACTGAACACGAATCGGGCCCGGTTGAAGCAAAGTAACAAGTGGAGCGTGTCCTGGCAAAATACCAAGCTCACCACCTGCACCTTTCGCGATTAACATCGATACTGCGCCAGAGTAAATAGACTCTTTAACACTTACGATATCACATTGCATAGTCGCCATGAGATGATCTCCTTAAATTAGAGTTTCTCAGCTTTAGCAATCACTTCGTCAATACCACCAACCATATAGAACGCTTGTTCTGGGATGTGATCGTATTCACCAGCTAATAGACCTTTAAAGCCACGAATCGTTTCTTTAAGTGGTACTAATTTACCAGGAGCACCAGTAAATACTTCAGCTACGTGGAATGGTTGAGAGAAGAAACGTTGGATTTTACGCGCACGGTAAACAACCAATTTATCTTCTTCTGCCAATTCATCCATACCCAAGATTGCGATGATGTCTTTAAGCTCTTTATAGCGTTGCAATACGTTTTGTACTGCGCGCGCAATTTCATAGTGCTCTTGACCAACAACTAATGGGTCTAACTGACGTGAAGTTGAGTCAAGTGGATCGATCGCTGGGTAAATACCAGAAGATGCGATATCACGGCTCAATACTACTGTTGCATCTAAGTGAGCAAATGTAGTTGCAGGCGATGGGTCTGTTAAGTCATCGGCAGGTACATATACTGCTTGGATCGATGTGATCGAACCAGACTTAGTAGATGTAATACGCTCTTGAAGAACACCCATTTCTTCTGCAAGTGTAGGTTGGTAACCTACCGCAGATGGCATACGACCTAACAATGCTGATACTTCAGTACCCGCAAGTGTATAACGGTAGATGTTGTCGACGAATAATAATACGTCACGACCTTTACCATTTTCGTCTTTTTGATCACGGAAGTATTCAGCCATAGTCAAACCAGTTAACGCTACGCGTAAACGGTTACCTGGTGGCTCGTTCATCTGACCGTAGACCATTGCTACTTTGTCAAGAACGTTAGAATCTTTCATTTCGTGATAGAAGTCGTTACCTTCACGAGTACGCTCACCAACACCAGCAAACACAGATAAACCTGAGTGTGCTTTTGCGATGTTGTTGATCAATTCCATCATGTTAACGGTTTTACCAACACCCGCACCACCGAATAAACCAACTTTACCACCTTTTGCAAACGGGCAAAGTAAGTCAATTACTTTAATACCAGTTTCTAAAAGGTCAGTAGAAGCTGCTTGTTCAGCATAAGAAGGCGCTTGACGGTGAATCGGCAAACGTTCTTCAGTCGCAACAGGACCTGCTTCATCGATAGGACGACCTAAAACGTCCATGATACGGCCAAGCGTAGCTGGACCCACTGGAACAGAGATCGGTGCGTTTGTGCTAGTTACATTAAGGCCACGTTTAAGACCTTCTGTAGAACCCATTGCGATGGTACGAACAACACCATCACCAAGTTGTTGCTGAACTTCTAAAGTAGTTTCAGTACCGTCAACTTGGAGAGCGTCATAGATCTTAGGAACGCTTGTGCGCTCAAACTCGACGTCGATAACCGCGCCGATGATCTGAATGATACGACCGCTACTCATTGCTGTCTCCTCAATTCAAACTTAATAATGTTAAACGGCAGCGGCACCGCCAACGATCTCGGAAATTTCCTGAGTAATCGCGGCTTGACGCAGCTTGTTGTAAATGAGTTGTAGGTCTTTAATCAATTGTCCTGCGTTGTCTGTCGCTGCTTTCATCGCGACCATACGAGCTGACTGCTCACATGCAACGTTCTCAATCACACCTTGATAAACCATAGACTCGATATAGCGAACCAACAAACCATTTAACAATTCTTCTGCTTCTGGTTCGTAGATATAGTCCCAACCATAAGTACGGTTGAGATCATCGCCTTCTTCTGCTGGTGCTAAAGGAACAAGTTGTTCTACTTTAGGCTGCTGAGTCATTGCATTAACGAAGCCATTTGATACGAGATAGATACGATCTAATTCGCCTTTATCAAATGCATCAAGCATAACTTGCACTGAGCCAGTTAACTGTTCCAAACTCGGCGCATCGCCAAGTTGGGTAGTTGCACCAAGCACTTTACCGCCGTAATTCTTAAAAAACGAAACCGCTTTTTGACCAATTAAAGCAAATTCAACTTCAATTGACTGCTGTTGTTGTGCTTTGACATGCTGCACAACTTTCTTGAACAAGTTAATGTTCAAGCCACCTGCCAAACCACGATCTGAAGACACTACGATATAGCCAACACGCTTAACTGGGCGGTCAACCATATAACGGTGTTTGTATTCAGGGTTTGCTTGTACCAAGTGAGCAATTACACGGCGCATATTATCGGCATACGGACGGCCCTGAGCCATGCGCTCTTGCGCACGACGCATTTTAGAAGCAGCTACCATTTGCATCGCGCGAGTAATCTTTTGCGTGCTCTTGATACTAGCTACTTTGGCGCGAATTTCTTTTAAATTTGCCATACGCTTAACCTAGTATTCGAAAGCCCTTTCGAGCTTCCGAAGGTTGATCCGTGAACCAAACTTAACTAAAACTGAACTTAGTAAGTTTGAGTCGCTTTAAAGCTTTCAATACCTGCTTTGATTGCTGCTTCGATGTCTTTGTTGTAATCACCAGTTTCATCGATTTGTTTCATCAACGGAGCATATTCAGAACGGAAGTAAGCAATTAACGCAGCATCAAAGTCTACGATTTTCTTAACTTCTACGTCAGCCATATAGCCTTCGTTAGATGCATAAACAGAAACAGCTTGGTCAGCAATTGAGTAAGGAGCATATTGTTTTTGCTTCATTAACTCAGTTACACGTTGACCATGTTCAAGTTGCTTACGAGTTGCTTCGTCAAGGTCAGAAGCGAACTGAGCAAACGCAGCCAATTCACGGTATTGTGCTAAAGCGGTACGGATACCACCAGACAATTTTTTGATGATCTTAGTTTGAGCAGAACCACCAACACGAGATACAGAGATACCCGCGTTCACAGCAGGACGGATACCTGCGTTGAATAATGATGTTTCTAAGAAGATCTGACCGTCAGTAATCGAAATTACGTTCGTTGGTACGAATGCAGATACGTCACCTGCTTGAGTTTCAATAATTGGCAATGCAGTTAAAGAACCAGTTTGACCAGTTACTGCGCCATTAGTGAATTTCTCAACGTAGTCAGCAGATACACGTGAAGCACGTTCAAGAAGACGTGAGTGAAGATAGAATACGTCACCCGGATACGCTTCACGACCTGGTGGACGACGTAAAAGCAATGAAATTTGACGGTAAGCAACAGCTTGCTTAGACAAATCATCATAAATGATAAGAGCGTCTTCACCGCGGTCACGGAAGTATTCACCCATTGTACAGCCAGAGTACGGAGCTAAATACTGCATTGCAGCAGGATCAGCAGCCGCAGCAGCGACAACAGTTGTATACGCCATAGCGCCAGTTTCTTCTAGCTTACGTACAACGTTTGCAATTGTTGATTGTTTTTGACCAATCGCAACGTATACACATTTAATGCCAGAGTTTTTCTGAGCGATGATCGCATCGATCGCCATTGCTGTTTTACCAGTTTGACGGTCACCAATAATCAACTCACGCTGACCACGACCCACAGGAATCATGGTATCAACTGATTTATAACCAGTTTGAACAGGCTCGTCTACAGATTGACGCCAAATTACGCCTGGTGCTACTTTTTCAACAGCATCAGTTAATTTTGCATCAATTGGGCCTTTACCATCAATTGGGTTACCCAAAGCATCTACTACACGGCCAAGAAGTTCAGGACCAACTGGAACTTCTAAAACACGACCTGTACAACGAGCTTTTTGACCTTCTTGAAGGCTTAGGTAGTTACCTAAAACAACGGCACCCACTGAATCCTGTTCTAGGTTCAGTGCCATACCAAATAAGCCGCCGTCGAATTCGATCATTTCACCGTACATTGCATCAGCAAGACCGTGAATACGCACGATACCGTCGGATACCATAACAATGGTACCTTCGTTTTTAGCGGTCGCGCTGGTGTCCAGATCTCCGATACGCTGTTTAATGAGCGCACTGATCTCGGATGGATTCAGTTGTTGCATTGCGCTATTCCTCAATCTTTTATTAGTTCAGTCTTCATCATTTGCATTATGCAAGAAGACGAGTACGCATTTTTTCAAGCTTGTTAAGCGCAGAATCATCTATCACTTGATCGCCTGCACGAATAACCACACCTGCAATCAAAGCAGGATTAACTTCTACAGAAACATTAACTGCTGCCTTGAAGCGTTTTTCTAACGCATGTGCAAGCAATTGTTCCTGAACAGAAGTTAACGGAAACGCCGATTCAATCACGACATCAACCGTATTGTTATTCTGTGATTTAAGCTGTTCATATTCTGCTGCAATTTCAGGTAACAACACTAATCGATCGTTATCTGCAAGAAGTGTCAAAAAGTTAGACACTGCTTGAGATTGATCTTCACCTAAAACTTTAGCAAAAAGCTTCACTTGCTCCGCAGGAGTAAGTTCAGGGCGATTTAAATAAGCGGAAAATGCTTCGTCTTGCACCGCAGCACTGAGCACTTGTAACGCATTCGACCAATTGTCTGTTGCACCTTGCTCAGAAGCATAAGCAAATGCTGCTTTGGCATACGGACGTGCCAACGTCAAGAGTTCAGCCATAATTCGCCTCGCTTAAAGTTTAGCAGCCAGCTGAGACAGCATGGCGTTATGAGCTTCTGCATCAACTTGTTGGTTCAGGATCTTTTCTGCACCAGTTACTGCCAAGGCAGCTACTTGTTGACGTAATTCTTCGCGAGCAGAATTGATCTCTTGATCAACAACTTCTTTAGCTTGTTGACGAATACGCTCACCTTCAGCCGCAGCTTGAGTACGAGCTTCTTCGATCAATTGCGCTGCACGACGGTTCGCTTGTTCGATCAATTGAGCCGCTTGTGCTTTAGCTGCATCAAGTTCTTGCTTCACTTGCGCTTGTGCATCGGCAAGGTCAGCTTTCGCTTTTTCTGCTGCATTTAAGCCATCAGCGATTTTACGCTGACGCTCACTAATCGCATTGATTAGTGGTGGCCAAACAAACTTCATGCAGAATGCGACAAAAAACGCAAACGCAATCGCTTGACCAATCAATGTGAGGTTGATATTCATTGCAATTCCTCAAATAGTGGATTTAGGAATTAAGCTGATTAACCTACAAATGGATTAGCGAAGATGAAGAACAAGCCAATACCAACACCGATCATAGGCACAGCATCAAGAAGACCCGCGATTAAGAACATACGAGTTTGAAGTTGTGGAGCTAATTCTGGTTGACGAGCTACAGCTTCTAAAAAGCGACCACCCAAAAGACCAAAACCAATCGCAGTACCCAAAGCACCGAAAGCGATCAAGATAGCAGATGCAATTGCAACTAGACCTAAAGTGAGTTCCATGAAAAATTCCTCAGAGGTTAGGTTATTACCAAATTAAATTAAAAAAATTCAGCCCAACCATCATTTGATAGTTAGGCAATACCATTAATGTTTTTCGCTTGCCATGCTCAAGTAAACGATGGTAAGCATCATAAAGATGAATGCCTGCAACGTGATTACAAGAATGTGGAAGATCGCCCAAGGCACAGATAACGCCCATTGAATCCAAAACGGCAATAATGCAATCAGGATAAAGATTAACTCACCGGCATACATGTTACCGAACAGTCGGAGAGCCAATGAAATAGGACGAGCAAGGAATGTTACCAATTCCAAAATCAAGTTCACTGGAATAAGCAACGCTTTTGCAACTGGATTACTTGGGTTAAATGGGTTAAGTGCCAACTCGCCTACGAAACCGCCAACACCCTTCTCGCGGATGCTGTAGAACAAGATAAGTACAAATACAGATAAAGACATACCAAGGGTAATGTTTGGATCTGTAGATGGAACGATCTTGAAGTAAACGTGGTGAGGGTTCATACCAAATACGTTAGCACCAATAAATGCAGCTACTTGAGGAATCCAGTCAACTGGGATCAAGTCCATTAAGTTCATGAGGAAAATCCACACGAAAATAGTGAGTGCAAGTGGAGCGATTAAACGTGATTTGCCATGAAAAGTATCACGGACACTTGAGTCAACAAACTCAATGATCATTTCAATTGCAGATTGGAATTTTGTTGGAACACCAGCTTTCGCAGTTTTCGCAACCATCCAAAATAACAAACAAAAAATCACACCAAGGCCAATTGACCAACCCATTGAATCCAAGTGAATTGCAGTGAACCCCATCGAATGAGCTTCTTCAGCAGTCTCAGCCAATTTCCATGTACCATCTGGCATTTTGCCATAGGTCATATTGGTCAAGTGATGCTTGATATACTCTGTCGAAGTGAGGGCATGTTCTTCAGCAGCCATAAATCACACCTGGTCAATGTCAATTACTAAAAAGAAGGGAAACGAACATCGGCGTACTGTCGATATCTCGCCACCCTCCAAAAAATCTTCAATTCTTCTTGTTTCTATACTCGTTTTTGTAGACGTGAAACCCAAAAAGGAGCAACCCACGACATCATTTGAACGAGGATAAAACCAAACAGCAATGCTAACGGTGATAAAGGTTTAACATTGCTCAAAATCAAAATAAATCCAACGATCATGATTGCAAATTTGCCTAACATGCCCCTATACATGTTAGACAGCACTTGTTTCGATGCTCTCGCACCTGCTGTTCTGAAGGATTGCCACGCAAAATAACTGGTAGCAAGCCAGCAGACCAATGCACCAAGTGCCGCACTTAATGCTGCTGTCATGTCTTTTATGCTCCACGCCACAAGTGCGGAAACAGGGATCATGCATGCTTGTAAGAAGACCAAAGCTTTTGCTAATCGTCGGTCAATCAAGCGACTAGTTTGGCTCATTATTTATCCACTCACAGCATAAATGCTTGACAAGTTTAGCTGATGATCGCTTTTAATCGCAGGCATTATAGAGTTACACCCCTGAACATGCAATCTTTTCCCGACTTTAGTCGGGGTTTTTCGTGACAGGTGGTGCTGACGCTACAGTCAGCCTTTGTTTACTTTTTATCTTACTTTTGCGTATTTAATACGCATTTATCGGTTTTTATAGCCAGTTTCTTCCATGCTGTTACAAAATCGTCCTCATTATTCATACTTTCATCAACGGGTTGGAAGGTAATACTGCCCAGTTTCTGATATTGACCTTTTGTTGTGAAACTTTCTGCAAGTAAACACATCTGAGGTTTTGGTCGATTATCATTAAGATACTTAATTTGAGCCGCTGTAGGCGCAACATGCGGGTCATCCGTTAAAGCACCTGCAAACTTTAAATTAAGCGAGCGTTCCAAATACTGATAAGCATCATGATAAGACCAATAAGGTTTACCATTACTTGAGCTATCGTAAGCTTGAGCTGCCTGCAACATATTCCGAGCAAATGCATTAGCATTATTCCAATATTTCGCTTTACTTTCAGGATGCTGCTGCGAACGCAAAGCCGCAATAAAAAAGCCAATCCGCACTGCATTGTTTGGTTCTAACCAGACATGTGTATCTACAGTATTTGATAAAGCAACGCCACGTGTATTACGCTGCGGCAAAACAGTAAGAATACCACTGTCTAATAAAGAAATTGCTTTCTTATTGTTACTCAGCAATTTGTTTAAAGGAGCTTCATGAGCTTTTCCTAACCAAATTACCAAAGAAGCATCATTGATTGCTTTACGATGTTCTGGGGTGAGTTGAACGTCATGCCCACTTTGCCCTTGCAGCAATAACTGAGGCTCTTCAACGCCTTTAGTAATTTCTTTTGCAATCAAATAGATTGGGTGTGTAGAGACAACCAAACCCTGACTCCAACCTAGCGTACTCATTAGAGAGAACATACTGAAAACAAAAACGCGGAACATGACAGACCATCAATTAGTAATAGCTCGAAGCATGTTATAATATAACAAAGTTACAAAAATACCTAAGATTAATCGAATGAAGCATCGCTTCATGCTAATATTCCATTAAAAATTTGAGGTTATGTCTATGAGTTCTTGCACGCATGAACATCATGATTCTTTGCATGGTGTGCATGATCACCATAATGTCGCAAGTCGTTTAGCTGAAGCAGAAACTTTATGTTCTGCGGTTGGTGCACGTCTTACGCCTTTACGTAAAGAAGTTCTTGAACTCATTTTAAATGCTTCAGGTCCAATGGGTGCGTATGACTTATTAGCACGTATTAAAAGCCAAACAGATCGTCCTGCCGCTCCTCCTACTGTTTATAGAACTTTAGACTTCTTATTAGAAAAAGGTCTAATTCATCGCTTAACATCTATTAATGCTTATATTCCATGCTGTCATCCACGCGAAGGACATCAAGCTGCATTCTTAATTTGCACCGAATGTCACACTGTTAAAGAAGCATCTTCACAAGGTCTGACTCAACAACTCGACCAACTTGCAGCTTTAGATGATTTCACAGCACAACACAGCATTATTGAAATTTCGGGGAAATGCCAGCAGTGCCGCACAGCTCGCTAAATCCTGTATTGATTCAACTTGAACAGGTTTCTGTTCACCGTGATGATCGGGATATATTAAAAAAAGTCGATTTTGATCTGCATCAAAATGAAATTGTGACCTTAATTGGTCCAAATGGTGCGGGTAAGTCGACTTTAATTAAAGTTCTACTTGGAATTTTAAAGCCAAGTAGCGGACGCGTCATAAGCAACAGAAAACTAAAAATGGCTTATGTTCCTCAAAAGTTTAACCCTTCTCATAGTCTTCCTTTACGTGTTCAAGATTTATTAGATCTTGAAAAATGTATCCCTGCCCTTCGCCAAGAAATTATTCAAGACACTGGCATTGCAAAGCTACAACAATCAAAAGTACAGCAGCTTTCTGGTGGAGAGCGCCAACGTGTGCTGCTCGCACGTGCTTTACTTAGAAAGCCAGACATTCTCGTTCTTGATGAACCGATGCAAGGTTTAGATATTCAATCTGAAGCTGAGCTTTATGAGTATGTGCGTAGTCTGCCAGAGCGTTATGGATGTGCCATTTTAATTGTTTCCCACGATTTACAGTGGGTTATGCAAGGGACGCATAGAGTTGTTTGTTTAAATAAACATATATGCTGCAGCGGTTTACCTGAAAATATTCAACAGCATCCTGAGTATCAGGCAATATTTGGTACCCAGCGAGTTTTTTATCAACACCATCATGACCACTGTGCGCATGGTGATGCAGCACACCCCTGCCCTCACAATAGTCGACCTCACATTCACCCAGAACCGGAAGCTTAAGCCATGATGGAATGGTTACAATTATTGTTACCCGCATGGATTATGGGAACCTTATTGGTCTTTTTGACCGCACCACTTGGTTGTCTCATGTTATGGAGACGTATGTCTTTTTTTGCAGACACGATGGCACACGGAACCTTACTTGGAGTAGCAATTGCTGGTGCTTTAAGCCTTCCTTTGTGGCTTGGCGTGGCAGGTACGGCTATTTTATTAGTCGCTATTTTATGGGCATTGCATGACAATCGTTTGCCAAACGATGCTCTACTTGCCTTATGCTCAGCAACATTACTATGTAGTGGTCTTCTATTTATTCAACATGTTCCAAGTTTAAGACCAGAGCTTTTAAGTTATTTATTCGGTGATTTACTCAGTATCGACTGGCACGATTTACCTGTTTTCACATTAATTATTGCCGTATCACTGGCAATTCTTTATCGCTTTTGGCAACCTCAAATTCAAATTGCCATTGATTCAGACATTGCGATTAGTGAAGGCGTAAATGCGAAATGGCAGCGTCTCATTTTTATGTTACTGCTAGCCTTATTTACAGTATTAGCTTTACGAGCAGTAGGTTCACTTTTAATGGGTGCCTTACTGGTTATTCCAGCATTGAGCGCTCGACTACTCGCTCATTCACCAAAGCAAATGGTTATTTGGGCTTTTGTTTTAGCTCAACTCGGCGTCAGTATTGGCCTATGGTCAAGCGCCGCACTAAATATCTCAACTGGCCTCAGTATTGTTTTATGTATGGCTTTGGGTTTTGCTCTTATTTTCATGGTTCAAAAAATCAAAAACCAAACTCAAGCGGCCTAAATCAGGCTGCTTGATGAACTGTACTGAGTAATAACGCCGCGCAACTAAACATGACAGCAAAACCACGATTTAAATATTTTTGTTGTTTAGGTGAGCGAAGTAATCTTAAAACCTTTGACGCCAGCCCTGTATATCCAGCCATTACAATTAAATCAATGGTAATCATAGTAGCTGCCATAATCAGATATTGTATCCATTGAGGTTTACTTAAATCTAAGAACTGAGGCAAAACCGCCAATAAAAATACAATCGCTTTTGGATTACTGATATTGACCACAAAGCCATTCAATAGCAGCGCTGAAATAGACTTATTCTTTTTTTCATGTTGAATTTCGATGTCTTTTATAGGTGCTGTCCACTGCAAATAGGCTAAATACAATAAATAAGCTACCCCAAACCATTTAACCATCTGAAAAGCCAACGGCGTCGTCGCGAATAAAACGCCTACGCCCGCCGCTACAATCATGATTTGAATTAACAAAGCAATTTGCAAACCAATCGCATTCCAGTAACCATGTCTAAAACCATAGTTTAGACCACTCGACATAGAAGCAATCGCGCCCGCTCCAGGAGAAATACTAATAACCCAACAGGCCAGCATATAAGCAAACCAAATTTGCAAAGACATAATGAAATAAACAATAAAAGTGGAATTATACCGTTTTATAAAACTATCGTGGCGATAATTCAAACAATAAAATCAATAAATAGACTACTAACAGCTCTTCGCATCAGGCACAATAATTGAAGCTCATACTAAATTATAATTGAGGAGATACCTTCCAATGACTGCTCAATCTGTCATTTTGCCATTACCATCTGATCATGCCCGTTTTATTGTTCTTCGCTTAAAAGATCTAACAATTGATGAATTAAAAGAACAACTCGAAGCTTTATTTGAAACACGTGACCGTCTCATTACTCAGCATTCAGACGCGCAAATCAAAACAGCAGTCGCTTTTGGTCCAGAACTCTGGAAACAGCTTTACAGTCAATCTCCTGCTGGCTTTAAACAACTTGAACCAGAAAATGGTGCATTCAATATGCCTGTCGTACCAGCTGATGTGCTTATTCACATTGCCAGTATGCGTTCAGATATTTGTTTTGCATTAAGCCAAGCATTTTTTGAAGGTATTAAAGATAAAGTTGAAGTTCTGGATGAACGTGTTTGCTTCCGTTATTTCGATGGTCGCGATATTACTGGCTTTATAGATGGTACCGAAAACCCTCAATTTCCAGACGACCGCGCAGAAACCGCTCTGCTTCCAGAAAGTGCTGGAGTATTTGCAGATGGTAGTTTCATATTTGCACAGCGCTATGCACATGACTTGGAAAAGTGGAAAAAACTTAAAGTCGATGCGCAAGAAAATGTCATGGGACGTACTAAACTTGAATCTATTGAATTAGATGATGACGTTAAACCAGACAATGCCCACGTTGCTCGTACTGTCGTTGAAGATGATGAAGGCGAAGAAATGGAAATTTTACGTCATAGCTTACCTTATGGCGATGGTAAAGGTGATCAAGGCTTATTCTTCATTGCTTACACTAAAGACCTGAACATTATTGATGCTATGTTGAAGCGTATGTTTGGCACAAGTGGCGATGGCATTCATGACCGCCTATTGCATTTTGTAACACCTCTAGACGGCGCATATTACTTTGCACCAAGTGAAGAGTTACTAGAAGAAGTTTTAGAGGATTAAGTTTTTTAAAAAGTAGCTATCGCCACGGTAGCTACTTTTTTATTTAAAACAAAAAAACAAGGACTTTGATATTTTACAAAGATATTATCTTTACCTTTATAAATTAATAAAAATCACTCTTAAATATAAACTTAAGGCCCATTCGCATTTCTTATTTCAACCACTTCATTACAGTCTTTAGAAGTTGAATAAACAAAAATTCGTTTATCTTTATTTTCTAGAAAAATGGCATCTTTATTTTCACCAAAGGCATTTTTAGAAATATCACATTTATAAGCTGACAGTTGAAAGTTTTTTACGACTTCACATTTAGACTCAATAATATTGTCATTAAAACCATACCATCGCGCAATATTTGGATTTGAACAAGAAATTTCCCCTACTTGATCAGCTGTTTTAACTGCTTTACCCACACTCTCTTTCTTTTCACTCACAGCAGAGCCTGATTGATTTTTATCCGCCCGCACCACATCTGACTTATGACTAGCATCATGTTGAGCTTTATCTGGACTTTTATCGCCACACGCCATTAAAGCGCCTATAAAAATTAAAATATAAATATTTTTCATGAAAAAGTACTCATAATTATGTGTTATTTAAAAACTGATCTTAATTAAAGCCATTACCTGGCAAGTATATCTAATATTAACTGAAGCAAAACTTACAAATAACTTATCATTTTAGATTAGTAATATTTTCTAAAAGTGAATCATCTATTTTATTTTTAGAAGATTTAAAAGCCTCTGTAGCCAAATTAAGTTAATAAAAAAGGGAGTACTTTACTCCCTTTTTTAGACATCTAATATTTTAGAAAGGAATTCGCTTATATTTACGGTATTCTGGTTTCCAGAATGATTGTTCAATCTTCTGTTTAAGTAAATCATCGCTAATGGTTACAGCCACACCATCTGCCATTGCAGCTTTTGCCACTTCAAATGCAATCACTTTAGACACTTGTTGAATTTCGCCCAAAGGTGGCAACAAGTCAGCTTGTGGATCTTTCAACAATGGTGAACAGTCTGCTAATGCACTACTTGATGCCATAAGCATGTTTTCTGTAACACGTTTAGCACCTGATGCAACTACACCCAAACCAATACCTGGGAAGATGTATGAGTTGTTACACTGCGAAATATTGTAAAGTTTGCCATGATGATTTACAGGTGCAAACGGACTACCCGTTGCAATTAATGCTTTACCTTCAGTCCATTCCACAATATCAGCTGGTACAGCTTCAACACGTGAAGTAGGGTTAGATAACGGCATCACAATTGGTCGTTCACAATTGGCAGCCATAGTCTTAATAATTTCTTCAGTGAATAGACCTGGTTGGCCAGAAACACCAATTAACACTGTAGGTTTAGCATTCTTAACAACATCAAGTAGTGAAATCACTTCTTCAATGTTGCCCCATTGGTCTACCACTTCAGCTTTTTGAGCTAACTTACGTTGGAAGTCTAATAGGTTTGGCTGATTTTCAGTGATCAAACCAAAGCGGTCTACCATGTACACGCGAGCACGCGCTTCAGCATCGGTTAGACCTTCAGCAACCATTTGCGCAACAATTTGCTCTGCAATACCGCATCCCGCAGAGCCTGCGCCTAAGAAAGCAATTGTTTGATCTTTTAATTGCTTGCCCGCTGCACGACTTGCAGCAATCAAACTACCTACAGATACCGCTGCTGTTCCTTGAATATCATCATTGAAACAACAAATCTTGTCGCGATATTTTTCTAATAATGGCATCGCATTTTTTTGTGCGAAATCTTCAAACTGAATGAGTGCTTTTGGCCAACGACGTTTTACGGCCTCAATCACCATATCTACAAAGTCATAGTATTCATCACCACTAATACGTGGTTGACGCCATCCCATATAAATCGGGTCATTTAATAATTGAGGGTTATTCGTCCCTACATCAATTGTGATTGGCAATGTGTAAGCAGGGCTAATACCACCACATGCTGTATAAAGTGAGAGTTTCCCAATTGGAATACCCATACCACCAATACCTTGGTCACCAAGACCCAAGATACGCTCACCATCAGTAATCACGATGACTTTGACATTGTTTTTATTAACGTTTTGCAAAATATCATCAATCACATCGCGATCTGGATATGAAATAAAAATACCACGATGACGGCGATAGATATCAGAAAAACGTTGGCACGCCTCCCCCACAGTTGGGGTGTAAATAATCGGCATCATTTCTTCAAGATGATTTTCGATTAAGTGATAAAAAAGAGTTTCGTTGGTATCTTGGATATTACGTAAATAGATGTGCTTATTTATATCATCATTAAAAGCACAATATTGCTGATAAGAGCGTTGGCTTTGCTCTTCAATAGTTTCAATAATATGTGGAAGTAACCCGTGTAAGTTAAAGTTACTTCTTTCTTCTTGAGTGAAAGCAGATCCTTTATTTAAAAGGGGTAACTCTAAAAGTGTATAGCCTGCATAAGGGATATAAAGTGGGTGTTTACTTGGGTGTCCTGATATCATTGCCTATCTCATTTTCCAGCTTAGAACTCCGAAAAGTACAGTTTCAGCACTCTCTAAAGTTCGTTGTATGCGTAAGCTTAAGACTATTTGAGACGAAATAGGTATTTTAAACTGTGATATTGAAATTAAAGACTATTTAGTAAATATATAATATAAAATAAATATTAAAAATTAATTACTTATGATTTACAAGTTTTTTAAAATCATTCTCTATTAACTCTATACTTGGCTTGTAATCTTATAATTTTGCAGCCTCTTACATTTTCACAAGAAATACCAAGTGTTTTACTAGCTTATAATTTAGAAAATATTGTCTAAAAAGCCTATATTTACGTGCTTTTAGAATTTACTTAGGCTTATTTTTCAATATTTACAAAAAAAATAGTTGTAGGGAACGAAAAGAAAGAAATTCAGTGAAAGCGTTAAATGCACTCCCCCAACTCATAGGAAATTTGCTATATTTGACGTTTTTCTGCGACATCTATTTTCGATTGATATGAATACGGCAATACAAGCAGCTCTCGACCATGCAGTGCAAACCCTTCAGCAAGAAGGCGTGCTTCCTTCGGATTGGAATAATTCAAGCAATTTAACGCGCACCAAAGACCGAAGCCATGGCGACTTTGCTTCTAATATTGCCATGATCGGCTCTAAAGCTGCTGGTATGAAACCACGTGATTTAGCTGAAAAAATTCTTGCGGCTCTACCAGAAGTTGCAGATATCAGTAAAGCTGAAATCGCAGGTCCTGGTTTTATCAATTTCTTCTTAAATGCAGACCAACGTTTTGCGATTCTTGATCAAATTCAAGCTCAAAAAGAAATCTTTGGCCGTAGCCAATCAAATGCAGCGAAAAAGATTCAAGTTGAATTCGTTTCTGCAAACCCGACATCTAGCCTACACGTAGGTCATGGCCGTGGTGCTGCTTATGGTATGACTGTTGCAAACTTGCTTGAAGCAACAGGTGCTAAAGTTGATCGCGAATACTATGTAAATGATGCTGGCCGTCAAATGGATATTTTGGCGACTTCTACCTATTTACGTTATTTAGAATTATTGGGCCAAGACCTTGTATTTCCAAAAAATGCTTATCAAGGCGACTACGTTAAAGAGATTGCCCAAAGCATTATCGACAAAGATAACAATGCATATGTTCGTGATGTAGCAGACGTCTATAAAGATGTGCCAGAAGACGTGCAATATGCAGATGAACTCGATAGCGAAGGCAATAAAGTTGTATTGTCTGGTGACAAAGAAAAACACATTGATGGTCTTATTGCCAACTCACAACAATTATTAGGTGAAGGCTACCGTGTTTTCCATCAAGCAGCTCTTCATGCGATTTTAGATGACATTAAAGATGACCTTGCCGACTTTGGCGTAACTTTCAATCAATGGTTCAGTGAAGCATCTCTTAGCGCAAAAATTGATGAAGCTTTAGAAACACTTGATCAACGTGGCTTCCTTTATGAAAAAGATGGCAACATCTGGTTTAAATCGACTGAGTTTGGCGATGAAAAAGACCGTGTTGTTAAGCGCCGTAATGGTCAAACGACTTACTTTGCCTCTGACATTGCTTACCACTTAAATAAATTACAACGTGGTTATACTGACCTTGTTGATATTTGGGGTTCTGACCACCACGGCTATATCTCTCGCGTAAAAGCTGCTATTGATGCGATGGGTTATGACTCGAAAAAATTGACTGTTCTTTTAGTTCAGTTCGTAAGTTTGTGGCGCGGTGGTGAGATGGTTCAAATGTCATCTCGTTCAGGTCAATTCGTGACTTTACGCGACTTACGTAAAGAAGTTGGGAACGATGCTGCTCGTTTTTACTATGTAATGCGTAAAAGCGAACAACACATTGACTTTGACTTAGATCTTGCTGTATCACAAAGCAAAGACAATGCGGTTTATTATATTCAATACGCTCATGCACGTATCTGCCGTATGTTAGAAAAAGCAGCAAGCACTGGCTTACAGTTTGAAGTGGATGCTGCTCGTTCGCATGCTGCACGTTTATCACTTGATGCAGAAACTGAAATTCTTGCTAAACTTGCTGCATATCCAGACGTTGTATTACGTGCTGCTAATGCGTATGAACCACACCAGGTAGGTAACTACTTAAAGGAATTAGCTGCGCTATTCCACGGTTGGTACAATGAACACAAAGTTTTAAGTGATGATGCTGAACTTACACAAGCACGCTTATTACTTTCAATCAATGTACAACAAGTATTGCGTAATGGCTTAGAATTACTTGGTGTTTCTGCACCTGAAGCCATGTAAATAAATGCTGGATATTTGGTAGAACTACATATCCAGCCATGCTGTAAAAGACATCGCTTTGTGATGATAAACCTTACAGAGCGATGTTTTAAAGTAAACTCGAAAGAAAACAATCAAAAGACAGAGGAATAATCCACGTGTTTGGCAAAACGCAACGCGGTGTATCTGAAAGACCTAATAAGCCTAAAAAGCCTTTAATCCCTAAATGGCTAGGGACACTTGTCGCTATTTTAGTCGTCTTATGCATTGCGGTAATGCTCATGCTGTGGAAACCGTGGCAACCTGTTTCTTCAAAAAATCAGATTACGTCTGATCACTATAAAGAAGAAGAGACCAATAAAGACTATCGCTTTTATGATCTATTGCCTCAGCAACAAGTAACCCCTATTCCGGAACAAGCAATCCCTGAAAGTAAAAATCAAGGTACAGCAATGATTGTAGAGGCGCCTAGTACAGCACAACCTGCTGCATCAGAGTCTGTTGCTACTACTGATAGCGATGACTCTACAGCTGCTACACCTCAACAACCAAATTACATTTTACAAGTCCGTAGCTATACAGACCCCGATCAAGCAGATGCTCGTCGTGCAGAAATTATTTTAAATGGCTTATCTGCCGATGTAGTCAAAAGTACTGAAAATGGTAAGACTTGGTATCGAGTTATTTCTGGTCCATATGATACTCAAGATGCTGCGCTTGCAGCCCAGCAAACATTACAACATAGTGGTATTGACTCTATCGTAATTAAACGCAAATAAAGCAAGAGTGATAAAAAAGGAACAAATATTTGTTCCTTTTCTTTTATATGTCAGCACAATTTCTTTCGTTTGAACCCAAACTCTTTTGTTTTGCCTTTTGAAAAGCTGGCCGTTGCTGAACACGATGTAAAAAGGCTTGAATATGCGGATATTTACCTTGTAAACGCGACTGAAGAGCTTCTAGTGGAAAGCTCATTTGAATATCAGCAAATGAAAAATCCCCTGCAAAATATTCATGTTCAGATAAGTAGTTTTCTAAAAAACTAATATGATCTTTCATACGTGGACGAACAAAACTTGCTTTAACCCCTTCTGTGATTTTTTTTGCTACAGGTTGGATTAACCATGGCACGTGTTTGTTTACACTATTCATAACTAAAGTCATGACCAATAAAGGCATAAGTGAACCTTCAGCATAGTGCATCCAGTAAATATATTGCTGTAAATCCTGAGATTGCTTAGGTTTAAATTGCTGATTTTGATCGTAACGCTGCTGTAAATACTCCAAAATGACCGCTGACTCTGCAATGACTTGTTCATCGTCTGTCAAAATTGGGGCTTTGCCGAGGGGATGAATACATTTCAGTGTTTCTGGCGCAGAATAGTTGGGAAGACGTTGATAATAATGAATATCATAATCCAAACCTAACTCTTCTAAAGCCCATAAAATCCGAAACGATCGCGAACATTCCAGGTGGTGTACACTAATCATGCTATTGCCTACTTTTATTTTTCTTTTTTACATAAAAAACAGCATGTGAACATGCTGTTTTATTCCATTTGTGGGATGGATATAAAATCATCCACCTCAACAAAATAGCATTTTTACACTGTAACAAGCACAGTATGAATGTCTAAACTACGTAACAAAGTTTTAGTAACAGGCGTTTTACCACACACTGTTAATATTTTTTGCTGTAGTTCTTCGCTTGGTAACTCTTTAAAAACAATACGACGTTCAATATGTTCTTCATGCTCACGATTGGTATGAAAATCAATTTCAACTGAGAACTCACCAAAGTCATAATCTTTATGCTTTGCATACATTCTTAAAGTAATAAGTGTACAAGCTGCCAGACTCCCGGTAAGTAAATCATAAGGGGCTGGACCTTGGTCATGCCCTTCTAACTTCTCTGGTTCGTCACAAAAATATTGATGACGACCACTGGTGATTTCGCCCTTCCACTGCTCAGCAAGAGGCTTTGCTTTACTGCTTGCGATTACTGCTGTCATTTTGATGCTCTCATTTGATCTGGAAGAACTGGCGCTTCTAAACGCGCACCCACGTAGTCTGGAATTTCACCAAAACGCACATCATGATTAATCCACTGCTCCCGCGCTTCTTTTAAATCATCCATTGTACGTGCAACAAAGTTCCACCATAGTAAAATTGGAGTTTCAAACGGTTCACCACCTACTAACAGCACACGGTTCCCTTTCTTTACTTCAATTTCAATTTCACTTAAACCCGTATCTAATACAACCATGTTGTCGGCAGTGAGTTCATGGCCATTCACATGGGCAACCCCATCTAATGCCATAAAACCATATTCAAACTCAGGATTTAGTGGAATACGTGTTTTAGTATCTTCGGTAGCAATTAAATCAACACCTACTAACGGCGTATGCACTGCAACTGGGGAAGTAGTTGCCAAGTATTCACCCACAAGGACGGTAAACTCTAAACCATCCTTTTCAACAACAGGTAGTTCTGGGTAGTGTTCAAATTTAGGATCCATATTGCGCTTATGGTCAGGCAATGCGATCCAAAGCTGGGCAGCATGCATTTGAGTTTCTGTATCAGGGGCAACTTCTGTATGAGAGATACCATGACCTGCTGTCATCAGGTTTACTTGTTTAGGACGGATCAATTGCTTTGAACCTAAACTATCAGTATGCATCATGGTGCCTTCAATCATCCACGTGAAGGTTTGCAAACCAATGTGAGGATGAGGACCAACATCTAGACCATCACCCGCTGGAAAAGTTACTGGGCCTGCATGATCTAGGAAACACCACGCACCAATCATTCGCTTTTGACGGCTAGGTAAAGCCCGCTTAATGACTGTCCCCTGTCCAATTTCAGCAGAGCGAATTGGAAATTCCTGAATAAATTGATTGGCAAATTTCTCACAATCTTTTGAATCAGAAATATCGTAATCATTATTATTGCTCATGATATTACTCTCTTTTACCTATGCTTTTGCAATGAGTTGTTATACTGATCTTAACAATACACTCATTATTCAATATAGTCTTTTAGTAATACACAGGGTGTTATGAATGAGACAATCCTTTTTTTAGTTATAAAAATAAATAAAGCTGCATTCAGCAGCTTAAGATGACTGAGTTTTAACGAGCTGTTTTAGATTTTTCATAAATTGTCCGAACTGCGGAAAGAACTCTTGAAACAATGCATGATCTCGATTTTCCAGCATGACTTCACTAAATAACTTTAGACCAACGGCAAAAGATTTTGTGGTTTGATCATCGAAAAATTCTGCATTCTTTAACTTTTCAACAATCTCAAAAATATCGTCATGATTACCAGTATAGAACTCAAGTCTTTCCGTATAAGTAGAAACTTCGCCTTTGGCATCTTTTAAATGTTGTACAGTAACGTGATATTGATGCTGTTTCATATATAAATTCTCTATCAAAAATTAATGGTTTTGGATAATTTCAATCTGCTTTAAGTCAACTTGAAATTGATTAAATACCGATTGCAAACTCGCTAGAAATTGTTCTTGTTTGGCTTCTGTCAGTTCTGCACATTGAATCTGTAGCAGTTGATTATTGGCTAAGTCTGATAAGTTAAATTTGGCTTCACCTCGTTGGAAATGAGTATTTGAAATTAGGCGTGCTCCTACCAAATCACTGACCACCCGATAAACTGTTGCCAAACTCAACTTCTGTTTTTGGGTATATAGCTTTTGATAAATCTGTTTAACCGTTAGATCTTCTGCTTGCTGTTGAATTAAAGACAAAACAGCAAGTCTTGGATGAGTGACTTTTAGGCCCGCTTCTTTGATTTTTTGCTGTAGCTCTAACATGTTGTATCTCAACTTATAGACACCCGATTGCAACCGCAGCCTGATCAATTTTTTCGGCAATTTGATAGATCTGCTCTTGCTTCAAGTCAGTAGTATTCAATTTCAAACGTAAGGCTGTTTTTAAATTTTCCATGGCACGGTGAATTTCAATTAATTGATCATTACTGTGAATTTCACGTCTCAAACGTAATTTCTCTAAAAGTCCACTTAGTTTGTCTTGCTGTTCAGCTAAATAAGCTTCCCCAAACTCCGTAATTTGATATTGCTTACGCTCTACATCCACTAAGTTAATTAAATTCATTTCTTCAAGACTGGTCAAAGTCGGATAGATTGTTCCCGCACTAGGCGTATAGCCATCACCGACCAAATCACTTATTTCTTTAATAATTTCATAACCATGCTTAGGGCTTTGCTGAATAAGATGAAGTACTAAAAGTTTCATACGTCCAGCTTCAAAAAGTCTTCCACGGCGTCCCGAACGGTGATGACCGTAATGATGATCATTATGTTCAGCATGATGATGTTCTGATTGTTGTTTCATCTTTGAAGGTTCTCCAATATGCCTAATTTATATTTATTAAGATATATCTTAACATATCTTTTATCAAGTATAAGTAATAATATACAACCTATTATATTGATATTTATTAATATTAATTTTTGGCTTTAAAAGTTAAGCAATAAAAAGAGTGCTTAAGCACCTTACTAGTTAGTTTCCTGAGAAGAAGTTTAAGCTGACGAAAGAAAAGAATATTTATGATGAATTTCTTATAAAATGTAATATGTTAATTTTTCTCTTTAATCATAAATAATATGCACTTGTGTTATTTAAGCGATTTAACATTAGCAGATGCCTCTAATTTAGTTAGACTTTATACAAATGATACGACTAGAAAGTATTTAGGTGGCCCATTGGAAGTATCTCTAGCTCAAACGCGAGCACATGCTGATATTAATACTCCAAGTAAATTACCTATTTGGGCAATTCGATCTTCTACTGACCATAATTTTTTAGGAATTATATCTCTGGATACTCATCATGACGGTTCAGATATCGAAGTATCATATGAATTGCTGCCGGAATATATGGGATATGGATATGCAACTCAAGCACTTGAATTTGTTTTAAATTATTCATTTAATGAGTTAAATCTTAAGAAAGTAATAGCTGAGACTCAAACACAGAACAAAGCATCAATCAAATTATTAGAACGTGTTGGAATGGTTTTTGAGAAATCAGTAGAACGTTTTGGTTCAAATCAAAGTATTTTTTTTATTACTAATCACCAGTATATCGATAAACATAAATAATGCTTTTATCAATAGACATAAAAAAGGCAGGATTAAATCCTGCCTTTTCATTTGCTTATTCCCACTCAATCGTTGCTGGTGGTTTAGATGACACGTCATATACAACACGTGATACATCTTTAATTTCATTCATAATACGCGTTGAGATTTTATCAACCAATTCGTATGGTAAATGTGCAAAACGAGCTGTCATAAAGTCAACCGTTTCAACCGCACGAAGTGCAATTACCCATGCATAACGACGACCATCACCTACTACACCAACTGACTTAACTGGCTGGAACACAGCAAATGCTTGAGCTGTTTTGTCGTACCAGCCGCTGTCGCGAAGCTCTTGCATGAAGATGTCATCAGCAAGACGAAGAATATCTGCATATTCTTTTTTAACCTCACCCAAAATACGAACACCTAAACCAGGGCCCGGGAATGGATGACGGTAAATCATGCTGTGTGGCAAGCCAAGTGTAGTACCTAACTTACGTACTTCGTCTTTAAACAAGTCACGTAAAGGTTCAACCAATTCAAACTCTAAATCGTCAGGTAAACCACCCACGTTGTGGTGAGATTTAATAACGTGTGCTTTACCTTGTTTGCTTGCAGCAGATTCGATTACGTCTGGGTAAATCGTGCCTTGTGCCAAGAATTTCACGCCATCAAGTTTACGTGCTTCTTCAGCAAATACTTCGATGAATTCACGGCCAATGATCTTACGCTTTTTCTCTGGATCAACTTCACCAGCCAACGCAGTTAAGAAACGTTGTTCAGCATCTGCACGAATCACACGGATACCCATGTTTTCAGCAAACATTTGCATCACTTGGTCACCTTCGTTTAAACGAAGTAAGCCATTATCAACAAATACACATGTTAACTGGTCGCCAATTGCTTTGTGTAAAAGCGCAGCAACAACAGATGAGTCAACACCACCAGAAAGACCTAAAAGAACTTTTTCATCACCGATTTGCTGACGTAATTGTTCTACACGTAAATCGATAATGTGTTCAGGTGTCCAAAGGCCACCACATCCACAAATTTTATGAACGAAGTTTGCAAGTAACTCTTCACCTTTTGCCGTGTGCGTTACTTCTGGATGGAATTGCACGCCATAGAAACGACGCGCTTCATCACTTACAGCAGCAACTGGACAGCTTGGTGTGCTTGCAGTAATCGTAAAACCTTCTGGAATCTGGCTCACTTTATCGCCGTGGCTCATCCAAACATGAAGTTGGTTTTCACGGTCTTGTAAGTTACCAATAAGTTGGTCACGTTTAACGATATCAACTTCGGCATAACCAAACTCATGTACAGTACCCGGCTCAACTTTACCGCCTAACTGTTCAGACATGGTTTGTAAACCATAGCAAATACCCAATACTGGAACGCCTAATTCAAACACCACCTGTGGTGCTCGTGGGCTGCCCTCTTCATGCACACTCTCAGGTCCACCTGACAAAATAATACCGTTTGGGTTAAAAGCACGAATGTCTTCTTCAGACATATCAAAGGCATACATTTCAGAGTAAACACCAGCTTCACGTACACGACGTGCAATGAGCTGACTATATTGAGAGCCGAAATCCAGAATCAGGATACGATCTTCAGTAATTTGAGTATTGGTAGTCATGACAAACCACTAAATGGCAAAAGAATTAAGCGCGCCATTTTAACATTTTTCACGCTTCGGCGCACCGCAAATCATCATATATCTTGTTTTTTTCATATCATAATCATTTTGATATTTAGATTGATTGATATAAATACAAATTTATTGATATTTATCAATGTACTGTATACCGCTTAAAATCTTCATACACATTGATAAATTCATCACATTCTATGCAACATCCTCATGAATTTGATGTTAAGATGACCCGATAAAACAGGCATTACCATGGAAAGGTAAATACCATTAAGCGATATTTGTCTGTCCTTAAACAGTGATCCGTTTTTTATGGCTTGTTGCCCCATATCAAAATCAATAGAAATCTAAGGAACAACAATGCTTCAAACTATGATTGCAGATTTCCAGCAACATTTTTGGTTGTATGTCTCTATTCCTTTCATGAGTGGTTTAATTGGCTATGTCACTAAAGTGATTGCCATTCAAATGATGTTCTCACCACTTGAGTTTAAAGGTATTAAACCGTTTTTTGGCTGGCAAGGTATTGTACCTCGTAAAGCTGAAAAAATGGCAACCATTGCTGTTGAACTCATGACAGCCAAGCTTATTAAGCCCGAAGAAATTTTTGCTCGTCTTGACCCAAAGCGTATTGCCAAAGAAATTGAAAAACCATTAATGGCAGCAGCAGAAGATATTACGCGTGAAGTTGCGCAAGAGTATCAACCCGGTTTATGGGAAGGTATGCCTGAGTTTGCCCGTCAAAGACTGATCCGCAGAGTGCAATCAAAAGCACCGGAAATTGTCGAGCACATCATGAGTGAAGTGCAACGTGACGTAAATCGATATTTTGATATTAAGCATTTGGTGATTAGTAATTTGCTTAAAGATAAGCGTTTACTCAACAATATTTTTAAACGTGTAGGCAAACAAGAATTTAAATTTTTCAGTAACGTTGGCTTTGTATTCGGTTTTGGTATTGGTGTGATTCAGATGCTGTGCTGGATTATCACGCAAGGTAAATATCCTTGGATGCTACCGATGTTTGGTGGATTTGTAGGATTTTTCAGTGACTGGATTGCGCTGCAAATGATGTTTAGACCGCTCTATCCTAAAAAGATATTGGGCTATACATGGCAAGGTCTGTTTATTAAACGTCAGAATGAAGTAGCAGCTGACTACGCAGCCTTGATTTCCAAACAGCTTTTAACTTCACGTCATATGATGGAAGAGCTATTTTCCGGCACTCACTCTGCACGTGTGATTGACTTGGTGAACCGCCATGTTAAACAGGAAATTGATATGCAGGCAGGTGTCATTCGTCCACTTGTTGTATATGCAATTGGTGGAGAAAAATACCAGAATATGAAAACACAAGTTGCAGAACGTATTATGCAACAACTGCCAGAGACCATGAAATATGTTGAGTCTTATGCAGAAGATGCGATGAATATTCGCAGTACTTTAATTGAACGTATGCAAAAATTAACACCATCCGAATTTGAAGGTATGTTACGTCCTGCGTTTAAAGAAGATGAGTGGGCACTCATTGCAGTAGGTGCAGTACTTGGCTTTGTTGTTGGTGAGCTACAAATCCAGTTTATGCTCTAACTTTAAAAACCCAGAGATGAAAAAACCGGATGAATTGCTCATCCGGTTTTTATTTTGTCTTGAATATTATTTTTCAATTGCATGGTCTAGGCTAATACGTCCAGCACCGTGAAGCATTAGGAAGAATAATCCCCCTGCCATTGCAAAATTTTTCATAAAGTGGATGCTATTATTATATTGCGCTGCTGCATCAGCCCCACCTTGGTGGAACAAGAACGCCGTCAAAATACTAAAGATTCCAAGACCAAAAGCTGCAAAACGTGCTTGGAAACCAAATAACAAAGCTAAACCACCACCAAACTCAACCAGAATGACTAATGGTAGAATTCCACCAGGAACCCCCATAGCTTCCATATAACCTGCTGTTGCTGCGTAACCGGTGATTTTTCCCCAGCCAGCAACAAGGAAGATATACGCAATAAGTACACGAGCAACCAGACTAATAAAACTGTCCGCACCTGTTTGCGTTACGATATTTTTGACCACCACATTTGGATTAAACATACAGCCACCTTTATTTAAATGCTTATTTGTTGATGAACTCATTCTAGGTTTGGGACATTGATAATTAAATACTCAAAATCCATATATATCGTTGCACAAATAGGATGATTAATTTGTATCTTTTTGATGTTCTATACTGACTTCCTATAGGCACACTGCTAGGATTTGAGCACGGTTTATCACTTAGCTATCTCATGGAACTTCTTGATTTTATTCTACACGTTGACCAGCATCTCGCCGAATTTATTACAAATTACGGAGTCTGGATTTATGGCATATTATTTTTAATTATTTTTGTCGAAACCGGTTTAGTGGTCATGCCATTCTTACCGGGCGATAGTTTATTATTTGCAGCAGGTGCTTTAGCGGCATCTACAGGTAAGATGGATCCATGGTTGCTAGGTACTCTGCTCTTTATTGCTGCAGTTCTAGGTGACACAGTCAACTATCATATTGGACGTTTTATCGGTCCACGTGTGTTTGAAATGAACTCTAGATTCATTAATAAGCAGCACTTAACCAAAACTCAAGAATTCTTTGCCCGCCATGGTGGTAAAACGATTATTTTTGCTCGATTCATTCCATTTGCCCGCACCTTTGCTCCTTTTGTGGCAGGTGCTGGTAGCATGAATTATAAGTTTTTCCTGACATATAACTTAATTGGAGCATTCTGTTGGGTAGCTTCTTTTGTAACCTTAGGTTATCTATTTGGAAATATGCCAATCGTTAAAGATAACTTTACCCACCTTATTTTCGGCATCATTATTATTAGTGTTCTACCAGGTATTATCGGCTTTATACGTGAGAAGTTAAAAAACCGTAAAGCCAACGTTTAAAGCTTCTTTTAGAAGAAACGGAATACCACCGGAAGCATACATAAAATGAGTAACATGGCCGATCCTTTATATAAATGATCGGCTTTTATTTTTTGCATTGAACCTGTCAATAAAGCACGACCAAAAATCATCCAGAAACTCGCCGCAGGAATAAGCGTCAATGTAAAAGCCGCAAAGACCATAAGAAAATTTTCAGGCGAATTCCATGTTTCGGCAGGAAAAATACCGGCTGCAAACAGTAAGGACTTAGGATTTTTTAAAGTGGAGAAGAATAACTGACGTGGGCGAATATTACGATGGTTCTGACTAAACTGCTGTAAATGCATAGTTTTCCATAAACGAAATGCCATCCAGAACACATATAACACACTGGTAATATGCAAAATGAGCAGTAGCGCAGGCCAAACTGGAGCTGCTAAATGAATAAAGACAGCCCAAAAGCTAATCCCATAGGCATAACCTAACCATTGCATTGGAATAAGCCAGAATGTTTTAGATAAACCTTGTGAATGAGCGGCGGTTGCAAGTAGTGCGTTTGTCGGCCCAGGAATAAGCAAAACAGCCAACATTGCTAATACAAAAAACCAGCTTTCAATCATAAAGTTTCCACATTGGTAAAGATGGGGCCACCTTAAACGAAATAGACAAAATATAGCAAGTTAAGAGCATAACTTGGCGAGAAAAAATACAAGTATCATTGTAACTATTTTCAATTAAAATGCTGATTTATATTTATTTTATTATGAAACATTTTGCTAAAATTTAATCATCACAATATGCTTTGACTAGCATATTGTGATGCAAATTTGATTATTAATTCGCCTTTTTGCGAACAGTAATTGGACAATTTTTAAACTGAGCTGCCTGAACAATTGCTTCTTGTTGGCCTAAAACACGTGAAAGTTCGGTGTTCTTGGTTGAAGAAGATTGCCCCATATTAACAGAGATGGATGGACCGAATCCCCAACCGCCTCGTCCCCAGCCACCACCAAGTCCAAGCCCAACGCCCATACCTGTACTTTTTGGAGTTTGTACGCCATTGTCGATATATTGTTGAATACGGTTATATTCACTTTGCAGTTGTTGGCAACTCAAAGATTGATACTGTGTCGGAGACACATAAGTCGGTTTTACCGTTGTAGCACAAGCGCCAAGAAGTAACGTGGCTGCCACCAAAGGCGCAATATATAAGCCTTTCATCATTTTTCTCTTATCGTTTTGGCTCAATCTCACCAAATAATGTCTCATAAGCCTGAGTCAATTTATGTTCTGGTGCCAAATGGGCCAAAGGTAAATTTTTCTGATGCGATTCTTTCATTAAAATTGAAGGCGGTAACATGCTATTGAGCACAGGTAACCCTTCATCTTTCAACTGCTGGACCACTTCCCGAGGTAATTTTGCTTGGGATTGGAACTGGTTCACCACAATTCCTTCAATTTCCAAGCGATCATTATGATCATCTTGCGTTTCGAGAACATTTTCAATCAATGTTTGTAACGCACGCTTTGAAAAGACATCACAGTCGAAAGGAATAAGGACTTTATCTGCTGCAATTAAGGCGGACAACGTGAAAAAGTTAAAAGCCGGTGGTGTATCGATATAAATACGGTCATAACGCCCAATTAAGCTTTGAATAGAATCTCGCAATTTATAAATTTTATGCTTGCTTTCAAGTGCATGCTCAAGTGCACCAAGCGTAGGGCTTGCTGGAAGTACATCTAATTTATCAAAGGATGTCGAGTGCACAAAACTGTCGAGGTCTTTGTTACGAGGGGCTTTTAAAATTGAGCCTAATGCATTACCAATTAGACCTTTTTGTTGATTATTCCCCAGCACATCTTCAAAGAAGTTTTCAATATTTGGTTCTAAAACGGCTTTATCAGCAGCATATGTTGCTTCTTCGCCTAAAAGGTATTGGCTAGAGTTGGCTTGAGGATCAAGGTCAATCACCAAGGTCCTAAAGCCATGTTTGGCACTAATCGCAGCCAAATTTACAGTAATACTTGATTTCCCTACACCGCCTTTTTGGTTAAATACCACACGAGTTAACATGTTTCCCTCTGCATATTTTTTATTGTATGCAGTTTAACCTAGAGCTTAAGCAAAAAGGCAAAGAATGTAGAACAATTAAGCAAAAACTGGTTTCACAACAACCAAAATAATAATGGCAATAAATGCGACTGCACTAATAGCTAAACCTGCGCGGCGCTGTGCCAATAAAATAGTGTCATCCTTTTTAAAAGCCTTCATTAGTGATGATAACAGCACTAAAAATAAAATAATTTTCGCGTAAAACCATGGTTGGACCTGAAAGTTCTTCATTACCAGTAAAATTGCACCCGTAATAAAAACCACAGTAAAGGATAAATGCTGCAAAGCAACTAATGCTTTACGCCCTGCTGGGTTAGGTTGTTGCCCCTGAACACCAATAAATAGTGTAGAAGCGCGTAAAACAAACACCATAAGTGCGGCAGCCACCGCAGTCATATGAATAATTTTAGTGACTAAATGTGCATCCATGAAAGTTAACCCTTAGCTTTTAGGTGCATGTGCACATTCTGGGCTCGCTGGCGCTTGACCTTGCCACTCACTTGGCAAATAAGCATGAATTGCTAAGGCATGGATTTGACCTGGATTCATTAAATCAGAAGCCAACGCATACACTTTTTGATGACGTTGAACCAAACGCAAGCCGTTAAACTCTTCACTTACCACAATCACTTTAAAATGTGATTCTTTACCTGGGAAATAACCACCGTGGCCAGCAGACTCGTTAATAACTTCCAAATAGCTAGGTGCAAGGGTTTTTAACCGTTCAATCAACTGTTGTTCAAGGCTCATAGCTTTTCCTTTTACGATTATTCATATATTTAAACCTAGTATACCCTGTCTACGTACAAACAAAAGTTGCTCTTGTATGCTTTGACTTCAAACAAAATGTCTATTTATTCGGCAACTTATCGATAAAAATAGCTCTAAATGCTCATTTCTGTTTTTATTTTATGCAATCAGCATAATTATTTGCATAAAGTTGTTGACCCTTGTTTTGCTTAATGTATTATAAGCGGCACGCGGGAATAGCTCAGTTGGTAGAGCATAACCTTGCCAAGGTTGGGGTCGCGAGTTCGAGTCTCGTTTCCCGCTCCAAATTGGTTTTTTTTGAGAAAGTTTTAGTAAAAACTGCTCATATATGCGGGAATAGCTCAGTTGGTAGAGCATAACCTTGCCAAGGTTGGGGTCGCGAGTTCGAGTCTCGTTTCCCGCTCCAAATTTAAAAGGCCCTAGTCGAAAGACTAGGGCCTTTTTCTTTCTATCGATTCTTATTTTTGTACTCTATCGATTCACAGCATAACTTACTGAGAAGAACTCAATTCAATTCCAACGAAAGACTTTCTACTTCCTATCAGATTCATATTTTTAAATCGTCAGTTATAACGATTAAATCTAGTTATATTTGCAAAGCAATGGAGTAATTTGGTGCGTAGATATACACGGCAGTAATTGGAAACATTCCATATTAAAGCGTTCTATATTGTGGCTCTGCTGTAAACATATGGAAAAGATAAAATTGCAATCATAGATATAGCTTTGAAAATGATATTGTTCTGTGTTTTGAGCATAATGAGTTGCATCAAAAAACTGTATATGTTCAGAAAAGACATGGAAATTAAGCTTCTTTAAATGGCTGCTCATTCCATGACCAGTACATTTAATATAGGATTCCTTTAAGGTCCATATTTGAAAAAACCGCTGATATACGCTGAATGGATCAGTACTTTCATTTTCCTGAATCCAGTCTATTTCACTCAGCGCTAATACACTGTCGACACGCCTCCATTCGAACTCTCGATTCACTCGTTCAACATCGACGCCTATTTCTCCTTCTTCAGTCACAGCAAGGACAATAACATCCGCTGAGTGGCTAAGATTAAAATAAATAGTCTTACCGCCTTGTACAAAAGGTTTGCCGTTCGGTTGTAATTGAATATTGACTTGATGGGGTGAAATACCCAGTTTATCTGCTAAAACAGACTTCGTTAAGACACGAGAAATCAAGAAAAGACGTGCTGCTTGAGGAAGATATTGATCATATCTCAACTTTTCTGCTGCATTGAGAAAGCTGAGATAATGACTCAATATCACATGATCTTGTGGTACCCGTGAAACTGGGCAAACAAAAACTTTTACTTGGGCTATATTAGACATCACTAAGCTGTGCTGTAGTACTGATGTATTTAGTTAGAACTGGTGTGAGATAATCATAAACTGCTTCTACATGGGTCACATGCGGATTATGACCTGCACCAGCAATGCTATGTACAGGAATATTAGGACTGATTGTAGTAACAAGTGGATCCTTCTCTCCAACAATGATTTCAACTTTAGAGCTAAGCTCGTTTAACAAAGCTGTTTGAGATGCTCGCTGCTGAGGCAAACTAATACGGTGCATATACTCACTAATATGCTTGGCTACCGACACCCGGCGTAATGAATCCATCGCATAACCAACAGATGGATTTTTTTGCCCCTCTGGATGTAAGTCTTTAGCAATCACATCTTTCGGCACAAAACGGAAAATCAGATTAGATACCGCTTGTATCTGAAACATTTTAGCAGCCTGTGCCTGAACAAAATAAGGCGATATGAGAATAAGACGTGCAACTTTATCTGGGTATTTCTTTGCAAGGTTCAATGCAAAGAGACATCCTAGCGAGTGGGCAACCACAACACTATTTGGCGCTAAAAGCTTTGCAGCAGTATCAATAAACTGATGATTGTTATCTTCAATCACCTCATAACTACCCGAACGCCCAAGTCCGGGTAAGTCCATCATAGCAACCTGATCGTATGTAATTTTATTGATAATTGGAGACCAACATGCGCTATCAAATGGAATACCGTGTAAAAATAATACAGAAGATTTTTCCGAACCAACTGACTGTTTAGTATAGATTTCTGTCCAATATCGGTTTTGATAACTAAAAGAATTAGGTGTTGAAACTTGCATACGACCAAAGCGTGTAAGCACCAGACGATCAATCCAACGAGAAAAATAAGGAGTGACATTGATCAAGTGCGCGATGCCCATCTTCGCTGCCATCGCCTCTGCCTGATCAACATGGTAGTGCTCAGTAGAAATGAAAGAGAGTTGTTCTTTAGAACCGTCAAGTAATACTTCAGGTAGTTTTTCTAATAGACCTTTAGGTAGCTGTAAATGTGGTGAGCTAACCCCTAAATGCTCGGCAGCGAGGTGAACTAGGCGATGAAATTTCGGTGTCTTAGGATCAAGCAGCATATACTCCTGAGCAATCGTCTCAGGATAAGACATCGTTCGAATCAAAAAGCTCACGATATACTGCATATTGCATAGTGGCAGAAATGTGTCACGGCCACCAGGCAGTGCCAGTAGACGTCCCTGATAGAGCTTATCAATCATGTCAGCAATACCAATATATTGCATATCACCATAATTATAAAAACCATCAATGACTGTGGCTGGATTTATTGCAGTCCATGGCACATTTAAACGCTTACAAGCCTCAATGAAAGCTTGATAACCCAAAATTTTTGAAGCTTCATAGCCACCATGTTTGCAATACAACTCATCAGCCGACTCTTGTGGCGGAGCAGCCACACGATATCCACCAATCCAGATAAATCGCTCAAGCTGCTTCAATGTTGCGGCCCATTCAATCAAGGCGAGTCCTGACTTAACATTTGTACGCTCAGCTTCAGCTTTGCTAATACCCCAATTAAATGACGCTGCAAGATGATAAATTACATGGATCTTTGCCTGAGCATCCGCTAGCAGAGAGTCCAGCTTAAAATCACGGCTCAAATCATATTCAACAAATGAAATAGATGGATCAGCAAGCCCTTCTGTTGCAATAAAACCTAGCAGCTTATCTTTCTTAGTTGCAGCATTACGTAGTGCAGCAATGACTTGGTGACCCTCACGCAAAAGATCAACCACCAGTCTGCTGCCAATAAAACCTGCTGCACCTGTTACTAATATGGTCTTCCGTGAAAAATTATCTTTTTTTGCGTTCTTTAAATTATCCATAAGTCACCTTATTAGGGCTGGGCAATCCAGCATTGTTTTGGAGCGAATTATCTTAAAAGTTATATCGGATCTGGGCATAGACCAGACTGTTATCTCTAAATTGTCCTAACACCGTATCATTTTTGCCCCAGAAGCGATCTCCACCTGCATTCAACTGCCAGTGATCATTGAGGTTGTAGTTAATACGCACTCTCAATAACTCATTAGGCTCTGGTGCAAAATAAAACCCTGTAAACTCTAGCTTTAGGTTGTCATTCATTAGGTTAAGTGCATAACGCAGCATAGCCCCATACTGATTCTGTTGATACTGGTCACTGATGGTTTGCTGATAACGATAAACTTCTCTCAATAATGGATCTGTTAAGCTGTCGGCAGACCTTACATCCTCTGTATGTTTGTACACGCCCATTAAACTCAGCGTGGAATTTTTTAATGACAATTCTGGACCCACAACCACAGTTAAATTATTTTTTTTGTGTGTAAGATCTTCATTGCCATCCGAGTCAGTCTTTGTATAAGCAGCTTCACCTCTCCATACGATATCATTATGGTTATAACTGAAATCTACTCCATAGACAGACATAGGATTATTTTTCAGTTGTAATGTTGCCCCTGTTGGAGATAACGACTGTAGTGACAAATCAGGCATGTGATCCAAACCTGAAAAATACGATGCCCCGACATCTAGACCATCTACAGAATAATCCCAACGTACTGCAAACATAGGACGACTCTTACGGTCTATGTCATACTGAACACCAGCAATCTGACGCAATGGAATCACATCTGAACGACTACGCGGATACCACAATGCGGTCCATTTATTAGTTCCAGATTCAGGAATATACGTCAATTTGAGTGCATCATTTCCAAGACGTTGATCTGTCTCATCTGGTACTAGACGCGTATAGTCACGAGGCGAGAGATTATCCGTTGGGTTAATGCCATCAGCCCTTCCCCAGATGACAATCTGACGACCAACATCAACATAAACGGTCTGATCCCAGTTATAAGAGGCATATAACTCACGTAAGTTACGGTTTACCTTACTCACTTGATCTGGGTTCACAGTATGGTCCGTTTCGTCTGCAATCACTATGTCGTAATGCAGCTTAAATGCAGGGTTAAACTTGAGCGTACCATTGGACCAGAAACTTGCCTGTCCAATGTTTTTTAACGAACTTAAATCACGATCTGATGACCACACATCGAGTCTGGCTGAGTTCTGGCTAACAAAACTAATTTCACTGTCATCTGCATAAGCATGCTGCAGTAGCATAAAGCTACTACAGCATGCAAACACCCAATAGGCACCTTGCGTCATTTTTCAAGGCTCTGCGGTGAGAAAAGCTTATCGGATAAAGTTTTTTCTGCCACAAAATCATTGACGATCACTTGCGTCATATGTTGAGTTTGCAGATTTTTCGCCATAGATTTCATAGCCTGCCATCTTGGTTTCACTTTGCCGTAAGGACGGATATCGGTGAACTCAATGTGTTTTAAAGGCTTACCTGCTGTATCCCAAATGTCGATGGTTGCTGTAACAAAGTTATCTTTGAGTATGCACATACGACGTTTGCTATAACCAAAGTCACTCTTCACAGTATTGTTAATTGGCGTTGCTTCAATCATGTAGCAATCTTTACCATTAAATTTGCCATCTGCCAGTTTCGTGTACTTCCAGTCACTGAGCTTATAGCCAAGCACATCACCATAACTAAAGTCCGTACCAATAAAAGCATCACCTTTATTCGCTGATGCAAGACGGCGTACTTTTTTCAATGCAGGCAAATAGACAAACATACTATCGCTACCTTTCGCATTTTCAATTAACAGCGTCGTGGTTCCTTGAACATCTGCTGGCGAGATGAACTCAGTCAAACGCATGTTGTTCTGAGTATTTCCAGCAAGCTTGGTCATATTTTTAGTTAAACGTACACGTTGCTCGCCATTTTTAGAGGTCAAAATAAATTTGGCGCTAGCGGTTGAAGACAAGAATTTAGAGGCATCATCACTACGATTAACAATGTCTTGAACCTCATCTGCATGAGATGTTTTAGGTAATGAAAAAGTGAGTGCTGTACCCAACAAAAGGCTTGTCACAACTGTTTGTGCAACAGGAATGCTCTTCTTATTTGAAGAAAAGATAAAACGAGGTTTCAACATCAGAATCATTGTAGGTACCATAATTAAGGTTGCAAATACACTGAACAGCATCGCAATCACAATAAACATTGCGAGCCATTGATGAACGTGGAAGCCTTGTGATAAGGACAATACGCCATACCCACCGGCAACCGCAGTCGCGACAAAAAGAGATGCCTTACCAGCAGTACTTAAAGTTTTACGAATAGCGTCTTTGATATCGCCACCTTCTTCGCGCAAGATTTCACGCAAGCGGTAGAGGAAGTAAATGGCATAATCCGCACCAATACCTACAGCCATGGCCGAGATGAGTGAGTTTGGAATATTGAGCGGAATGTCGAGCCATCCCATCACACCAAAGATGGCAAGAATTGAGAACAGAAGTGGTGTAAGAACAATCAGTCCAGCTGAAATCGAACGGAAAACCAATGCTGAAATAAAGAATACGGCAAATGAAATTTGTAAAATGTTCATGAGCTTGCCGTGAACCATTGTTTCAGTTAAGGCAATGGTCTGCGTCACATCACCACCAAAACTTACTACAGCCTTATCACCCAATTGACCCGCCATATACGTTTTTAGCGACTCAAGGATTTCTTTAATGCGATGATTACTGCCTGTTTTCAGAAGAACAGTGATCTTGGCATAACGCTGAGTGGTATCAATATATGAATCAAAATCAGTCGGCTCACCAGACATTGAATACAACAGCAGATACTGAGCAACGACATCTTTGGTTGCAGGAACCTGAAATGCCTGTGGCTGATCAGCATTCATTGCCTGATTCATTCGTTTGATATAGTCCACGATAGAGATGGTTTTACCGACCTCTGGAATTGAGTTTGCGAACTTTTCTGTATTATCAATCGCTTTTAGGATTTCAGGGTTTTCAATACCATCACGAACCTTCGTATCAACCATAATATAAAGGCTGTTTGTGCCACCAAGAGACTGATTCAAGAATCTGTCGTCTTGCTGCATTGGTAAGTCGCGAGCGAAGAAATTACGGCTATCGTTGTCTACCACAATACGGCTCGTGCCAATAGCAAGAAAGACGCCCATTGCCGCAATCGCAGCCATTAACATCATTCGTGGACGAACCGACAAAATGACATCACCAATACGGTTTGGAATCCAATCCCAGATCGGCAAGCCTTTGCGTTTGACGTTCACAACCGAAGGCGGTGGCAACATTGAGCGAAGTGCCGGAATAAAAGTCATCTCAATCACCAGCGTACTGATGATCCCGATTCCTGTAAAAATACCGAATGAACGAATCGTTGGAATATTGAAAGTCAACAATGAGAAGAAACCAGCCGCTGCAATACCACCAGCCAATACCATAACTGGACCCACACGAACCAAAGACTGCACTACAGCTTCGCTATTGGCAGCTTTAGGCTCCATCCCTTGAGCAATCAGACGATCAAAATCTTCATAGTAGCGCTTGAGCAACTGCACGGCGTGCCCTGCCGCAATAGCTAAAATCAGAATCGGCGTAGGCGAGTTAAAGATATCCATTGGCTGTTTGAACAAGCCCATCATGCCCATACCCCATGCCACAGCCAACAAAGCTGTAACGAGTGGCAGAATCAAACCTTGCTTGCTGCGGAATGCTTCAAAGTGCAATAAACCAATCACCAATACAGCAATCGGGAACAAGATGTTGATACGTTTAGAGTAATCTTCAGCTTTATCCAGATACACAGGATTACCACCGACACTGATGGTCATATCTTTAGATTGTTCGCTCTCTACGATTTTGTTGATTGGGCCCATCATTTTCTGGAAGCCCTCTGGACTTTCCTCAAGCTCAAGCAAAATCGCAGCAGTTCTTTGATCTTTCGATACCACTGAATTCATATAGGTTGGATTCAGTGCCAGTAGTTTTTTCAGGTGATCGATATCCTCCTGAGTCACTGAACTACTCGGCAATAGTTTCTTGGCATCGAACCCTTCTGCATTCGCCTCGATACCTTTTGCCTGACGTGCAGCCAGACTCATCATAGTTGAGCGAACTACACCAGGTGCATTATCCACTTCTTCGGTAATGCGTTTGACTTTCTCCAATACTTGCGGCTGATAAATATCACCCTGCTTCGGTGTAATACCGATCACAACCATATATTTGGAGCCGAATTTCTTTTCAATCAGCTTGGTCGAGGCAATATAAGGATGCCCCTTAGGCGCAAGTGCATCTGGGTCAATAATAATTTTTACGCCAGATGCCAGATACGCTAGAGCAAGTGTTAAGAGCATCACCACAGTCAACACAATACGACGATGGCTAAGAATCCAACGTGCGTATTTCTCCATTACTTGTTGAGTCTTACGAGGTGGTTTACTGCTCTCGATAGTTGGTTTATTTTCATTGCCAACCGACTCATAGGCTTCACCCTTTTGAGCCAATGCTTGAAGATTATCGACATCTTTCTTGAACTGAGCGAGTACCATCTTTTTTAGTAGCGCTGGCGGCAATACACCAAAAAAGCTACCCGGCTCTGCCTCAAACACCCATTCAATCCACGTACCTTCTGCATGTGGTTTGAAACGGTAAGTACCAGTGTAGTGAAAGGGTCCTTCCACTACTTTAAACGCATACAATTCGTTCGGTACCAGATGTGTAATTTCACCTTTAAAGGACATTTCACGACCAATAAAGCTAAAACCAATCTCGTACTTACTGCCCACACGCGGAGTACTGTCTAGCAGTTCAGAATGCTTACATGACAATTGCCAACCTGCATCATTGGCCGGGTTTGCAAGGTAGTTGAAAACCTTGTCAATCTCGGCCGGTATGAGGAAAGCATGTTCTATGGTCACCATAGTGGTTCTACCTTCTTGTATTTCTTATGCAGGAATTGGGTACATCTGATCAATGGTCTGGGCTACAGCCACGACATTCTCAGCGTACATAATTGATGAATGGTCACCAGGCAAATCCACTTGTGTAAACGTTTCTTTGACCAGTTGATCCCAACCTAGACTTTCTCCGAAGTCTTCCTGCTCATCTTTGGCCTTGACCAGTAGAATTGGAAAATCTTCAGGATCTGGGAAATAGGTCTGGAGTGCGATGCCATTCGCCAAATAGGTATCAAAGTAAAGTCGGAAATCTGATGGATCAGCATCTAACGGTAGAACATTGATGGCCTTAGCTTCTTTAAGTACATGATCAAACATTTGATCTGGACTCAATTCACGCAAGTATTGCGCTGGGATCGTTAACTTTTTGCCATAAGGTGCAGCTAAATCACGGGCGAACCAAGACAAAAGCATGGCATCGTCGGCATCTTCAGGCACATTTTCTGGAATTGGAGCACGAGTATCGATCATGACAATACCTGTGACCTGTTGCCCCATTTGACGCAACTGACGACTGATCTCATACGCAATCGCCCCACCGAAACACCAGCCACCGAGGAAATAAGGGCCTTGAGGCTGCATCTTTTGCATTTCAGCAATATAGAGCGTCGCCATTTCTTCAATCGCCACTTCCGCAGCATCGGCTTCAATCAGTCCAGGAGATTGAATAGCACGTAAGGTACGATTCGGGTTGAGGTGACGCGAAAGCTCCATATAACAGAAGGTACTGCCACCAATTGGATGGAACAGCCACAGCGGTTGTTCATAAGTTCCACGGCGTAGTTCAATTACGATAGATGGCTTAATTTCTTTATTTTCGCGAATGATCTCACTCAGACTCGCCACAGTGGAATATTGTGCCAACAAAGCAACTGACAGTTCGGTACCGAAAGCCTTTTTAAGATGGTTGACAAGCTTCACAGCTAATAAAGAATGCCCACCTAATTCAAAGAAATCATCGTGTATACCAACTCGCTTGACCGACAAGATCTGTTCAAAGGTAGTACACAATTCGATTTCGATCGGATCACGCGGTGCAACATAATCATTGCTCTGCTCAAAGATCGGCTCAGGAAATGCCTTACGATCCAACTTATTGTTGGCCGTCATTGGAAATTCATCCAATCGGATAAACGCACTTGGCACCATATAAGCTGGAAGATGGATTTGCAGGGTCTTTTTTAAACCAGCAATATCAAGCTCTTGTCCAGTTACATACGCCACCAGTTTCTGGTCGCTGTCAGCTGTGGTCTTAACCAGCACTACCGCATCTGTGATACCGTCGATCTGTTTGAGAACATTCTCGATTTCACCTAGTTCAATACGGAATCCACGGATTTTAACTTGGAAATCTAGACGTCCATGATGAGTCAAACGTCCATCTGTACGCAGGCAGACTTTATCCCCTGTTCGGTAGAGTCGACCAGCATTTGGTAGAGATGGCAATGTTCTAAATTGTGCATCTGTGAGTTCAGGTCGATGCCAGTAATCAACTGCCAGACCATCACCACCAATCCAAAGCTCACCCATAACGCCTGGTGGAACCAAACGCTGCTGCTCATCAAGGACATAAAGCTGGGTATTCGCCAGTGGTTCACCTAAATCAATATACTTTGCATCGGTGATACGAGCTGCACTAGACCACACTGTAGTTTCAGTCGGGCCATAGACATTCCATAGACAACCAACTTTATCCAGCAGTTTTTCTGCAAGAATAGTATCTAGCGCTTCACCTCCACAGAGTGCAGTCAACCCTGCATTGCCGCTCCACTCGCTATCTAAGAGCATTTTCCAAGAAGCCGGTGTAGCCTGTAACACATTGATAAATTTATAATTTATATAGTCTACGAGTTGATTACCATCTTGTGATACTTCACGTGGGCATACATGCACCACACCGCCGTACATAAGCGGAATGAGTAATTCAAGAATTGAAATATCAAATGCATACGTGGTGATTGCTAACAACTGAGTGTCAGCAGTCACTTGCAATCTATCATTCATAGATAGCAAGAAATTGATGATTGAAGGATGCCCAATACGAACACCTTTAGGCTTACCTGTCGAACCTGATGTGTACATCACATAAGCTATGTCACCAAAGGCAAGCGTCTCGCGCACTTTCTCAAGTGCCACAACACCAGCTTGATTGATATCTAAGCGAGGCACAGAACTGTTAAGAGCATCCATTAACTCGGTTTGAGTCAAGATGACTTTAGGTTCGGCATCTTCAATGATGTTTTGTAGACGTTCAGTTGGGAAGTTAGGATCAAGTGGCACATAAGCTGCCCCTGCCGCCCAGATTCCAAGGATTGCTGCTGGCAATAATGCTGTGCGGTCTAACATGAGACCTACACGATCGCCACGTGTAATACCGTGTTCACGCAAATATTCAGCAATACCAGCAATATGTTGACCTAACTCACGATAGCTAACCGCATGATCGTTTGAGGTCAAAGCATGATGATCACCACGATCATCGATCTGCTTTAAAATCATTGCGAATAGATCATGCTGAGCATAATCAGTCGCCTTTCCACGGAGGGCCTCGAACTGGATACCATCTTTATAATCAGGTGCGATATCTAACTCAACGATCTTACGTTCAGGGTGAACCACCATCTCTGATAGTACAGCTTGCAGCAGTTGCACCATATTCTCGGCAGACTGCGCAGAAAATAGATCAGTGTTGTATTTCAATACACCAACGAGTTCACCTTGATATTCACCGCCCATTTCCAGCGTAATATCCAACTGTCCTTCTTGCTGGCGAACCGGAAAACTTCCTAACGTCAAATCTTGTCCAACCAAAGTGGCCGGAGTCTGGATTGGTAGGAGTAGTTCTTTAAACTCATCCATACCACCCAGACGTTCCCAGAACATTCCTATCTGAGCCAATGGATTAATACTGCCATCACGCTTTGGTGAGACAGCTTCAACTACTCTAGAAAAAGCAACTTTTTGATGCTTAAGGCTTTGTCTTAATTGTTCCTGAACCTGCTGGGTAAATTGACGTAAATTCTGGTCTGCATCGATGTCCATGTGAATAGCAATCGTGTTGACAAACTGACCCAATGCATTACGTAAAGAACGTTCAAGTCGACCTGCTACGGGCGTAGCAATGACTAGATTATTTTCATTAGATAGTTTGTGTAGCAGAACATAAAAGCCAGAGAGCACAAGTCCGAATAATGTGATCTCATAATCTTTTGCTAAGTTTACAAGGCCAGATGACACTGACTCAGGCACACGGAAAACTAGTGAACTACCTTTATGTTGCTGTACGGCTGGACGAGGATAATCAAGCGGAATGCTATGCACATGTGGTGCATGCTTCAGTGCATTTTTCCAGAAAATTAAGCTCTCATCAGTATCATCAATCACGCTGCTCTGCTGCTTATCGGCATACTGTGCAAACTCGATTCCGTTCACTGCATCCGACTCTGCAACGAGTCCAAAACGTTTGCTAACGTCTCGCAGCAATAGACCAATTGACCAAAAATCCATGAGCGCATGATGAATCACAAATGCGATTACATAATGATTTTGACCTCGTTCATAACAATGAATACGCCATAACGGTGGCTGAGTCAGGTCAAATGGCTGCTTGGTGTCCTGTTCAACCAATTGCGTCAAATCAGAAGCTTCAATATGACGAGTATCAGAAAAGATGATATTCGGATACACGCGATCCCAGATGAGTTGTTCAATCCCCTGATCATTGGCAGGCATGCTGACACGCAACAGCGGATAATCATGCATTACCGCTTCCAGAATCTCCATCGGCTTGTTACCTAATGGTTGGTTAACCTTCACATCAAAGGCCACCACCATATTGTAGGCACTGCAAGTTGGCTCAAAACGCTGGATATACCAAATGCCAAGCTGCTCTGCAGAAATCGCATGACGCGACAGAACTTCCGGTTCTAGTCGTGCAAGGTTGTTCATGAAGCAACTCCCTGTTGCAACTCAGAAACAAGATATTCGGCCAACGCATTGATTGTTGGGTAATCCCATAAGAGGGTCGGTTCAAGCTCCAGTTTTGTCAGATCTTCTAAGTCCCCAGATACAGACAAAGCAACGATCGAATCAAGACCATAACTGGTAAATTTTTGATCCGGATCAATCGTCTCAGGCTCTACGCGCATTTCTTTGGCTACTAGCGTACGAATAATTGCGCTCCAATAAGCTTTATCTTTATTCATGGGGTAATCTCCTCTTTAACCGGTTTGGCATCACGTGGTGCCAGTGCAAAATCGATGACGGATAACATATGGTTAGTTGAAATTCGGTCTAGCAAATCTGCCAATGTACTTTCACGCAATGACGTCATAGGAGGAGCTGTCTGTCCTTCAGCGGCATTTAAGAAAATGATCAACCATGCTCCATCCTGCAAAGCTGATCTTAGAGCCTTACGGTTAAAGACCCAGAAACCCAGCACGGCAATACGAGCAAATAACTCGGCGTAGCTACGAGCAAGACTAAAGCGCAACGTTTCAAACTCTTTGCTCTGCTCAGAATTTGAGAAGTAATCCTGAATTTTTTGATCTAAAGAACGTTGTTCAACTAGAAGTTGGCCTGCTTGTTCACGTAGCGTAGTAAGTGTCTCAGCAGACAATCCTGCTGTGACATCGGCATCGTTGAGCATTTCGATGATTGTTTCGAGTGATTCCATCACCAAATCACCATCTCGGTTGAAAATCTCAAGCTCGCGGAAATCAATAGCGCCTGTCTCTACCTGCAAGTCATACAACTGGCGATAGCGTGCTTTAGCTTCAGATTGATTGAGATTGTCGGCTTTTTTGCTACGACCTTTATTGGCAGATTTGAGCTGAAAACTCAGACTGTCTAGGCAAACGGTGCTACTACCGTCAAACACACTAACAATCAGATGGTCTCTGAATGCTTTCTGATACATTCCATCCGCATACGCATTTCTTAAGAAAAAGCGTGACCCAAGCACTGAAGAAGTGATCTTGGCAAGCGATTCTACATACTCAGGTACTAGTACTTTCACGATTGGTGACCATGTACTGAACTGATTGATACATACGTGCAAACCACGCGCACCAACAAGCGATAACACCTCAGCCGCTAAAAGGTAGGCATAGGCTGTCGCTAACTGTTCACGTACCAGCGGAATACTGATTACTTTTTTGTTATATAACTCGCGTTCAATAGCAAACTCGGTCGCAATGCGTAGCATCGTATCGCCGGCACCTAGAGAGAAGCTACTGCAATATGCACGTGTTACCTGTAGCGTCTTAAGCCCAAGCTCTAGGCCTTGGCCTTCTTCACCGATCAGGGCATCTTTGTGAATTTCAGCGTTGTTAAAACCAATACCGCTGATATCTAGACCACGCATACCCACTGTTGGTAGTCGGTTCAGGCTATATGTTCCTTTTGAGGCCATATGACGCTTATCGAGCCAGAATGCGCTTAGGCTACGTGGTCCACGATCGTCTGATGTTTTAGCGATCAGACTTAAAGAGTCTCCTAAAGTGGCACGGTTAATTGACCATTTTTCGCCATTTAAAACATATTTACTCTCGGTAGATTGCGCTGTCACTTCACTCGATAGCAGGTCGGCGCCATGGGCTTTCTCGCTATAAGCCAGCGCTGGAGCAGCACCACTCAAAATTCGACTAGCGATGTTTTGGCATTGATTCGCATTACCGCCGATCCAGACAATCACAGACCAAGCATTCGTGCTATAGGTCGAGTTGATAGTTAGATCACGTCGTGCCAGCACGCGATGTAGATATAGCAATTCTTCACCAATTTCCATACGACCTCCAAGCTCTGAAGGTACATAGAAACGGTTCATACCTACCGCATTCAGAAAATCAACAGCACGCTGAGGGTACTGTTCTTTCTCATCACGTTCGATGGCAGCAGACCAAGAAAAGTCGTTGTTAGTATCATGTACGGAGCCTAAAATTTGCTCCAGACGAGCAGCAGATTGAAACTGCCGCAAATTGGACGTAAGTGACATGAATTTTCACTCAAATGATTAAAGGGTAAGGGTTTAAAACAAAGCACTTTTCAGACGATTAAAAATCAGCTTGCGCACTTCACGTTCCTTGATCATTGAGTTGAGTAGATTGGAGCTATAACGAATCAGCTGCCCCCGCTGCTCACGATCACGGATGACTTCTAAACCGTTCTTGACATAGTTTCGAGCAATCACCGTTCTACGGTTTGGATGGGTTAAACAGACCAATTGACCGCGTTCGATCTGCTCTTTAATTTTTCTTCTTCTAATTTTGCCGCTCGTGGTCTTATTTATTCGGCCTTGATGCAGTAAAAAGACACCTTCTACAGGCAAGCCAATCTCAGCTGTCACTTGTTCCTTGACCTGAGTTCTAATGGCTTCAAAATTGAGAGTCTTGTCTAGTGACTTCTTCTTGATTTCAAGTACAACCGTAACACCGTCAGAATCAGCAACATTCACTGCTGCAACACAACCTTTACGAACAGCAGGATGCGCCATTTCAACAGAGCACTCGATATCTTGTGGATAATAGTTCTTGCCACGAATGATAATCACATCCTTAAGGCGACCAGTCACATATAGGTCTCCATCTTTGACAAAGCCCATATCCCCCGTTCTTAAGTAATGCAATTGGCTAGGCTGACCCGCTTCATCGACAATAGTCGCGGCAAAAGTTTCCTGATTGACCTCTGGCTTCTGCCAGTAACCCGCAGTGACACTCTCACCTGCCAACCAGATTTCACCGACTTCATGAGCAGCTACTTCTTGATGGGTATGTGGATTGACGATACGACAATCGATGTGTGCAGAGATCTTGCCACAGCTCACCACTTGTACAGCATTCTGGTCTTGACTGATTTCTACCAAGTGGGCATTTAATTTGTCACGATCAAGTGAAATAGCATTCAGAGGGCCAGTTACACCACTGACTAAAAGCGTGACTTCTGCCAAGCCATAACATGGCAAGAAAGTATCCAGCTTCAATTTCGACTGAGTATTAAATTTCTCCATGAAGCGCTGCATAACGTGAGCTTTGATTGGCTCGGCACCGTTAAACATTACACGAACGCGACTCAGATCAAGCGCTGCAGCGTCCTCATCAGAGATACGATGCAAGCACAACTCATAAGCAAAGTTTGGCCCACCACTGATCGTGACGCCTTTTTCGCTAATGAATTGTAGCCATTTCAGCGGTTTTCGAATGAAGTCCAGCGGCGACATAACATAACAGGTCAGTCCCACATAAACGGTCTGTAAAACTGAACCAATTAATCCCATGTCGTGATAAACAGGCAGCCATGTCAGGCCAATATCATCCGGCTGCGTACAAAAGGCTTCGGCAATCATGACCTCATTTGCCATAATATTTTTATGGGTAACGATCACCCCTTTAGGCCAACCTGTTGATCCTGAAGTGTACTGAAGGAAACAAACATCATCTTCATCAATAAGCGGGAAATCCTTTTCCACTACATCACGCTGCAATTGGGCATCAACGGCATGTAATATTAAGCTTTCATTTTGAGCCTTTAATGTGATCAGACCTGATAGCTCAAGAATCTTTTTTGTTGTGAGTACTATCTTTGGCTCACAGTCATTCATAATATTCAAAATATTAGAAAAACCATTACGATTAAACGGTAAGCTGACTGGTACTGCGATGATTTTAGCTTTTAGACAAGCAAAGAACGAAACGATAAAGTCTAGACCAGGTTCAAATAGCAATACTGCACGATCGCCACTATTTACAAGGTTTAGTAATATCTGAGCTTGATATTGAACTCGCTCGTTCAGATCTGCATACGTCAAGGCTTGAATACCACCCGATTGGCGTCCCAAATACTCGAAAGCGGTCTTAGCTCCATTTAATTTCGCGTGGGATTCCAAAGTTGCAATGATATTATCCGTACACATTACAGCCATAACTTACTCCGATTAATTATAATTAACCCTTCAAAGAAACCTGTTGTTTCAGAAATTCAACTTCTAGCTGGGGGTTTTAATAAAAATGAATATACTTTTTGTTTAAAATATAAATTCACATTATATTTTATGTGCGGGTGTTTTTTATTACACCTGTAAGTGTTAACAGGTTAGGCAACTTTTATTTAAAATTAAGAGCTTAGTTATCTTTTATAATCATTTTTATTCAGTTAAAGATTACAAATTCTTGTAATTAATTAAACTTAAAAAGCTACCCTAATAGCCTCGATTTAGGAAATGTTAAGCTAATATTATTAAGTTTATCTAAACCACAAAGCACACTGAGTTCGAATTTTCATTTTTTCTTAACTTTAGGTTTTTATTTTAGATAAAATTTATGATTTTACTGGTTACATGTAATCTAACTAAAAATTATATTTAACTCCACAACTTTTATTTCCAATAAAAACCTTAATTTAATTATGCTTAAGCTATAATTAAATACTTAAAACTAAATATATACATAGGTTGTGAAATTTATCTTACTTTCTGACCATAAAAAATAAAAGTTAAATTAGAATTAAATATATTAAAAAGAACATTTTAATTTTGATAATTATTATATTTCAAACAAAAATTAAATTTAAAAAAATAATTAAATTATTTATCTTTATTAAAATAAATAATTTTTTAAATTTAATTTAAAATACACATCACAACCATTTAAATTTAATATTATTTTTATTATAAAGTTAGTTTTACAATAGTCCTAACATTACAGCACGAATTGCTGCTGAAATTTTATTATTCACATTTAGTTTTTGCATTGAATTACTCAGATGGAAATTTATGGTTCTTTCACTTACTCCAAGAATCTGTGCAATCTCAGCTGACGTTTTACCCTCAGCCGTCCAACGTAGTACCTCTTTTTCTCGGTTCGTTAAATATAGATTAAACTGAGAGAACTCAACATCATTTACAATTTTAGCAATGCTGGAATGTACAGTTTGAGTTAGCCAATACATATTTGTATATTGTGCCTTTTGTTCTTTTTCAGATAATTGATCGCTGGATCTTGCCAAAGTTAGCATTCCACGTGTCCCAATGAAATCACGACTTGACTGTGCCCAACCGACATTTAAACCATAAGAACGCGCTTCCTCCCAGAAGTCCTTCTCTGCTTGTGTATGAGTGTATTGACTTGACCAGACAAGAGGTTTCAGTGAAATCATACAGTGCTGAACAGTTGGGTCAACCTTAACATACTGCTGTTCAACATAGCGTTGCTGCCATGCTTGAGGATAATTATTCAGCATAATTGTTTTTGGTTCAGCAATAGATAATGGTGACTGCATACCATAAGCACAATAATCGAATCCAAGCTTTGATGCTGTCGATTTGACGACTTCAAATAACTGGTATTCATCTTGCACGATCAAAAATGCTGATAATAAATCCTCTTGCCAACTTTCCATTTGCTCTCATTAGACTCCGGCCAAAAATCATTTTTTGTTCAGTTTCATCTTATGAATCCAAGCAATCAAATTGAAGTATAGGCCTTATCTTTTACCCTTATTCCAATAAAGCGCTGCGAGAATCTAAAAGATTTTTAGGTACTAAAATATTTGAACACCTATTCCTCTTTTATTGATTTCTCAATTACAGATTTTGAATTCATCATTCAATTAACAACACTTTTAAGCCTAAATGGGTGCAAATTCTTCAGATAAACTAAATTTCTAAAAGCTTTTAAGGTTGTTATATTTCAGGTGCAGATTATGCTTGGAAAAATTTTTTTATAGGATGCATTTTATTCCAAAAAATAATTATTTTTAAATAAATGCTAAGACTCCACTACTTATTATCAACGAGATATTTTTATTAATTTAATTTAATAATAACTTCCAACAATACCTAAAATTATGAAATTTTACCATTTATTATATATAGAAACTAAAAGCATCTACAATAATTTAAAAAATCAAATAATTACATCATAATCTGTATTGCTTATGATTATCCTTTCAATAATGAGAATAGATAATCCATATAAAGTTCATCATCGGTCGTATGATTTCGTAAATTTCAACAAGTTATTTTCGACTAAAGAACTAAAGTTACTCTATTCTCATATAAGTAAATCTTAATATCCAAGTACCCCTCTAATAAGGTCAGCTTAACGATATAGGCCATGGAATTATCTTTAACCTGTTAAATATGACAGTATTTCATTGGCAATAATTTATGTTATTTATCAGTAGAATTCCATTTTAGGTTACTTAAACAGGTAGCATGGTCAGCATACCCACTCACTTTCCAATCTCAGCAGATGGTTTTATTCGGATGAATGAAAACCAGCTTATGAACCACCCTCTCCGACACATCTTATCCATTGTTGAATCAATACAAATCGAAGATTCACAAATTTTCTATTACGGTTTTACTGAATGGGCAACACTAAAGACCCCTGCTTTAAGTACTGGATGGGACTGGGTATTCATTGAGCAAAATGGGTCCGCTAGCTTAAAACGAATTGGCCTGCCGAGAAGCAATATCATGATCGTTGATGTATCTGGTACAGATATTGGATTTGATGTGACTGGATCATTAATCGAGAAGAAAATCGACAGCCTGTTCTGGGAACAGTTCATTTATGCCCAAATCAATACAAGATTAACAAAGTCTAAATTGAGCCCTAATTTCTCCTAGCAACCTGTAAATTTTTACAGTTACCGCCTTCTTAGCTGTTCAGTAAAGTCACATCAAAAATAAGTGGAAGCACTTGTAATGAATATTATTGCTGGATTTCAAAACAATTTTTCAGAAGGCTTATATACCAAATTTAAAAGTTACCGCTATAAGGTGTTTGTTGAACATTTGGGATGGGAGTTAAACTGTCCACATAATGAAGAATTAGATCAATTTGATAAAGTCGATACAGCTTACGTCGTCGCTCAAGACAGAGAGTCCAATATTATTGGTTGTGCCAGATTACTACCTACAACTCAACCGTATTTACTGGGTGAAATATTTCCTCAATTAATGAATGGAATGCCTATTCCCTGCTCACCAGAAATTTGGGAACTCTCAAGGTTTTCTGCCGTAGATTTCTCGAATCCACCTACCACAGCGACTCAAGCAGTATCATCACCTGTTTCGATTGCCATTCTGCAAGAAGCAATTAACTTTGCAAGAGAACAAGGTGCCAAACAACTTATTACCACCTCACCTCTTGGGGTAGAGCGGTTACTACGTGCTGCTGGGTTTCGTGCCCATCGTGCAGGCCCACCAATGACGATTGATGGATATGCTATGTTTGCATGCTTGATTGAAGTGTGATTGGTTAAATCAAAGTCTAAGAATATTGGTGATATTGCAAAGATGAAGGTCTTAAGCGGCAATCTCGTTTCACTCTCCAAATTTCAAAAGCCCTAGTCAAAAGATTAGGGCTTTTGAAATTTGAAAGACTCAAACTTAATATCAAGACTGCTCAGTAATTTTGTTTTTCAAATTTAATTCTGATTTTTTATGGTAAGCCTCATCAGTTTTAGTCTGCCAATCACGTGGCATAAATGAAGTCGATATAATCGCAACGATAGCCATAGATCCAATATAAATCATAATTAAATATGGATTACCCTGCCCGATACTTAAAAGTTTGGTCGCAATTAACGGCGCTAAACCGCCACCAAGCACCCCAGCTAACTGTACCGAAATTGAAATTCCGCTATAACGAATTTCTGCTGGAAATTGACGTGCAAAAAGCTGAGCTTGCGGCGCATACATAATTGGGAATACAACACCAATTGCTAAAACAATGGCTGTCCAGACTAATACCGGATCTTTGGTGTTGAGCATGGTAAAAAATGGATAGCTGTAAAGCGCCAGTATGCATAGACCAAACATAAACATATTGCGTTGGCCAACCTTATCAGACAAATGTCCACACAACGGCGTCATAAATAAAATAACTATTGCACCGCAAATGGTGGCAAACAAAATGTCTTGGCGTGCGATTCCAAGTTGCGCAGTGGTATAAGCCAATGTAAAAGTTGAAGCAATATAAAACCATGCGTTCTCGGCAGCACGCGCTAAAATAATGGTGATGAGTTGCTTTGGATGGTTTTTAAAAACTTGTAAGGCAGGAACTTTGACTTCTTCGGACTGCTGTTTTACTTTTTCAAAATCTGGTGACTCTGGTACTTTTACCCGAATGTACCAACCCACTGCCAGTAAAATAATGCTGGCAAGAAATGGTAAACGCCAGCCCCAGCTAAACAATGCTTGCTCAGGTAATAACGACACCAGTCCTAATGCAATTGAGGCTAGCATTAAACCCCCACCCGTACTGGCTTGTGGCAAACTTCCCCAAAAACCCTTACCGCCTTCGGGAGCATGTTCAACGGCCATAAGCACCGCACCGCCCCATTCACCACCCATGGCCATACCTTGAATGAATCGTAAGACAACCAAACCAATTGCAGCCCAGTATCCAATTGATTCGTAAGTCGGTAATAAGCCAATGAGTACCGTTGGAATTCCCATGAGCATCAGAGTCAGTAGTAACATCGATTTACGGCCAATCTTGTCACCAAAATGACCAAAGACTAAACCACCAAGTGGACGGCCAATAAAACCAACGGCATAAGTAGCGAATGCCGCAAGTACACCTGTAAGTGGGTCTAAGTTAGGAAAAAATAGCTTATTAAAAATCAGCGCTGCCGCCGCACCATAGATAAAAAAGTCATACCACTCAATGGTAGTGCCGACCATGCTAGAGATGCCTGCTAATCGATGTGCCGACTTTTTAGGATGTGAACCGTTTCCATGTATTGATTGCATCGTAATATCCTTTTTAGATTTTCTTGTTTTATCTTTTTTATGCTTATGACCAACCCTGACCATAAGCATTTTCAGGTCTCGCTTTATCTCCTTAAGCTTTTTAGAGTTGCGTAATAAGGCTTAGCTCAATTTTTCTAAAATTGGCTCAAATTTCGAATTACGTTCTTGCCACTGTGGTTGTTTGTCTTTATCGACAATGAGAGCACGGACACCTTCAATAAAGTCACCATGCTCAAACCAAATGTCCTGTAAATCACGTTCAAGCTGCATACACTGCGGTAAAGAAAGCCCACGGCCTAAATGTTGCAGTTTCAAACTGGTTTGTTTGGCTATAAATGAGCGCTGCTGCAAAATACTGAGCATCTTACTTGCCCAAGCTTTTAAACTTTCATCTTGTTCATTTTCAAGACTTTGCTCGATTTCATCTAAATGCTGATATCCGAAGTGTTTACGAATACCTTCAGCCAATTGTTTGAGTTCACTTTCGGCAGGGCGAGTAATAAATCGGGTAATGATGCGTTCAATTCCCTCTTTACTTAAACTTGGTGCCTCAACAAGAGCATCTTGCAAAGCTTGTAACTGCTCGCTTGGCACATGGTAGTCAATTAAGTCGAGATAGAGCGCATCGCTGCTGCTGATCTGCTCGCCAGTAATTGCCATATAAACGCCAATATCATCAAGGCGAGACAGGAAATGCGTTGCGCCAACGTCTGGGAAAAAGCCAATCGCTGTTTCAGGCATAGCAAATCTGGACTTTTCACTGCTCACAACAATGTGACAAGCTTGAGCCAAGCCAAATCCGCCACCTAAAACATAGCCATCAAGCAAGACGATGACTGGCTTTGCATATTCACGCAGTATATCTAGCATTTTATATTCGGCACTAAAGTAGCCTTTGTAATCAGCCGTGCCATTTTTATAACTGTCGTAGAGATAGCGAATATCGCCACCTGCACAGAAGGCTTTTGGGCTATTTGACTTAATTAATACTGCCTGAACAGCAGCATCATTTCGCCACAGTTCCAATTGGGCACCAATACTTTTAATCATGTCTAGCGACAATGCATTGAGATGAGTCACACGGTCTAAGGTAATAATGCCCAACTTACCTTGTTGCTCAATCATTAAGTGATTTTCTGTATTCATTTTATTGATCTCTTACTGATTTTTAAAATTTGGTTTTCGTTTTTCAACGAACGCCTGCATTCCTTCTTTTTGGTCAAATGTTGCAAATATTGAATGGAACATGCGTCTTTCAAAACGCAAGCCTTCAGTCAGATTCACTTCAAAAGCTCGGTTAATGGTTTCTTTGAGCATCATATTTGCTGTTAAAGATCGTGCCGCAATTTTTTCAGCTGCTTGCAAGGTTTGTTCAAGTAATTCTTCTTTGCTAAACACACGTGCGACTAAACCACTTTGCTCTGCTTCTACTGCGCCCATTTGACGAGCGGTAAGGCACATTTCCATTGCTTTGGCTTTACCAATTGCATGGGTTAGACGTTGTGTACCACCAATACCCGGAATTACACCTAAGGTGACTTCAGGTAAGCCAAACTTGGCATTGTCAGCACAATAAATAAAGTCACACATGAGCGCCAGTTCACAGCCACCACCTAACGCATAGCCGCTGACTGCTGCAATTAGAGGTTTACGGCGCTGTGCAATACGGTCTGCAAGATGGAAAAAGTCATCAAAATAAATATCTGGAAATGCTAAATCAGCCATTTCTTTAATGTCTGCACCTGCGGCAAAAGCTTTTTCAGAACCTGCCAATACGATGCAACCAATTTCACGGTCTTTTTCGAGCTGATCTAATGCCTGATTAATTTCACTAATTAATTCACTGTTTAAAGCATTGAGCGCTTGAGGGCGATTTAATGTAATCAGTCCAACCCCATTACGCTTTTCTAATAAAATACTTTGCCACTGCATTATTTATTCCTTGTTCTGATTTTATAGACTACGTGCAATCACTAAACGTTGGATATCACTTGTGCCTTCGTAAATTTGACAAATACGCGCATCACGATAAATACGTTCAATAGGGAAATCTCTGAGGTAACCATAGCCACCAAACACTTGTAGTGCGCTCGAGCACACACGCTCAGTCATTTCTGAAGCAAATAACTTGGCCATTGAAGCCTCATTGAGACACGGTTGACCTGCTTCTTTTAAACGTGCAGCGTAGTGAACCAGTTGTCTCGCTGCTTCAATTTCAGTTGCCATACTGGCAAGGCGAAATGCGATGGTTTGATGCTCAAAAATTGGTTTTCCAAAAGTAATACGCTCTTTGGCATAACGGGTCGCCTCTTCGAGCGCCGCACGTGCTAAACCGACTGCTTGTGCAGCAATACCAATACGTCCACCTTCTAAATTGGCAAGAGCGATTTTCAAGCCCTCACCTTCTTTACCCAGCATGAGGCTTTTATGGATGCGCACATCTGTCAGGGCAATCTGGCAGGTATCTGACGCATGCAGACCGAGTTTTTCTTCTACACGAATCACTTCATAACCCGGTGTTTCGCGTGGGACTAAAAAGGCACTAATACCTTTTTTGCCCGCGCTCGGATCGGTCACGGCAAACACAATAATGACACCGGCATTATTACCCGAGGTAATAAACTGCTTAGCACCATTTAAAATGTAATCGTCGCCATCTTTGACAGCTCGGGTTTTAATGGCTCCCGCATCTGAACCTGTATGTGGTTCGGTTAAGGCAAAAGCGCCGATCATTTCACCTTGTGCCAGAGGTTTTAAAAAGCGTTCTTTTTGCTCGTCGGTACCAAACTTTAAAATAGGCACACAACCAACCGAGTTATGTACGCTCATGATGGTCGAGGTTGCACCATCTGCCGCCGCAACTTCTTCGAGTGCCAGTACATAGGCTAAGTTACCGGTGTCTGAACCGCCCCATTGCTCTGAAACAAGCATACCCATAAAACCGAGTTGGCCCATTTGAGCCAGAGTCTCTTTTGGGAAAGTTCCGTCTCGGTCCCAATCGCTGGCATTAGGCTTAATTTGTTCTTGGGCGAAACTTTTCGCCATGTCACGGATAAGTAATTGTTCTTCGGTAAATTGCATTATTGTTTCCTTTACCCTGCTTTAGCTTGTTGTTTAGCAATTTCTTGATTACGCAATAAAAAGCGCTGAATTTTGCCACTTGGAGTTTTAGGTAATTCACTCACAAATTCAACTAAACGTGGGTAAGCATGAGCAGAAAGTCGTCTTTTAACAAATTGACTGAGTTCTTCAGCAAGTGTTTCTGATGGTTGAGTAGTCGCGGATAAAATCACGAAAGCCTTAACCACTTCGGTACGGTCTGGGTCAGGCACACCAATCACTGCTGCTTCAATCACAGCATCATGTTCAAGCAAAGCACTTTCTACATCGAATGGACCAATGCGATAACCCGATGTGGTGATTACATCATCGCTGCGTCCTACAAAGCTCATACTGCCATCGGCATGTAACTCGGCAGTGTCGCCCGTTAAGTAGTAATGACCAACAAAAGGCGATTTACGGCTTTCTTTATAGCCACCAAACCACATCATTGGAGACTGGCTAATATCGACTGCCAAAATTCCTGGTGTGTCTGGCGGAAGCTCTTCACCTAGTTCATTAACAATCGCAACACGATAGCCCGGACTTGGAAAACCTGCTGAACCAGCATGAATTTCATGTTTTAAACCATGATGATTACACACCACCATGCCCACTTCAGTTTGCCCGTAGTGGTCATAAATTGGAGCGTCAAGCACTTGTTTAAACCAGCGAATGACTTCTGGATTCAGCGGTTCACCTGCACTGCTCACCACACGGAACTGTCCTTTTAACGGCGCCATTTGCGCTGGATCTGCTGCCATCATCATACGGTAAGCCGTAGGTGCACCTGCCAAGTTGTTAACTTTATAATCTTTCACAATTTGGCATAGGCTATCTGTGCTGAACCCACCTTCATAGAACAAAGTAGCATGGCCCAAGAATAACGGCCCAGTAATCGCATAGTACAAACCATACGCCCAACCCGGATCGGCAATATTCCAAAACGAGTCTTCTTCTGTTAAACCAATGGCATCTTGCATATATCGCCCAAAGGCAATCAGTGCTTTTAAAGGCACTTCCAATGGTTTTGCAGGCCCTGTAGTGCCTGAAGTAAACATGAGCAAGAAAGGATCTTGGATGCTACGCATGACCAGATCACATTGATCAGACTGCTGTTTCACTTCATTCCAAAAGTTAAAATCACCTGCTTTAAGCGGAGTACCTTGTGCATCGGCGACAGTCACAATTGCAGGACAATTTTCAATTTCATCAAGCTTGCTACGGTTGCCCATATCGGTCACCACCAGCTTACTTTGTGCAAGCTGAATACGGTGCTCAATCGCTTTTGGGCCAAATGCAGTAAATAACGGTTGATAGACTGCACCAATTCGCCAAGCTGCTAAAATAGTCACAATCAGTTCAGGTGTTCTTGGTAATAAACCTGAAATACGGTCACCAGTTTTCACACCTTGTGCTTTTAAAAAGTTAGCAAACTGACTTGACCATTCTTTTAGCTCACGGAAGGTATATTGCTCTTTACGGCCATCCTTTCCTTGCCAGTACAGCGCGATTTTGTCGCCATCTGCATGTCGATCACAGCATTCATAACAAGCATTCAGTGCATCGAGTGAACCTGACAACATCTGTTTAGCAGTGCTTTCCAAATCGAAAGCCTGTACAGCATTTTGATAATCCATCATATCTTTTCCCTCAGTCCGGATTTGTTGTTATTCACGACAGGGTTTGATTTATTGGTTTAAAGCCATCCTTTGGCTTTACCGTTATACCTCTTGTGGCAGGTATTGCTGGATAATGCTCGAAAAATCGAGATTGGCATTACCACGCATACACATTTGCTGATAAAGCTGCTGTACCATGCCACCTAATACAATGGGCTGTTTGACTTGGCCCGCAGCCTCTACAGCAAGTCCTAAATCTTTTAGCATCAGCTGAGTCGCAAAGCCGTCTTGGTAACCTCGAGATGCTGGCGCATTTTCATTAATATGCGGCCATGGGTTACATACATCCGAACTCCAGCAACGACCACTTGAGGTGTTAATGACGCCTGCCAATGCTTGTGGGTCAATGCCGAGTTTCACACCCAATGCCATGCCTTCGGCCACCGCAGCCATTGAAATACCTAAAATCAGGTTATTGCAAATTTTGGCAATTTGGCCTGCACCGACATCACCACAATGAACAATATTTTTGCCCATGTGGCTGAGTACAGGTTTTACGTCGTTAAAGGTTTGATCATCGGCACCTACCATAAAGGTTAAGGTTCCCGCTTGAGCACCAATGGTTCCACCTGAAACTGGCGCATCACAGATTTTAATATTTTTGCTATGTGCAACAGCTGAAATATCTTTGATGGTTTGCGGGTCAATGGTACTGCTATCAATGCATAAGCTATCTGCTTTTAGCACCTCCAATACACCATTTTCACCCAAGTAAACGTCTTTGACATGCTTTGCTGCAGGCAACATGGTAATGACCACATCAGCTTGTTTTGCTGCTGCCTGTGGGCTGTCGCAGACTATGCCACCTGCCTCGGCGAAGTGCTGAATAGCAACTTCACTGAGGTCATAACCATAAACTTTGATTCCGGCTTTAAGTAGGTTATGGGCCATTTTGCCGCCCATATTTCCTAGACCGATAAAGGCGATATTCATCCGTGATCCCCTTAACGTAAACTAATGGTTGTGTTTACACCGCCAACTTCATGGCTATCTTCAAACCAACGGCTAGTAATGGTTTTGGTCTGGGTATAGAACTGGACAGCCTGTTTGCCGTATGGTCCCAAATCACCCAGTTTTGAGCCTCTTGAACCTGTAAAACTAAAGAACGGCACAGGTACAGGAATTGGAATGTTGATACCGACTTGACCAATATCAATTAAGTTTTGGAAAGTACGTGCAATGGCACCACTTTGGGTAAATAGACCTACACCGTTTCCAAATGGATTAGCATTGATAAGAGCAATCGCTTCATCGAGTGTATCTACACAAATAATCGAAAGTACAGGACCAAAGATTTCTTCTTTATAAATACGCATGTCGGTCTTTACGCCACTAAAAATCGTCGCACCAACAAAATTACCCGATTCATAGCCTTGAACTTGAACATTACGACCATCAAGCAGAAGTTCTGCCCCTTGCTCAACACCGCTATTAATTAAATCAAGCACACGCGCTTTAGCACGTTTTGAAATGACTGGGCCAATGTCAGTATTTGGCTCATGGCCTGCGTTTACTTTTAAGGTTTTCGCTTTTTCTACTAACTCTTGAATCCATTGTTTGCTGTCGCCAACCATGACTGCGACAGACAATGCCATACAGCGTTGCCCAGCAGCACCAAATGCTGCACCGACTAAGGCATTTAAGGTTTGTTCTTTATTGGCATCTGGCATGACAACCACATGGTTTTTTGCGCCCATCATCGACTGCACGCGTTTGCCATGTTGCCCTGCAAGGTTATAAACATGTGTGCCAACCGCAGTTGAACCCACAAATGAAATCGCTTTAATGTCTTTATGGGTACACAAGCGGTCAACCACTTCTTTGCCGCCATGCACAACGTTCAGCACACCTGCTGGAATACCTGCTTGAATCGCAAGTTCAACCAGCATCATGGTTGATAACGGATCTTGTTCTGATGGTTTTAAAACAAAGGTGTTGCCGCACACAATTGCCATTGGGAACATCCAAAGTGGAATCATGGCAGGGAAATTAAACGGCGTAATACCAGCACAGACACCCAAAGGTTGCTGCAAAGTATATGTGTCTACGCCACGTGCTACACCTTCGACATATTCTCCCATTTGCAAAGTGCCGATCGAACAGGCATGTTCCACTACTTCTAGACCACGTTGAATATCGCCTTCAGCATCTGCTAAGGTTTTACCCTGTTCTGCCGTTAGTACTTGTGCAATTTCCTTCATGTTGGCACGAATTAAGTCTTGTAACTTAAGCATAATGCGCATACGTGCCTGAATTGGCGTTTGACGCCAAGAAGCAAAAGCATCTTGTGCAGCTTGAATGGCAGCATCGACTTCTTGAACCGTTGCAAATGGTACGCGACCAATCACTTCCTGAGTCGCAGGGTTAACAATGTCTTGCCATTCCTGTGTTTTAGATTCGATAAACTGTCCGTTAATGAGTAACTTAGCGGTTTCCAATTCGATTTTTTGGATTGTGTTCATAACCTCTCCGTAGGCCATATTTTTATTGTGTTCAGTTATTAGAAAATACTGATCTATGTATTTTCTTTATTCAGGTTTCATTTGAGACTAACAAAGAAAGCTTTGACCACCAACGCAAATTCATGCACGATTGTTGTGCAAATATGCACAGGGACAATAACAAAAATGAAAGTGGATTGGGATCATCTACAGTTTTTTCTGGTTTTGGCTCGCACTAAAACCTTAACCAATGCTGCACGTATTATTGGTGTCGAGCATAGTACGGTGGCTAGACGAATTCAGGCTCTAGAACTTGCTTTGGGTACAACGTTGTTTAAACGTGAAGCAACAGGCTATGAGCTGACACTCGAAGGCATGGCACTTGTTCCTCGAGTTGAGCAAATGGAACAAGCCTTCTTACAAATTGAAAAACCACATCAACCATTGCAAGGTCGTGTGCGAATTGGCACACCTGAAGGTTTTGGAACTGCGTTTTTAGCTCGTTTACTGGCTGAGTTCTCCATTCAATACCCACTGCTGACCATCGATCTGATTCCAGTGCCAAAAATGATTAAGCTCTCACACCGTGAAGCGGACATTGTCGTGTCGATTGAGCGCCCAACCTCGGGGCCTTATATCATTACTCGCTTGTCAGACTACTGCTTAAAAATTTATGGCAGCCAAAACTATCTAGCGCAAAACCCACCTATTCGCGGTTTAGAAGATTTAACTCAGCATCGCTTTGTAAATTATATTGATGATCTGGTGTATAGCCCTGAGCTGTACTGTTTAGAACGGTTACCTTTGAAACTCAATGCTAACTTCCGTAGCAGCAGCATTTTGGCCCAGCAAATTGCGGTCAGTGCGGGTGCAGGGCTTGCGATTTTGCCCAAGTTTCTAGCAGACGATAAACCTGAACTCGAAGAAGTATTAGAGCAGCAAGTTCGTTTTACTCATACCTTCTGGATGCTGACCTTTGTTGATTTACAGCACGAACCGCGCATTAAACTCGTCTGGGATTATTTACGTAAACAAGCCGATAAATATCAACACTTACTGGTTGATTAGACATCTCAATAAAAAAGCCAATCAATCATGATTGGCTTTTTGGGTAAATCGAGAAAGGATAATTAAAAGACTTCTCGGCCTAGTTTTTTCATACGCGGTTTATAGAATGCATAGTAGGTTACGCTTAAAACTACTAACCATACTGGGCTAACGTAGAGTGCTTTCAATGTATCTGGCTCTAGTGCCAAAATCACTAAAGTAAACAAGAAGAATGCAATGACAACATACGCCATCAACACCCCACCCGGCATTTTAAAGGTTGATGCTGCGTGAAGCTCAGGACTCAACTTACGGTAACGTAAATAGCATGCCATGATCAGAAGCCATACACTAATAAAGAGAATCACACAGAGTGAACTTGCCAAAGTAAATGCTTCCATGGTGTTTGGAACAAAGTACTGAAGCACTGCTCCACCCATAATGAAAATACATGAGAAAATCAAACCATTTGAAGGTACAGCACGTTTTGATAAACGTCCCAATGCACTTGGCGCCTGACCATCTTTCGATAAACCGAACAGCATACGACTGGTTGAAAACACACCACTGTTCATTGAAGACATCACTGAAGACAGCACCACCAAGTTCATGATGATGGCTGAAACAGGAATACCCGCATTTAAGAACAACTCAACAAACGGGCTTTTATCTGCACGGATGTGATCCCAAGGTGTTACTGACATCACCACAAAGAGTGCCAACACATAGAATAGAATAATACGTACAGGAATCGCGTTAATTGCCTTCGGTAGATTTTTCTCTGGATCTTTGGTTTCAGCAGCTGTTGTACCAATCAGCTCAACACCAATAAAGGCAAACACAGCAATCTGGAAACCTGCCAAAAATCCGCTTACGCCTTTTGGAAATATGCCGCCATGCGACCACACATTACTTACACTCACAACCTCACCATGCGGAGCTTGAAAATGAGTAAGGAGCATGTAGCCACCGACTCCAATCAGGCCAATAATGGCCAAAATCTTAATGAGTGCGAACCAAAATTCAACTTCACCAAACAACTTCACCGTAAGAAGGTTAAGCCCTAAAATGAATAGTACACAGCCTGTACTAATCATGGCTTGTTGCATGGGTGAGAAACTGGCGCCTTCAGGCAGCCAGAAACTTAAATAGTTAATGACCGCAGACAAGTCAGCAATACCGACCAGTACCCAGCCTAACCAATAAGTCCAGCCTATATAATAGCCAGCCCATGGCCCAATCAAATCATATGCCATATCGACAAATGATTTGTAATGTAAATTGGCAAGCAGTAGTTCACCTAATGCACGCATCAGAAAAAAGAACATGCCACCAATTATCATGTAGATCACGAGGATTGAAGGACCTGCGAGGGAGATGGTTTTGCCCGAGCCCATGAATAGGCCGGTTCCAATTGCACCGCCAATTGCAATCATTTGTAAGTGGCGATTATTTAATTTCCGTTGTAAATGATCAGGGGAGCTTGCCTCATCGGGATGATGAACCATTGTCATATTAGAAGTCCTTTTTATATTTTGCTTAACTTAAAATCAGCAACCTATAGGGAGAAAAACGAACCGTATATCGTGGGTTGCTGAGTCTATACCTCAGGACAAGATGTTCAAGTATATTTTTTCCTTAATTGATAAATCGTTTGTCCTGTTTTTTTAAGTCACATTATTTATGTACTGCCTTCACGGCAATTTTAATTAACATATCTGGATTCTCCAGATTAGCCGGAGTGTAGCATGCGGTAATACAAGATGTCGCTTTTCTACCCCCCTCTAAACTGTGCTATTGATTCAAAAATAAACAACATTATTCCGATAAAAAAACTGATGAAAATAAAAAAAGCCAATCATGATTGATTGGCTTTTTAATAAAACTTAATGATCGTTAACGAGTTCACGTCCTAGCTTTTTCATACGTGGTTTGTACAACATATGATAGGTAACACCTAAAATGATCAACCATACTGGACTGACATACAAAGCTTTTAAAGTATCTGGCTCTAGCGCCAAGATAACCAAAGTAAAAAGCATAAATGCCAAAACCACATAACTCATCCAAACGCCACCCGGCATTTTGAAAGTCGATTTTTCATGTAATTCAGGACGTAATTTACGATAGCGTAAATAGCACACCATAATGAGACTCCACACACTAATGAATAGAATCACACACAGTGAACTTGCTAAAGTAAATGCTTCCATCGTGTTTGGAACAAAGTACTGAAGCACTGCCCCACCCATAATGAAAATACATGAGAAAATCAAACCATTTGAAGGTACTGCACGTTTTGATAAACGCCCAAATGCACCCGGTGCCTGACCGTCTTTTGATAGACCAAAAAGCATACGGCTGGTTGAAAACACACCGCTGTTCATTGAAGACATCACTGAAGACAGTACCACCAAGTTCATGATAATCGCAGAAACTGGAATACCCGCATTTAAGAATAACTCAACAAACGGGCTTTTATCTGCACGAATGTGATCCCACGGAGTTACTGACATCACAATAAATAGCGCCAACACATAGAACAGAATAATACGTACCGGAATCGCATTAATTGCTTTAGGCAAGTTTTTCTGTGGATCTTTCGTTTCGGCAGCCGTTGTACCTACCAGTTCTACCCCGACAAAAGCAAATACAGCAATCTGGAATCCTGCCAAGAAGCCTTCCGTGCCTTTCGGGAATAAACCGCCATGTGACCAGACATTACTAATGCTTGCAACAGCACCTTGAGGAGCTTGGAAATGGCTGAAAATCATGTAGCCACCCACTCCGATCAGGCCAATAATCGCCAAGATCTTAATCAGTGCAAACCAAAATTCAATTTCACCAAATAGACGTACTGTTAGGAGGTTAAGGCCCATCACAAACAATACACAGCCTGCACTAATCATGGCTTGTTGTGTTGGAGAGAAGCTTGCTCCATCGGGCAGCCAGAAGCTCAAATAGTTAATGACTGCTGAAAGATCAGCAATACCGACCAGCACCCAGCCCAACCAATAAGTCCAACCCAAATAGTAACCCGCCCAAGGACCAATTAAGTCATGAGCCATATCAACAAAAGATTTGTAATGCAGATTTGCAAGGAGTAACTCACCCATTGCACGCATTAAGAAAAAGAACATGCCTCCAATAATCATATAGATCAAAAGGATTGAAGGACCTGCGAGGGAGATTGTTTTACCCGAACCCATAAATAGGCCGGTTCCAATTGCACCGCCAATAGCAATCAGTTGTAAATGACGGTTAGACAGTTTTCGTTGCAGATGATCAGGAGAATTTTCTGCATCTGAATGACGAGCCGTTGTCATATTAAAATTCCTTTTTGAATTCCTTTGTTAAGATCAGCAACCTATGGCGAAAATCGAACCGTATGCCATAGGTCACTGAATCTGTTCACCAAAAAATGACTGGATAAACCGTATCTATCTTCCTTCTGTTAGATACATCATCATTTTTGGAGTAAAAACGAATTACTTTTGTGCTGCCGTCACGGCAATTTCAATTAACCAATTTGGATTGACCAAATCGGCCTGAATTGTGGCACGCGATGGAGCAACACCCCCTTTTAACCAGTCAACCCAAATTGCATTTACGGTTGAAAAGTCAGAAAGATTTTTTAAATAGAGCTGCGCAGAGAGCAAGCGAGATTTATCGGTATCAGCAAGTGCCAAAAGTTCATCAATCGTTGCAAGAATTTCACGAGTTTGGCCTGCCACGTCTTGCTCGGTATTTTTAGGTACCTGACCTGACAAATAAACCACTTTGTTAAAAACAGTCACGGCGCTCATGACTTCGTTAGTGTTAATCTTTTGTATATCTGAATTAGACATTCGGATTTCCTTATACCTGATTAATAAATTGAACACGGGCAGTGACGGCACACATCAGTTCATAGCCCACCGTACCGGATGAAACTGCGACATCATCAATAGGTAAAACGACGCCTGTACTTGATTGGCCCCAAAGTACAACTTCACTGCCGACTTTGGCCCTCTCAATGCCCGTTAAATCGACTGCCAACATGTCCATGCTGACACGGCCAATTGTACGAGTGCGGACAGAGTCCACTAAAACAGGCGTACCTGTTGGTGAAATACGCTGATAACCATCGGCATAGCCGCAAGCGACAATCCCAATCGTCATGGGTTGCTCTGCCACAAAGTTTGAGCCATAACCGACACTTTCATTCGGTTCTAAATGCTGAACAGAAATAATTTCACTGCGTAAGCTCATAGTGGGTTGTAAGCCCCAGTCCGCAATACTATGCGTCGGGTAGTCTGGCGAGCTGCCATAGAGCATGATGCCGCTACGGGCATAATCTGATTTGAGCTGGTCTTGATAACGCAGAATTGCCGCACTATTACTTACTGATCTTTCACCCGGTAAATCTTTTACAATTTCTTCAAAAGCATTGATTTGATAATCAATGCCTTGCTGCCCAAAACGATCAGCATCTGCATCTGAAAAATGCGTCATGTGCGTAATCTTGGACACATTTGCCAAGTTATTTAAACGTTCCCAAGCCTGAACATAGTTTTGTGGTTTAAAACCAAGACGGTTCATACCACTGTTCATTTTCAAGAAAACATCAAATTGGGCCGAATAAGGATGCTTTTCTACCCACTCAATTTGCGCTTCACTATGAATGGTGAAACTGAGTTGGTACTGCACACAATCAAATAGGTCTTGAGGAGAAAAAACTCCTTCGAGCAACAAAATTGGACCTGTCCAACCTAGAGCACGAATTCGTTTTGCTTCATCAAGATCAAGTAAGGCAAAGCCATCTGCTGCTTTAAATGCTTCATAAACACGTTCAATTCCATGTCCATAAGCATTGGCTTTTACAACGGCAAAGACCTTACTGTTTGGCATAGCCTTGCGTACCACCGCCAAGTTATTTTGTAAGGCTTGACGGTGGATGACTGCGGTAATAGGACGAGGCATGATTTACTTTCCTAACGTCCGTTAAGCCGCATGTGCGTGTGAATAACGCTGAATTGAAAGGCCATCGGTACTGATATCAGTCTTATGATTCAATACGATGTCACTGATTAATTTTCCTGAACCACATGCCATGGTCCAGCCTAAAGTACCGTGACCTGTATTCAAGAACAGATTTTTAAAGCGAGTCGCGCCAATAATTGGGGTACTGTCTGGAGTCATTGGACGTAGACCCGTCCAGAAAGACGCCTGTGCCATATCACCACCCGGGAACAAGTCCTGAGTCACCATTTGCAAGGTTGCACGGCGGTCTTCGTTTAGACCTAAGTTAAAGCCACTTAACTCTGCCATACCACCTACGCGAATACGTTGGTCAAAACGAGTAATCGCAATTTTGTAGGTTTCATCAAGCACTGTAGATTGCGGAGCAAAAGCTGGGTCAACAATAGGAATCGTCAACGAGTAACCTTTGACAGGATATACAGGCAACTGTAGATCAAGTGGTTTCAAGAAATCACGTGAATAACTACCAAACGCTAGTACATAACGATCTGCGGTTAAGACCTTACCATTGACCTGAACGCCCTTAATTTGATCGCCTTCAACAATCAACTTTTCTACGTTTTGGTTAAACTGGAAGTTAACACCCAACTCTTTAGCAATTTGAGCTAAAGCATTGGTAAATAAATAACAGTCACCTGTTTCGTCATTTGGTAAATGTAAACCACCAACAAGTTTATCTTGTACATTTGCCAACGCTGGTTCTACACGACCAAGTTCGTTACCATTTAATAATTCGTAGCTTACGCCGCACTCTTGTAGCACACTAATATCGCGTTGAACCGCTTCCATTTGTGCTTCTTTACGGAATAACTGCAAAGTACCCTTCGCACGGTTTTCGTAGTGAATACCTGTGTCTTTTCTAAGTTCACGTAAGCAGTCACGGCTGTATTCAGCCACGCGCATCATACGTTCTTTGTTTACAGCATAGCTTTGTGGATTACAGTTTTTTAGCATTTGCGCCATCCACTGTAATTGCCACATGCTGCCATCTAAATTAATCGCAAGCGGTGCATGGTGTTGGAACATCCATTTCACAGCTTTAAAAGGAATTCCTGGTGCCGCCCAAGGAGTCGAATACCCAGGCGAAATTTGACCTGCATTACCAAAACTTGTTTCTTCAGCAGGACCTGCCTGACGGTCAAGGACAGTGACCTCAGCTCCTTGTTGAGCTAGATAATAGGCACTTGCCACTCCGATAACGCCGCTACCTAAAACAATTACGCGCATTTCCATTCCCTCACGCACACCAGTTTATTTCACTAGTATATTTCTGCTTCAATAGTTTATTTCACTGTTTTTTAGGCTATAATCTAGGTAAATTTATGTTTTTCTCACGAGAATTTTAAAAAAAAGAGGAAATATCTATGCGCCCCCTAGATCGTATAGATCGCATGATTCTGGACATTTTGCAGCGTGAAGGACGAATTGCGATTAGTGAATTGGCATCGAGAGTCAACCTATCGACCACCCCCTGTTCAGAGCGTGTAAAACGCCTTGAGCGCGATGGCATTATCATGGGTTATTACGCCCGTCTAAACCCCGCCTATGTGGACCGTAATCTGCTCGTTTTTTTAGAAATTAAGTTATCTGCCAAATCAGGCGATGTATTTGATCAGGTTGCCAGAGACTTAGTCGAGATTCCGGAAGTGCTCGAATGTCACCTCATTTCAGGTGAGTTTGACTACCTTGTAAAAGCGCGCTTAAAGGAAATGAGCGCATACCGCCGCTTGTTAGGTGATCTGTTAAAGAAACTTCCTGCTTCGGCATCGTCACACAGTTATGTGGTTATGGAAGAAGTCAAAGAAACTCTATATCTAGATGTGAGTAAGTAAAGCGAGCATTCTTGAACTCGCTTTACTCAGGTTTAGAACATTAGAAATATTTTAAAATCGAAATGTGTTTGTTTTGATGTTTGAACTTCGAGAACCATTTAACCGCTGGATAAAGTGCAAAAGACAGCACAATTGTGATTAACCACAGCATCCACACATGGCTGACCGATAAGTAATTTCCGTGGTTGGCTCCCCACATATTTAGTGCAAACACATACATCAGTTTCAGCATATATAAATGCAGTAAGTAAAAGAACATAGGCACCGAGCCAAACACGACCAAGGGTTTTAAAAATGAGTATTGCTGCATACGTTCAAAAGCAACGAGCATAATCAAGCCAATTCCAACATTTAGCAAAATAAACAATAAAGACGGTGGATATTTGGTGAGATTAAGAAAGCTCATAAGGCTCAGTTCTAATGACTCAAAATGCTGCCACGGTTGGTCACCATAGACGTTGATAAAACGCAATAAAACAAATAGCCCAATACTTGCTAAACCAAAGCTGAGTAAAGTACGGCCTCTTTGCTTTGCTGTATATTTTGAACTAAAGAACTGACCTAAAACGTAGCCTAATAAAATTACCCCTATCCAAGGTAAAACAGGGTAACTTGTACGAAGCTTAATACCCGCAAACTCAAGCCAACCACGTTCATGTAGGACAAACCATATATTCTGTAGGATGCCTTGTGGGAAGTGCACAGAATCTAATAAGTTGTGTCCAAAAATAATGACTAACGCTACACCAGCAAGTACTGGCAAAGGCAAACTTACACAGCAAGCCAGCACCACCATGCTAATGCCGATCGCCCAAATTACCTGTAAGTAAATGACTTGGGGTGGAAAGGTTGCTGTCCATGCAAAATTCACAAGGGTAAGCTCTAACACAATTAAAAATAAGCCGCGTTTTAATAGAAAGGCACGCGTTTGTTGTAAGTCCTGTTTTTTGGACTGAAATAAAAATGCAGAAATACCAGTTAAAAGTACAAAAACCGGAGCACAAATATGTGCCAATAATCGACTGCCAAATAATGCTGGTTCTGTTACTGTTACGTCCATTGGATCGGTAACTTGTTTATGTAAATAGAAAGTTTCTCTTACATGGTCGAGCAACATAATCAGGATGACCAAACCACGCAATGCATCAATCGACTGTAAACGTTCAATATTTTTTTCTATAGGCATAGCGGTAATAAACAAAATAATGTAACGTTATACTATTACATTATAGTTCTTTTGTCTTTCATGGCTGATTATTTATGCAACACAAATTAGGATTGTTGTCTTCGTTAGGGTTATCTTTTATATCAACATTCTCTTGGGGAGACGAAACCTCAACAGTACTTGAGACCATACGCGTTCAGGCTGAAAGTACCCAAGAAGGTGTGAGCCAAAATAGCTCGGCGACTAAGTTTTCTCACGATGTTTTCGATGTCCCTTTTAACCGTGCTTATGTTTCAAAACAAATGATGGAACAACAAGACGTTCAACGAATTGATGACGCATTAAGCTTAGTGAGTGGGGTTTTTCATCAAAACAGTTTTGGTGGCGGCTTTTGGGATAACTACTCTTTCCGTGGTTTTAGTACCGATCCCAATTTAGGTGCTTCTATGATCCGTAACGGCTTGAGTGTCAACCGAGGGATTAGTGCGCCAAAAGATGTCGTAAATATTGAATCTTTAGAGTTTTTAAAAGGGCCAATGGCTGCTCTATATGGTCGCGGCGAAACTGGTGGTTTGCTTAACCTCAATAGTAAAAAACCGCAGTGGGAAAGCGAAAGTGAAGTTAACCTACGTGCCAATACCCAAGAACAATATCGAATTAGTCTAGAACACACGGCGCCAATTAACGATGAACTGGCCTATCGTGTAGCAGTGGCTCACGAAGATAACCAAAGCTTCCGTGATCATGTCAGTAGTGAACGCTGGTTCTTTTCACCACAGCTCACATGGAAAATTTCAGACCAAACACAACTCGACTTTGATAGTGAATTTACAGAGCATAAAGGAACCTTTGACCGTGGTGTCAGCACCGTCAATCACCAGTTTGTGATGGACCCGAAAACCTTTACAGGTGAACCTGACGACGGCGATTTGAAAATAAAAGATTACTTTTACCAATTACGTCTGAGTCACGAATTTAACCCAGACTGGAAGCTAAATAGTGCTGTCAGTTATAAAGATGCCAAAATGGTCGGCTTTGCAACCGAACCTCGTCGTATGCAAGCCGATGGCCGTACTTTAGAGCGTCAACGTCGCTATCGTGATTATACAAGTCAAGATGTTCTGGCTCAGACAGAGTTACTTGGCAAGGTTGATACCTCTTGGGCTCGCCATGAAATTTTGCTTTCAACCGAGCTTGGTCAACTCGACTATAAGCAAAACCAGCTTCGTCGCAATCACAGCACAAGCTCAACAAACACAATTGATATTTACCAACCTGAATATGGCAAATATTTACCGAATCTAGCTCCGTTTACCGACACCAAAGAACAGCAGCGTTACTTTGCGCTTAATGTACAAGACCAGATCTTTTTTAATGATCAGTGGAGTGTGCTATTTGGCAATCGTTTTGATCAGGTCGAACAAGACTTTAAAAATCACCTGACGCAGACTGAAAGCAACCAGACACTTCATCAAAATAGTCCGCGTTTCGGAGTAAATTTTAAAGCTTCTGATCAGTGGGCGTTTTATAGCAACTATGGCCGCTCATTTGCCATGAATAGTGGTATGAACCGAAACGGTCAGACTTTTGCCCCTGAAAAAGGCGAAAGCTACGAGGTTGGCACCAAATATAAAGTGAATGACCAAAGTGTGCTGAGTCTCGCTTTGTTTAAAATGAAAAAAAGAAATGTACTGACAACCGACCCAATTGACAGTAACTTTCAAACCGCAGCAGGCGAAGTGAGCAGTAAAGGAATTGAGTTTGACTTAAATAGTCAAATCACTGACCGTTGGTTCGTCAATACCAACTATAGTTATACCGATGCTCAAATTGAAAAAGACCAAGACTTGCCAAAAGGCGCTCGTCTGAGCAATGTGCCAAAACACCAAGGTGCTGTAAGTACCAATTATGAGTTTCTACAAGAAGGCTCAACAAAAGCAGGTGTAGGTGCCAACCTTACCTATGTCGGTGAACGCAGCGGACATAACCTTGATAATGGCTTTAATTTACCAAGCTATACCCTCGTGAACTTAAATGCTTACTATGCCCCATCGGACCGCTTACGTTATCAGCTGAATATAAACAATCTGTTTGATAAAACTTACTATGTTTCAAGCTATAGCGATTTGTGGGTTCAACCGGGTGAGCCACTAAACGCCTCAATCTCGGCACAGTGGAAATTTTAATTCATCTATAAAATAAAAAAGCCCGAATTATTTCGGGCTTTTTTATTAGAACATGCCATTTTCATTCACAAGCTGTTCGGGCTGCATTTGCCCGATATCCCAAAGCTCAGCAATTTTTCCATTTTCAAAACGGCAAATATGAACCACAGCCACAATGGTAGGTTTGTCATTCATTTGCATTTCAAGTTTCGAATGCACAGCGACTAAAGTCCCATCTTCAATGACATGCTGAACATCAAAGACTTTGTTGGGATTTTCAGCCGCGCTTTCACGCATACCTTCCTTCAACGAAGTTGCATCACCCGCATAATAAGGGTTGTGATGCTTGAAGTTAGGCGCAGTGTAATTGCTGTAGGCTTCATCAACTTCGCCTGCTGCGGCAAGTTCTAAAAACCGTACCGCAATTTGTTTTTGAGATAAGTTCATGAGTATCTCCTACTCTTTTTAGACCTTATTGTAAGAGGTCGTCTTCTTCACTTTCTTCCTCAAAGACATAGGCCATACAGCCCCATCCGTCATATTCGCCCTGAAATTTTTCAGCGATGCTAGCAAACCATTGCTCTAAGTCAACAATGTCTGAATACTCAGGTTCCATGTTGACGAAGATGGTAATTACCCACTCATTCGGCTCAACAGAGTCATCTTGGAAAAGTGAAACTTTTTGTTCTTGGTAAAGTAAGTAAAGTGCACATTGCTCAGCATTTTTTTGATCTTGAAATGCAATTGAAAATTCAATTTCATGCAGCTCGGTTAAATCATCCCCATCTTCAGCCATTTGCCAAAGTACATTGCCGTTATCGTCATCTGGAAATTGTTCGTAGTCACGAGTCATAAAGTGATCCTTGTTGTTGTCGCAGTATTAATATTATTCGGACTTAGAATACCCGACTTTTATTGCAGTTTGGGTATATATTCCGTTCCCAATTGCATCAAATTGAATTTTTAATTGTATGTAAATTTTAAAAAGGCACTTGGGATTGAATGACTACATCTGTGCCTTTCAATGGATGCTGAAAAGCCAGATAGGCAGCATGTAAAGCCATACGGCTTAAATGAAAACGTTTAGGTTCAGGGTGATACAACTTGTCACCCATAATCGGGTGTCCAATGTGCATCATGTGCACACGGAGCTGGTGCGAACGGCCTGTTACTGGTTCAAGTAATACTCGCGTTTGATCTGTTTTTTCGTCATAAACGAGCGGTTGAAACAAGGTTTTAGCATGTTTGCCTAGTTCAAAATGTACAATTTGTCTTGGGCGATTTTCCCAGTCAGTAATGAGCGGAACTTCAACACTGCCCTCTTCTGTGACTTGGCCTTGCACCAACGCAATATAATGTTTTTTGACTGTTCTGGCCTGAAACATTTTACTTACCGCGACTTCTGCATCACGGTGCTTGGCAAACATAAGTAAGCCCGACGTCGCCATATCTAAACGATGCGTCACTTTAGCCAAAGGGAACTTTTCTAGCACCCTTAAATAAGCACTGTCATGATGCTCAGGTAAGCGACCCATCACAGACAACAATCCCGCAGGTTTATCAACCACAATTAAATCGTCATCTTCAAATAAAATTGAAAGCGGATCTTGTGGCGGAGCGTAAACAAAGTTGTCGTTTAAAGGCATGGTCGTAGAAACAGCAATGGAGCATGGCGGCAAATCATAAAGAAATTTGAGACCTACCGCAAAACAATCTATAAACTCTCATCATGTTCCACGTGAAACTCGAAAAATCTTTATCGCTTTTTATTCATTTCAGCTAAAAGATCGAGCTGAATTTCTTGAATATGCGCAAGCCTTTCCCACTGATGCGATAAAAGATGGTCCATTTTTTCATGCAAATGACGAATCTCAAGCTCAGCTTTTAAATTAATTTGATAGTCGTGTTGAGAGCGCAAACGGTCTTTGGCTTCTTGACGGTTTTGACTCATCATAATAATAGGCGCCTGAATTGCAGCTAAGCATGACAACACTAAATTCAGCAAAATAAAGGGATAAGGGTCCACAGGATGCACTACCATCACGACTGTATTTACAATAATCCAAGCAATTAGGAAAATAGCAAAACAAATAAGGAAAGCCCAGCTACCACCAAATGTTGCAATTTTATCTGCCAATCTTTCTCCAAATGTCCACTTTTGATCAAAATCAGATTCGGTATTTCGGCTAATTAGCTCATGGCGTTGCATACTTCCAATCACTTCATTTTCTAAATTAGAGAGTTCGCCCTTTTCGGAACGTAAAAGTGATTGCACATATTTAATTCGATAATCTGCCAGATCTGCTCGGCAAATAAAACTTGAGAAAGACCAGTCCGGATGATCTTGAATAATTTCCTCACTAATCACATTCCGAATGACTTCACCCGAAACCAGATCTTTTAACGGGAAATTCTTTCCGCATACGGCGCATTGGCGACACTGGTTTTTATTCTCCATGTTATTCAGCTCGCAATTATAATGATAAGAATATTATATAAACGATTTCCGATAGGGATATCGTAAATAAAAATAGTGGTCTAACCCAATATCTGTAAAGTTGCTGGCACTATTTTTCGATGCGCTGGAATCACAGGCAACATATAAAGCCGACCAAGCCAATTTTTAATATGTACTACTGTGGTTATGGTCAGCACTTGGGTCTTTTCATTCTTATAAACAGATAAAGTCACATTTAAATGCTTATCATCGTCTCCAATCACTAACTCATTTTCGGTACGTTGTCGCAAGGTAAAAATTCCAATTCGATCGCCTGCGACATACTCATTTTCTTTTTTATTCGAATCAATTTGCTTAAAACTTCCTAAGTCTTTAAGCCCAATCTTTGAAGTAATTTTATTACGCATATTCATACTCCACTCTATCCACGCTGGAGTGTGTTGAAATAGCTTAATAAGCTGCTGAAATACATTTAGGTCGGGCTGTCCCAGCACAATACTCCACGAGTCGTGGAAGTAGGCATTGTTCAATTGAGATGAGATTTTACTGTCGGTAGGTAGCGCAGAAAGATAAGGCTTATTCATTAAATTATATTCTTGTAAAGTATCGTTTTTATTATAGAGAATTTTTTAGGGTGTCAAGGGAAAACATCTATGGTTTACTTCAACAATTATAACTTTGTAAGTCAGAACCTTTTGCCTATAAACTTTTGATCTATAGCGTCCTAAGCCGAATCGAGACCTTTTGGGTGAGTACACACTAACGTTATACGTTTTGGTGCATGCTACTCTTTTCGATCCCTATCACACCCTTGAGATATAGTTTAGCCAGCACCCTGCGGGATTGTTTTTCTAAGAAAAGCTAATTTTTAATATTTTTGGGAATTTTTACGTCATTAGACAAATTTAAAAGAATTTATTCCCATTTACTCATAACTAGTTATATTTAAATTCCACTTTATTTGTATTTTTCGGTTTATTTTACCAAATCATTAACTGTTTTTAGCAATTAGGCACCAGACTATAAAAGAATCTAATGCCAGTGAAGTATGATTTGTCTATGTAGAATCTCTTGCGCTTAGAACACAAGAGAATTCTACTTTTCATTCCAGCTATTTACACTTATTCGTTATATTAAACTTTGGAGATTCGTTGAAACTCACTAAGGTAAAGCCTCTATCGATGAAGTTTTCTGTATCTTCATTAGGAGTATGAAAACTCCACTCTGAAATACCATTACTTTTTAAAATAACCTCAAAGTTAAAATTAACTCCCATATTCTTATCTTGGAAATACACTTCATATTCATTAGGTTTAATTTTCAATATTTTAGTTACTTTATAAAATGGATGATCAGGAGTATCAAATGAGAATTTAATTGACTGATTCTTTTGATCAAAACTTACAGAATTGATGTTAGTTGAATTTTTTTCCCAATTCGCCTCCACAGCACACTCATAGATCCATTTCTCTGGTTTATCTTTATAAATATAATAATTATTCCTTGCCTGAAACTTTGAAAAAAACTCATTCACAGTATTAGCAAAAGAAAGGCTAGGAAAAACCAATAAAAAATATAAGAAAATAATCCTCATTTACAAACACCTACACTCACAATATTCTTAACCCTACTTTTAGCTCTAGTGAAAAAAGATAAATTTTTCATCCTTTTATTCTCTAAATAAGTATCCCATTTATAGATACCCATATTATTAATAATTTTCATTTTTTATCTTAAGAATTAAATAATCAATGCATCAGACTATAAAGAGTAAATTACCCTTCATTTTTTAGTCATGAAGGGCAAAAGTCTTTTATGAAGAAATAAAACCATGCTTACGAGCATTGTAAACAGTAAATAACCCGATCACGGCAAAAGCCAGCATAAACCATGGAAAAGAAGCTGCCCCAAAACTTTCAAGCAGTCCTCCGCCAATCATTCCACCAAATGCAATAGCAAGGTTAAATACAGTGACCAACATAGACTGAGCTACATCTGCTTCGTGACCCGCAGTATTTGCCAAGGCTGTTTGTAATAGTGTTGGAGCTCCACCAAAAGTAACTCCCCATAACACAACATCCACCAGTACAACAAAACTTGAAGAACTATAAACACCCAAGAGCACTGTTGCGATAGCAAAAATAAATAAGCTTAAAAGCGTTATTTTTCTTAATGAACGGTCGATAAACATGCCTGTAATGAGAATGCCGACAATTGAAGAAATGCCGAATATAAACAGGATAGTCTCAACTTTGTATGTTTGTCCTGTCGAAGCCAGAAATGGTGAAATATACGTATAGAGAATGCTATGCGCCAATATCCAAAGGAAGACGACTGCTAAAACAGCTCTAATGCCCGGTATTACAAGAACTTTTAAAATGGGTAATCTTTTTTGCGCTGACTGCCCTGCAAAATCAGGAATACTAAAACGAATCCAGACAAATAAAATCAATGCCAATAAAGACATGATCCAAAACACGCCACGCCACTCAAACAATGTTCCCAACCATGCACCCAAAGGCACCCCTATTGATAAAGCTATCGGTTGCCCAACCCCAGCAATTGCTAAAGCTCGTCCTTGATACGATGCTGAGACCATGCGTCTTACATAACCCGCTAAAAGCCCCCAAATAACGCCCGCTGCCATCCCTGCAATAAAACGAGCAATCAAAGTCAGAGTATAGTCATTTGATAAGGCAGTAATCGCGTTAAATACAAGTAACCCTACAATAGCACTGAGTAATAAGGGTCTCCGATTCCAACTACGGGTAAGGCTAATCAGCGGTATTGCCGCTAAAACAGAACCTAAGGCATACACTGCTATAAGCTGCCCTGCGTAAGCTTCTGAAATATGTAAGCCTTGACTGATTTGAGGCAAAAGCCCTGCTGGCATGGTTTCTGTCATAATGGTCAGAAAGCCTGCAACTGTAAAAGCCAACAGTTTCAAAATTGGTAATTGAGTAGAGAATTCATCAGTTAACTGATGAGATGTTTCATTACTCTTCGTATTCATAAAGATTTACTCTCAAATTCTTTTAAAGCGTACTTACTCTGTTCTGCATCGCTATATGTTTGTTTTATCAGGTTAGGTTGAGAAGACATTTGTTCTCCATGTGAACTAAAATCATTATTTTGGAATGATCATTCCAGTTTAAGTTAAATAAAAACCTTAACTATTCAGCTCAATCATAGTTAAGGTTTAAATGAGTTTTATAAAACGTTTAAAGCAACCTCGACTACATCCATTAAACATTGCTTTCTTTGTTCAAGTGGGCTGCCTTTCCCTAAAACACGCAGACCTTGCATAGTATTTAGAAAGAAACTTGCTAACGCACGCGGGTTTTGAGTAGAAGCAATTTCACCAGATTGTTGAGCTTTAATTAATAAACTCTCTAAAGCATGTTGAAGTTTCTGTAGGTTACTTGCAACGAATTGAGAGACATTCTCATCATGTCCAGCCAGTTCCAAACAAGCATTTGCAACGAGGCAGCCTTTATGTTCTGAATCATTCAGCTCATCTTCAACCACATTTATCAGTAATTGCCGAATCAGTGCTTTTGGTGAACCTGAACCAGACAACAGCTTCACATTGTTAAGTGTAGTTAAAATCTCATAGCGCTGTAACGCTTTTTGATAAAGACCCTGTTTGTTTTGAAAGGTACTGTAAAGACTACTTCTAGATAGCCCCGTACCATCAACCAAGTCTTGAACTGAAGTTGCAGCATAACCACGACGCCAAAAAACCTGCATTGCAGCATCAGCAATTTCATCAGTTTCAAATTCTTTGGTTCGCATAAATACACTTAACAGGAACGATCGTTCCAATTAATTTAAGATAGACTAATAAAGAAGTCAAACTAAAAAATTATTTGATAGGTAAACATTTCTGCAATTTGAAAATGACGACTCTATATTTTTTATAAAATTAAAAATATTTAATAAAAGCTACGCCATCTGGACTATTCAAACCAAACTGATTGATGAGTGCTTTTCATATTTTTGTCTTGTTCTTTCTGCATTATTTTTAGATTTAATTTTTTCGCTTGAATACATTATAAAAACATATTATAAACTATTTCTAACCAAATAATTGGTTTTTTGGAACTTTATAATGAACAACAATATTATAATTTTTGGTTATGGAACAGGTATTTCCAAAGCCGTAGCACATAAGTTTGGTAAAGAAGGCTATAAAATCGGTTTAGTGGCGCGTAATGCTGAAAAACTTGAAAAAGCCATTTTAGAACTTAAAACACAAGGTATTGAAGCTTACGCTTTTACATGTGATTTAGCGGTTCTTGAAGATATACCAAACCTAATTAAACGCATTAAAGATCAATTAGGAGAGATTAAAAATATTCATTGGAACGCTTTCCATGATATTGAAGGCAATATCTTAAAAACCCCTCCACTAGAGTTTACTAAAAGCTTTCATATTCGTGTTTCGAGCTATATTGCGACGGTACAAGCTTGCTTACGTGACTTAGAAAAGAACCACGGTAGCATTTTATCGACAAACGGAATTTTTGCTTTCGATGCAGTGGGCATCGACTTGGTTGCCAAAGAGTACTCATCGTTAGCAACTACTGCTGCCGCTCAATATAAAGCCACCAATTTGCTTGCCCATAGTCTTGCTGACTCAAATGTTTATGTGAGCCAAGTGATTGTAAATGGCTTTGTAGATGGAACTCCTGAAGCGAAGGATAAAACCTACGCGGTACACCATGAAACAGTTGCGGATCAGTTCTGGTACTTACACCAGCATAAACAAGAAACTGTGTCTCTGTGTGGTGAAGCCATTCAAGCTGCTTAAACTATTTCGTATGAAAGAAGAAGCGTAAGAAATTATGCTTCTCTTGCCTTTTAAATTTATGCTTATATACCGCAAAATTATTTAACTATTTTTCTTCCCATACAATTGGAAATTTTTCTGATTTAGAGACATTACCAATCATTGCAGAGAAAATGGCTTGGCATTCTAAATTAATTTTTTTAATTGAACTGATATCTATAGGTTCGCAGCTTTTATCATCATTATTTGAGCAGAACTCTACAGATACCTCAATTTGATTATTCTCAAATCTATCGATATCCACATCTAATATTTGCTGAGGATCAATCATATTTTCACAAATGAACTTTTTTGATGATGATTTTTTTATTTTATTTAAAACTTCCTTATCTTCAATTTTCATAGCAAAATTTAATTTTTCATTACTTTTCACAATATGATCTATTGTGAAATTTTTTCACTACATCCACTTAAAAAAATTAGCCCCAATAGGTAAAGAAATTTTTTCATTAAAAACTCTATTGGAAATTGGATTTTCTTATAGCTTCTTTTGATATCAGAATATTATCTACCATAACTTTACTGCTTTGTAATAAGCCACCAAAAACTACTCTACAAGACTATTGCTAGTTAACAATTTTTCCAATTGATTCTTATCAATACATACATTCATGGATTCATCTTCGCAGACTTTGAAGTACCCAGATGAAGTATATTTTCCTGTACATCCATAAAGGCTGAGCACAATTAACAAATATTTATACATCCATTTTATTCAAAATTAGCATTCGTCAACTTTGCTTTATTTGATTGATAAGCATCATTTGAGTAATTTTTTCTTAATTCAATTCTGCATTCAGTATCAATTTTTGCTTTTTTAATATCGACTGAACAATCATCATTTTTACATATTTCGACATGTGCCATATATTTATATAATTGATTATTAATTTCTTCTGAATCTAAGTCTACTCCACCTCTTACCATAAACTGATTTTCCAAACAATTTAGCTTAGAAATAGGAAATGCATTTTTTTCAGAAATTTCTTTTAAAGAAGAAGAGCTTGTAACAAAACCTTGGTATGTTTTTTCTCCACTATACATAGATTGGAAATATTTAAATTTTCCAAAATTAATATTGGTAGATTGAGAATCTATGTTTTTAGAAGTACAACCAAATAATAAAAATATCCATATACATGATAAAAATTTCATTTTACTTGAACCTTTTTTAATTCGGCTTGCAATATTTGTTCTGGTGATTTAGAAAAGAACCACGGTAGCATTTTATCGACAAATGGAATTTTTGCTTTCGATGCAGTGGGTATTGACTTGGTTGCCAAAGAGTACTCATCGTTAGCAACTACCGCTGCCGTTCAATACAAGGCCACCAACTTGCTTGCCCATAGTCTTGCTGACTCAAATGTTTATGTGAGCCAAGTGATGGTAAACGGTTTCGTAGATGGAACCCCTGAAGCGAAGGATAAAACCTACGCGGTACACCCTGAAACAGTTGCAGATCAGTTCTGGTACTTACACCAGCATAAACAAGAAACTGTGTCTCTGTGTGGTGAAGCCATTCAAGCTGCTTAAAATATGTCTTATGAGAGAAGAAGCGTAATTAATTAGGCTTCTTCTCGTTTTTAAATTGATGTGTGTATGCATCAGAATTCTTTAATTATTTCTCATAGTCTGAAGGATCAATTTTGTATTTTTTAAATAAAATTGAACGCACAGAATCATTGATACCTTCATCATGTTTAATAATTAAATAAATATCTTTTTTAGTCAGAGGAACTTCTTTTAGTAAATCTGGCAAGTCTACTGACCTTATAGCACTGACTTCACTAGGTTGTTTCAAAATATCTGGATCTTGTTTTTCAAATTTAAAATCTACACCTTGTAAGTTAAAATAGACCATAACTCTTCGATTTAAAGAATCACTATCATCGTATAGAACTGTGCCTGCTGGAAGGATTGTATATGATGAATAGTTATCGAAATTTGATGCTATTCGTAAGGGTTTCTCTAAAACATGAATTTCGGGTGCTTTTATACGACTCCAGAAGTAATAATTTAATAAAGACTGTATGATGAAAAGTAAAATTAGTAAGGTAATTAATAAATTCTTTTTCATATCCCCTTCTTATTAAAAATATCTTTTATTCTTTAACTACAAATTCATAGGTCTTATCTAAATTCCCATCACCACTAGCATAAAAACCTGCATATATATGAATCGTAAAAGTTCCCTTATATTTTGGAACTCCAGAAATTTTTAAATTGTTATAAGCATCTGCTTCATTTTGATCTATTGGCTCAATAGAAATATTCATATCACTTGGGAAATTAGTTTTAACTTCAAAAGAATATGGTATCACTCTACCACCGGATATGTTCAATTGCTGATTATATGCCTTTCCCACATAGGCTACTGGAAGTCTTTCAGGCTCAATTGTATATTCGTGACCACACCCTGTCATAACTAACAATAGCAAACCCAAAGTTACTAATTTAAGTTTCAGATTTTTAAACAAGTTATTTTTCTTCCCATAGAATTGGAAATTTTTCTGATTTAGAGACATTACCAATCATTGCAGAGAAAATGGCTTGGCATTCTAAATTAATTTTTTTAACTGAACTGATATCTATAGGTTCACAGCTTCTATTATCATTATTTGCACAAAACTCTACAGATACATCAATTTTTTTATTTTCAATCTTGTCTATATAAGCATCTAGCATTTGGTTGTTGTTAGCAGCATTTTTACAAAAAATTTTTTTTGATGACGACTCTCTTATTTTATCTAAAACCTTATTATCTTTAAAACTAATAGAAAAATTTAACTTTTCATTACTTTTCACAATATGATCTATTGTAAATTCTGGAATTTTTTCACTACATCCACTTAAAAAAATTAGCCCTAATAGGTAAAGAAATTTTTTCATTAAAAACTCTATTGGAAATTGGATTTTCTTATAGCTTCTTTTGATATTAAAATATTATCTGCTACAACTTTACTACTTTGTAATAAGCCCCCAAAAACTACTCTACAAGAAATATTGGTAGTTAACAATTTTTCCAATTGATTCTTATCAATACATACATTCATGGATTCATCTTCGCAGACTTTGAAGTACCCAGATGAAGTATATTTTCCATTTTTTAACTTCTCTCCCTCGACTGAGATAGCTCCTGTCACAAAGTAATTTTTAATATTATCGCACTTAAAATGTGAATATTTATAATTATTCTCTTGATAAATCTTATTTAAATCATCATTTGTTTCTAAATTAAATTTAAAAATATCACCACTCATACCATCCAGACGTGAGTAAGTTAAACTCTTAATCTCTGCATTATTGTTAGATGCTTTCTCATTATTTATAAAAGGATTACATGCTGACAATGTTATAGAAAGCAATGTTAATAAAAAATATTTCATTTTATTCTACTCAACTCTTTTGACAAAATATCCTGCACACTTAAATTATTAACAATTTTCTCTTGCATCATTAATCTGAAATCTGCATGGCTATACCTTGTTACATAGTAATAGGAACTATTACTAGAGGGATAACTACTCCATTGCCCACCTAAATCTGCAATCAAATCATTGTTCCACTCATAACTTTTAGGGTCACAACTTATACTAATCCAAAGATTAAATACTGGCTTTGGTCTACTATAATAGATACTAGTTCTAGACCCCAAACCAATTTTAGATAATATTTCTCCCACTGGATCGATAGTTATCAGCACGTTAACCTTACAAATATTATTCTTATGCAATATTTCAGCTAATCCAGCTGCATTCCAACCACCTAAACTATGACCAACAATATTTACTTGTGTTTGAGGATAGGTTTTTAAAAATGTTTTTATATCATTGAAAGCATTTAATTTTTTATCCTTATTTGTATTTACTGTTAATTCTCTTGTATCAGATACATATGCCTCTTCATATCCATAATATTTAACAAATGCATTTTTACTATTGCCTTTTATAATTGCAAAATAATTATTAACGTAGTTTCCAACAAAGTATGTTGGGCCAATAGGTCTAAAATCACCCCATCCTACGGGGACATCTCCGGGTGTAAATACATACTTGTCAGCCGCTCCTCCAATGAAAATTGTTAAACTATGAGTATAAGTTGTTATCTTAACTGGAATTACTGGCGGTACATTACTTACTTTTCCATGTGCTTTTTTTAACAATTCAGTTGCTTGTTTTTTTATATCTTTATCGGCCTCAATTACATTACCCATTTCAATTCACCACATGTATTTTATATTGCTTATTCGGCTCTTCAGTTTCCAACTTAATCAAGCCTGTTCTATCTAACTTACCGCGCTCAATTTCTTTATCATTTTCATCAAAAATAATATATTCCGTGCCTGGTTTCAGTTTATTTCCTTGTTTATCCATTACATCAAACCATACACCATATTTTTGTTTTCCTTGTTCAGGTAAATACGGTAATGAACTATTTACACTCCCGCCCCCCATAAACAAATGCTGCCCAGCCTTCACCTCAAACTTACCGCCTGTGGTCATAAAAATACCCGAACCAGTAATTCTGACTTGAGAGCCACCTGCGGTGAGCACAATTTCCTTGGATGCAGTCGCTTCGATTTTGTCTTCAGTCGAAATAACCTGAACAGCTTTACGGGCAATTAAATCTGCTCCATCGCCTTGCGCCTGTATTTCAACTTTACCTTTGCCTGCATAGAGTCTCGCTCCTTCTTGCGCGGCAAAAAGGCTGATTTTGTTTTGGGCATGTGCAATCAGGTTCTTTTGGGTCGATAGGTTGATGCTATCGCCCGCAGTTTGGTTGAGCTGCCTATCTGCACTTAAGTGAATGTCTTCATTACTCGCGACCGCAATACTATTTGGGCTTGCCAGTAGCATGATTGCCTCTTTGAAAGTTTTGGCTTTTGCGTTGTCTTGCTGCTCAAGTTTTTCAATAAACGATTTTAGGTTTTCTAAATGTTCTAAGGGGTCAGTTTGCTGATTTTTAGCCACTTCGCTGAGTGCCTTGGCATTGCTAAGCCCACCTTCGATTTGTTGTTTGGCCTCAGCCGCGTCTAGGTGTACACCTTGGGCTTGGTCTTGTTTATGGGTACTAATAAGTAAGCCACTGCCTGCTCTTACCGCGCCCCATTGGTCAGTTCTGAGTTCAAAGCCTTCACCACGACCGTCGCTTTCCGCCTTGTCTTTTGGATGGCTTAAGTTACCGAGGTTTAATTGACTAGCTGCATGGCTGCTTTGTAACTGAGCACTGATTTGACCTGTGGTGTCATCAAAACGGAGCTGGTTAAAGCCTTTACCATCGACTTCTTCAGAGCGAATACCACTGAGTTTTTTGGTGTCAGGGAGTTGGCCTTTCTGGTCGAACTGGGTTGGGTGACGTTCAGCTTCGTGAATACGTCCCACCACAAACGGGCGGTCAATGTTGCCGTCAAAGAAGTCGATCACCACAATCTCACCAACACGTGGCAAGAAGCGTGCTCCATAGCCTGCACCCGCCCATGGGGTCAGCACATCCACCCAAGCCGAATCGGTGTCATTGTCGTTACTACCGGCTCCACCATCATGGCTATGGTCATCAGCTCGGGTAAACAGGAAGCGGACTTTAATACGTCCCCACTGGTCAACATGAATGCTTTCGCCTTCTAGTCCCACCACTTTAGCTCGCTGTGGGTAAGCTGCTGGTCGGTGTTCTAGCGGGTTATATTCAGGCACAGCTTTTATGTTGCGTCGAACGACATTGAGTTCAGCAAAGTGGCGCTGCTCAGGATTTTGCGTGTCGAGTTCAGTTGCCTTGAGTTTGTTTTGTGGTAATAGGCGTTCGATTTGATGTTGTAATTCTTTAGGTAAATTATTCTGGTTGTAGTAGTGCTTGCTTAAGATCAAAAATTCTTTATCGGCACTGTCATGCTGGTCGAGTTCCGGATGGTCATTGAGTTCAAACCAGTAACCCACCTGTGCATCGCGGACATTACCTGAAACGGTAAATTGTTTAGAACTCAGGTGATGGTAAGCATTGATGTTCTGATTGAACTGTTCAATCTGGCTATTGCCTGAAGCGGTGGCTTGATCTTCGCCTTTTAAGTCCTGCATCCACGCGGGGCTAACGTGCCATGCATCTTCAAGGTTTAGGCTCGCATTGTCATAGTGTTCACTGTGCTTTTGGGTGCCTTGTACGCTGCCACTACCTTCTTCTTGTTGTAAGGCATCAGCTTGCCAGCGTTGAATATGTACCGACGTCGGCTGTAAGCTTCGCTCAGCTTTGACTTGAGTAATGGTATCGAACTGTTCTGTCGCGCTGCTGCGTTGGTAGCGGAGACTACGACGTTCGAGAGCTTGATAATTTTGATTTTCATCAATTAAACGTAGCACTTGTGGCTGAATGGAAGCATTCGGGTCAGCAACTAAAAGCTGTGATTCATCGACCAGCCAGTTGATGCCTTCGCTACGCCAAAGTCGAGTTAAAAAGTCATAATCGCTTTCGTTAGACTGCATCACAAATGGACGCACATCGTAGTCTTTGGTTAAGCCAGATGTATCAAGGGTTAAGCTTGAAGCAAATAACGGACTTTTGCCTTGCCATTCTTTAAACAAAATTTCGCTAATATCCCGCACGCTTTTGTTCATAAACACGCGGCTATTGCGGCGTTTATGCCAGAGTGCAGTTGGGTCTTTTAAGGTGAGATTATAAATGGTGAGTGAGCCATCACTTTGGCCTTGGCTCGCTTCGGTAATAATGCCTGTAGTTCTAAAAAATTGGCCCATGTCAGTGACCTGATCAATGGCAACCTGACAGCCAATGAATTGTTTTAATGCAATATGCGCGTTGGTCGACAGGCACAGTAACTCAGCTACGCTGCCCTGATTAAGCGTATGTTCGCCTTCAATACGTTGTAAGAAGACTTGCTGATTTAAAGACTGATTTGAGAACTGGATATGAACAGCACGATTTTGTGAAACAAGGCCTAAACGTTCCAATATACTCGACACACTCATCTGCATTTTTATTATCAATCAAACTTATATTTAAGCCCTATTTTAATTAAAAAAAGACTAATCTGTCTATATATACTCATTTTCAAAATGTAACTAGACTCAATATGCTATTTTTACATTACCTAATTATTAAATGAGTATTTAAACAGTAAATCCAAACTATTTTAATTGCTATAAAACACCGAAATATAATTTGAATTTATTATTAAAAATCAACAAAATAAAACCAGTTTTCAAATTAATGAAATTCATAAATATATTTAAATAGAGAAAGTATTCTGAAAGACCTACAACTGCAAAGAAATAGTGTCAAAAAACTGCCAATACAGGTGATTCAGATACTAAAGAAATGCTTAAAAATTTAGAATGAAGTACTAAAACTTAATGTTTATCCTTCTCTAATAACTCACCAATTTTTTCACCGTATAACCATTTATTTAAAATTCCTTCGGAACTTTCTAGGCCTACAATATCGAGAAAACTTTCAAATGTTGTTGCCACTTGTTCTCGATCTTCTGTATCAAGCGTATCAGGATCGATTTGACTGATTCCATGAGCAAGGACATGTAAAAGTTCTGCTTTGGTTGGCTCATTTTTTTGTTGATAGAGAGTAATAAAAGCTTGGGCAGTATCAGCCACTTTACGATTTAAACTTATAGCTAATGCAGGCTCTTGAACACCCGTATATAGCTGTCCATCTCCAGCAAAATGATCTTGTGTTTTAAACTGTTCTAATTGTTGAATCACAATAGAATTAGAATTTTTAATACTCATTTCGGTTTTATTCTCACTTTTTTGAGCACAAGAAACTTGTGAACTTAAGATGACCATGACTAATACTAAAATTTTTTTCATCTTTCTATTAATTTTTAATTTAAAGACAGTAAATATAAACTAATTTAACCATAAATTTCGATTACTTATAAACTGTATGGGCCACCTTTTATTCTTTTTCTAAAGCCCATATATTTCGTATTTAAATTACCCTTCCCACTTTCTAAAAACCAGACAAGTATTTACGCCACCAAAACCGAAGCTATTACTCATGACTGTTTTGAGTTCAGTTTCTCGGCTCGTTTGAACAATATCGAACTTTTTCGCTTCTTCGCGCAGTTCGGTAATATTAATACTCGGCGCGATAAAGTTATTTTGCAGCATTAAAATAGAATAAATGGCTTCGTGTACGCCTGCTGCCCCCAAACTATGCCCCGTCATGGACTTGGTCGAACTGAGTGGCGGTACTTTTTCGCCACCAAAAGCTCGCTCTATGGCCAATAGTTCGGGAATGTCGCCTGCCGGCGTTGAAGTGCCATGCGTGTTGATATAGTCAATGGTGTCAGAGCCGTTTTGCTTGGCTTCTGCGAGTGCCAGTTTAATGCAACGAGTCGCGCCTTCACCACTTGGGGCCACCATATCGACACCGTCACTATTGGCAGCGTAGCCAACCACTTCGGCCAAGATTTTTGCTCCGCGCTTTTGGGCATGGCTTAAAGACTCCAAAACCACCATGCCACCGCCGCCAGCGATCACAAAGCCGTCGTTATCTACTGAATATGGGCGTGAAGCTGTTTCTGGTGCATCGTTATATTTAGAGCATAAGGCGCCCATTGCATCAAATATTGCCGTTTGCGACCAATGGTCTTCTTCGCCACCACCTGCCAGCATCAAGTCCTGTTTGCCAGCGGCAATAAGGTGATATGCATAGCCAATTGCGTCGGCTGAAGTCGCACAGGCACTCGCGACGGATTGAGATACGCCTTTGAGGTTGAAAGCACGTGATAAGTTAGCGCTAATGGTATTTGTTAAGTAACGTGGCGCTAAATCGGGCGATACTTCGCTTGCGCCTTTTTCTTTTAAGCTATGCAGCATGTCGATGATGGAAGCTGTCGAACTGCCACCTGTTCCTCCAATCACGCCATATTTTGAGTTGTTGGCAATGTCATTTACCTCAAGCTTGGCGTTTTGTAGTGCATCGAGTGCCGAATTGTAGGCATACATCGCGCAAACGCCCATGTGTTTTTTTAATTCTGGATCAATATTTTCAAAATTCATTTCGGCAGTGGCGCTCACATGACTTCGAAAGTTCAGTTTTGCATAGACATCGTTATAGCGAATGCCTGAGCGGCCTGCTTTTAAGGACTCGGTTACTGTCTCTAATGTATTTCCAATACAAGAATTAATTCCCATACCTGTGATGACAACTCGTTCCATTCTTATCTCTATAAAAACGACAAAAATAGATCTTAACAACCAAGTTCTTTTTTGGAACTGGCAAAATATTTCTATATTTATTATTTTTTCTCATCGAATATAAATAAAAAGTTAATAATAATATTTTTATTTTAAAATAATATTTAGTTTTATTATTAAATCAAAAATATTTTAAATATTAAATTGACGTATTTAAAATCACCGATTATTATCTCGTTGCTGGCCTACATTGCCAGTCGGTTTTGACAGACCGTTGATCCACGGCGGGTTATAGTACAATCTATAAGTCGTTAGACCCTTGCGTCCCCTTTTCTTTGCGGTAGGACGGATGGGGGACGCCCCGTGCGTGCTGGTTCCATGGATCCCAGTCTGTCAACCCCTTTCCGTTCTACCACCCAAATTAATTCGCGGTAATCTGGTGGTAGGACTCCATTTTTTAAGGAGTTGACCATGACGTTTTTTAATCTTATTTTCTCTGTTTTTTAACTATTTTATTGATTTAAAATTTGGTTTTTTACGCCTTCTTTTTTTAAATTTATAAACTAATTTTATTTTAAAATTTTAATTATTTTATTTTCCTGTACTTTTAGGAGGATTAATTGTTATTTAAAAAATTATTTTAAACCTCAAAGTCATTATATTTTTATTTTAGTTATACACATAAATAATCATGAGAATAATATGAAAATTTATAAACCCTTTTTGGCTTTAAGTTTCATAGTCGGTAGCTACGGCATTTCGGTTTACGACCAAGAGACTCATCAGGAGTTTGAAAAAATTTGCCTGTCAGGTGGGCATAGCGAGTCGAGCTGTGACTGTATTTACCAGCGACTTGAGCAAGTCTACACCCCCAAGCTGATGCAAGGTCTAGAACATGTCAGTTTGCAAAGTCCTGTTCTCCCACGGGACTTTGCCCCTACTTTTTTCAGCGTGATGCAACGTTGTGACAAAAGTAGTCTGGGCTAAGCGTTGGCTTAGCTCTTTATCTCTGTGTCGCAATGGTGTTTTACTTTAAATCAGCGCAAAAAATTAAAGTCTGTTGTGGCACAGAGGCCTAAGTTGTTTGATTTGCCGAATTAGCATTTTGAAAAATCGCATCAACTTTATAACTAATCAAGTTATGCTGTGCTTACATTCAACTTTTGAACATTTATTAGAATGAACTACACATGGGATGAATTTGAGCAAAGACTTATCACCTATAGAGATGTAAGGATTGATCTGGCAAGAGTTTTAGATGCGTATGAGCTTCAAATAAAAGAACTTCTTCAACAAATTCAATTGTTAGCTTATGAAGATTCTTTGCCTATATTTAATCAGTTATATGAAATACAAGATCATTTAGCTACTGCCAAGTTTCGCTATGACCTCGACCTAAATGAATCTTTAGATATATTCGTTTATCATTTCGATAGAGATGACAAAGCGCTGATAAGCCAATATTGGTACAAAAAATTCAAGCAAAACAAAGATATTCTTTGGCCTTTACCTCAAGACGAATAGTAGCTTGTACGTTTTATCCTACAAACTTTTAAGGTTTTTGCGGATTGGCGACACCCCTCTTTTTTCCTATTATGAACTCATACAGGAACAGGATGTTCCGGAACATAAAACAACAATAATAGGTTCATGCATCAGGAACGTGAGATACGACAGGAGTCATATCTAGTACCCAAATACGAAAAAGCCCAACAGGATGTTGGGCTTTTTTTATATCTGAATATTTATGAGTTTTTCTTTAAGTCTTCAATATAAGTGGTTGTGCTGCCATCCCAGTAACAATGTATACAACGTCCCTCTTTAAAAACATGCTCACAATTCGCATATCCATAAATTATAGAAGCACATTCAGGACACAACGAGGCCATGCTAGATTTAGTTTTTAAATACTGGCTTCCGCATTCATCACATTTTTCACAACCACTCAGCATGAATATATCTCGATTTAAAACAATAGCATGAGAACATAATGATAAATTAAAAAGCAATCTTGTACGTTTTATCCTACAAACTTTTAAGGATTTTGCGGATTGGCGACTCCCTGCTTTTTTCCTAATATGAAGTCATACAGGAACAGGATGTTCCGGAACGTAAAACTACAATAATAGGTTCATGCATCAGGACGTGAGATACGACAGGAGTCATATCTAGTACCCAAATACGAAAAAGCCCAACAGGATGTTGGGCTTTTTTTATATCTGAATATTTAGGATTTAAAAATTTCTGGCAGACTATCTATAAGAATATTAGTAATGTTGTTTGGATAAACAATTTCGTCAGTTTGTCTTAGTTCATCAAGCGTCCACCACTGACTTTTATTAATCACAAGCTTTTCTTGTTCAGTCCAGTTCGATGTGTTCACTTCTTCATTTTTAATAAAAACAATAAAGAGTCTTTCATCAGCAGTCACAACTTCCGCACTTGGTAGCATCATTTCAAAATTGCGTGTTGCAACATGAGTGCCTACATTTTGCCTAACTACACCTAACTCTTCATAAAGTTCGCGGCAAGCTGCTTGCTCGAAGGTTTCCCCTTCTTCCAGTCCTCCGCCTACGGTTGCCCAATGGGATTGTCCAGCTAAGGCATCATTTGTATGAGTGAATTGAAATAATAGGATTTGATGATTTTCATTAATAACCAATAGTCTTGAAGATTTTCTAATACGCATTCGATTTTTTCTTAAAGCAACAAGATGGCTATTATTCATATTCACTTTAAAAAGTTAAATCATTTCGCTATGTACGTTTTTTCCTACAAACTTTTAGGGATTTTGCGGATTGGCGACACCCCTCTTTTTTCCTAATATGAAGTCATACAGGAACAGGATGTTCCGGAACATAAAACAACAATAATACGTTCAAGCACCAGGAGCGTGAGATACGACAGGAGTCATATCTAATCACCAAATACAAGAAAGCCCGACAGGATGTCGGGCTTTTTTTATGCTTATTTAAAATGATATTTACACTTACCTATAGTGGGGTATGCGCCTGTTCTTGCTTTTTATGGCGAATCCAACGCACCACCCAAATAACCGCAATCAGCACCACTATTGCCACAAGCGCAGGCACTAACATAGCTGAAACTGAAAGTAAGATTGCTCCAATCCACTCACCTGTCGCAACAACAAAATTACCCAAGCCACCTGTGGTTGCAGTTGAAACACCACGTGCAGCAACAGTACTCATTTGCACCACGCCAGCCGTACCGCCACCGACAATAATTGCTGCTGCCCAACTGGCAAACTGAGACATCTCTCCACTACTTACAGCCATCGTGGTGAGCGTACCCGCGATCATCGCCGCAGGGGTTGCGACTGTGTCTAAGGCATTATCGACCCACGGAATATAGTAGGCTGCAATTTCACATACCGTTGCCACGCTTAAAGCCAAACACACCGATGGCAAAGCTAACCACTCAAAGCCTTTCGATGGCTCAAACCATCCCATCATGGTGGCAATGCTCATGACCAATAGCGGTACAAACACGCGAAAACCGCAGGCAGCGCTTAAACCCACACCAATACATAAACCCAATATTGTTTCCATAACGGTTTCCTTTTCATGCCCATCACGGGTCTTGTTATGTAAGTCTTATTTTTAAACTAACAAAAAGCCCCATCGGGTGACAGGGCTTTTTGTTAAATGCGAACGCAAATATTATTTCATTCTTAACGTTTAAATTGCGTGCAGTAGCATTTCGTGCAAGGTGGTAAAGGGTCTGTGTTAATTTCTAAAAACACTCTATGTCCGCACTGAGCACAGAAATAGAAGCCTGTTCCGGGTTTTTCGCCAGCTGTTACCATGATTACATTCCTATAATCGTATATATATTAAACAGGAATATAACCCAGTTAGAGTGAATGTCAATTGTCCATTTCGCCCGATGATGATGGCATAAATGCAAAAAATGTTATTTGTACGATTTATCTTACACAGATTTAGGGATTTAGCGGATTGGCTACCCCCTGCTTTTTTTCTAATATGAACTCATACAGGAACAGGATGTTCCGGAACACAAAACAACAATAATAGGTTCAAGCATCAGGATCGTGAGATACGACAGGAGTCATATCTAGCAACCAAATACGAAAAAGCCCGACAGGATGTCGGGCTTTTTTTATATAAAAACTATAAAATCACCTTCTCAGAAGATTACTTTTTACACAGAATTTATTATAAGTACTCCGTATTATTTTCTACGCTAAATATATAGGTCCCATTTTATATTTTTGATTGAAATTTATCTAATAAAATCAATATTTATAAAATAGTATAACTAAATTCTGTTCCTTTAATTTCTTTACTTAAAAGATGGTTTTGGTTGAACTCATATCCATTTTTATTTTGATTGATATACTCAATACAGGTACTTTCTTGAACCTTTGGATGAACTCCTACACACCAAAAAGAGCGTATAGACTTATACTCACTTGGCTTTAAAGAATGAAATTTATTTAGATCTTTAATCATCGCTGTAATACAACTTTTTGCTGAATTACATTGTTTCAATTCAATAGCTATCATTTTTTCAGTCGATTTATTTCGCTCCCTTAAACAGAAATCAACAATTCCTTTATCTTTTAATTTATCAACTCTTTTATCCAAAGAATAAGGCAACTCACGCGACCATTGCATCACGTCAGCATGCTCACTCAGAAAGAATGCTAATTCTACTTGCAGCCAAATTTCCCAGCCCGTTATTTGATTATTTTTAATTAAATTTAACCGATCTCGAATATACTTTTTTTTAAAAAACGTATCAAAAATACTGTATATAAACTCTAAATCACTCGCTAAAACGCTATTATTCATTTATCTCAATACCTAAAAAACCCCATCACTAAGATAGGGTCTTTTAGAATAATTTTCAATCAGTTATAGACTAAATATCAAGCCACTTGGCCTTCTAAAAAGTCTTGCGCAAAACGTTGTAATACACCGCCCGCTTCATATACAGAAACTTCTTCTTCTGTATCTAAACGGCAAGTCACAGGCACTTCAAGAATCTCTTCTTTACCATCCGCAGTGGCACGTTCAATCACTAAAGTTAAAGTCGAACGCGGCGCGATATTACCAATCACGCTATAAAGCTCAGTACCATCTAGCTTTAACGTCTTGCGGTTTACACCCGGTTTAAACTCAAGTGGTAACACGCCCATACCCACCAAGTTAGTACGGTGAATACGCTCAAAACCTTCTGCTACAATCGCTTCAACACCTGCAAGGCGTACACCTTTCGCAGCCCAGTCACGGCTCGAACCCTGACCGTAGTCAGCACCCGCGATAATGATTAACGGTTGCTTACGGTTCATGTAGGTTTCAATTGCTTCCCACATACGCATCACTTCGCCTTCTGGCTCTACACGCGCTTTTGAACCTTGCTTAATGGTACCGTCTGAACGAACCACCATTTCGTTATAGAGTTTCGGGTTGGCAAATGTTGCACGTTGTGCAGTCAAGTGGTCACCACGGTGCGTTGCGTATGAGTTGAAGTCTTCTTCTGGTACGCCCATTTTGTGAAGATATTCACCCGCAGCCGAGTCCATCAAAATCGCGTTTGAAGGCGACAAGTGGTCGGTGGTGATGTTGTCACCCAAAATTGCAAGCGGACGCATGTTCGCTAAAGTACGTGGTGCAGCCAATGCCCCTTCCCAATAGGGTGGACGGCGGATGTAAGTACTTTGCGGACGCCAGTCATAAAGTGGGCTTTTCGCTTGCTCAACTTCACCCAAGTCAAACATTGGAATGTAGACTTTACGGAACTGTTCAGGCTTCACGGCTTCTTTAACTAAGGCATCAATTTCAGCATCAGATGGCCAGATGTCTTTGAGGTAAATCGGGTTACCTTCTTTGTCATGACCTAACGCATCTTTTTCGATGTCAAAACGAATCGTACCCGCAATTGCATATGCCACAACAAGCGGTGGAGATGCCAAGAACGCTTGTTTTGCATATGGATGGATACGACCATCGAAGTTACGATTACCAGAAAGTACTGCGGTTGCGTACAAGTCACGGTCAATAATTTCTTGTTGAATGACTGGATCTAACGCACCAGACATACCGTTACACGTTGTACAAGCGTAAGCCACAATACCAAAACCAAGTTGTTCTAAATCTTTTAGAACACCCGCTTCTTCAAGATAAAGTGCAGCCGCTTTTGAACCCGGTGCAAATGATGATTTCACCCAAGGTTTACGAACCAAACCAAGTTCATTCGCTTTACGTGCCAACAAACCTGCCGCCACGGTGTTACGCGGGTTAGAAGTGTTAGTACATGAAGTAATTGCAGCAATAATGATTGCACCATCTGGCATTAAACCGTCAGAACGGTTTTCAACAACACCTGCAATGCCTTTTTCTTTAAGGTCCGCAGTTGAAACACGTGCATGCGGGTTTGATGGACCAGCAATGTTACGTGTGACTTTTGATAGGTCAAAACGTAGTACACGTGGGTACTCTGCTTTGGTCATGTCAGATGCCCAAAGGCCGATTTCTTTTGCGTACTGTTCAACCAATGCCACTTGAGCATCTTCACGGCCTGTGAGGCGTAAGTAGTCGATTGTGTTTTGGTCGATGTAGAACATCGCAGCCGTAGCGCCATATTCTGGTGTCATGTTCGAAATAGTGGCACGGTCACCCACAGACATGCTGTCAGCACCTTCACCAAAGAACTCAAGGTAAGCACCCACCACACGCTCTTTACGCAAGAATTCAGTTAGAGCAAGCACGATATCTGTTGCAGTAATGCCTGCCTGACGCTGACCTACAAACTCAACACCAATAATGTCTGGCAGACGCATCCAAGATGCACGGCCTAACATTACGTTTTCAGCTTCTAAGCCACCAACACCTACAGAAATTACGCCCAAAGCGTCTGTATGTGGTGTGTGTGAGTCTGTACCGACACATGTGTCTGGGAATGCTACGCCATCACGCGCCTGAATGACCGGAGACATTTTCTCTAGGTTAATCTGGTGCATAATGCCGTTCCCCGCAGGGATCACATCGACATTTTTAAATGCTGTTTTAGTCCACTCAATAAAGTGGAAACGGTCTTCGTTACGACGGTCTTCAACAGCACGGTTTTTTGCAAAAGCGTCTGGGTCAGCACCGCCATATTCCACCGCTAAAGAGTGGTCGACAATGAGTTGTGTTGGTACAACTGGGTTGACTTTAGATGGGTCGCCGCCTTTGTCAGCAATCGCATCACGTAAACCTGCAAGGTCAACCAATGCAGTTTGACCCAAAATGTCATGACACACCACGCGCGCAGGGTACCAAGGAAAGTCCAAGTCCTGACGGCGCTCAATTAACTGCGTTAAATAAGCAGTTAAGTTCTCGGTATCGGCACGGCGTACCAATTGCTCTGCGAGTACTTTTGAAGTGTAAGGCAGTTTTTCGTATGCGCCTGGCTGAATATCTTCAACGGCTTGACGCACGTCGTAATATTCAAGCTGGGTACCTGCCAGCGGTTTACGGTATTTTGTGTTCATTAACCACGCTCCGCCAATGGTTTGAATTTGAGGTTTTCAGGGCCTGTGTAGTTCGCACTTGGACGAATGATTTTGCCGTCTTGGCGTTGTTCAATCACGTGCGCTGACCAACCTGCTGTACGTGCGATCACGAACAATGGTGTGAACATAGCAGTTGGAACACCCATTAAGTGATAGCTTACTGCACTGAACCAGTCGAGGTTCGGGAACATGTTTTTCACTTCTTTCATCACTGCTTCTAAACGCTCAGCAATGAGGTACATCTTGGTGTTCTCTTGTGCTTGTGCTAAGTCGTGCGCCACTTTCTTAATTACTTCGTTACGTGGGTCAGAAACTGTATATACTGGGTGACCAAAACCAATCACGACTTCTTTATTTTCAACACGCTTACGGATGTCCGCTTCTGCTTCATCTGCGTTGTCGTAACGTTGTTGAATTACGAATGCAACTTCGTTTGCACCACCGTGCTTAGGCCCGCGAAGTGCACCAATACCGCCCGTAATTGCCGAGTACATGTCTGAACCTGTACCTGCAACCACACGTGAAGTAAATGTAGATGCGTTGAACTCGTGCTCAGCATACAAGATAAGAGATGTATGCATTGCTTGAATCCATTCTTCAGATGGTTTTTCGCCATGAAGTAAATGTAAGAAATGCGCTGCAATAGAGTCGTCATCTGTTTCAACTTCAATACGACGACCGTTATTGCTGAAGTGGTACCAATAAAGCAGCATTGAGCCTAGGCTTGCCATTAATTTATCAGCAATGTCTTTTGCGCCAGCTTCGTTATGGTCTTCGTGTTCTGGAGTTAAACAACCTAGCACTGAAACACCCGTACGCATGACATCCATTGGGTGTGCAGACGGTGGTAATTGCTCAAGTGCAGTTTTAAGTGCTGCTGGTAAGCCACGAAGTGCTTTTAATTTTGCTTTATAGGCTTTGAGTTCAGCTTTGTTTGGTAATTTGCCATGTACGAGCAAGTGAGCAACTTCTTCAAACTGGCTACCCGCTGCAAGGTCAAGAATGTCATAGCCACGATAGTGCAAGTCGTTACCGCTACGTCCTACGGTACAAAGTGCTGTGTTGCCTGCAACTTGTCCACTAAGTGCAACTGATTTTTTTGGTTTGAAGCCTGTTGTTGTTTCATTTGAGCTCATAAGATTTTCCTTTCCTATCTATTTAAATTATTTGGGAAACACGGCATATGTACCGTGTTTTACTTCTTATTTCTTTTTAGCAAATGCGTTGTCCAAGTAGTCTTCAAACGCATAGTAGTTAATGCGTTCATATAACTCTTTACGCGTTTGCATAATATCAACCACGTTCTTTTGCGTGCCTTCTTTACGTAAGGTTTCATAGACAGTTTCGGCTGCCTTGTTCATGGCACGGAAAGCAGAAAGCGGATAAAGCGCAAGGCTTACATCGGCAGATGCCAATTCTTCAGTAGTAAATAGTGGCGTAGAACCAAACTCTGTGATGTTTGCCAAAATCGGTGCGCCAGTCTTCTGAGCAAATTGCTTGTACATATCAAGCTCGGTAATTGCTTCAGGGAACAACATGTCTGCACCCGCTTCAATGTAGGCACCCGCACGGTCAATTGCAGCTTGTAAGCCATCTACGGCCAATGCATCGGTACGTGCCATAATTACGAAGCTGTCATCACCACGTGCATCAACCGCAGCTTTAATACGGTCAACCATTTCTTCTTGAGTCACAATGGCTTTGTTCGGACGGTGACCACAACGTTTTGCGCCCACTTGGTCTTCAATGTGCATTGCCGCAGCACCAAACTTGATCAGTGCTTTTGTCGTACGGGCAATGTTAAATGCAGAAGCACCAAAACCAGTGTCGGCATCGACCAATAATGGAAGATCACATACATCGGTAATACGGCGTACGTCTGTCAACACATCATCAAGGTTACTAATTCCCAAATCAGGTAAACCTAAAGAACCAGCGGCTACACCACCACCTGATAAGTAAATCGCTTTATAACCTGCACGTTTTGCCAAAAGTGCATGATTGGCGTTAATGGTTCCAACCACTTGTAATGGCTTTTCTTGGGCTACTGCATCGCGAAATAGCTGACCTGCGGATTGTTTAGCCATTGTTATGTTCTCCTTGTGCTTGTAGCAGTGTTTGCTCAATAATTTTGTAAGAAGCATTGATATGTCGATGCATGAGCAGCTCGGCAAGTTCACCATCGCCTTCTGCAATTGCATCTAAAATACGGATGTGTTCGTCCCAAGCTTTGCTCGGACGATCAGGGGTGTTTGAAAACTGAATTCGGTACATGCGAATGAGGTGATAAAGCTCATCACATAGCATTTTTTCTAGGGTTTTATTGCCACTACTTTTGATAATGCAGTAGTGAAAATCGTCCTGCCCTTCTTGCAAGTAATATCCCTTACCTGCTTTAAAGTTTTCATCTTCGGCATGCATACGCAAAACATCACGCAACGCCAAGATTTGCTTTTTATCAATATGCTGTGCAGCAAGTTTGCAAGCCAAACCTTCTAATGACGCACGAATCTGATAAAGCTCTTTAAACTGTTGCAGTGAAAGCGAAACCACGCGCGCGCCCACGTGTGCAGTACGCTCAACCAAACGTTGCCCTTCAAGGCGATGAATTGCTTCACGCAAAGGCCCACGGCTAATGCCATAAGTCCGCGCCAGTTCAGGCTCAGAAATTTTGCTACCTGCCGGAATTTGACCCAAAACAATCGCCGTCTGTATTTGTTTAAATACATTCTCGGTCAGTGTTCTTCCCTGACTTTGTAATGGCTCTGGTGCGAAGGTCAAATCTTGCATATTGTCGACAATTTTTAATCAATTATGAGTTTTATAGCGGTATGAATGAAAAAAATCAAGGTGATTGTTGACACTTTACAGAACGCATCAGGTCAATTTTTATCGTTAGACCTGTTCTCTCACCTTATATTTATAGTATTACACCACTTTCTATTTAATATTTATAAAACAATAATTTAGATTCAATTTATCTATAGTTTTATGACTCTTTCTTAGTTACTTTTTAGTCATTAAACTTTTGTTTCAAACTTTAGTCTACAACCAATGTATTACAGCAAGATTGTAGACAATCTGCTTGAATAAAATCATGAGTTATAAATTAGTTTCTATTTACCGTAATTTCTTTTAAAACTTTTTATTATTTTCAGCCAGAAAATATCGATATTAGTGAAATTATCAGGTGCTTCACGGTAGCTTTATTGATACATTATTGAACATCGACATAGTTGTGGCGTATTTTTCGAGACAGAAAAAACCCAGCACTATGCATATTGTTGAATGAAAGGACTTTTTTGATGTTTCAACATATCCCCCCATACGCAGGCGATCCAATTCTCTCTTTAATGGAACAGTTCAATGCTGATACTCGTTCTGAAAAAGTAAACTTGAGTATTGGTCTTTACTATAACGAAGACAGTATTGTTCCTCAGTTAGAGACCATTATCGAGGCGCAAAAGCGTATTGAGCCTAAGAACGGTAAAACCAAACTTTATTTGCCAATGGAAGGCTTCAAACCTTACCGCGAAGCAATTCAAGCACTTTTATTTGGTGCAAACAGCCCAGCAGTTAAAGCTGGCCGTGCTGTAACCATCCAAACACTTGGTGGTTCAGGTGCATTAAAAGTTGGTGCAGATTTCTTAAAAACTTATTTCCCAAATTCTGACGTTTGGGTAAGCCAACCAACTTGGGATAACCACGTTGCGATTTTCAATGGCGCTGGCATCAAAACTCATTTCTACCCATATTTCGATAACGAAACGCGTGGTGTAGATTTTGACGGTATGCTTTCTACACTTAAAACTTTGCCTGAGCAAAGCATTGTGTTATTGCACCCATGCTGCCACAACCCAACGGGTGCTGACTTAAACCCAGCGCAGTGGGATCAAGTGATTGCAGTATTAAAAGACCGTAACCTTATTCCATTCCTAGACATCGCTTACCAAGGTTTTGGTGACGGTATGGAAGAAGATGCGTATGCAATCCGTGCTTTAGACCAAGCGGGTCTAAACTTCATTGTGAGCAACTCGTTCTCTAAAATCTTCTCTTTATATGGCGAGCGTGTTGGCGGCTTAACTTTCGTATGTGACGATGCAGAAGCTGCTCAGTGCACATTCGGTCAGTTAAAAGCGACTGTACGTCGTATTTACTCTAGCCCTCCTACAACAGGTGCTTGGTTAGTTGATGAAGTGTTAAATGACGCTGAACTTAACCAACAATGGCAAGGTGAAGTGAAAGAGATGCGTGAGCGTATTATTAAAATGCGTAGCATCTTGAAAGATGAACTCACTAAAGCATTACCAGACCGTGACTTTAGCTACCTTGTAAACCAAAAAGGTATGTTTAGTTACACAGGTTTAACTGCTGAGCAAGTAGATATCTTGCGTGAAGAATATGCAATCTACTTAGTACGTAGTGGTCGTATTTGTGTAGCAGGCTTAAACATGAACAATGTTTACACTGTTGCAAAAGCGATGGCTGAAGTACTTGCTAAATCTGTAGAAGCTGCATAAGACATCTACTAAAAAAGGCGCTTCGGCGCCTTTTTTTATGTCTCTATATTACGATTTAGCTTTGCCCCAATATTTCAGTTTTGAGGTATGCCCAATCCCAACATTAAAGCTATTGGTTGGGTCGAGTTTTTGATAGAAATTGGCCAATGCAGGTTTGGCAATGTAAAGATGCCCGACATTATGCTCTGCTGGATATTCAGCACGGCGCGCATCGAGTAACTTCCACATTTGATGTTCCATTTCTAATGGGTCATGGCCCTTTTTAAGAATATAGTCCTGATGGAACACATGACAAAAGAAATGCCCATAATAGAGTTTATGGATGATTTTATTTTCCATCTCGGCTGGGAGTTGCTCTACCCATTCGCGGTCATTACGACGTAACGCAATATCAAGCGCGACAATATCTTCAACTTCACTACGGTGTGTATCACGATAACGAATTGCCGCCCCTGCAATCGCAAAACGATGTAAGAATGCCTTTCGTCCTTCCTCTTCACTACATACGAAATAGCTACCTGACTGGTGCACAGCAAAATATTCTTTTAAAAATTGCTCTGTCTGTGCTTTTGAATTATTTTCGACACGTAAAACTAAATGGTGCTCATAACGGTCTCGATATTCAGTCATACGCTTCGGTAAATGACTCGGTAAAAAGAAGGTAATCGCCTGTAAAATATGATCCGTTAAGCCCTTAATTTTAAATCGTTCTAAGAACCCATCGACTTTATCTTTCATCGCGAAGGCTTTTGGAACATTGGCTGTACCAAACTTTTCAATAAATAAGAACGTGTCTTTTCCGTACTTCTCACCAATTAAATAAGCATCTCGGTGGATATATTCACCTGCAATCGGCAAGCTTGGTAGTGAGGTTAATAAGTAACGGCGAATGGCTGTTAAATCATCGGCATCATTCGTACCTATATAAAAGACATTGCTCTCTACTTTTTCATAAGTATCAAGACGAACTGCAAATACGCAGACTTTACCTGCCGAACCCGATGCTTCAAACAATCGTGACGGATCTGCATTAAAACGCGCAGGCGTATCTTCATCGACTTGGGTTACATCGTGTGCATAGCGATGGTCCGATGCCTGTTTTTCGCTGTCATCTAAAATATCTACGGCTTGGTATTGCTGCTTCTCTAAACGAGTCAAAATTTCTTCAGGAGTTGAGCCTAAATTCACCCCTAAATGATTCACCAGTTCTAATTGACCAGCAGCATTCACCTGAGCATATAACGCCAGTTCAGTATATGCAGGACCACGGCGCACCAAAGCCCCCCCGGAGTTATTACACACACCGCCAAGTACCGATGCTCCAATACACGATGAACCAATTACTGAATGCGGTTCACGGTCATAGCCTTTTAAAATTTGTTCTAAATTATCTAAAGTCGCGCCCGGTAAACAAATCACTTGCTTACCGTCATGAATAACTTGAATGCCCTTTAAACGGCGCGTACTCATCACCAAAACAGGACGGTCATAGTCATCGCCATACGGCGTTGAACCACCAGTAAGTCCTGTATTGGCCGCCTGCATAATCACAATACAGTCTGCCTCAATAGCAGCTTGAAGCACCTGCCATTGCTCTAGCAATGTGCCCGGCACCACCACAGCAAGCACTTTCCCCTCACCAAAACGACGACCTTGACGATACTGACGCGTGCTTTGGTCATCGGTCAAAACATGCGAACGCCCTACAATATTTTGTAAGCGTTCAATCACTGCTTGAGGAGAAAATGTTTGCATGATGGTTTCCTTTTAGTCATCCATATAAGATCTAGCTGTAATCCATGCTAAAACTAGATCAGCGCGACAGAGTCTTACAGGGAAAAGTTCGATGTAAGCAGCCCATTCTGTTACTTTGGTTTTGCCCAAAGTAACCAAAGGCACTATCACTTACAGAACCTGTTCGCTGTATTCATTTTTCAATTTATATTGCAAAAACAAATCCTTGCTCATACCACGCAGGCTGTAAGTGACGCTTAGCACTAGCAGCTAATCTCTAGGTGTTAGATTTAATTCAAATTGGCTACGCGTTGGCGGCATGGATGCCGCCGTTTCGATGCAGTAGCAAGGACGTACCGTCATCGAAACAAAGGTTTTTGGTTACTTTTTTAAAAAAGTAACGTCAATTAGCTATTTATATTGAACTTTTCCCGATAAGACTCCGTCGTGCCAATATCATCAAAGTTAATACGAAAATATTAGAGCTTCATCGCCTGTACTAAACAATCCGCATTAATATCCGAAATCGATTTAGCACCCGTGAGCGTCATCGCAACACGCATTTCCTTATCAATCAAATCAAGTAAGTTCGACACACCTTGCCCACCTGCTGCTGCTAAGGCATAAACAAACGCACGGCCAAGTAAAACCGTATCGGCACCAAGAGCTAACATACGCACCACATCTAAACCATTACGAATACCAGAGTCAGCCAAAATTGCTAAATCACCTTTCACCGCATCAGCAATTGCAGGCAATGCACGAGTAGACGACATCACGCCATCTAACTGACGACCGCCATGATTCGACACCACAATCCCGTCAGCACCAAAACGCACAGCATCTTTGGCATCTTCAGGATCTAAAATACCCTTAATCACCATTGGGCCATCCCAAAACTCACGAATCCACTCAAGGTCTTTCCATGAAATCGAAGGGTCAAAGTTCGAGCCTAACCAGCCAATATAATCTTCAAGCCCAGTTGGTTTACCTAAATATTTAGAGATATTACCCAAGTCATGCGGACGCCCCATTAAACCGACATTCCACGACCAATGTGGATGGAACATAGACTGCATATAACGGCGCATCGCAGCATTTGGTCCACTCATACCCGAATGGGCATCACGGTAACGTGCACCTGGCACAGGCATATCTACAGTAAACACAAGTGTTGAACAGCCTGCTGCTTTTGCACGTTCCAAAGCATTACGCATAAAACCACGGTCACGTAATACATAAAGCTGGAACCACATCGGGCGGTTAATTGCAGGTGCAACTTCTTCAATCGGACAGACAGAAACCGTTGAAAGCGTAAATGGAATACCTTTTTTGTCGGCTGCCATCGCGGCTTGCACCTCACCACGGCGTGCATACATCCCCGTTAAACCAACTGGTGCCAATGCAACCGGCATCGACAATGTTTCATTAAACAGTTTTGTCTCTAAACTTAACGCTGACATGTCATTCAGCACACGTTGACGCAATGCAATTTCTGACAAATCTTGTACGTTACGCTTTAAGGTATATTCCGAATACGCTCCACCATCAATGTAGTGAAATAAAAATGGAGGTAAGCGACGTTGTGCCGCAGCACGATAATCATTGCCAGAAGAAATAATCATTTTGAATCAACTCTATTTAAACGGTTTGCACGTTTCTGGCGAGCTTCGTCTTCATCCAGAGAACGCACATGATTAATCACAAATTCAATATGACCGCAGACAGCTTGGCGTGCGGCCTCGGGATCTTTACGATCAATAGCATCCATCACCTGAAAATGCTGCTCGCTTAGCAAGTCACCATTTATGGGGTCGTTATAAACTTTTTTACGTCCCAACAAGACATTGTATTGCAACAAATCAAATAGACTACGCATCATTTGAATCAGCACCACATTATGAGATGCCTCTGCAATCGCTAAGTGGAATTCAGCATCAGCCACCGCGGCCTGTGCTGAGTCACCCGCATTTTGGTGGCGACTAATTTCATTAAAATAATGATGAATTTTGGCTCGATCTTCGGGCGTTGAACGTAATGCGGCATACCATGCCGTGCCACCTTCAAGTAATAACCGCGCCTCTTGCACATCAAAACGGTACAGAGGATCTTCTTCAATCAGGTTACTAATTGGGTTCACAATCAATTGCTGTGGCCACTGTTCAGGTAACTGCTGAATATAAGTCCCATCGCCACGGCGGCTACTGAGCACCCCTTGACTATTGAGCTGTTGAATTGCTTCACGCAAAGACGGACGAGAAACCCCTAAGCTAGTTGCAAGCTGGCGTTCGGCAGGCAAACGGTCACCTTTTTTCATGTGACGCTCTTCAATTAATGCCTGCAATTTCATGACCACTTGATCGGAGATTCTCATCGCGTTTCCTTCACTGGAGTTATGGAATCATCCACGGAACCAGATAAGCCTGAACCGTAATAATGATGCCAACAAAGACAGTGAATATGATGCTATGTTTTACCGTGAAACGGAACAAGTCAGACTCTTTTCCAACTAAGCCTACTGCTGCACATGCGATCGCAATCGACTGTGGAGAAATCATCTTACCTGTCACACCACCACTGGTATTCGCTGCTACAAGTAACACTTCCGGAATACCAATTTGCTGAGCCGTAGTCGCCTGTAATGCCGAAAACAAAGCGTTTGAAGAGGTATCTGAACCCGTAAGGAACACACCAAGCCAACCCAAAAATGGCGAGAAGAAAGTAAACGCATGACCTGTATGCGATAGAGCCAAAGCCAAAGTAGCAGATAAACCTGAATAGTTCGCAATAAAAGCAAACGCCAACACCATACCAATTGAATAAATCGGTGTTTTCAACTCATTGAGTGTTTCACCAAAGGTTGTTACTGCCTCACTTGCTTTCATTTTTAAGAAAATAGCAGTGATGATTGCAGCAATAAAAATTGCAGTACCTGTTGCAGAGAACCAGTCAAACTTATAAATCGCTTCGTATGGCTTCATCTCTGCCACAATTGGCGGCATTTTTTCGACCAATTTATGCAAATATGGTACTTCAAGTTTAAAAATCCAGTGTTCAAGAGCACCATCTTTTGCAAATAATGCTTTAAATGGCTTAACGCTCCAGATCGTCACCATGACTGTTAAAATAGCAAATGGAGACCACGCCTTAGCAATTTTCCGAATGCTATAACGTTGAACCGTAGTAGGTTGCTGAGTCAAAGTTTGACCCGCTTCAGGCTCAAAACGGAAAATATGTTTTGGTTTCCAGAAACGGAACAACACAGTCAAGCTGACCAATGATGCAATTGCAGCGGTAATGTCTGGTAACTCAGGACCAATGAAGTTAGATGTAAGATATTGGGCAACCGCAAACGAACCACCACCAACGACTACCGCAGGCCAAGTTTCTTTAACACCACGCCAACCATCCATAATCGCCATAATCCAGAACAGCACAATCAGCGTTAAAAATGGCAACTGACGACCAACCATCTGGCTAATTTCCATGGTATCTACGCCAGAAACCTGCCCTGCCACAATAATTGGAATACCCATTGCACCGAACGCAACTGGCGCTGTATTTACAATCAAGCATAAACCAGCAGCGTAAAGTGGCTTAAAGCCTAAACCAACAAGGAGTGCAGCGGTAATTGCCACAGGAGCACCGAAACCAGCAGCTCCTTCAAGGAAAGTACCGAATGCAAAACCAACCAATAACATTTGTAGACGTTGGTCTTCGGTAATTGACAAAATGCTTGAACGAATAACCTCAAACTGGCCTGTTTTTACTGAAATTTTGTATAGAAAAACTGCCCCAATAATGATCCATGAAATTGGCCATAGACCATAGAAGAAACCGTAAATGATTGACGCAAAGGCCATTTGACCCGGCATTTGATAGAAAAAGAGCGCAATCAATAGTGCAATAGTGACTGTGCCTGTACCCGCGATACTGCCTTTTAAACGAAAAACAGCCAATGCCAAAAAGAAGAAAATAATCGGGATTAATGCAACCGCACTGGACAGCCAAATATTATTTAAAGGGTCATAAAGTTGTTGCCACATATTGAGCATTGTCATCTCCTTGAAATGCCGAGGCGAAATTTTTTGTACCTTAAAAGTTTAAACATTTAGCACAATTGGTATGACCAATTTAAATTTAAGTGCAAATGTTGTTCCTTAAACCACAGATCGCATCATAAACACAGATATTGGCAAGATCAATCATTAAATTAACATCATAATTGGTATGACCAATATGGCTAAGAAAAATAAAGCTATTTCTAATTTATAAATTTATTTATTAGACTAAAGTCGTAAAAATCTTTCTTATAAATTTAGATATGAACTACCGAAATGAAGTGAAAAATTTGAATATAAAAACTATAAACATACCTGTTTCATGATCTATGTATAATGTGCACACAACTCAAACCACATGTATTGAATTGAATAATGACTACTTTAACGTGTTTTAAAGCTTATGATATCCGAGGCAAACTCGGCACCGAATTGAATGAAGAAATCGCCTATAAAATTGGCCGCGCATACGGACAAATCTATAAACCAAAGACCGTGGTTGTAGGTTGTGATATTCGTCTAAGCAGTGAGGGTTTAAAACAAGCGACCATCCGCGGGTTAAATGATGCGGGTGTCAATGTTCTTGATTTAGGTATGACAGGTACTGAAGAAGTTTACTTCGCCGCTTTCCATTTAGATGTGCAAGGTGGTATCGAAGTTACTGCGAGCCACAACCCAATGGACTATAACGGTATGAAATTGGTTCGAGAAAATGCTCGTCCAATTAGCGCAGATACCGGTTTAAAAGAAATTCAGGCTTTAGCAGAAACCAATAACTTTGAAGAAGTTAGCCAAAAAGGTACAACTCAAAGTTATAACATTTTGCCTGAGTTCGTTGATCACCTAATCACCTATATTGAACCTGCAAAAATCCGCCCACTTAAGTTAGTGGTAAACGCTGGTAATGGTGCAGCTGGTCACGTGATTGATGCAATCGAAGAAAAATTTAAGGCACTTAACGTACCAGTTGAATTTATTAAAATTCACCATGAAGCAGATGGTACGTTCCCAAATGGCATTCCTAACCCAATTTTAATTGAAAACCGTGACAGTACCCGAAATGCTGTTCTTGAGCATAAAGCGGATATGGGAATTGCTTGGGACGGCGACTTTGACCGCTGTTTCTTGTTCGATGAAAAAGGTCAGTTCATTGAAGGCTACTATATTGTGGGTCTATTGGCTCAAGCTTTCTTGATTAAACAATCAGGCGAGAAAATTGTGCATGATCCGCGTTTAGTGTGGAACACATTTGATATCGTAGATGAGTACAAAGGTGTTGCCGTACAGTCAAAATCTGGTCATGCATTCATTAAAGACGTTATGCGTGAGAATAATGCTGTATATGGCGGCGAAATGAGTGCCCATCACTATTTCCGTGACTTTGCTTACTGCGACAGCGGTATGATTCCTTGGTTACTCACCGTTGCTCTACTTTCTGAAACAGGACAATCACTTTCAACCCTCGTTGAAAATATGATTACCAAGTTTCCTTGTAGCGGTGAAATCAACTTTAAAGTGGTTGATACACAGATCACTATTCAAAAGATTTTCGATTTCTATGCCGAGCAAAACCCAGAAATTGACCGTACCGATGGTGTAAGCCTCGACTTTGGTGCATGGCGTTTTAATGTACGTGCTTCAAACACTGAGCCTTTACTGCGTCTCAACATTGAAAGCCGTGCAGACCGTCAAGCTCAGCCAATGCAGCATTATATAGATGAATTGACTGGATTAATTCAGTCTTAATAGAGCTCATCTCAAAGAGATGGAACATTATTGTTCCATCTCTTTTTGGCTATTCTGCATAATTTTATAAGTATGATTATGTCCATCTAATACATCCTTATTTAGATTTTCATAACCTTTCAACAGCGCTTTCTTATCAAAATTACACGTTTGATTTTCATTAATAAATTTTTGGTGAATGGCACTATAACAACTCGATACATCATCAACAAATTGATAATAATCTGACAAAGGCAACCCTGCTAGCTTTAATAGTTTTGGAGCAACGAAACTTGCAGCAATATAAGGCTGATTCAAGGGCTTCTTATCTAATTTATAATTGCTCCACACTACAAACGGTGTCTGGTAATTTTTGAGATTAGTCCGCTCAGGATCATCTTTAAAAAATCCATAACTCTCATAAACTTCTTGTAGATTCGGCAAATGATCGCCAAAAGCCACTAAAATTGTTGGTCGATCTACTGTCTTTAAATATTCAGCGAGCTCTTTTAGCTTTTGGTTAGCACGTGCAGTTCCAGCAGTATAAGTACTTAATTTTTGCTTTTCATTTTCAGACAGCTCTTTGTTAAATTTATAATTTTGCTTACCAAAACGATCATCGTTATACATCGGATGATTTTCAACAGTAATCGCATAAATAAACTTTGGCTGTTGCTCACTCTCTTCTAAAGTAGACTTAATCGAATCAAAAATAAGATCATCTTTAGCCCACCCACCCAAGTTAAAAACTGTAGATCGATCTTTTTGGGCAATCATATTTTCAAGTGATATAAATTTATCGAAGCCTAAATCTGGATATACCTTATTCCGATTATAGTAATATCCATAGTTATTATGCATTGCTATCGTTTGGTAACCAATTGAGTTTAAATAATAAGGTAGAGCATAAATTGGTTTCTTTAGCTTAGAAACATATAACAACTCATTTGGGAAAAAAGTTGTGTTGAGGCTCGTAAGTACTTCAAACTCAACATTCGCAGTACCTCCTCCAAAAGAAGGAGACAATAAATTAGAGACCTGATTTTGATGAACAAAAGATAGTAAGTCTTTTGGTAAACCATTATCTAAATGGTGAGAATCCCAAAAAGATTCTTCCATCACAATAACAATGTTCGGATATTCCTTCTCATTGTCTTCTAAAGATTGAATAGAATGATGTTGCTGCAAAATCTGCTGTATCTCTTGCTCAGATACTTTACGGTTAGGTAATAAAACACTGGTTACATTATCCAATACCTTAGATACGTAAAAAGTCACAAACCCGTAATCTTGAATTTTTCGATAGTCGCCAATCCAGTCATTTCTCGTATTTGGAAATTCCTGTAAGCTGGCACAAATCATGGGTTTGTTTTCTGCAAAACACGCTCCCGTAGGGTTTTTAATAAAATTTAAGTAAACTAAACCACTCCCAAGCAATCCAAAAATAATAATATTGGGAACATAGGTATGAAAAGTGGCTTTACTCTCTTTACGTATGGCAATCAGGAGTACAATAAGAAAGAAAATAATAAGAGTGAAAAAGATAAGTTGTAAGTGCCAAGGTGTTGCCTTCATAGCCTCTGGAAGTAAAAAAATATCTTCCGGACTTAAATTACTAAATAAATATTGTTGTTTCTTTTTATTAATAAAATTTAAAAATATAACGAATAATTGACTTAAGAAAAGAGCTGTATACTTTCGGCCAACTACAATAAAAAATAGTTGAATTACTGCATAGTTAAAGAGAATTGAAAAAATAGCTTTTTCTGAAATCAAATAGCTATAAAACTTATCCCATGTAAGGTTCATATCCCATGCAACGTATACACCAACGCAGGTGGATAAAAATGCAATAAAGATGAATAACAGCTGTTGACGTAAAAAAACCATGACGACAAAAAAGAGGCTAACAGAGGATTGTGGCGAATACTAACATGAAAGTAGTCACAACAACTGTAGCCTCTTTTTAGAAAAGAATAGTATCTGACTTTAAGAAAGATAGGTAACTGATATTTAGAAAAATTAAATAATCAATCTTTATATCCTGTCGGATTTTGTTTTTGCCAATTCCAACTATCTTTTAACATATCTTCTAAGCCGTATTGTGGTTTCCAACCTAGCTCAGCAACAGCACGAGTATTATCTGCAAAAGAAGTGGCCACATCACCTGCTCGTCGTGGTGAAAACTCAAAAGCCACAGCTACTCCATTCACCTGTTCAAAGGTATTTTTAACTTGTAATACTGATGAGCCATTACCTGTGCCAATATTCCATGCACGGCAACCTTGTGCTTTTAAACGGTTATTGAGAGCGCATAAATGTGCATTTGCTAAGTCAACAACATGGATATAATCACGTACACCTGTACCATCTACAGTGTCATAGTCATTGCCATAAATAGAAAGTTTTTCACGGCGACCAACAGCAACCTGTGTAACGTAAGGCATTAAATTATTTGGAATACCTTGTGGATCTTCACCAATACGTCCACTTTTATGGGCACCTACCGGATTAAAATAGCGAAGTAAAGCAATCGACCATTTAGAATTAGAAACAGACAATTTTTGTAATAATTGCTCAACGATTAATTTAGTGTAACCGTAATTATTACTAGGTATCCCTGTAGGCATTTCTTCATTTAGTGGAGAAGTATTCGCTTCATCATATACTGTCGCAGATGAGCTAAACACGAGTGTATAGACACCTGCATTCTCCATTGCCTTAGCCAATTGAATACTACCTGCAATATTATTATCAAAATAAATAAGGGGTTTTTCCTGGCTTTCACCAACTGCTTTTAAACCTGCGAAATGGATCACTGCATCGATTGTATGATTTTGGAATACGCGATCAAGTTCATCTGCATTGCGAATATCTCCCTCTACAAAAGTTAAACTTTTTTGAGTGAGTTCTTGAACTCTATTTAAAGACTCTTCTGAACTATTTGAAAGATTATCAAAAACAATGACTTCATGACCTGCATTCAAAAGCTCTATGCAAGTATGTGAACCAATATAGCCTGCACCACCAGTAACTAGAATTTTAGCCATCAACTTTTCCTAATAAAATTTTAATCAATCCACGCGTTGAATCATCAAGTGCTGAAAGATCGTTTTGAACACCATTCAAAATCGGGAGTAACTGGTCAGCAATCTGTTTACCTTTTTCAACCCCCCATTGATCAAATGGATTAATGTTCCAAATTACAGATTGAACAAATACTTTATGCTCGTATAAAGCAATCAACAAACCCAAACTATAGGGATTAAGTTCTTTTAAAAGTAATGTTGAACTCGGCTGGTTTCCTTCATATTGTTTATAGATAGGCAAATTACCTAATTCTTTCGCATCTAAGGCTTCATTACCAAAAGCCAATAACCGTGATTGCGCTAAACAGTTTGAAAGTGCAAGGTGATGTTGTTCAATCAATGCCTCAGCATTTTCTACATATGTAAAATGGTCAGCGTTATAACGCTGTACAGGTGCAATAAAATCACAACTTACCGCCTGAGTTCCTTGATGAAGTAACTGGTAAAATGCATGTTGAGCATTTGGTCCTACTTCACCCCATACAATTGGGCAAGTATCTAATTCGACTTTTTGCTCATCACGTTGTACCGACTTACCATTAGACTCCATCTCGAGTTGTTGTAAATAGGCAGCGAAATATTTTAAACGGCCATCATAAGGCAATACAGCGTGGGTCTGAATATTTAAAAAATTATTATTCCAGATTCCTAACAATGCCATAAGTACAGGAATATTATGCTCAAAACTTGTATTTTGAAAATGTTCATCAACAGCATGAGCGCCAGCTAAAAGCTGCTGAAAACCATCCACACCGACTGACAATGCTATAGGTAAACCAATACATGACCAAAGAGAATAACGTCCACCAACCCAATCCCAAAGCAGTAATTGGTTTTCAGGCGCAATACCCCACTCTGACATTTTGTCAGCTTTTGTAGAAACACCGATAAAATGACTTTTTACAACCCGTTCATATTTCCCTAGCGCTTTTTCAAGCCACTGTCGAACAGTTTGTGCATTGGATAAAGTATCGATAGTACCAAATGACTTCGATGAAATAATAAATAAAGTCGTTTCTGGGCGCAATTGATGCAGCAGGTCCGACAACTGACTACCATCCATGGTTGATACAAAATGGACAGTGAGTGGCTTGGCTGTTTTTACTTTAAAATCTGATAATGCATGGGTTACCATTTGAGGTCCTAAATCAGATCCTCCTACCCCAATGTTAACGACATCTTGAATGACTTCACCAGTAGCCCCACGATATTGTCCAGCATGGATTTTTTCAACCAATCCATACATACGCTGCAATTGGTTATGAACATTTTTAGTTAATTCCGGAAATTTAGAATATTCTAATGGTAAACGTAAAGCCCAATGCATTGCAGCACGCTGTTCGGTACAGTTGACTTTATCTTGAGAAAATAATCGTTCAATCCAGTGAGTCAATTGTTTAGTTTTTGCTAAAGCCACCAATTGCTCTAAAACATTTTTAGTCACACGGTGCTTACTATAATCAAAAACCAGTTGATCGAACTTTACAGAATATTGCTGAAATCGATCGGGCTCTGATGCAAATAATTCTTTTATATGTAAATTTGAATTTTTCTCAACCAAAGAATGAAGCTGCGCGATAGGGGAAACTAGCTCTTTGGGAAACTTCTCGATAGATTTACTCATAATCGACCTACTCCTTCATAAGCAAAACCTTTAGATTTCACATATTCTGGATCATAAATATTACGCCCATCCAAAATAAGAGGATGCTGCATCAATTGTTGTAACTGTTTAAAGTCAGGACTCCAATACTGCTTCCATGCTGTGACTAAGCATAAAGCATGTACTCCTTGTGCTGCTTCATATTGATCAGTGCATAAAATCAGGTCTTCACGGGTACCATATAAAGCTGCAATTTCATTAAGAGCTTGTGGGTCATGTAACCGAACCTTTACACCTTGCGCCCATAAAGCAGCCAATAAAATATGAATAGGTGAGTTATGTGTACTTGGAGTATTCTCTTTAAATGAAGCTCCCCAAATTGCAACAGTTTTTCCACTCAAATCACAATGATAGTAGTTCCATAATTTACGGAATAAAATTTCTTTTTGTTGTTCGTTAATCGCCCAAACTTGTTCTAGAAGTTGACTTTTCACACCTGTTTCAGAAACTGTACTTGAGAGTGTTAAAATATCATGTGAAAAATTTTCACCACCAAAACCCACGCCTGCAGATAGGTATGCTGCGCCAATACGAGTATCAGCCGCAAGCCCGTGTTTTATATTGGCAATATCAATACCCAGCTTTTCAGCAACTAGAGCAAGATCATTCATGTAGCTGATGCGAGTTGCCAACATACCTGAAATACTGAGCTTGGTAAATTCGGCATCTAAAATCGGCATGAATAAATATTGATAGCTGAAACGGAAGAATGGTCGTAGTAATTCTTGCATCGTATCTTGAGCATAACTCGATTCAACACCAACAATGACATGCTTTACATTGAGTACACTATTAATTGCATTCCCTTCTTGAATTACATCAGGAAAATAGACCCACTCATCTTTAGGTAAATATTGCTTTAATTTTTCTGTCCCATGTAAACCAAAAGTAGATCCATTAACCATTAACTTTGGATGAACAATTGGACGTTCACTTAACTTCTCAACTGTTTTTAAAGCTAGGTCTATTTGTGTTGGGCTAAAACAGAATAAATAAACTTCAACCTCCAAAGGAATTTGAGAAAAAGGACTTTCTGTTAAAAAACCTGCTTTTCGTTGTTTATTTAAATAATGATTAACTTCTTGATCTTGATATGAAAGTACAGATATATTTTCTTCACAGGTGACACTTGTACACCAATAGATCTGATTACCATATTCAGCTAATAACGCTGCCATTACACCAGCGTGCAAGGTGGTTCCAAATACCGCAATTTTCATTGTACACCTGATTTTAATATTCCATAGAATTCTCTTCCCACTACGAGAAGAGAATATATTGAACCACTCACATCTTCATTATTTTTTACAAATACTTAAGTTGAGCTACAAGTTTTATAATTTAAGTTCTTGAATCAACTGTTTAAAATCATTTCCCAATTTAGGATGTTCTATGCCATAGTGAAGTACGGCTTTTAAATAACCAAGCTTACTACCACAATCAAAGGTTTGCCCTTGCATACGATAGGCTTCAACCACATAAGTTTGTTGCAACATGGCAATTGCATCTGTTAATTGAATTTCATTACCCGCACCTTTCGGTGTATTTTCAAGTAACTGCATAATTCTTGCAGGTAAAACATAGCGACCAACAACAGATAAATTAGATGGTGCAGAACCTACAGCAGGTTTTTCAACAATACCCTGCATAGCAATACTTTTACCTTCATTTGGGCTCTGTGCAACATCAACAATACCATATTGATCTACCAAGTGATCAGGCACCGCTTCTACCATTATCTGCGCCGCGTTACATTCAGCATAACGAGAAATCATACGCGATAAATCATTCTGTCCTGAGCTATCTTTCACCAATACATCAGGTAATAACACGGCAAAATCATCTTGCCCTACTACACTTTTCGCACATAAAACAGCATGTCCTAAGCCTAGAGGTTGAGGTTGTCGTACACTTACAACACTCACATAAGAAGGAACAATTTGAGTAATCTCTGCAAGTAAATCAAATTTTTTCTTTTGCTCTAGAGTGGTTTCCAACTCAAAGTTTCGATCAAAATAATTTTCAATCGAAGCTTTAGAAGAGTGTGTCACCAAAATAATTTGTTCAATTCCTGCTTCCACTGCTTCACGAACTACATATTCAATAGCTGGGCGATCAACAACGATAACCATTTCCTTTGGAATTGACTTACTTGCAGGTAAAAAACGCGTTCCTAAACCGGCTACTGGTAAAACTGCTTTTTTGATCATAAGAAATATTTCAAGATATAAAATTTACTTTACAGATGAGTCGACATTTTCTTGGACGTCATTACCTTTAAATAAAGATGGTCCTACATGTCCTGGTGCATTAATACCTTCGCGTCTTAACATCACTTTAACTGTTTTAAACATGATTTTAAAATCAACCCAAACACTATGATTGTCTACATACCAAACGTCACATTTGAATCGTTCTTCATAATCCAGTTCATTACGCCCACTGACTTGAGCTAAACCAGTCATTCCAGGACGGACTTCTAAACGACGCGCTTGCTCTGGTGAATATAAAGCGACAAAGTCTTTTAACATTGGACGAGGACCCACCACACTCATATCGCCTTTTAACACGTTAATAAGCTGTGGCATTTCATCTAAGCTAGTAGAACGCAATTTTTGACCAAATGGGGTAATACGAGCCTCATCTGGCAATGGATTTCCCTGCGCATCAAAAGCATCCTTCATCGAGCGGAATTTGATCATTTTAAAAAGTTTGCCGTTCTTACCTGGTCGCTCTTGATAGAAAAAGATAGGCGAACCTAAATTTTTACGCACTTTATAAGCAACAAATAAAAAAATAGGTGAAAGCAGAAGCAATGCTACAGAAGCAATAAAAATATCAACTAGTCTTTTCATTTAGATCTTTTAAACCCATGATATCTATAAGTTTGGCGTTTACTTTTTCAGCATCAAATTTTTCTTGTGCTATTTCATAGCTTTTCAAACCCATTATATTCACTTGCTCAGGATTTTCTATAAAGTAACACATTTTATCTGCTAAAGCTTTTGGATCCCACCTAGGGACTAGAAAACCATTCACACCATCCTCAACAGTTTCACGACAACCGGGCACATCGGTTGTAATGACTGGACGCCCAATTGCCATTGCCTCTTGAGTGCTACGTGGTACTCCCTCTCTGTATGATGGCAGAACAAATACACTAGAATCTGTTATCCATTGATTTACATTTGTAACATAGCCAGGATATTCGAATAGTTTTTCAGCAATTAGTTCATCTAACTCTGACTGTTTTAAGGCCCCCATATTTTGATGATCAATCGCTCCTAAAATTGTAAAATGTGCTTGTGGATATTTTGACTTCACAATCCGAATTGCTTGAATTAACTCAAAAACTCCTTTTTCTTTGAGTAATCGTCCTATAAATAAAAATTTAACAGGCGATATTTTTGCATCCATGAAAGGATAATCCGACAAATTCAATCCAATTCCACCTAAAATATGAACCTCTGGCACATTTAAACTATATTTTTTTATCAAGTCATTTCGATCATCTTGATTTAAAAAAATTATTTTATTTAAACATGGGAATGACATTTTATAAAGTAATACTTGTATACTTCGAATAACCTTAGTTTTTATATTTTGTCCTTCTGGTTGTTCAGTAAACGTATAACCCAAGCCTTCAAGCATCCCTATAATAACAGGCACTTTTGCAGATTTTGCTGCCATGCTTCCATAAATTACAGGTTTTGCGAAATATGAAAGTACAATATCAGGTTTAATAGCTTTCAATATGCTTTTTAATTGTAAAAAAGATTGAATATCAGCAAATGGATTAAGCCCTCCACGACTTAACTCATACATTATAGGTATGGCACCTAGAGATTTAATTCTAACTAAACATTGTTCTGTAGATTCTGATGTTAATGCATACACTATATGTCCTTGCTTAACCAATCGTAGAATTAAATCTGCGCGGAAACCATAAAAGCTTGATCCAGTTGTTCCAATTAATACAACTTTTTTACTAAGCTTCATATATTTTTAACCATTGCATTGTAGTTTTTTCTAAATCAAAATTTTCATGAACATAATTTAAAGCTTTTAGATTATTTTCTAAACGAACATTTAAAGGCATATTTATTGCTCTTAGCAATTGGTCAGCTAATGCTTTTGAATCTTGAGGGGGCACCATTAAACCATGACCACCCATAACCTCTTTTACCCCACCACAATCTGTTGCTACAACAAATGTTTCACAAGCCATTGCTTCTGCAACTACTAAACCAAAACCTTCAAAAGCAGATGAAAGTACAAAATAATCAGCTATTGACATCAACTCTGCAATATCATTACGCCGACCTAATAAAGTGACATCTTCATCAAGGTTAAGTTTTCTTATTAGCTCTTCAATAGCACACTTTTCCTCACCATCTCCTACAATTAATAATTTAAAGGCTTGAGAGGAATTTTCTTTTAAAAGGCTAATAGCTTTAATTAAATTTGGATAATCTTTTTGCTCATTTAAACGCCCAACAGCCAAAATTATTTTTTGGTTTAGATGAATATGATTTAATAAAATCGTATTTCTATCAATTACCTTTTTTCTAAATTTAGTTAAATCTATTCCATTATATATAGTTATAGCAGAAGTATCAAAAGCTTTCTTTTTTTGAAAAGCTTTAGTAGCTTCTTTACTTACATTTGTATTAATATCAGATAAATTATTTGTATAGCGATAAGCTAGCATTCTTAATACACCACCTTCATTTGAATTATGGGCAGTACAAACTAGTTTAGGAATCTTACAAAAATATCTCATAATACGTGTAAAAATATTCGCATGTACCATATGAGAGTGAATAATATCAGGTTGATATTGCTCAACTATTATTTTATATTTTTTATAAGCTTTTTTATAGTTCTTTAAACTTTCTAAACCAATATAAATCAATTCTATTGAATCATTTTTAGGACGTACTACAACATTGCCTTTCAAATATGCAATTTTGACTTGATGCCCTTTATGAGTCATTTGATCAGCTAAATCGGCCACAACCTTTTCAGCACCACCACCACCCAACCCTGTAATCACATAAAGAATTTTCATTAAATCGACTCCATCAAGTAGTTAAATAAATAGTTTTGATAGGGAAGCCAAGCCTGGGACCATGCTCCAAAGTTCAACCAGATAACTAACATTAATGTATTAAAAAAAATAATACTTCCAACCATAACTGAACGGTTAAAATAATTTAAATGAGCAAATAAAAAAGAAAAAACAAATATATCGAACATAATAAGATATAAATTGAAACGATCCGCCAGAGTGGAGAAAGGTATAGCTAATATTAATGTATACAATATAAGAAGAGCTAAATAATCAAAAACACGCAAATTAAATTTTAATATTTTTTTTATTTTTGAATAATATAAAAAATAAAATAATAAAGGTAAAAAATGTACTATAATTCTAAAAATTGCGCCAGTTGAGCTTATATCTCCAGATTGATTTGTATATACATTTTCACCAGTAATAGATGAAATATAAACTAAAGCACTCATGACTAAAAATGAAACAAGAGTATAAAAATAAAATACCCATTGTCTTTCGAAAGTTCTACTCGGCATTAAAAAAAAGGGATATAACATAAATATAATAATAGCAGATTTATGAAAAGACATAGCTAAGAAAGAAAATATTGCTAGCTTCCAAAACTTACCTTCTAGTGCACATTTAAAAGCTAAAATCACTAAAGCAATAGCAACCGATTGTCGTGTATATCCCATCGACACAACAAGAATAAGATAAGGAAATGAAATTAATAGCGGCAACCAGTAGTTTTCCATGTCTTTACAAACAAAGTAGAAACATGTATAAAATATTAATGCACAAATAAAATTAATTAAAAAAGTATCAGAAAATCCTAGCTCTAAGCTAAAATAATTTAAAATACCATAACCAGGATCTGTAACACTTAAAGATTCTATAAAAGTTAAGCCTCTAAACCAATCATAGATATTTAAATAGTTTTCCCAATCACCGCCTATTTCAAATCTTAATCCAGTCATTAAACACAAAAAGATAAGTAAACATAAAAAAAATACACGAATTTCAGGCTTTTTAGAGGAAAAGAAACTAAAAAAAGAAATAACAAACCAAATAGAATAGTAAAATAACATTTTAAACCAACCTAAATAATATTGAGCCATTGATTTAATATATTTTCTAAATAAAATTTTCGAGAATTTAACTTCGATAAATTTACCATTTCTACATAGTCATCTAACGGTTTTTTAGACATATCTAATAACTTATTAGCTAATTCACTTACATTTAATGATTCTACTAAATATCCATTTACTCCATTTTCAATAATATCGGATGGCCCCGTGTTACAATTAAAAGCAACTAAAGGTAAACCAAATGATTGTGCTTCTAATAAAACCATTGGTAATCCCTCAAATCTTGAACTCATACAATAAAATGAACTAGTTTTATAATAGTGCTCTACATTTTTTGTAGCTGGTACAAAATCAATCCTGTTTAACACTCCTAAGCGTTGAGACTGCTCTTTTAATGCTTTTTCATCCTCGCCACTTCCAACTATCCTTAAGATCCAATCCTTGTTTTGATGACATACCTGTGACCATGCTTCAATTAAAAATTCAAAACCTTTTTGATACGTAAGTCTTCCTAACGCTAAAATAGTTTTATGTTCTAAACTTGGCATATGCTCTATGTCTTCATATGGTGTTGGATTTGCTATTGCTACTATTTTTGCATTTATTTTTTTTAGACCTTGCTCCCATAGTTCTTTGTCACTTTTAGTTAAGGTCACCACATAATCACAATATTTCGCGGCCCATTTACGGCCAATATCACGATATTTAACTCCAAGATTTACATCAAAATTAAAGTGTTCCCAACAAATATGATTAACCTTAAGTCCAATACACGCTGGTACTGTAAAGATACAGCTTATACTATCAACGACAATCAAAGTATCAATATTATTATAATTCAGATAGGCCCGTATTCGAATTATTGCCTGCAAAAAATTTCTTTTCATAGAAACTTTAGATTCAAATAAATAATTATTAATTATTTGATCATTTTGATAGAAAAAAGGACTTTCACCTTTACATAAAGATAAAATATGAACTTCATAATTTGGACTATCTGATAATGCATTAGAGATTAAGGTAGTTACACGCTCTGTACCACCAGAATGATTAATATTTCCAATTAAAAAACAAACTTTTTTCATATTTAAATCTTTCTCTTTGCTCTCATCAAAAAAAAGTAAAAGCTTAGCTTAGGAAAATAAGTAGCAAGATAAAATAACTTTTGAATAAATCCTATTTTTTTTATTTCTACCGATTTATAAACATATTCTTTAAAAAGTTTTGGATCTTTATCAATGATGGCATAATGATAGGCTTGAGATAACATAGCATAAGCATATATTTCTTTTAGCTCATTACTTTTTTGTAGATCATTTTTAAAAAATATGAGTCCTTTATCAAATACTCTTTTTACACCCAGTGGAAGAACAGGATTAATTTTCCCTTCAATCCAACTTACGCCAGCATTTACTCTATAAGCACCAAGCAATTCGCCAATATGGAAAATATTCCCATCAATACAATTAGCTACATGTACATCTATATCTAAAATTTTTGAATCATTTAAAACTTCATTCCAAAAATTAACATCATATTTATTCCGGAACATTTTTGAAGAATGTGAAAAAAAAGGTAACTGTCGATATAAGTCAAATAAGTCGTAATTGCCTGTAGGATATATCCAAGAATTATTCTGATCTACACCCATATTATTAATACGTATTACATCATGGCTACAAACATTGCAGTCAAGATTTTTCTCTAGAATATCAAATTGTTTTTGCAACTTTCCTGGTAAAGCTAAATCATCACCATCCATATGTGCAATATATTTACCTTTTGCTTTGATATAAACCTGCTTTAAATTTTCAACGGCTCCCACATTTTTTTCATAAAATAATGGTACAATTAAATCTGGGTATTGCTGTATATATTTTTGAATTATTTCTCTTGTACTATCTGTTGAGCAATCTTCACCAACAATAATTTCAAATTTGAAGTTTGTGACTTGCTTTACCAAACTTTCCAGGCATTCCGCTATATAATTCTCTTGATTGTAAGTCACTACACATACGGATACTTTGATATCATTTTCTATATTCATAGAAATCTCTTTAATACTCGCGAATGAATGATAAGTCTAGTTTGTTTAGAACTTAGTAATGAAACTATGAGACAGATCAGACTAAAAAAACAAATTTGTAAAAATGCGATATTTCTCTGTTCTGAAAAACTCATAAAATGAATAAGAAGATAGGATATCATGCCTGTGCTGGCCACACTGGGTATAAAACTCTTGAACCATTTCAAATTAATATTTGGTTCAATCATTTTATGAACATAACTTACCCACAGCACAAGATAAGAAAATTGTATTAGTAACCAAGTCCAACCTGCACCAATTGCCCCATAGTTTTTAGCTGCCCAAATTATGGCTGGTATAAGCAGTATTGCAGTAATTAAATTGCCAATAAAATGTAAACGCAAATTACCTTTTGCATACTGTAAATAGTAAGGAAAAGCCCCTAAAGTTAATATAGCATTACCTAATGCATACAGCTGTAAAATAGGTGCGGCACTTTCTGAGAGTTCAAGATTACCAGTCCAAACATAAAGTATAGGCTTTGCCAATACCGATAAAACAATTCCAGCAGTTACAACTATAACCGTCACAAACTCTGTAGCGCCTAGATAAATCGTTTTTAACTCTTGATATTTCTTTTCACCTTGCAAACGCGCCATTCTCGGCATGATGGCGGAACTTATGGGGGTACCTATCTGCAAAATTCCTCCTGCCACTAAAACTGCCAAGGTAAAATAACCATATTCAGATAAAGGAAGTAATCCAGATAAAATAAATTTATCAAGTTGAGTTAATAACACCCAAACTGACGAAGTAAAAGCAATAGTTAATGCGAAGCTTAAAAGTGGTTTTACTGGATTTAAAGACCATCCTAGTTTTGCTGAGGAATTTAATTTTGGTAATAAAACATATGTCTTAAATATGAGTAATACAAACTCTAACATTGCAACAATAAGCTGAAATACGAAAAAACTTCGAATTGTAAAACCGAAGTAATACATATAAAGCAAAGCACCAGGAAAACGTAACGTAGCAATTATAATATTACTAATGCTCAACCAGAGAATGCACTCAAAGCCTGAAATCACGCCTCTATACAATCCAGTCATCCATCTGAGCGCCACACAGACTGCCATAATTTGTAAGCTAAAAAGTACATCAGACATGGTTAAATTTTCTAATTTCAACCAATGTTCAGCAATATAATGATTAATATAAAAAAGCGTTCCACCACCTAAACACGCTATTCCTGCAAAAATAACACTCAGTGATCTAAAAAGCTGTCGAAAGCCCAAAGCTGTTTCTACACCAGCATTGTATTGAGCTGTTTGACGACTAATTGTTGGTGTTAAACCAAAGTCAAGTAAACTAAATATTCCTTGTAGCATCGCAAAAAAACCTACAAGGCCATAAGCTTCAGCCCCCATATATTTCATATAGATAGGTAGTATTGCAATACTAATAATCACTAAATAAATTTGGCTGGTATAGCTAGCCAAAACATTTATTTTTAATGAGGGCGCTGACACTTAATTATCCCAATAATTAATTTTTGCTACATGCTCATCATATTGAGCATGTGTTATACCGCACATAACTTTATCGTGAAACTGACCATTTCTATAAAACCAATCAACTTTCTTACCTTCTATCATCCAACCACACTTCCTAGTATAAAAGTCAATTGATCGTTCATTATATGCAATCATTTCAGCATCTAAACGATTTAACCCTAACTCTTTGAAGCAATATCTCATTACTGTCATAACAGTATCTAATGCATAACCTTTTCCTCGGCTATCTTTATCACCCAACATAATGCCATTAGATGCAGTTCGATTTTTCCAATCTATATCAACTAAATTTGTTGTCCCAATAAGACCCATTTCCTCTGTTTCTATAGCAAAATTTTGAAATTTCATATTATTGTTATCAACATTCTTAATATATGCTTCAGTACTTAGCCTTGAATATGGAAAATGCCAACCACCTAAGTTGTACCAAATTTCAGGTGAGTTTGCCCACTTTGATAAGAGCTCTAGATCATTCATTTCTAGAGCTCTTAAAGTAACTACTTTACCTTTTATATTCATTTTAAATAGTCCTGTACTTTATCTATTTGAAACTGCATTTCTTTCTCTCCATACCTTTGGTCACAGATCAAATGAGTAACATTAGAAATAAAACTATTTTCAAAACTATTTTCAGATACTCTTTTTAAACTGTCTAACCAGTATATAGGAGTATAAATTTTTGACTGAATGAGTACATTTGAAATATTTTTTTCTAACATTAAAGGATATGTTAATGGTGATTCAATATCTTCAATGTTTATTTTTAACTGATTATATTTACTGAGTTGAGAATGTAAAAATTTGAAATTTTTTAACCTTTTTTCTTTAAAATCCGCATAATCGAAACTTTCAAGCATTTGTTCAGTAATTTTTGAAAGTTTCCTAGGCAAACAATCTTCAAACGTCTTTTCATTATCTTGGAAATTATTATAAGCATAAGTCGCTGTAGAGGTACTTCTTAATAATGTATGCTGATATTGCTTGACCATTTCCTCAGCAGTTCTTTCGCAATATTCAGAAACAATATCTTGATTGATAAATAACAATCCACCTTCTGCAACTGGTAGGAACTTTCTTGGTGAATAAATTGTGGCATAACAATCAAGTGGTTGTACAAAAAAAGCCTGTGAGTGATCAAAAATAACTTGTTTTTCAGAGTATTTTTTTAATATCTTCTTCTGGATCGAAGTACATAATCCGAAATAATTTACATATAGTAAGTATTCATTTGGCATTAATACTTCAGGGAGTATAGGAGAAAAATCCTGATTTAAATCATAATAACAAATTTCAATACCTAAGATAGTCAATGGTTTGATCATTGAGTCACAAATAAATTTAGGCATCCATACTTTTTCTATAAATGTATTTTTTAACACATCATAGAATGCAGAACGAGCCGAGTTGTATTGAATTGCTTTTGGATACGGAAACTGATTTAGTGCTGATAAACTAAATTCAAAAAAACCACCTATTTCCTTATGCTTAAAATCCATGTATCTTCTCCCTAGAATATCAGATACATTATTAAACAAGATGAAAATGCTTTAATTGTTCTTGAATTTCTTCAACATCATTAAACATCATTACATCAATTATTGACAAAAATGGAACAAACTCACCCGAAAACTGCTTATATATTGATTTACTAGATTGAATAAAAAATAGCTCTACTCCATGCTGCAAAAAAACGTTTTTTGAATACAACTCCACACCACCTATTGGATTAATATAAGTTAGCGCATTTTCAGTTTTACATATATCAAGTACACGATCCTGACCCGACAAATAAGTATTTTGGTATCTTTCACTGCTAACCTCAAACTCTGTTTCAATTCCTAGATATCGTGAAACTTCAATTATACTCTTAATTGCTAATTCTGAAATTGTTTTAGGTTGTTGCTCTAGGATAGAATGAATTAGATTAGAAATTGCTTCATAATTTTTAGCTTTTTTATAGCTAAAAAGTATAGAATTTAGAAAGGATTTTTTCCACTTATCATATGCTTTTTCAGTAACTAGAACATCCTTGATTAAAACATGCGAACTCGCATTCGACAAAGGAATACTAAATAAACTTGCCTGATTATTGATTAATATTTGATTTCTGTTAATCCAGCCTTGCTTAATAAATGTTACATCATCATAAAAAATAAATTTATCAACTTCATTAATTAACTGAAAATAGCCAATATATGGCATAAAATACGGTTGCATAATTGCTAATTTCATTATCTACACCTATCATACTACATTTTTAATCACATTTACGATCGATTGAATTTCATCAATCGTTAATGTTGGATACATAGGTAGACATAATACTTTTTGTGAAAGTAAATGTGATTGTGGTGTTGCAGACTGATACTGCTGATAAATTTCAAAATCAGTCATAATAGGATAAAAATATTTACGCGCAAAAATTTGATGTTCTTTCAGTTTTTCAAAAAGCTCATCACGATTTAATGGATACGGCTGTGAAATTACGATTGGAAAATATGAATAATTATCTATCTCAGTTTCCGTACGTTGAATACAATGAATACCTTCTATGTGAGCTAATAAATCTCGGTATTGACGGTCAATTTGTTTACGTGCTTGTAAGGTTTGATCAATTGTTTTCAACTGAAGTAAACCTAATGCAGCATGAACCTCACTCAGCTTTCCGTTTAAACCAAAATCTTCAATCGTTGTTTCATTTACAATCCCAAAATTCTTCAAACGATCTATACGTTGTTTCATTTCTGCACTATGGCAAATGATAGCCCCACCTTCAAAAGTATTGAATACTTTTGTCGCATGAAAACTAATCACACTCAAATCGCCATAATTTAACAAACTTTGTCCACGATACTTCACGCCAAATGCATGAGCCGCATCATATATAAGTTTTAAATGATGGTGATTCGCTATTTCTTGTAATTGCTCAACATCACATGCAATGCCATAACAATGTACAGGCATAATCGCAACAGTTTTTTCAGTAATTGCCTGCTTGACCTTTTGAGGGTCAATATTTGACGTAATAGGATCAATATCTACAAAAACAGGCGTCAACTTATTCCAAACAATTGAATGCGCAGTTGCTATAAACGTGTAAGGTGTCGTAATCACTTCCCCCTCAACTAAATTAAGCGCCTGCATTGCAGTCATTAAAGCAATAGTTCCATTATTAAACAAAGATATAAAAGGAACATCTAAATAATCACACAATTCTTTTTCAAGTTGTTGATGCAAAGGTCCACAATTAGTTAAGACCTTATTTTTCCAAATTTGCTCTAAATAAGGAATAAAATCATCTAACGCTGGTAATACTGGCTGAGTAACATAAATTGGTTCTTTCATTAATCTTCGTCCACCAGAGAAATCAAATATTGTCCATAATCATTCTTACTCATGCTTTGGCCGATTTCTAACACTTGAGCTTTCGTCAACCAACCATTATGAAGTGCAATTTCTTCAAGACAAGCCACTTTATAACCTTGACGTTTTTCAATAGTTTCAACAAACTGTGCTGCTTCAAGTAAGCTTGCATGTGTTCCTGTATCTAACCAGGCAAAACCACGTCCAAGTAACTCAACATTGAGATCACCACGGTCTAGATACATCTGGTTCACTGTCGTAATTTCAAGTTCACCACGATCTGATGGTTTTACTTGTTTTGCAATTTTCACTACATCATTATCATAAAAATAAAGACCCGTAACCGCAAAATTCGATTTTGGATGTTTTGGTTTTTCTTCTAATGAAACTGCTCGTTTTTCCTCATCAAACTCAACAACACCAAAACGTTCAGGATCTTTGACTTGATAACCAAATACGGTTGCACCCTTTTGACGGGCCACAGCTTGGCGTAGCATTGGCGTAAAACCTTGACCGTAGAAAATGTTGTCACCAAGTACTAAACAAACATTACTTTCGCCAATAAACTCTTCGCCAATAATAAATGCTTGAGCTAAACCATCCGGACTTGGTTGAACGGCATAACTTAATTCAACACCGAATTGTGAACCATTACCCAATAATCGCTTAAAGCCATCTATATCATCTGGCGTACTGATAATAAGAACTTCACGAATACCAGCCAACATCAAAACAGACAATGGATAGTAAACCATTGGCTTATCGTAAATTGGTAATAGTTGTTTTGAAACGCCTTTTGTGATCGGATATAAACGTGTTCCAGAACCACCTGCTAAAATTATACCTTTTGTACTCATTATGCACTTACACCTAATCTTTCTCTTTGGTAACTGCCATCTTGTACTCGGCGGCACCACTCTAAATTATTTAAATACCATTCAACAGTCTTTCTAATACCTGTTTCAAATGTTTCCTCAGGCTTCCAGCCTAAATCTTTTGCAATTTTTGAGGCATCAATTGCATAACGTAAATCATGTCCTGGACGATCTTTTACGAAAGTGATTAATGTCTCATAAGGTTGATGATTATTTTGTGGTTTTAATTCATCTAAAATTTTACAAATTGTTCTCACAACTTCTATATTTTGTTTTTCATTATGACCACCGATATTATAAGTTTCTCCAACTTTACCTTCGCTCACAACTTTATATAAAGCTTTGGCATGATCTTCGACATACAACCAATCACGGATCTGGTCACCTTTACCATAAATTGGTAAAGCTTTACCATCCAGCGCATTTAAGATCACTAATGGAATGAGCTTTTCTGGAAAGTGGTATGGACCATAATTGTTTGAACAATTCGTCACGATAGTTGGCAAACCATATGTTCTATGCCAAGCACGTACTAAATGATCAGAACTTGCTTTACTTGCTGAATACGGCGAACTTGGCGCATAAGATGTCGTTTCAGTGAATAAATCTGTTGTACCTTCTAAATCACCATAAACCTCATCTGTTGAAATATGGTGAAATTTAAAAGAGGCTTTCTTTTCTTCATTTAATTGTAGCCAGTACTTACGTGCAACCTCTAATAATGTATAAGTGCCCACAATATTTGTTGTAATAAACTCAGCGGGACCATCAATAGAACGATCCACATGTGATTCGGCTGCTAGATGCATCACGACATCTGGTTTGAAAACTTTAAAAATTTCCGTTAAACGTTCATTATCACAAATATCAACTTGTTCAAATTGATAGCGTGAATCCGTGTCAATTTCAGACAATGATTCTAAATTGCCTGCATATGTTAATTTATCTATATTTAATACTTCATCTTGAGTATTTTTTATAATATTTCTAATGACAGCAGAACCAATAAAACCTGCACCGCCAGTGACTAAAATTTTCATAAAATTCCTATGCTAATAACTAGTAATTTTTACAGCCGAATATCACTTTGTTCTTTATCTAAGACATATTTTAAATCATATAAAACATGTTTCTCTTTGCCTAATGCAATGAGTTCCTGACTCGACATTACTTTAAACTGATCATGGGCAACAGCAATAACTATTGCATCATAATGATCTTGCTTTAATTCTGTAACTGGAGCTAAACCATACTCGCCTTCAACTTCGGCACTATCCACCCAAGGATCGTAAATATCAAGATCTAAATCGTATTCCTTTAGTGCTTTGACCATGTCTACAATTTTAGTATTTCGGATGTCAGGACAGTTTTCTTTAAAACTCAAACCTAAAATTAATATACGAGCACCCACAACTTGTATGCGCTGCTTTACCATTTCTTTGATCAATTGGGTCGCCACATACTCACCCATACGATCATTTAAACGACGAGCTGCCAAAATAATTTCAGGATGTAAACCAATTGACTCTGCTTTATGCGTTAAATAATACGGGTCAACGCCGATACAATGCCCCCCAACTAAACCAGGTCTAAAGTTTAAAAAATTCCATTTTGTACCTGCTGCCTTGAGTACATCTTCTGTATCGATACCCATTTTATTAAAAATCAGAGCCAACTCATTGATTAAAGCGATATTCACATCTCTTTGTGTATTTTCAATGACTTTAGCAGCCTCAGCAACTTTGATACTCGGGGCTTTATGTGTGCCCGCCTCAATAATTAAGTTATATACTTGATCAACATAGTCAGTGACCTCTGGAGTCGAACCTGAGGTAATTTTTAAAATATTAGTGACACGTCGTTGTTTATCACCAGGATTAATACGTTCCGGACTATAACCAACAAAGAAATCTTTATTAAAATTTAAACCCGAATGTTTTTCTAATTCAGGTATACATACTTCTTCTGTCGCACCAGGATAAACTGTTGATTCATAAACAACTATATCCCCCTTTTTTAGAACTTTAGCAATGCTTTGGGATGCTTTTATAAGCGGGGTCAGGTCTGGCTGTTTAAAGTCATCGATTGGTGTAGGTACAGTAACTATAAAGAAATTTGAATTTTTTAAATCCTTGATATCTGCAGTATATGAGAGATGTTCTACATATTTTAGCTCATCTGCAGTCACTTCTAAGGTGTGATCATGTCCACTTTGTAACTCTAATATTCGCTTTTGATCTATATCTAGTCCTATTGTAGGTTTATGTTTACCAAATTCAACCGCTAGAGGTAATCCAACATACCCTAAGCCGATAATTGCTATTTTTAGTTGCTCAAGTTGAAACATATATAAAACCTAACCATTTAATTTTAAATGGGGAAACATCATGGATACGACCTACTACGTTAATATAGCAGAGTTTAAACAAAATTTTCTCGAAATATACAATTACTAGTCGGCAAATAAAGTATGATTTGGGTTAATTATAGACTACAATCCAATGTCTTCATGCAAAGTATCATTGGATTACAAACAATAAAGGGTTTGAATGTGAAGCATCAAAGCACATTATTATTTTTAGCCATTTCACTTTCGTTTACAGGATGTGCCGTTACCTCTGGATTTCAAACTTATGACTTGCCTGAACAAGGCACTTTTAAAACTGCTCAAGGTGCAGAAGTTTCTGTAGTACCGCTCAATCAAGACAACCTTGCTAAGCTGAACTCAGAAATCATCCGCCCAAATAATAATATTAGTGCTCTTTTTAACACCTCACATTATCAATATCGTTTAAGCCCTTATGATGTATTATCTATTCAACTCTGGGCCTATCCGGAAATTACCCCTCCGACACAAGACAAAGCGGGTGTAAATACAGGTTATCCAATTGATATAGATGGAAATATACAACTTCCATTAATTGGACAGATCCATATTGCAGGTAAAACTGTACCAGAAGCAACACGATTGTTACGAACTCAATTTGCTAAATATTTAAAAACACCTGACGTTATTGTTAGAGTCCTTTCTTATGAAGGACGTCGATTCTATGTAAATGGGCAAGTACAGAAAAGTGGACAATACACTTTAGATGATCAACCTATAAGTATTTATTCTGCACTAAGTATGGCTGGTGGTATTAACCCGCAAACAGGTGATAATACCAACATTCAACTCATACGAAATGGTCAGACTTATAGTCTAAATGCGATAAATTTAGAGAAACAAGGATATTCTCTCCATAAATTATTGGTACAACCAAATGACACGATCTTCGTCAACACAAAACAAGATCAAAAACTTTATGTCATGGGTGAATCGAACAAAAATGAAGCTATTAATTTGCGTGATGAAGGTATGACCTTGAGCGATGTATTAGGCGAAAGTGAGGGAGTCAACCCATACTCTGCAAGCGCTGCTCGTATTTATGTGATGCGTACTAATTTACAAACTAAACAATCGACTATTTATCAGGTCAATTTAAGTAGTATTGGTAATCTCGCACTATCCAATCAATTTCAAATGCAAAAAAATGACATTGTATATATTGATGCAACAGGCTTAACACGCTGGCAACGAGTTATTGGACAGATCGTACCATTTGCTAGTGCAATTTATTCATTCCAGCTATTAGGAAATAACTAGAAATGAATATTGAAAATATTTTGGTAGTCTGTGTAGGCAATATTTGTCGTAGTCCAATGGCAGAATATTTTTTTAAAGTCCAACATCCTAAATTAAATGTTTCGTCCGCTGGGATTTCTGCTTTAGTCGGCTATGCAGCAGATGATAAAGCCATCTATTGCATGGACCAATTGAGTATCGATATGCGCTCCCATATTGCTCGGCAGCTTAATGCTGAATTGATTAAACAAAATGATTTAATTTTGGTGATGAGTCATAATCAACAAAAACATGTTGAACAAACTTGGCCCTTTGCTAAAGGTAAAGTCTTTAGGTTAGGCCATTGGCAAGGACAAAATGTACCCGATCCTTATCAGCATGACCAAGCTTTTTTTGATCAAACTTGCCGCAACATACAAAGCTATGTGCAAGATTGGCGTACTCAATTATAATTCTGTATTAGTTGTAAATTTATGAATCAAAACTCTAAAACCAACGAAGATAGCATTGATTTAAAAGAGTTATTCTTTTCTTTGATTGCACAGTGGAAAATTATCGCATGCTGTGTAGTTTTAAGCTTAATTTGTGCCTTGCTATATTTACGTATAACACCAGATACCTATGCAGTCGATGCAATGGTACAGGTAGAAGATAGTAAAAGTGCTGCGTCTGCTGCCTTACTTGGTGATCTATCTAAGGTAACTGGTGGCTTAGGTCAAAAGTCTCCAACCGATGCAGAAATTGAGATTCTGAAATCTCGTATGGTTTTGGGGCAAGTTATCCAAAATCTTAATCTTGATGTTAAAATTAAAGATAATCAATCTGGACTCATAGCTAAACTAATCACACAAGTCAAAAGCAAATTAGAGTATCATCATGATGCTGTAATTTATTCAAAAAGAGACCATAATTTAGCTGTAAATCAGCTTGTCGTACCTGAATATTATTTAGATAAAGCTTTAAAATTAGAGTTTAAAGACGTAAATAATTTTAATCTGATCTATAAAGATCAAATTGTGTTTACCGGCATATTAAACAAAAACAATGTATTAAATACAAGTAAAGGGCTATGGCAGGTAAAAATTAGTTCTCAAGGTAATACTAAAGATCAAAGTTATACTTTAACTAAATTGTCCTTAATCACTGCTGTAAATCAATTTAATACTATTTATAAAATTGCTGAGAAAGGCAAAATGACAGGTGTTATTGGTTTAAGCTATTTAGGTCAAGATCCAGAGCATATTACTCAAGTTCTCAATAATGTTCTAGCTGTTTATCATCAACAAAATATTGAGCGGAAATCTTTAGAGGCCAAACAAACATTAGCCTTCCTTGAGAAACAGTTACCAGACCTTAAAAAACAACTAGAAGACTCAGAGATCAAATTTAACCAGTTCCGTGAGAAATATAGAACAGTCGATGTGAATGCTGAATCTGAATTGTTACTCAAGCAAAATATTGATTTAGAAAAGCTTAAAATTGAGTTACAACAAAAACAAGCAGAACTTTCTGCTAAATATACTAATGATCATCCATTAATCTTGCAAATTGATGCACAAATTGCAGAGATTAATAAAAAGATTGCCGATCTTAATAATCGTTTAACACAACTACCTGAAACACAACGTTTATATTTACAACTATATCGGGATGTAAAAGTCAACACTGAGTTATATACGTCGTTACTTAACTCTTATCAACAGCTTAAAATTGCTAACGCCGGTGAAATTGGTAATGTCCGCATCATTGATACCGCTGTAGAGCCAGTTAACCCAGTTAAACCTCAAAAATTGATTGTTATCATTCTTTCGTTATTTGTTGGTGGGTTTATCGGTGTATTAATTGCGTTATTACGTAATATGATGCGTAGTGGAGTTAAAGATTCTACACAAATCGAAAATGAACTTGACCTTCCAGTTTATGCGACTGTACCTCGCTCCCCTATTCAAGAAACTCGTATGAGTATCTTGAAAAAGAAAAAAAGTATTCCTATTTTGGCTGTTAAAAGTAGCGATGATATTGCAATTGAAAGCTTGCGTAGTATTCGCACCGCTATCCACTTTGCATTAAGTACAGCAAAAAATAATATTATTATGATTGCTGGTCCTTCTCCAGAAGTCGGTAAATCTTTTATTTCAACTAACCTAGCAACTATTTTTGCACAAGGGAATAGACGCGTATTACTAATCGATGCTGATATGCGCCGTGGTTATATGCATAAATATTTTGATATTGATGTGAAGCCTGGTCTTTCTGAATTGCTAAGTGGCCAAGCTGATTTAACACAAGTTTTACATAAAACTCAAGTTGCGAATCTTGATGTAATTACTCGTGGTAAGAGCCCAACCAATCCATCAGAAATGTTGAGTTCTACTCAGTTCAAAGACTTACTTGAAAAGTTCCAGACCCAATATGACCATATCATTATTGATACTCCACCAGTGCTTGCAGTAACCGACGGTATTATTATTTCTCAATATACTGGCGTAAACTTAATTGTTGCTCGTTATATCAAGTCACATATGAAAGAGCTTGAATTAACTGTTAATCGTTTTGAACAAGCTGGTGTTAAAGTAAATGGCTTTATTCTTAACGACATTCAACGTTCTAGTGGCGGTGGTTATGGTTATAACTATGCCTATGCCTATAAAGCACAAAAAGAAGACTAAGTTTCAAGTTTTCATAAAACCGGATCAAATGATCCGGTTTTTTTATTTAATTTTTTAAGTTTCGCCAAATTAAAACTAACTAAAATATATAAAAAAACCACTCGTTTTTTTTGTTAAACATTCTATGCTTAAGTCGAAGCATGCTAAGATCGAAGCAGCCTTTTAGACTCAAATGATTATTTTTGGAACCTTTTATGAGTAAAGCCTTACCCATTGCTGTCGCTGTAGTTTTAGGCGGTGCTGCACTTGTACCTGTATATTATGCAACTCAACATCCGACCACAGAAGTTGGACGTAAAGCAGACAAAAATGCTTCTCCAATTCAAAAAATCAGTTATGTGCTTGGGTATGAAGTTGCGCAACAAACTCCTCCAGAACTGGATACAAAGGCATTTGTTCAAGGGATCCATGATGCGCGTAGCAAACAGCCAAGTGCTTATACTCAAGAAGATTTAAAAGCAGCTGTTGCAGCTTATGAAAAAGAGTTACAACAAAAAATGCAGCACCAAGACAAACCAGAGCAAGCAGCCACATCGGCTGAATCTGCAGATGCACAATTCCTTGCTGAAAACAAAACAAAAGCTGGGGTAAAAACTACTGCATCAGGTTTGCAATATATCATTACTAAAGAAGGTACTGGTAAGCAGCCAACAGCACAGTCTGTTGTTAAAGTTCATTATGAAGGTCGTTTAATTAACGGTCAGGTTTTTGATAGTTCTTATAAACGTGGTCAACCTATCGAGTTCCCTCTTAATCAGGTGATTCCAGGATGGACTGAAGGTCTTCAACTTATGAAAGAAGGCGGAAAAGCGACTTTCTTTATTCCATCAAATCTTGCATATGGTCCACAAGAAGTTCCAGGGATCCCAGCAAACAGCACACTGATTTTTGATGTAGAACTCATTTCAGTGAAATAATAACAATCCAGGAGAGTAATTATACTCTCCTGTTTTTTTGGAAAATGGCATGAAAAAAATTAGTTTGGTTATTGCAGCCTCAACAATGAGTTTATCTGTTCTTGCTGCCACGCCGATAACAAATAAAAGTCCAGCAAAAGATCAGTTTAGCTATAGTTATGGCTATTTAATGGGACGTAATAATACTGATGCATTAACAGATTTAAATCTTGATATCTTTTATCAAGGTCTTCAAGAAGGTGCTCAGAACAAGTCAGCGCGCCTCACTGATGAAGAAATGGCGAAAGCGATTAATGAGTATAAAAAAACTTTAGAAGCTAAACAGCTTGTTGAATTTCAAAAGCAAGGACAACAAAATGCCCAAGCTGGGGCTGCTTTTCTTGCAGAAAATGCTAAGAAATCTGGTGTGATTACAACAAAATCAGGTTTGCAATATCAAGTTTTAAAAGAAGGTTCTGGTAAAACACCTAAAGCTACTTCTCGTGTAAAAGTGAACTATGAAGGCCGTTTACTCGACGGAACTGTCTTTGACAGTTCAATCGCACGTAATCACCCTGTCGATTTCCAGTTGAATCAGGTGATTACAGGCTGGACAGAAGGCTTACAAACCATGAAAGAAGGCGGTAAAACCCGTTTCTTTATTCCAGCTAAACTTGCTTATGGTGAAGTAGGTGCTGGTGATAGTATTGGTCCAAATAGTACTTTAATTTTTGATATTGAATTGCTACAAGTTTTGCCAAAATAAGTTTTTTAAGATCAAAAAAAGCGATCATTTAAGATCGCTTTTTTTATTTTAATGTTTTAAATCTCTTGGTCTAAAACCAGTAATCAGTAAGCCAATTAAGTAAGCGATTACACCTACTACGCATAGACCTGCGACCTCAGCAATACGGATCCATTGAGAAAGTTCACCATTATACCAATTTAACCCCAACCAAAGCACTGCAATCATAGCAAGGTTTGCTAAACCATATTGAAGAGCTAGTTTTTTCCAATGTGAGCCAAATCGGAAAATATTACGCTTATGTAGATAGAAGTAGAGCAAACCGGCATTTACCAAAGCTGAGCCAGAAGATGCCAATGCAAGCGCCATATGCTCAGCATGCCAATTGATCAGTTTAAAGAATCCAATAAATACAACGTTTAAAATGGCATTTGCGGCAACTGACATTAAACCTACACGTACTGGTGTTTTAGTATCTTGCTGCGCATAGAAGCCTGGTGCAAACACCTTAATGAGCATAAAAGAAATTACACCAGCACTCATACATTGCAATGCAAGTGCTGTCATTTGAGTATCACGTAGGTCAAATTCGCCACGTTGGAATAAAGCCTGAATAATCGGTGTAGAAAGCATAAATAAGGCGATACTTGCTGGCAAACCAACCAACACAATAACTCTTGCTGCCCAGTCGATCATGCCGCGGAACTTTTCCTGATCTTGCTCAGCATGGCGTGCTGAAAGCGAAGGTAAAATTACTGTACCAATCGCAACACCAATTAAACCTAAAGGTAACTCAGTCATACGCTCTGCACTGTAGAGCCAAGATACCGAACCGTCTTGCATGAAAGAGGCCCAAATCGTATTTAACAATAGGTTAATCTGAGTCACAGACACACCAAATAATGCTGGAAGCATTAATTTTAAAATACGCTCTACACCCTCGTGTTTAAAATCAACTTTAGGTGGAATTAGTAGATTTTTACGCCATAACTCAGGAATTTGTATGGCTAACTGTAAAATACCTGCTGCGACAACAGACCATCCTAATGCTTTAATAGGCTCAGCCATATACGGCGTAAGCCACCATGCACCTGCAATCATTGCGACATTAAGCAATACAGGTGAAAAAGCAGGGGAAGCAAAAGAACCATAACTGTTTAAGATACTACTCGCAAAAGCAGTCAGTGACATAAACATTAAATATGGAATAGTCAGACGGAACATGCTGACCGCTAAATCGAATTTTTCAGGGTCATTATGGAAACCCGGCGCATACATATAGATGATTGCTGGTGCCAAAACCATGGCCACGAAAGTGAGTAACGTCATGACCATAAGCAAACAACCAAATACTCGACTAATCAGTATTTGTACTTCAGCATGTAATCGACCTGTTTTATATTCGGTTAGTACCGGAATAAAGGCTTGCGAGAAAGCTCCTTCTGCAAATAACCTTCGAAAGAAGTTGGGAATACGAAAAGCAACGACAAAGGTATCGAAATCTTTACCCGCACCAAACACGTTGAGCAATACGACATCTCGTACTAAGCCCAATACCCGTGACAACATCGTCATCGCACTGACAATAAAAGTCGATCGCCACAATGCCATCGTACTCACCTACAGCTATATATTCGAAAGTCGCTATTGTAATGAAACTAGAAAATCTTTTCGTTGTGAAATGATGAATGAACTCAAGTTTTTTTCTGTGCTAACAGTTGTCTAAAGTGCTGCCATTTAAAATAAGGTCCCGGATCGGTTTTTCGGCCCGGTGCAATATCTGAATGTCCTGCAATATGGTTTTTAATTTCTGGATAAGCTTGACGAATAGCAGTAACCACATCAGTTAGTACACTGTACTGTACTTCTTCAAAAGGCAAGTCATCACTTCCTTCAAGTTCAATACCAATTGAATAATCATTGCATTCAACTTTAGCTAAATAACTCGAACGCCCTGCATGCCATGCCCTATCGTTAAAATTAACAAACTGTAGGACTTCCCCACTACGTAAAATCAGCAAATGCGTAGAAACTTGCATGCCTTCAATAGTTTGAAAATAGGGGTGAACCGACCAATCTAATTTATTTTGAAAAAACTGCTCAATATACCCACCTCCAAATTGAGATGGCGGCAAACTAATATTATGAACCACAATCATTTGAATTTCGGTACCAGTCGGACGCTGGTTAAAATTTGGAGAAGGGACTTGTCTCGCCCCTTTTAATTGTCCATCTATAACTTCATACGGTGTGATTTTCTTCATTGAAGTGCCAATAAATTGCTTGCCAATTGTTTTAGTTTAAAACAGTTATGTGCTTTTCAAAGTAGTCAGCACGATTATTTATCGCGATTAAACGAATAAAACAGCTTATTTTTAAAGTCGACGGTGCTAATATATCGCAAGTTTTAGGGTCATCGACAAAATGGAAACCGTATGAGCATACCTCAGTCTTTGCTTGAACAGTCAATTCAAATCAATATTCAACAAGCATTACAAGAAGATATTGGGGACGGTGACATTACCGCTATGCTCACGCCTGAAGATGAACAGGCAACCGCGACCATCATTAGCCGTGAAGATATGGTTTTAGCTGGACAGCCGTGGGTAAATGCACTCATCTCAGCTTATGACAATACTGTACAGGTAACTTGGTTAAAACAAGAAGGTGACCGTGTTGCTGCAAATGAAGCCTTTTTAAAGCTTGCTGGTTCTGCACGTAGCCTACTGACGGTAGAGCGCCCTGCTTTAAACTTTATTCAAACTTTGTCTGCTGTTGCAACAAAAACTGCTGAATATGTTCAGCATCTTGAAGGTTTAAATACAAAACTTCTCGATACACGTAAAACTTTACCGGGTTTACGTATTGCACAAAAATATGCGGTTGCTATTGGCGGCGGACAAAACCATCGTCTTGGTTTATTTGATGCGTTCTTAATTAAAGAAAACCATATTATGGCAGCTGGTGGTATTGTTCAAGCAATTGCAAAAGCACACCAAATTGCACCAGGCAAACCAGTTGAAGTCGAAGTTGAAACTTGGGATGAGCTCAACCAAGCACTTGAGGCTGGCGCGGACATTGTTATGCTAGACAACTTCAGCCAACAGCAAATGATTGATGCCGTAAAGCATGTAGCTGGACGTTGTAAACTCGAAGCTTCTGGCAATATCACCATTGAAAACTTGCGTGAAGTGGCAACTACTGGTGTCGACTATATTTCTATGGGTGTCCTGACTAAAGACGTCAGAGCTGTTGATTTATCTATGCGTTTTAATGCTTAAATAAAATCCACATCGTTATTGGTTTGTTTCTGCGACTTAGTTATGTCTGCCGCTTGTGTTTTTTGCCATGCTGACTGAGTCGCTTGTGCCCCGTTATCTCTTGGGTCGGCAGCCATTAAAACAAAAGTAACTACTGCTAATAATACAATAAAACCCTGTAGCATAAATTTTCCCCATCACTTTTAAAAATTTAGGGTTTCAAGGTAAAAGATAAATATGACCAAGCTTAGGAGATTCTGTTACAAAAGGTAAGTCTTTATTTTTATTATTCATCTATACAACAGCATCTTCCCACATAATATTTTATATCAATACCCTAATCCCTTTATTTACTATCGTGACAAGGATATCTTGTTTCTCTTTATTAACCTACAAGGCGGAGTCTTACCGTCTAGATTTTTTTGCCAACAGCTAATTCTGTTACTTTGGTTTTGCCCAAAGTAACCAAAGGCATTGCCATCTGCAAAACCTGCCCACTTTCAGCCTCTATCCTATTTTGTTGCAAAAATAAGATCCTTATAGATTATAGACAGGTTGCAGATGACTTTTAGCACCAGCTAATGAGGAATAAATTCCAATACCCTCATTAAGGGAAAACTTACCAACTTAAGACTCTAAATAACCCATATATGGATCAGAAATTGAATCTTCTTGAGTTTCTATACGTCCTGCAAAACGACGACTAAACGTTACATCATCCGCTAATGTCACCGTAAAATCATACCAACCACCAAATTCAGACATATCCCAAACTAATTCTTTTTCAGAACTATTCGTCTCGATAGTCCATGTCTTACTTGGAAGATAAGCATTTGCTTTGACTGTGAGTTTGACTGACTTATTGCCATCGTGACGTACTTTTAAATATAAATTCGCATCACACTCTTCCACACATACTCTAATTTCCGGTAATGCTTGCGTCTGGTTGGCTTGGCTCAAATTACCTTTAAATGCACGGTGGAAACCATTTGGCCCAAGTACCCATAAATCGTACTGTCCATTTATTGTGCTCCACACGTCATCAAGCTGTTTATCCGCTTCAACCATATAACGGCGTGGAATTGACGTTAGGTCCAATCGGTTATACACATGGAAAACGGCTGCCTGTTTACCCGTATTAGAGAACATCAATTTAACTGTTTTTTGAGTGGCATCGACTTTAGCACTGGTATGCAAAATATATGGCAAAGCACGTGATGGTCGAATCCCCATTTCCTGCTGAGGAAATTGCTGCTGGCTTGGAACAGGAACTTGTGGCAACGAAGCTTGAGCAACACGAATCGCATCGGCCTCAGCTTTTGTTTTCTTCCCATCTAGTTCAGCAACAGGCAAAAGGTTCGGTGTTTTAAAATTAAATGCTGTCGTTAAATCACCACATACGGCGCGGCGATATGGACTAATATTCGGCTCTTGTACACCAAAGCGTTTTTCTAAAAATTGTAAAATAGAAGTATGGTCAAAGACTTGAGAGTTTACCCAGCCACCACGGCTCCACGGTGAAATCACATACATCGGAACGCGTACACCTGGCCCATACACTCGACCATCTGGCTTAGGTTGAGATTTTGAAGTCGCTACCGCCGGATGGTTAAAGTACTCATAAGATACTTGCTGATCGGTTAAAGTTGTTTTTCCATATACAACGCCATTTATATCTTTAGATGGTGCACTCGGTGAAGGAACATGGTCGAAGAAACCATCATTCTCATCAAAATTCACCAATAAAACAGTTTGGCTCCATAACTCAGCGTTTTCAGTTAAAGCATTTAATACTTCCTGAATATACCAAGCGCCTTGCACAGGACTAGATGGCCCAGGATGCTCACTATAATTTGCTGGAGCAACTAACCAACTGACTTGAGGTAGTTTTCCTTGGGCAATATCAGCTTTAAAAGTTCCTAAAAAACCACCATCCGGCATGGTATTGGCAATACCTTTATAAAGTGGTTGTGTCGCATCAATTTTTTCATCGTATGCTGGACACGTCAGTGTGTCATTGCTGACAGGTTGTCCAGATTGCTCATTTGCACGGCGATACTGTTTGAAACCAGCTAATGGATTATCAGTAAAGTTATCTGGCATGTTTTGATAAACTTTCCATGTCACGCCAGCCTGCTGTAAACGCTCAGGATACGTCGTCCATTCATAACCTTCTGTTGATGATCCAATCCCATCAAATTCGTTGACCACACTGGCTACACCTGCACCTGTAGGTCCATTGGTTCCAGTCCAGATAAACTTACGGTTCGGGTTAGTTCCCGCATGCATAGCGCAGTGGTAAGCATCACAAATGGTAAAAGCATTGGCTAAAGCAAACTGATATTCAACTTCTTGCTTTTTATAGTAGCCCATTGACTGCGGTTTCTTATAAGCCACCCAGTCGCTCATACGACCATTGTCCCAAGCAGCTTGGCCATCAGACCAAGAGTGAGGAGTTCCTGAAACACGCTGAGCATTTCCTAAACGACTATCTAAATGGTAAGGCAATACTTTATTTTTCTTAGCGTCGTATTGCTCCCAGACCTTACGATTTTCTGTCATTGGAATGGTAAAGCGGTCACCAAAACCACGCACACCTTTTAACGTTCCAAAATAATTATCAAAAGAACGGTTTTCCTGAGTCAAAATCACGATATGTTTAACATCTTGAATAGTTCCACTTTCAACTTTGGCATCGATAGCCAGCGCTTTTTGAATACTTAGCGGGAAACTTGCCAGAGCAGCAGTCCCAAACATAGTTTTTGTAGAATTTAAAAGAAATTCGCGACGATTCATTTTTTCATCCTTAATTTTTATTATGGTGCACAGTGCATTTTGCAATTGCTGGTTGGCGGTGTTGTTGGCGATGAATTATCTGAGTTGTTGTCATCGTTACAAGCACTGAGCATAAGCGCTAAAGATGTAATAAATAAAAGTGAAAGTTTTCGCATCATTTTTTTCCAAACGGTTTAAATGCGAACTACTAATAAAGCGAAAAGGTGACAGGCAGGTGATGTTTTTATGTCGATTTGATGAAGGCATAAAAAAACGCATCCGAAGATGCGTTTTTTAGATAACTTGAAATTACCAGCCTAAAGCTTCTTGTTGCTTTTTAATCAGCTCGGCAATTCCTTTTTCTGCCATTTCTAACATGGCATTGCTTTGTGCACGAGTAAACGGTTTATCTTCGGCTGTACCTTGAATTTCAATAAACTCGCCCGCTTGTGTCATTACTACGTTTAAGTCAGTTTGACAGTTCGAATCTTCTTCATAGCAAAGATCAAGAAGTACTTCATCTTGATACATACCCACAGAAATTGCAGCAACTAGGCCTTTAAGCGGATCATGCTTAATTTTTTTCTGTGCAAGTAAAACATTCATCGCATCAACCAATGCTACAGCAGCACCAGTGATTGAAGCAGTACGTGTACCGCCATCAGCCTGAATTACATCGCAGTCGATGGTAATGGTATTTTCACCAAGCTTTTTCAAATCAACCATAGCACGTAAGCTACGGCCAATGAGGCGTTGGATTTCTTGAGTACGACCAGTTTGTTTACCACGAGCAGCTTCACGGTCACAACGTGAATGTGTTGAACGCGGTAACATACCATACTCTGCTGTTACCCAGCCTTGGCCTTGGCCTTTTAAAAAGCGTGGCACTGAATTATCAATGCTTGCAGTACAAAGGACTTTGGTGTGACCAAATTCGACCAGCACAGAACCTTCAGCATAACGGGTGTAGTTTCGTGTAATTTTCACTTCACGTAATTGGTCTAATGCACGTTGGTCAATACGCATAATCCTTCCTAAATTCTCTTAAATACAAACTTGGGCATAGTATAGCAAAGGATTTTGACAGGTTGAGTTTATTCCCTACTTTGAAATGTAAGTCTGCACTTTTCATGACTTAAAAATAAAAATAGCCCCTTTTAGGAGCTATTTATTGGGCTTTCTATTAGGCAAATTTGAATTTTGCTTTTAACTTTTCGAATGTCTGCATCACTTTTCCAGTGGTATGGTTTGGTAATGAACATTTTGCTAAACGTATCCATACACTCCAGAACTGGCGCATAAAGCTCGCTTCGTTGTAGTGAATACCATATTCTGTGCAAAGCGCCTTAATTTTCGGTGCCACTTCTTTATAGCGGTTGGCAGGCATATCTGGGAATAAGTGGTGTTCAATTTGATGACTTAAGTTACCACTCAGAAAATGAAGCCATTCTGTCCCACTAAAATTACTCGAACCACGAATCTGGCGTAAATACCACTCTGCCTTAGTTTCAGTGTCGGTATTATCCGGCTCAAACGTTTCTGCATCTTCAGTAAAATGACCATTAAAGATCACGGCAGATGACCACAAGTTACGAATAATATTGGCAACTACATTTCCTGCAAAAACTGGTAAAAACATAGGACCAGAGATCACAGGGAAAAACACATAGTCTTTTAAAACTTGGCGCGTTGCTTTTTTACGCACTTTAGCCGAATCTTTCCAAACCTGTTTCCAGCTCTTGGTTTTATAAACTAATGCATCTTCAAGATGTAAGTTTTGTACACCTACATACCATTCAAAGAAAAACATTAACTGTAGACCGAGTGGAATATTAAACAGGTGACGAGGTTCCCACTTTTGTTGGTCACTTACTCGTAAAAGGCCATAACCCACATCATGGTCTTTACCTACAATATTGGTATAGGTATGGTGCACATAGTTATGTGTTTCACGCCAGTCATCACCCGATGCAATGGTATCCCAATCGTAAGTATTACCGTTCAGGCTTGGTTCATTTAACCAATCAAACTGACCATGCATAACGTTATGACCAAGTTCCATATTTTCTACAATTTTAGAAATGCCTAATAAGCCTGTTCCCAATAACCAGACAGGTGGAATCCAGCCACCAAACATCAACATGCCACGCGATGCGATTTCGGTATAGCGAACAAAATTACGCACTTTGTAGATATATTTTGCGTCTTGTTCACCAAGACTTTGCATCACTTCTTGACGAATCTGTTCAACACGGCGACCAAACTCTTCAGTCTGTTCAGGTGTTAAATGAGCAGATTTAGAAACGGTAGAAAATTCTAATGCCATATTCATAGGCTTAATCCTCTTTAATTCTTTTTATAGATCAATCGTGACTGGGCTTAATGCCTGGCTCACGCATAGTTTAATTGGACGATTCGGCTGGTCTTCAATTTCACCTGTTAACAGATTTTGAGTGACACCGCTTACTTTGGTGCAACTGCATTTATTGCAGACACCCATACGGCAACCATGTTGCGGACGTAGTCCTGCTTGCTCTGCACTGCTCAGTAAATTTGTTTCAGCTAAAAACTCGTGTTGGGCACGGCGGAAAATAACAGGCTGTGCGGTATAGGTTCCCGTCACTTGAAGTGGCTGAAAATACTCTTGATGAAGCTGTGACTGAGCATCCTTTTGTGCATAAATTTCATTCGCCTGCTGCATCATGCTGTGGTGTCCACACACATAGGTCGCAGTCTGCGCAAAGTCAGGAACCAGCTTTTGTAGCAGGCTTTCGGTTAAATGCTGCTTTTGCTCGGTGGTATTAAAAAAATGATACTGAAACTGTGGGTACTGCTCTGCCAAAGCTTTTAGTTCAGCATGAAAAATTTCCGCACGATTAAAATAAATCACATGAATTTGTTCAAGCTGCTGTTTCAAAGCTTGCTGCAAAAGTGAATAAATTGCAGTAATACCGCTTCCTGATGCAATTAAAATCGCGGGCTGCTGGCCTTGATGCAAAGTGAACTCACCTTGTGGCTGTGAAATTTCAACACACTCACCCACATGTAAAAGTTGAGCTGCGCGAGATACCAAGCCTTGTACTTTAATACCTAAAGCAATTTCACCTTGAGTGGTTACTTCAATAATTGAATAACTACGCTGTTGGTAAACGCCATCGATAAGTAAAGTCAGTAAAATACTTTGACCTGCACAAACCTGATCGAAATTAAAATTACGATTCGGTTTAAGCTTGATCAGCACCATATCGGTATGAAGTGGCTGAACTGTGGTAACTTCTGCAAGTACCCTTTTCCAAGCCCAAGACACATTAATTTTTTGCAAAACAAAATCAACGAAATCTTCTCGAACCCAATGTGGTTGATAGTTAAGTGTTGCGTTCATACGTTCCTCTTTTGTTTCTGGCTATTTATTTGAGTGAACACATGTTCGTATAGTGAACATATGTACACTATATTTATAAGTGTTCACTCAGTCAACACTTGTTCACTATTTTTTTTATGAAAGTTTGCTCTTTTTTGTTAGACTTTGGCTCACGGTTTAAATAGGTTCTTTTAATGTCGATACGGGATGAACGAAAACAGCAAAGTCGTCAGGCACTTCTCGATGCAGCCTTGCATTTAAGTACGTCTGGGCGTTCGTTCAGTAGTATCAGTTTGCGTGAAGTTGCACGTGAAGTTGGTTTGGTACCAACAGCGTTTTATCGCCATTTTCAAGACATGGATGAACTCGGTAAGGAACTAGTCGATCAAGTCGCGCTACATTTAAAAAGTGTTTTACATCAACTTGGACAAAGTTATTTACAACATAAATCCGCTAAAACCCAAACCAGCATTGAGCTATTTGTGCAGGCGGTAAATCATAGCCCTAAGCAATGGCAATTTATGATTGCTGAACGTTGGGGTGGTTCAGAAACGGTTCGTGCAGCGATTGCTCGAGAAATCGAATTTCTGATTGAAGACTTAACAACAGATCTAACTAAACTCGAAAATTTTAAACATATTCAAAACCCTCAAGATTTAAATGTCTTATCTACCATTTTGACTAATATGTCATTTACATGGGCAATGACGTGGGTCAACCTCGCCAAACAATATCAAGGTGAACAGCTCAAGCAGCAACAAACTGCCTTTATTGAAAACGCATCTACACAAGTTCGCTTACTGTTTAGAGGAATTGCGAACTGGGAACGATAGAAGCGGCAAATGACAAAAAACAGGTTATGTGGTAATACGTAAACAGAGAAAGAAAAAGGCTCAAAATTTCGAGAAAAGTCTTTTTCTTTTTTACAGGAAGTAAACTATTCGTTAGGCCAAACTGGTGTGGGAATACCTATGAATCTTGATCGTCATACACAGTTTTTAATGCGCAAAGAAAAGATTCTGAGCGTTGCAGAAAAATTGTTACTAGAAAACAATCAGGAAATTACTCTAGATGAATTAGTGGCCGAGCTAGATATTGCAAAAGGTACGCTTTATAAGCACTTTAGAAGTAAAAATGAACTTCTACTTGAACTCATTATTCAAAATGAAAAGCAAATTTTAGAAATTTCTCAAAAATATAATACCGACTTTAAAGAGTATGCACCGCGTTACATGCTGCATCATTTACTCACACCGGGCAAAACGATTCTATTGCATCAACTTGAAGAAAATCTGACCATGACAGAGTCTAAGTTGAAACACCTCTTTGAAGAGCTTTATGAAATTCGTCAGCAACGTATTTTAGCGATTAAAGATATTACTGAAAATTATTTAAAATCATTGAACTACGATATGTCGATTCGTGATTATTTATCATATATCTGGTCACTGACTTATGGCGCATCACTGCTTCTAAACTCAACGTATTATCAGCGTTCAATTGGTTCTCGCCAAAAACTCATTAATTTATATATTAACCAGGCATTGTCGTTACCAACACAAACCACCAATTTTGATGCACTAAATTTCCAAATCGAAGATGAAAATCATCAAAATTAATTGAATTATTTCGTGATTATGAAAGTAATTGAATATGTAGATTTATAAAAAAAGGGACCTCAATAGAAGTCCCTTTTTTAAAGCAATCAATATTATTTTGCCTTACGTTCTTTCTCAATTAAGTAATTAAGTACTTGGGTCACTTTACCATCTTCGCCTTGTACTACGTATTTACCATTTACCACTACAGCAGGAACACCAGTTAATTGGTACTGTTGAGCAAGTTTATTCGACTCAGCAACTTTTGCAGTTACGGCAAATGAGTTGTAAGTACTGTTAAATTTCTCTTCAGGTACCCCATAACGCGTGAAGAATTTAGCCGCAGAAGCCTGATCAAAAATCTGCTGACCATTCACCTGAATGGCATGGAATAATGGTAAATGTGTGCGCTTACGAACACCTAATGCCTCAGATGTATAATAAGTACGTGCCCCTTGTTCCCATACTTTGTTCATAGCAGCTGGTGTACGTACAAAACGTACATCATTAGGAATTTGTTTTAACCACGTTTGCATATGTGGTTCAAGTTTAAAACAGTGCGGACAACCATACCAAAAGAACTCACGTACTTCGATTTTCCCCGGTACTTCCACTTTGCCTGGATTGGCAATCACGGTGTAGTCTTTACCAGCAACGAAATCTGCTGCCATTGCACTACCCGATACGGCCATAATTGCTGCACTCAAACCACCCAAAACCAATTTTTTCATTGCTACAGCTTTTCCTCTAAGTTGTTATGCATTAGCTTATGCTCTAAATATAAAACAAATATGCTAAATTCGTTTTGCTTCTGTGAAGTTTTTTATTGGGTTTATCGCTTTTTTCCCAATAATCGCTACACTAACGGCGAACTACATCCAAAAAGATAACTCAAGTTTAGAGGTAGCACCATGTCGCAATTGAATGTTGATTTACAAGAAATCGCAAAGTTTGAAGCACTTGCTGCCAAATGGTGGGATCAACATTCTGAATTTCGCCCACTTCATCAAATTAACCCATTACGTTTAAACTGGATTGATGAACGTGTTGGTGGTCTTGCAGGCAAAAAAGTACTTGATGTTGGCTGCGGTGGCGGTATTTTAGCTGAAAGTATGGCTCGCCGTGGTGCAGATGTACTCGGTATTGATATGGGTGAAGCACCTTTAGCTGTAGGTCGTTTGCATGCTCAGCAAGATAATGTTCAAAATATTGAATATCGCCAAATTCCAGTTGAAGAATTGGCCCAAGAGCAAGCAGGCCAATACGATGTGGTCACTTGTATGGAAATGATGGAACATGTTCCTGATCCAGCATCTATTGTTAAAGCATGTCAGGCTTTAGTGAAGCCAGGTGGTCATGTGTTTTTCTCGACCATTAACCGTAACCCAAAGTCATACTTATTTGCGATTATTGGTGCTGAATACGTATTACGCATGCTTCCAAAGGGCACGCATGATTATCACAAGTTCATTCGCCCTTCAGAAATGGCACATGACATTCGTAATGCAGGCTTAACTTTAAAAGAAATGACAGGCTTGCACTACAATCCGCTTACCAAGCATTACTGGTTAGCGCCAAATGTTGATGTTAACTATATGGTTCATACAGTAAATACAGGTGCATGATGAAAGCTGTTTTATTTGATTTAGACGGCACTCTCATCGACACGGCTGCCGACTTTATTCGTATTATTCAACAAATGTGTCGTGATGCAAGACGCCCTGTAGTTGATGCAGACCTCATCCGTACTCAGGTTTCTGAGGGCGCACGAGCGATGGTCAAATTGGTTTATCCAGAACTGGATGTAGCCAATCCAATTTTCTTGGCGCATCGACAAAACTTTTTAGATATTTATGGCAATAATATTGTCGTCGATACAGACCTGTTTGAAGGCATGTATCCGCTTTTAGAAGAGTTAGAAGCTCAGCAAATTCCGTGGGGTATTGTGACCAATAAACCACGTGGGTTAAGTGAGTCATTGTTAGATAAATTAAATCTGACTGAACGCTGTGCAGTTCTAGTGTGTCCAGAAGACGTTTCTAAAACCAAGCCAGACCCTGAACCAATGTATTTGGCTGCAAAGCAGTTAAATATACCAGCAAATGAAATTATTTATGTGGGTGATCATCCACGTGATATTGATGCTGGTCGCAATGCCGATATGTATACGATCTTGGCAGCATACGGTTATTTACCTATCGAACATCGTGATGATTTAGCTGCTTGGCAAGCCGACTCGATTGTAAATACGGTGACAGAATTACACGAGATGTTACGTCAAAAGCTTCCTGCTCTACAGGAAAATCAGCGTATGATAGGTTAACACAAGAGTTTTACAGGCTTTTTTAACAGTTATTTATATCAATATAAAAAGAAGGAGGTTTACCAATGAAATATTCAGAATATCAACCTCGTCCAGATCTTCTCAAAGATCGAATCATTTTAATCACTGGTGCAGGTGATGGAATTGGGCGAGCTGCGGCCCTCAGTTATGCTTTACACGGCGCAACTGTGGTTTTGCATGGTAGAACCTTAAATAAACTTGAAGTAATTTATGATGAAATTGAAGGTTTAGGCGCTCCTCAGCCTGCAATTTTACCATTACAACTTTCGAGTGCTTCTGATCGTGATTATGACTTTTTAGTAAATACTCTCGAAAAGCAATTTGGACGTCTGGACGGTATTTTGCACAATGCCGGCATTTTAGGTGATCGAGTAGAACTGGCACATTATCCAACAGAAGTATGGGATGATGTGATGTCAGTAAATTTACGTGCGCCTTTTGCTCTTACTCAAGCCCTACTCCCGCTTTTACAAAAATCAGATAACGCTTCTGTGGTATTTACCAGCTCTGGCGTAGGTCGCGAAGCACGTGCACTCTGGGGCGCGTATTCAGTGTCTAAAGTTGCGATTGAAGCTGTAAGTAAAATTTTTGCAGCTGAGCATACCTATCCAAATATCCGCTTTAACTGCATTAATCCCGGTGCGACACGTACTGCAATGCGTGCAAAAGCCTATCCTGAAGAAGATCCAAAAACATTATTGACACCTGAGTCGATTATGCCGGCTTATCTTTATTTAATGGGTGAAGATAGTTTGGCGCTCAATGGACAAAGTATTGATGCTCAGGATTAAATAACTATAGATGAAAAGCTAAAATACATTACGGCCGATCATCACATCTGGCTTGGCTATACCTGAAAAGATATATACAAGCCTTTTTTATTATTGATAAAAACTCTGGATCTATCCGTAATTTTAATTGAAGCATTAAATGATCTTCACAGTTTCTCTGCATTTTACGCGTAGAGTATTCACCATGAGAGACATCAGATGTAAACGAGGATGCATCATGAAAAAGTTGTTCACTACCTTAACTCTTTGCATAACCGTACTGACTACTAGTATGGCAAGCTTTGCTGATCCTCCATTTGACCGAGGACATGGCCAGAAAGGGCCTAAAGGTGGGCCTCGTGGTGAATGGAATGATCGTGGACACAAATATGACCGTGACGATGATGAAGATCGTTTTCGCGATGAACGCCGTATGCGTGAAGAACGTGGTTTTGAGCGTCTAAAACAACATCGCTGGCAGCCAGGTTATGTCATGCCACAACATTATCGCGGCAATGGCTATAAGGTCGACTATAGAGACAGTAACTTGCCTAAACCAGACCGTAACCAGCAATGGTATAAAATTAACAATGACTATATTTTAGTCGACACAGACTCTAACAGTATTGTTAGCATTCGTGGTTTATAAAACTGATAGCTCCTCACTCATCAGTTAGTAAAAAAGGATAAAGCCCATCGGTTTTATCTTTTTTTTATTTTATATATCAATTAGATAACAAAAATTCATATATTCTAAATTTCTTCTTATTTCATAGAATTTTTTCACATTTATCGTTCTTAGTCTTCACGATTTATCTTTAATTATTCACTAATCTTCAATTATCGAAATTTAATTGATCATTCGAGGTTCATGATGAAAAAACTAACAACAGCAATTGTTCTTTCAATGAGTGGTTTAATCGCAACAACAGCAATGGCTGCTCCAAATGACCATGATCGTCATGGTAATTACCCAAACCATGAAGTAAAAACAGTTAAAGTGATTAAAAAAGACGACCATCGCAATGACTGGCGAGCAGGTCAAGTTGTACCCCGTGAATATCAGCACCCACGTTATGCAGTTGACTACCGCTCACACCAGAAACTGACCAAGCCAGGGCGTTTTCAAAAATGGTATAAAGTGAATGGTAACTATGTACTGGTAAATGAACAAAGCCATAAAATCATTAAAGTGATTCGTTAATTTAACAAAATATCAGACACCCAAATCTAATTTGGGTGTTTTTCTATCTAAAACATGCGACTTTAAGCTTTTTTGTTTAGAATCATCTTTATATCTTTTTGCTGTTGATTCGAGATCGGTATGCCAACTAAGTCTTTAGAGAAATCACATAATAACACTCAACATTATGTACATTGGTTCCGACATTCAGCACCTTATATTAATGCTCATCGCGATAAAACTTTTGTATTAATGTTTGGCGGTGAAGCCGTCCGCGATCCTAATTTCGAACATATTATTCATGATATTGCTTTATTGCATTCACTTGGTATCCGCTTAATTTTAGTCCATGGTGCACGTCCACAAATTAATCAAAACCTTAAAGATAAAGGTATCGAAACTCCTTTTTATGATAACAGTCGTATTACAACACGCGAATCATTAGGCTGTGTCATGAGTGCTGTGGGGTCTATTCGGTTAGAAATTGAAGCACTGTTATCTATGGGATTGGCTAATTCTCCAATGTACGGCGCTCGAATAGATGTTGTATCAGGGAATTTCGTTACAGCTAAACCTTATGGTATTCGTGATGGAATGGATTTTCAGCTTACGGGTGAAGTTCGTTCCATAGATACCGACGCGATTGAGCGTCATCTCGATAACGATAATATTGTTTTACTGGGCCCGACTGGTTATTCAACCACTGGTGAAGTATTTAATTTAAGAGCTGAAGAGGTGGCAACCAAAACCGCAACCTATTTAAAAGCAGACAAATTAATCTTTTTAGGTGAACAACAAGGTTTGCTTAATGAAGAAGGACAATTATTGCGTGAATTGAGCCCGCATCAGCTTGATTACTATATTCAGCAATACCAGACCAGTAGCCCCACCCTAACCCTACATTTACAGGAAGCAAAAAAGGCATCTTTATCGGGTGTTCACCGTGTTCATTTAATTTCTTATGCCTATGATGGCGCACTTATTGAAGAACTCTTCACCCGTGACGGTGTGGGTACCATGATTACTGATGCACACTATGAAGAAGTTCGCACAGCCCATATTCAAGATGTGGGTGGCTTAATGAATTTATTGCGTCCGTTAGAAGAAGAAGGCATCTTGGTTTATCGTTCGCGTGAACGTTTAGAGCAGGAAATTAGCCAGTTTGCGGTTATTGAACGAGACGGTATGATTTTGGCTTGTGCTGCTCTTTATCCAATTCCAACTGAATTTAATGAAACTCGTTCGGCAGAAATTGCTTGTGTAGCAGTACACCCTAGTTATCGCAAATCAAATCGTGGTAGCCAAATTCTGCAATTCCTTGAAGAAAAGGCCAAACAACAAGGCATCCGTCAATTATTTGTCTTAACAACACGAACTGCTCATTGGTTTTTAGAACATGGTTTCCATCAAGTCACTGTTGATGAATTACCAAATGCCCGTCAGGCACTATATAACTATCAAAGAAATTCTTTAGTGTTTAAAAAACTGCTTCCCTAGTCTTTGCATTTTTTAAGATATTCTTATTTCAGATAAGCTTAGTCCCAAAAGTACAACCATACATACCATTAATGTATGGTTGTACTTTTTTTAAATCTTTAAATTTTCTTCATTTCATATTTTTCATTTTATTTACAAAAACTTAAACACCATTTTCTAAATATTATTCTGTTTAATAAATCTTTTTTTTGCATAAGTTTATCGCCGAAAGTTTTTAGCTTTTTTTTGTATAAATAAAGACCGAATACTTATTTTTTATGAAATAAAAATCCCTTTAGGGTATCTGCTCATCCAATTATTTTTCTTTTTCTCTTTTGGGGAGCACGAAACCACATGGCACTTTTTAATTCCACTTCATGGGCAAAATATTCAGTCATTGCTGCCGGCCTTGCGGGAGTGATGATGCTAGGTGGTTGTGCCAAAAAAGAGGAACAGACCACCACAACTCTAAATATTGGATACCAGAAATATGGCATCCTTCCTATTTTAAAAGCTCGTGGTGACTTGGAAAAAGCACTAAAAGATCAAGGTGTACAAGTGAAATGGGTCGAGTTTCCTGCGGGTCCTCAATTACTTGAGGGTCTAAATGTCGGAAGCGTTTCATTGGGTGAGGCAGGTGAAGCACCACCTATTTTTGCTCAAGCAGCCAATCCAAACTTAGTCTATGTTGCAAACCAACCGGCTGCACCAAAAGCAGAAGCATTATTGGTACAAAAAGACTCTCCTATTCACTCTATTCAAGATTTAAAAGGCAAACGTGTCGCACTGAATAAGGGTTCGAATGTTCACTACCTATTATTGAAAGTTCTAGAAGCCAACAACTTAAGCTTAAGTGATATTCAACCAGTTTATTTACCGCCATCAGACGCACGTGCTGCTTTTGAAAAAGGCGCTGTCGATGCATGGGTCATTTGGGACCCGTTCTTTGCAGCAGCTGAACATCAAATTCAAGCTCGAGTTTTAGCAACAGGTGAAAACTTGGTAAGCAATCATCAGTTCTACTTAGCTGATCGTAAATTTGCAGAAAGTAATCCAAAAGTACTCAACACTGTTGTGCAAACGCTAAATCAAACAACCCAATGGGTCAGCACGCATCAAGATGAAGCGGCCAAGCTACTCGAAAAACCTACGGCACTTGAGTTTGATGTACTCAAAACTTCTATTTCGCGAATGGGTTTTGGTGTTCAGCCAATATCTGACAAGGTCGCTCAAGAACAACAATATGTAGCCGATGCCTTTTATGCGCAAAAGCTCATTCCAAACAAGCTCACCATTCAAGATGCCATTTTAAAACTGAAATAAACCCAGCTTTGGCACAGCTTAAATAACGATATAAATGCTGTGCCTTGCCTGAAGGGAACAAGGATATCTATATGCAACATCAGTCATTATTTAATAAGAGTCAGTGGACTCAGTTAGTTAAGCGCTTTAGCGCAGTCGCTGTCTTAGGTTTAACGATTGCTGCACCTGCTTGGGCAATAGACCCTACTGTAAAAGAACTTCGTATCGGTTTTCAAAAAAGCTCGATCAACTTTGCAATTGCTAAGCAGCAAAAATTATTTGAACAAGAATTTCCAAATGCCAAAATCACTTGGAATGAGTTCCCTGCCGGCCCACAAATTTTAGAAGCCTTGGCTGTTGGCTCACTCGATGTTGGCGTTACTGGAGACACACCTCCAGTCTATGCTCAAGCAGCGGGCAAGCCTTTATATTACATTGCTTATGAAGCAGCCAAGCCATTGGCGTCAGCAATTTTAGTTCCTAAAAACTCACAGCTCACCCAGCTTAAAGACCTAAAAGGCAAACGTATTGCGTTGCAAAAAGGTTCTAGTTCACATTACTTGCTCGTACAGGCTGTGCGTAAAGCGGGCTTAAAATGGAGCGACATTACGCCAATTTGGCTCACACCTGCCGATGCTCGCGCTGCATTTCAAAAAGGTGCCGTTGATGCATGGGCAATTTGGGACCCTTACTACGCTTCAGCACAACTAGAAGACCAAGCTCGTGTACTTGCTTCAGGTAAAGGTTTAAGTCCGAACTATACCTTTTATTTAGCCGCTCCAAATTTTGTTAAGCAATATCCAAAAGCTGTTCCTGAACTCATCAAACAGATTAATCAAGCTGACAAATGGGTTCAAAGCCATCAAACAGAAACGGCGAGCGCGATTGGCCAAAGTACAGGCTTAAAACCTGCAACTAGTGACTTATTCATTAAACGTCGTCCACGTCCATCAGCAGCAGCTCCTCTTAACAGCAAAGTGATTGCTGAACAACAGCAGCTTGCAGACATCTTTACCCAACAAGGCATCATTCCAAAACCAATCAGCATCAAACAAGCTGTTTGGGGTGCCAAGTAATTTCAATAGACATATAGGTAATGCACATGAAAATTTTCTGGTTTATTCCTACTCACGGTGATAGTCGCTATTTAGGTACAAGTAAAGGCGCTCGTCAGGTTGACCATGCCTATATGAAGCAAATTGCTGTGGCAGTAGATAATTTGGGTTACGAAGGTGTACTTATTCCAACGGGCCGTTCATGTGAAGATCCTTGGATCACGGCGGCGAGCCTGATTGATGCAACTCAGCACCTTAAGTTTTTAGTTGCGTTACGTCCGGGTGTAACAACACCAGCTTTGGCTGCTCGTATGGCTGCTACATTTGACCGCTTATCGAATGGTCGTGTGCTACTCAACTTAGTGACTGGTGGCGATGAAGCAGAACTACGCGGTGACGGTTTATATGAAGATCACTCAACACGTTATCAAACTGCCAATGAATACGTAAAAATCTGGCGTGAAATTTTGACGCGTTCACATACGGGTGAAGCTTTTACATTCCACGGTGAACGCCTACAAGTAGATGATGCAAAACTACTTTACCCACCTGTCCAAAAGCCTTACCCACCACTTTGGTTTGGCGGTTCTTCAGATGTCGCTGTCGACCTTGCAGCGGAGCAAGTAGACAGTTACCTCACTTGGGGTGAACCACCAGCAGCCGTGAAAGAAAAGATCGAGCATGTTCGTGCAAAAGCCGAGGCTAAAGGCCGTAAATTAACTTATGGCATTCGCTTGCATGTCATTGTTCGCGAAACCAACGAACAAGCATGGGCAGCAGCGAACGAGCTTATTCAATATCTCGACGATGCAACTATTGCTGCAGCACAGAAAAAATTTGCACAAATGGACTCGGTAGGCCAACAACGGATGGCCGCACTACATGGCGGTAACCGAGACAAGTTAGAAGTCTCTCCAAACCTATGGGCTGGTATTGGTTTAGTCCGTGGTGGTGCAGGTACGGCACTTGTAGGTGACCCAGAAACAGTTGCTGCTCGTATTCAGGAGTATGCTGATTTAGGTATCGATACTTTTATTTTCTCGGGCTATCCACATCTTGAAGAGTCGATCCGTTTTGCAGAGTTAGTATTCCCGTTATTACCAATTGAGACCCGAGCTAAACTTGCTCAGCCAAACTTAACTGGTCCATTCGGTGAGATTATTGCCAACAACTATGTTCCAGACGAGAAGAAGCAAAATAGTTCCGTCAAGGAGCCTGCATGAGCCAAGATGTAAATATTGTTTCACGTGGAACAAAACAAATCGGGCAGCGTTTGCTGCCCTGGATTTTCCCAATTGTTCTATTGGTTGTTTGGCAAATTGCCTCAAGTTCAGGTCTTTTAGAAAGCCGCATTTTACCTGCTCCAAGTGCTGTCATTTCAGCTTTTTGGCATCTTTTGGTGAGTGGCGAACTATGGCATCACGTTAAAGTAAGTGCTGGTCGTGCATTGCTTGGGCTTTTAGTAGGCGGTGGTTTAGGCTTGCTATTAGGTCTGCTCAATGGGTCTTCGCGTTTCGCCTCCACCCTACTCGATACAACCTTACAGATGATTCGTAATATCCCAGCTCTTGCGCTTATTCCGCTGGTGATTTTGTGGTTTGGTATTGATGAAACAGCAAAATTGTTTTTAGTTGCTGTCGGTGTTTTCTTCCCAATTTATATCAACACCTATCATGGAATTCGTTCAGTCGACCCACAATTGATTGAGATGGGTAAAAGCTATGGGCTTTCCCGCTGGCAGCTCTACAAAGAAATTATTCTACCAGGTGCAATGCCTTCTATTTTAGTGGGTCTACGTTTTGCGTTAGGTTTGGTTTGGGTATTACTCATTGTGGCTGAAACGATCTCAGCGCAAGCAGGTATTGGTTATATGACCATGAATGCACGAGAGTTTTTGCAAACAGATGTGGTACTCGTCGGTATTCTGCTTTATGCCCTATTAGGCAAGTTAGCCGATGTTTTAGCACAAATTTTGGAACGCTATTTACTACGTTGGCACGCTGGTTATCAAAAATAAGGGAGCTTAAAATATGACAAATCTGAATTTAAATATTAATCAGAATGACGTAGAGCTCATTCCAGAAAATCATCCAGAGTCACAAGAACCTGTCGTAGGTGCAGAGATTCTGATTGAACAGCTTTACAAGTTTTATGGTGAGGTGAAAGTTCTTGAAGATCTTAACCTTCATATTCAACCGGGCGAATTTTTGGCAATTGTTGGTCGTAGTGGCTGCGGTAAAAGTACCTTATTACGCTTAATTGCCCAACTTGAAAAAGCGAGTTTCGGAGAAATTAAATTTAAATCTGCGCGACATTTACGCGAAGGGATTACTAACGATGATATTCGGGTTATGTTCCAAGACCCACGTTTACTTCCTTGGAGAAATATTCTTCAAAACGTTCAACTTGGACTACCAAAATCACAACATGCTTTGGCAGAAGAATTACTGGAAAAGGTGGGTTTAAAAGAAAAATCGGGACAGTGGCCTTCACAGCTCTCAGGTGGCCAGCGCCAGCGTACAGCGCTAGCTCGCGCATTATCTCATACTCCACGTATTTTACTGTTAGATGAGCCGTTAGGTGCATTAGACGCGCTCACCCGTCTTGAGATGCAAAGCTTGATTGAACGTTTATGGAAAGAGCAAGGTTTTACAGCCATTTTGGTCACACACGATGTAAGTGAAGCAGTACAACTGGCCGACCGTATTATCCTATTAGATAAGGGCCAAATTGCCCAAAGTTTCCAAGTGAATTTGCCACGTCCGCGTAAAAAGAGCATAACTTTTGCCCAGCTTGAACAACAAGTACTCGATGCTGTTTTAGCAACTTAAAGCTGAGATGAGTAATGAGAACCATTTCAACTACAAAATGTCCAATTAACGAGCAATAAAACTGATGATTTATTGCTCTTTTCTGGGGCGAATATAAAAAAATATTTTTAAGAATAACAATAAACTAGTGAATCTCTCTATTTTTTGCACAATAGTATATCTATTGCTCAAATAACTATCCGTTTTTTCACTAAAAAAGTGAGACACCTGTGCACAAATCAAACGATTTACCTTACAATGGGAGCACTATCTTTTTAATTTATGCAGCAAATGGAACAAAAGAAGAGTACTCAAAAGCGCAATCAGCTTCTTGCTGCCGCCCTTGATGTGTTTTCACTATATGGGTTCAGTGGTGCAAGTCTGGATGAAATTGCCCAACTCGCTGACATGCATAAGTCGAATATTTTCTATTACTATGAAAATAAAGAGTCTTTATATGTGGAAGTGCTGACCACAGTTTTACAAAAATGGCTTGCTCCCTTACAAACCTTAGAAGCTGAGTTAGAACCAGCCGAAGCTTTGTCTCACTACTTAATACAAAAAATCGAACTTTCACGTAGCCAACCAAAAGCTTCGCGACTATTTGCTTTGGAAATTATCCAAGGGGCGCCGCACATTTTACCTATACTGAAAGGGCCTTTGAAAAAGCTATTTAAGCGCAAAGCTAAAGTCATTCAGACTTGGCAGGAAGAAGGTAAAATTTCCCCAGATATCGATCCTGAATTGTTAATACTCAATATTTGGGGTCTTACACAAAACTATGCCGATTTTGCCACGCAAATGGAAATGGTGACTGGAAAAACGTTGCGAAACCGCAGTATGTTCCAACGCTCGATTGAGCATACAGTACATCTCATGCTCTACGGCGTAATCCCTCGTTAAAACAAAAAAAGATCGGCAAATTTGCCGATCTTTTTTTTAGAAATGATTTTGATAAAGAGCCAAGAGTTTTTGCGCGCCCAATAATAAATTTTCTTCCCAATCTAAATGAGCGGTATCATCTGCGCCATCAGTAATATACTTGACTGAAATTAGGCGTACACCTAGCTTATAGCAAACTTTGGCTAAGGCATACCCTTCCATATCCACCACATCACAAGCGACTTTGGGCTGACCCGTTTCAAATGAGTCCCCTGTCCCGCAAATGCCTTTTGGTAAATCAGAAAAATGTGATTGAAGATGAATTTCAGCAGGTAAGTGCTCATCTAACGGCGTTACACCGACTTCAAACCCTAATGGTGAAACATCCATATCACGTTGCACAAAAGTTTTTACTTCGACCAAATCATGTCGATTAAAAGATGAACTTCCTGCCGAACCTAAGTTAATTAGAGTTTTACAGCCTGTTTTTTGAATAACTTCAAATGCTTTAAAGGCAGCGTTGATTTTACCGATACCGCTATAATGGACTTCAATACCTGCTTGCTCAAACAAACCTTTAGATTCATTAGGAAGTGCCATAATTAAAGCGATATCTTTGTTCATTCAAAAAGGCTCAATTCAAGATTAATAAATTAGAAAATAAGTATAAATCAGGTGCAAAAGCTTTTTGCACCTTTTTCCCACTACTGCATTTTTTGTTGTAAGGCGATTAAACATGGAGAGAAGAACAGTTGCCCACTATAGGCTCCGGCTAAGGTTTTCTTCATTACAACGCTCCACATCACTAATAATAAAACACTGAGTGCCACCGCAACATACTGTAAAAATACAACTTCAACCTGATGCCCTAAATTAAATAAAGCCAAAATAAACACACCAAGTGGAAAGGTTAAGCCCCACCATCCCAAGTTAAATGGAATACCTGTTTTTGCATGACGAAGCGTTGTTAAGATCGCAAGACCTAGCCACCATAACCCAAAGCCTAACAGTACCAAACTGCCTACCACGCCTAATGCTTGAAATACATTAGCAAACTGGTCAAATCCTACATTTGGCGCCACTCTTTTTGCCTGTTCACCTAGCAACAATAGACCTAACGCACCTGTTCCAATTGGACCTAAAGATAACCAGCTAGAAATTGCGACTTCTTTTTCCGGTAACTGATGCAAAGCCATACGCAGCATTAAAATGGTCAAAATAGCGAATGCAGGTAAAACAGAAATTCCCCAAAGTACGTAGCCCGCCATTAATAAATGAAAGCTATGCAAATCTGCTGGTAAGTGTGCAACCAACATGCCCGCAGAGCTTGCTGCTACTTCACAAGCAACGACAGGTAAAAGCCAGATTGCAGTCATGGTATGTAGCTGATGGTTCTGACGGCTAAACATGCAAAACGGCACAATCCAAGCAATTGCGAGTGCTAAAAATACATCGACGTACCATAAAGCTTGAGCAATATGGATTGCTACTTCACCATAAAGCCCGACACCGAAGCTTAAAAAGCCATTTAATATGGTTGCAAGCCCCATCGGTATAGCGCCTAAAAACAAGCTCATATTTGGATGATTAAATACTTGCTTCGCTTCATGAGGGAAAAGAAACCACCGCAATAAATAAAGACCTGAAAAAACACTAAATAGAACAATATTAAATTGCCATAACAGCGTCGCCAGCATAAATAAAAATGATTTGGCAAATGGAAGCTGAATTAAAATCATACTCACCACACCAGTACCCATAGTTGCTGTAAACCAATTTGGGGTAAAATGCCGTATAACATCTTTACTTTGATTTAATTGGTAAAAGGGTCTTTTCATCTTGAGTCTCTAGTCAAAGAGTGGATAAAGCTATAGTAGGATAAATTAATAATAAGAAAAATTGATTTATTTTTATTTAATTCATCAATTTTTTAGATATAAAAGATATTCGTATTGAAAAATACCTGAGTAAAAACACAACAACAAGACGAATCTGTGAGATTATGGCAATATATAGCCCTTGCAAAAATAGCCATATTTTAAGTTCATGAAACTGCTTCGTCTTAATGCGTTATCGCCCAATTTCCAGTTGCCGCAAACAGCGGTAACTATTGGTAATTTTGATGGTGTCCATTTAGGTCACCAAGCGATGATTGCTCAACTCAAAAAAATTGCTGCAGCACAAGGCTTAAAAACATTGGTCATGATTTTTGAGCCACAACCGCTTGAGTTCTTTAAAGGCTACGATGCCCCACCTCGTATTAATTCATTACGGGAAAAAGTTGAATACCTCGCTGAACTTGGGGTGGATTACATTGCGGTTGCCAAATTTGACCAGCATTTCCGTAGCATGAGAGCATCACAATTCGCAGATTTATTAAAAGACAAATTAAATGCGCAGGCTTTGGTTTTAGGAGATGACTTTCATTTCGGCAAAGACCGTCAAGGCAACAGCGAATTTTTAAGAAATTACGGCTTTCAAGTCACAAATTTACATACGATTGAACTCGAAGGTGAACGCGTCAGTTCAACTCGTATTCGCCAAGTGCTTCAAGTGGGTAATCTCGCTTTAGCAGCTAAATTATTAGGCCGTCCGTACAGTATTACCGGTCGTGTTCAATATGGCGACCAAATTGGGCGAACTTTAGATTTCCCAACGATTAATGTTCGTCTCAACCGCCATAAGCCTTGTTTAAATGGTATTTATGGCGTTGAAGTCATTTGCGAAACAACTTCGCTAACTCAAAAAGTGCTTCAGGATGACCCTGAAAAACCGGGAATTGCCGGATATCATGAAAACAGCCTTTATGGTGCAGGTCATGTCGGTACTCGCCCAGCCATCCAGCAAGAGCATCCAGAGTGGAGATTAGAAGTACATTTCCCTGATGTTTCTGCTAATCTGTATGGCTTATTTATGCGGGTGACTTTTCTTCACTATCTTCATGGTGAATTGAACTACCCTTCGCTTGAGGCACTTAAGGCAGGAATTGATAATGACGTGCAGCAATTACGACAATATCGTAACGACACGACACAATTTCCTTTTTAATTCGAATTTTGATTGTAAAACATGTCGGCTCCCAAGCTGATTAAACTGGAAGACAACTTGCATGAGCGATAAGCAAACTACTGAAAATGCAGTGGACTACAAAGCCACGCTAAACCTGCCGGATACTCAATTTGCAATGAAAGCAAATTTGGCAGTACGTGAAGTGAAATGGTTAGAAGAGTGGTATACCGACAACATTTATCAGCAGATTCGTGCATCGCGTATTGGCAAGAAAAAATATATTTTGCATGATGGTCCTCCATATGCGAACGGTACAATTCACTTAGGTCATGCAGTCAATAAAGTACTCAAAGACGTCATCGTAAAAAGCCGTACTTTGGCAGGTTTCGATGCGCCATATGTTCCGGGTTGGGACTGTCACGGCTTGCCAATCGAACTAAAAGTTGAAGAAAAAGTAGGTAAAGTGGGCGAAAAAGTTGACGCAGCGACTTTCCGTAAACTCTGCCGTGAATATGCGCTAAAACAAATTGATTTACAGCGTACTGACTTTAAACGTCTTGGTGTTTTAGGTGATTGGGATAATCCTTACCTCACCATGAACTACAAACAAGAAGCCGATATCGTTCGTGCTTTAGGTTTAATTCAAAAAAATGGTCATATCCAGCCGGGTTTAAAGCCAGTGAACTGGTGTATGGACTGTGGTTCAGCACTTGCTGAAGCTGAAGTTGAATATGAAGATAAAAAATCTGACGCAATTGACGTTGGTTTTGGCGTTGTAGATTTAAAAGATTTAAGCGCTCGTGTAAATGTAGATGTTCAAGACCCAACAGACATCGTGATCTGGACCACTACACCTTGGACATTACCAGCGAACCAAGCAGTTGCATTGCATGCCGAAATTGAATATCAATTAGTACAAGTATCGACTGAACGTGGTAAACAAAACTTTATTCTTGCTAAAGACTTAGTTGCTTCTGCAATTGAGCGTTACAAGCTTGAAAACCCAGTTGTTTTAGCTGACTTTACTGGTTCAGCTCTTGAAAACCTTACTTTACAACACCCTTTACTTACCGATCGCCAAGTTCCGGTTATTTTAGGTGAACACGTTATCGCAACAAGCGGTACAGGTGCTGTACACACTGCGCCTGGCCACGGTGCAGACGACTATAAAGTAGGTCTTCAATACAACCTTAAAGTTGAAAACCCAGTGGGTGGTAACGGAGTTTACTTACCAACTGCACCAATCTTTGCTGGTGAGCACATCTATAAAGCTAATCCAAAGATTATCGAAGCTTTAGGTGCTGTAGGTCGCTTATGGGCTCATCAACCTATTAAACACAGCTACCCACACTGCTGGCGCCATAAAACTCCGATTATTTTCCGTGCTACACCACAATGGTTTATCAGCATGGATCAAAAAGGTTTACGTGAAGGTGCGCTTAACGCTATTGAAAACGATATCGAGTTTGTACCGAACTGGGGTAAAAACCGTATTGAATCAATGATTGAAGGTCGTCCAGACTGGTGTATCTCACGTCAACGTACTTGGGGTGTGCCAATTCCTTTCTTCGTTCATAAAGATACGAATGAATTGCACCCTCGTACGCCGGAACTCATCGAAGAAATTGCAAAACTTATCGAACAAGAAGGTATCGATGCATGGTTTAACCGTGATGCAAAAGACTTCATTGGTGAAGATGCTGAACAGTACAATGCGGTTCGCGATACACTAGATGTATGGTTTGACTCTGGTACAACACATTATGCGGTACTTGAGCAGCGTGAAGAATTAGAAAGCCCTGCTGACTTATATTTAGAAGGTTCAGACCAACACCGTGGCTGGTTCCAATCTTCTTTATTAACGTCTATGGCAATTCATAATCGCGCGCCATACAAAGCCTTGTTAACACATGGTTTCACAGTGGATGAAAATGGCCGTAAATTGTCGAAATCTTTAGGCAACTATATTCCGCTTGAAGAAATTATCAAACAACTTGGTGCTGATGGTTTACGTTTATATGTCGCGTCTAGCGACTATCGCTATGAAATCGCAGCATCAAAAGAAATCTTTAGCCGTGTAAGTGATAGCTACCGTCGTATTCGTAATACGCTACGCTTCTTGCTTGCAAACTTAAATGGTTTCAAACCAAGTACAGATGCTTTAGCAGTAGATGATCTTATCGCTCTTGATCAATACATCTTGCAACGTGCGAATGAAGTACAACAAACTATTATCACTGCTTATGAAGAAATGAACTTCCATGTCGTGTGTAGTGCGTTAACAAGCTTCTGTATTAATGACTTAGGTGGTTTCTATCTAGACATCATCAAAGACCGTCAATACACCACTAAAGCTGACTCACAAGCACGTCGTTCTGCACAAACAGCGCTTTACCATATCGTACAAGCATTTGTGCGCTGGATGAGTCCTATTCTAAGCTTCACAGCTCAAGAAGCTTGGCCACTTATTCCAGAACAAACTGAGAAGTATGTATTTACAGCTGAATGGTATAACCTACCTGTTTCATCAAAAGCAAACTTGCTTTCTGAAGCAGACTGGCAAACATTGATTAGCGTAAAATCTGCAGTAAATAAACAGATTGAAGCAGCTCGTAACGCTAAACTTGTCGGTAGTAATCTTTCAGCCAAAGTTGAACTTTGGGCAAATGAATCATTACAAACAGTTTTAAACCAACTGGCTGATGAACTCCGTTTTGTTCTTATTACTTCGCAAGTAGTAGTACATCCATTTGCTGAACAAGGTGAAGCAACTGAAATGGAAGGCTTACGTGTACAAGTATCTGCAGCTGAAGGTGAAAAATGTGCACGTTGCTGGCACGTCCTTCCTGATGTAAATACACACGCCGATCATCCTGGTTTATGTGGTCGTTGTATTGTGAACGTCACTGGTCGTGGCGAAGTGAGAAAATATGCCTAATTCACAAGCTAAAAAAGGCTTACTCCAGTTTTATCCTCACAACCTCATTTGGCTTGGACTTTCTGTCCTTGCCATTGTGTTGGATCAATGGACAAAGTGGATCGCAAGTACACATCTGAACTATGCAGATCCTGTACCTGTGCTTCCATTTTTAAACTGGACACTATTACATAACTATGGTGCAGCTTTTAGCTTTTTATCTGATGCTGGAGGATGGCAACGCTATTTCTTCACATCTTTGGCAGGCTTAGTTTCAATACTTTTTGTATTTTGGTTGCTACGTATGCCTAAAAAAATGGTGGTGCTACCTGTAGCTATCGCTTTAATTTTAGGTGGAGCACTTGGTAATTTAATTGACCGTATTACTTTAGGTTATGTGGTCGATTTCATACATGTTTATTACCAAAATCATCACTTTCCGGCTTTTAATATAGCGGACAGTGCCATTACTCTAGGTACCATTTTGCTACTCATCGATACATTCTTCCTTGAGAAGCAAAGACCTAAAAATTCGGATGCATAATATGACCGAAATTATTCAACCTAATGAAGAAATTCGTATTACTGACGGTTCTAAAGTTGACCTACACTTTTCTGTTGCTCTTGAAAATGGCGTAGAAATTGACAATACACGTAGCCGTGAAGAACCTGTTAGTTTGACTATTGGTGACGGTAACTTGTTACCAGGTTTTGAGAAAGCCTTATTCGGCTTACGTGCAGGTGACCGACGTACAGTACATCTTCCACCGGAAGATGCTTTTGGTCCTTGGAATCCGGAAAATATACAAACTTTTGATACAGTTAAATTCGAACAACGACCTATTCCTGGTCACATGATCGAATTTGAAGATAAAGCAAAAGCAACTTTATTTGGTGTTGTAAAGTCAGTGAATGATGATATTACTGAAATTGATTTCAACCACCCTTTAGCTGGCAAAAATATTACTTTTGAAGTAGAGATATTCAAAGTAACTCCAGCTGGCCAGCAAGGCATTAAATTAATGTAAAGAATAGCCCTCACTTGAGGGCTTTTTTATTGAATCACTTTTATTTTCAACATAAGAATCCTTACAAATTCCATATTCTCTCCTCCCTATATAATGCATTAAGTTATAAACATAAAAATGCTTAGGAAAGATATATGCTGGTCTATATTGTCGTGGGAAGTGTTCGTGAAGGACGTACAGCAATTAAAATTGCCAATTGGGTAGAATCAACAATTCCAACATTGGGTCTAAAAGATTTCCAAACCGAAGTAGTCGATTTAAAAGAATGGGATTTACCTCTGTTTTCAGGCTCTCACCCACCCGCTACCGGAATTTATGATCAACCTAAACAACAAGAATGGGCAAATAAAATTGCTCAAGCAGATGCTTTTATCTTTATTAGCCCAGAATACAACCATGGTTACAGCCCAGCTTTAAAAAATGCACTCGACTATGTAGGTAAAGAATGGAGCGGTAAACCTGCTGCATTTATTGGCTATGGCTCCACAAATGGCTCTCGCTCTATTAGCCAAATACGCCAAGTCACCTCAAGTTTAAGTATCATTGATCCCAACGCTGTAATAGAAATTCGGGATATATTTAAGCGCAATAAAGATGAAAAGTTTGAAGCCAATGAGTTTGAAGTAAAAGGTCTTCAATCAATTGTTGAAAAGCTACAAAAATATCATTTGTCTTAAATTGAATAAAAAGCCTCTTTTCCAAACACAAGAGGCCTTTTTAATTTTATAAACTCTTTAAATACTCCACTACATCTGTATTACCTGCCATTTCTGCAAGCTGTAGTGCTGTGTATTCACTTTTATAAACAACTTGCGCACCTTTTCCTACCAAGAGCTTCACTATCTCTAAATGATCATTCTCAGCTGCTGCTTGCAAAGCACTATAGCCTTCCTCATCTATCTGATTAGGGTCTTCTCCATCTATTAATAATTGTTTTACTTGCTCTACATCACCTAAAGATGCCCAATAGATCAACTCTGGAAGAGAAAGTTCTTCATTATCTTCAAGTAATTGAGAGAAAGAATTAAATTTCACGAGATCATGCCAAAATAAAAAGCTTCTTCATTATATCTCTGAAGCAGGGCAACCGTACAAATTTCTTCCGCGCAATAAGAAACACCCCGGTTTCTTTCGAGACCGGGGTGTTTGAATAATGAGCTGGCGATGACTTACTCTCACATGGGTAACCCCACACTACCATCAGCGCTAAGAGGTTTCACTTCTGAGTTCGGGAAGGGATCAGGTGGTTCACTCTTGCTATGGTCGCCAGCACAACTGTTTATGGATACTTGCTTTGGTCTTATTGATTGCCGAAGCGTTTTCCAAATCTTTACAGATTGGGCTGATTGAATCTGACTTGTTCATTTTATCTAGTGAAGTAACTAAATCAAGTTTGTTTGTAGATTTATGAATCGATTGATGCTTTATATACAACTGCTTGGGTGTTGTATAGTCAAGCCTCACGAGCAATTAGTATTGGTCAGCTTCACATATCACTATGCTTCCACATCCAACCTATCAACGTCCTAGTCTCGAACGGCTCTTTAGAGGAATAAATTCCTAGGGAAATCTTATCTTGAGGTAGGCTTCCCGCTTAGATGCTTTCAGCGGTTATCCCTTCCGAACATAGCTACCCGGCGATGCGACTGGCGTCACAACCGGTACACCAGAGGTTCGTCCACTCTGGTCCTCTCGTACTAGGAGCAGATCCTCTCAAATTTCCAGCGCCCACGGTAGATAGGGACCGAACTGTCTCACGACGTTCTAAACCCAGCTCGCGTACCTCTTTAAATGGCGAACAGCCATACCCTTGGGACCTGCTTCAGCCCCAGGATGAGATGAGCCGACATCGAGGTGCCAAACACCGCCGTCGATATGAACTCTTGGGCGGTATCAGCCTGTTATCCCCAGAGTACCTTTTATCCGTTGAGCGATGGCCCTTCCATACAGAACCACCGGATCACTAAGACCTACTTTCGTACCTGCTCGACTTGTGGGTCTCGCAGTTAAGCGCGCTTTTGCCTTTATACTCTACGCGTGATTTCCGACCACGCTGAGCGCACCTTCGTACTCCTCCGTTACTCTTTAGGAGGAGACCGCCCCAGTCAAACTACCCACCAGACACGGTCCTCGTCCCGGATAACGGGACAGAGTTAGAACCTCAACATTACCAGGGTGGTATTTCAAGGACGGCTCCATTGGAACTAGCGTTCCAACTTCAAAGCCTCCCACCTATCCTACACAAGTAAGGTCAAAGTTCAGTGTCAAGCTGCAGTAAAGGTTCACGGGGTCTTTCCGTCTAGCCGCGGGTACACTGCATCTTCACAGCGATTTCGATTTCACTGAGCCTCTGCTGGAGACAGCGCCGCCATCATTATGCCATTCGTGCAGGTCGGAACTTACCCGACAAGGAATTTCGCTACCTTAGGACCGTTATAGTTACGGCCGCCGTTTACTGGGGCTTCGATCAAGAGCTTCGCTTACGCTAACCCCATCAATTAACCTTCCAGCACCGGGCAGGCATCACACCCTATACGTCCACTTTCGTGTTTGCAGAGTGCTATGTTTTTAATAAACAGTTGCAGCGGCCTGGTTTCTGCGGCTGTCATCAGCTCAGGAAGCAAGTTCCATCACCAACAACAGCGTACCTTCTCCCGAAGTTACGGTACCATTTTGCCTAGTTCCTTCAGCAGAGTTCTCTCAAGCGCCTTGGTCTACTCGACCTGACCACCTGTGTCGGTTTCGGGTACGATTCCTGTGTAACTGAAGCTTAGAGACTTTTCCTGGAAGCATGGTATCAGCCACTTCACTGTACAAGTACAGCTTGCTATCGGATCTCAGTATAGAGTACCCCGGATTTGCCTAAGATACATACCTACATCCTTCCACCTGGACAACCAACGCCAGGCTGACTTAACCTTCTCCGTCCTCTCATCGCATTACACAGAAGTATTGGAATATTAACCAATTTCCCATCGACTACGCCTTTCGGCCTCGCCTTAGGGGTCGACTCACCCAGCCCCGATTAACGTTGGACTGGAACCCTTGGTCTTTCGGCGAACGGGTTTTTCACCCGTTTTGTCGTTACTCACGTCAGCATTCGCACTTCTGATACCTCCAGCATACTTCTCAATACACCTTCATCGGCTTACAGAACGCTCCCCTACCACTTGACTAATGTCAAATCCGCAGCTTCGGCACATAGTTTTAGCCCCGTTACATCTTCCGCGCAGGCCGACTCGACTAGTGAGCTATTACGCTTTCTTTAAAGGGTGGCTGCTTCTAAGCCAACCTCCTAGCTGTCTATGCCTTCCCACATCGTTTCCCACTTAACTATGATTTTGGGGCCTTAGCTGGCGGTCTGGATTGTTTTCCTCTTGACTACGGACGTTAGCACCCGCAGTCTGTCTCCCGGATAGTACTCATAGGTATTCGGAGTTTGCATCGGTTTGGTAAGTCGGGATGACCCCCTAGCCGAAACAGTGCTCTACCCCCTATGGTATTCGTCCGAGGCGCTACCTAAATAGCTTTCGGGGAGAACCAGCTATCACCAGGCTTGATTAGCCTTTCACCCCTATCCACAAGTCATCCCCTGGCTTTTCAACGACAGTGGGTTCGGTCCTCCAGTTAGTGTTACCCAACCTTCAACCTGCTCATGGATAGATCGCCTGGTTTCGGGTCTATACCCAGCAACTAAACGCCCTATTAAGACTCGATTTCTCTACGGCTCCCCTATACGGTTAACCTCGCTACTGAATATAAGTCGCTGACCCATTATACAAAAGGTACGCAGTCACCGAACAAGTCGGCTCCCACTGCTTGTATGCATGCGGTTTCAGGATCTATTTCACTCCCCTCACAGGGGTTCTTTTCGCCTTTCCCTCACGGTACTGGTTCACTATCGGTCAGTCAGGAGTATTTAGCCTTGGAGGATGGTCCCCCCATATTCAGACAAGGTTTCACGTGCCTCGCCCTACTCGTCATCATTATGTGTGCCCTTTCGTGTACGGGAATATCACCCTCTACGTTCGCACTTCCCAGAGCGTTCCACTAAAACACACATAACTTAATGGGCTGATCCCCGTTCGCTCGCCGCTACTGAGGGAATCTCAATTGATTTCTTTTCCTAAGGGTACTGAGATGTTTCACTTCCCCTCGTTCGCTTTGCAACACTATGTATTCATGTTGCAATACCTACCTTAAAGTAGGTGGGTTCCCCCATTCAGAAATCTCCGGATCACAGGATATTTGCCGCCTCCCCGGAGCTTTTCGCAGGCTATCACGTCTTTCATCGCCTCTGACTGCCAAGGCATCCACCACATGCACTTAATTACTTGACTATACAACCCCAAACAGTCGATGTTACCTACAAGTTAGTAACTTCAACATTTCAGTTTAGAGTACTGTGTACTTAAACACTGTACAGCTTCAATCTAAATTCATATACCAAAACGCTTGATTCAGTTAATTTGCTAGTTCTCAATTCATCTAGATTAATTACTTAATCTAAACTCTTGAGTGAACAATTTATTTCAGACTCAATTTTGCCAATCTGTTAATGAATAAACACGCCTTCGTCAGGTCATGCTTAATACCGTGATACTTAAATCACAGAAGTTAATAAACCAAGACCGAAATCTCTATTTACTAATTTCTGTAATCCGAACTTCTCTTAAGTTCTGGTGGAGACTAGGAGAGTCGAACTCCTGACCTCCTGCGTGCAAAGCAGGCGCTCTACCAACTAAGCTAAGTCCCCAGCTTACATCATCAGTTATGTATCTTTTATCTATAACTTCAACCAGTCAAAGTCATGGTGGGTCTGACAAGACTTGAACTTGTGACCCCACGCTTATCAAGCGTGTGCTCTAACCAACTGAGCTACAGACCCTCAGATACATCTATGAAGAACAACTTGTTGTGGATTCTTACCAATCGTCAATCTTTCGTTAAGGAGGTGATCCAGCCGCAGGTTCCCCTACGGCTACCTTGTTACGACTTCACCCCAGTCATCGGCCACACCGTGGTAACCGCCCTCTTTGCAGTTAGGCTAGCTACTTCTGGTGCAACAAACTCCCATGGTGTGACGGGCGGTGTGTACAAGGCCCGGGAACGTATTCACCGCGGCATTCTGATCCGCGATTACTAGCGATTCCGACTTCATGGAGTCGAGTTGCAGACTCCAATCCGGACTACGATCGGCTTTTTGAGATTAGCATCACATCGCTGTGTAGCAACCCTTTGTACCGACCATTGTAGCACGTGTGTAGCCCTGGCCGTAAGGGCCATGATGACTTGACGTCGTCCCCGCCTTCCTCCAGTTTGTCACTGGCAGTATCCTTAAAGTTCCCGACATTACTCGCTGGCAAATAAGGAAAAGGGTTGCGCTCGTTGCGGGACTTAACCCAACATCTCACGACACGAGCTGACGACAGCCATGCAGCACCTGTATGTAAGTTCCCGAAGGCACCAATCCATCTCTGGAAAGTTCTTACTATGTCAAGGCCAGGTAAGGTTCTTCGCGTTGCATCGAATTAAACCACATGCTCCACCGCTTGTGCGGGCCCCCGTCAATTCATTTGAGTTTTAGTCTTGCGACCGTACTCCCCAGGCGGTCTACTTATCGCGTTAGCTGCGCCACTAAAGCCTCAAAGGCCCCAACGGCTAGTAGACATCGTTTACGGCATGGACTACCAGGGTATCTAATCCTGTTTGCTCCCCATGCTTTCGCACCTCAGCGTCAGTGTTAGGCCAGATGGCTGCCTTCGCCATCGGTATTCCTCCAGATCTCTACGCATTTCACCGCTACACCTGGAATTCTACCATCCTCTCCCACACTCTAGCTAACCAGTATCGAATGCAATTCCCAAGTTAAGCTCGGGGATTTCACATTTGACTTAATTAGCCGCCTACGCGCGCTTTACGCCCAGTAAATCCGATTAACGCTTGCACCCTCTGTATTACCGCGGCTGCTGGCACAGAGTTAGCCGGTGCTTATTCTGCGAGTAACGTCCACTATCTCTAGGTATTAACTAAAGTAGCCTCCTCCTCGCTTAAAGTGCTTTACAACCATAAGGCCTTCTTCACACACGCGGCATGGCTGGATCAGGGTTCCCCCCATTGTCCAATATTCCCCACTGCTGCCTCCCGTAGGAGTCTGGGCCGTGTCTCAGTCCCAGTGTGGCGGATCATCCTCTCAGACCCGCTACAGATCGTCGCCTTGGTAGGCCTTTACCCCACCAACTAGCTAATCCGACTTAGGCTCATCTATTAGCGCAAGGTCCGAAGATCCCCTGCTTTCTCCCGTAGGACGTATGCGGTATTAGCATCCCTTTCGAGATGTTGTCCCCCACTAATAGGCAGATTCCTAAGCATTACTCACCCGTCCGCCGCTAAGATCAGTAGCAAGCTACCTCTCTCCGCTCGACTTGCATGTGTTAAGCCTGCCGCCAGCGTTCAATCTGAGCCATGATCAAACTCTTCAGTTAAAATCATTTTGTACCTTATTTAAAGACAAGGTACCAATTCTGGCTCATCAATTACTGACTTAAATTTCGCTCAAATAAACTTCGAGTAATTTAAACCAATCAATCAATGAAAATTATTTCGATTAATCAA
>NZ_JBKGFO010000009.1:0-96219 GCF_046557555.1 Acinetobacter sp. H1(2024)
TTGATTAATCGAAATAATTTTCATTGATTGATTGGTTTAAATTACTCGAAGTTTATTTGAGCGAAATTTAAGTCAGTAATTGATGAGCCAGAATTGGTACCTTGTCTTTAAATAAGGTACAAAATGATTTTAACTGAAGAGTTTGATCATGGCTCAGATTGAACGCTGGCGGCAGGCTTAACACATGCAAGTCGAGCGGAGAGAGGTAGCTTGCTACTGATCTTAGCGGCGGACGGGTGAGTAATGCTTAGGAATCTGCCTATTAGTGGGGGACAACATCTCGAAAGGGATGCTAATACCGCATACGTCCTACGGGAGAAAGCAGGGGATCTTCGGACCTTGCGCTAATAGATGAGCCTAAGTCGGATTAGCTAGTTGGTGGGGTAAAGGCCTACCAAGGCGACGATCTGTAGCGGGTCTGAGAGGATGATCCGCCACACTGGGACTGAGACACGGCCCAGACTCCTACGGGAGGCAGCAGTGGGGAATATTGGACAATGGGGGGAACCCTGATCCAGCCATGCCGCGTGTGTGAAGAAGGCCTTATGGTTGTAAAGCACTTTAAGCGAGGAGGAGGCTACTTTAGTTAATACCTAGAGATAGTGGACGTTACTCGCAGAATAAGCACCGGCTAACTCTGTGCCAGCAGCCGCGGTAATACAGAGGGTGCAAGCGTTAATCGGATTTACTGGGCGTAAAGCGCGCGTAGGCGGCTAATTAAGTCAAATGTGAAATCCCCGAGCTTAACTTGGGAATTGCATTCGATACTGGTTAGCTAGAGTGTGGGAGAGGATGGTAGAATTCCAGGTGTAGCGGTGAAATGCGTAGAGATCTGGAGGAATACCGATGGCGAAGGCAGCCATCTGGCCTAACACTGACGCTGAGGTGCGAAAGCATGGGGAGCAAACAGGATTAGATACCCTGGTAGTCCATGCCGTAAACGATGTCTACTAGCCGTTGGGGCCTTTGAGGCTTTAGTGGCGCAGCTAACGCGATAAGTAGACCGCCTGGGGAGTACGGTCGCAAGACTAAAACTCAAATGAATTGACGGGGGCCCGCACAAGCGGTGGAGCATGTGGTTTAATTCGATGCAACGCGAAGAACCTTACCTGGCCTTGACATAGTAAGAACTTTCCAGAGATGGATTGGTGCCTTCGGGAACTTACATACAGGTGCTGCATGGCTGTCGTCAGCTCGTGTCGTGAGATGTTGGGTTAAGTCCCGCAACGAGCGCAACCCTTTTCCTTATTTGCCAGCGAGTAATGTCGGGAACTTTAAGGATACTGCCAGTGACAAACTGGAGGAAGGCGGGGACGACGTCAAGTCATCATGGCCCTTACGGCCAGGGCTACACACGTGCTACAATGGTCGGTACAAAGGGTTGCTACACAGCGATGTGATGCTAATCTCAAAAAGCCGATCGTAGTCCGGATTGGAGTCTGCAACTCGACTCCATGAAGTCGGAATCGCTAGTAATCGCGGATCAGAATGCCGCGGTGAATACGTTCCCGGGCCTTGTACACACCGCCCGTCACACCATGGGAGTTTGTTGCACCAGAAGTAGCTAGCCTAACTGCAAAGAGGGCGGTTACCACGGTGTGGCCGATGACTGGGGTGAAGTCGTAACAAGGTAGCCGTAGGGGAACCTGCGGCTGGATCACCTCCTTAACGAAAGATTGACGATTGGTAAGAATCCACAACAAGTTGTTCTTCATAGATGTATCTGAGGGTCTGTAGCTCAGTTGGTTAGAGCACACGCTTGATAAGCGTGGGGTCACAAGTTCAAGTCTTGTCAGACCCACCATGACTTTGACTGGTTGAAGTTATAGATAAAAGATACATAACTGATGATGTAAGCTGGGGACTTAGCTTAGTTGGTAGAGCGCCTGCTTTGCACGCAGGAGGTCAGGAGTTCGACTCTCCTAGTCTCCACCAGAACTTAAGAGAAGTTCGGATTACAGAAATTAGTAAATAGAGATTTCGGTCTTGGTTTATTAACTTCTGTGATTTAAGTATCACGGTATTAAGCATGACCTGACGAAGGCGTGTTTATTCATTAACAGATTGGCAAAATTGAGTCTGAAATAAATTGTTCACTCAAGAGTTTAGATTAAGTAATTAATCTAGATGAATTGAGAACTAGCAAATTAACTGAATCAAGCGTTTTGGTATATGAATTTAGATTGAAGCTGTACAGTGTTTAAGTACACAGTACTCTAAACTGAAATGTTGAAGTTACTAACTTGTAGGTAACATCGACTGTTTGGGGTTGTATAGTCAAGTAATTAAGTGCATGTGGTGGATGCCTTGGCAGTCAGAGGCGATGAAAGACGTGATAGCCTGCGAAAAGCTCCGGGGAGGCGGCAAATATCCTGTGATCCGGAGATTTCTGAATGGGGGAACCCACCTACTTTAAGGTAGGTATTGCAACATGAATACATAGTGTTGCAAAGCGAACGAGGGGAAGTGAAACATCTCAGTACCCTTAGGAAAAGAAATCAATTGAGATTCCCTCAGTAGCGGCGAGCGAACGGGGATCAGCCCATTAAGTTATGTGTGTTTTAGTGGAACGCTCTGGGAAGTGCGAACGTAGAGGGTGATATTCCCGTACACGAAAGGGCACACATAATGATGACGAGTAGGGCGAGGCACGTGAAACCTTGTCTGAATATGGGGGGACCATCCTCCAAGGCTAAATACTCCTGACTGACCGATAGTGAACCAGTACCGTGAGGGAAAGGCGAAAAGAACCCCTGTGAGGGGAGTGAAATAGATCCTGAAACCGCATGCATACAAGCAGTGGGAGCCGACTTGTTCGGTGACTGCGTACCTTTTGTATAATGGGTCAGCGACTTATATTCAGTAGCGAGGTTAACCGTATAGGGGAGCCGTAGAGAAATCGAGTCTTAATAGGGCGTTTAGTTGCTGGGTATAGACCCGAAACCAGGCGATCTATCCATGAGCAGGTTGAAGGTTGGGTAACACTAACTGGAGGACCGAACCCACTGTCGTTGAAAAGCCAGGGGATGACTTGTGGATAGGGGTGAAAGGCTAATCAAGCCTGGTGATAGCTGGTTCTCCCCGAAAGCTATTTAGGTAGCGCCTCGGACGAATACCATAGGGGGTAGAGCACTGTTTCGGCTAGGGGGTCATCCCGACTTACCAAACCGATGCAAACTCCGAATACCTATGAGTACTATCCGGGAGACAGACTGCGGGTGCTAACGTCCGTAGTCAAGAGGAAAACAATCCAGACCGCCAGCTAAGGCCCCAAAATCATAGTTAAGTGGGAAACGATGTGGGAAGGCATAGACAGCTAGGAGGTTGGCTTAGAAGCAGCCACCCTTTAAAGAAAGCGTAATAGCTCACTAGTCGAGTCGGCCTGCGCGGAAGATGTAACGGGGCTAAAACTATGTGCCGAAGCTGCGGATTTGACATTAGTCAAGTGGTAGGGGAGCGTTCTGTAAGCCGATGAAGGTGTATTGAGAAGTATGCTGGAGGTATCAGAAGTGCGAATGCTGACGTGAGTAACGACAAAACGGGTGAAAAACCCGTTCGCCGAAAGACCAAGGGTTCCAGTCCAACGTTAATCGGGGCTGGGTGAGTCGACCCCTAAGGCGAGGCCGAAAGGCGTAGTCGATGGGAAATTGGTTAATATTCCAATACTTCTGTGTAATGCGATGAGAGGACGGAGAAGGTTAAGTCAGCCTGGCGTTGGTTGTCCAGGTGGAAGGATGTAGGTATGTATCTTAGGCAAATCCGGGGTACTCTATACTGAGATCCGATAGCAAGCTGTACTTGTACAGTGAAGTGGCTGATACCATGCTTCCAGGAAAAGTCTCTAAGCTTCAGTTACACAGGAATCGTACCCGAAACCGACACAGGTGGTCAGGTCGAGTAGACCAAGGCGCTTGAGAGAACTCTGCTGAAGGAACTAGGCAAAATGGTACCGTAACTTCGGGAGAAGGTACGCTGTTGTTGGTGATGGAACTTGCTTCCTGAGCTGATGACAGCCGCAGAAACCAGGCCGCTGCAACTGTTTATTAAAAACATAGCACTCTGCAAACACGAAAGTGGACGTATAGGGTGTGATGCCTGCCCGGTGCTGGAAGGTTAATTGATGGGGTTAGCGTAAGCGAAGCTCTTGATCGAAGCCCCAGTAAACGGCGGCCGTAACTATAACGGTCCTAAGGTAGCGAAATTCCTTGTCGGGTAAGTTCCGACCTGCACGAATGGCATAATGATGGCGGCGCTGTCTCCAGCAGAGGCTCAGTGAAATCGAAATCGCTGTGAAGATGCAGTGTACCCGCGGCTAGACGGAAAGACCCCGTGAACCTTTACTGCAGCTTGACACTGAACTTTGACCTTACTTGTGTAGGATAGGTGGGAGGCTTTGAAGTTGGAACGCTAGTTCCAATGGAGCCGTCCTTGAAATACCACCCTGGTAATGTTGAGGTTCTAACTCTGTCCCGTTATCCGGGACGAGGACCGTGTCTGGTGGGTAGTTTGACTGGGGCGGTCTCCTCCTAAAGAGTAACGGAGGAGTACGAAGGTGCGCTCAGCGTGGTCGGAAATCACGCGTAGAGTATAAAGGCAAAAGCGCGCTTAACTGCGAGACCCACAAGTCGAGCAGGTACGAAAGTAGGTCTTAGTGATCCGGTGGTTCTGTATGGAAGGGCCATCGCTCAACGGATAAAAGGTACTCTGGGGATAACAGGCTGATACCGCCCAAGAGTTCATATCGACGGCGGTGTTTGGCACCTCGATGTCGGCTCATCTCATCCTGGGGCTGAAGCAGGTCCCAAGGGTATGGCTGTTCGCCATTTAAAGAGGTACGCGAGCTGGGTTTAGAACGTCGTGAGACAGTTCGGTCCCTATCTACCGTGGGCGCTGGAAATTTGAGAGGATCTGCTCCTAGTACGAGAGGACCAGAGTGGACGAACCTCTGGTGTACCGGTTGTGACGCCAGTCGCATCGCCGGGTAGCTATGTTCGGAAGGGATAACCGCTGAAAGCATCTAAGCGGGAAGCCTACCTCAAGATAAGATTTCCCTAGGAATTTATTCCTCTAAAGAGCCGTTCGAGACTAGGACGTTGATAGGTTGGATGTGGAAGCATAGTGATATGTGAAGCTGACCAATACTAATTGCTCGTGAGGCTTGACTATACAACACCCAAGCAGTTGTATATAAAGCATCAATCGATTCATAAATCTACAAACAAACTTGATTTAGTTACTTCACTAGATAAAATGAACAAGTCAGATTCAATCAGCCCAATCTGTAAAGATTTGGAAAACGCTTCGGCAATCAATAAGACCAAAGCAAGTATCCATAAACAGTTGTGCTGGCGACCATAGCAAGAGTGAACCACCTGATCCCTTCCCGAACTCAGAAGTGAAACCTCTTAGCGCTGATGGTAGTGTGGGGTTACCCATGTGAGAGTAAGTCATCGCCAGCTCATTATTCAAACACCCCGGTCTCGAAAGAAACCGGGGTGTTTTTTTATGGATAATAAAAAAATAAAGATAAAAAACAACTCTAAAAGAACATTTGTACAGCCGCTCTGATTCACAGATATAGTGTCTTAATTCAATTAAATTGCCTTGTAATAAAAAAACATTTCATAATATTCCAATATTTGCTTACTCTATAAATAGTTAAACTTGAGTTTTCATCTATGCAGTTCAAAATTATCGCAGCCCAAGATCTAGATAAAAATCAACGTCATCAGATTGCTGAGTTATGTTTTTCTGCTTTTGATGAAGATCCATGGAGCCAATATGCTTTCATGCAAAAAGCGATTCATGTCGTTGGTATATTGGACAATCAAATTGTCTCACATGCCTTATGGACGGATAGAGTTTTTACCATAAATGGTAGTTCCGATGTAAAAACAGCTTATGTAGAGTATGTGACCACTGATTACACGATGAGAGGTAAGGGGCTTGCATCACAATTATTAAAACATTTAGTTGAAGCGTTAACTGACTTGGAATATGGACTTGCTGCATTACAACCGGAAGATGAAGCATTTTATAAAAAATTAGGTTGGACTACTTGGCGGGGTGATTTGTACATCAAACAAGATACATCTACTTATCTGACTGATGACTATGAAATTATGCTATATCCTTTGAGTATCCATATGAAAGATCTACTCTCACATAGTTCAGAGGACGATAGTATTTCCGCAGAATGGCGAGAGGGTGAGGTTTGGTAGTTCTAATGATCTAATAAATTCATTTTTTTATTCTGTCTAAAATAGATGTAGCTGTCATTTTTTCATATTACTTAACTTTTTCTACTTTCCTGTTTATTAGACAAGCCTATAATGATTCAGAATCATTCCAAATCTAATAAGGATATAACATGTCTACCGATCAGCAATTTCCAACTCCCAACAATTTAGGTATCGCGGTATATTCAAATAATGCCGAAGCCATTGGTAATACACCTTTAGTACGTATTAACCGATTGATTAAAACAGGTGCAACCGTATTAGCAAAAGTGGAAAGCCGTAACCCTGCATTTTCTGTGAAATGCCGCATCGGAGCGGCACTTATTGCAGATGCGGAAAAGCGTGGTGTATTAAAAGAAGGTATGCATATTGTTGAGCCAACCAGTGGTAATACTGGTATTGCATTGGCGTTTGTTGCTGCGGCAAAAGGTTATCCAATTACTCTAACTATGCCTGCAAGTATGAGCCTTGAGCGCAGAAAAGTACTAAAAGCTTTAGGTGCTAATTTGGTATTAACTGAACCCGCAAAAGGAATGAAAGGTGCAGTTGATGAGGCTGTACGATTAGCAACTGAACAGCCAGATCTTTATTTCTTGCCACAACAATTTGAAAACCCAGCGAATCCACAAATTCATGTAGACACAACTGGTCCTGAAATTTGGCAAGCTACAGGTGGGCAAGTCGATATTTTAGTTGCGGGCGTCGGTACTGGCGGTACGATTACGGGTATTTCTCGTTATTTTGAACAGGTTCAAAATAAACCTTTGTATTCAGTAGCAGTTGAACCTGCTGAGTCTCCAATTATTACTCAAACTAAAAATGGTGAGAACATTACACCTGCACCGCATAAAATTCAGGGAATTGGTGCGAACTTTATTCCAAAGAATCTTGATTTGGACCTTGTAGATGAAGTCTTACCCGTGACTAGCGAAGAAGCAATTCAATGGGCGAGAAACTGTGCAACTCAAGAAGGTATTTTAGTGGGTATTTCAAGTGGAGCTGCATTAGCAGCCGCTGCAAAAATTGCAGAGCGTCCTGAAAATGCTGGTAAAACTATTGTTGTTATTCTGCCAGACAGTGGGGAGCGTTATTTGTCTTCTGTGTTATTTGAAGGTTTATTTGACGAATAAAATTAGTCGCATAAAAAAGCCCATCTATTGATGGGCTTTTGTTTAAGCTTATTTATAAGGCACTTTTTAAATTTTTTTGATGGTGCTTAATAGATCGAGCATATTTTTTCGCTTTGTGACGGATCCAGAAGCTTCGCTCATATCCTGTTGGTCCAACATTATAATAGGCCGTGGCTTTAAACCAGCTATCTGCGGTTTGATAGTAATGATTTAAAATATAAGCACCACATTGGATATTTGTAGATTCATCATACAAATTACCAGCACAAGTTTGTTGCCAATAGCTTGGAATAATTTGAGTTAAACCAACAGCCCCAGTCGGAGAGCGGGCATTACTATTGTAATTCGACTCTTTTCTTATAACTGCCGCGAGTAAAAGTGGAGGAACATTATATTTGTCAGCACTTTGAATAATCATTGGAGATAATCGATTGGCTGTACTCGGTGGAACCGAATAAGCTTTTTGTAAACCAGATGATAGCTTATTTGAACGCCAAGTAAATGAGCCACTATTAGGGCCTAAGCTTGTACATCCTGTCATTATGATCATTAAAAAAGTTATGAAAAATTTCAGACCAAGAATGTGTAATTGTGATGGTTCAAAACGATTTTGGGTTAAAGATGAGGTAAGCAAAATACAAAACCAATAATGAAGTTTCAAATGAAATAATCGTATTTAGCCGTACTTATCGGATCAATATTAGTTCTGTTGCTCAGCACATCTAAAAAGTAAGAATTTTGTATAATTGAAATGAAAAAACCCCGACATCCTGTCGAGGTTCCTTCGTATTCAGCTTTATGTAGCTAACTCCTGTCAACTACCGCTTCCTGCGTTCTTATTCTTCTTCAATGAGACATCCTGTCTCTCTATGATTCATATATTATGAAATAATACTAAAACTGAATATCCGCAAATCACCGCAATTTTTGTACGTTTTAACTTACAGATCAACTTACTTAAATACGATGTCGACTAGTTTCTGGGCGATAGGAGCACAAATCAATACACTTGGAAAAGCTAATATCCATGCAATAATCTAAGCTGATACCCACAATGAAACGAGGTGATGATTTAGTTCTACTACTTTAAAAGTTGAAACACCTGAAACGATAAAAGACATCATTCCCATAAAATGAAGAGGAATAAAAGTTTCTGTGCTTTCATGGATTTATATTCCTTGATAAGCACTTAAGGTCAATGCAAAATTTTCTCCAAATTGTTGAGCAGTTTTAATATCTCCTTCATCAAACCTATCGGCATTACTGCCATGTTCAGCCTGAGCCATTAAGCCTGACCATGAACCGAGACGGTTGGCTGCTTGAGTATAAGGAATACCTTGGTGTTGCTCAGGTATAATCGGGTTGCCGACCCATAACATGCCGTGTTGCATACAGAAGGTAAAAATCGAAATTAGTGTCGATTGTTTATCACCTGCGGGAAGAGAGGAAACGGTAAATCCAGCTGTTAGCTTTCCTTTAAAACTCTGTTTTTTCCATAATGGTCCCGTCGCATCCATGAGTTGTTTTAACTTGGAAGACACGCCACCTAAATAAGTAGGAGACCCCCAAATTAAACCATCATATTTAATTAGTGTTTCTGGGTTTTCGACGAGATGTTCGGCATTGAGTAAATCTACTTCAATATCTTGATGACTCAAAATACCAGTTTGAATTTGCTGAGCGATAAATTGTGTATGCCCTTGGCGACTATAGTAAATAATGGCAACAGTTTTCATGGATAGTTTCCTTTTTATTTAAATTTGAAAAATTTTTGCAGTGAGATATAAGCCATAACCAAAAACACTATGATTCATCAAACTTTTTAGACAGTTCAAAAAAGGATGAGGTGTTTTTGATGAAGCAAAACCACTACCCATGGCGGGTTGCATAATAAAAAAAGGGATGAGAACGGTGACTACACCAAATACTAGTGCTGAGAAAAACTGAGGATGACTAAGCCAAGTTGAGCCAACAATGAAAAGAAAGCTAGATGAAAAGATTAGCCCGACACTACAGTGAGCAATCCAACCTAAAAAATATTCACCCTTAATTTGAGGGCTTTGAGCTATAGATTGATGGATAAGTTTTCCTTGAAACATCCAGCCTACCCAGCGTCCGAGAAAAGCAAAATTTAAGGTTGGGATCTTAAATATTTTTAGTATTAACAGCCATATATCCATAATGACTGTTGCACCAATACCAAGACATAAAGCTTGGAAGAATAATGTGGAGGTATTCATTTTTACACCTTGCTTTTATACGTATGAAACGTGATAAATTTATTGTGCAAGTTCAAGTTCACTTGAAGTCAAGAGGTGATTATGGATATTGGTGAAGTTGCTAAAAAGGCAAAAGTCACAACCGCTACACTACGTTTTTATGAAGAGAAGGGGCTAATTAAGTCGATTGGGCGGCAAGGTTTACGTCGGCAGTATGGTAAGCAGGTGCTTGATCAACTGGCACTTATTGCTTTAGGACGTGCTGCGGGTTTTTCTTTAAATGAGATCGCTACCATGTTTGGACAAGATGGTAAGCCTGATCTTGATCGTCAGAAACTAAAAGATAAAGCTGAACAACTAGAGCACATGGCAAAGCGATTACATTTTATTAGTCAAGGATTAGAACATGCTGCTGTATGTCCTGCTGAAAATCATATGGAATGCCCAACGTTCCAGAGCTTTTTAAAAGCAGCAATTGCTGGAGAATATCAGCCAACGAAACTTTAATTCTTTTTGATGAAGTCATTTAGTTTGTGTTTGTATTGAACAGTTGAGTTTGTCATATTTTCGCCATAAAGATTTCATCTTTTTGAAGTAAAAACTTCATATAAGCTTGATTAAATTTGCTTAATTTTTTACCAAACGTACAAATTTATGAGCAAAAAAACTTTAGTGGCATTATTATGCTGCGCCAGTTTAGGATTGTCGGCATGTAATGATGACAACGACCAAGAACAAACCTCACCTACCGAAAATGTTACTGAACCAACTTTAATTTCTTTTGCCAAATTGCCTGTAGAAACTTATGCTGCTGGCCCAGACTCTGGTGCATATGTAAAAGGTGCAAATGGAATTTATCCTCCATTTAAAGGCCAGCCTGTACAAGGTTTTTCGGCTGCATTAAAAAATGAAGATGGTAGCTATATGGCAATGGCCGATAATGGCTTTGGTACACAAGATAATTCAGCAGACTTTTTGCTTCGTATTTATAAATTAAAACCTGATTTCAAAACTAAAACCAAAGGTACAGGGCAGGTTACTGTACAAAGCTTTATTCAATTGCGTGATCCAAACAAGTTAATTCCTTTTAATATTGTGAATGGTAACACGCCTGAGCGTCTATTAACGGGTGCTGATTTTGACCCAGAGTCAATGCAACGTACTAGCGATGGCACTTATTGGATTGGGGATGAGTTTGGACCTTATTTACTTCATTTTTCAGCCGATGGTGTGTTACTAGATACACCTATCGCTTTACCAAATCCATTAAATCCGACCCAAGAATTACGTTCACCACAAAATCAGTTTAATAAAGCGCAAATTAATTTTGTAGAGCCTTTGGTTCAGCAAAGTGGTGGTTTTGAAGGAATGGCAATTTCACCAGATGGGCAGTATCTTTACCCGCTTATAGAAAAGCCAATTAAATCAATTCGAGAAACGGAAAGACAGTTGCTGATTTCTCAATTCGACATTAAGAAAAAAGCGTATACAGGGAAATATTATTGGTTCCAATTAGACAGCAAGGCAACCAATATTGGTGACTTCCAACTCTTTAATAATAAAGAAGGCATTATTATTGAGCGTGATGCGACTCAGAATAATTTAGGCGGATATAAAAAATTAATCCGTATTAAATTGAATGAGTCAGGTCAGCTAGTAAGCCGTGAAGATTTAGTCGATTTAATTAAAATTGCTAACCCGAATATGTTGTATGGCACAGCTAGAGCAGGGGATATTGGTACGGGACAAGTTTTTGCTTTCCCGTTTGAAACTATTGAAGATGTGATTATTGAAAATGGCACAACGCTCACGGTACTAAATGACAATAATTTCCCTGGTTCGACAGGACGTAACGCAAAACTGGCTGACGATAACGAAATTATTCAGATCCGTTTGCCAAAAGCTTTGTTCTAATACCTATAAATAAATTGTGTTAAGACTACGGCGGATTTAATTCCGCCGTATTTATTCCGAGAATAAAATATTGGATAAACTTTAATCAAATTAATTTCTATATTATTGTTTTCGTATGTTTTATAAACAAGGAAAATGAATGGAATTCATGTTAAAATGATCGGCTTTCATCTTTAGATGTCTCTCCTTCATCTGCTAGCCGAGATTCGCAAGCCATGTCTACCGCTTATACCATGCAAACTGCGCCAAAAGCGCTGTTTGATTACGACAAATATTGGGCGTCGTGTTTTGAACCAGCGCCATTTTTGCCGATGTCACGAGAAGAAATGGACCAACTCGGCTGGGATGCGTGTGACTTTATTTTAGTCTGTGGTGATGCTTATATTGACCACCCATCATTTGTATCGGGTGTGATTGGGCGTGTACTTGAAGCACAAGGTTTCCGTGTCGGAATTATTGCGCAGCCAGATTGGACCAATGTTGAAAGCTTCCGCGTTTTAGGTAAGCCAACGATTGCTTGGGGTGTAACCGCAGGTAATATGGATTCGATGATTAACCGTTATACGGCAGATCGTAAAATCCGTTCGGATGATGCATATTCTCCAAACAATGAACCAAACAAACGTCCTGACCGTGCTGCAACAGTATATTGCCAGCGCTGTCGTGAAGCTTTCCCAGATGTACCTGTGTTATTAGGTGGTATTGAAGGTAGTTTACGTCGTATTGCGCACTACGATTATTGGTCAGATAAAGTCCGTCGTTCGATTTTAATGGACTCAAAAGCTGATTTGCTCATGTATGGTAATGGTGAGCGTGCCATTATTGATGTGATGCATCGTTTGGCTAAAGGTGAAAAAATCCACGAGATTACTGATGTTCGTGGTACAGCATTTATTATTAATAAACACAACAAAGCATCAAAAGCGAAGTTTGTTGAAGTTGCGAGTAATGATGTAGATACGGTTGGGCGTGTTGACCCAATTATTAACCCATATGTCATGACAGAAGATATTGATGGCTGTGAGGTTGAAAAAGAAAAGGGTAACTCTTTAGCTCAGTACCAAAATTTCCAAAAAGAGATTGTTGCAAATCCGATTGTACGTGAAGGCGACAAACTCGATGACGATACTCAAATCGTTCAATTAAAGCCAGCACCGTCAAAAGCAATTAAACACAAATTACCACCACGAGAGTTGGCAGTAATCCGTTTGCCTTCTTTCGAAGAAGTGGCTAATGATCAAGTGCTTTATGCACATGCAAACCGTATTTTGCACCTTGAAACTAATCCGGGTAATGCTCGTGCGTTGGTTCAACGCCATGGTGAGCGTGATGTGTGGATTAACCCACCTCCAATTCCTCTAACTACTGAGGAAATGGATTATGTGTTTGATTTACCATATGCACGTTTGCCACATCCTACTTATGGTGATGCGCGTTTCCCTGCATTTGATATGATCAAATTCTCGGTCAATATTATGCGTGGCTGTTTTGGCGGCTGTACATTCTGTTCAATTACAGAACATGAAGGACGTATTATTCAAAACCGTTCGGAAGATTCGATCTTACGTGAGATTGAAAAAATTCGTGATACGGCACCAAATTTCACCGGCATTATTTCTGACTTAGGTGGTCCAACGGCAAACATGTATCGTTTGCATTGTAAGGACCCAGAAATTGAAAAGAACTGTCGTAAACCTTCTTGTGTTTATCCGGGCGTTTGTCAAAACTTACATACCGATCACGCGCCTTTAGTGCAGCTTTACCGTAAAGCACGTGCAATTAAAGGTGTGAAGAAGATTCTGATTGGTTCAGGTTTACGTTATGACCTTGCAGTATTGAACCCTGAATATGTCAAAGAGCTGGTGCAACACCACGTTGGTGGTTATTTAAAAATTGCTCCTGAACATACTGAGCAAGGCCCGTTATCTAAGATGATGAAACCGGGTATTGGTACGTATGATCGCTTCAAACAAATGTTTGACCGTTTCAGTAAAGAAGCAGGAAAAGAGCAGTATCTAATTCCTTACTTTATTGCTGCGCATCCGGGTACTTCAGATTATGACATGATGCACCTTGCTATTTGGTTGAAAAAGAATGGTTTCCGTGCCGATCAGGTACAGACGTTCTATCCATCACCAATGGCAACTGCAACCACCATGTATTATTCGGGCAAGAACCCGCTTGCTAAAGTTGCTCGTTATACTGAAAAAGTTGATATTGTAAAAGGTGAAAAACGCCGTCGTTTACATAAAGCATTCTTGCGTTACCATGATCCAAACAACTGGCCATTACTTCGTGAAGCTTTAAAAGAAATGGGCCGTGCTGATTTGATTGGTAATTCAAAGCAGCATTTAATTCCGACTTATCAGCCAAAAGGGACTGAAGGGGAATATAAATCTGCCCGTAAGAAAAACTCGTCTACGGCAGGGGATTCGGTTAAACGAAATAACCAGCAAACGAGTAATCATTCAAATCAGAAGCGTCCACAAAAAGGTCAGGTACTAACGCAACATACGGGTTTGCCTCCGCGTGAAACAGGTGAGAAGAGACCGTTTGGTGGGAAAAGTAAAGCAAAGTCAAAAGCACGTGGATAATGATAAAAAAGGCTCTTAAACAGAGCCTTTTTTGTTTTCCATGAGGTTATTTAAATCGTATAGTGAGATTTTTGAAGATTTAAAGTACAAAAAACGTAACGAATAATGATAAATATCCAAAATCTGACGAGCTGCACTTGATTGTTGTTGACTCTATGATTATAAATAATGTTGAGGGTGGCTAAATTTAAGCCAAGCTTGATAACTACAAGTGAAATTACTAAGTGAACCTTTTAAAAAACGGCTGTGTCGTTATCAATTAAAACAAAGCGTGATCTAGCAAAATCATTATAAAAAACTTAAAGGATTAGACCCATGTACTATTTAATTACGATCTTACTACTCTTTTTGACTGTCATTATGGCGGCGAAAAGCCTCTCAAGAAAACACCAACAAGACAGTGCTTTAAAGCGCCGTGCCGTATTAAGTAGTCATGAGCAAATGACTCTTACTCGTTTACAAACAGTATTTCCTAAATTTACTGTATTAGCTCATGTCTCATTTGATGCTTTATTAACAACTAAATATGCTCACACCCGTCGAAAATATCAAAATATGACGGCTGACTTTGTGGTACTTGATCAAAATTACCAAGTTTTTGTGGTGGTTATGCTTGAAGAAAATGGTTTACGTCGTGCACATCAGCAGTATGAACGCCGTTTATTACAACTTGCGGGTTACCGTGTACTACGTTATAGCAGTGTGCCTGATTATAATGATTTAAGAAGAGATTTATTGACCCCTGAATCAGAGATGGCAACTTTACATGCCACGCCGCAGTTAGAGCGAATCTCAAATGCTTTTGTGAAGTCTTAACAAGTAGACATTATAAAATTTTGATTTTAGGGTTTATTAAAGACGATATGAATAAAATGCTGATATTAGAATTTTTTTATTGATTAAAATCAATAAGAACTATGGAAGTACCGCAACGACAGTCATTTCTACTAGTACGTCAGGTGCGTAAAGTTTAGACTCCACACAAGTACGAGCAGGTGGATTTTCTTTGCTAATCCATGCATCCCATACAGCATTCATGGCTGCATAGTCTGTTTCAATATCTTTTAGAAAAATCATGACTGAAAGAATATGACTTTTGTCTGTACCAGCTTCAGCAAGTAAGCGATCAATATTGTCTAAAGTTTGTTGAGTCTGTGCCGTAATGTCTACACTGGTGTCATCAGCGAGTTGGCCTGCTAAATGGACTAAATTACCTGAAATCGCAACTTCGCAGTAGCGTGAAGTCACGTGTAAACGTTTTACCGTCATAAAAATGCTCTAAAGTGTATTTATTGAATAGCTTTGATTTTATGAATAGATGCAGGGTTGGTGCAAGCAAGTACAAAGGAATTTAAGTAGATTATTGTGATGAAAAAATCTAAGCCATGTATCAGAAGAGCCCTGTAATATTCGGATTTGGTCGTCACGCCAATCACAGGACGATATGCCTAAAGTAAAGGTTGCTTTGGCATGTTGCAAATACATGGGTAATGAATATGCGCTAATTAGATTACTGTAATTTTTGATCAAAAGGTAACTGTTTTTGTCTAAAACTTGTTCTTTTGAATAAAAAAACATCAATTATAATAATGAAAGTTGGAAGTCGTCAGCTTTGATCTGTAACTGATAAACACCAATCCCAATAAGACGAAATTGGAAGTTTTCGGGAATATGCATTTCATTTAAAAGTAAGAATAAAACTTGAATCAAATCTTGTTGAGAATGGATTGGAGTTTTAAAACTTTTACTGTGTTGTAAAGTCTGAAAATTTTTAAGTTTGAGTTTAATATTTACACCACGAGCATGGAGTTGTTTTTTCTCTAAACTTTGCCAAACTTTTTCAGCTAAGCCATGCCAATAAGGTTGGCACTGAGTTAGGGTTAAATCACTATCAAATGTGGTTTCTTTCGAAATTTGCTGACGAGCACGTTCAGCTTGAACAGGGCGGTTATCAATACCTTGGGCGTATAAATAAAGCTGTTGCCCATATTTACCAAAGTGATGAACTAAAACCGCTTCTTCAATTTTTTGCAAGTCACCTAGTGTGTGCAATTCAAGCTGTTGGAGTTTTTCTTGGGTAACTTTGCCCACGCCAGGAATCTTTTTTAGCGGAAGGTCTTGAATAAAAGTAGCGACTTGAGATGGTTTTATTACACATAAACCATTCGGTTTATTCCAGTCAGACGCGACTTTTGCCAAAAATTTATTAGGTGCTACACCAGCCGAGGCGGTCAGTCCTGTTAGTCTAAAAATATCTTCCCGAATATGCATAGCCACTTCGGTTGCACTCGCGATTTGCTTTAAATTCTCAGTGACATCTAAATATGCTTCATCAAGCGATAAAGGTTCAATGAGAAGAGTATACTGCTGAAAGATTGAATGGATTTGAGCCGAGACTGTACGATATTTTTCAAAATTAGGTTCGATAATAACAACTTGAGGGCATAGTTTTCTTGCTTGGCTCATAGACATAGCAGAGCGTAAACCGAACTCACGGGCAGGATAAGAAGCTGCCGCAATTACAGCGCGCGGATGATGCGAAGAGATAACGACAGGAAGATGCTTTAAATCAGGACGCTCTCGCAATTCGACCGATGCATAAAAGGCATCCATATCGATATGAATGATTTTGCGCATATTATTGTGCTTTCACGATGCCTTGTTGCTGTAAAAATTGATGCCACTCTTTGACTGAACCCTCATAAACATTTAAGTCTACTGGCTTTGTCATACCTTCAATTTTACCTTGATTACTATGCTGCCAAAAGAGCCATTTTCTTTTGTCTTTCAGTTCAGGTTTTCCTTCATAATCTCTAACCCAAAGCGGCGTATTAGGGAAATTTCCTATTAACACAATATGGTAAAAAGTTTTGGAGATATAAAAGATAGGTTGTTTGCCATAATGCTGTTTTAAGCGGTCATGCATAATGCCTATTTCTTTAAGTAATTGTTCTTTGGTGTGTGCATTAATACAGTTGCTGTCATATTCGAGATCGATAACAGGTGGAAGCGCATCGATTTTCTTTGGAACAGTTGCAATAAAATTTTCTGCCTGTGTTTTACCATCACGACATAGACGATAAAAATGATAAGCCCCAACATGAAATCCATGTTCGCGTGCTTTTAACCAGTTTTCTTGAAATTTTGGATCTTTATAATCACCACCTTCAGTCGCTTTTAAATAGACGAACTGGAATTTTTGGGGTGATATTTTTTTCCAGTTAATCTCTTCTTGATGATGAGAAATATCAAAGCCTTGAACTGGATAATCTTGAGCAATTGCTTTTTGTTGATAGAACAGACCGAAGTAAGTGAGAACCCCCATGACACAAGCTAAAACAATACCGATTATGGTGTTGTAGCGTGGTGCAGAAAAGGTTTTTGCCAGCTTGGTCATGCAAAACTCAGTATCAAGATGAAGCTCACATGATACCGTGATTTACGAGCGAGAAACCATGCTAAAAATGCAACTGCTTACACAGGTGTATTTTTTGGAATTTGCCAAAAGATAAGCGCAGTAATGACGTTAATACAGCCTAAACAGACCAGAGTGACATGAAACGCTGTTGTGACATGGGCTGTACCATAGTAATTGGTAAATACATTAATGAGTGTACCTGCCAATGCAACACCGATACTCATAGAAAGCATCATAATCATTGATAAGAAACTATTCCCGCTACTCGCATCTTGTTGAGGCAAGTCTTTTAAAGTCAGTGTATTCATACCTACAAACTGTAATGAGTTTAATGTACCAAACAAGAAAAAGTGTAAGGCTCTAAACCAAGTAGGCGTGTCGACAGTCATAATCGCAAAAGACGCAATACATAGACCGACTAATGTGGTGTTAATTAACAAAAAACGGCGATATCCCATTTTCTGAATAATAGGTCTAACAATTGGCTTAGAAAATAGTGAACCTAGCACTAGTGGAATCATCATTAAACCCGCAATAAATGGTTCAAATCCAAAAGCCACTTGCAACATGAGTGGTATGACGAAAGGTAAAGCGTTACCACCAAAGCGAGCGAAGAAATTACCTAAAATCCCGATTGCGAAAATTTTATTTTTAAATAATCGACTACGGAATAATGCATTTTGATGAGTATGGGAATGATAGGCATACCAAAGCGTTGCAATTACTCCGACTATTAATAGAGAAATACTGAACCATTTGGAATATTCAGGCGAGGCAAGATGTTCAATACCTAAAGACCAGCCAATCATTGCAATCACCAAGAGTACAAACCCCATAAGATCAAAGGTTTTAACTGTAGGTTCTTTTACATTTGGCATGACCTTTAATGTCATTAATATACCGAGTACACCCATTGGAATATTAATAAGAAAAATCCAGTGCCAAGTTGCCACTTCAACTAACCAGCCCCCTAATGTTGGACCTGCGAGAGGGCCAAGTAAACCCGCCAGACTCATGAGGCTCATAGCAGCTAGAAATTGGGTTCGGGGAATAATTTTTAAAAGTGATAAACGACCAACGGGGAGTAATAGTGCTCCTCCCACACCCTGAATGACACGGAAAAATAAAAGTTCATTCAGATTTTGAGACAGCCCACACCCCAAAGACGCTAAAGTAAAAATAATAATTGCTGATAAAAATGTATTTCTAACGCCAAACCGATCGGCTAACCATCCACTTAAAGGAATGCAGGCAGCAACCGACAAAACATAAGCCACCACCACGCTATGCATACGTAATGGGTCTTCATTTAAATGGTGTGCCATTGCAGGAATAGCAGTATTTACAATTGTGGTATCTAATGCCTGCATAAAAAAGCCAATAGACACCAAAAGTACGAGTAAGCGATATTCAGGTTGCAAGGCTTGGTGAGTCGGCGTGGCATTCATAACATTTGAAAGTTAACGTTTTGGTCTAGTTTAAAACAAATTGAAAGTAAAAAAAGTAAGACAATGTTGAGTACCCCTTTACTAAATCTAATTGCTCTTGAAGGCAACGGTGAAAATAGTGAAAACAAAAAAAGCGGAAGAACCGCTTTTTTATTGGGAGAGGAGAGTTTACACAACAAATCTTTTTGGCATTTTTAAGTTTCGGATGACGTTGTAAATTTGATCGATTTCTTCACATACAATTAATTTTGCTCGGTGTTGAAGGGGAAGAAAACCTTCTTGGACTGCATGGTCTAACTGAGCAATTAATGCATTATAAAAACCATTTACGTTATATAAAATCATGGGTTTTTGGTGCTGATTGAGTTGGCCCCAAGTCGCAATTTCCAAAATTTCTTCGAATGTTCCTAAACCGCCAGGTAATGCAATAAATGCACTTGCACGCTCTGCCATCATGGCTTTACGCTCATGCATGGTTTCGACCACATGCAATTCGGTTAGTCCTGCATGTGCGACTTCATAATCAAGCATAAATTCAGGAATGACACCTACAGCTTCTCCACCATGTGCAAGCACACTTTCTGCAACTTGGCCCATTAAACCAATGCTGGCACCGCCGTAGACTAAACCAAAACCTTGTTCCGCTATTCCGCTGGCTAATTCAATTGCCTTTTCTCGATAAATCGACTTATTTCCTGCTCGTGAGCCACAATATAATGCAATAAGAGGTTGTGTTGTTTTTACAGATGTTATTGGTGAATCGTTTACTGCCATTGTTAATACGCTATTCATTGCTTTATTTTCACCTTATCACGTTCATATTTCTTGTCTACACTAAGCAAAAAATATGACAACTTTATAAGCAGTTTTATAGGAAAGACCCATGTTTTGTATGGGTTTGGTGAATACATATAATGATCAAATAAAAATGATGAATTTATGTTAAATCTTGCCTATACTGAAAATTCGTTTAACAACATATGAACAAATATGGGTAGTGGTTGTAGTCGCTCCGTTTTAATTTCTTGTCCTAAAAAAACATTATTCCCCCTTTGTCTAGGTACGCCTGTTGCGTTGCCCAATAAAGATAAAATCTACCCAGCACAGGAGCAGGATCAATGATCTTTGAATGGATGTCTGATCCGTCTGCTTGGGTAGGCTTAGCTACATTAATTGTTCTTGAAATCGTACTAGGGATCGATAACCTCGTCTTTATTGCTATTTTGGCTGAAAAGTTACCGCCAGAACAACGTACTAAGGCACGTATAGTGGGTTTAATACTCGCTTTGGGAATGCGTCTTGTCCTCTTGGCTTCAATTGCTTGGGTTGTGACACTCACCCAACCGCTTTTCCATATTTTTGATCATCCATTCTCTGGTCGTGATTTGATTTTATTATTCGGTGGTGTGTTCTTGTTATTTAAAGGCACCATGGAATTGCATGAGCGAATGGAAGGTAAACAGCTTCATAAAGAAGATAACCCTGTCCATGCCGCGTTCTGGATGGTGATTGTCCAGATTGTTGTGCTTGATGCCGTATTCTCATTAGACAGCGTAATTACTGCGGTGGGTATGGTCAAAGAGCTGTCAGTGATGATGGTTGCTGTTGTGATTGCTGTGGGTATCATGTTGTGGGCTTCGAGACCACTCATGGACTTTGTAAATAAGCACCCAACAGTCGTTATTCTGTGTCTTGGCTTCTTAATGATGATTGGTTTCTCTTTGGTGGTGGAAGGTTTTGGTTTCCATATTCCGAAGGGTTATTTATATGCTGCGATTGGTTTCTCGATTTTAGTCGAAATGATCAACCAAACCATGCGTCACAATCAAGAGAAGTTAGTGACCACCACCGATTTACGTTATCGCACAGCATCTGCCGTTTTACGTATGTTAGGAAGTAAGAACAGTAGTTCTACTTCGGACTCTCAAACGGCGGATAAAGAAGATGTTTTGGCAACCCAAGCTTTTGCTGACGAAGTTTTCGATGAAGAAAACGGTGTTTACCATAGTGTACTTGTGCAAGGTGTACTTGGCTTATCTGAACGTCCAGTAAAGTCGGTGATGACTCCACGACCTGAACTTGAATGGATTGATTTAGACGACGAACCGGAAGTTTTGAAAGAACGTTTAATGTCGATGACACATTCACGTTTAATTGTTGCTCGTGGTGAACTTGATAATATTGAAGGTATCGCGCTTACGCATAAAGTTTTAAATAACTTTATTGAAACGGGTGTTGTCGATTTCCAAAAGCACTTACGTGAACCAGTTATTGTGCATGAAAATGCTCAAGTGCTTATGGTGATGGAGCAATTACGTCAGGCTCCTTTACAAATGGCCATTGTTCTAAATGAATATGGTTCAATCGAAGGTATTGCGACACCAATTGATATTTTAGAAGCTATTGCAGGTGAGTTCCCTGATGACGACGAACTAGATGCAGCAGCTGAAAGCTTAGAAGATGGTTCTTTAATACTTGAAGGTTCAACCGATATTCGCCACGTATCTCTTTTACTTGGTCGTGACTTGGTAGATGAAAGTGAACAATATTCTACTTTATCGGGTTATTTGTTATTCCATTTAGGTCGTTTACCTGAAAATGGTGAAACTGTAGAAGCGGATGGTTATCGCTTTGAAGTTGTAACTATGGAAGGTCATAAAATCGAGAAAGTTCATATTGTTTCTATCGAACAAGATGAATCAAAAGATTAATTTTTAATACAATTAAAGAGTTATTTTGCCATACAGCCTCATAAGGTGATTTAGACTCGATTAAGTTTGATTAGGCAAACCTCCTTACTTTTCAAAGATGAAAAGTAACAAAAATCTTTGTTGGTCAGAGGGTACATCCCTGTAACCCCTGACCAACAGGCGACATCCATGTCGCCGTCCATCTAGCCAAAATTTGGTAAATCTTTTTTCTGAGAAACTTAATGACAGAACAAATTTGTCCATGTGGAAAAGGCAGTTATGCAGAATGTTGCGAGCCTTTACATTTAGGCACAGCAAAAGCCCTGACAGCGGAGCAGCTTATGCGTTCCCGTTATAGTGCTTTTGCATTACAACAAATTGATTATATTGTTCAAACCACAGCACTAGGACAGCAATCTGCTCTTGATAAAGAAGCTATTGCAGATTGGAGTAAACAAAATCAATGGTTGGGTTTAGAAGTTATCCAAGCCAAAGAAAAGTTGGATAAGACTCATGCACAGGTGGAGTTCAAAGCTCATTATCATGATGGAAAAAGTGCTCAAATCCACCATGAAGTTTCACATTTTGTGTATCACCAGCAGCAATGGTTTTTCCTTGATCCAACGGTCGATATGCAAGTCACTATGAAACAGGCTTGTATCTGCGGTTCAGGAAAAAAATTTAAACAATGCTGTGCACAATTCCTATAAGTTTATCTTAAAATACGCCCACCGTTTGGCCTGAAGGAAAGGGCAATGTTACTCACCGTTATTTATATTATTGCGATTACTGCCGAAGCCATGACTGGAGCATTGTCTGCTGGGCGACGGAGTATGGACTGGTTCGGTGTCGTACTGATTGCCTGTGTAACGGCCTTGGGTGGTGGTTCTGTACGTGATGTATTACTTGGGCACTATCCTTTAACGTGGGTGAAGCATCCTGAATATTTAGTTTTAACGTGTTGTGCTGCCTTTGTTACCATCATTATTGCTAAATGGATGCGCCATTTACATAACATTTTCTTGGTACTTGATGCTTTAGGTTTGATTGGCTTTACCATTATTGGTTGTCAGATTGCCTTACAAATGGGGCATGGCTTTGTCGTTTCAGCCGTAGCAGGTGTTTTGACTGGGGTTTCGGGTGGTATTTTACGTGATATTTTATGTAACGATGTGCCATTTGTTTTCCGCCGTGAACTCTACGCGAGTATTTCTTTTGTGGCAGTGATCTGTTATTGGGTCTGTCAGGATATAGGATTAAGTCTAGAGTTAACTGTTATTTCGACTCTAATTTTCGGCTTTACCTTACGTTTGATTGCCATTTATTTTGGTTTGGAAATGCCTAAATTTATTTATAAAGATGATGATGCAGAGTCGGCTTCTTCTACCGACGAACATTAATCATTCAGAACTTGATGTGGGCATGATATAACAATTCTATATATGGTCTTGCTCACTTAATCTTTCCAGTAGAGTTAATCCTATGGATCTGGTTTCACGTATACAAAATCTCCCAATCGGCAAATTTCACTACACGCTTTTATGGGTAGTAGGGTTGGGATGGATGTTTGATGCGATGGATACCGGCATTATTGCTTTTATTATGACAACCCTTGTTAAAGACTGGTCATTAACACCGGCTGAAAGCGGTTGGATTGTCAGTATCGGCTTTGTGGGCATGGCTATCGGTGCAGTTTGTTCTGGTGCCTTAGCAGATCGTTTTGGCCGTAAAACGGTATTTGCGATTACGATGGCCATTTATAGTATTGCTACAGCTTTATGTGCTTTTGCCCCCGATCTAAAGTGGTTATTAATTTTTCGGTTTATTGTTGGTCTTGGACTAGGTGGTCAGTTACCTGTAGCAGTCACATTGGTCAGTGAGTATGTTCCTGCTCATGTTCGTGGCCGATTTATTGTTCTGCTTGAAAGTTTTTGGGGACTAGGGTGGCTGGTTGCAGCGCTCATTTCTTATTTTATTATTCCTAAATTTGGCTGGCATATCGCCTTTCTTATGGGTGGCCTACCACTTCTTTATATTTTAGTGATTTGGAAAAAAGTCCCTGAGTCGATACCTTACCTGATTAACCGTGGATGTATTGAAGAAGCGCATGCACTGGTACAAAAACTAGAAGCCAAAGCATGTGTGCAAATAGTTCACCATATTGAAGTCGTACCTGTGGCGATGCGACAAAAAGTTTCATTTAAACAGCTCTGGAGTGGTCAATTTGCTCGTAGAAGTTTAATGCTCTGGCTGATCTGGTTTGGAATTGTGTATTCCTATTACGGGATCTTTACTTGGTTACCAAGTCTATTGGTGAAACAAGGCTACGATGTTGTTAAATCATTTGAATATGTATTGCTTATGATTTTGGCGCAGCTACCGGGCTACTTAGCTGCTGCTTGGTTTGTTGAACGCTTAGGTCGAAAAATTACACTCGCGGCATTTATCGGTTTTTGTGCCTTATCTGCATATTTCTTTGGACAAGCCGACAGCGTAAATAGCATTATGTTTTGGGGTTGTCTCATGTCATTCTTTAATTTGGGTGCATGGGGAGTGTTATATACCTATACGCCAGAACAATATCCGGCCAATATTCGTGCTTTTGGTTCGGGTTGGGCATCGGCAATGGGGCGTATTGGTGGCATTGTCGCGCCAATCGTCGTGACTCATATGATGGTTGCTAAAAACGGGTTTAATCACGTTTTTATGATGTTTACTGTTGTTTTACTTGCTGTGGCATTGGTTATTTTGATATTAGGTGAAGAGACTCAAGGTAAAAGACTAGAGTCGATCGGGCTATAGTTTTGCCTAACTTTATAGCAAGTAACTAAAAATATTGAGAGATAAGACATAATTTGACGCTCAGGTGACAGAGCCCCTCTTGTGTCTGTAACATAGCCCACTTAGCATAATACACACTTAAAATAACGACTGATTTGGAAGATAAGCTGACTATGACCAGCCTTGCGCATCATGCGACAGAAAACCGCTCTGTAGCCGAATTTACTGAACAGGCTTACTTGAATTATGCCATGTACGTCATTATGGACCGTGCATTGCCGCATATCAGTGATGGCTTAAAGCCTGTACAGCGCCGTATTGTCTATGCGATGAGCGAACTAGGCTTAAAAAATAGTGGTAAGCCTAAAAAATCAGCGCGTACTGTGGGTGATGTACTTGGTAAATACCATCCACATGGTGACTCGGCTTGTTATGAAGCCATGGTCTTAATGGCTCAGCCTTTCAGTTATCGTTATCCCTTAATCGAAGGTCAAGGTAACTGGGGAGCACCAGATGATCCTAAGTCATTTGCTGCAATGCGTTATACAGAAGCCAAACTTTCGGCTTATAGTGAGTTGTTGTTAAATGAGTTAGGTCAGGGCACAACTGAATGGCAAGATAACTTTGATGGTTCACTAAAAGAACCGATTACATTGCCAGCGCGTATTCCTAATATTCTACTCAATGGCACAACTGGTATTGCTGTAGGTATGGCAACCGATATTCCACCGCATAATTTACGTGAAGTGATTAAAGGAACGATTGCCTTAATTCGTAACCCACAAACTTCAGATGAAAAATTAGCTGAATATATTCCAGCTCCAGACTTACCAACCAAAGCTGAAATTATTACTCCGCCAGAAGAGTTGCTTAAAATCCAGACAACTGGTCGTGGTAGTTATCGCATGCGTGCGGTTTATACCGTTGAAAAGCATGAAATAGTGATTACCGAGTTACCATATCAAGTATCTGGCTCTAAAGTGATTACTCAAATTGCCGATCAGATGCAGGCTAAAAAGCTACCATTGGTGGTGGACATACGTGATGAGTCTGATCATGAAAACCCAACACGACTGGTGATTGTGCTGCGTTCTAACCGTATTGATGCAGAAGCAGTGATGAGCCATTTATTTGCGACCACCGATTTAGAGTCAAGCTATCGTGTCAATTTGAACATGATTGGTGAAGATGGTCGTCCTCAAGTTAAATCGATTCGCCGTATCTTGCTTGAATGGATCGAAATCCGTAAAAAAACGGTAACTCGTCGTTTGCAATATCATTTAAATCGTATTGAAAAGCGCCTGCATATTTTGGCGGGTTTGTTAATTGCTTATCTTGATATTGATACAGTGATTCGTATTATTCGTGAAGAAGATCAGCCTAAGCCAGTATTGATGGAACATTTCAATATTGATGAAATACAAGCAGAAGCGATTTTAGAGCTGAAATTACGCCATTTGGCAAAGCTTGAAGAGATGGAAATCCGTCACGAACAAGATGAGCTCGCTGCAAAAGCTGCGATTATTCGTGAACAATTGGAAAATCCTGAGTCTTTGAAAAATCTGATTATTGGCGAACTAAAAGAAGACGCGAAAAAGTTTGGTGACGAACGTCGTTCTCCAATTGTTGCACGTGCCGAAGCTGTTCAAATTAAAGAACAAGATTTAATGCCAGCTGAAGCGGTAACAGTCGTTTTATCAGAAGCGGGTTGGGTTCGTGCAGCAAAAGGAGCAGATGTTGATGCTGAAAACCTAAACTACCGTGTAGGGGATCAATATTTAAGCCATGCAGTAGGTAAAACCAATCAAAGAGTTTACTTCCTTGATGAAACAGGGCGTAGTTATGCCTTACCAATTAGTAGCTTACCTTCAGCCAGAGGCTTAGGTGATCCATTAAGTTCGAAACTATCTCCAGCAAGTGGGGTAGCGTTTATTCAGGCTTATTTAGATGATGATGAATCTGAACTAATTGCTGCAAGTTCAGCGGGTTATGGTTTTAAAACTCAAGTTAAACAGCTAGATACAAATGCCAAAGCTGGTAAGACATTCTTAACAGTGCCTGATAAGGCAAAAGCTTTACCGCTTATCTCTGCACAAAACATGACACATTTGGCTGTGCTTAGCTCAGCAGGGCGTTTGTTAATTTTAGATTTGGCAGAATTACCAAATTTAAATAAAGGTAAAGGTAATAAGTTGATACAACTTGAAGCTAAAGAGCAGATTTTATCCATGACAACCTTGAACCTAGATGAAATAATTCAGGTGGTTGCAGGTCAACAACATCTGAAATTAAAAGGTGATGATCTGCAAAAATACATGGGTAAACGTGCTTCGAAAGGTCAGCTCTTACCACGTGGATATCAAAAAGCAAATAAACTGTTGATTCAGAGATAAAGCTAGCGTCTGGCAACATAAATACGCTATATATGGCAACAAGTTCAAGCAATGAACTGAACTTGTTGGTATTGAATAATGATTAAAAGGGCAGCAATTTGGAGTACGTAATTTGTACTCCATGCAAAAAATTTGACAGGGACAAATTGTCAAAACTTCTGTCTCATAATCTTGTTCGAAAGTGTCATGAATGTGCCAATAAGTTTTAAATATGTTCTGGCACCAAGAAGCTAAAGAATAGCTGGGGCATTGAATAACAGTTATTACTAAGGATTACGAATCGGAGATAATGGCATTATGGAAAAGATTTGGTTTGCAGAATACCAAAAGACAGGGATACCAGAAACAGTAGCATTGCCTGCAGAAAATACCTCAATTGTTGATATTTTTGAGCGTAATTTCCAGAAATTTGGTTCTCGTGATGCCTTTATCTTTATGGATAAAGCCATGTCATTTAACGAGTTGGAGCTTGCAAGCCGTAAATTCGCGACCTATTTGCAAAATTTGGGGTTAGCAAAAGGAACTCGCGTGGCAGTGATGATGCCAAACGTATTGCAGTATCCTGTAGTGGCTTTGGCGGTTTTCCGTGCTGGTTTAATTTTAGTGAATGTTAACCCGCTATATACTGCACGTGAGCTTGAGCATCAGTTAAATGACTCAGGTGCTGAAGTTCTTGTCATTATCGAGAACTTTGCAAGCGTTTACCAAAGTATTTTAGGTAAAACTCCAGTCAAGCATGTTGTGGTTGCTTCTGTTGGAGACATGTTAGGTACACTTAAGGGGACTTTAGTCAATTTTGTTTTGCGTAAAGTGCGCAAACAAATTCCAGCTTGGAACATTCCGGGCCATGTTAAATTTAATAGCGCATTAAATAAAGAAAATCCAAGCAATTACAAACGTCCGAATTTAACTTTAAGCGACACAGCTGTGCTTCAATATACGGGTGGTACAACGGGCGTTTCAAAGGGTGCTGAGCTGACTCACCGTAATTTGGTTGCTAACCTTTTACAGTGTGATGGTATTTTCCAAAGTAAATTTGGTGCAAATGATGGGGCGAAAGGTGACCGTATTGTTTGTGCATTACCGCTTTACCATATTTTTGCATTCATGGTTTGTGCGATGTACGGTATGTACAAAGGACAGGCAAATATCTTAATTCCAAACCCTCGTGATTTACCTGCCGTAATTAATGAGTTGCGCAAATATCAACCATCATTTTTCCCAGCAGTAAATACATTATTTAATGCTTTAGTAAATAATGAAGAGTTTAAGCAACTCGACCATAGTAATTTAAAAATGGCGATGGGCGGTGGTATGGCAGTTTTACCTTCTACAGCAGAAGCTTGGAAGAAAATTACGGGTACAACCATTATCGAAGGTTATGGTTTATCAGAAACTTCGCCAGTTGCAACTGCGAATCCACCGACATCGACTGAATTTAGCGGTACGATTGGTATTCCATTACCTTTAACCGATGTTGCAATTTTGGATGATGATGGAAAAGAAGTACCTTTAGGTGAACAAGGCGAAATCTCAATCCGTGGTCCTCAGGTCATGAAAGGATATTGGAACCGTCCGGATGAGACCGCTAAAGTGATGACAGCCGACGGCTTCTTCCGTACTGGTGATATCGGTATTATGGACAGCCGCGGATATACAAAAATTGTAGACCGTAAAAAAGATATGATTTTGGTTTCTGGCTTCAACGTTTATCCGAGTGAAATTGAAGAAGTTATTGCCAAACATCCAAAAGTATTGGAAGTTGCCGCAATTGGTGTTCCAGATGAGAAATCAGGTGAAGTGCCAAAACTCTTTATTGTGAAAAAAGATCCAAGTTTAACAACTGAAGAAATTTTGAACTTTGCTAAAGAAAACTTAACAGGCTATAAACGCCCTCGTTATGTTGAGTTTATGGATGAATTACCAAAATCAAATGTAGGTAAAATTTTACGTAAAGATCTACGTAAACCTGCTTAATCGTTAGTGATTAAAAAAAGCGCCGTAGGGCGCTTTTTTATTTATTGGCTTTTCATAAACCAGCGATCTACATAAGGACGGCCGATTCCAACCATACCAACGAAAATAATCATTGTGCCGAGTTGTAGGCGTAAGTGAGACAAGTCAAGTTGGCCATAACTAAGGTAATTATCTATCAGACAATACACGGTAATTACAATGAGCCAATGCCATAAAGGAAGTCTTTTGACACCCACTGCAATAAAAGTGATTGTCAAAATGACAAAGGTACCCAGTGTCGATTGCCAATTTAAATTTGCACAAATTACACTCAGTAAAAAAGCGACGATAGGTAATACAATTTTAAATATGAGGTCTACCTGAAGCTGATTCTTCTTTTGCTTTTCTAAGACATCAAACAATTCTTTTTGATCAGGTTGTTGCATACATAGCCCTATAAATCAATGATGACATGCGATTGCATAAAATTTCAGGTAAAAACGATCAGTTATGATAGCATGATCAACAGTATTTTCAGTGATGGATGGCACTATGCACGGCATCAGCAGCATTATCTATATTATTTTAGTGGCATGTTTGCTGCCATACGCATTTACCGTAATTGCAAAATTTAAAGGCGGTTTTCAACCCGTTGATAATCAGAACCCAAGAGATTTTCTTGCTAATACAAAGGGTATCGCTGCTCGGGCAAATGCAGTACAACAAAACAGTTTTGAAAGTTTACCTTTATTTTTAACAGCTATTTTGATGGCTGAGTATATGGTGGTGCCTGAATACTTTATTTTGAGATTGGGTTGGGCATATATTATTTTACGTATCATTTATGGCATCTGTTATTTATGTAATTGGGCAACTTTACGTTCGATTGTCTGGTTTTTATCATTATTATGTCCAATATTTTTGTTGATCGTGACAATTAAGCTGACTTGAGTGTCATTCTGTCACCATTCATATCAACTTTCGCGTGTGCGCATTGTATAATCGGCATCATTTTGATGATATCCACGTTATAATCGAGTGGATTTTACATCTGACTTCATAACGAAAGAGTATTGATATGAGTTACAGCAATATCCCAGCAGGTAAAGATGCACCAAATGACATCTATGTCATCATTGAAATTCCTGCAAATGCAGCGCCAATTAAATATGAAATTGACAAAGATTCTGATGCATTGTTTGTAGACCGTTTCATGGGCACAGCAATGTTCTATCCAGCAAACTATGGTTATGTACCAAATACTTTGTCTGAAGATGGTGACCCATTAGACGTACTTGTTGTAACTCCACATCCTGTTGCTGCTGGTTCTGTAATTCGTTGCCGTCCAGTTGGTAAATTAAACATGGAAGATGACGGTGGTATCGATGCGAAATTAATCGCAGTTCCACACGAGAAATTATCTCCACTCTATAAAGACGTGAAGGAATATACAGACCTTCCTCCGTTGTTGATTAGCCAAGTTGAGCATTTCTTCAGCCACTATAAAGATTTAGAACCAGGCAAATGGGTAAAAATCAGCGGTTGGGAAGGTGCTGACGTTGCTAAAGCTGAAGTATTGAAAGCAATCGAAGCTGCTAAATAAGCTCTGATTTTATGAGCCTAGAGTGTCTCAATTGATATTCTAGGCTCAATAAAAAACCTACCTGTGTTACCAGAGGTAGGTTTTTTTATGCTTGATAGATCTATGAATTAGAATAATTTCACAGGAATATCAAGGAAGATACGCCATTCGTTTGTATCACCGATGTACGCACCTTGGTAAGAATCACTTGCACGGTAATAAGAGTTACGGACACGAAGACTTGCATCTTTAGCAAAACCACTTTGAACTGTGTATTTTACTTGGTTGAAGAATTCGCGCTCTTGAGCATTGTCAGTTACATCACGAACTTTGATGTCCCAACCGTATACAAATGCAGTTGTCCAGTTCAAACCAGGTAATACGCCTAATTTACCGAAATCAACGTTGTATTGAATTTGTGCAGATTTCTCGTGGTTACCAATGAAATCAGACATATAAGAGTTTGGTAAATAAATACTTTGGAAACCGTCAGCGTTTTGACCATAGTCATAACCAACATTACCAGTGTTTTGTTGGTAAGCAAGCATCACACTGTGTGGACCAGTAGCATAAGTTCCTGAAATTGCCCAAATGTTGTTGGTCTTTTCTTCGCCTGCTTTACCATTATCAGCATAATCTGGTGCTACAAAGCCAGTTGCTGAGTAAGTAATAGCATCTTTATCAAACTTAGTGTGATAACCACTAAAGTCATAAGTTAATGAACTGTCATTTGTTAAAGGCTGTTTAAAGTTCACATTAGCATAATGACGTTCAAGTTTATTTTTGCTATCTAAACCATAGTAAGAGGCATTTAAGTTATCATTGAACTTATATTTACCGCCCCAAACGATTGCACGATCAAGCCCATTGCCGTTTACATCAGCATCGGTATTAATTTGGTTAGACATTTGGTCTTTTGTGAATTTACCAGCAACTAACTCAAGATTCTTGATTTCATGGCTTGTTAATAAAGTACCTGTAAAATATTCAGGAACCATACGGCCGGTGTTACTTGCTAAAACTGGTAAATCAAGCACTTGAGTACCGTAGCGTACAGTCGTATTTGAGAAACGAGCTTTAACACTACCGCCACCACGACCCCAATGGTCATAAGCTGAACCATCATTGTTTTTAGGAATCATTTGGTTACCGGCATTTTTATTTTCACCGATTTTAAATGAGCCGTCACCAACAACACCTACACCGAAACCAACAATACCAGGGGTAAAGCCAGATTCAAGATTTACAATTGCCGATTGAGCAAATGAGCTAGTATCTTTCGCGCCTTGTTTCTTGTCGCGAGTTAGATAACCTGTACGGAAGAGAATAGAACCGTTCGCATCTTCAACAAATCCTTTTGCCTCACTTTGCTCGCTTGCCTGAGCTGAGGAAATTATTGCCGCAGAAATGAGAACTGCTAATGTAAGTTTTTGTGCATTTAGCATATTTAAAGAACCTCATAAAAACGATAAATCCTGTGCCTTGTTATAATTCAGGGCCTAGGATTTCCATCAATTGTATAAGTAATCTATAAAAAAGATATATTTTTGTTGATTTTATTTTATATATGCTATGCAGAAATTGATTAATGTGGTACTGGATGTTTAGTAAATTTACTAATAGTGTTTTATACTTAATGTATTGTTTAAAATAAAAAAAGTAATTTATTTTTTAGTTGATTTTTACCATTTATTTTATATTCAAACTTTAAAAAATAGTTGATTCTTGTGTTCGTTTTTTGCTCTTTTTTGCTGGATGTGTTTACTTTTTAACCTTGCTTTAAGTTGGTTTTTTCGACGATTCATTTTAAACACTATCCGAAGTGTTACAATGTAACGTTGTTTTAAAAGTGCAATATATTAAGAATAGGTTGTTATAAAAAGCCAATAATGATTTAGTTGAGCTGATCAAAATGAGTGCAATATTTTGCGTAAGTTTTGTGCAGCATCCTTTTTGTTTATATTGTTGGTTGAAAAAGACCCAAAATAGTTCATTGACTTTAACTCACAAATAAATAAAGAGATGAATTAACCAGATATGCTCCCTCACAGAACATTACTAGGATCGCCCCCAATAATTTACATACTTTTTATATCTAGTCTTTAAATCTAAATAGAAAATTTACGCACATCAAATGAATACTTCCAACCTCGGTAATAATTTCCGATAAGGGGTTTTTCTATGTTGAGCATTTTTAGCTTTGTAATAATTTTATTTTATTTTATTGTTTTTTATAAATATATTTCTATGTGCGTTAGGCGACATTTTCATTTTAAAAAGAATTTGATTTCAAAACTGATGCAGCGCAGCGATATCAAATATGGACTTGGCACAGCAATTGCTAAAGCTTAAGTAACAAAATTTGTTTAATTCAATTAAATCGTGCGTTCATTGTGGGGGAGATCAAAATGATGAAATTTGCACTTAAAGCAGTAGCATTCGGCGTACTCACGGCAGGTTCAACCATGGTTATGGCTGAAAATGCTCCGTCATCTTTTTACGGCATCACGACAACTGGAAGTGTAGCAGCGACCACAGACTATCGCTTCCGTGGTGTTACCCAATCCTCAAATAACCCTGCCATTCAAGGTGGTTTCACTTTTTCTCATAAATCAGGGGCTTATTTATCGCTTTGGGGCTCAAGTGTTGATTTTGGCGTAACAGGTAACTCAACTGAAACAGATGTGGCTTTGGGTTATACCAATACTTTAAAGTTATCCGATAAGCTTGCACCTACTTATGATGTTGGTGTAATTCATTATGGTTACATTGGTTCGGGTCATAGTTTTGACCGTAATGGTGTCGGTTACGATGGCAAAAATGGATTAGATTTTAATGAAGTTTACGGTAAATTAACGTTTGCTGATTCTTTACTTAAAGGTGATGCACTCAGTGTGGGCGTCAACTATTCAAATGACTATTGGGCGAACTCTAAACAGTTCTGGTATTTTAACGTTGGTTATTCTGCACCAATTGCAAACACTGGATTTACTGGACTTGCATCAGTTGGCTATAACAAATTTAAAAATAAAGAAGCTTTAGCTGTAGTGGCTGGTGGTCCTGGAACAGACGACAGCTATATCGATTACAAAGTTGGTATCAACCGTAATATTTTAGGTGTTTTGGCTGAGTTAGATGTAGTGGGTACAGATGTCAGTACTTCTGGTATGACTGATGCTCAGAAAAAACTTTACGACGCTGGGTTAGTATTTAGTTTAACTAAAACTTTCTAAGTTTATGCTGTAAAAAAGCGGGTTATTTACCCGCTTTTTTATTAGTTTTCTATTTCAGAAAGTAGTTGTTTTAAATGGTTAAGCTCAGTATTTGTGGCCTTCGATAAAGGTTTTCGTGGTGAGCCTGCAGAGACACCTTTTAGTTCTAAGCCTGCTTTAATCGTTTTGGGTAAACCACCATTTACAATAAAGCGGAGTAAAGGAAGTTGTTGGTAAAATGACTTCTGGGCCTGACTTAAATCACCATTTTTGACATGCTGAATAAGTTGCGTAGGTTGCTGACCTAACAAGTTTGGTGCTGCTGTACACCAACCGCTTGCTCCTGCACATAAGGCTTCTAACGCTAGAGGGTTGCAACCGTTATAAAATGGAAGTTCACCTTTTGAGAGTTCCTGAATTTTATGCATGCGCTGAATATCACCGCTACTTTCTTTCACCATCGTAATATTTGCAATGTTATTAAACATACGCACAATTAACTCTGGAGACATATCAACACCACTGGTTGCTGGGTTGTTGTAAATCATAATTGGTAGTGTGGTCGCTTGAGCAATCGCTTGGTAATATTCAAAAATCTCTTGATCAGTTAGTTTCCAGTACGATACAGGAATCACCATAAGTGCATCTGCACCATAGCTTTGCGCGATTTGCGCCTTTTTGATGGCTTGCTCAGTGGTGAGTTCTGAAATCCCTATAATGACAGGTAAGCGTTTATTAATGCTTTCAATTGAAGTTTTAGCGACTAAACACCACTCATCCCATTCAAGATAAGCGCTTTCACCTGTACTGCCTAAAGGTGCAATCGCATCGCAGCCATTTTCAATAAGCAAATCGAGCATTTGTTTTAAAACAGGAATGTTAATGGTGTTGTCATCAGAAAATGGCGTAACAGGGTAGCCAATAATGCCGTGTAGTTTCATGGTCGAAATCTCTTTTTAAATACAGTCAGAATGTTTTTTCAAAGCTTTACGTGCGTAGTAAGCAAAGTTCACTTTGTTACGTTTATCGGTCGATACCCAGTTATGTGCTTCTGTGGCTAAATCGTGTGGGATCGGCTGAATTTGCCCAGCAGACATGGCTAGTAGTTGCAGTTGAGCTGCGCGTTCAATTAAAAGAGCCAAGTTACATGCTTCTTCAATGTTTTTTCCTGTAACCAGTTGACCGTGGTGAGACAACAAAACAGCGCGGTTTTTACCAAGAGCAGAGGAAATCAAAATACCTTCTTCATTGCCCACAGGAACACCCGGCCAGTGGCCTACAAATGAGCAATCTTCGTAAAGTGCACAGACATCCATTTGAGAAATCATGAGCGGAATTTGAAGCATGGAAAGAGCCGCGACATGCGTAGGATGTGTATGGATAATGCAGTTCACCTCTGGGTGTTCTTTATAAATCCATGTGTGAAAACGGTTGGCTGGGTTTGCCATTCCTTCTTGATGGATGGGTTCTAAATCTTGGTTCACTTCAAGTAAGTTTGAAGCAGTAATTTCATCAAAACCTAAACCGAAACGTTGGGTAATAAAGGTTTCTTTATTTTCACTACGGCATGTAATTTGACCTGCCAAACCAGCATCATGGCCATGGTCAAATAAAATACGACAAGTGAGTGCAAGCTTTTGGCGGTCAGTTAAATCTGAGTCGCTAATCCACTTTTGCATGTCTTGCTGTGCGTGTTGCATCAGGTCTTGTTTATTTACAGAAGCAGTCTTCATCTCTTCTCCAGTCCAAGTTGACCAAATTAAGTAGGTGAAGGCAGAATAGAAAACAACTGGATGAATCAATACATCCAGTTTTAATAAGTTATATGGTCCAGATGGGGCGAATATGCTAAGACCTTGGCAAGTACATTTTCGTATCGATGAAAGAGAAGAGAAAACAGTTTTTTTAAAGCTTACTAACTTGATTAGTCAGGAAATTTTAAGTGGCCGTTTAGGGCAGGGGACTATGTTGCCGGGGTCTCGTAGCTTGTCAAAAGAACTAGGAATTAATCGGAAAACCGTGCAGGCAGTTTATGAAGAACTAGAAGCACAAGGATGGTTGGTGACTCGTCCCCGAAAAGGCACATTTGTGGCAGATATTTTGCCTGAAAGTTCAATTGAGATAGAGCCAGCCTTTGAGCAAATAGAACAAGAGAAATCTCTAATTCAAAGCACTGCTGTCTATCCACATAACGATGGTGTGCCAGATCCACGACTTATTCCCTACGAACTATTTTCACGCGCCTATCGGCATGCACTGATTAAAATTACGCAAAACCAGTACATGGGCTATGGCGACCCGCGGGGAATGATCGAGCTAAGACAAGCCTTACAACAAATGCTCTCGATGGAACGCTTTATGAATGTTGCCGCAGATGAGATTTGTATTGTACGTGGTAGCCAGATGGGAATTTTTCTTGCCTCTCGGGCATTACCTAATCGGCAGGGTGTTATTGTCGTTGAAGAGCTTTACTACCCATCTGCTGTTAAAGCATTCCAATCAAATGGTTTTCAGGTCGTTTCTGTCAAACTAGATGAACAGGGTATTATTATTGAAGATCTAGAACGAATTTTAAAAGAACACTCGGTTGCTGCCATTTATACAACTCCGCATCATCAATATCCTACAACTGTCACGATGCCAATGAATCGCCGTCTTCAACTCTTAGAGCTTTCAAAAAAATGGGGTTTTTATATTATTGAAGATGACTATGACCATGAATTCCATTATGACAGCCGACCTATGCCGCCCTTAGCGAGTTTGCCTCATTCTGAATTAGTCATTCATGTGGGTTCATTGTCTAAAGTTTTTGCACCGGGTATTCGTTTGGGTTACATCGTGGCATCTTCACCAGTTATTCAATCCATTACTGAAGATATTTTACTGATTGATCGTCAAGGTAATAGTATTACTGAACTTGCCTTAGCAGATTTAATGCATCGAGGGGAGATCAAACGGCATATCCGTAAAATGAAAAAAATATATCAACTACGCCGTGACCATGCCTTAGCTGAGTTTCAACGAGTTTTTGCTGAGACTGTTCAGATACAACCACCTGCGGGCGGAATGGCCTTATGGGCGAAATTCCAGAAACCATTTACTCAAGATCAGCTTATACAGTTAAAAGATCTTAACATTGATACAGAGCATAAGTTTAAACAAAACGAGTCTTCTAATCGTTGTATTCGCTTGGGTTTTGCCGCTTTATCAGAGAAAGAAAACACTGCTTTAATCGAGAAGCTAAATGAGATTCTTAATAAAAGAACAGTGAACTCATAATCTGTTATTTCATTTTAAGAAAGTTCACTCTAATTGGTCTTTATACTTTTGAATCTCTAAGACAAAGCTAAACAGGAATGGGGTAATTTGTGACTTATATTCTTTAGTATGTAGCATTTCAAAAATTTGTTCGGGAGATTTACTGAGAAGAGAAAAGCGTAAAAATAAATCTTCAAAAAAATTGCTGCTCACTGTCGAAAGTACTCTTCTTAAAGAAACTAGCATGTCGTCACCGCGACTAGATGCATGAACTAGAACAATCGGCTTGTCTATAATTTCGGTACGAGAAACCATCCAATCAATTGCATTTTTAAGACCGCCCGGAATACAACGAATATATTCAGGACTTGAAATAATAATTCCATCTGCATCAGAAACAGATTTGATGAAATCTCCCACTACAGTAGGCGTTTTTTCTCCTTCATTATCTGGAGAAAAGATAGGCAGATTATTAATTTGATCAAAAACTGTAAACTCAATACTGGACGGTGCTATATCCCTCATTGCTTTTAAGAGCGCCGTATTGGTAGATACTTTTCTTGCACTACCCGATATAGCCAAAATTTTCATAGCGTCCTCTTTTTTGCCTTTTTATATAGGCTTTAATAAACAACTCAGTTACATATTAAAAAAGCGGATACACGATCCGCTGTTTCATCTTAAGAATGATTACCTCGATAGGAGAGTGCTTCTGTAAGATGAGGACTTTGAATCATCTCACTTTGTGCTAAATCAGCAATAGTTCGCGCGACTCGTAAAACACGATGATAAGCACGAGCCGATAAATTTAAACGTTGCTGTGCCATTTCAATCATTCGCTGTGAAGTACTATCAAGGACAGCATATTGCTCAAGTTGTTTCGGTGAAAGCGCCTGATTCAAACAATCTTGTCTTTGCATTTGTTGTTCATAAGCATAAATCACACGTTGTCGCACAGTTGTAGAATCTTCGGCGGGTGTCGGGTCTTGTAGTTCCTGAGCTTTTAAAGGTGGTACATCAATATGTAAATCGATACGGTCAAGTAATGGCCCTGATATACGGTTCTGATAGCGTTTAATACTCTCTGGTGAACACTGACAACGACTGTCTTGATTAAATGCATAACCACATGGGCAGGGGTTCATGGCTGCAATCAATTGGAAGTTGGCAGGATAGGTAATTTGCCGTGCTGCCCGTGAAATAATAATTTCTTTTGACTCGAGCGGCTGGCGTAAAACCTCTAATACTTTGCGATCAAACTCGGGCAATTCATCTAAGAATAGAACACCTAAATGAGATAAGGTAATTTCACCCGGTTTAGGATGTGAGCCGCCCCCAACTAGTGCAATTGCGGATGCAGTATGATGTGGTGCACGAAAAGGACGCTGTCCAAAAGTATGTGGCGTATTTGAAATAGAATAAATACTAGCAACTTCAAGCGTTTCTTGAGTAGATAGTGGCGGTAAAATTGAAGGAAGGCGTGAGGCGAGTAAAGTCTTCCCTGTGCCCGGTGGTCCTTTAAAGAGCAAGGAGTGCCCTCCAGCGGCAGCGATTTCTAGTGCACGGCGCGGGCGTAGCTGGCCTTTTACATCTGCAAGGTCAAATTTATACGGCATGTCATTTGAGCGGGAAGATGATTGCACCTGAGATAGCTTAGTATTTCCTAAAAAGTGTTCACAAACTTCTTTTAAATGACTCACCGGATAACACTCAAGATTTGGTAAATGACTAATATCCTGACTATTATCTTGGGGTAAAACAATTTTATGCTGGGCTTGTTGGCATGCCATTGCCAAAGTTAAAGCGCCTGAAACTGGTCTTACATGACCATCTAGTGCTAACTCTCCAATAAATTCAAAGTCTTCTGTACAGTTCTCTGGAAGCTGACCTGAGGCAATTAATATCCCTAATGCGATCGGTAAATCTAAACGTGAACCATCTTTGGGCAAATCTGCGGGAGCAAGATTAATGGTCAGTCGTTTAGTCGGAAACTGAAATCCACTATTAATAATGGCTGAGCGAACCCTGTCCTTACTCTCCCTCACTGCTGCTTCAGCAAGCCCTACAATCGTTAGAGAAGGTAAGCCTTGACTCACGTGCACCTCTACTTCTATGAGAGGTGCATGCAATCCTAAAAGTCCCCGAGTATAAATTTTAGAAAAAGACATCTTATTGTTCCATTATGGTGCTTCATTTTTAATCGTTGTAAAGTATAAGTGCGCTACGTTGGTGCTTATTTTTTATTCTTTAAAGTTTCTTCTAACAGACTTACTTGTTTTTGTAGCTCTTCTAAACGTTGGTTGGCTAAATGGAGGGCGGTTTTCTGTCTTTCGATTTCTTGTTTCGACACGAGGTCTAATTTCTCGACAGTTTCATTTAATAATGCACGTAAATTTTTTTCTAAATCTTTTTTAGGCTCGTCAATTTGTTCCAAAATGGCCTGTAATAGAGTTTCTAACATGGGATATCCAAACTGTTGTATTCACTTTACTTGTCAGTTTAACACTGCTTGAAGCTCGGATATAGGCTTCTTGGCTTTCCGATATTGCATAACAATAAATTGAAATAAAAACAGGACTGCAAATTCATTTTATTTTTAGTAGCTCATCTACATCTTGATAACTAAATAGGTTATAAAGAAAGCTCATGCAAAAGATTCATCTCCTCCAACCTTTGAAATATTGGCATGAAAATTGAACATAAAACCTTACTGGTGAAAAGAAGCCGAAGGAAACAAACATGAAGCTTGTAACTGCAATTGTAAAACCGTTTAAATTGGATGATGTGCGAGAAGCACTCTCTGACATTGGTGTACAAGGGATTACCGTAACTGAAGTTAAAGGTTTTGGTCGTCAAAAAGGGCATACAGAACTTTACCGCGGCGCGGAGTATGTGGTTGATTTCTTACCTAAAGTAAAAATCGAAATTGCGATTAGCGATGAAATGGTCGACGCAGTAATTGAGTCAATTACTCGTGTGGCAAGTACTGGGAAAATCGGCGACGGTAAGATTTTTGTGACTAACCTGGAACAAGTCATCCGTATCCGTACGGGTGAAACAGGACCAGATGCTGTCTAAATTGGCACAAAGCTTGCTGAGCAATAAATAGCTCGCAAATGAGGTTGGGGGACACGAATGAAAAAAATGCTTATGGCGCTGAGTCTAACAGGCGCACTTTTGGGTGGTACTGCCGCTTGGGCAGAAGAGACTGTAACAACACCGACATCTGAGGTTACAGCAACATCAACATCTGCAGCTCCTGCAACAACTGCAGCAGCACCAGCCGCCGCAGCAACTCCGGCAGCTCCAGCACCGACACCAAAACTCGATACAGGCGATACATCTTGGATTTTAGTTTCAACAGCTTTAGTACTGTTGATGACGATTCCTGGCTTGGCATTGTTCTACGGCGGTATGGTCCGTAAGAAAAACGTCTTAAGCACCATGATGTTCAGCCTTTCTGCTGCAATTTTGGTAAGTTTAATTTGGGTGATTGCTGGTTATTCACTCGCGTTCTCTGGCACAGGTGCATACTTTGGTGACTTGTCTAAAGCGATGCTCAACGGCGTAGGCTTTAATGCACTAAGTGGAACAATTCCTGAAAGCTTGTTTGTTATTTTCCAAATGACTTTTGCCATCATTACTGTCGCAATTTTGAGTGGTTCGATTGCTGACCGTATGAAATATTCAGCTTTCATGGCCTTTATTACTATTTGGGTACTCGTAGTTTATGCGCCAATTACTCACTGGGTGTGGGCAACAGATGGTTGGTTATTTAAAGCAGGCGCGTTAGATTTTGCTGGTGGTACAGTTGTACATATCAACTCTGGTGTTGCAGGTTTAGTTGCAGCTTACATGCTTGGTAAACGTATTGGCCTTGGCCGTGAATCTATGGCACCGCATAACCTAACTTTAACTGTAATCGGTGCAAGCTTACTTTGGGTGGGTTGGTTCGGCTTCAACGGTGGTAGTGCGTTAGGCGCTGGTGCTCGTGCAAGTATGGCAATTTTAGTAACTCAAGTTGCTGCCGCTGCTGCTGCGTTCTCTTGGTTAGTTGTAGAACGTATGATTCGTGGTAAAGCTTCTGTATTAGGTGGTGCATCTGGTGCTGTGGCTGGTTTGGTTGTGATTACACCAGCAGCTGGCTTCGTCGGTGTAGGCGGAGCTCTAGTGATGGGCTTAATCGGTGGTGTTGTTTGCTTCTGGGGTATTACAGCACTTAAACGCTTACTCAAAGCAGATGATGCATTGGATGCCTTTGGTTTACATGCAGTAGGTGGTATTGTCGGCGCGATTTTAACTGGTGTGTTCTACAGTGATGAAATCATCAAAGCAGCTAGTGTAACTTTAGCTCCAACATTTGCTGGTCAATTGTGGGTACAAGTTGAAGGTGTACTTGCAACTATGGTTTATAGCGGTATTGTTACCTTCATTATTCTTAAAGTGATTGACGTGGTGATTGGTCTGCGTGTTAATGCCGATGATGAACGTATGGGTCTGGATTTAAGCCAACATGGCGAACGTATTGAATAATACATAATATATCTGCTGTATTAAAAACAGTCTTGAGCTGTGATCAAAGCGATGCTTTGATCTGGCTCAAGGCTGTTTTTTTGTCTCATAGAATGCTGGTTCAGTAAGCGTAGAAATTTTGCTACACTAGGTCAAAGTAATTGACCCTATTAAGTCCGCTATGCATTGTCCATTTTGCAACGCCGCAGATAGTAAAGTCATCGATTCTCGGCTAGCCGCAGAAGGCTGTCAGATTCGTCGACGTCGTGAGTGTGTAGTTTGCGGTGAACGTTTTACCACTTTTGAGAGCTATGAAGTGGTGATGCCCCGTGTGATCAAATCGAATGGAAAAAATGAACCGTTCGATGAAGCGAAGCTACGTCGTTCGCTTATGCATGCTTTACAAAAGCGTCCAGTGACACAAGAGCAGATCGAAACGGTTCTAAGCGATATTCAATTGCAGATTCGCCGTTTAGGTGAGCGTGATGTTAAGTCTAGAACAATTGGTGAAATTGTCATGCAATCTTTATTTGCACTTGACCACGTTGCCTATGTTCGTTTTGCTTCGGTTTATCAGGACTTTCAGGATGTTGAAGCGTTTCGCCGTCAAATTGAGCAAATGCAACAACGTGAACATTAATCATTTGAGATTTATATGTCTGAGTTGAAACAAGATCAGTACTGGATGCAGCAAGCGATTGAACTTGCTAAACGAGGACTTTATTCGACAAAACCAAATCCAAATGTTGGGTGCGTGATTGTCAAAGATAATCAGGTCATTGGTGAAGGCTTTCACCCAAAAGCTGGTCAACCCCATGCTGAAGTTTTTGCATTACGTGAAGCTGGTGAGCAAGCACAAGGTGCAACCGCTTATGTAACACTTGAACCATGTGCTCATTATGGTCGAACTCCTCCATGCGCTGAGGCACTCGTGAAGGAGCAGGTTAAAAAAGTGGTTGTGGCATGTCCCGATCCAAACCCGCTTGTTGCGGGTAAAGGGGTTCAGATTTTAAAAAATGCTGGTATTGAAGTAGAAATCGGTATTTGTGAAGATTCAGCAGCCAAACTTAATCAAGGCTTTTTAAAAGCGATGTCTACGGGCATGCCTTATGTGCGCTTAAAAGTCGCTTCAAGTCTAGATGGTCGTACAGCCATGGCATCTGGTGAATCGAAATGGATTACAGGTACTGCTGCCCGTCAAGATGTACAACATTGGCGTGCAATTTCAGGTGCTGTGATTACAGGTATTGATACTGTGATTGCTGATGACTGTCAGCTTAATGTACGCAATCTAAATCAGATTGATATTGATACAGTCGTGCAGCCAAAACGAGTGATTCTAGATCGAAAAGGGCGTTTGCCGCTTACTGCTAAAATTTTAGAAAATCCTGAAACGGTGATGGTCATGGGGCCGTATCGTCAAGAACTCTCGGACTTAGGCGTGGTACAATTAGAAATTCAGCCTTTAAAAACGTTATTACAGTCCTTATCTAAGCAATACCAAATTTATGATGTGCTGATTGAGGCTGGTGCAACATTATCGAGTGCCTTTCTAAAAGAAGGTTTGGTCGATGAAATGATCAGTTATGTCGCTCCGACTTTATTGGGGCAAAGTGCAAGAGCCATGTTCAACGCAGATTTTGAATATATGGCTCAGCAACTCCGTTTTAAACTTCTTGATGTAACGCAACTTGATCAAGATATACGCTTAAGGTTAATCCCTACGCAAGAGAAAGTATGAATTCAGAGCCATCGGTTTACCACAAACGTCGTCATGCAGCCCGCACGACCGACGAATATCTTTTCCATCAGCTTGTGCCGTACTTGGGTAACAAGCGCCGATTGCTCCATCTAATTTTAGAAGCCCTAGAAATTACAGGGACGCTGAACAGCAAGAAAAAGAATCCTCCGATTTTTGCCGACTTTTTTGCGGGTAGTGGTGTGGTATCTCGTTTGGCACGTCAAAATGGTTACCGTGTCATTGCGAATGACTGGGAACCTTATAGCCATGCTTTAAATCATGCGATTTTAGCCTGTGTCGATGCGCCTGCTTTTAAAGAGCTTGGCGGATATCAAAAAGCCATCGATTATTTAAATAGATTGCCTGAGGTTAAGGGCTGGGTTACACATAACCTTTGTCCTCGTAACGATGATGTATACGATCCAACCCGTGACCGTTTGTTCTTTAAACGCCGTAATGGTATGCGTATCGATGCGATTCGCCAGCAAATCGCAACATGGCAGGCACAAGGTGCAATTAATGATGTAGAGATGAGTGCTTTACTTGCACCATTGCTCTATTCAGCTAGCTTTGTGAGCAATACAAGTGGTGTATTTAAAAGCTTTCACCAAGGGTGGGGCGGACGCACACAAACGGCTTTAGAGCGTATTGAATCATTACTTTGGTTAACACCGAGCCGTTTCTGTGAGATTGGTGATCGTAAACGTCCAGCCGCTGAAATGTGGTGTGTAGATTCACAACATTTAGCAAATCAGATGAGTGGTTTTGAAGTAGATGTTGCCTATCTTGACCCACCATATAACCAGCATGCTTACAGTAGTAACTATCACGTTTTAAATGCATTAACTTTATGGGATCAGGTTGATTTACCTTCACCAGATACCAAAGGTTATAAGAGCGGTATTGATCGTGCATGGCGTAAAGAGCGTCCAAGTCCATATAACTCTTCTAAACATGCAAAAGATGCGTATGAAAAATTACTTTCAACCATCAATGCACGTTATATTCTGACCAGCTATTCGACCGATGGTAACATTGAGCCAAAAGATTTACTTATGGCCAATCTGGAGCGCGGAAAAGTCACTTTACTGACTCAAGATGTTCCACGTTATCGCGTAAGTAAACAACGTCAGTCAGAACGTGCACGCGTGCTCGAGTTTATTGTGATTACAGATACACATGCCAAACCCGGACCACCGTTACGCCAATTGTTAGGCCAGCTTTACCACTTTGCCGAGCTAGGTGGTGTAGATACTTCAGGTAATAGTACGCAACTTGCACTTTGGTAAGCGCTGCAACTTAAGCAGTGTGAAAGATTTGGAGATTGAGCCATGTTTACAGGCATTATTGAAAGTTTAGGTAAAGTAGAAAGCCTGCAAAGTGTAGGTGGCGATGTGCGTTTACGTATTCAAACCGATTTGGATATGTCGGATGTACATTTGGGTGACTCAATTGCAACCAATGGAATCTGTCTCACCGTGATTGAGTGGGGCGACAACTGGTATGCTGCCGATGTTTCTCGCGAAAGTTTAAACCGTACTACTTTGGGTAACTGGAAAGTGGGTCAACGTGTCAATGTTGAAAAAGCGATGCTACCGACAACCCGTTTTGGTGGACACATTGTTAGTGGTCACGTTGATGGCGTAGGTGAAATTACCGTAGTACGTGAAGATGCTCGCTCAATTTATTATGAAGTGACAGCGCCTGTAGAACTAGCTAAATATTTGGCAGAAAAAGGTTCTGTAACTGTAGATGGTATTAGTTTAACCATTAACCATTTGCGCGGTAATATTTTAAGTTTGAACTTAATTCCACACACAGCAGAACGTACCAATATTGGAACATGGCAAGTAGGTAGCAAAGTTAACCTTGAAGTCGATGTATTAGCACGTTATATCGAGCGTTTATTACTGGGTGATAAAGCTGCTGAACAGAAGACTGAGTCAAATATTAGTATGGCTTTTTTAGCTGAAAATGGTTTTTTAAAATAAATTTTAAATCGCCAAAATAAAAAACCGGACATATGTTCCGGTTTTTTTATTTTAAAAAATTAATGCTTGGTGAGAGTAACCGAATGTGTGCCAACCCATGGTTTATTATGCTGGGTGCGTGTAATTGAAAATTGCCCTTTTTCTGACGCTCGTGTCAGCAAAATAGAAAGTGAATTAAAGTCGTTATGACTCATATAAAGTTCTTGTGCTGAAAATGTCCATTGGTCACCCTGATTAAGCTGCTCAAGTTGCGTTGAAATCTGATGTGGAATGTCCATTTTTACTCTCTTTAATTTTGATAAATAACCATGCATTATTCTAATAATTATTTGAACTAAAAGAATATTATGCATGACTATTTTGTGACAATTAAATGTCATTTTGATGACAAAGAGCGTTTTTAAAATTTTACTTTTCTATTTTTTCATCAGAAAACTTAGAATTATTTAATATGTATTCAATTTCTTCTTGAGCTGCCGCCTCTAGTTTGGCACGGAAAGCCGTTACAGAATGTTCAATTAAGTTTTCAGCTTCAAGTTCTAAACGAATTCGTAAACTTTCAAGCTCCGATAAGATTTGATCATCGGTAATGCTAAGTTTTACACCAGAAGAATAGTCTACAGCAGGTGTTTCAGGGTTTTTTTGATAACGTGCAGTTTGTTCAGCAACTTCTTGTTCTAAATGACTGCAGAAAGCTTGTAGAGCTTGGGTCTGCTCATCAAACTTACGAACTTCATCGGCTTGCAATTCAGCAGCATAGGCTGCTTCAACTGCACGCTTATCTGCAAGAGATTTTTCTAAAGCAAGCTGACGGCGAATTCGTGCTTGTTCGATTAACTCTGCTTTGAGGTCTGCATAAGCTTGTTCAATGTTTTTCTGCGACTCTAGCTGTGCTTTCTCGTCATTGAGTACCCAAAGTTGAATAGGCGTCTGAGGCTCTAATAAATCGCAAATACGTGCCAAATCCTGTTGATAGGCATGACGGACAGCTTCAGGCGCATTTAACCATCTTTTTTTAAAATCTTGCCCGACATTTAATGCCACCACAGTTCTCCTTTACTCAACAGTCTCAACATTTTAGCGCTTTATAATTTAAAGGTTCGAGGTTCTATACCCAAACGACGATACATTTTAAATTTTTCTCGGCCAATTTGCTTGGCTGCTTCATTATTTTCAACAATTTCTATAATGTGGCTAAAATGATTCACTTGTTCAAGTGCATGATTGTTAAAATTAAATGCCAACCAACCCTGTTCAGTAGGTTGTTTAGCCGAAATACATACTGCTGCGTCTGCCTGATCAATACCATGAGCAATGAAGCTGGTCGGATCAAAGCTCCAAAGTTTTTCATCAAGTGTTTGTTGTAACTGCACATCTGTGCAGTACCACCAGATTTGTGAGTGCTTCAGTAGAATCTTTCGGCACAAACGGCAAGCACTATCGACTTGCCGTTCTTCACTCGTTTCAAACAAATAAAAGCTAACTTTAGCCATTCGTATTTACACGGTTGGCTAAGAATTGCATAAGTAACGGTACTGGACGACCAGTTGCACCTTTTGCTGCACCTGATAACCAAGCTGTACCGGCTACATCTAAGTGAGCCCAGCGATAATCACGTGTGAAACGTTCAAGGAAGCAGGCCGCTGTAATCGCACCGCCATGTGGACCACCAATGTTAGCGATATCTGCAAAAGGTGAGTCTAGTAGTTCTTGATAGTCATCAATCACTGGCATACGCCATACTCGGTCGAATGACTGCTCACCCGCTTGTTGAAGCTCAATTGCTAAAGCATCGTCAGGAGAGAATAAGCCGCTTAACACTTTACCTAGTGCAACTACACAAGCACCAGTTAAAGTTGCGATATCAATGACTACTGCCGGATTGAAACGTTTGATATACGTTAACGTATCGCAAAGAACCAGACGACCTTCTGCGTCGGTGTTTAAAATTTCAACCGTTTGACCACTCATGGTCGTTACGATATCGCCCGGACGAGTTGCTTTACCTGAAGGCATATTTTCTGCTGCAGCAATCGCGCCCACCACATGGATTGGAAGGCGTGCTTCACATAATGCGCGGATTGTACCAAGCACAGAAGCTGCACCACACATATCGAATTTCATTTCATCCATGCCAAGGCCTGGTTTTAAAGAAATACCACCTGTATCAAAAGTAACGCCTTTACCTACAAGTACAACAGGGGCTTGTTCAAGGTTTGCTTGGTATTCAAGAGTGACAATACGACCCGGACGTTCAGATCCTTTACTTACAGCGAGGAATGCATACATGCCTAAATCAGCCATTTGCTGCTCATTTAAGACAGTCACTTTAAGTAAGTCTGGGAATTCTGCAGCTAAAGCTAATGCCTGTTCAGCTAAATATTCAGGGAAACAGATATTACCTGGACGGTTTCCTAAGTCACGAGCATAAGACTGACCAGATTGTACGGCATGCACCAAGGCAAGTTGGCTTTCATCAAGATTGGTTTGTGAACTAATTAAATCAACTTGTTGTAACACAAATTCATTTTTTTTCGATTTAAACTCATCATAACCATAAGCTGCTTGAGTTAAGCTTAATGCAAATAAATAATGGTATTCGACAGGTAACGCAGCAATATCAATTGCGATATGCTTAAATTTATTTTGTGTCGATTTGATAATGGTTTGTGCCAATTTTGCTAACTTAACTGCTTGAAGTTCAGCTGCTTTTCCTAAACCAAGTAATTGGGTATGAGTTTGATGAGTAAGCTGACCAAACAATGGCAACGTTTCGTTGAAGTTGGCTTTAAATTGAGTCGCTGTAAGAATGTTTTCTATATTATTGATTTGATATGTGTTGAGGTTGGTTTGTAGCTGTTCTGAATCAACTAAAACCCACAAAGATTCATTAGATGTTTGTTCAGGGAAAGTTGTATAAGTTGTAAATTTCATGGCTGCCGTGATTGCCTATAGAAAGTTATGTTGGATTAAAACATTGAAACACTTTCAAGCATAGCGTTGCAATGTGCGGTTTTATATTTTTAACATTCGGGTAAACTAGCGTTCGTCCTGTTTAGCCTTTTGGAAGTATTAATTTGATTATTCGGCGTTATCTCGTCAAGCAAGTTGTCTCTACCTCATTGGTGGTCATTGCATTATTGACCTTAATCATGATGGGTGGTCGTCTGATCAAATACTTTGGTGTGGCGGCGCAGGGGCGTTTAGATGCTAGTATTTTATTTAGCATCGTAGGATATCGTTTACCCGAATTCCTTACCCTTATTTTACCACTAGGTTTTTTTATTGGCTTAATGCTGGTGTTCGGTCGCTTATATGTTGACCATGAAATGGCCGTACTCAATGGTAGTGGAGTAAGTCGTCATCAGTTAGCACGCTTACTCATTCCAATGACACTGGTTTACATGGTTTGTCAGTCTGTGCTCATGTTATGGATGACGCCGTGGGGACTACGTGAATTTGAAAAACTAACGACAACCCAAGCTGTACGGACTGGTTTTGATTTGGTTCGGCCAAGAGAGTTTATTTCTTCAGGGCCTTATACGATTTATGCAGGCTCACTGTCGGAAGACCGTAAAAACCTCAAGGATATTTTCTTTTATCAACGCGCTACTAAAGAAGATAAGCCAGATGTCATGATTTTGGCAAAAGAGGCAACACGTGTTGAGATGGCTAATGATACAGCCAATGTTGTCGATCTGGTTCAAGGTCGCCGTTATGAAATATATCCGGGACAACCGAAATATACGCAAGCAGAGTTCCAGTCTTATCGTCTGCGCTTAGAAAATGATAAGGATGTTAAGTTTGAAAGTAGTGATGTAGGAGCACTTCCAACCTCTAAACTATTGGATAAAAGTAATGATCCTGTCATTAGAAGTGAGTTGGGTTGGCGTTTATTTGGTCCGTTTACCATCATTGTTGCTCTCATGATGTCAGTTGCATTGTCTGAGGTAAATCCACGACAGGGCCGTTATTATCGTCTTATTCCATCTATTTTTATTTTCGCGAGTCTGATTGTACTTATGATTGCGATTAAGACTCGTATCAGTAGAGGAGAGCTGGACATTTGGGCTTATCCAGCAGCTTTATTGGTTTATGCAATTGCAGCTGCCTTATTTTCACGTAAACAGAAATTAGGGCCGAAAATCAAGAAACAGATCAAGCGGGTGAAATTATAATGTTAGCACGTCGAATAGTCGCCAAATATGTGACGAAAACCACTGCGCTTGCAATGTTTGGTACCACCATTGTTTTATCTGTTTTACAGGTTTTGTTTACTTATTTGGGTGAGTTGGGTGAGTTAAAGCCTGACTATAATGCATGGCAAGCTTTTATCTATGTGTTATGGGGTGCCCCTCGCTATCTATATGAGATTTTACCTATTTCGGCCTTAATTGGGGCTGTGATTGGATTAGGGGCTTTAGCATCCAACAGCGAGCTGATTGTGATGCGCTCAGTTGGTATTAGCTTGTGGCGTATTGTAGGTTGGGTGATGCGCTCAGCTTTGCTGCTTATTATTTTATCTTTTGCACTTAGTGAGTGGGTTGTTCCTTATACAAATGAGCAAGCACAAAGTGTTAAAAGTCACCGTTCAGCAGCTGCTTTAGGTGAAGTGAAAGGCTATTGGTCACGAGAAGGACAGCGTTTTATCTATATTGACTATGCAAACTCGCAAGGAAATTTAAGAGACATTCAAGTTGTAGACTTTGACAAAGATTACCGTTTGCAATCTCTAATTAATGCAGAGCAAGGTAAGTTTATCAAAGATGGTCAATGGTCTTTACAGAAAGCTAGCCAAACAGACATTCTTACAGATGGTAATTCAATACAAAACAATCATGAACAGCAGTCTTTAGGGTTGGCTTTGCAACCTAAATACGTACACATGGTGACTTTAGATCCTGAAGACTTATCTCCAAGTCAGTTGGTTAGCTTCATGCGTTATATGGATGAATATAGCCAAGTCCCTAAAACGTACCAATTAGCTTTTTGGCAAAAAGTTGCCTCTCCATTTTCTCTCATTACCTTGGTGTTAGTCGCTTGTTCTTTTATTTTTGGGCCACTACGTCAACAATCAATGGGTTTCAGATTGGTGATCGCACTCTTTATTGGTTTGGGTTTCTATTACTTACAAGATTTCTTGGGTTACGCAAGTTTGGTATACGCACCTTCACCTGCTTGGTTTGTGCTTATACCTATTGCTTTGCTATTCGGTGCAGGTAGTTATTTACTTTACCGCGCCCGTTAATTCAAAAGAATATGAATAGCTTTCTCAATGATAGGCATTGGTGAAAGCTATAGGAAAAATTAGAGTCTTCACCGAAAATTCGGTAAGATATTGCGATGAAATTGTAGACAAAAGAGAAATTGATTATGACGGATGCAACTGCTGGCAAGATCCCTCACGTTCTGGTCATTATGGATGGTGTTGGACACCGTGAAGCGATTGAAGATAATGCTTTTCTTGCAGCAAAAACCCCGAATTTAACTGCAATGAAAGCAAAGCATCCAAATAGTCTCATTTCTGGTTCTGGTGAAGATGTAGGTTTGCCTGATGGACAAATGGGGAACTCTGAAGTTGGCCATATGAACCTTGGTGCTGGCCGTGTGTTGTATCAAGATTTTACCCGTATTACTAAAGACATTCGTACTGGCGATTTTTTCAAACATGAAGTATTGATTGACGCTGTTGAAAAAGCCAAAGCTGCTGGTGGCGCAGTTCATATTATGGGCTTACTTTCTGAAGGTGGTGTTCATTCACACGAAGATCATATTGTGGCGATGTGTGAGCTTGCATTAAAACGTGGTGCAAAAGTTTATCTTCATGCATTCCTTGATGGTCGTGATACTCCTCCACGTAGTGCTCAACCTTCATTAGAAAAATTAGATGCTCTATTTGCTCAATATCCGGGTCAAGGTCGTATAGCAACTATGATTGGTCGCTACTTTGCAATGGACCGTGACAACCGTTGGGACCGTGTAGAACAGGCTTACCGTTTATTGACTGAAGGTGAAGCACTTCGTACTGCACAAACGGCAGTAGAAGGTTTAGAGCTTGCGTATGCTGCAAATGAAAATGACGAGTTTGTAAAAGCAACTCGTATTGGTGATGTAGCTAAAGTTCAAGATGGTGATAGCGTCGTTTTTATGAACTTCCGTGCTGACCGTGCTCGTGAAATTACTCGTGCGTTTGTTGAAAAAGACTTCGCTGGTTTTGAGCGTAAAGTTGTGCCGAACCTTTCTAAATTTGTCATGTTGACGCGCTATCAGGCCAGCATTGATGCGCCTGTGGCATATATGCCAGAAGCACTAAAGAACTCATTAGGTGAATATTTATCTTCACTTGGTAAAACGCAATTACGTATTGCTGAAACTGAAAAATATGCTCATGTAACGTTCTTCTTTAGTGGTGGCCGTGAAGATGAATATCCAGGTGAGAAGCGTATTCTCATTCCATCACCAAACGTTGCAACATATGACCTAAAGCCGGAAATGAGTGCTTATGAAGTAACTGATGAGCTCGTTAAGGCAATTAACTCAGGTGAGTATGATTTATTGGTTGTGAACTTTGCCAATGGTGATATGGTAGGTCATACAGGCGTATTTGATGCTGCGGTTAAGGCTGTTGAAGCAGTTGATAGATGTTTAGGTCGTGTATACGAAGCTGTGATGGCTAAAAAAGGCCACATGCTGATTACTGCTGACCATGGTAACGTTGAGCAAATGCAGGACTATGAAAGTGGTCAGGTTCATACTCAACATACAACAGAGCTTGTACCATTTATTTATGTTGGGCCAACTCAAGCGACAATTGCAGAAGGTGGTGTACTTGCAGATGTTGCACCGACTATCCTTAATCTAATGCAGATTCCAGTTCCTGCTGAAATGCAAGGCCGTAATCTCATTACATTATCTGCATAAGCGATAGGTGACTAAATGCTGCAACACAAAATATATAAAGCTTTTTTGGGTAGTGTATTGATGTGTTGCAGCTACCTCGCTCTTGCTGCTCCTGTTGTAAAAGAAAAACTATCACCGCAGCATGTTGATCCGGCAGAATCAGAAGAAAGTTATGCAGAAGTCCCTATTGAGTCGATTCAGCAGTTTGTACAAATTTATGGGATTGTTCGGGATAACTATGTCGATGAAAAGTCGGACGATGCTTTATTTTTACAAGCAATTAAAGGATTAGTCAGCGGTTTAGATCGTTATTCACGCTATTTGTCTCCTGAAGAATACCGTCAACTCATTCAATATACCGAAGGTGATCTAGCCTCGGTTGATTTTGCATTAAGTCCAGAAGCACATATTCATAAATGGATGATTCGCGACCTTAAGACAGGTTCAGATTCATATAAACTTGGCTTAAGAAATGGCCAGACAATTTTAAAAATTGATAATCAAGAACTTAAGAACCTGACGCAAGATCAAATATCTGGTTTGCTGTATGGTTCAATAGGATCAACACTTCAGGTACAGACCGAGGAGTCAAATACTCCAATCAGTTTAGTTCGTAATAAAAAGATTGAAACTGACATCGAACCTGTCATGTTACACAATCAGGTATTGGTACTAAAAATTAGAGTGTTCCAGCAAGATACTGCTAATGAAATTAAGCGTTTGATTGAAGAAAATAGTTCTTCGCGTTTAAAAGCAGTATTAATTGATTTACGAAATAACCCAGGCGGGTTGCTATCTGCTGCTGTTGAGTCAGCCGATTTATTTTTAAATCATGGCATTATTGTTTCTACAAAAAGTCGTTCAGAAGGTAATCAGCAATTTCAGGCTTTACCGGGCAATGATTTTCAAAATATAAAGGTCGGTATTTTAATTAATCATCGATCCGCATCAGCAGCAGAAGTTTTTACTGCTGCAATGAAAGAGCATCAGCGTGCTTGGGTCATTGGCGAAAAAAGTTATGGAAAAGGTGTTGTACAAAAGCTTTTCCCTCTGCCTAGTGGGGCAGCCTTGCAAATGACGGTCTCACATTACTACACACCAAATGGTAATATGATTGAAGGACAAGGTATTCAACCTAATCAGACCTATCCCTTACCGCCAGAAATGAAAGAAGATGTTTATTTGGAGCGTGTTGCCGATTTACTTCTAAAAAGGAAGTAACCTTTACACTTCCTGTTCAGTCTCGGTGTCTAAGCCAAATTTTTTCAAACGATAACGTAAAGAACGAAACGTCATTCCTAGTTTTTTTGCTGCTAAAGTTCTGTTCCAATGGGTCATATTGAGTGCATTGAGCAGAATATCTTTTTCAATGTTCTCTAAATAACGCTCCAATCCTTCAGTTGGCAATTTTTTTACAACTTGAGGCGTTGTCACGTTATTTTGTATAGTCTGAGACACCAATGGTACTGAGCTAGATATATTTGCTCTTAATGGCGCTGGATGTAAGTGTGGTACATCAATTTGAGCATCGTCACTTAGGGTGATTGCTCGCTCAATCATATTTCTTAATTCGCGAACATTGCCAGGAAAGTGTTGCTGTAAGAGATAAGTCTCGGCTGCGTCGCTTAATTGTTTGGGTGGTGTTTCCCATTCCATACAAATTTTCTGAATAAAGTGATTTGCAAGTAAAAGGACATCTTCGCCACGTTCTCGTAGCGGTGGTAACATCAAGTCCATAACATGGATACGGAAAAACAAATCCTGACGGAATTTGCCTTGTCTAACCAATAAATCCAAGTCTTGATGACTCGCACTAATGACACGGAAATCAACATCAATTTCCTGATCGGAACCGAGAGGACGGATCTTTTTTTCCTGTACCGCACGCAGTAGTTTGACTTGCATACTAAGTGGTAATTCGGCAATTTCATCTAAAAATAAACTACCGCCGTGAGCCGATAAAATCAGACCCTGTTTATCTTGAGTTGCCCCAGTAAAACTGCCTTTTTTATGTCCAAACAGCTCACTTTCCATGAGTTCAGTTGGAATGGCACCGCAGTTAATTGCAATAAAAGGACCTTCACTACGGTTACTTAACCGATGAACTAGGTTGGCAACTACTTCTTTACCTGTTCCTGACTCACCTGTAACAAATACAGGTGCTTGAGAGCGAGCAATTTTTTTAATTGCAATGCGTAATTGTTGAATAGGTAGAGAACGGCCGATTAATAATTTATTTTCTAGCGCTGTTTCTGCAAAGTCTTGATCTGTTTGTTGCCGATTGAGCGCCTTTTGCAATAACTGATCTAAATGGACTTGGTTAATAGGTTTATTCACAAAATCAAAAGCACCTGCTTTTAATGCAGCAATTGCAATATCCATATTGCCGTATGCAGTTAAAACTGCAATTGGGGTGTTGGGGTAGTTTTGAGAGACATGTTTGACTAAGTCTAACCCGCTACCATCAGGTAGATTTAAATCGGTTAAGCATGCGTCGTAATGAAACTGAGTGAAGAGTTGTTTGGCCTGTTCAACCCGATAAGCAAGATGTGTTTTAATCCCCATTCGTGCAAGTGTCATTTGCATTAAAAGGCACAAATCTTCTTCATCGTCTACAAGCAAAACCAGTGGTTGCTGTTCTGCCATTTCCCCAAAAACCTAATAAAAAAATCAATATATTATTGGGCACTCTATTCTGAAGCATGCCCCTTGTTTTTGCTCTACATAAGTGAGCTTTGCATGGTTTGCCTCACAGAAACTATGAGACAAGTATAATCCTAAACCAGTTCCATTAATTTCGGTACTAAAAAATGGTTTAAATAGTTGAGATATATCACGTTTTGAGACACCTTCGCCGTAATCGATCACATCAATATAAATTTTATTTGCTTGTGAATGAATATTGATCGTGACATTAGGTGAATCAGGTGCATTATGCCGTAAAGCATTTCGCACCAAATTGATCATAACTTGTCGTAATTGTTTTTCGTCAAATAAAAATTTTAGATAATTATCAGATATTTCGAGTCTGATAGAGTGCTTAACGTCTGATAAATCTTCTTCGAATAAAGTTGTTATAAAATGACTTAAGTCAATCTGAATAGGATGAGTTCTTTCACTACGTGCAAGTCCCAAAGTATCTTGAACAATACTGTCAATACGTTTGGCTTGTTTACCAATCATATGTCGCAAAGTATTTTGTTGTTCTGGATCGCTATCTTTAAGTAGCTCATTTGCTTGTACAATTGCAGCCAAAGGATTGCGGATTTCATGTGCAATACTTGCTGAAAGTTGTCCTAAAGCAGCAAGTTTGAGCTGTTGTGCTTGCTGATTAATTTGCTGGGCATCTTGTAAAATGAGCAGTGTCAGTGCTTGTTGTGGCACCAAAAGGTGCTGCACTTTAATATTAATGGAATAAGTCGATAGGCGGGACTCAAAAATAAATCGGTCACCTTCTTGTAAGTCACCAAACTTAAGAATCTCATATAAGTCGGTATGCCACTTGGCTAAAGGATATTTTTCGTTGGCAAATTGGGGTGGAATACCGAGTAGTGAGCAAGCAGCTGGATTGCTGAGCACAATGTCGTAGTCTTCATCTAAGACTAAATAGCCTTCTTCAATTTGTTCTAATATATAACGGTTAATATTTTGAAGTTGATAAAGTTCAACTGACTGGTGAAAGGTCAAAGCTTCAAGTAATTTAAAGCGTTGAACCGCAATTTGACCAATACCATGAACGACAAAAAATAAGAAAGCGAGTAAGGCACTATTCCCAATCGTGTTTAGATTGTTGTAGTCGAACAAACTCCCCACGAAGCGTTGGTAAATAACTGCAATGATCGCAAGCAAGGTAATGATTAAAGACATTCTTGCGCTGAGCAAAATTGCCGAGGTAAAGATTGCAATTACATAAAGTAGACTAAGCTGTAAATTTGGTTCACCAACAGAAAAAGTCAGTAAACTCAAACAAATAACATCGACAATAAAAAATAAAGCAAGCTGGCGTGTTGCCTGAGCTGCGATAAATTTAAAGCCTAACAATTGAACAAGACTGACAATTGAGTAGCTTAGTAGCGTATAAAAATATAAAGATGGTTGCTGCAAACTATTGTCAGTTTGAGCATTGGTTGAAACCAAAATAATAGTCAGGCTAACCGCAATAATAAGACGGTATAAACCATACCAAGTGCCCAAACGAAAAATCGTATGGGACAGGGATGAATTTAAAGGAGAGTGCATGTAAGTCTGATTATGGTTTAATCAGACCGTAGCGAATCGCAAGATGTGTAAGTTTTACATCGCTATCAATTGCTAACTTTTCAAAAATACGATAACGGTAAGTATTTACAGTTTTCACGCTCACAAAAAGTTTATCGGCAATTTCTTGTGCGCTAATACAGTTGACAACCATCATGGCAACTTGCATTTCACGTTCCGATAACGAATCAAAAGGGGATTGTTGGGTGTCGGATAAATATGAGCTTGCTAGTTGTTCGGCAATATCAGCACTAAAATATTTACCACCTTGCATCACTTTGTTAATTGCACGAACCATCTCGGCAATTGGTGCACCCTTGGTGATATAACCTTTTGCACCAGCTTTTAGCAATAAAGACGGGTAGGGTTCTTCGGCAAGGCCGCTCACAGCAATCACTTTAGTCTCTGGAGCTGTTTGTAATAAACGACGAGTTGTTTCTACGCCACCGATGCCCGGCATGTTGACATCAAGTAGTACGACTTGCGGATGTTGTTGGCGAACGATAGCAATTGCTTCTTCCCCAGATTCGGCTTGTCCAATTACCTCAACATCTGCATGATCTTCTAACATACGGCAAATACCCGTACGTACCAGTTCATGGTCATCGACAACTAAAACTGTAATCAAGAAGACCTCCTTTCTTTCAAAAAACAAGTTTTTTGTTACATAAAGCAAAATAAGCTTGCAATGGAATGACAAAATTAGCAATCCTATTCTTCTATAGTGAGCGAATAGTTGTGCACAATTGTGTCGGTAAACCTTTATACCTTATATCTCAAATGTAAGGCATAATGATAGTAAGCGCAAATGTGTGTCACCCTGAGTCGAGTATTGTGCCGTGAAAAATTCTAAAAAGTCTTTAATGCATGTGCTAAGCATGTCTATTTTGCTTAGTTTGAGTTCAACAAGCTTTGCAGAACTCGTCAATAACCCGTCCTCAGGGAGTACTGGTACTGCAAGTTTAAATTGGTCGGCAGCGGATGCTAGTCAACTTTTAAATGATGAAGATGATGAACCAACTCCGCAAGGTTCAACATCTGTAACTACAACTTTGCGTGGCAGTAATGCACCGAAAGTTATTAGCTCTACACCTAGAGTTGCTCCAATTCGTGATACCGGGGGTTTTAATGCCCAGCCGAGTGTAAGTGCGCGTGCTGCACTTGTCATGGATGCGCAAACAGGTGAGGTTCTTTATAGTAAAAATACCAATGCATCGGTACCAATTGCGTCTATTACCAAATTAATGACAGCAGTTGTAACGGCAGATGCGCGTTTAAACATGTCAGAAGAAATTACACTTGAGCAAATTGATTTTGCTGGTGCAAATGGTAAAAACTCAAGCTCAACCTTACGTGTTGGCGACAAGATGAACCGTGCAGAAGTTCTTCTGTTTGCTCTAATGAAATCTGAAAACCCAGCGGCAGCAGCTTTAGCGCGTACTTATCCGGGTGGTCGTCCTGCATTCGTAGCAGCGATGAATGCTAAAGCACGTTCTTTGGGTATGAGTGCAACTCATTATTATGAGTCGACTGGTTTAGACCCACGCAATGTCTCTTCTGCACGTGATTTAGGAATTTTGGCGAGTACAGCATCTCAGTATGGTTTAATCCGTCAATTCTCAACTACACCGACTTATGATTTTAACTTGGGTTATCGCGTGTTGAAATCTAACAATACTAATGCGCTAGTGCGTAATGGTGGTTGGAATATCAACTTGTCAAAAACTGGTTATATCAATGAAGCTGGTCGCTGTGTCGTGATGCATACGACTGTAAACTCACGTCCAGCAGTGATTGTATTGCTTGGTGAGCCAAGTACACAGGCACGTAATAACGATGCAACTAACTTATTGGGTTGGTTGAGTAATTTGCCAAAACGTATTTAAGTTCAATATTTAAAAAACGCTTCTATCAAGAAGCGTTTTTTTATGGATATAAAAAAGACATAAAAAACGGCCGTATTAAACAGCCGTTTCTTATAAAAACTCAGATCTTACATATTAGATAAAATCGAATCTTTTACTTGGTCCATTGTTGCATCAATTGACAACATCACTGCATCAGCACATTGTTTGATTGCAGTGTCAGGATCTTTCAAGCCATTACCAGTTACTGTACATACGATGACAGAACCTTCAGCAATTTTACCTGCTTTAATGTCACGGATTGCACCGCCGATAGAAGCAGCAGATGCTGGTTCAACAAATACACCTTCATACATAGAAAGTAAGCGTTGAGCTTCTAAAATCTCACTGTCTTGAAGTTCATCAAACCAGCCTTTAGAGTCACGTACCACAGCTTTTGCATGGTTCCAGCTTTGTGGATTACCAATACGAATTGCAGTTGCAACAGTTTCAGGGCTTTCAACAGGAGCACCACGTAAGAATGGAGCTGCGCCAGAAGCTTGGTAACCTACCATTGTTGGTAAGCCTTCTGGTTTAGGGCCAGTGAATTGATCAGTCGCAGCATCGTAAACAACTTGTTCGAACTGATCAGCAGGTTGGTTTGCTACAGCTTCTGTATAACCCATCCAGTGAGCGGTGATGTTACCTGCGTTACCTACTGGCAAGCAGTGATAGTCAGGTGCACGGCCTAAAGCTTCAACGATTTCATAAGCAATGGTTTTTTGACCTTGCAAACGGTAAGGGTTGATTGAGTTTACAATCGTTACAGGTGCTTGATCAGCCACTTCTTTTACAAGACGCATACCATCATCGAAGTTACCACGAATTTGCATAGTGATCGCACCATACATCATCGCTTGCGCCATTTTACCCATCGCAATTTTGCCTTCCGGAATCAAAACAAATGCTTTGATACCAGCGCGAGCAGCGTATGCAGCAGCAGCAGCAGAAGTGTTACCAGTAGATGCACAGATAATCGCTTTAGAGCCTTCTTCAACCGCTTTGGTTACAGCCATGGTCATGCCACGGTCTTTAAATGAACCAGTTGGGTTTAAACCCTCATATTTCACATAAATTTCAACATCTTTGCCAATAATACGTGGAATATTCTCAAGTTTAATGAGTGGGGTGTTGCCCTCACCCAAAGAGATAGCACGAGTAGTTGCCGAAACTGGCAAACGGTCACGATAACGATCTACAAGACCAGTATAACGATTGGCATTAGACATGATGGTGTTCCAATTAGAGGTGAAGCGGGAGAGGGAATCTTTCCCTCAACCTGATTAACTATCGAGCGATTCTAAACGAATTCTTACGATTTCGCCACGAATAGCAGGTAATGCTTGAATTTGCGCAAGAGCGTCATCCATTTTTGATTCAACGATTGGATCGGTCAAAATCACGATTGGAATAAGGTCTTTTAAGCGGGATTGTTGCATGATGGCATCAATACTGATTCCAGCACGGCTTAAGATGGTCGTTACATCAGCAAGTACACCAGTCTGATCTTCAGCATTTAAGCGGATGTAATAACCTGTGGTCATTTCTTCGCGGCTTAAAATTGGCACATTTGTTAATGCTTCAAAAGCCAGCTGAGGAATTGTTCCTGCGCCATCTTCGGTATAAGAGATGTCACGAACAATATCAATCACGTCGGCAACAACAGCGGAAGCTGTTGGGCCAGCACCAGCACCAGCGCCGTAATAAAGCGTTGGACCTACTGCATTTGCTTGAACTAATACAGCATTTTTAACACCGTTCACATTGGCAATAAGTTGCTCATCTGGAATAAGTGTTGGGTGAACACGTAGCTCAATCCCTTTTTCAGCACGGCGTGCAATACCTAAATGCTTGATGCGGAAACCAAGCTCTTCAGCATATTTCACATCTTGTGCAGTGATTTTGCTGATACCTTCGGTATAGACTTTATCGAACTGAAGAGGGATACCAAACGCACAAGACGCTAAAATTGTAAGCTTGTGCGCAGCATCAATACCTTCAACGTCAAAAGTTGGGTCTGCTTCTGCATAACCGAGTTCTTGAGCTTCTTTTAATACATCATCAAATGCACGACCTTTCTCACGCATTTCAGTCAGAATAAAGTTACCTGTACCATTAATAATGCCTGCTAACCATTCAATATGGTTTGCAGCAAGGCCTTCACGGATCACTTTAATAATTGGAATACCGCCAGCTACTGCTGCTTCATAAGCAATTTGCACGGCATTGTCTTCAGCTGCTTTAAATAATTCATTGCCATGTTCAGCGAGTAAGGCTTTATTTGCAGTCACGACTTGTTTGCCGTGTTTAATCGCTTCCATGATGACTTCGTAAGCAGGGTGGATCCCACCCATCACTTCTACAACCACATCAACGTCTGGTTGACGAACGATGTCAAGTAAGTCCGCGCTTTGTTTAATCCCTTCCAATTCAAGATCTGGACGAGGGCGGCGTGTTCCAACGTGGGTAATTTGAATTTCTCGACCGGTGCGACGTTTAATTTCAGCGGCATTTTCTTGTAGTAGTTTAAGGGCTCCTCCACCTACGGTTCCTAAACCGAGTATTGCCAGGCGAACTGGTTTCACGTCACACTCCATATCATCATTTAATCATTTAGTTGAAGCTAGATCATAGCTAAAAAAAACGCCAGACTCTAGCGCTTTTCATGCTTGTTCAATCAATTAGAGTGCGATGTTCGGAAAAGCTGATTAGATCAGTCTTTAAACATTGGTGGAAAAAGTATTAATTATTGAAAAAACAAAGCGCTGCAATATGAGCAGCGCTTTGTTGAAGAGATAGCTGATTAATCATTCATCAGCTTGGCGAATATTATTTATTCAATTTTTTAACCAATTCATCTGGTGTTAAGTAGCCACCCAAGTACTCGCCATCAACATTGTAGATTGCAGGAGTACCATTCACGCCCATGTTTAAACCAAGTTGATATTGTTCGCGAACTGGGTTTTTACATTGAGCTGGCGGAATACTAACGCCCTGTACAGCTTGGTTAAATGCAGCTTTACGGTCTGCACTACACCAAACGGCTTCCATGGTTGGCATGAATTGCTCACCACGTGGCCAAGCAATGTAACGAACCTCAATGCCTTTTTCATTAATCTCGGCTAAATGCTCATGTAATTTGTGGCAATAAGGACAGCTTGCATCGGTAAACACATAAATCACATGTTTAGCCTTACCGCCCTTGGCTGGGTAAACAATCAAATCTTCATTTTTTAAAGCAGCAAGATGCTTTTTATTTTCTGAAGCTTGCAGGTTATCACCAATATTATGCAGCTCTTTGCCACCTAAACGAATGACATCACCCTGAATCAGGTATTTACCATCACTGGTTGTATAAATTGATGTCATTCCTTCGAGATTTACCCAATATAAATTAGGAACTTCTGTCGGCTTGATATCTAAAATTTTGGCGTTGATATTTGCATTCTTAAATTGTTTTTGCAAAGTTTCAATTAAACGCTGTTTAGCATTACGTTCAATGATGGTTGACGCTTCCCCAGTAGCAGGTGCGGTCGCTGTGAGCGCATCTTCTTTTTGTGGTTTGTTTTCTTTAGAACAAGCACTGAACAGCAAGCTAGAAGCCAAAGCACAGGCAAGAAAAAGTTGAGATCGGGTAAAAGACATAGATAACCCTTATTTCATCAGTATTTATAGTCAGAAGCTGCTAAGCATAACAAAAAATCTAGTGTGTATTGTTAAAACTTTCTTAACCTTTGTGAACGAAATCAAACGATTGTTTGATGAATTTCAAATCATTCGCTTAAAAAATTTTATCCTCTAGGATGATGTTTTTCATGTAATTGTTGCATTCTCACTTGTGCCACATGGGTATAGATTTGGGTGGTAGATAAGTCGCTATGACCCAATAACATTTGTACTACGCGTAAGTCAGCACCGTGATTGAGCAAGTGTGTTGCAAAGGCGTGGCGTAAGGTATGAGGCGATAGTTCAGCTTGAATATTGGCTTGCAAGGCGTAACGTTTAATCGCATACCAAAAATTCTGACGGCTCATGATTCCGCCATGTTGAGTTAAAAATAAATAATCAGTCGAGCTTTTATAAAGTTGAGGACGTGCATCACTTAAGTAACGCTCTACCCAATCACAAGCATATTGGCCTAAAGGTACCAAACGTTCTTTATTGCCTTTACCCGTAATACGTAAATAGCCTTGTTTTAAATTGATTAGCTCCAAGCGTAGGTTGATTAGCTCAGAAACGCGTAAACCACATGCATAAAGTACTTCAAACATCGCTCGGTCACGCAACCCCAAAGCTGTTGTAATGTCAGGCGCTTGAATAAGTGCTTCTACATCTTCTTCTGATAAATCTTTGGGTAAAGCTCGGCCAATTTTGGGTGAGTGATGTGTCGCTACCGGGTTATCACTTCGTAATTTTTGTTCACGTAAAAATTTGTAAAACTGGCGTAGGGCAGATAAGCAACGTGCGATTGAGCGTGGACTTTTTCCTATTTTGGTAAGTTCAATTAAGACATCAGAAATGTCATCACTCGACCATTTCGGCAAGCTATTTTTTTTATGAAGTTCAGCACATTGAATTAGGTCAGATAAATAAGCATTACGAGTATGTGGACTCACTGTTTGAGCAACCAAATAGTCACGAAAACCTTGTAAAAAGCTCAAATGTTCAGGAATTTGAACAGGGCTTGGAATACGCGGTTTTTTACTTATCATAAACAATATCCTCTAAACCACTGTACTTTAAAAGAAACTTTAAGTTTTGTCGATTAAAGTAGGTGAGAATTGAAATTTAACCTTATTTGGTAATTATTCTCATTTATATGTATACTAGAAAAAAAGGTTTTAGGATCGGATGCGGTGCGTTTATCAGCGTTGAAAGTGAAGCAAGCGGCTACCATCACCAAAGTAGATCGGATGACACAAACGTCCGAGCAAGAAGATTTGGTCGCAATTCGTTTGGAAAGTCTGGGCTTTGTGCCAGGTACTCGAATAGAAGTGATTACCAAGGGTATTTTTGGTGGTGATCCGATCTTAATCCAAATTGGCTTTACTCGTTTCGCTTTACGTAAGGCGGAAGCGGAAAAAATCGAGATTCAGTTAGAAGGAGTACCCGCATGAGTGATGCGCTACGTATTGCCCTTGTTGGGAATCCAAACTGTGGTAAAACTTCGCTGTTTAACCACTTAACTGGAACAAGACAAAAAGTTGCTAACTATGCGGGTGTAACCGTAGAGCGTAAAGTCGGTAACTTTCAGTTACCTTCTGGCCGTGCCGTTCGTGTACTAGATTTGCCGGGTACCTATAGTCTGCAGGCAACTAGCCCCGATGAAGAAATCACTCGCGATGTCTGCCAAGGTAAAATTGCCGAAGAAGGGCAGCAAGATGCTTTTTTATGTATTGTCGATGCGACCAACTTAAAACTGCACTTGGGTTTGGTACTTGAAATTATTGAATTAGGGCGCCCAATTCTGGTTGTATTGAATATGATGGATGAAGCGCGTCGTCGCGGTATTCAAATCAATACACAGAAGTTGTCTGAGCGTTTAGGTGTTCCAGTTGTTGAAACGGTTGCCGTACGTAACTCAGGCATTGAAAACTTATTGCATGCGCTTGACCAAGAAAAATATACCATACCGCATACAGAGCTAAGTGGTTTAAGTGGTGGACATCATCAAAAAATCGAAATGATTTTTAAAGATGTGGTTCATTTTGTTGATCATGATGATAAACGTACTGATTTTCTAGATCGAATTTTCTTACATCCTGTGTTGGGTTTACTCAGCTTGGCAGTGATGATGTTTATTGTCTTTCAGGCAGTATTTGCTTGGGCTGAACCGTTTAAAGCTGCAATTGAAGATGGTGTCATTCCATGGTTAGGTGAATGGTTAAATGGAGCTATTCATCAACCTGTGCTACGCAGTTTAGTGGTAGATGGTGTTCTGGCGGGAGCGGGCACAGTATTGGCATTCTTGCCACAAATTTTGATTCTCTTCTTCTTTATTTTGGTACTCGAAGAATCAGGTTATTTACCCCGTGCAGCGTTCTTACTCGATAAATTAATGTTTAAGGCGGGCTTAAGTGGCCGTTCTTTCATTCCATTATTATCGAGTTTTGCATGTGCCATTCCCGGCATTATGGCAACTCGAAGTATCAGTGATTCGCGTGATCGTTTTACCACGATCATGGTTGCACCTCTTATGACATGTTCGGCACGTTTGCCTGTCTATGCCTTGTTAATTGGTGCATTTATTCCAAGTCAAACTGTTTTAGGGATCTTTAACTTACAAGGTCTGGTGCTGTTTGGTTTATACATGGCGGGTATTTTAAGTGCGCTTTGTGTTGCCTTTGTGATGAAGTTCTTGCGTAAAGACAAATCACAACATGCCTTATTAATGGAGCTGCCAAGCTATCGTTTTCCTGACCCAAAAAGTATTGCTATTGGGCTGATGGAACGCGCAAAGATTTTCTTGCGTCGTGTTGGTGGGATTATTGTTGCCTTAACTATTATTCTTTGGTTCTTGTGTACTTTCCCTCAAGCGCCAGAAGGCGCAACGCTACCAGCAATTGATTATAGTTTTGCGGGTATGGCAGGGCACTTTATTCAGCCTTTATTTGCACCGCTTGGTTTTAACTGGCAAATCGTGGTGGCATTAATTCCTGCGATGGCTGCTCGTGAAGTTGTGGTTGCAGCATTAGGTACGGTATATGCGTTATCTGGTGCTGATGATAATGCGGTTGCACAAGGGCTTGCCCATTTGATTAGTGCAAACGGCACAGGTTGGTCATTGGCTACAGGCTTGTCTTTATTGGTGTGGTTTGTTTATGCACCACATTGTTTAGCGACCTTGGCAACGGTACGCCGTGAGACAGGTTCGTGGAAACATGTGGCAGTCATGACGGCTTATCTCTTTGGTTTGGCTTATCTCATGTCATTTTTAACTTACCAAATTGCATCACGCATTTGGGGTTAATAGGAGGCGCTTATGTTTGATTACCTTATTGTTGCTGTATTGGTGTTGTGGAGTGCCATTGTTGTCTTTAAAAAGGTATTTCCTCAAACGTCCGCTTCAGTATTTCGTGTGCTATCAACCCAGTGTCAAAAGTTGGGCTGGCAGCGTTTGGCGGCATGGCTGAAGCCTAAACAGGCTGCTGGTTGTGGTGGCAATTGTGGCTGTTCTACGGATGATGCCCCTGCACAAAAGTCCGCTCCTGTGCAAACGGTGAAGTGGCGCTAATTTTTCTGTATAAAAAGCCATCGAATGATGGCTTTTTTACGCACTGACACAAAAAAAGTAGAATAAAAGTCAAACTGAAAAAGTATTCAAAACAGCAAAGTGCTAACATTTTTGCCATTCTGTCGATTGATAAATTGTGGGGCAAAAATGTTAATACAACGTGGTGGGTTAAAAGTTGTAGCAGGCTTGGGTATATCAGGTGTTTCTGCTGTAAATTTCCTGCATGAACAAGGCTACCAAGTTGCAGTAACAGACTCTCGTCCCACACCTCCCGGCCATGATCAAATTCCTGCAGAAGTAAAGACCAGTTTTGGTCAGCTTGATCAAGAATTACTATTACAAGCAGAAGAAATTATTTTAAGCCCGGGCCTTGCACCACAATTACCAGAAATTCAGGCAGCCATTGCTCAAGGTATTTCTGTAGTAGGTGATATTCAGCTACTTCGCCGTGCAACAGATGTGCCGATTGTCGCGATTACAGGCTCTAATGCGAAGAGTACTGTTACTACTCTAATGGGCTTAATGGCCAAAGATGCAGGTAAGAAAGTTGCTGTTGGTGGCAATCTTGGTCGTCCAGCTCTAGATTTATTAAAAGATCAACCAGAGTTATTGGTACTTGAGTTATCAAGCTTCCAGTTAGAAACCACATCTCACTTAAATGCTGAGGTCGCTGTAGTCCTTAACATGAGTGAAGATCACTTGGATCGTCACGGAAACATGTTGGGTTATCACAAGGCAAAACACCGTATTTTCCAAGGTACCAAGAAAGTTGTATTTAACCGTGATGATGCTTTAAGCCGTCCTCTTGTGCCTGATACAACCCCTATGCAAAGCTTTGGACTAAATGCACCTGACTTAAACCAGTATGGCGTTTTAAGAGATGCTGACGGGACACTTTGGCTTGCTCGTGGCTTGCAGCGTTTAATTAAAAGCTCAGACTTATATATTCAAGGTATGCATAACGTAGCCAATGCTTTAGCGTGTTTAGCATTAGGTGAAGCAATTCGCCTACCTATGGAGTCTATGCTTGAAACTTTAAAACATTTTAAAGGCTTAGAGCATCGCTGTGAGTATGTAAAAACCGTGCATGATGTACGTTATTACAATGATTCTAAAGGAACCAATGTTGGCGCTACACTTGCAGCAATTGATGGTTTAGGTGCTGCGATTGAAGTGAAGAAAGGTAAGGTAGCCCTAATTTTGGGTGGGCAAGGTAAAGGCCAAGACTTTGCTCCGTTACGTTCTTCTATCGAAAAGTATGCCAAAGTTGTGGTATTGATTGGTGAAGATGCTCCAGTCATTGAGCAGTCTATTCAAGGTGCAACTAAAATTTTACATGCAGCAACGCTTAAAGAAGCTGTAGAGCTGTGTCAACGTGAAACGCATGCTGAAGACGTGGTGTTGCTATCACCAGCGTGTGCAAGTTTTGATATGTTTAAAAGTTATAATGACCGTGGTCAGCAGTTTGTTGCCTGCGTCAATTCGTTGGTTTAAAGAAGTATTATGATTAGGAATGTAGTATGGCAGGCTTAGCTCAGACCACAATCCAGAAAATCAATCAGTGGTATGAACGGATATTGCCTAAATGGCCAGCGGAAGTGACACCACGTAATGTTCTGATTTTCTGTGTCGTTGCATTGTTATGTATCGGATCGGTGATGGTCGCGTCTGCTTCCATGCCTTATGCCGAATATATGCATGAGAACCCGTTTCACTATGTCATCCGCCATGCAATTTCTATTGCAGTTGCTGGGGTGGTGGCATATTTGACCTACCGAATCTCGCTCAATACATGGTTTAAAAACACTTTCCCGCTGTGGTTATTAACCATGGTGCTGTTACTTGCTGCTCTGGCGGTAGGTTCGGAAGTCAATGGTTCTACTCGTTGGATTAAAATCGGTGGTTTTACCTTGCAGCCTACAGAAGTTGCTAAGGTTATGATGGCAATCTTTACAGCAGACTATGTGGTACGCCGTGCTAAAGAGGTTCGTACGCACTGGAAAGGCTTGCTACGTCTAAGTGGTGTGATGGCAATTACGGTTGGTTTGATTATTGCCGAGCCTGACTTGGGGGCAACGATCGTTATTGTCATGATGATGGTTGGGGTCTTCTTTTTAGCTGGTGCACCACCAACGCAGTTCTTAATCATGCTAGGTGCGATTGTCACGGGTATTGTGTTCTTAATCTTATTTGAGCCTTACCGTTTTCAACGTTTGATTTCATTTACTGACCCATGGGCAGACCCATTAGGTGTGGGTTATCAGTTATCAAACGCACTCATGGCATTTGGTCGTGGTGAATGGTTTGGAACAGGTTTGGGACATAGTGTTCAAAAACTATCTTATTTACCTGAAGCACATACTGACTTTATGTTGGCCGTGTTAGGTGAAGAGTTTGGCTTCTTTGGTATTTCGATTGTCATTGGCTTGTCTTTCTTAATGTTGGCTTGTTGTATCAAAATTGGTCATCGTGCTTTGAAACACCATTATCTTCGCGCGGGCTATTTAGCTTATGGCATTAGTATTATTTTCTTACTCCAGATTTTGGTAAATGCGGGTATGAACATGGGCTTAATGCCAACTAAAGGTTTAACTCTGCCATTTATTAGTTATGGTGGTACGTCTTTAATGATGTGTGCAGCCATGATTAGTTTGATCTTAAAGATTGATGCGTCAACTCAAGAAGTGAACCCCGAAAGAGAAGAATCAAACTTCTAAATCATTTCAGTTGTTATAAAAAAAGCCCGATATTAAATCGGGCTTTTTTTATAAATATGTTCCGCTGAGCTCTTGTTTATGAGGAATTAAATCTACATTCCACTGCGCTACAGCTTGCTTGAGCATGACTTCTGGGCGGTTTAAATCAACGTTTGGTTGGCCTAGAGCTTGTATAGCTTGTTGTAGTAATTGAGGAGCTTTAGTTAAATCAAGCGCATGAGCAAGGTTTTGTTTAGAAAGTTTTTGCCCTTGGTCATTCATAGCTAAAGGAAGATGCATATAGCTGAGTTTAGGATAACTGAGGAGCTGACCCAGCCAGATTTGGCGTTCGGTGTTATCTAAGAGGTCTGCGCCACGAACAACGTGAGTAATACCTTGTAGATAATCATCTACAACTACAGCAAGTTGGTAGTTAATAATGCCGTCGCGGCGTTTAAGAACAAAGTCTCCAAGGTCATATTGCAGATTGGAGCAATGGTATCCTTGTAGGCGGTCATCGAAACAAATTTGCTGATCTTGTACTTTTACCCGAATTGCTTGATCTTGAAAGTCGAGATGTAAATCACGGCAAGTGCCTGCATATATTGCATTTGAACCGAGCATTTTACGGGTACACTGACAAGCATAAACCAGACCTTCTTTTTTAAGCTGGTCTAATACGCTTTCATAAATGTCTAGGCGGTCTTTTTGAAAGATAATATCGGCATCGGGATCGAACTGAAAAGCTTCAATTGATGCAAGTATATGGTCTTCACTACCAGGATAGATACGTGGAATGTCGGTGTCTTCAACACGAACGAACCATCGCCCTTGATGAGCTCTGGCATCACAATAACTGGCAACAGCAGTAATCAGTGACCCGAAATGTAAAGGGCCGGTTGGCGAGGGCGCAAACCGACCTGAGTACGAAAAGCTGGGCTTTTCTTGAGTAGCTACAGCGGTCATATTAACCGTTATTTTGCTTCTCTTTAATTTCTGCCAAAGTTTTGCAGTCGATACATAACGTTGCAGTTGGACGTGCTTCTAAGCGACGTAAACCGATTTCGATACCACAAGTTTCACAGAAACCGTAGTCTTCGTTTTTAATCGCTTCCATAGATTGTTCGATTTTACGAATTAACTTACGTTCACGGTCGCGTGTACGTAATTCAATTGCAAATTCTTCTTCTTGGGTAGCACGGTCGTTTACATCTGGCAGTGCAGTTGATTCGTCTTGCATCGTATTTAAAGTACGATCAACTTCAGACATTAATTCAGCTTTCCATGCTTGCAGAATTTGTCGGAAATGCTCGAGCTGTCCTTCAGACATGTACTCTTCATTTTTCTTAGGTTGATAAGGTGCAATACCAAATAAACTTGCAGTTGTGCCTATGTCAGAAGTTTTAGGTTTCACTTTACGTGCACGTTTTGCAGAAGCTTTATCACCTTCTACTACAACTTCTGTATGTTCATCCAAAACTTGGTTGTGGTTGTCATTCGCCATAATAGGGCATTCCTCATCATACACGTATTATCTATACGCAAAAAATATGGTGATATGCAAGTGTTTTTATAGAAAACCATCGATGGGATTTTCCCATCGGGTCGTCATCATATAGATTTTTCCTGCAAGATGATAGTCATTCTGACCCGTAAATATTTTCAAAACGTGTTTACCCCAGTCATAATTCTATATAAGCATATAAAAAATAGGGTTAATAGCCTGAAATATCAGTATTTATAAGGGTTTTAAAATTTTCAAGTCGAAATACTTTTGTTTCAAAAGTGCCATCATTATTCAGACGAATGTAACGATAACCCGGTGCATTTTGGTCGAGCGCAAAATCTTTACTAAACGGTTTAAATTGCACACTGGTTGAAGGTGTGGAGAAAAACTCGATACCTTGCCAAATATTAAGAGAGTCTTGATGGACATGTCCGCAGACCAATGCCTTTACATTTTTAAACGGGCTTAACGTATCCAGAAGGGCATTTGAGTTTTGAAGCTTATGATGATCAATCCATTTTGATTTCATGGCAAATGGATGATGATGACAAGCCAGCAAAACTGGATGATCTGCGAATTTTTCAAGCAAATTCGCTAGATTTTTTAATTGTTCTGAAGACAAATGACCATCTATTTTTCCTTTTACGGCACTGTTGAGCATAATGATGCGCCAGTTGCCTAAGCCTACAACCACAGGTTCCTGATGATTTTCGTTATGCAATGGAAAGTGGTCCACATTGTCATGGTTACCTAGCGTATGAAAAAAAGGTAAACCCAAGGTTTGCATAAAGTTTATATAACGCTTGTAGGTAAGCGGTGTCGGTGCTTGTGCGAGGTCTCCAGTATGAATAATCGCGTCTGCTTCAGGATGTTGCTTTAATATCTGTTTGATAATGGCATGGAAACTTTCTTCAGGATTCATCCCGACAAATTCTAGCTGTGGATACTCCAATAAATGTGTATCGGTAATTTGTATGATGACATGATTTTTTTGTGAAAGTGTTGAGACTTGAAAAGTCACCGTCCTACCTCTTCGGATTTATTATCGTTTTGCTGTGTTGAGCCAGCCATTGCAATGCCATAATAACAGGGGCATTTCTTAAACGTCCGCTGTCGAGTAGTGTTTGAATTTCACTATAACTAAACAAATGTAGCTGAATATTTTCACCCTCATCATCTACCCCAAAAATACCGCCTTCATCGGGTAAATTGGTTTCGGCAACATACAGGTGAAATAGCTCGGAACATGCGCCTGCTGATGGGTAAAAACTAAATAGATGTTCTAAATCCTGAACTTCACAACCTGATTCTTCAAGGCTTTCACGTCGAATACAGTTTTCTGGTGATTCATTGCCATCTAATACCCCAGCAATAACTTCAAGCTGCCATGGTGATTGAGAATCACCTAAAGCACCCACACGAAACTGTTCAATCAGTGCAAACTGTTGTTTTTGGTCATTGTAGAGAAGAGCACCAGCCGCTTCAGGCCGATGTACAAGTTCGCGCTGCAATACAGGAGTATATTCAGACTGATTAAATAGACGATGTCGAAGGCTAACTTTTTCAACTTGAATAAAACCACGGAACAGAGATTCACGTGATGTTACTTCGACATCTTTAGATGTATAACTTGGACGCTCGACAATACTCATGATTCGATCAGGACGAAATCTATTTATTTCATCCTAACCGAGAATCATGGCTAGGCAAGTGTTTTTTTTGAATATTTACACTTTGTGATACAGTTTTTGACCTTGCTCTTGATAAACCTCTTTCATCGCTTTGAGGCCTTCTTCAACCTCTGAATCGTTATTGGTGAGATTGTTGGCATAGTCACGTACATTCTGGGTGATTTTCATTGAACAGAATTTCGGACCACACATTGAACAGAAGTGAGCAGATTTATGCGCCTCTTTTGGTAAGGTTTCATCGTGCATACTACGTGCTGTGTCAGGGTCTAAACTTAAGTTGAATTGATCATCCCAACGGAATTCAAAACGAGCTTTTGACAAGGCATTATCGCGAACTTGAGCACCCGGATGTCCTTTAGCAAGGTCAGCAGCATGTGCTGCAAGCTTATAGGTAATAATTCCGTCTTTAACATCTTTTTTGTTTGGTAAGCCCAAATGCTCTTTTGGCGTCACATAACAAAGCATGGCTGTACCATACCAACCAATCATGGCTGCGCCAATTGCAGAAGTAATGTGGTCATAACCCGGTGCGATGTCAGTTGTTAATGGTCCAAGCGTATAGAATGGCGCTTCTTTACATACTTCTAACTGCAAGTCCATGTTCTCTTTAATCATGTGCATTGGTACATGGCCCGGACCTTCAATCATGACCTGAACATCATGTTCCCATGCACGGTGAGTCAGCTCACCTAATGTTTTAAGTTCGCTGAACTGTGCTTCGTCATTGGCATCTTGAATACAACCCGGACGTAAGCCATCACCTAAGCTAAATGAAACATCATAAGCTTTCATAATTTCACAGATTTCATCGAAATGTGTGTATAAGAAGTTTTCTTCATGGTGTGCTAGACACCACTGAGCCATGATTGAACCACCACGAGACACAATACCCGTTAAACGGTTTGCTGTAAGTGGTACATAGCGAAGCAATACACCTGCGTGAATCGTGAAGTAGTCAACACCTTGTTCTGCTTGTTCAATCAGTGTGTCTTTGAAGATTTCCCAAGTTAGATCTTCTGCAACACCATCCACTTTTTCAAGGGCTTGATAGATTGGCACGGTACCGATTGGAACAGGTGAGTTACGAATAATCCATTCACGTGTTTCATGGATATTCTTACCTGTCGACAAATCCATAATCGTGTCGGCACCCCAACGGGTTGCCCAAGTCATTTTCGCAACTTCTTCATCAATTGAAGAGCCAAGAGCTGAGTTACCAATGTTGGCATTAATTTTAACCAAGAAGTTACGACCAATAATCATTGGTTCAAGTTCTGGATGGTTAATGTTGGCAGGAATAATTGCGCGACCTTCAGCAACTTCTTGGCGAACAAACTCAGGTGTAATTTCTTTTAAGTTTTTTGCACCAAAATTCTGTCCAGCATGTTGGCGCATATCAACACCTTCACGCTGGCGTTGATTTTCACGAATTGCAATATATTCCATTTCAGGTGTGATAATACCTTGCTTGGCATAGTGCATTTGAGTGACATTTTTACCTGCTTTAGCGCGGCGTGGGTTTTGAATGTGAGCAAAACGAATGTCAGCGGTACGAATGTCTTTTAAGCGTTCCTGACCAAACTTTGAAGTTAAGCCATCAAGTACATCGGTATCATTACGTTCTTCAATCCAGTTTTGGCGAACTGAAGGTAAACCTTTGTCTAAATCAATTTGAACATTCGGATCTGTATAAACACCTGACGTGTCATACACCATAACAGGTGGATTATGTTCACCGCCAAGTCCAGTAGGGGTATCTGTTAAAGAAATTTCCCGCATTGGAACCTGAATATCAGGGCGAGAGCCTTCAATATAAACTTTTTTTGAAGCGGGCAAGATGCGGGTTAAATCTTTTGCATCTTGTTCATGTTGTGCTGAAATTTCAGCAGAAGAAAGATTCGTTAACTGGTTCATCACATGATCCTTATGAATAACATCAACGAATCAAGCACGACCAAAAACGATGGCGGATTTATCTTTAGTAGATAAATTTAAGGCTGTAAGTTTTTAGATGGCTTGATTCCTACGCAGGTCTTAACCTGATCAGGTTCAACGGTACTTGTGATCAAACTTGTGTTGCGATAACACGGAATTTACACAATCTCAGCGAGCTATTACTCGCGCTCCGTCAAGCGATTTAAAGACTAACATGTTTTAGGTTGGCTGGCATTGTCAATTTGTATCTATACAAACTGCATCCATGTGGCAGTCACGGTAGCTTTGAGTATTCCATGGTGACTCTAGTTTTAATAACTGCTCAAGCTGTTCATGGACAAGCTGATAGTTTGATTTTTCCTGTCCATTTTCATCCATTAAATCTAGGTTAAATTGCTTATTTCGCTCTTCAACTGGAGTGGCAATAAATTTAAGAAACTCTTGCGCAGGTTTCGCTAAACTCGACTGTTTTTGTGTAGATAAAAATTGAATTTGTTGTAAAGCATCTTTATCAATCCATGTGTTTGGAGCAAACTCATCGGACACAGGCGTATTATCTAAGCCAAAGAAAATAAAGTATCGGTACTCATTAAATAATAATTTTACATCGCTAATAAAATAACTCTTTGGATATTTTTGAATAAATTTCTCCCAAAATAATGCACGCTCAGTAAGCTCTTTCCATGAGATAGCCAAAGCGCCGTCGTCATAGAAAATCTCTTTATTGTCTTTTGCCATACGCGTTAAGAACTCTTTTTGGTCCGCGGGTAAGGCTTTAGCAAAAACATCAACTAAATAGTTTGGCTGACGTCGATACGTAAACATGCCTTCACCTTGATAGAGAAGTTCGATATAGGCTTGGCCCTCATGTTGAATCAGATATTGATCACGAGCACTAAGCTGATCGAATAACTTTTTCTTGGTTTTCATTGTTTTTTTAGCATCTAATGGTTCTTTTTCTAAAATGGCATAGCCAAATGCCTCAAAAGCTTTCGCTGTTTTTTCATTATCGTCTTGTTTAAGGAAACGTTGATACATGGCGGTTGAAGCATTCATTAGCTTAATTTGTTCCTCATTTTTTAATGATGAAACACAGGTTTTGAGTTTTTCATTAATTTGGTTTAAGTCTTCTATTTTGCTGTTTTGATTAATTTTTTGCATTGCAGTCATGATTTGTGTGCAGCTACTTTCTTGTTTTTTGGTAGCTTCTTGTTCAGTAGGTTTTTGTTCTTTAGATTCAACTTGATCTTGCTGTGAGGTTTTATTGCAACCAGCTAAAAGTAGTGCACTGCACATACTCATCATTAAAACTTTTTTCATGATTGTATTTTTATCAAAGTAAATATTGCTCAAATTATAACTCGGAAAAAGATTGCATCATTGTTAGAAATCTTTATTATTAGGTAGGTCGGTCTACTTAAATTAAAGCTATGAATGATAAAACAGCAAGACAGAAAATTCTCGATGCCGCTTCAACTTTGTTTTATAACGATGGCATTACTGCAACTGGTATTAACTCAGTTACGACTAAAGCAGATGTAGCCAAGATGTCGCTTTATAATAATTTTTCTTCAAAAGGTGAGTTGGTCGATGCCTATATTGCTGCACGGCATCAAGAGTGGCTTGATCTTTATCAAAACCGTTTAGCAACAACAAAAACAGCTAAAGAAGCTATTTTGGCCGTATTTGATGCCTATCAAGACCATGCAGAATTTGCCTATGAAAAAGGCTTTCGAGGATGTGGGCTTTTAAATGCTGCCGCAGAGTTCCCTGCGAATAGTTCAGGTCGAAGTTCGGTAAGACAACATAAAGAAGAAGTTGAGGCTATTGTTGCCGAGCATTTAAAAAAATTAATACCAGACTCACAGCGTGTTAACTATGTGGCTACACAGCTTTCATTTCTTTTAGAAGGCTCTATGGCACGAGCAGGGTTGGAAGGCAACAGTCGTCAACTTCTATTAGCAAAGCAAATGGCAGAAGACATTTTAAATAGAGAATGTTCAAATGATTAGCCTCATTAAAAATAGTAGCTATGGAGGCACAATTGCGATTTTAGTTGCCTCTGTTTTGTGGGGAACAACAGGTACTGCGGCGGCATTTGCACCGACACTTGGCCCACTTGCTATTGGTGCCGCAGCGATGGGTGGAGGAGGTCTTTTACAAGCTTTAGTTGCATCCCGAGCGATACGTGAAAACCGACAATTTATAAGGGAAAATCTTTTAATACTGCTTTTGGGTGTAGCGGCGGTTGGTATTTACCCTTTTACTTTTTATTCCTCAATGCATTATGCCGGCATTACGATTGGTACTGTGGTTTCAATTGGTTCTGCTCCACTGATCGCAGCAATTTTAGAGCGATTCTTTGATCGCAAAGCTTTGTCTGCCATCTGGTTTCTAAGTTTTATTTGCGGTGTACTTGGCGTAACGATGTTGTCGATGGGTGAAAGTCATGCAGTTCAAGATAGTACAAATCAATGGAATAAATACTTCGGTATTTTTCTTGGTCTTGTCGCAGCTACAACTTATTCGCTTTATTCATGGGCTGCAAAAAGATTAATAGATCGCGGTGTTGCCTCTAAAGCTGCAATGGGCATGATTATGGGCGGTGGGGCAGTTATTTTGCTTCCTACCTTGTTGGTTACAGGTGGAGGGTTATTAGAAAGCTCAACCAATTTACTCGTAGCTGGCTATATGATGCTGATTCCTATGTTTTTGGGTTATTTACTTTTTGGCTTCGGATTAAAAACGGTCAATGCAAGCAAAGCGACCACCTTAACTTTATTTGAACCTTTAGTTGCTGCGATTTTTGCAATTGTATTGGTAGGTGAGCATGTTTCATGGTTGGGTTGGATCGGCATGTTTTTGATTTTTATTTGTATTTTAATATTATCAAAAACTCGGAACACTTAAAAAAACTAAAACTTTTAATGGCTTGAGTTTGATTCGAATTTTTCTTAGTCTTAAAGCCAAGTTTTATCGTTGATTTAAACAATGAAAATAAAATTAATGCTTGTGGCGGGTTTATGGAGTTTTACCTCGTCGAGTTTTGCTCTGGATTTAGTTGAAACTTATGAGCGCGCGAAACAAAATGATCCGACATGGCAAGCAAATCAACAACAATTTGAAGCAGATCAGCTCAATTTAGGTTTAGCAACGGGAGCTTTACTACCGACAGTTACCTTGTCTGGAAAAATTAATCGTAATAGCCAAACCGTAAAACGTTCAAATTTTCCAGGTGTTGATCAAGAAGGGTTGTCAGATGCTTTGGTGAGTAATACATCGACCACCAAACAAGCAACTTTATCTGCTCGTCAGCCTCTTTTTCGTATGGATGCATGGGAAGGTTATAAGCAAGTTAAAACCTCAGTTGCTCTTAGTGAAATCACTTTAAGACTGCAAAAACAAGATCATGTTTTAAATGTCGCAGAAGCTTATTTTAATGTACTTCGTCAGCAAGCACTTACTGCTGCATATTTACAAGAAGAAAAAGCATTACTTGAACAGCTCAACATGATGAATGCCAAGCTTAAAGAAGGTTTGGTAGCGCGTAGTGATGTGAGTGAGGCAAATGCTCAATATCAAAGTGCCAGAGCCAATCGTATTGCGACCAATGTACAGATTCTATTAGCTCAAGAGCAACTATCGGAATATATTGGTCCTTATCAAGATAAGCTTGCAGTACTGCGAAGTGATTTTACTTTTCAAAAACCTTATCCAGCCCAGCTTGATGATTGGTTAAATTTAGCCCAACAACAAAATTTAAAGATTCAGCAAGCGCGTTTACAACGACGATATGCTGAAGATCAACGCCGTGTGGAAAAAGCTGCACTTTATCCACAGATAGACGCAGTTGCGAGCTATGGTTATACCAAACAAACCCCAGAAACTCTTATTTCGACTGATGGGAAGTTTGATCAGGTAGGGGTAGAGATGAACTGGAATCTATTTAATGGAGGTCAGACCCGAACCTCTATTAAAAAAGCCAGTGTAGAGTTAAATAAAGCACAAGCCCAACTCGATGCAGCCATTCGCCGTGCCAATGTTGATGTAAAAAGTGCTTTTATGCAGGTAGATACCGACCGTGCAAAACTTGAAGCAAGAAAAGCAGCAATGGATTCTTCGGCACTTGTGTCGCAAGCTTCAAAAGCCAGTTATAACGAAGGCTTAAAAAGTATGGTTGATGTTTTATTGGCGCAGCGTAATGCTTTTTCTGCAAAACAGGATTATCTTAATGCTCAATATGACTATTTATTAAATGTACTGCGTTTAAAAGCTGCTGTAGGCCAGTTAGGTGAAAAAGATCTGGTCGAATTAAACAGCTGGTTAACGTATCAGTAATAAAAAAATGCTTTTATCTGAATTTTAATTTTGTCATAAAAATTTAATGATTGATGTGTTTTAATGCTCAATCATTTTATCCCTGCGCCATCATGTTGGAGGCTTCCCTTGAGTCCGAGTAATCCGGTGTTAAGCCATCATATTTCTTCTCAATTTAATGAAGATTTGCAAGATGTGAACACAAAGTTTATGACCATGGGTGGCTTGGTCGAACAACAGGTTGCCAATGCAATTCATTCTTTGCTTGATACAGATGCGAATTTAGCAATTGATGTTCAATTTAAAGATAATGCAGTTAATCAATATGAGCGTGATATTGATGAAGGTCTGACACTGATTTTGGCGCGTCGCCATCCAGCCGCAATTGACTTGCGTATGGTAATTGCTATGAGCAAAGCCAATACCGACCTTGAGCGTATTGGGGATGAGGCTGCAAAAATTGCCCGTATTGCACAAAACCTCTGTGAAGAGGGTGGATCACCTCGTGGTTACATGGAAACCCGTCATATCGGTAACCAAGTACGTGTCATGATTCACGATGCACTCGATGCTTTTGCGCGTTTAGATGCCGATCAAGCTTTACGTGTACTTTTAGCTGATGCGGACATTGACCGTGAATATCAGTCAGCAACGCGTACTTTAATGACCTATATGATTGAAGACCCGCGTCATATTGCTCGTGTAATTAACGTGATGTGGGTTTTGCGTTCTTTAGAGCGTATTGGCGACCATGCGCGTAACATTGCTGAACAAGTGATTTATATGGCGAAAGGCTTTGATGCTCGTCATACCAAAATTGAAGAAATTGAAGCAAAAGTCCACGAAAAATAATGCTTTAATTGAGAAAATAAAAGCCTTGTTTCAAACAAGGCTTTTTTATAACTAAAAATAATACATAAAAAAATGTCCCGAACTTTGGGGGGAAGTTCAGGACAGAAAATCAAGTGCATTAAGAGAAAACACGACAGGGATCGTGTCTCACTTGCTATGGATTCATAATAAGGTTTCATTGAATTTATGTCATGTAGAGTCCTGTGCGCTCTATGTAAGGCTTTATATGTTTGTGTAAGTTTCACGTAAAAAAAGGCAGATCTATGTATATAGATCTGCCTTCTCAATGACGATAAGGTTAGAGCAAGCTAATTATTCAGGTTTCCAACCTTCTGCTTTTTCAACACTTTCATCATTATTGAAGAACTTTTCACGTTGCTCTTCAAGGAATTTTTTTGCATCTGGTTCAAACACATTTAAACGCTTTTCATTAATCAGCGTAGTTTGGTGCTGTAACCATTCTTGCCATGCTTGCTTAGAAACATTTTCAAAGAAATCTTGGCCTTTAGCACCTGGAAAAGGAGCGAAGTCTAGACCTTCCATTTCCTTTTGATATTTACGACAAAATACTTGGCGACTCATGATTTATCCTTAAGCGTATAACTGTTCTAAACGTGTATGGGCACGAGTAATTGCAGCTTCAACCTGTTTTGGTGAAGTTCCGCCAATATGATCACGTGCATTTACAGAAGCTTCTAGTGTTAAAGCTTTATCAAATACGTCTGCTGTGATTAAGTCAGAGAATTGTTGTAATTGCTCAAGTGTTAACTCAGATAAATCTTTTTCTTCAGCTACACCTAATGCAACAGCTTTACCTACAATTTCATGCGCATCACGGAACGCAACGCCTTTTTTCACTAAGTAGTCAGCAAGATCGGTTGCAGTCGAGAATCCGCGAAGCGCAGCTTCACGCATGATTTCAATATTCGGAACCAATGCAGGAATCATGTCTGCAAATGCCATAAGTGAACCACGAACCGTATCGATAGCATCGAACAAAGGTTCTTTATCTTCTTGGTTGTCTTTGTTGTATGCTAAAGGTTGACCTTTCATGAGCGTAAGTAAGCTAATTAAGTCACCAAATACACGGCCAGATTTACCACGAATCAGTTCTGGAACGTCCGGATTTTTCTTCTGCGGCATGATTGATGAGCCAGTACAGAAGCGATCAGGAATATTCACAAATTTGAACTGTGCAGAAGTCCAAAGAATCAGTTCTTCTGACATACGTGATAAATGCATCATGATAAGCGCAGCTGCTGCATTAAATTCAATGGCAAAGTCACGGTCAGAAACAGCATCAAGAGAGTTTTCAGATACAGCTTCAAAACCTAAAAGTTCTGCTGTATAAGCACGATCGATCGGGTAAGTTGTACCCGCAAGAGCCGCGGAACCAAGTGGCATACGGTTAACACGCTTACGACAATCTTGAAGACGTTCTGTATCGCGAACTAACATTTCAAACCATGCTAACAAGTGATGGCCGAAAGTTACGGGTTGAGCTGTTTGTAAATGAGTGAAGCCAGGCATAATTGTATTTACATTTTTAGCAGCCAAGCCTAACAAGCCTTTTTGTAAACGCTTTAATAAACCTAAAATGTCATCGATTTCGTCACGTAGATAAAGACGAATATCAGTTGCAACTTGGTCATTACGGCTACGACCAGTGTGGAGTTTTTTACCTGTAATGCCAATACGCTGAGTCAAACGTGATTCAATGTTCATGTGAACATCTTCAAGATCGATACGCCATTCAAAGTTTCCAGCTTCAATTTCTGCACGAATGGTGCTTAAACCTTCAATAATGTCGTCTCGTTCTGCTTCTGTCAGTACGCCAACTTTTGCAAGCATGGTAGCATGCGCAATTGAACCTGCGATGTCTTGTTTATAAAAACGTTGGTCAAACTGAACAGAGGCAGTAAATTCTGCTACAAAAGCGTCTGTCGCTTCAGAAAAACGACCACCCCACATACCTGAGGTTTGGTCTGGGGCTGCTGAATTAGGGGGATTTGAAGATGTGGTCATGGTGGCTCAGTAAAATAAAAAAGAGTATATCACTTGCCGAAGCTCAACAAACAAAGTTGTTTTCTACAGCATATCGAAATCAAAATTCCTCCTATTTTTTTACGAAAATTGATCGTTGGCAACATTTATTCGAATTAATTATCGCAAGTAATGTTTTGGCGCTGGTTTTAGCTTTGGCTGAAGCGCAATCGTGGCATGCCTTAAGCGGGTCGCGCCTTTTACAATATATGATTTTTATTAACTGGGTGATTTTGTCTTTTTTTGCCTTAGTTGAATATTTTCAAAATTTTTTTAGTCAACTGCAGCAAAAATATGCTTTGGCAATTGGCTTTGTTATGCTGCAAGCGATTGTGGTAGTGACCACCCTAATAAGTAATTTTTTTCAATTCGGAATCTTGAAAAGAACGAGTGATATAGCGCATGACTGGAGCATTTATTTTACCAATGTCCCTTTATATTTAAGCTATGGAATACTACTCGGCGCATTTTGTTTGCGCTATTTATATGTCAGAGAACAGTGGTTACATCAACAATATGCAGAATTAAATGCGCGTATTCAGGCCATGCAAGCGCGTATTCATCCTCACTTTTTATTTAATAGTTTAAATAATGTGGTGAGTTTAATTACGATAGACCCAGATAAAGCTGAAAGTATGCTGATTAGTCTGTCGCGTTTATTTAGAGCGAGTTTCCAAGAATTAAAATTGGTAAGCTTGTATGAAGAAATTGAACTCAGTAAACAATACTTAATGATTGAACAAATACGCTTAGGTGAGCGTTTACAAGTCGACTGGAAAGTGGAGCTTGAACCTTTGCAATTAAAGCAGGTCACGATTCCTTTATTGACATTACAACCTTTGTTAGAGAATAGTATTTTTCATGGGGTGGAACCAATGATGGGTAAGGCAACCATAGGGGTATTGGTTGAAATATTGCAAAATCAGGTCAGTATAGTCATTACCAACCCTTATACAGACGATACAATAAAATCACGGAAAGGGCATGGAATCGCTCTTGAAAACGTTAAACAACGCTTGAAAGCGTATTATGGGAACTCAGTTAGGTTCCAGGTATATAAGGGTGAAACTTTATATACCACTATTATGAGCTATCAATACCAATCAAAATAATAAGCCAGTCAGAGTTAACCATAAAAAAATGGACCAAGTTAACGGTGACAAGGAGGATGAATGAAGGTGCTAATTTGTGATGACGAGCCATTAGCAGTGGAGCGATTATCACGTTTAGTTTCAAAGATGGGACATGAGGTTGTTGCAACAGCTCATCATGGCCAAGATGCCTTGGAACAGGCACGGCTTCATCAACCAGATGTGATTTTACTTGATATCCAAATGCCGGGTATGAATGGTCTCGTCTGTGCGGAACAATTAAGCCAGCTTAACCCTCGACCTGCTATTGTCTTTTGTACAGCTTATGATCAGCATGCTTTGGAGGCGTTTAAATCACAAGCACAAGCTTATCTTCTTAAACCGATTGATCCAGCAGAACTTGAACAAGCTTTAAAGCAGTTAACGCAACTTACCCAAGCACAGCTCAATGCCTTGCCAAACCCTGAACTTTTACAGGGTTTAAAAACACAAAGACATCAAATTGCTGCCAAAACCTACCGTGGGGTTGAACTGATTCCTGTTGAAAATATCTATTATTTTTTGGCAGATCAAAAATATGTCACGATACGTCATAAAAATGGCAGTGTATTAATTGATGAAACACTGAAAGAGCTTGAAACTGAATTTGCAGATCAATTTATTCGTATTCATCGAAATGCCTTGGTCTCAATTGCTTATTTAGATGGTTTAGAGCTTGTAAGTTCAGGCCAGTATCAGGTTCGTTTACGAGGCCTTGATGAAAGACTTTCCGTTAGCCGTCGTCATTTGTCTACGCTCAGAGAGCGGATACATCAGCTTTAACTTGCGCCTGTCTTATTTTTGCTGGTGAGATTTTACTTGCAATTTTAAGGGATCAAGTTAAGTTTAGGGTGTATTGTTTGACCAGCCCATGCTTGAATTTATGAAAACCTTGAAAATTGCTACACGACAAAGCCCACTTGCTCTTTGGCAGGCAGAACATATTCGTGCCCGTTTGCAGGAGCTTCACCCAGATTTAACGGTAGAGTTGGTCAAGTTTGTCACGCAGGGCGATAAAATTTTAGATACGCCTTTAGCAAAAATTGGTGGCAAAGGTTTGTTTGTTAAAGAATTAGAAGCTGCTCTTTTAGATGGTCGCGCGGACCTTGCTGTACATTCAATGAAAGATGTACCAATGGCATTACCAGAAGGTTTAACCTTGGCAGTCATTTGTGAACGTGAAGATCCATTAGACGCTTTTGTTTCAAATCATTTTGAAAAATTTACTGACTTACCACAAGGAGCGAGAGTTGGTACATCAAGCTTACGTCGTAAATCGCAGATTTTAAAACAACGCCCAGACCTACAAATTATTGATTTACGCGGCAATGTTGGAACTCGTCTAGGTAAATTAGATGATGGTCAATATGATGCGATTATTTTGGCAAGCGCTGGTTTAAAACGTTTAGGATTAGAAAATCGCATTCGTCATACTATCGAGCCAAATGTAAGTCTGCCTGCTGTTGGACAGGGTGCTCTTGGTTTGGAATGTCGTGCAGATGATCAAGACGTATTGGCTTTAATACAACCTCTTTTACACATAGAGACTGACGTATGTGTACGTGCTGAGCGTGCGTTTAATGCCTATCTTGAAGGTGGTTGTCAGGTACCTATTGCGGGCTATGCAACCTTACAAGATGGCAAAATTCATATTGAAGGTCGCGTCGGAAGTCCTGATGGGCAAACATTATTACGTGCTGAAATGACAGATGAAGCTCACAATGCTCAGCAGTTAGGTGAGAACCTTGCTCGAAACTTACTTGAACAAGGTGCTGGCGATTTATTAAAGGCTCTTTACTAAAACTATGCTGTTTATTAATACTCGACCTGACTCACGTGCAGCTGAATTAACAGAAGCTTTGCAAAATAAGGGGTATCAGGTCGAGTCTTTACCTCTTTTAGAGCTGGTTGCTCAGCCTTTTTCAGATTCACTCTTTCAACTCTATCAGCAGTTAGTCGAGGCGCAAGCTATAGTGGCTGTAAGTCCCACTGCGGTTGATGTGGGTATGCAGTACTTAACGCAAAGTGGTTTAAAGCTAGATAACTTAAAACATGTTCAGTGGATTGCGGTTGGGCAGGCTACGGCGAATCGTCTCCATGAATATGGAATTGAAGCACATGTTCCAGATGTTGAAACTTCTGAAGGTATGCTCAGACTGCCTATTCTCTATAATATGCAGCAGACGGGTAGTGTGGCTTTTTGGAGAGGGGAAGGTGGCCGCCAATTTATGATGGACACTTTGCAGCAGCAAGGGATTCAGATTTTAAATTTTGTCTTATATCATCGGCAGTGCCCAGAACTCTCATATTCAACATTTAAGCATCTGACACAGAATTCAAATTATAATTTAGAAAAATGGCTTGTCTTAATTACCAGTGAGGCAAGCTGGAAATATTGGTTAGAGCTTTGTTTAAATAATAATGTACAACCTGATTGTGTATATTTGGTTTTAGGACCACGTCTTTTTCAACTTGTAAGAAAATATCGCGATCAGCAACAGGCTCATTTTCACATTATTCAACTTGAAAATTTATCGCCTTCGGGGATGATTCATCACATTCAGGCATTATAAGGATTCGTATGAGAAAACTTGTTTCTATTATCATTTTGCTAGGCATCGCTTGGTTGGCTAAGCTTAGCTACGATATGTGGCAAATTTCTCGTACGGTTCCTGAGCTTCAGCAAAGCTTAATGCAATCGGAACAGCAATATGCCAATCTGAATGATCAGTTGGTTGCACTAAAGAGACAAGTTCAAACCCAGCCGGGTAGTGATGTTCAGTCGACACCATCGACAAATAGCGAAATCATTCATGCAGGCATTGAGCCAACGGTATTAATTAAACAAAAATTAGACTTAATTCAGTTTGCGATAGATCAACAACAGTTTATTTATGCAGTAGATCATTTAACTCAGTTACAACAAGCATTGCCTCAATATGAAATTGCTCCAGCATTAAAACACAGCCTAAATCAGGCGCTTGAACAAGATAAACAAGCAATACAACAATACGTAATTGCTCAAAATCAGCGTCATCAAATGATTGATGATCTACTGCAAACTATCGATAAAAATATTCAGCAAGCATTGGCTCGACCTAAACTTGAGATGGATCAATCTGAGTCAGTGTCTTGGTGGAAGAAATGGTTCCGTATTGAAAAAGTAGAAACACCGTCTATTAATTTAATGAATCGAAGTGTTGTGCTAAAAGAAGTGCAACTAAGGTTATTAATTGCCGAGCAGGCATTAAACCAAGGAAAAATGGCTGAATATCAAAATGAGCTGCAATCAGTAATGCAGAAATTAAATGAAATGCCAGATGCGACCAGTCAGCAATTGAAAAATCGTATTGCTAAAGTATCTCATTTATCTATCGTACCTGTACCTAAATTATCGACTCTTGGCTTACTAGGCTCATAAGGAGGGCATATGAAACATCTCCTATGGGTTTATCTTCTTATTAGTTTAGTACTTTTTGCAGCTTTAGCTTTGCTTAGCTATGGCTACGGCATGGGATATGTTTATATCTACTGGCGACAGCTACAATTGCAAACAAACGTGTGGGGATTAGTCCTTACTTTTGTCCTAATGAGTTTTATTGCTCAGTTAATATGGCTTTGGATTAAGCGTTATTCTTCTCGTGAACAACGTAAAAGAGAGAATATTTTTCAGTTTAAAAACCTTCACCCCTATGAGCAATTGGGTATTGTCTGGCTATTAGAAGCCGCCGAAGATCAACGTGTCTTTATCGAACGGGTTTTTACCCAGTCAGGGCTTTTAAAAAATATTATTGATGCCAAGTTCTTAGTATTAAATGAAGATTACCCTAAAGCTCTAGATGCTTTAGATCAATCGCCACCGATGGCTTTTGAATTGGCAGAGTTACAGCGGATTGAAATATTTTTAGCTCAAAATGAAGCTGAACGTGCATTAACACATCTTGAGTTCCTATATCAGCATCAATTATCGCCATGGCTTGAAGAAATCGAGACAGCCTATCAACAGCGATTAACTGCGTTATGGGGGCAGCTTGCTTTACAGCAACCATGGTTATATTTACGTTCAATGAAATATGGATTATTGGACGCTGAGCATCGTGATTTATGGTTGCAGCAGCTTCTCCAACAATTTGATCAAGCTTCAATTGATGACTTGCATGCATTGCAACAGCGCTATCTAGATTTAGAGTCTGAGATTCAAACCAGACCCTATAGTAGTAAATTGCTGTGGCTAAAACTTTTGGCGCGTATGCCAGAAATGAGTATTCAGCATGAAACATTAACTTTGCATCTGCTCAAAGAGCAATTTGATCCAGAAGTATTTTATTTGTGGTTTCAGCAGCAACTGCTTAAGCAGGTTCCTGACTATGCCGACGTTGAAGAAAAGATAAATCAACTTGAAACTCAATATATGAATTTGCCAATTTTAACATTTGCAAAATGGCATGTTTACATGGCAACGAATCGTCAAGCTGAAGCTGAAATATTATTAAGTTTATACCCTGATAATATTTTAATGAACTATTTACGTATTAAATCCACCTTAAAAGAAGATGATGAGTTAATCAAACAGTTAAACCTAATCTTTGAAAATGATGCAAATTTTTTAAAATTTAAAATCTGAGGTAAAAATGAAAGAACTGTCTGTCTACCCTGTAATATATGACCAGAAAGTTGCATGGGGAGATATGGATGCTTTTGGTCATGTCAATAATGTACAATATTATAGATATATTGAAAGCTCACGTATTTTATATATGGAAAATGTAAATATATTGATCCCCAATATATATACTGTTGTTGCTTCAAGTCAGTGCAGATATTTAAAACCCGTTTTTTATCCTGATGTATTGAAAGTAGGGGTTCGTGTAGAAGAAATACGCAATAGCGCATTCCGTATGGCTTATATATTATGGAGTGAAGCACAGCAGCAAATCGTTGCTACGGGTGAAGCCATAATGGTCTGTCTAGATAAAACGACAGGGTTAAAATGTGAAATACCAAATGAAGTAAAAAGTAAAATAATTGAATTAGAAAAATCAGTAGGACATGACTTAATACATTTAGCTTAAATAAATATTAAGAAAATATATTGCAATTATAATTATTAATGTAATTAAAAAGTAAATTTATAGCATTATTCTGATGAACTTGTCTTTTGAACTATTGCTTATTTAATAGATTATAAATACTATTGGTTATGATTTAATGTTTTAAATTTTGTCTGTATTATTTGAATTGTCAGTAAGACTGGAGTATTTATTAATGAAACCGGATATTAGTGAATTATCTGTTGAAGAGTTAAAACGCTTACAAGAAGAAGCAGAAGCTTTAATTGCAAGCAAAAAAGATCAAGCAATCGAAGATGCTTATAATCAAATTATCGAGATTGCTGAAAATGTAGGTTTCAGTGTTGAACAACTTCTTGAGTTTGGTGCTCAAAAACGTAAGAAAACTACACGTAAATCTGTAGAACCACGTTACCGTAACAAAAACAATTCTGAAGAGACTTGGACTGGTCGCGGTAAACAACCACGTTGGTTAGTTGCTGAAATTGAAAAAGGTGCAAAACTTGAAGATTTCTTAATCTAATTGTTTTTGCTTCTTAAAAAGCCAAGCGATTTTGCTTGGCTTTTTTATTTTAAAAAATAAAAATTCTTATTTTAAATATCAAGTCATCAATAAAGTGTTTAAATTCCTAATTAAATGTATTGTTGAGACTAAATTTACATTTAGAAAGATCATCTTAAATTTTCATGATTCTGTCATACGTTCAACTTATAGTCTTTAAGAAGATGCCAAGCTTGATTGCTTGGTTTTTTTATATGAAGTCAATTGGCGATGTTGAAAAAGTATGCATAATGTCAGACTAGAGAGGAACTCTCATATAAGGACGATAATTTGCATGTTGGTAAGGCTGAATGAAGAAAAAGTCTAAGCAATGGAAGTGGTGGTTTTTTGCCCTCATTGCATTTTTAATTTTTATTATTTTACAGATTCCAGCGACTTGGCTTATCTCTAAATTTTCAAAGAATAATCAAACTGTCCATAATGTGAGTGGGAATATCTGGCAGGGGCAGGCAGACTGGCATCGTGGTGCTTTACGCGGAACCATTCATTGGAAAACAAGACCTCTAGATTTACTTTTATTACGCTTCGCCGCAGATGTTGATATTCATAGTGGTAATACGCAGTTAACGGGGATTATGGCGTATGGTTTTGGCAAAAAAGTCATTGTAAGGAATATGACTGGGCAAGTTGCGCCAGAAACACTGAAGCAAATTGTGAATTGGCAATGGCCTGTAAATAGTATTCAACTTAAAGATATCCAATTTAATTATAAAAAAGAGCAAGGTTTTGCTGCGGTTGATGGTCAATTACATTGGGGTGGTGGAGCACTCGTTTACACGATTGGTGATCGTCAAGATCGTATGAACATGCCTTCTTTAAGTGGGCAGTTGACTGACCATAATGGGCAGCTACAAATTGATATTCGAGATCAACGCAATCAAAAAATGGCGAATCTTTTACTGGATGCCAATATGATGCTTGATGTTCAACTTACACAGCGTTTATTACTTAATGTTCCATCTTATGACGGAAAAGCTGGTTTAGATACTTTTGTCATTAGTTCTCGTCAACCATTATTACAAGGTGGTAACTGATGAAAACATGGATTGATAAATTACAGCAGTTACAGTGGCAAAAGTTAGATCGACTCAGTGTAGTTGTCCTTATTATTTTAATTTTGTGGTTATGTTGGAAGCTGGCTTCATTTTTTTGGTTGGTGGTAGCACCCCCTCAAATGATGCAGTTTGATCGTGTAGAGCTCGGTTCTCAACAACCTCAAATACCAAACATTAGTACTTTTTCAATTTTTAATGAACCTTCTGCCAATGCGGCTCAAGAAAATGTGAATCTAGAATTACAAGGCGTAATGGTTGGGTATCCAAACCAGTTTTCTTCTGCTGTTATTAAGGTTGATAATACTGCTGAACGTTATCGAGTTGGTGAAACCATAGGTTCTACCTCTTATCAACTGTCAGAGGTTTATTGGGATCATGTGGTATTGCGTCAAGGAAATGGTAGTACTCGCGAACTTCAGTTCAAAGGTCTGCCAAATGGTTTATATCAGCCTATGACTCCAAATGCATCACCGCAAGCTGTCACGCCATCTCAGCCTACGGCACCTGTGAATACGACCCAAGAAGCTTTGGGGCAAGCGATTCAGCAGATGCAAGGCAATCGAGATCAGTACCTCAAAGATATGGGGGTTAGTGGAGGCTCTGGTGAGGGATATGAAGTTACAGAACGTACACCAACCGCGCTTAGAAATAAGCTAGGTTTAAGGCCTGGCGATCGAATTGTCTCTTTAAATGGTCAAACGGTTGGGCAAGGGCAAACGGATGTGCAATTACTTGAACAGGCTCGGCGAGCAGGACAAGTAAAAATAGAAATAAAACGTGGTGATCAAGTGATGACCATACAACAAAGTTTTTAGTGATAACACGTCACCATAAGAGTTAGGAAATATCGCGAGTTATGGCTTTATTGAATCATCAACGTCCACTTTGGGCATTACTTGCAGCAGCCCCATTGATTGCGACAGTAAGTAGCAGTGCCTATGCCCAAACATGGAAGATCAATTTACGTGATGCTGACTTAACTGCCTTTATTAATGAAGTTGCAGACATTACTGGTAAGAACTTTGCTGTTGATCCGAGAGTACGTGGGAATGTCACTGTTATTTCGAATAAACCTTTAAATAAAGATGAGGTTTATGATTTATTTCTTGGGGTCTTAAATGTAAACGGGGTAGTTGCGATTCCATCTGGTAATACAATTAAACTTGTGCCAGATAGCAACGTTAAAAACTCGGGAATTCCTTATGATTCTCGAAATAAGGTTCGTGGTGATCAAATTGTTACAAGAGTGATTTGGCTTGAAAACACCAATCCAAATGACTTAATTCCAGCACTTCGCCCCTTAATGCCGCAGTTTGCCCATATGGCTGCGATTGCAGGTACCAATGCTCTTATTGTCTCTGATCGAGCTGCGAACATTTATCAGCTTGAAAATATTATCCGTAACTTAGACGGAACTGGGCAAAATGATATTGAAGCGATTAACCTTCAGTCGAGCCAAGCCGAAGAAATTATTACTCAACTTGAAGCGATGAGTGCAACTGGAGCATCAAAAGATTTTAATGGTGCTCGTATTCGTATTATTGCCGATAATCGAACGAATCGTATTTTGGTAAAAGGCGATCCGGGAACGCGTAAGCGCATTCGCCACATGATTGAAATGCTGGATGTACCTTCAGCTGACCGTTTAGGTGGTTTAAAAGTTTTCCGTTTGAAATATGCAAGTGCTAAAAGCTTGTCAGAAATTTTACAAGGTTTGGTCACTGGTCAAGCTGTCTCGTCGTCTGGTAACAATAACAATTCATCAAACTCATCAAATTCGATGAATAATTTGATTGGGAATAACCAGAACTCGAGTTCAAATACATCAGGTTCAAACGGAAGTTCGATTTCGACTCCATCAATCAATCTAAATGGTAATTCAAACAATAGTAATCGGAACAATATTTCCAGCTTTAGCCAAAATGGCGTAAGCATTATTGCAGATAATGCTCAAAACTCTTTGGTCGTTAAGGCCGATCCGCAATTAATGCGTGAAATTGAATCTGCGATTCAACAGCTGGATGTTCGCCGCCAACAAGTACTGATTGAGGCTGCAATTATTGAAGTTTCAGGTGATGATGCAGATCAACTTGGAATTCAATGGGCACTCGGCGATTTATCTAGTGGGATTGGTTTACTTAGCTTTAGTAATGTAGGTGCTAGCTTATCTTCTATTGCTGCTGGCTATTTGTCGGGTGGTTCGGCTGGAGCTGCATCCGCTATTGCTAGTGGTGCTAATAAAGGTAATGGTGCAACTTTAGCTTTGGGTAATTTTGAGAATTCCCGTAAGGCATATGGTGCATTAATTCAGGCCCTTAAAACCAATACCAAATCAAACTTGCTTTCAACGCCATCCATTGTAACGATGGATAATGAAGAGGCTTATATTGTTGTAGGCCAGAACGTTCCATTTGTAACAGGCTCAGTGACTACCAATAGTACTGGTATCAACCCATATACAACTGTAGAACGAAAGGATGTCGGTGTGACATTAAAAGTCATTCCGCATATTGGTGAAGGTGGTACGGTTCGTCTAGAAGTAGAACAAGAAGTCTCTGCTGTTCAAGATAATCGTGGGCAAGCAGCTGATTTGGTGACAAGTAAACGTGCGATTAAAACTGCTGTTTTGGCTGAACACGGACAGACAGTCGTGCTTGGTGGCTTGGTGTCGGATGACACTTCACTTTCAAGACAAGGTATACCCGGCTTGAGTAGTATTCCTTATGTTGGACGATTGTTCCGTTCGGACAATAGAAGTAATGTAAAACGTAACCTTCTTGTCTTTATTCATCCAACAATTGTGGGTGATGCAAATGATGTTCGTCGTTTATCTCAGCAGCGCTATAACCAGCTTTATAGCTTGCAATTAGCTATGGATAAAAATGGTAATTTTGCAAAACTGCCTGAACAGGTTGATGACGTCTATAATCAAAAGATGACTGCTCCAAGTATTGCTCCGCAGTCAAAAAATTATCAGCAAGTTCCTTCGGGTGGTAAAAGTACGACAGTAATAACCCCAGTAGCAGTCGAACCAACGGTTCAAAAGCAAACTTTGCAGTTGCCTGAACCAGAAGTGAATCGTACTAAAAATACAGTAACAACTACCACACTGCGACCAAACACAGCGCAGTAGTAGCATGTTATGATTGATAAAAAATGAATAGGACATATGCATGACTTGGAAACTACAAGCAATTACTGGTGAAATTACTGGACAAGAAATTACAGTTGATCGTGATATGTTGGTAGGGCGCCATCAGGACGCTGATTTGTTGTTACAAGCTGCTGAAATTTCACGTCGCCATGCTGCATTGCTTTTAAAAGATCAATTGCTATGGGTTCAAGACCTTAATTCATCGAATGGTACATTTGTAAACGATATTCGTATTGAGCAAGAAAAGCAGCTACATGATGGTGATATTGTTCAATTTGCGAGTTTCAAATTCTCAGTTTTAGCACCTGCTCAAAAAATTACTGATTTACCTGAAGTTGAAGCAGAACCAGTGCAAGCTGCACCAATCCAGGATTTAAGTGATCAAGGCATGCCAAGCCTTGCAGAGCGTGCTGCAGAGGTAGAAGTTCGCCACGATGGTATGCCGCAGAATATTTCTATTCCAAAACCTGCACCTATTCCCGAAGGTGTGGACGTCAATGTAAAACAACCATCACCTGTGACTTTTGATGAGCCTGTTTCTCGTGTTGCCGAAGAAAAAGAGCAACAGAAGAATGCTTCAGTTGGTTTAATCACTATTATTATTTTAGTAATTTTAGCTGTATTAGCATGGTTATTCTTTAAATAATCCGTTGCTGCTTTTACAATCAAGGCATGCCAAACGCATGCCTTTTTAATTTTGAGTAGAAGAAAATGTCTGTTGCACAACTAAGTAAGCGCGATTTAATTTTATTTGATCTGGATGGAACACTTGTTGACTCCGCTGCCGATTTATATCGGTCTATGAATTTAAGTCTGCAATCACTCGGTTGGCCATTGGTGACAGAACTACAAATACGAGAATGGGTGGGTAAAGGTGCCTCAAAACTCTGTGAAAGTGTTTTGCTTCATCTATTTGGTAAATTAGACGCTGAACAACATAAGGTTTTATTACACACATTTGTAGAGACATATGGTGCAGAACTTTGTGTAAATACTCAAATTTACTCTGGTGTACCTGAGTTTTTAAAACATTGCCAAACTCTAAATATAAAAATGGCTTGTGTTACTAATAAGCCTGTCAAACTTGCTCAAGGACTATTAGATGCATTAGAGCTTTCCTCTTATTTCCAAGTTGTACTTGGGGGAGATAGCTTGCCTGAAAGAAAACCACATCCATTACCATTGCTGCATTGCATGCAAAGTCTAAATACGTCTGCTTCACAATCGTTAATGATTGGTGATTCAAGCAATGATGTAGAAGCTGCGCGCCGTGCTGGAATTGATTGTATTGTGGTTAGCTATGGCTATAATCATGGAGAAAGCATCTATGATTGCCAACCTCAGCAAGTTGTTGATAGTCTTGCTGAGTTAATTGTTTAATGAAGAAAATGGAGATAAGAATGAATAAGCGTATGGTTTTTCGATGGCGTGTCTAAAACGAATCTAGAAAAACACACTTTTAAATCGAAACCATATTAGAGAAGATTCATGACAACATTAGCGCAATTCGAGCAACTTAAGGCTGCTGGTTATAACACTATTCCTGTTTATCGTCAGCGGTTAGCAGATACAGAAACCCCATTATCGGTTTTTGCTCGTTTTAAAGACCAAACACAAGCTTATTTATTTGAGTCGGTTGAGGGTGGGGAAAACTGGGCGCGCTACTCTATGATTGGATTAGGCGAATCAACCGTTTTTTCATGCAATGCTGGGGTTTTGTCTATACAGCATGCTGATGGCTCAATCACACAACAAGATTGCCAAGATCCTTTTGAATATATTCGTAACTTCCAAAAACAATTTAAAGTGCCATCAGCAGAGCTCTTGCCAGACTTACCAAGCTTTACAGGCGGATTGGTGGGATATTTGGGTTATGATGCTGTCCGTTATATTGAACCACGCTTAAAGAATGTACCTACAGCTGACCCAATCACGTTACCTGATTTGTGGTTAATGTTATCAAAAACAGTTATTGTCTTTGATAACCTTAAAGATACACTATTTTTAATTGTTCACGCTGATGCAACACAGGCAAATGCTTATCAAGATGCCCAGCAAAAATTAGATCAATTAGAACAGTTACTCGCTATTCCTGTTAGCTTGCAAGCCAAACCACATACTCCTCCTCATTTTGAATCAATTACGGGTAAAGCAAAGTTCTTAGAAACAGTAGAAAAAGTTAAAGAATATATCCGTGCTGGTGATGTAATGCAGGTTGTTCCAGGGCAGCGCATGGTTTCTGATTTTGATGGTGAAGCCTTACAGGTTTACCGTGCATTACGTCATTTAAATCCTTCGCCTTATTTATTTTTGGTACAAGGGCAAACGATTGCTGATAAAAAACCATTTCATATTGTTGGTTCTTCACCAGAAATTCTTTCTCGTTTAGAAAATGGTATTGCGACAGTTCGTCCACTTGCAGGTACGAGGCCGCGCGGAAAAACTAAAGAGGAAGATGTTGCTTTAGAAAAAGACTTACTTTCAGATGAAAAAGAAATTGCTGAGCACTTAATGCTGATTGATCTTGGTCGAAACGATGTTGGGCGAGTTTCTAAAATAGGTAAGGTTCAAGTAACCGATCAAATGGTGATTGAGCGCTATTCACATGTCATGCACATTGTTTCAAACGTACAAGGCGAAGTTCGTGACGATATAGATGCTTTAGATGTGTTTAAAGCGACTTTCCCTGCTGGTACCTTATCTGGTGCCCCAAAAATTCGTGCAATGGAAATCATTGATGAAGTAGAACCAGTGAAACGAGGTGTATTTGGTGGAGCAGTGGGGTATTTGGGATGGCATGGTGAAATGGATATGTCGATCGCAATCCGTACATGCGTTATTCGTGACAAAAAAGTCTATGTACAGGCTGGAGCAGGCTTGGTAGCTGACTCAAATCCTGAATCTGAATGGAATGAAACCCAAATAAAAGCTCGCGCAGTGATCAAAGCGGTTGAATTATCATCAAACGGATTGATTTTATGAGTTTTTAGCGATTTTTTTTAAAAAACCGCTTGCATCGTTTGGAAGTTTTGCTAAACTGCACACCGTTCCGATACGAAACGTACGAAACACTAAGAAGAGCCGGCATAGCTCAGTTGGTAGAGCAACTGACTTGTAATCAGTAGGTCCACAGTTCGAATCCGTGTGCCGGCACCATCTTAAAGGTGTGTAGTTGTGAAGTAAAGAACAACACTGAAATAAGTGTGATATGGTGAGATTCCCGAGCGGTCAAAGGGGGCGGACTGTAACTCCGCTACGAAAGTTTCGAAGGTTCGAATCCTTCTCTCACCACCATTAACTTCGATTGAAGTGGTATATATACCAACACAGTGCGGGAGTAGCTCAGTTGGTAGAGCGGCAGCCTTCCAAGCTGCATGTCGCGAGTTCGATCCTCGTCTCCCGCTCCATCGAAGGACAATCGCTCTTATAGCTCAGTGGTAGAGCACTCCCTTGGTAAGGGAGAGGTCTCGAGTTCAAATCTCGATAAGAGCTCCAGATATACAGTTTAGTAGATTTTCTACAAAGATTTAAAAAGCAGGCTTATTAGTCTGCTTTTCAAGTATTGGGTGTTTGATTTTTTAGGCGACATGTCGATGCTGGGTGTTTGCTCAGAATTGTGTTCGACGTAAACGAGGATTATAAACATGGCTAAGGCTAAGTTTGAACGTAATAAGCCACACGTAAACGTGGGCACAATCGGTCACGTTGACCATGGTAAAACAACTTTAACTGCTGCGATTGCAACTATTTGTGCAAAAACTTACGGCGGTGAAGCGAAAGATTACTCACAAATCGACTCAGCACCTGAAGAAAAAGCACGTGGTATTACAATTAATACTTCACACGTAGAATACGATTCTCCAATTCGTCACTACGCACACGTTGACTGCCCGGGCCACGCCGATTACGTTAAAAACATGATCACTGGTGCTGCTCAGATGGACGGCGCGATCCTTGTATGTGCTGCGACTGACGGTCCAATGCCACAAACTCGTGAACACATCCTTCTTTCTCGTCAGGTTGGTGTACCTTACATCATCGTATTCTTAAACAAATGCGACCTTGTTGATGACGAAGAATTACTTGAATTAGTAGAAATGGAAGTTCGTGAACTTCTTTCTACTTATGACTTCCCAGGTGATGACACTCCAGTAATCCGTGGTTCAGCTCTTGCTGCTCTTAACGGTGAAGCAGGTCCTTACGGTGAAGAATCAGTTCTTGCTCTTGTAGCAGCTCTTGACTCTTACATCCCAGAACCAGAACGTGCTATCGACAAAGCATTCTTAATGCCGATCGAAGACGTATTCTCAATTTCTGGTCGTGGTACTGTAGTAACAGGCCGTGTAGAATCAGGTATTGTTAAAGTTGGTGAAGAAGTAGAGATCGTTGGTATTAAAGATACAGTTAAAACAACTGTAACTGGCGTAGAAATGTTCCGTAAACTTCTTGACGAAGGTCGTGCAGGCGAGAACTGTGGTGTATTACTTCGTGGTACTAAGCGTGAAGACGTACAGCGTGGTCAAGTACTTGCTAAACCAGGTACAATCAAGCCGCACACTAAATTCGACGCAGAAGTATACGTACTTTCTAAAGAAGAAGGTGGTCGTCACACTCCATTCTTAAATGGTTACCGTCCACAGTTCTACTTCCGTACAACTGACGTAACTGGTGCAATCCAGTTGAAAGAAGGCGTTGAAATGGTTATGCCAGGTGACAACGTTGAAATGTCAGTAGAATTAATCCACCCAATCGCAATGGACCCAGGTCTACGTTTTGCGATCCGTGAAGGTGGTCGTACTGTAGGTGCTGGTGTTGTTGCGAAAGTAACTGCATAA
>NZ_JBKGFO010000010.1:0-73692 GCF_046557555.1 Acinetobacter sp. H1(2024)
GCAAACCGGCAAGACGCACACTACTGCCCCAGTCAGAACTATTGGAAATAAAATCCCCTAGGGTATATATCCTAACTTTTTCAGGGTCTACATATTGCCACTTGCTCTCTAAGCGCACCCACTTCTCATGGCTATAACTATTTTCATTACTACCGTTGTATAAAACGCCTGATGAAAAATTACCAAGCGCGCTGTTAAAAATCCCTTCTGCCGAACCTGAGAAAATACTCTCATCATTGGTAATGGTGTGATACATGCTGTAATTCAGAATTGCAGCATTTAAAGGTTTCATTTTTAGTAAGTTGGTGTTTGTAGTCGGTTGACCAGTTAAGTCAACAGAATAGTCACTCAACATGCTCGCAGGAACTTGTAAGTTTAGAGACTGCTCATTTTCCAGATACTTAAACTGGATTCCTTTCAGTTCATTAATACATACCCATTGGCTGTCAGGGATATGTTCATCCATTTTCAGTCTTAAGGCTTTTAAGTCATGGACGCGTATATATAATTTTCTATCTTGATCTTGATGTACCGATATTAAGTCGGTAGAAGTATTAGAATTGACAGAAATATTTAAAAATAGTTGTATATAGCCTTTATCAGAACCAGAGGTCTGAAAAGCGGCGTTTGAAACTTCCGGAATATTAGGCAAAGCGGCATTAGTGTTGTCTTGTAATGATTCAGCAAAAGCATGAACCGGCAAGTACATAACACACAAAGCACTTACGAGATATTTCATATGTGCCTCGTTAAAGAGATGCTGGCTTACCGTTAATATTCAATGAAATATTATATTTATGATCAGCTTGGAATTTAAAATCTGGGCTAATATTAAAGTTTCTTGATTTTCCTGAAAGAATATAACCATTTACGGTATTTACTTTAATCGGATAACTTTTATTTGAAGTAGTATCAACAAGTGTTAAATTATTTAAAAGCGCGTGGCGATTACCCACATTGCTAATAGTAAGATAAGCATTGTTTTGTTCTTGCTGTATTGACCAACTCAGTTTTGTAATCGCATCTTTATTCACTACAAATACAGGTAATGATGAGCGAAGTAATACATTTACACCTTGAGATGCTTTACGGCTATCGATAGGTTTTGGTAATTCATCAAGAATAATACGATAAGTTTTTTCACCAGAAATTGGTTCTGGCTTAATACGGACTACACGCAAATTATAAGAATCATTCGGTTTTAATTTTAAGAAAGGTGGACTAATTGCAATATCATCTGTTGGAATTAATTGATCTTGTCCAGCATTCTGAGTCCATTCAAATATACGTATTTGTAAGTCAGCACTTTCGTTCGACTGATTATATAAACTAATTGAGGACGCAGATTGATCACTCAATATTTCAACACTCACAGGAGAAAGACGTATTGAGGCAGCATTTAACATACTAGGCAAAAATAACAATAAACTTGTAGCAACAAAGATATTTTTTTTCATAACTTGCCCAGAATTACTTTTCTCAAATTAATCTAGAGCTAGCTCTTACAAAGAGCTAGCGACAACAATAAACAGAACTTATTTAAAAAATTAATAAGTCACAGTCACAGTTACTGTGTCAACATAGCTACCAGCGCTTGGCAAAGCTGAGCCAGCAGGGATACGGCCATATACGTTCACTGTTTGTACTGTACCAGTGCCTGTACCACTATAAGCTGTTGTTGCAATACCAATTGCTGTTGCACGGTTAGTATCAGAGAAAAGGTTATAAGGGATATATTCGTTACTTGTTGCTCCACCAATCATACGGCGTTGAGTAGTCTGAGCATTTTTACCTGCGTCAAACGCCAAAGTCCATGGCACAGTGTTGTTACATAAAACTTTAATTGCAGTACCACCTGTAGTAGTCGTATCTGCATCTACATTGCTCGCAAGAGAACTTAAAGTACCGAAGTCTAAGATTGCATTTGCAGTTGTGCCTGTAGCTGAGGTATTAAGTACACAGCTATTCGTAATAGTGGCTTTAACAGTTAATGTACCAGTAGCCGTTGCAGCATTTGCAGCGGTGATAGACATTAAACCCATAGCAATTGCAGATAAACCGATGAGAGATTTTTTCATGATTGAAAACCTTTTTACATTACGCCAATAAGAATTAATAGATGTAAAAACTAGCCTTCCCCAATCCAATCACTAGCTTCTTTGACTGTTTTTTCAAAGCGTCTTTTTTTTTACTCTACTGTGCGCGCATCATACAAAAAAACAACAAAAATATAGATATTTATTTCATTTTAAATATCTATTAACAAGTTAAATTTCGATGGATTTCTCAATTATGAGTATTTATATGGTATACACCACTTTTTAAAGAAATTTCCGGTAATTTTATTCAATTTTTTATTAGTTTTATTAAAAAATCATAAAAATTCATTAGTTAAATTTTACCATCATTTTTTATATTTTATTATTTTTAGAACTAACATTAGATTAAAAGATTAAAAAACAGACATATTTATAATTTTATATATTTTAAATGAATAAGAAATTAAAATTTAATGAATAAGAATTCTAAGAGTTTAGAACATGTTTTGATTGATTTCCTTAACTTTAGAACAAGAGAAAATTATTTATAAAGAAAGAAATACTTGCTTAAGTATTTCTGAATACCAAATGAAAAATGAACCCCAACACCCCACCTACCATCGCAAAGCTAAGTTGAACATAAGCCTTTCCGTACCAAGCCAACTTATTAAATGGATAATTTTCGCTATATTCATCAATGATCAAAATATTTTTTATGTCCCAAGCATGAAATCCTTTAGGTCTTACTGCAAAAAAATCAAGAATAGGTGTGAAGCCTAAAATAAATAAAATACCTAGCAAGGGATAGACAATACTTCCTGGAAAAATAGGTTTCTTTTTTTGTTCCATATCATCAAAAATGATCGCAATTGCAACTAGACAAGATTCGACTAAAGCAACTTTTTTAAAAGTTTCAAAATCATAACCTAGATAAAACATTAAAACTAATAAAAATACATCAGTAAAAAAAACAGAAATTGTTAATAATTTCCAGCTCATTCCAATTCCCTACTTAATTTTTAGAGTGCTATATAGTTGTAATAAGATCGGTCTAAAATACTATATCAATCTACAAATATTACCAAAAAACAAATCTAAAAAATATCAGATCAACAAGTCAAAATTTACACTTATGATCAAATTACAAGCAAACAAGGCTCTAAGAGCCTAGCTAAATATTTAAGAAAACCGTAATAAACATAAAAAAACAATTTTTTATAATATTAAAGCTCGGTTTAAAAAATTTATTTCTGTAATTATTCACATATTTAAAATCAATAAACGCTCATATTAAAAGTATAATATATAAATATTATTGGACTTATTCCTAATCTAAAACTTAATAATATCTAAAATATCCAAATTTAAAAAAATGAGTAAATAGTGCTCTGGGCATATAAGAATATTAAACTTTTTAATCTTAAGCATCTTCGACTACTTTTGATCTCCACCTCATTGAAACTAACAATTCCATACTTGTAGTTTAAGTTGCTTCTTGGCAAGGTATCTAGCAGTAAAACATTAGGAATTTGTTCACATATGGCGAGTCCAGCACAAATTATTCGACATAAATTTCTCAATACATTTTTTTCACGCCATTCTCTCTGGTTCTTATGTATTTTTACTGCACTTAGTATCACTTGGTTCAGAACTGTATATACCCCACATAGTATCTATTATTTTATTTCTGATACTTTACTCAACGGATTATGGGTGCTTACAGGTGTATTGAGTCTATTAGGGTTATATGACGTATTACAGAATAGGCACTCTATCTTAAGAAATTACCCGATCATGGGCCATTTTCGTTTTCTATTTGAAGATATACGTCCTGAAATTCGCCAATATTTCATTGAAGCCGATCAAGATGCACTACCCTTCTCGCGCATGCAAAGAAGTTTAGTTTATCAACGTGCTAAAAATGAAAATGCAGATAAACCTTTTGGTTCAATTATTAACGTATATCAAGAAGATTACCGATTTATTGTTCATTCAATTAGCCCATGTCCACCGGCAGACCCAAAGAGCTTTCGGATTCAAATTGGTAATAGCCAATGCCTTCAACCGTATAGCGCTTCTATTATGAATATTTCTGCCATGAGTTTCGGTAGTTTAAGTGCAAATGCAATACGCGCATTAAACAGAGGAGCACAATTAGGCGGTTTTTATCACGATACAGGTGAAGGTAGCCTCAGTCCTTATCATTTAGAAAATGGTGGTGATATTGTTTGGCAAATTGCCAGTGGCTATTTTGGTTGCCGTACTTTAGATGGAAAGTTCGACGAGCAAAAATTTGCTAAACAATCTCAATTACCACAAATCAAGATGATTGAGTTAAAACTTTCACAGGGTGCTAAACCAGGTCATGGCGGCATTTTACCTAAGCATAAAATTACTGCTGAAATTGCCGAAATTCGTGGTGTCTCACGTGATCACGATTGTATTTCTCCAGCAAAACATTCAAGTTTTTCTACACCAATTGAAATGATGCAGTTCTTACAGAAGTTGCGCACATTATCTGGCGGAAAACCTGTTGGTTTTAAACTATGTATTGGGCAACCTTGGCAGTTTATGAGTATTGTAAAAGCCATGCTTGAAACAAAAATTGTTCCTGATTTTATTGTAGTAGATGGTTCTGAAGGTGGAACTGGCGCAGCGCCAATTGAGTTTAGTGATTATATTGGAACACCGTTACGTGAAGGCCTACGTTTTGTACATAATACACTTGTAGGTGCTGGGTTAAGAGACCAAGTTAAAATTGGTGCAAGTGGTAAAATTATTAGTGCATTTGATATTGCTAGCACATTTGCACTAGGTGCAGATTGGGTCAATTCAGCACGAGGATTCATGTTCGCAGTTGGATGTATTCAAGCTCAAAGTTGTCATACCAACCAATGTCCTGTAGGTGTAGCAACCCAAGATAAAGATCGCCAAAAAGCCTTACATGTGCCCACTAAAGCAGAACGTGTATTTAATTTTCATAAAAATACATTACATGCTTTATCTGAAATGATTGCTGCTGCTGGCTTACGCCATCCTTCGGATATTAAAGCCCATCATTTGGCACAACGTGTAAATGACCGTGAAATTAAAAATTATGCTCAATTGCACTTTTTCTTAAAAGACGGAGAGCTTTTGCAATCTGAACTTAATAATGATGGTGATAATTTTTATTACCGAATGTGGAATATGGCTGATGCCAATCATTTTTAATTTATATTAACTTGATAATTTGAGCATCATAGTTAAGTGTGATGCTCTTTTCTATTTTAAACTTATATGTGATTTCTACTTAAATTAGTTTCTTATTTTAGTTTGTATTTAATGTATTTTTCACCTACTATTAAAGTATAAATAATATACATGCTTTAATTTTATTAAATAAATATCCTCAAATTGTTATAACAAGAAGGTGTATTCTCATGTTAAAGAAAACATTCATTTCATCTTTTGTCGCATTGGCTGTAGGGTTAAGTAGCTATGCAGTTGCTTGTACACGTGCAGTTTATTTAGGCAATAATCAACATGTTATTACTGCCCGCTCGATGGACTGGAAGGTTGATACGGGTACGAATTTATGGATTTTGCCAAGTGGTGTTGCCCGCGATGGAAGTGCAGGATCTAAATCAATAAAATGGACTTCTAAGTATGGCAGCGTTATTGCAACTGGTTACGAAGTCTCTACAACCGATGGAATGAATGAAGCTGGTTTAGTTGCAAACGTCTTATGGCTAGTTGAATCTCAATATCCTGATGTAAAAAAATCAAATAAACCACTGTTAAGTATTGCCGCTTGGGCACAATATGTTCTTGATAATTTCGCAACTGTAGATGAGGCTGTGAAAGCGCTTGAGAAAGAACCTTATACAATTGTAACTGATAGCGTTCCAGGTGAAACGAGATTAACGACACTACATTTATCTATTTCAGATAAAACGGGTGATAGCGCAATTATTGAATACATTGGTGGCAAGCAAGTTATTCACCACAGCCGAAGTTATCAAATCATGACTAACTCACCTACTTTTGATAAACAATTGGCATTGGCAGAATATTGGAAACAAATTGGTGGTACCGTTATGCTTCCTGGTACAAACCGAGCTTCTGACCGTTTTGCTCGCGCTTCATTCTATATCAATGCAATTCCTAAAAATGATGATATGAAACAAGCACAGGCGTCTGTATTTAGCGTAATTCGTAATGCATCGGTTCCATACGGTTTAAACACACAAGAAGAGCCTAATATTTCATCGACTCGCTGGAGAACTGTTGCAGACCATAAACAGATGCTTTATTTTTTTGAGTCAGCCTTATCACCAAATGTATTTTGGGTTGACTTAAAGAAAATAAATTTTAAAGACGGTAAAACACGAAGACTTGATCTTGGACCTGAGCAGAGCCATATATATGCAGGTGACGCGACATCTGAATTTAAAGTTACGAAACCATTTGCTTTTTTAAGTCCAAAAACTCTTTAATGAGGGGTAAAATTTATCATCTTTAAGATAAATAATATTAAACGTGCTTTCTTGGAATTACATTATGAAAAAAGCCCTATTTTTATTAGGTACTTGTTTACTTACAGCAGCTTGTAGCACAACCTAGTATAAGTCTAATACCACGACAGCAACATCTGAGCTAAAAACAGCTGGTCAGCTTAATTGCTTACCTACAGAACTTTGTCCAAGCTTACTGGTTAAATGGAATGAAAAACAGAAAAATCAAGTTCGTGTAGATGTTCATTTAAGTAGTAGTTACAACTTCTATGATATTAATTCGTTAGTATTTGATATCGATGGAAAGCAGTTTAGTTATAAACCAGCTCAAGCTACTGAGAAAACGAATGTTAGTCGACTTGTTCCTAAGCACTCGACGACATACTTTATTATTCCAAGTCAATTCTTACAGGAATTTAAAAATGCTCAAAACATTAATGTTCTAGTTAAAACTGACAAAGGTATTATTGAGCGCAATATGTATTCTCCGCAGAAACAATCTTCGGTCTATAAAAACTTCGTTGAGCTTTATCAGAGTTTAAAATAATCATCTGATTTAATTAAATGATGCACTCAATCTATTGACTAGGTTGAGTGCATTACTTTTTTAATAATAAAAATGCTTTGGCTTTGCATGTAAAAAGGCTGGAATCAAACCTGTTAAAGCTGCACGTATATCTGCACGCTCATTAATTAATTGATGAGACCCCTCTTCAAGCATTAATAAGGTTTGAAGCCTAAACTTACGGCGAATAAACTCAATGTTATAACGCCAATCTACTGTTTGATCTAATGCACCTTGCGCTAACCAGACAGGAATACGACAAGCAGGTCGTTCTTCCATTTCCTGCATCCATTTCGACATTGCCAAAATCCAGTCCATCCCCATCATGCGTGGCTGCAATGGGTCTTTTAAACGAATAAAACGTAAAAATTCAGGATTATGATTATTACGTCTAAAGTGCCTTGGTACTTGGCGTTTAATGCGGCGGATAATGCCAAGTCCCACTGGATTATGCCACCATGCTGTTTTAGCTGGGCGAATTAAAGGTGAAAGTAATAAAACTCTATCAACAATTGGATCTTGGCGTTTTTCTGCATACTCAAGCAAATGATGCATCCAAATTGCACCACCCGTACTTTGACCTATCCCTACCCAAGGCTTAGGTAACTGATCTGCGTGTTTAACATATCGATAAACAGCCATCATAACCTGTTGATAATGATCAAAATTTTGAATACTTGCTGGTGAACCATTACTTAAACCATGACCAGGTAAGTCATAGGTAATTACACTAAAACCCTGTTCAAGTATTTCACGAATAATGGGCTGATATATTCCACTATGTTCAAGATAACCATGTAATAAACAGACAGTTCCTTGTACTTTGTCTAATTTAGGTTTAAAAACTTGAACATGCAGACGGAATAAAGGCATTTGGACATAGCCTTGCCAGTGATCACAGTCGAGTAAATGTAAACCGTATAATTTGCGATATGCTAAAAGTTCACGAGAAGGTTCTTCTAATGTATTTAAATTAAGAGGACTTAAAACTTGCGGAGTGAGATCACGGTTAGGTACCGGTAAATCTAATTGTTTTAATACGGCAGGATTGAGAAATGGAATCTCAGACATTAAGGCACCTCTCGACAATCACTTGAACCAAATAGCATGTCACGAATTGTCGCAAGTAATTCATAATTTGCACGACGACTATGATCGTAATTTTGTACACTCGGTTGCCAACGTGTAAGTGCTGTTGGCATTGGGGCAATAACAGGAATCGTTTCGATACCATTCAAGGCAAATAAGCGACGTGTACGCGGCATATGATATTCATCTGTGACTAACATTACCGTAGGAGCACCACCTTTCTTTTGAAGCAGTAACGAACTAAAACGAGTATTTTCACAAGTATTCATACTTTTTTGTTCTAATAACTTTGCATCGACCCCACGCTTTTTTAGCCATGCCTGCATATAAGGTGCCTCAACACCACTCAACACAATCGGCAGGTCATTTTGTTGCTCAACTTCTAACGTTTTTTCCAGTCTTAAACGTGTATAACTATTAACTACAATGTCTTTGCCATTTTTATCTAAAGTTAAACCACCACCTAACACCACAATTGCATAAGGTTCTGACAGTTTTTTTGGTTGAGGTTGAAGTGGATTTTTACTGACATCTTCAACTTTCTGCTCAGGCTCGCTTACCGCTTTTTGATGCTCGGGTACTACAGGTTTTCTTGCCAAAAACTCTGTGTATTGTTCTGTAAGCGCTTTATTTTCTGAGCTGTTAATAAAAAGTGCTTCATCAATAGGACCACTTGTTTCATCAGCTGCATCTATTTCTGAGTTTTTAGCAACTAAAGGAACACTTACAGCTGAAGTTTCTTGCTCTTCTTCCATTTCTTGTTCTTTTTCTTCTAAAAGAATAATTTGCTGCAAAGCTTTATAGTTTTCTTGTATGTAGCCCAAATCTGCTGCTTTTTTCTCACGTAAAGCATCTTCGGTCAACTTTAAATAAGCTTGACGAGCAATCCATAAATTTGAACCTGGCTCTAAGTTATCATGTTCACTTAAGGCAGCTTTTCTCTGGCTTTCCGCAGCCACTTCATTTACATCCACAGGCACAAAATAGTTAAGCCCAGCTACAATAAGTTTTGAATAAAATGGTGAATATAAAAAAACTACGAAACAGCCTAATAGTACAAATAGCACAGTGACTACTTGTACAAAACGTACCATTAAATGTACTTTTGGCATAAAACTATTCCGTATGATTTTCAATTAAACCTAAACTGTTATAAAGCACAGGTTCTGGTTCTAACATAACATGGAAATGCTGATCAACATCATGCTGTACAGCCTGATAAGTTTTCTTCACATCAGCAAGAGATGCATTGGCATAATTCACCAAAACCAATGCTTGTTTGTGAAACATACCCACCACACCCAACTGCTTACCTTTCCAACCTGCTTGATCAATTAACCAACCAGCTGCAATTTTAACGTTACCGTTAGCTTGAGGATAATGTGGAATTGTTGAAAATTGTGTGATTAAACGTTCAAATTCTTGCTCATTTACTATTGGGTTTTTAAAGAAACTTCCTACATTTGGATATTCTTTAGGATCAGGAAGTTTACTTTGTCGAATGTTAATAACCTGATTTTGTAAATTTTCAGCAGTTAGATTGTCTCCAACTGCCTGCTTTAAATCACCATAATTTAACTTTAAATGAGGCTGCTTAGGTAATTTAAAGGTGACATGCGTAATGATGTAGCGTGTCGGATCATCTTTAAAAATGCTATGTCTATAAGAAAAATGACAGTCTGCTGCTAAAATTGATTTGATCTCTTTAAACTGTCGGTCATAGACTTGCACTGACTCAATGAACTCACCAACTTCAACGCCATAAGCACCAATGTTTTGTACTGGTGAAGCACCAACTAACCCTGGAATAAGTGCTAAATTTTGCAAGCCATACCAGTTCTGCTTAGTACTATATAAAACAAAATCGTGCCAAACCTGCCCTGCACCTACTTTAACTTGAACAAAATCCTGATTTTCAGATAAAACTTCTATACCTTGAATATCAAGATGTATAACTAGCGCATTAATCTGCTGCGGCAACAACATATTACTACCGCCAGACAAAACAAGTACGTTTAACTCATGCTGTTTAGCAAAATCCAAAGCAGCTTTAATATCTTCGATAGACGTGATTTTAGTGTAATGAGATGCTGTCACATCTAAACTTAAAGTGTTGAATGGCTTAAGCTGTACTTGATTTTGAATTTGCATTGTATTGAAAAACCTATTCCTAAACATTCAACTGTTTTTTTAAGATATTAACCCACGCTAAAGTACTTGATTCACATTGGTCAAGTACACGCTCAAAGCCTTCCTCACCACCATAATAAGGATCAGGCAAAGCTTGTTTTGGATATTGCGGATCATGCTCACTCATTAATGCAATTTTTGCTCGAATTTGATGACTGCCAAATTGAAATATCGCGTTTTGTAGCAAATCGTGAATATCTTCAAAGTTTTGATGATCCATTGCCAAAATCAAATCAAAATCTAAAAAATCTCGAGTTGAAAGTTGTCTAGCACGTAAAGATGACAAATCATAGCCTCTTTTTTTAGCATGCATTTGGCTACGCTGATCAGGTGCTTTATTTGGATGATAATTACTCGTTCCAGCCGAATCGACGATTACATTGAGTTGATGCTTATCACAATAATGTCTGAAAACCACTTCAGCGGTGGGTGAGCGGCAAATATTTCCTAAACAGACACATAAAACCTTATATTGTGTTTCCATTAGAAATTAGTTCCAAACATTTGAATTACATAAAAATAAACAGATTGCTTGCAAAGTTACTGCAAAATTCCGACAAGCTACAAATCTGGCCAAGTCTTTCTTGACCCTAATTGCCTGTTGCATTTTGTCAAAACTCAGTTGGGTTGAAAAGGAAAATAATGTTTATCAATAGATTAAAAGTTGATAAATCAGGCGATAAAGTCGCTAAACTTTTATTTTGAATTTAATTAGAGATAGCAATCATATTTTGAATAAAATCATATTCAATTATAAAAGCCCTACTCATAGGGCTTTAGATAAATCATTTTTCTGAACTCATTAACTCGATCATTTCCTTCGTTGGCCTTAAGCTACCTAATTGCCACTGCTCAGGTGGATATTCATCAATACGAATCCAGACATGTTCCCGAAAAGCAGGATTACCTTTACCTTCTATTTCTACAAATAAGTCTGTTATGCGTTTAAAAAGTTCGGCCTTACTGTCTTTATCGAGTAAACCTTCTATAGTTTGTATATTTATAAATGGCATAATGCTACCTGAATTAACTCTAGGTCTAAATTAAAGACTCATCCTAATTGGAGCCTCCTCTAATGTCAAATCAATTTATTCCAGAACATAAATTTCCCGTAGACGTCTGTGGGATATTCAAAATTACAGAAATATTGAATGACAGATGGACGATCTTATTATTAAGAGAAGCTTTCTATGGGGTAACGAAATTTAATGATTTTTTAGAAAATACAGGTATATCAAAGCAAGTTTTAACCGATCGTCTCAAACATCTTGTCCAATTAGAAATATTCGAGCTATCAATTTATAAAGAAGTTGGCGTACGAGAGCGTAAAGAATATTTACTCACTAAAAAGGGTAAAAGCCTAAATATTGTTCTACTCGCGATGCTTGAGTCAGGTGGTAATTTTATTGAAGAAGGTAAAGATGTAGTCAAAGTTTTTGATAAAAGTACCGATGAAGAACTGAAATTAAAACTTGTAGATTCATCTAATCAAGTTATAGATTTGAAGAATTTGGAACTTAAACTCATCCATTCTAAAAAATAAATTTCTACATCTTAAGTTCAGTGATGCAAGTTCGAAAGCTATCATATTAAAAATAAAAAAAAGCCTACTCTTTCAAGTAGGCTTCCCCTTATGACTTTTGCGCTGATCATTAAGGTTTATTGTTGTTTAAAGCAACCCCATGATCTTACAGAAATACTTAAAAATAAAAAAGACCTTTCGGGTTTACTAAATCATGCCCTTGTAAGACTATTCAACCACCTATCAGGGCACTTATCTTTACGATTTTATTTATAAATTAAAACTAAGAGATGAGCTCTTCTGTAGTGTTTACCTTAGCAAAAGCATTCCTAAAAATCTGGTTGTGATGATCAATTATATATTGGGCACTTAAATGTATTGAATCAAATGTAGTATGTGCATCAGAGGCTACCATTATTTTATATCCAATCTCTGAGGCTACCATTATTTTATATCCAATCTCTGAGGCAGCTCTAATAGTCGTGTCTATACAATATTCAGTTTTCATTCCAGTTACTATAATTTGTTTAATATCAAGTCTCTCTAACAGTTCTTTTAAGTCCGTATTCTTAAAGCTACTCGGATAAGTTTTCTCAATAACAAAATCTTTATCTGAATTAAAAGATAAGTCTGCTATTAGTTGAGTATTCGGACTATCTGGATCTAAGGGTGTATTTTTGTCACCCACATGACGGACAAAAATAATGGGTCTGTTATTCAATCGGTGATGTTCTATTAGCTTAAGAATATTTGAAAGTATGAGTTGATGGTTACAAGGTTTCGACTCTGCATTGAATAGGCCATTTTGCATATCAATAACAAGTAAAGCTGATTTTGAGTTATGACTTTTATCCATAATCTTTCTCTGTAAAAAACCAATAATGTGCAGAGAAAAATAAACCCAGCCATTATTGGCTGGGTTTGGTTATCTTATTAAGTCGCTCTAATAAAAAATCACACGCAGCCTTTTCTGAAGGTCGTGGTGGTGGTATTGATTTTTTTTTAGTAAACAGTTCATGAATTAAACTTGCTCATCATTAAAGCGCAAATAAACATAGCATAGTTTTTTCTCAAAAAACAAAGCTTATTTACTTAATTGAATGTAAGTACTCATAGGCTCCTTTTTCATTACTCTCCAGCTTAATAACAGCATCCGTTTCGTCATTTAGTGTCAAATTAAATATTATCCCATTCTCATAAGAAATTTGATGGCCCATTCGGAACTCAGAATCAAGTGATTCAAAAATAATAAATTTTCCCTCGCTATTTGAAGCGATATAGTAAGTATTGTTCCGATGAACATATCTAATTGTATACATCAACATGTAAATCCCATCTCAAATCAATTATGCTTTTTCTTGAAAATAAAAAGACCCATTTTCACTTTTCATTAAAAAGTCCTAATGGAAAAGGCGCTTAAACCTAAAATAAGAAACAGTTATTTGATCATATTTCCTACTTAGTAACGTCTATACAACCTCAACGCGAATTAAGATAAATAATTATTTAATTCAAACTATTAAAAAATGAACTCCTCCCTTTTACTTTCTAAAATCAATTATTTGGCTTTTTCAACTTATACTATTAAATTGATATTACAGAAATACTTAATAATAAAAAACCCCACCATTAGTCGATAGTTAGCAGGGTACATGGTAAAAAATTTGCTTTTAGCAGGTTATTTCAATTTAGAATTTTTAAAAAATTTATTTATTTTTAAATAACTTATCAGTCGTATTTCTATCAATTTTACTACGATGTCCATTTTCAAAGTATCGATCGACATGACATAATTTTGTTTTGGTATCACAGAACACACCATTTGAGAGTGTAAATGCTGAAGTATCAAAATCGCCTTGAGAGAAAGCCTTATTCGCCTTATAAGGACCTAAGTATTTAGTTGTAAGTTTTTTTGAGATACCTTTTTTGTCTGCGCATATGTATTTGTCACAAATTACACCCTTTTGAGGTGAAAATACACCAGAGTTGTTTTTTGCCATCGCTACTGAGCTAAGCATGAAGCAACTACATCCAATGATACTAAGTAAAATTTTAGAAATTTTCATTTTTAGAACCGAATAAAATTATTAATTGTTAAGGCATTATATAAATTAGAAGCTTGCCAGAAAATCTCTACCCGCCTATAAATAACAAAAAGCCCACCATTCAATGCCTTTTTAAATAACTTATGCATCATCTGCACATCCTTCTCGAACCCAAACAGATAAAAATAGTGTTTATGTCATCTAACACCCAACATAATTGCCCTAGAACTACTTTATTTTAAGGTGTCCTGTGCTAAGTTATTTAAAGATTGAATCTTATAGAACCATTCGACAATAATGTTCAAGAATAAGGAAATAACGTATATGAGCCATTTTCAGTTTCAAACCGTTCCAAATATCATTTCTGGCTTAGGTTCTATACAAGAATTACAAAATGTTTTGTCTTCAAAAGCTTACCGTAAGTTATTGCTAGTCACCGATGCAGGCATGATCAAAAATCAATTACATCTACCCATTCTTCAAATTTTAAATACGCTCAACATTGAATATGACATTTATGCAGATGTTCAGGCTGACCCACCAGAACAAGTGGTCTTAGATGCAGCCAATTATGCAAAGCAGCAAAATGTAGATGCCATTATTGGCTTTGGTGGTGGTAGTTCTTTAGATGTTGCAAAAGTAATCGCTTTACTCGCGCACCCCGACCAGACTCAAAGTTTGCAAGACATGTATGGCGTAAACCAAGTCACCACAGCTCGCCTTCCACTTATTTTAATTCCGACCACAGCTGGTACAGGTTCAGAAGTAACACCTATTTCAATTGTGACTACTGGCGAGACAACAAAAATGGGGATTGTCTCTCCAGTACTGTACGCCGACATTGCGATTCTTGATGCTACTTTTACTCAAAACCTTCCAGCACATATTACCGCTGCAACAGGTATCGATGCGATGGTACACGCCATTGAGGCATATACCTCTAAACATAAGAAAAATATTTATACCGATATTTTAGCTAAGAATGCTTTGAAGTTACTAAACCATAACTTACCGAAAGTTCTTAAAGATGGTAATGATTTAGAAGCACGTCAAAACATGCTGTTCGGTTCAATGCTGGCAGGTCAAGCGTTTGCTAATTCACCTGTTGCGGCTGTACATGCTTTAGCTTATCCACTGGGTGGACATTTTCATTTATCGCATGGACATACCAATGCCTTAGTTCTGGTTGAAGTTTTAAAATTTAATGCGCCGAATGCAAAAAAATACTATGCGGAACTTATGCAATGGTTAGACCCATATAGCAATGGCAGCACTGATGGCTTGTGTGATCTGTTCATTGACCATATGCAGAACCACTTAGACCGTAGTGGCTTGACCTTAAAACTTAGAGATTTGGATATTGATGAGTCGAGCTTACCTCGGCTTGCTCAAGATGCCATGTTGCAAACTCGCTTACTACAAAATAACCCACGAGACATGACAGAAGCCGCTGCTTTGGCAATTTATCAGGCAATTCATTAATGACTAAACCAGTTTTAAAAAATCGAGATCAATTTAAGTTCTTTTTAGACATTCAAACGCGTTGGGCAGATAACGACATCTATGGTCATGTGAATAATGTGACTTACTATAGTTACTTTGATACAGCAGCCAATGCTTTACTCATTCAAAAAACAGGTTTTGATATTCATGAAGCAAAATCAATTGGGTTAGTGGTTGATTCAGCTTGTAGCTTTTTACAAGAGTTATCATTTCCAGAAATTATTCAAGTAGGTGTTGCGATTGGTAAAATTGGTACGACTTCTCTACGTTATGAATTAGCGATCTTTAAACAAGGCCAAGATCAAGCTTCAGCTCAAGGACATTTTGTGCATGTGTTTGTAGATCGTGAAACGCGTAAGACTGTGCCCATTTCTGAGTCAGTCCGTGAAGCTTTAAAAAGTTATTTATTATAAAAAATGGGGCAAAAAGAAAATGATCTGTTCTTTTTGCCCTCTTCAAACTTACATCATTGCGGGATCACTAAAAGAGTCTTCACCCGTTTCGACTCGACCAGCAAAACGTCGGTAATAATATGTATCACTCTGACTAGTTACTTCAAAATCATACCAATGCCCTACATCAGCCAAAGCCCAATGTTGTTTAACAACCTGTCCCGTTTTTACGGTAAGTTGTAACGGCGCATCTTGTCGATATGCACAAGGTTTTACCGTCAATATTGAATCCTTGGTTCCTTCATTCATAAGTTCGACATAAACATCACCATTGGCAATGTCATAACAGACGCGAATTTCAGGTTTAACGCCACTATCAACAATACGTTGAATATCCCCTTTGAAATGACGATGGTAGCCATTTGGACCGAGTACCCATAAGTCGTAACGGCCCAAGTTATCTTTTAAAGCATCCCATTCATCATCTAAAGTTTTATTCGGCTCGACAATATAACGCTTTGGAATGCGATCCAAGTTGAGCTTGTCATAAACATGAAAAACCGCAGCTTGCGTACCTGTATTAGAGAATATTAATTTTACCTTACCGTCCGCTTTACAGCGCGCACTGGTATGCAATTCGTAAGGTAGCGCACGCGACAAACGTATGCCACTTTGCTGAATCGGTAACTTAATATCCGTAGGTACAGGAACAGCTGGCAAAGCTTCTTGATTTTCTCTTAATGCATCTGCCTGCACACGTGTTTGTTTACCATTAAGCTGCGGTAAAGCATCTGCATTTGGTGTTTTAAAGTTAAATGCACTGGTCAAATCACCACACACTGCACGGCGGTACGCACTAATATTCGGCTCTTTTACACCGAAACGTTTTTCTAAAAACATGAGCACGGACGTATGGTCAAACACTTGCGAGTTTACCCAACCACCACGGCTCCACGGAGAAATCACATATAAAGGAACACGCGGGCCTGGACCATAAACACGACCATCAGGTGTAGGCTGAGAATGGCTTCCTTCAGGCGCAGCGTGGTCAAAATATTCATCCTGCATATCGGCACTACTTAATGTCGATTTGCCAGCATACTGACCATTTGCAAGTCGTGATGGCGCAGATGGTGACGGTACATGGTCAAAGTAACCATCATTTTCATCGAAATTAATAAGCAGTGCTGTTTTACTCCAGACTTCTGGCACAGCAGTTAATGCATCAATAATTTCTTGAATAAACCAAGCACCTTGAACTGGGCTTGAAGGATCTGGATGTTCACAGTAAATTGATGGCGCATTAATCCAAGAGACTTGCGGTAATTTACCCTCACGAATGTCTCTTTTAAAAGCGTCAAGGTACTCTTCGGGTTTATTGCCTGGTAGTGTATTTGCAATGCCTTTATAGAGTGGATTTTTGGCATTATCAGTAGCCGCATCATAGGCTTTATACGGTAGTTTTTGGCCCGTATCGGCATACGGTTTATTCGGTTCGCCACCACTTGCAACTGGGTAGCCAGAAGCAATGTTTGCCTTTCTAAAGGAACGAAATGCACCAAGCATATTATCGCCCCATTCATCCGGCATATTTTGATAACAAATCCAGCTTACCCCTGCTTCTTCTAAACGCTCAGCATAGGTCTTCCATGTGTAACCACGATCTGCCGTAGCGGGATTACCATCAATCCAATCCCATTCGTTATTTACAAATGAACGCTTAGTCGGTGTTGCCCCATTGGTACCGGTTAAATGAAAAGATCGGTTCGCATCTGTTCCAGTGTGCATAGAGCAATGATAGGCATCACAAATCGTAAAGGCATTGGCAAGCGCAAACTGATATGGAATTTCTTTTTCTTTAAAGTAGCCCATGGATATATCAGTCTTATGAGTTGGCCAGTTCGCCATACGCCCATTATCCCATGCCAACTGACTATCGTTCCATGTATGCGGTGTGCCATCTGCACGCTGTGCATTATTGGCTGTACCGTCTAAATGAAAAGGCGTTAGAACTTGCCCATTGCGTCTAAGCTGTTCCCAAACCTTACGACCATTTGGCAAAGGAATTGTAAAGCGGTCAGCAAAACCTCGAACGCCTTTTAACGTACCAAAGTAATGATCAAAAGATCGGTTTTCCTGCATTAAAATAATAACGTGCTCAATATCTTGAATGGTACCCGTTTTATTGTTTGCAGGAATTGCTAAAGCCTTTTGAATACTAGATGGAAAAGCTACCAATGCCGCAGCACCAAAACCCATATTTAAAGAGTAATTTAAAAATTTACGACGTGTAATCATGATCAGGTTCTTTTTATTATTTAAGTTTAAGGAGCACAGCGCATTACAGGCTTTTTACCTGTCTCTGGTGTATTTGAATTATCATTTGATGAGTCGTTACAACCACTCAGCAGAATGGCGCCGATCAATAAAAAATAAGAATATTTAAAGGAAGTTGTTCCTGTGCATTGCCTTTTCATGACGATATATAGTCCATTTAAAATCTAAAATGGCTAACATAGAAAAGTACAATGACAGTGGCGTGACTTGAATATTTCAATCCAGTGAAAAATATGAAAATTCTATTATTTCCACATTTCTCACCAGATCAAAATTTATGTAAATTTAAGGCTTTAATTGAATATTTTGGAGTTCGCCATCAAAAGTATCAATCAGGCTTTTTATAACGGGTTGTTGCTGTAATAGCTCTGTCGCTCTATGGAAAGCTTTTTCTTTACGAATGCTTTGCATGACATAAGGTGTAGATGTATTAACTGCACCATACTCAACCGTAAATTGTGTATTCGGCCATTGCTGGTTTAATGCATCAATGAGGCCTTGTTGTAATTGGGTCAACATATTTTCATATTCTTGAGGAATATGGAAAATCGTATTGCCTCCAATTTCTCCAGTCATTACACCATGTTGAGCAAGTTCTTGAACGGCTGGAGAAAGCTGGCTGTTTCTAAACCAGTATTCCCATTTTTCAAGTGTCCACTCACCTGCTAAGACTTGAGCAGAAAGCTTCAAAATATCCTGAGGCATCAACTGCCCGTTATCAGTTGCGCTAGATTCTTTTTCAGCTGTAGCAGTTTCAACAACCACTTCAGCTTGCACCAATGGTTGCTGCTCAATAACAGGTTCAGAAACCAAGTCATGAGTTAAAGGCGCATCCTGACCAAGAGAAAACTCAGTATCAGATGTTTCAAACAAACCTTGCGGCTCAGCCGTAAAAGTTGGCTCAGGTTCAATTTTTTTGGCCTGAGTTTCAGTCTGAACTTGTACTGCCTTTTGTTCTGGCACGGGAATGAAATCTTCTTCCAGAACACTAATTATTTCTTGAACAACTGCTGACTCAAGCCCAATTAGCTCATGATGATTTGGATCAAATACCATTAAATCCTGATTAGACTGAGGTTCAGGTTCAGGTTCAGGTTCAGGTTCAGGTTCAGGTTCAGGTTCAGGTTCAGGTTCAGGTTCAGGTTCAGGTTCAGGTTCAGGTTCAGGTTCAGGTTCAGGTTCAGGTTCAGGTTCAGGTTCAACCATAGCGGGTTGGTTAATAACTTCAACCGGCTGAACAGTACTTACAGGAGTAATATCTTGAACTGTTGATTGCGCTTGTGAGTTTAGCCCCATCACTGCTTGCTCATTTTGTTGAACAGGCTCTGAAACTAAAATTTCATTAGGTGCTAAAGGACGGAAAGCCAATAAGCGTAAAATACACATTTCAAAACCTTGCTCTTGCGTTACGGCAAGTTGCAAGTCTGAACGACCTTTACATGCGATTTGGTAATAAAGCTGTAAATCTTGAGCAGAAATCAGCTTAGACAATTGCATGATTTTGCGATTGATTTCATCGCTATATTTCAAACTCAAATCAGGTAGATATTGTAAAATTGCCAATTCATGCAATGTCGAAATTAACTGATCAAGCACCAGTGAAACATCTAACGCTTGATGTCTAAATTGCAATAAAAGCTGACTCACTTTTTCACGTTGGTTTTGATGAACCGCTAAAATCAAATCATAAATAATCGTACGGTCAATCAAGCCAAGCATTTCTTTAACATCTTGATGATGTACAGAACCTTGACCATAAGCAATCGCTTGGTCAGTTAAAGATAATGCATCACGTAATGAACCTTGAGCAGATTCAGCAATTTGCCAAATTGCATCTTGATCGGCATTAATTTGCTCTTTTTCAAGAATAGCGCCAAGGTGCTTGGTAATTTCATCGACGGCTAAAGGTCGTAAAGTAAATTGCAAACAACGTGAAATAACCGTAATCGGTAGCTTTTGTGGGTCAGTCGTAGCAAACAGAAATTTAACGTGTTCTGGTGGTTCTTCTAGGGTTTTTAATAACGCATTAAAAGAATGCGTAGAAAGCATATGTACTTCGTCAATCAGGTAAACTTTAAAACGACCTTGCGTTGGCGCATAAGGAACGTTGTCTAAAAGTTCACGTGTATCTTCTACTTTTGTTCTTGAAGCAGCATCGATTTCGATCAGGTCAATAAAACGGCCTTCATTTACCGCTTTACACGTTGCACAGACTTCACACGGCGTTGAAGTCACACCTGTTTCGCAGTTCAAACACTTGGCTAAAATACGTGCAATTGTAGTTTTACCTACACCACGCGTTCCTGTAAATAAATAAGCATGGTGAAGACGACCGCGTTCCAATGCACTACTTAATGCACGAGAAACATGGTTTTGCCCCACTAACTCATTGAAATTACGTGGACGGTATTTTCTAGCAAGTACTTGATACATGTATGCTCCTTTTTACAGGCATAAGCATACTTTGTTTTTAAAAGAGTGTGAACGCATAAAGCTCATATCCGTACAGATAAACTGCGAACTGACTTCTTTTCTCTACCAGAACCATTTATTTGTTTAAGGATGATCATGATGAAGCTCTTGATCAGTTACACCTTCATCCATGGTTTGGACCAGCCCTACACCATCCTTAATTTCAGCCGAATAATTTCCTTTCTCGGTAAAAATCTGCATGATCGTATAGTGATCTTTTTGACTTTGAGTAATGGTAAAGAAATTCTGGTTCGGATCGCCCTGATCAAATTTTCCAGTCCATCGAACAATATCTTGGTCAACAGGTTCGATCTCTACAATTTTCCCTGTGCGATTAATGCCATTTTCCAACATTTGAAACTTAATAGTGTCGCCCACTTTTTTAAGTTCAATCACATTTGGATCATATTTAATGACCATACCTTTCGCATTTTTAAGCAGCGGAAAATTAATATTAGAAGGAAGCTGATCTTTTTCTATTTCATTAAAAACAATTTGTTGCCTAGACAACTTTTCCTTTTCTGATGAACTCAAATTCAGCATATTTTGACGAGAAAATTCACTCTGACTATCTGCCACTTTTGTCCCAGACTCTTGCTGACTTTCTAAAGGCGACGTTAAAGCAGAAGAGCTTCGCTGTGAAAAAGCAAACCAGATTAAAACTGCTAACGCCACACAAGCGATAGCAGTTCCTATTAACAATTTATTTTTCTTCATTATTTACAGCTAAAATAGAGATTAGTTATATAGAGAAATTTTCTGTGCGTTCAGGTTAATGACACTGACAGCATCAATTTTTCCTTCTTCACCTAAACGTACACCATATTTCGGGTTGTATAGGTATGGGCTAGAATAGAAATTAATATTATTACCACCCATTGCGGTACTTCCTAACGGATGAGCAAAGCCTGAGCCAATATTAGTTGAACCATTATGGTACAGGCCAAGATTGTGCCCGACTTCATGGCGCATAGCGGCAAAAGAACAACCTGCAATATCATTTGCACCAATCATATTATATGCAGAAGCATTGATCCAAGCCCAACCACAGCCACCATCGCCCGGCTCATTACCTTGATAATAAACACCGTCTGCCAATACACGTTTACGCTCATTCTGTACCGTCGTGTCATCTCGTCCAGTCGAGATCGCTTCTTTTAAAGTGGCTGCAGGGATTTTATAAGTTAAATAGCCCACATCTCTTAAGTAAAAACGCGCATTTGAATTTTCAGCGGTTAAGTTTGTTAGATTTACGCCTTCAATCATTCTAAGTTTTGCAGCGCTCTCTCCTAAAATTGCATTTACTTCTGGACTAGAAACTAACAACATATCAATTGTATAACTATCTACTGTCCAGCCTTGAGCAGTGTAAATAAAACGGCGATTTTCACCATTTTTAATTGCAGTAGACAAGCCATTAGCAGCATTAATATAGGTGTTTGCCGATGCATTCGACACAATAACCACCTTATCCCCGACTTGAGCTTGAGCTGGTAGCTGCAAGGTCGGTTGCCAATTTGATGTAGACAGTTTCACCTTTAAAGTGGGCTGAGTCATATTCGGTAAAGTTGCAGGGATTGTTGCCGTTGAATCAATCACCTTTGTTGGTGAAGAGATCAGCTGCCAATAGCCTTTATCACTTACATACATAAACTCATATTGATCGCCTGTTTTAAGCGTTAAAGTCGCTTGGCTATTAACATTGGTATTATTAATCTTTGCTGACCAAGTCGCTGTAGACTTGATAATAACTCTATCTCGATCACTTGCAGTGGTAGGCAAAGTGAAATTCGAGACCCAGCTCCCATCTCCAAATGAAACTTCCGTTAGCGGGCTACTTACCGCGGCTAAAGATGTTCCGATTTGCTGAACATTTAGCTTCTGAGGTTTTATATACTCTGGAACCCATTTTCCTAAAGCAGAATAATATTTAAACCAATATTCAGAGCCATTTTTTAATGTAAAACTGCTCGGGAATAGTAAATTTGTTTTATCAATCTCTGAGCTTGCACTTGCTGTAGAAACAACTTGTACGGTTGTTCCGTCACGTACATCACTCGGTAATGCAATGGTTTGTGCCCATTTGTCATTTTGAATGAGTACTTTTTGCATTGATGCGGTTGTTAAAGGTACGACCTCATAGTTAGTACCATTGGTAGGACTAACCGTCGCTAGCTGAGCAATCCATTTATTTTGACTGCTATTAAAGATGAGTTGATAAACATCTCCACTATTTATCTTCAACACTTCTAACGGAATATTCGTATTAGAAGTATCTAAATAACTACTATAGGCAGCACTAGAACGGATTGTAATTTTGTCCGAATTATTAGCACTTGCTGGTAAAGAGAGATTTTTGACCCAATTCCCATTAGCTAAAGAAAATTCTAAATCTGAATAACCAGATGGTATTGATCCACTATTATTATTCTGATTTGGTGAAAGTACAGTTGCGGCATACACAAGTGAAGACGCAACAATTGCTCCAATAATAAGTGATGTTTTTAATTTAAAATTCACAGCGGCCTCTTTTATTTGTTTTTAGATTTTCGAATAGCAGGTTAACAAACCATTTTTTTACAGTCAATTTTCGATCAATCAATTTTTCATTAAATTTCAATTACATGAATATTGAATCATTTTGAAATAAAAACATGAAATTTATTAAAGAATGGGTTATTTATGAGAATTAAATAACTAAATTTATTATAAAGAAAATATTAAAAAAGACATTTGAAGGTAAAAAGAAAGATAAATCTCTCTTTTTACCCTTTATTTTAGTTTACTTTCTTAGGAAAGTTAAACCAGACAAATACAGTTAAAAGGAAGAAACAAATAGCTGAAATAGTGAGTACCCAACTATGCGCATAGCTAAAAGCTTGCTGAGCAACTTCAATTAATTGCCCTCCCAAAGGGCTTTCAAGGTTAGAAGCTAATTGCATGGTTTCACCAATCGAGATACTCGCTTTTTCAATTAAGTTCGATGGAAGCTCTGCTGGTAAAATAATTGAGCGGCTATAAAACCAAGATAACATTAACCCGAAAATAGCGACGCCTAAACCAGCTCCAAGCTCATAGGCCATACCTTCAATCGCACCTGCTGCACTTGCTTTTTGTGGTGGAACAGATGACATAATGGCAGCAGTTGAAGCCAGTAAGGCAATCTCAATACTGAAGCCTAAAAAGACCATACACGTCCAAGCTAAGAAGTGATCGGTCGAAAAGTTAAGCTGAGCAAGCCCCCAGAGACTAAATCCACTTATTAAAATACCGACAGTAGATACAAGTCTAAGTCCCCATTTATTTAAACAGATTCCGGCTAATGGACCACCTAAACTAATTGCGATCATAAATGGAATAATAAACATGGCTGCTTGTAATGGAGAAAACCCATGCACAAACTGCAACTCTTGAGACAAGAGTAATTCAAAGCCAACCAAAGCAATCATGGAAACAACTGCCATCACAATGCTGGTAGAAATCACTGGATGTTTAAACAATTCCAGATCAATCATTGGCATGGTCGTTCTTTTTTGGCTTCGAATGAAGTGAATTAAAGTACTTATACCCACCACAAACATCACGACTGTAAGTACCGAGAAGTTGTACATCGCCGATTTAATTGAATAGATGAGGCTTAAAATGGCTACAACCAAAATTAAAGCTTGCCCTAGGTTAATTGGCTGATCAGTTTTCTCTTGTTGTTTTGGAATAATCATCGCGATCATGACTAGAACGACTAAAATAATCGGGATATTGATAAGAAATACAGCTCCCCAATGGAAATGTTCTAGTACAAAACCACCAACCAATGGACCAAAAGCTGCTCCGCCACCACCCACTGTAGACCAAAGACCAAGTGCAAAATTTCTCTGCTTTTCTTCGGTAAAAGCATTACGAATACCCGATAAAGTGGCAGGAATAAGCATCGCTGCCCCTAAACCTAAAACTGCTCGGGAAGCAATTAGCGCGTAAGCTGTTGGAGAAAAGGCCGCAGCTAGAGAACCGACTCCAAAAATTGCAGTTCCAATAAATAATAATTTTTTAAAGCCAATACGATCACCAAGTGCACCCATCGGCAAAATCAAACCCGCCATAATCAGTGAATAAATATCAATGACCCATAAAAGCTGATTGGCAGTTAAATTCAATGCTGCACTTAAAGACGGTGTTGCAACATGCATCACAGTTGCATCAATCGTAACTGGTAAATAAATAAGGACGATAATTGTCAGGATTAACCATTTTTTTTGCATAACGCTCTTCAATATCCAAAACTTGGACACCTGTTCAAATCATGGTTATTATATACACAATTGGACACTTGTCCAACTTTTAGTTTTAATGTAATTTGTGCCGAATTCAGTCAGGTGAAAGAAACATGGCCTATCTTAATCGCGATCAACGCAGAGAAATGATTCTGCAAGCTGCCATGCAAGTTGCTTTGGCTGAAGGTTTTACAGCCATGACGGTACGCCGAATCGCAACAGAAGCACAAACATCAACTGGACAAGTTCACCATCATTTTTCTTCGGCATCTCATTTAAAAGCTGAAGCTTTTTTAAAGCTCATGGAACAACTTGATGAAATTGAGCAAACCTTAAAAACCACTAGCCAATTTCAAAGACTCTTCATTTTGTTAGGTGCAGAAAATATCGACAGACTTCAGCCTTATTTACGATTATGGAATGAAGCTGAACTCTTGATTGAACAAGATGCAGAAATAAGAAAGGCGTATAACCTTGCCATGCAGAGTTGGCATGAATCTATTGTGCAAGCGATTGAATGTGGCAAGAAAGAAGGTGAATTTAAAAATACATCTAATTCAACAGACATAGCTTGGCGGCTCATTGCCTTTGTATGTGGATTAGAAGGTATTTATCAACTTGGTTTACAAGGTTTAGCTGAAGAAGACTTTAAGCGTCATACCGAAGCAATTATTCGTCTAGAATTATTATAAATATTGAAGCTGGCATTTATTAAAAACACCAGCATTTATTGATTATATAAAACTTAGAACCAGCCTTTACGTCCTTTTAAAACTTGATCGGTGCAACGTAAGGCTTCTTGAGTAAGCCCCCACAAACGGTAATCGCCCGTGATTGAACCAATCTGGAAGTTATGTGTATAAGCAAAGCTAAGATCACGCTCAGGGTCACACCATGCACCTGAGCCATTGTAACCAATATGCCCAAAGCCATTTTTAGCGCGTTTACCCATGGTAATAATGCGGTGATATCCTAAGCACCAATTCATCGGAATTGGCATGACACGATCACGTGCATAACTTTGAATGGTACTGAGTTCTTTAAATATTTCTGGGCGAATAAGTTGCTTTCCATCCCAATCACCTTGATTTGCTAGCATCGCATAAATTTTAGCAAGACTGTTTGCAGTAAATGTACCGTTTGCTGCCGGAATAACTGCTTGTAATCCCTCATCACTAAAGAAACTAAAATTCTTCATTCCTTTTGGAATCATGGCATCTTGAAAGTCTTGTGGGTCCTGCCCAGTCCATGTAATCATTTTTTCAGAAAGAGAACTTTTGCGCGGCTGAGGTTTGTTAGGTTTTTCAGCTTGAGTAGGTGCTAGTTTTTCTGATTTTGGTTGAATAATTAACCGTGCTACCCGTTCCAGCTCACTTGCAGGCGTACCAAAATAAGCACCGTCTAACTGCAAAGGTTCAACAAGATATTTTTGCATGAGTTGATCTAAAGATTGACCAGTTGCTTTTTCAAGCACGCCACCGACAAGCCAACCAAATGTTAAAGCTTGATATGCATTGCCCTGTCCTGCAAGGAATCTTGGCTTGGTGGCTGCCATCACATCTAACATATGTGACCAGTCCAGCATTTCCCTCGCACTTTCAATAATATTTCGAATATCAAACATACCACTTTGATGGCTCAGCACATGGCGTAAAGTCATTTGCTCTTTACCATTTTGAGCAAACTCAGGCCAATAAGTCGCAATCGGTTTATCGTATTCTAAAAAACCTTCACTGACTAAAATATGCGCCAAGGTTGCAAGTACACCCTTACCTGTAGAGTAGCAAACTGCCAAAGTGTCAGGTTGCCAAGCTTCATTTTGTGATTTTAGACCGGTGTAGATATCTACAACTTTCTGGTCTCTAAAATAAACCGCTAATGCAGCACCACCTTGTCCTGTTCTAGCATCTTGAAGACGGCTAAATTGGTGGGCTAAATCAATAAAACGTTCATCTAAAATACCGTGATAGTTATGGGTATCGGCCAGTAAAATTTCTTTAATCACATGAAGTTCCTTGCATTTTTTGTTATTTTGCTCAAAAGCAGCCCAAACCTCTGTTCAGGCTGCTGATATTTTTATAATGCTTTTACAGTTCCTGCAACATGCGGTTTTTTCGATTTTGCATTACGAATCAAAAAGTCAGTCTTTTTGTCTGTATTAGCAGTTAAAAACTCAACTTTTGACGGTAAGAACATTGGTAGCTTAAACCACACATCTGCTTCATAAGCATTAGGTAACTCAAGATTCGCTAATGCTTTAGCCTTGCTCCACATACCATGCGCAATGGCCTGTTTAAAGCCAAATGCTTTTGCTGTAATGGCATGAATATGAATTAAGTTAAAATCACCAGACACTTTCGCATAACGGCGGCCTGTGTTTTCTAAAATATCCCACTCTGCCTTTGGAACATAAGCTGGCGCTTGTTCTTCTTTAGCTTTCTCACCTACTCTTTTCTCGACTTTTTGGCGAGATAAATAAGTCGTTAAACCTTCCATCATTACTTCATTGCCAACTTTTGCCGTAGTAATAAAGTCAAACTGAACACCTTTATCATGTGGTTTTAGTTCCCCAAATTTACATGATAGAGTGAGTTTTTCAGTTACACCAATTGGTCTGGTTTGTTTAATCTGGTTACGGATATGCACTAAACCTAAAATTGGAAATGGAAAGGCTTCTGCTGTCATCATGTGCATTTGCAAACTTTGAGAAAGCACAGCCAGATAAATTGCCGGTACAAAACCATTATTTTGAAAGCCACATACTTCGTTATAAGCTTTGAGATGGCTCTGATCAATTTCAAGACGGTCTACCACATATTCAACTTGTGGCAAGATTTTTGGCCCCTGAGGCTTTTTAAAAATTAAGCCTTGTACTACTTTTGGATAAGCCAATGCCGCTTTTGGTAGTTGGCTAAAATGACGAGTATTCATACCTAACCTTTTATAATTTATAGATTCTTGAATAAAAAAGGGATGCACAAGCACCCCTATTTGGCTAAAAGTGCTTAAGCGCCCAATAAGCTTTGACCACACACACGTACAACGTTGCCGTTTACACCTGTAGACGCAGTTGATGCAAACCATGCAATTGTTTCTGCTACATCAACAGGTAAACCGCCTTGTTGCATTGAGTTCATACGACGACCAGCTTCACGAATTGCAAATGGAATTGCCGCCGTCATTTGAGTCTCGATAAAGCCAGGTGCTACTGCGTTAATGGTAATACCATTTTTTAAGATAGGCGCAGTAAATTTAACTAGACCAATCACACCAGCTTTAGATGCAGCATAGTTGGTTTGACCAAGGTTACCAGCGATACCACTAATAGATGATACACAAACAATACGGCCATTTGCATTTAGACCATCGTTTTCTAACAAGTAGTCATTTACACGTTCAGCAGCAGACAAGTTAATGTTAATTACCAAGTCCCAAAGCTCTGGCTTCATGTTTGCCAAAGTTTTGTCACGAGTAATACCTGCGTTATGAACGATAATATCTAAACCGCCTTGTTTAGCCGCAGCAGTTTTAATTTTTTCGCCTGCATCGGCAGCAGTAATATCAATTGCCAATGTAGAACCACCAATGTCAGCAGCTACACGGTCAAGGTCAGCTTGTTGTTGTGGTACATCTAAACAAATTACATGAGCACCATCACGTGCCAACACATGTGCGATTGCTTCACCAATACCGCGGCTTGCACCAGTTACTAACGCAGTTTTTCCAGCAAGCGGTTTTGCCCAATCAACATCAACTACATCTGCTTTAGATACACGAATTACTTGACCAGACACATAAGCTGAACGTGGAGAAAGCAAGAAACGTAAAGTTGATTCAAGGTTTGCAGCAGCACCTTCGTCTACATAAACAACTTGAGCAGTAATACCCTTTTTAAACTCTTTACCTACAGATTTGATAAAGCCTTCAAGTGCACGCTGAGCAATCGCCTGTTTTACAGTTTTTGCAGTTTCAGGTGTTGTACCAATCACAATTACACGACCAGAAGTTGCAACTTGACGTGCAATCGGATTAAAGAATTTATAAAGTTCGTTTAACTGTTCTGAGTTTTGAATACCAGACGCATCGAATACTACTGCTTTGAATTTTGATTCTTTATCGCCTGCATTGAATGGGCGTAAATTTAAACCTACTTTTGCAGCTTCTTGTTGTAATGCAACATTATTGCCTACATAGCTGTCAGCATGAATATTGCTAAGTACTTGTGCAATCTCACCAGACAATACACTTGACGGCGCTGCGCCAACCAATACTGCACCATTCACTACTGGCTGAGCACTTTCAAAACGCTCTAATACAACAGGTGATGGTAAACCCAGATTTTTAACAACGAATTTACCAATAGGAGATTGTGTAAATGCTTGGTATTGATCAGTCATGATTATTATCTCTCAAAGAAATGAATTTTCTACGACAGGCTTCATTATGTTATGAGATGGACAGAAACAATATGAAATCAGTCGTTCATTAGAGTTACTCCAAATCATACTTGAGTTCATCTTTGGATGTCTTGACCTGAATGCTATCTACAATGTCATTCTAGTCAATACAGGTCTATTTGAATTGTGTTAAGGTAGCTAGCAAGAATATCGTTATTATGCTTGGAAAAGCCTTATGAGCAAAACAACTCAAGAAAATCCAGCAGTCGAGAATTCTGCTCAGGAAAAAGTGTCAAATACATCAAAGTCGGCTTCTAACACGGCTAAGCGTAACAGCACTACTCCTAAAGCAGCAACTAATACACAAAAAACGACACGTACTCGTTCAACGACTGCACCTGCACGTAGCCCTCGTAGTAAGAGCGCTGCTTCAGCAACCCCGTCTACATCTTCAAATGTAGCTGCAGCACCAAAAGCAACAAAAACCAAACCTTCTGTTCAACAGGATAAAACCATGAGTCAAAACACTGTTCGCCGCGTTGCAATTATTGGTGGCAACCGTATTCCATTTGCACGTTCAAATACTGCTTATTTCAAAGCGTCTAATTCTGACATGCTGACAGCAGCATTGAATGGTTTGGTTGAACGCTTTAATTTACAAGGTAAGCGTATTGGTGAAGTTGTTGCGGGCGCTGTTTTAAAACACAGCCGTGATTTCAACATGACTCGTGAAGTTGTACTGAGCACAGATCTTGCTCCTGAAACTCCTGCTTATGACATTCAAATTGCATGTGGTACAGGTTTACAAGCAGCTTTTGTCGTTGCCAACAAAATTGCACTTGGTCAAATCGATGTAGGTATTGCAGGTGGTGTAGATACAACTTCTGACGCGCCGATTGCTGTAGGTGATGGCTTACGTAAAGTTTTACTTGAGCTCAATGTTGCTAAAACGGGTAAAGACCGCCTTAAAGCTTTAACAAAAATTGATTTTAAAAAGCTTCTTGATGCACCAAGCAACGGTGAACCACGTACTGGCCTTTCAATGGGTGAGCACCAAGCAATTACTGCTTTAGAATGGGGTATCACTCGTGAAGCACAAGACGAGCTAGCTGCAAGCAGCCATCAAAAACTTGCTGCTGCTTATGAGCGTGGTTTCTTTGATGACTTAATGACTCCTTTCTTGGGTCTTAACCGTGATAACAACTTACGTGCAGACAGTACAGTTGAAAAACTTGCTAAGTTAAAACCAGTTTTCGGTAAAGGCGAAACTGCAACAATGACTGCAGGTAACTCAACTCCGTTAACTGACGGTGCTTCTGTTGTATTGCTTGCATCTGAAGAATGGGCAAAAGAAAACGGTCATGAAGTTTTAGCTTACCTTTCTTTCTCTGAAACAGCAGCTGTTGACTTCATTGGTAAGAACGGCCCTAAAGAAGGTTTGTTAATGGCTCCTGCTTATGCAGTACCTCGTATGCTTAAGCGCGCTAACCTTAAACTTCAAGATTTCGATTTCTACGAAATCCATGAAGCATTTGCATCTCAAGTATTGTCGACATTGAAAGCTTGGGAAGACGAAAAATTCTGTAAAGAACGTCTTGGTCTAGATGCACCTTTAGGTTCAATTGATCGTTCTAAACTGAACGTAAATGGTTCATCTTTAGGTGCAGGCCATCCATTTGCTGCAACAGGTGGTCGTATCTTGGCTACTGCTGCTAAATTGATTAATGAAAAAGGTTCAGGCCGCGCATTAATCTCGATCTGTACAGCAGGTGGTGAAGGCGTTGTAGCAATCGTAGAGAAATAATTTTACGATTCACCTAAAAAAGCACCCTGATGGGTGCTTTTTTACTTTAACTACTTAATTTTAATGAAGTGATGCTGCTTTAGCATTTGGGAAAAACTTATCTTCAATATGGTCATAGCACCACTGGAAAATAAAGGTATAAACCAAAATACATAAGGTTAAGCCAATATCTAAAATAAATGCATCAATCACAGTCATCTGCATCATATATGCAATCATTGGAACAGTCGCAATCAGCAAACCACCCTCAAAACCAATTGCATGTAAAATCCGCACAGGGATCGTTCTTTCCCAATTATATTTATGCTCTACTTTTTCGAAATAGTGGTTAAAAATCATATTCCAGAAAACTGAAACCACTGCCATAAACACACCGAGTGTTCCGGTCACTTCCATCGGCATGTTAAAAATAAAACTTAATGCAATCGCAATGATGACCAATAAAATTCCTTCATAACTGATTGCATGAATGAGTCTTCTCTTGGAAATCAACATTTTTAAATACTCAATAATTACTTGGATAATGTGCATTTTATTTTTATAATTTTGATTAATCCAATTAGGTTCTTTCAGTTTTTTTGACAGATGAATATTAATCAAGAACAATTGCTCATGTTCCAAGCCGTTATGGAAACAGGTTCATTTTCAGCAGCAGCACGCAAACTTGGAAAAGTTCCTTCTGCTGTAAGCATGTCTATTGCTAATTTAGAAATCGATTTGAACCTGACATTATTTGAACGTAAAGGCCGTGAACCTACCCCAACAGCTGAAGCACGAGTGCTATATGAAAAAACGGCGCAACTATTAATTGAAATGAATCAATGGAAACAACACGCCCATGCATTAAGTACTGGTCTAGAACCAAACCTCACTATTGTTGTGGTGTCTGAGCTGCTACATACCAATTGGACCGACTATGTTTGCCTATTAGAAAGCCGCTTCCCTGACCTACAAATTAATATTGTGTCTGCCCCTCAAGAGGATGCACTTCACATGTTACTAGATGGCTCTGCCCAACTGGCCCTTATGTTTGAACGTGAACATTTAGACAATAGAGAGCAGTTTGTAGAACTCAAACGTGAAGCTTTAATTCCTGTTATTTCAAAAACCCATCCGCTCGCAAGCCAAGAGCATGTTTCTTATGAGCAGATTTTGGGTACGAGACAAATTGTGGTGGCAAGTCGAGATGAGACGTTAAAACCCGAATTATTATTTTCAAAACACTACTGGCGTACAGACAACCACCACTCCGCATGCCTAATGATTTTACGTAATTTGGGTTGGGGGGTACTGCCACAAGAAATGTTTAAAGAAAACCCTGAGTTAAATAACAAGCTAAAAGCATTAGATGTATTTGATTTTACACCGTGTTTTGAATATTACGTCGACTTAGTTTGGAGCCGTGAAAATGAACTTGGTGCTGCTGCACGATTCCTCATTGACCATATTCGTAATAAGCGAATGCAGCAGGTCCCTTAAAATAATTTCAATTTAGATGCACAACATAAACGTTTTTCTTTGAAACATAACAATTGATATATCGACAGTATGGATAGAGTTTGTGCTATAAAGAAAACATAAGATTTATTACTGAAGATGTTGAATATCAATGACTCATACAGCACTTGACCAATTAAAAACATTAACGACCGTTGTTGCTGACAGTAGCGACCTTGATGCCATTCGTAAATTTCGTCCCTTAGATGCTACAACGAATCCTTCATTAATTACGGCAGCGGCAGAACAACCAGAAAGTAAAGAGCTCATTGAAGATGCTTATTATCAAGCCAAAGAAGAAGGCTATAAAAGTGATGAGTTGATTGAAAGAACCATTGATATTTTAACCGTAAAATTTGGCGTAGAAATTTTAAAACTCATTGAAGGCCGTGTTTCGACAGAAGTTGATGCTGCCCTTTCATATGACACCGAAGCAACCATTAAAAAAGCGCATGAATTATGTGAACTTTACAAAGGTTATGGTATTGATCAGTCACGTATTTTGATTAAAATCGCGTCGACTTGGGAAGGTATTCAAGCTGCTAAGGTACTTGAAGCTGAAGGGATCGCTTGTAACCTGACTCTCCTTTTCGGTTTGCATCAAGCTCAAGCATGTGCAGATGCTAAAGTAACTTTAATTTCGCCATTTGTAGGCCGTATTTTAGACTGGTACAAAAAGGCTGAAGGTGTAGACGCTTACCCAATCGAAAAAGACCCAGGTGTGGTTTCAGTTAAGAAAATCTACACTTACTACAAGCAGCAAAATATTCCAACTCAAGTGATGGGTGCGAGCTTCCGTAGTATTGATCAAGTGCTTGGACTTGCAGGATGTGATTTGCTAACGATTTCACCGGGGCTACTTACCCAGCTTGAGCAAGATACACGTACAGTTGATGCAGCTCTTGATGCGACTAAATCAAAACAAGCAGAGGCTATTGTTAGACCTGCTCAAGATGAACAAAGCTTTAAAGACGAACTTAATCATGACTTAATGGCATTCCAACTTTTACAAGGTGGTGTTGATGGCTTTATTAAAGCTCGTGACCAATTAAGTTTTTTATTACGTCAATCTTTTGGAATTGATGCAGAAATTAAACCTTAAAAAACTGCACTTTTCATACAAAATTGCCGATTTTTGTTATTATGACAAAAATCGGTTTTTTATTGGGTTTCTTGTGTTCGGCATAACAGATATAACGACATATATTATTGGTACATTCCTAATTGTGTTATTACCCGGACCCAACTCTCTATATGTGATGTCAATTGCTTCACGCTACGGGATTAAAACCGGATATATGGGTGCACTTGGTATTTTTACTGGTGATCTTATTTTAATGCTCTGTACCGTACTGGGTGCTGCTTCTTTATTAAAAGCATTTCCTTGGGTTTTTATTATTCTTAAACTCGTTGGTGCACTTTATTTGTCCTATTTAGGGTTTAAGCTTTTACAAGGCAGTATTCAACGCTGGAAACTACGTAATCAACCACAACCAGAAATGGCTGATTTACCTACTTTAGATAAAATTCACCCGTATAAAACTGCCTTAAGTATTAGTTTACTTAACCCTAAAGCGATTTTATTTTTCTTATCTTTCTTTGTTCAGTTTATTAATCCAGATTACGCTTATCCAGCTTTAAGTTTTTTAATTTTAGCGGTTATTTTACAAATTATTAGCTTTAGCTATTTAACAGCGCTTATTTTCTCTGGAATTAAGCTCTCGGCATTTTTTAAACAAAACCATAAAATTGCAGCAAGTAGTATTTTCTTGGTTGGAATTTTATTTTTTGGATTTGGTTTAAAGTTGGCAACTTCAACGATGTAATCTGCCTAGCCTATAAAGATGAACATACTGAACTTTTAAAATGCAAGCATGCCATCTGTTTTAACTTCATTGAGTACAAAGAATGTTCTAACCTGCCTTACTCCTGGTAAGGCAATAATTTTCTCACTATGAAATCGGTTAAAAGCAGCCAAATCTTTAACACGAATTTTTAGAAAATAATCGACTTCTCCAGCAACTAAATAACATTCTAAAACATTCTCCAAACCACCCGATGCCTGTTCAAACGCTTGAAAGCTATCGGGTGTTGAACGGTCTAGTACCACACCCACTAATACAATTGTTTCACGCTGTACTGTAGCTGGATTAATCCGCGCACGAACATCCAAGATTGCCCCTATTTTAAAAAGACGCTGGGTATGATTCCAACAAGATGAGGTGCTTATACCTACAAGTTTTGCCAGTTCGGCGTTACTTAAGCGTCCATTTTCTTGTAAACAACGCATAATTTTCAGATCAAGCGGTGTTAAATTTTCAGCTTGTTCATCCATAAGAACAATATCCAGTATTCATTAATTTCTATGAAATGAATAATAGCATTTATAGCTATTTAAAAAATATTATTTCATTTTTAAGATAAAAATAGAAAGCACCTTCTTAAAAAAAATTGTTAGATTTACCTAGCTGAAAATGTAGGCAGAAACATATTAATTTTTCAGGGATTTAGAACATTTAGCCATGCAAAAGATTCTTCAAGATTTTTCTATTCCAGCTGTATTCGCGGGTTTCATTACCTTTCTTATTGGTATTAGTGTTTCGGCTATTTTAGTGATTCAGGCCGCCCAAGCTTTAGGTGCTTCACCTGAACAAATTACCTCATGGTTTTGGGCTTTAGGTTTGGGTCTTGGTTTATCAGGACTTATTCTTTCTTGGAAATTCAAATACCCTGTAGCAACAGCTTGGTCTACTGCTGGTCTCGCCTTAATTATTGCAACTGGCAGTGGATATAGCATAAATGAAGCAATTGGTGCTTTTTTAGTTGTTGGTGTACTGACTGCAATTTTAGGTTTTTCAGGAATTTTTCAAAAAGCACTTTCATATATTCCTCAAAGCTTGACCAGTGCCATGCTTGCAGGGGTTTTACTCAAATTTGGTATTTCACTTTTCGCAAGTTTACAAAATGATTGGGCATTCGTTTTATCTTTGCTCGTCATTTATATCATTACAAAAAGATTATGGCCGCGTTATAGCATCGTGTTCACAGCACTTGCTGGTGTCGTACTCTGCCCTGTGTTTTTAGACTTTCATATGCCTACGCTTCACTGGTCTTTGGCTAAACCTGTTTGGATTAGTCCTGTCTTTAGCTGGTCGGCTCTTTTGGGCTTAGCGTTACCTCTTTTTGTGATTAGTATGGCTTCGCAGTATTTACCAGGTATTGCCATGATTAAGAGTTATGGCTATAAACCACATGTTAACCAACTCATTGGATGGACCGGTTTAACCCAAGTTTTGCTTGCACCTTTTGGTTGTTATAGCGTCAATATTGCCGCGATTAGTGCGGCTGTATGTCTTGACGATCAAGTTCATCCTGACCCAAGTAAACGTTATATTGCTGGCATAAGCTCTGGGTTTTTCTATGCATTGATGGGACTATTTGCCGCAACACTGACAAGCTTGCTCATGTCTTTTCCTCATATTTTTATTGTAGCTTTAGCAGGTATTGCACTACTTGGTACCATCAGCCACAACATTGCACTTGCATTTGGCCCTGTTGAAGACCGCGAGGCCGCATTATTTACCTTTTTATGTAGTGCTTCGGGTATCCAATTTTTCGGTATAGGTTCGGCATTTTGGGGTCTGATTGTCGGTATTATTGTATTTGTAGTTCTTAAGTTTAAGGCTAAAAAATAAGGCCTAAAATAAAAACTTTGCGCTTAACCGTTTAGAGCATTTCATAAACAGTTAAGTGCAAAGTCTTATTAAATTAATTAATTGCGTTTTTATCCCAAAAAGCTTGCCGTATTTGTGGCATTGCATTTAAGTGGTTAATAATATGCTGTGCTTCTTCTGTCTCAATTGAAGTCGCAATAAGCGTCACCTCTATCTCAACTTCTTTTTCTCCAAAAGGTGTCACATCAATGTCTTTAGCAGGATAATTGTGATGCTTCAACGTTAGGTTTAACTCATCCATAACCACTTTACTCTGACTGCGGTCACATATGATGTAAATGACATGCAAGACTTCTGTGTCATCGTCTAATGGACGGCGGTCAATGATATGAACAATCGGTCTCAATAACGTATTGGCAGATAAAATAAAAGCTGTTGCCAGTATAGCTTCAATAATTAAATCGGAACCTGCTGCAGCTCCAACCGCAGCAGAACACCACAAAGTCGCTGCGGTATTTAAGCCATGGATATTACCTTCTTGACGCATAATCACACCTGCGCCCAAGAAACCAATCCCTGAAACCACATAAGCAATGACCCGAACAGCGCCATCTGCTCCAGTAAGATTTGTTGCAACATCCACAAAAATTGCAGCGCCTACGGCGACGAGTACATTGGTTCGAAGACCAGCAGTCCGTTGCCTATATTGACGTTCAAATCCAATTAATGCTCCTAAAACAAAAGCAACTGAGAGACTAATTAAAGTATCAACAATATTGGATAAATCTGCATGTTGTAGAAATTGCAACTTCATCTTGCACCTATAGTTTTATTGCCAACCGTAACGGCGGATGTAGATTTTTTTTACCCATTGAGTAATACACATATAAGCAATCAAAATGAATGGCAAATATAAGAAATAACTTAATGGTAGAGCTTGTAGTTTTAAATAACTTGCTAAAGGCCCCATTGGTAAGAAAATACCAATACACATAATCACCACTGTCATGACTAACAATGGGGTTGCAGCACGACTCTGAATAAATGGAATCTTAGCCGTACGAATCATATGAACAATCAATGTTTGGGTGAGTAACCCTACAACGAACCAACCAGACTGGAATAAAGTCTGATGTTCGGGCGTATTTGCGGAAAACACAAACCACATCAAACAAAAAGTGATAATGTCAAAAATTGAGCTAATTGGTCCAAATACCACCATAAAACGACCAACCTCTTCAGGCTGCCAACGCTGTGGTTTTGCTATTAATTCTTCATCAACATTATCAAAAGGAATCACGATTTGTGACACATCATAAAGTAAGTTTTGAATGAGTAAATGAATAGGCAGCATTGGTAAAAATGGAATAAAAGCACTCGCAATTAATACCGAAAAAACATTACCAAAATTTGAACTCGCCGTCATTTTGATGTATTTCAACATATTGGCAAAAGTTCGACGACCCTCAATTACACCCTTTTCAAGTACCATTAAGCTTTTTTCGAGCAAAATTAAATCTGCTGATTCTTTAGCAATGTCTACAGCAGTATCTACAGAAATACCAATATCGGCAGCACGTATTGCAGCAGCATCATTAATACCGTCTCCCAAGAAGCCAACCACATGACCATTTGCTTTTAACTGATCAACAATACGCTCTTTGTGCACTGGGCTTAACTTGGCAAAAATATGGTATTGCTCCACTGCTCTTTTGAGCTGCTCATCAGTTAAGGTTTCAACTACACCACCTAACAGAACCTGATCATAATTCAGACCAATTTCTCGGCACACTTTTTGAGTGACAAACTCATTATCACCAGTAAGTACTTTTACAGTTACACCATGAGCATGCAAACTTTGCACTGCTTCTCGAGCAGACTCTTTAGGTGGATCAAGGAATGCGACATAACCAATTAAAATGAGATCACTTTCATCAACAACCGAATAATTTTCCTGATTATTATCAAACTCACGATACGCTACAGCAACAACACGTAAGCCATCACGGTTATAACGTTGAGTTAATGCTTCAATTGCCACTTCACGTTGTTTTGTTAAAGGTTCTACTTTGCCATTTACTTCAACATAACGGCAAACTTTCAACATTTCCTCAACTGCGCCTTTAGTAATCATACGCACTTTTTCTTGAGGCGTTTGTACCACGACTGACATACGGCGGCGATCAAAATCAAAAGGAACTTCATCTAACTTCTTATAACGTAACTTTTGCGTTTTGATCTGATCATCTACAGCTTCTAACACAGCCACATCAAGCAAATTTTTCAAACCAGTTTGATAGTAACTGTTTAAAAATGCTTGCATGAGCACAAAATCTGATTTTTCACCATTCACATCAATATGTTGAGATAAAAAGATTTTGTCTTGAGTGAGCGTTCCAGTTTTATCGGTACATAAAACATCCATCGCACCAAAGTTTTGGATTGCATCTAGACGTTTAACAATCACTTTCTTTTTAGATAAGAAAACCGCGCCCTTTGCTAAAGTTGAAGTCACAATCATCGGTAGCATTTCTGGAGTAAGACCAACAGCAACTGATAGTGCGAATAAAAATGCCTCGGTCCAATCACCTTTGGTAAAGCCATTAATGAAAAGTACAACAGGTGCCATCACCAACATAAAGCGAATGAGTAACCAACTGACTTTGTTAACACCCATTTGAAATGCTGTGTTGCTTCGATCAGTAGCCGTAACTCGGTGAGCAAGTGCACCAAAATATGTTTGAATACCCGTACTTAAAACAACTGCTTGAGCCGAACCAGAAACAATATTGGTTCCCATAAATACAATGTTATCTAGCTCTAAAGCACTCGTTTCTTCGAGATTTTTCTGTAAAGGAAATTTCTCGACAGGCATCGATTCACCAGTCATTGCAGCTTGAGAAACAAACAAATCTTTGGCATTTAAAATTCTGCAATCAGCAGGAATCATATCTCCCGCCGATAGTAAAATCACATCACCTGGCACCAAATATTGAATTGGCATTTCAAATTGATGGTTGGTTTGATTCTTAACATCAATACCATAGCGCTCATGCATAAGCGCTAAATCTTCTGCACTGACTTGATGACGAAGTACTGTAGCAGTATTGCTCACCATTGCCTTTAAAGCATCCGCAGCTTGATTTGATTTTGCTTCTTGCCAATAACGAAGTAGCGTCGAGAGAATAACCATCACACTAATGATGGTTGAGCCAGTTAAATCATCGGTAAAGAAAGCAATTAATGCCAAAAGGCTAAGCAAAATATTGAACGGATTGCGGTAGCAATACCAAAGATGTTGCCACCAAGTTAATGGTTTCTCATGAGTAATCTCATTAAGCCCCACAGCCATTTGCTGGGTATGTGCTTGCTCTTCTGTAAGCCCTGTGAAGTGAGTATCGAATTGTTTTAATAATTCACCTGTTTGGGCTCTTGATGCATCGAGCAGACGCATAGATAAGTTTTTGCTAATTTCTTGAGCATAGCTTGATTGATGTAGCTCTTTAAAAGATCGATTACGACCAAAAAAACGCATCAAATGAAATCTTTGTAAAAATGCTGTGAAGAGTCGTTGCCAGAATTTCATCACGAAATCCTCCATTTTTTAGGCGTACAAAGCTCTCGACCTTATTGAGAAATAAAGTCTATAAAAATTTAGAAAGCAATAGGAGATCGTAGACTTACGATGAAGAAGAGAAAATTAGCCCAAAGCCAAACCAACGCTGACGAAAAGTCACAGGTTTGAACATAGCTCGGATACTTTGAATCGTATGAGAGGAATTATTTACCAACATTGAAGTTTGGTAGGCATAGCTGTGTGTGGAAGCATATAAAAACATTGGCTTCTCCCCATTTCTAGCGAGAAACTAAACAGATAAGCGCTTGAAGTACTTGATTACAAATAAAGTAATTTGTATAGGTTTAATCTAATTTTTTACAAAGCTATCTCATTGCAAGATAGCCCTTCCTAAAGGTGATCTTGCTCAGTATTGGCTTTGGTTTAATTGATAATTAAACTCGAACCTCGAACAACTACCCATTTAGGATCTCCATTAAATAAACTCGCGGCAAGTATATGTTTTACTCTCCAGCACACAAGTTTATTTTTGTAATTTTTTATTAACAAAAATTTTAATCAAGCTCTATAGCTCTCTTACAACTACTGTTTTCGCCATCTTGTCATGCCATCCTTGTTTTTTCGGATCAAACGCCACCCAAAAAAGACCGATACAAAACACTAAAATGGATGGAATATATCCAATATAACGAATGATAGATTGCATCAAAGTTAACTTATTGCCTGTTTTTTCATCGAGAACCTTTAAACGCATTAAACGTTTTCCAGGGGTACCCGCAAGATAGATCCAACATAAAACGGTATATAAAAACGGAAAAGCATAATTCACGATCAAATCAAAACCATAATTTTGAGGTTTACTGCTCAAACCAGTAGAAAATATCAAATCATAATCGCCATGATAAAAAATCCATGCTGCAGGTATAATTGCTAAAAACATGATAAGGCTATCTATAATCATTGCCCCAAATCTTAGCCAGAACCCTGCATATTCGTATTTATAACTCATGCATACACCTCACTTTTTTTATGCTTTTATTTTACACCAAACACATAACTTCATTTTAGTTTCATCGTAAAGGAAACGTTTTTATTTTTAAATACTTGAAGTAATTTTTTAATCTTCAATTTTATTAAGAATTGCCCTAATTTTTTCGAGACCCTACACCCATCACATTAAAATAACATAGATCATTTTTAAGTATTTTATAAACACAAAACTCTAAATAAAGTAGCTTAATTATTTCCATTCGATTAGGCATATATAACAGCTAACTATTTTCAATAGAAAAACATCGATTTTACGCTCTTTTTTAAATAATAAAGCAGAACAAAAAAGTCCTAAACTAATAATAATTTAAAGAGGCTTGAAGTTAATATGCTATTAAATTTTTCAGAATGTTAAATACCACCAAGAAATATGATAAAGATCATATTTCTTATTTAACTTCAAAATAATGCTTTTCAGTAACGAGTTTTATTTTTAGATTTTTATATAATCGATCCTTGGCATTCTCGAGCGAAGGGACTACTTTTTCTGCAAATTTATCATCAGCCATAAGTCTTGCATAAGTTTTGTAGCCGATTACTAACTTTTCTGGCTCTTTACCTGTTTGTTTAAATTCTTCAATAAGCTTACTTACTTTCTTTGCTGTTAAATCTGCCATATGGTCGCTCCCCCTCGATATACTATTTGGTTATACGAGCTCAGTGTGACAAAAATATGAAAAAGTAATTTATTGTAAAGTTCATCTAAAAAATAAGTTTTCAGTTTAATCTTTACTATCTTAATAGTTATATTTAAAAACCTTATAAAACAATGAAATAATTAAACTTCATTTAATTTGATTGTAACTTAATTGAATTGATTTGTACCTTTAAACAAATGTGTTACTCTTAAAGTAAGAAAAGCTTCATACATATAACAACTTGTAAATAAGAGGAATAACATTATGAATTATCAACATATTATTGTACCTGTAGATGGTTCAGAAATTTCTTTGGCAGCAGCACGTCAAGCTGCCCATATTGCTAAGGCTTTTGGTAGTAAACTTACAGCGATTAGTCTTGTTGCAGTAGACCCATTTAGCGGTGTCGATTTTTATTACATCTCCCCTGTTGTAAAAGATTACTTTGTTGAAGCTCGTGCTAATGCTGAAAAAACACTGGCTAAAGTAAAAGCTTTATGTGCTGAAGAAGGTGTTGATATTGATACAGAAATTATTCAGGGTGAAATTTCATCTGACGGTATTTTAAAAGCTGTAGAAGACTTAAAATCAGACTTAATTGTTATTGGTTCACATGGCCGTAAAGGTTTCCAAAAACTTATTTTAGGTAGTTTTGCGCAAGATGTTCTTAACAGCACCAAAATTCAAGTTTTGGTCGTAAAAGAATAATTTCTTGATGTTAAGGAAAAGCCTAATCTATATCTATGGATTGGGCTTTTCCTTTGTGAACTGCATAAATTTTACACAGACTAAAAATCATTATAGAATACCAACCTCGTTTCCTATTCTTTGTGAGTCACGCCAATGAAGTAAGTCCTTTTTCTCATCAATTTTCCTTTTTTGATGTGCAAAATAGACTATTTCTTAGTGGCTTAACGTCTTTATTTAAAGTTTAACTTTCCTATTTTGTACATCCTGTATTTATGAGGTTTTAATGACTCAGCAGGCATGTGTAATATCACAACTCACTCTAGAATTTCCTTCGAAAGTGATGTTTAAACAATTGAATTTCTCACTAGAGTATCGCCAAGTATCCGCTTTAATTGGTCGTAATGGTCAAGGTAAATCCTTACTTATGCAATTGCTTCAAGAAGTTTGTCCCATTGAGGAAATGCACATCAGCGGTCAAATTACTTGGCAAACGAAGCATGCATATTTATCTCAATTAATGCGTCTTTCTTCATCCACCATTGCAGAAGCTTTAGAGATCGATCATCTCTACAATGCCTTGCAAAGAGTAGAACAAGGCGAAGCTGAATATGATGATTATGATTTATTAGAGGGCAAATGGGATCTTCCTTCAGTTTGGGAAACTTTATTGCGATCGGCACAACTCCCAACCGATTTAAAGTTTCCAGTTCATCAATTAAGTGAAGGACAAAAAACCAAGTTAGCGTTAGCAGCATTATTTTTAAAAACCGACCACTATCTATTGCTTGATGAACCAAGTAACCATCTCGATCAAGATGCTAGACAATGGTTGATTGCTCACCTAAAAAATCATCCGGCAGGTGCTCTTATTATTAGCCACGATCTGACCTTACTTAATGAAGTAGACCATATTTACTATTTAAATGAACATGGTTTACATCACACTACTGGAAACTATGATTTTTTTTATGAGCAATATCAAGATCAGATTGAGTCTTTAGAGCAGTCGATGCATCAACATCAACGTGAAGTTAAACACATGAAGCAGAAGCAACATGATGTTTTAATGAAAGCACAAAAACGTGAACGTGCTGGTAATAAGCTTCGTGATTCAAATTCACAAGCCAAAATTTTACTCGACTTTAAAAAAGAACAGGCTGGGCAAAGTTTAGGAGCAATACATTCTCAACATCAGCGTCAAATTGATCAAAGCCAGCAAGACTTAAAGAATAAAAAAGTACTTCTGGAAACCGTTAAGCCCCAGCAATTTGTCTTCCCCTCTTTTCAAAAAAGGTCAGGAGAAATTCTCAGGGTTCATAATCTAAAACTCAACTATGGCACACAGCAGCCAATTAGTTTCGCACTCAAAGCTTCTCAAAAACTTCACTTAGTTGGTCGCAATGGTATTGGTAAATCAACTTTGTTAAAACAGATTGTTCAAAGTAGTTTATTGCCTACCGACGAAATTAGCCTATTTGTAAATTGTTTTTATCTTGATCAGAACTTTAGCTTTTTGTTAGATCATCTATCAGCAGTTGAAAACCTAAGGAATATTAATTCGAATATTTCCGAATTGGAGTGGAGAAATTTACTAGGTCAACTCAGGCTCCGTGGTGATAAGGGCACCCATCCTTTAACTCAACTGAGCGGCGGTGAAAAGTTAAAAGTCGCATTGTTAGGTTTGAGTCATGCAGAGACTATGCCTGAACTTTTATTACTCGATGAACCAGAAAATCATTTAGACATCGAATCAAGAGAACTTTTCGCGAAAGCAATTTCAAGCTATGAAGGTGCTGTATTACTTGTTTCTCATGATTCAAATTTTGTTGATAAATGCGGAATTGTAGAAAAACTTTATTTAAGCTGATTCTATTTTTAATCTATACATAGGCTCGATAGTATAGAGCTTATGTATAGATTATCTTTGTCATTTTATATTTTTATTATCTAATATTTGCAAATCTAAATTAAAGGACACTGTTCTATTTTTACGTGCACTATTTCGCATTTGATAAACTTGGATAATATAATCACCATCGACGGGCAATACTATTTCTCCGGAAAAACCTAATGTCGAACCCACTAACAAGGCTTGATCTTTGCCTGGCTTTTTACCTGGAGCAAAAATATTAACATAAGCTAAATTACTATAACTATTAATATTGAATTTTAAAACTTGCCCACTTTTTGCAAACACTCTATATCTAACATCATCATAACCTTGAAACTTTCCAGTTAATGTCGTTTGATGTGAGCCTTTTAAAAAACTTACTTTTGTTTCAACATTCTTAGCAAGAACTGATAATGGTATAGATAAAATTAAACTAGATAATAATATAGTTTTAATGATTTTTTTCATTTTTAATCCTCAACATTATTTTGAATAATTATATGAAATATACTTTTTATTAAGTTTTAATTTATGTATAAATTTGATGTGTACCGTTTGAGTTTGTAAATCATTTTCTTATAGCCTTAAAAAATAGATGTCACTAAACTTTAACTTGCCAGCCAAATAAAACCAATTTAGAATCCGCCCAACGAATTTCTGGGGGCTTCATTGTGAGTACTTGCTCGATTGATAGAATTAAATCATCGACTCATATCTAAGTATCCACTACAGCCCTCTGGCTCTCTTGTGGATCTAAGAGAGTCCTCACCTTATTTTATTCTTATTCATCAGTTTTGTTTACAAACTAGCAAATACTTACATGTGCTCTTTGCTGTATTGGAGTCATCAATGCTATTTCTGAACTTAAAAAAATCTATTGTCTTTGTGAGTACTTGCTTAGCCTTTATTTCAAGTTATGCTGGTCGACCAATGGTTGTCGATGATGCTTCTTTAGTTCCCGCCCACACATGTCAGCTTGACTCATGGATGCAGAATAACCCTAACGATAAGGAATATTGGGTCATCCCTTCTTGTAATATTGGTGGTAATTTTGAATTTGGTATAGGCATGGGCCGTCATTTTTCTGACGACACAGGTAATGCGACTTATACAACTGTACAAGGGAAAACACTCTTAAAACCACTTGAGACGAATAACTGGGGACTCGGCGTTTCATTTGCTACTCAAATAAGTAACAATCACACTTCTGAAAAAGACTGGACTGTGAATGTTCCCTTAAGTATTTCTATGTTAGATGACCATTTCTTGGTACATACAAATGTGGGCTGGCTTAAAGAACATACCACTCACCGCGAACAAACTACTTGGGGTGTAGGTACAGAAACATTCATTACGAAACCTTTAACGATTACTGCTGAAGTTTATGGAAATGATCGCAATGATTCATTTTACCAAACCGGCATTAAATATATGTTGTATAAAGATAATCTCCAGTTCAATGCAAGTTATGGTAATCGATTAAAGCAAACTAAAGATGACTCATTTTTCTCAGTTGGTCTTGTGTTCATGACTAACCCACTTTTTTCTAAATGAAATGATCATTAAAAAAGCCCATCTCAGGATGGGCTTTTGTTTTTATGAATCTTTATCTAGCGAATGTGGCGTTGTAGTTTTATCTTGCTGCTTCGTATCATTCTCGCCTTGGCAACCTATAACAGAGATTGATACGATTGCTACTAAGCTTAGACTAGCTATTATTTTAGTCATATTTTACCTCATACAATTTCCATTGATTAGCTAATAAATACTGGCTATCAATATTACGATCAGCATAGGTTTATAGACTTTTTTGTTTTATCTACATAGAAATGTAAACTGAAACAATCCACTGTAGCCAAAGTAAGACACTATTTTAGAAATTGTATAAAGCCACTACTTATAACTTTTCACTAATCCGAGTAATGCAATTCGTTCTGTTCTAATCGTAAGAAACACAAAAATCTAGCTTATCGTGAGGTTGTTTAAAGCATGTCCATGCATCTTTTTCAGGTTTATCAACAATTTTTTTTGTCTTTAAATTACGATAATAAATGTGTGCATCTTTTAAATTAGATAAGTTACTTCCGACAGAAACACATGGGTCCTCGTTTGAACAAATATTTGATTCTTTAATAAATACTTTAGTATTAGGAAAAATTAATCTTTCAAAGTTAGATGTTGAGTTATTTGTAGAAGAGAGTAAGCAAGTCTCTGTAGTATTTTTACCATTTACGACAAAACAACTTTTACTGACCTCGAAGGGCTCTTGAGCGAATGTCCCCGTTGCATAAGGCAATAGAAATAAAGTAATAAGGCGCTTCATGTTCTTTCTCTCTGTATATTCGATATTTAGCCTAAAACTGCCTATTAATATTTAGACTATATTTAACTGAGTTGCCTATAATACCTCTATTAAGTTTAGTTAAATATTTACTATTTGATAAATTTTACAAAATATTGAAAAAACAGCTAAACAACTGATATATCAAATCAAAAAATTATTGATCTAAAATTTCCCAATCAGTTCCAATTTGTGCCAAAGCAGGTAGTTCATCACTATTAAAAACATTATTTTTACTATCAATAGCGAATCGATAGAGTGGAATTGAATCTGCCTCTGTTTTTTTAAAAAAACTAAAATCTTCGTTGATATGGATTAAGTCCTCTGAGCTATTATCTACTGTTATTTTACTTTTACCCACACCTAAAGGTATGTGTATATAACTTTCACAAGTAATATGAACTCTATTGCCATCCAAATCTTGATATGAACATTTCATATTTAAGCCCTTCCATAATTTTTATAGATGTGTAGGAAAACTTAACATGCTATGCACATAAGTTATGGATTTTTTTATGATGTAATTGTTTAAGTATGTATATCATGTTGAAAAGTGAACTGTTTTCTCTAATTAGGATTGATAGAAATTTTCAAAAAAAGCACCGTTATCGGTGCTTATTTTTATTTACACTTTCCATGAGGACTGTTTATTTCTTCTTTTAAAGAATCAATATCCATTTTAATTAATTCTTTATCATTTGCTAGTTCTCGACCAGATTTCTTCATGAAGGTTTTATACTCCTTAAATCTAGCAATAAGAAATTCATTATATTGTAGTTCAGATTGCATATAAGTACATTCTATTGAATCTAACTTTTTTCTTTGTGCACTGGTTAGATTTTTATTCGCATTCTTTTTTATAAAAGTATCTCTTTGTGCTTGAGCTGTATAGAATTTTTCTAAATGACTATGATATTCCTCTTCAAAACTTGTGTCTGATGCAGCCATACAATTAGTACAAATAAGTAAGCCCAAGATAAAAACTCTTGATTTCATAATATATAATATTCACTTATCATAATTAAAAAGTGCATATTATAAGACAATCATGATCAAATAAAGTAAATAAGTTATATAAAGAAAACCGCCCCAGAAGGCGGTTGCTGAAATTTTCCAGCGATTATAAAAGTGCGGTGGATACACACTTTTATAGGACTTTAGACTAAATTTATTTTTTTATTATTTTTCTTATACTCTTCAGAATTAAAATAATTTTCGATCATTCTGACGTTTTCTTCGGATACTGCTTTTTTATTTTCCAGTACCCTCTGGGCTTCTTTTTTTACATTAAAGTCTGCGGCTATAATACTTGAAAGTGGTGGAAGTTTTGGCTGCCCACCTATCGTAATTTTCTCAATAAAGCTTGCTAACCACATAATATATTCACCCTTATTTTTATATTTAGGCATTAAGCTCATGTCGATTTTAATGGTGCATTCATTTAAAGGTTTACTTAAGCACTCTTCAAAATCTATAAAATTATATTTCAGTTTACAAGGAGTGCCTTTTATCTCTTTTCGAATAATGCTGACTAAATTATTCAGTTGTTCAATCAGGTTGTCAGAAAATAATTTATCTTCTTCAAATCTTTTATAGATCTTTTCGGCAATTGTTATAAATTTTGGCATGGTTCCTTCCCTCTTATTCTAACTTTGTTTGTTAGACTGATTTTTAAGGAAGTATGATGGATATATCATTTCAGTATGTAAGTGTTGAAATGGCAAGTGTAATCAATAAGAGTGTTATGAAACCTGTGCCCATAACTCACCACAGCAAATAATTAAAATGCAAAATTCATCACAATTTATGTGCGGAAAAATTTTATATTTGGTAATAATTTTCTAAAAAAATTAAGCTCATCAATAATATTATTTGACCCAAGTTTTTTCTGATATGTTAGCTAAAAATAGAATATAGGAATATTTGAATTATTTTCATTTACTGCCTTGCTGAATAACGAGGTGATTTAGTCGAAGAATAAAAGTTAACCCTATATTCAGCAAGGTCTTCTATGGTTTATATTTTAGATTGATGCAGCTTATGCACTACTTAGCGCTGCTTCAAACATTTCAATAATTGCTTTGGCTCCTTCAGCCTTTTGCCTTGCGTCCTGATCATCGAAGATAACCGTTTCATCATTGAGTTCACTCACATATCGCCGGGCTTCGTCTAGAGCTCTCCTTAATTTTTGTACTTTGTGTTTGTTTACGTCTTTGGCAATGGTTGGCGCATATCCTCCACGTTTTGCGTTTTTAAGTTGTCTAGCTCTGTTCTCTATTGCTGTAGCCATTCAAACACTCCAACTCACCTAACAAATTTTAGTAAAGCAACTTTATTGTTTGTTATTCTTAAACATTTAGTATTTTCTTTGTTCAAAGTGTCAAATTCGTTACTTAAGCCTCACTCTTTAAAAATTTTGGATCGAGTTTGCTTAAAAATCAGTCTTTTCTAAGTCATGAAACGCGCATAACTCATATAGTCAATTTATACCGCTATTTAATAATAATTTTCCAAAAATATTTATAAATTAATGTATAAAAATATTAAAAAAATGCTATCTACTTGAAAATTCAAAGAAGATAGCATTCTTGTACCACTTACTCTACTGTAAGTTTTTGAAAATCATGGCCTGATGGTGCCTGATACACTCTTAAACCAAACTCAGGCAAAATCGCGATGAGATGGTCAAAAATGTCGGACTGAATTGCTTCATAAGAAACCCATGCAGTGGTATTAGTAAAGGCATAAATCTCTAGTGGTAGACCTTCACTCGTCGGTTGTAATTGACGAACAATTAAAGTTTGATTTTGTGCGATTCCTTTGTGCTGACGCAAATAGAATTCAACATACGCTCTAAATGTTCCGATATTGGTTAAACGTCTTTTGTTATAGCGAGACTGACTACCTAAATGCTTATTGAACTCGTCAATCTCAGATTGTTTAGCATTGAGATATTGATCTAACAATAGAAAATCTTTTAGCTTTTGCTGCTCTTCTTCGGTCATGAAGTGCACACTGCTCTGGTCAATGAAAAGCGAACGCTTCATACGACGGCATCCAGCATTACTCATACCGCGCCAGTTTTTAAAAGTGTCTGTAACAAGTTTATTGGTGGGAATAGTGGTATAGGTTTTATCAAAGTTTTGTACGGTTACAGTATGTAGTGAAATATCAATCACATCACCATCGGCATTTAGCGACGGCATTTCAATCCAGTCTCCTATACGCACCATGTCATAAGAAGCAATTTGTACACTCGCGACCAATGACAAAATTGTATTTTGGAAAACCAACATTAATACGGCTGCCATCGCACCAAAACCAGCAAGCAAGGTAAATACATCCTTTTTAAGGAATGTACCTAAAATCATTAAACCACAGACTACAAACAGGATAAGTTTAACGAGTTGCAAATAGCCCTTAATCGGCTTGTTTCTAGATTTTGGATTACGTTGATAGATTAAATTAAATATATTTAATAATTCACTGATCGTGAGCGCAATAGTCAGGAAAATAAATGCTTGCGCACCCATCTGTACCAAAGCAATTGCTTTTTCAGATAAGTGTGGAACGGTGGTAATACCATTCATAATCACAATAGCAGGAACAATATTGGCAAACCGCTTTATTACACTATGTTGAGCAAATACAGATTGATTAAGTGACTTGATTTTAGTCACTAAATGACGAATACCCCGAACAATAATTCGCTTAGCAATGAAGTTTGCCAATGCAGCAAATAGAATTAAAATTGTGAGTGAAACTATCATTTCTAGCCAAGGATAATTGCTTAACTCAGCCTGAAGATCTCGATAATAATTAAAAAAATTCAAACCTCTACACCTTAAAACTTTATTTTCAATAATTTTAAAGTGTTCGTGTGCTATAGATTAAGACTTGTTTACATATGTCGTCATAAATACAACACGTCTATAATACTTAATCGCTAAATTAGATTAATTTATGGAAATATGATTCATACAGGCAATAAGCTTAAATTTTTAGAAAGTTCTTAAATAATTTCTAACGCAAAGCCGCTTTTATCATTGTAGACCATCTAAATCAGATTTTTGTCCTTTAAGCACATGGTGAATAAATTTACCTAATGCTAAAAATTAGCCATTCGCATTAAATCAAAAATTATGAATGGAGTGACATCTATGCTCACAGGGAATCATCAACTTAAAGCAAGAAAAGTATATTTCGACTTTTCAGAGTCATCTGTATGTTGGATGCCAAATGACCCTCTGTGTTCACATGTTGCTAATGGCATAAATATGCTTTTGCCTGCGGGTGAGTTTTGGTTCTGCCGCGTGTTCAATAAAACTCTACCCTACATTAACGATGAAAAATTAAAACAAGAGGTCGTTGGTTTTGTACGTCAAGAAGCAGCTCATGCTCGTGCCCATGAAAAAGCGCAAGACTTTTTAAGAGAACATGGCTACGACATTCAAGATCCTCTCAATCGTGCTCATCTGGTTTTTAATATTTTATTAGGTGACAAACCTCTTGGTATTCCTTTTTTAAAAGGTGAGAAAGTTGAGGAGTATTGGTTACTATTCCGAGTCGGTGTAATTGCTGCAATTGAGCACTTTACCGGAACGATTGGTCAATGGACTCTCGATAGTAAGTCGTGGGATAAGGCAGATCCTGCCATGGCAGATTTATTCCGTTGGCATCTTGCAGAAGAAGTTGAACATCGCTGTGTTGCCTATGACTTATTTGAGCATTTATTAACAAATAAATTTGGTTTTTATATTTCCAGGCAAGCCATCATGATGGCAGTTTTCCCATTATTTATTTATTTTCTTGCCGATTTCGCCCGTAGTCTTGGACGACAAGATTTGGAACACCAAGATATTCAAAAATTGATGCGTCGAGGTTACATTAATATTATTCGTGAGTTTGAAAAAACTGCTACTCAATCAGATAACCTACCAACAATCAAATATTTATGGAAAGCGACATTAAGATGGGTGTCTCCAAAATTTAATCCGATCCATGAAGGTGACACCGAACAAGCTTTAGCGTATATGGCTCGCTCACCTGCCGTTCAATACTTTGAACAAATGACACAACATTCTGCTACGGCTTCAACACTAAGCTAAATGCTGACCTATTTTTTGTTTTAATCAGCGCCCCTTTATAGGGGCTTTTTTTATGTAAAAAGCATTATTCACAAAATATATCCGTCATTTTTTCCAAAAGATTACTTTTTGTTAGTGTGATCAATTTTTATAAAATAGTAAGTTCCTGCCTATCTGCTTATATTTAAAAACTTAATTTATTTAGCCTTTTACAAAATATAGATTTTATTATTCAAAGAATTAGATCAAAAAAATTAGTGAAAATTCCTATAACTCATCCTACTTTTTCTTTACAAACCGCAACAATCTTGGAATAAATCGTAATAATAATTTAATTAATAATAATTATCATTTACAACACATAAAAACCTGAGAAGATCTGCCATGATCCATGAAAATATTCTCGAATGCATAGGTAAAACGCCACTATTACAACTATCAAGGCTATTCACGCATCAATCAATCTCAGTGATTGCGAAAATGGAATTGTTAAACCCAGGAGGAAGTATTAAAGACCGTCCAGCATTATTCATGCTACGTGAAGGCTTAAAATCTGGAGTAATTCATAAAGATAGTCACATTGTTGAAAGTTCGTCAGGGAACTTAGCGATTGCCCTTGCAATGGCTTGCAAAATATATGGATTAAAATTTACTGCCGTTATTGACCCGAAAATTGCCTCAGCAAACCTACAAATGCTGAAACTTTATAAAGCCAATATCGAAATGGTCTCTGAAAAAGACCAAAACGGCGGATATTTAAAAACCCGAATTGACACCGTAAAACGGCTCTGCCAACAACTGCCAAATGCGGTTTGGATTAATCAATATGCCAATCCAAACAACTGGAAAAGCCATTACTTTGGTGAAGCAGAAGAAATCTTAAATCAAATTGATCGGAAGATTGATTACCTCGTAATTGGGGCAAGTACCTCCGGCACGATTATGGGCGTATCTCGTCGTCTTAAAGAGAAATTCCCAGAATTAAAAGTCATCGCGGTCGATATTGTCGGTTCGGTATTGTTCGGTGGCACATCTGGTCCACGTGAAATTCCCGGCATTGGAGCAAGTACTGTCCCACCACTACTCTCCCCTGATGAAATTGATGATGTCATTTATGTAGATGACTATGAATCGGCACTCGGTTGTAGAGAACTTCTTGAACATGAAGGAATCTTTGCAGGCGGTTCGAGCGGCTCGTCCATTTCAGCCATAAAAAAACTGATTCCAACCATTCCCGAAGGTTCATGCGTCTTAACGTTGCTGCCCGATCGAGGCGACCGCTATCTCGATCTTGTTTATGAAGATGAATGGTTCGAAATGATCAAGAAACGTCACTTCAATCGAAACTTACGACGTCAAGAAAACCTTACTTTACAAAATGTTGTTTAACTTTCTCCTTAGGACATATTCATGAGCAATTTGGCTACCCTTCGCTATTTAAGTCAATCAGATTTATTAAATCTTGGCGCAAATCATAGTAATTCATTTATTGAAGCAATTACTGAAGGTTTAACCCTGCATGCAAATAAACAGTTTGTACAACCTTTAAAACCTTATCTTCGCTGGCAAGGTGCAGACCATATTGCGGACCGTATTATTGCAATGCCTTGCTATTTAGGTGGCAAAGACCCGATTGCCGGAATCAAATGGATTGGTTCAAGACAACATAACCCTAAAAAATTCAATATTCCGCGTGCCAGCGCACTGATTGTTTTAAATGATTCAGAAACAAATTATCCGGTTGCAGTGATGGAAGGCAGCCTCATCAGTGCCATGCGAACTGCGGCAATTACGGGTGTTTCTATTAAGTATTTAGCGAAAAAGGACTTTTCAGACATTACCGTAATTGGCTGCGGTCCAATTGCTCAAATGCAGATTAAAACTGTACTTGAGCAATACGCTCAAGTGAAAAAAATCCATTTATTTGATGTAAACCCTGAAGCGGCTGAAAAACTCAAAGCATTGTTCTTATCAAAATATCCGAATCTAGAAATTGAAATTCATGACAGTGCTAAGTCTGCAATTCAGCAAGCCGATGTCCTCATTACCTGTACCGTTTCAGATAAGCCTTACATTCCGTTTGAGTGGCTTAAAAAAGGCTGCTTTGTTTCAAACATTTCAATTATGGACATCGAACCCGAAGTCTTCTTAAAAGTAGACAAAGTGATTGTAGATGACTGGGACCAATCAAACCGAGAAAAGAAAGTCATCAACGTGTTGGTTGAAGATGGCTTGTTCAGTCGTGAAAAACTGCATGCTGAACTTGGCGACATCATTATTGGTCATAAAAACGGCCGTGAACACGAAGATGAAATCATTTTGCTCAACCCAATGGGCATGGCAATTGACGATATTGTCTGCGCGAAGTGGTTCTTCAATGCTGCACAAGAACAAAACGTTGGCACGGTTCTACCGCTTTTATAAGAATAGGAATAACTAAAATGTTAGATCGGATTTACACAGCACAACTACAAAAAACGATAGATGCCCTCTACATGGAGAATTATGGAGATTTTAAAGATCATATTTCCTATAAAAAGCCTTATCTGGCAATTACTCTCAATGATGAGTTGGAACTCTATTTCAGCTGTTTAAAAGTAGATGGTGTAAATCCTTTCTATGTTACCCAACCCGAAGTTTTACTTCATAACCTCTTAAGCAATACAACATCTAAAGTTTCGATTTCTGAAATTTTTAACTATTTAACTCAAGCAACTTGGTGGCCGTCACCACACCATCAAAAAGCGATTGATTATTGGCTAGACAATTTAGTAACGGCTAAAAAAATTCCTCAAATTTTACAGTCAGCACTTTCATTTTCTTCGCCTTTAATCAAAAGCGAGTTGCTATCGCTGGTCGCTGACCGCCCATTTCATCCATTCGCGCACTCAAAAGGTGAACTCGCACCACTCACAACTCAAAAAGAAATTGAGGTGTATTGGTGGGCCTTTAAGAAGGATGACGTGATCAATAATATGGAGTCGATTCCTCACAAAGAGCTTCTGTTATCAGAAGTTGAGGAAAGTCTTATTACTAACAAAATGGCTGAGCTTTCAGATGACTACTTAGCCCTTCCTTTGTTAGAGACGCAACATCGCTATTTAAAGTTTGATGAAAATAAGTACGGCGGTATTGACCTAAACCACGTCACCACAATTGGTTTACCGACTTCTTCTTTAAGAACCCTTATTCACAACGCAAACCCTACTCTACATTTAAAACTCTCAACCAATGCCAAAACATTAGGTGCAATCCGCTCTATGCCAGGCCGTTATTTAATGAATGGGCATACGGCTTATGATTTTTTAAATGACGTCATTAATGAAACTGCTTTAATAAAAAATCGTCTCTTTTTAAGTAATGAAACGCACTGGTGGGTGCTGGGTAAACAAGAGCAGATTGTAAAGAATTTAGGTGTAATTGGTTGCCAAGTCCGACATTTACCTGACTTTTGCCAAGACAAAAATGTCACATCAATCACTATGTCAGCTTTAAGCTGTACCTATGTTGACCCTTGGGAAACTTTAGGCATTAAGGGTGACAAATGGACATTACTAAAAGACTTAAGCGTTCATTTTATTCAAACATTCTTAACGCTTTGGGCAAAAGGAATCATGCCTGAATGCCACGGGCAAAACACCATGGTGTGTTATGAAAATAACAAGTTGAAATGCTTTATTTTACGTGACCACGATACCTTAAGAATATGTACCACAGCCATTGAAGAAAGCGGTTTTACACCTCCGGTTTATACCATTGATACCAGCACGCCGAACAATCTTATCTTTACTAAAAATGAGGACTTATTTAATTACTTCATTACCCTAGGGATTCAAATTAACCTCTACCCGATTGCTCTAGCTACCTTGAAATATACGGATCGTACAGAAAGCGATTTTTGGGAGATGGTTCAAGACATTATTCAAGATTTTGTAGAAACCCAAGCCATTTCAGAACAAACAAAATCGCAAATTCAAACTTATCTTTTCGACAATAGAACTTGGCCATTTAAACAGCTCCTTACGCCTTTACTTGCGCAAGAAAGCGACTCAACAGGCATGCCAAGTAAAATCGGAAGTACACCAAACCCTTATCACAGCTTATCTGTTTCTAGCTATGAGACCATGGATATCTAAATCATGCGCTCATCTCGCCTAGATCATTTCATTATTTTGCTCTGTCAGTTTTTTTCCACTTTTGGGCTTATGGTGCTGATTCCAATCATGCCGCTCTATATGGAAAAACTGACGGCGCATATGAGTGCTCCCACTATCTGGGCAGGTTTAGCACTCGCGGCTCCAGCTATTGGCAGCTTATTTACAGCGCCGATTGTGGGACACCTATCCGACACATTCGGCCATAAAAAAGCCTTGCTACTTTCTCTGGCTGGTTTCTGTATTTCAATACTGCTCATGGCAAGCGCCCAGCATTTATACCTATTTATTTTCGCGCGAATTTTACTCGGTTTTTGCGGTCTTTCCGTGATTTCAAATGCTTATGTTTCATATCTTTCCAACGAGCAACAACGTGGTGCCGCTTTTGGACAACTGCAAAGTAGTGTTGCGCTCGCTTGCCTATGTGGCCCCGTGCTCGGCGGGATATTTATGGATCAATGGCGGGTTGAAGTATTACTCAACGCGACAGCATTTGTTGTGATGACCTTAATTTTGATTGCGTCATTTGTATTAACCAATCCCGTTAAAGCAGAGGTCACAAAAACCAAAGAGAAATCTAAGCTTCCAGCTTTCTTTGATAGAACGATTTTTTCATGGTTAAGCGCTGGCATTTTAGTTCAAGCGGGCGGCTTTGGTTTGGTGTCTTGCTTCGTTTTATACATTAGCGAAATAAGTCAAAGCAGTCACTCTTCGTTATCTGCCGCGAGCTTAACTGGAACTATTCATGCGCTTTCATGGGGAGCAGCCTTTATTGCTGCGACCTATTGGGGAAAACGAAATGATGATAAGGGAGATTCTTTTAATAACTTCGTTTACGCGTCTTTAATTTGCGGTATCACGATTTTCGCATTGATCTGGGTTTCGAATATTTGGCTGGTTCTTATATTACGACTCATACAAGGCTTTTGCTTTGCAGCCCTGATTCCTTCGATCTTACACACTATTTCTCTAAAAGCTGGCGCTCAAAGCCAAGGAAAAGTGATTGGTATTTCTAACAGTGCCTTTGTCTTAGGACAGCTTATTGGCCCAATCACCATCACGCTCACCTACTCATTTTTCAATATCACCGCTGCATTAATCTGCACCTCACTATTTTTTATCGGTGCGGGATTAGTAGTGATTTTGAACAGATTCTTAATGGATACAATTTTAAAAGAGGCACAAGAATGAACTCAATTATTACAACAGATGCATGGTCTTATAAACTTTTCGAACAGTACCTGAATACTTTCTTTCGTGAACTCAAAGTAGATCTTGAAGAATGCATTATTCCAGCTCAAGACTCTCCTTTATTCACCCTATATGCAGAGCAACCAAATACCCTGTATTTTGCTTATACATTTCATGCATCTAACACAGTTGTTTATGGCGCAGTTCAGCATCTATCCACCACTGGTTATCATAGATATCAACGTGGTTTTGTTCTGCAAAACTTAAACGACAATACATTTGACTCGCTCACCGACCCTAAGCAGTTAGTGAAGCTGATTACAGATGAACTGAATAGCTTATTTAAAGATAAAAACCACAATAAAAATCTGTACTCCGATATTGCCAATAGTATCGAGAACACAAAATTCTTTTTAGAAAATAGACCTTCCAAAACAGCAACTAAAGCATTGAGTGGTTTTCAGGCTACTGAACAAGGCATGTTATACGGGCACCCTTTTCATGTGACCTCTAAAGCCAATTTAGGTTTTTCTAAAGAGGACATGAAAAAGTATAGCCCCGAGTTAGGTGCAAGTTTTCAACTCCATTACTTTGCGGTTCATTCGTCTTTAATTCAAAAACTGGTCAGTGAAGAACAACCTTCTCACCATATTGAAGATGAAGTTTTAGAAAAAGCAAAAGATCGTTTGCAAGAAAACTTAGCACATTACGAGCTAATGCCAACCCACCCTTGGCAAGCTAATTTCTTACTTCAACATCCATCGTTAAAGAAATATTTAGACAGCCAAGACGTGATCTATCTGGGAGCCTTAGGTCAAACCGTATGGCCGACCTCATCCGTTCGCACAGTATGGCTACCTCAATCGAATCTTTTCTTAAAACTCTCAATTGATGTACGAATTACCAGTTTCATTCGTAATAACCCAATGGATGAAATGGAACGTGCCATTGATGCGAGCAAAATTATTATTAATCACAAGATTAATGAACAATATCCTGACCTTGTGATTCTGCCAGAGTTAGAGGCAAAAACAGTCAAAATTCCAGAGTTAGAAAGTTCATTTGGCATTATTTATAGAGCAGGACTCACGCCAGATGTATTAGAAAATACCCGAATGCTAGGCGGCTTGGTTGAAGAAAACGAAAACCATGAAATCCCACTTTTAAGCTTTATCCAACAAGCAGCACCAAATCAAAACTTACAATCGAACGATGCCAAAGACTTCATTACTTTCTGGTGGAAACAGTACGTTAAAGTTTCGCTTATTCCATTAGTTGAGTTGTTTGCAAACAAAGGCATTAGCGTAGAAGCGCACATGCAAAACAGCTTAATGGAATTTAAAAATGGCTATCCACATCGTCTTATTCTTCGAGATATGGAAGGCATTAGCATTGTTCCAGAAATGATAGAAGACGACTCATCTATTTCTGAAGATAGTACCGTTTGGTTCTCTCAAAAAGATGCTTGGACCTTTTTAAAATATTACCTCGTAATCAATCACATTGCTCATCTCATCAGCGCAATTTCGCGAGTTACGGCCATTGAAGAATCTGAGCTTTGGCAAGCCACCCGCCTTACGCTCACACAAGAAAACTTTAGCGCCAAAGGCCAACAGTATCGCGATTTATTAATTCATTCACACACATTACCAATCAAGGCAAATATGTTAAATACGCTCTACCACAGTGGTGGCAATCCAATCTGGATTGAAGTTGAAAATCCTATTTATAAATATCGCGGCGCAGAAGCACTTTGCCCCCTTCAACCAACACAACAAATCAATTATAAAACCATCGCGGAAAACCGCGTGATGGGTCAATTACTAGAAGCACTCATTTTTGAAAATACTTTTAAATACGAGTTTTCTAAAGGTCAGATCAAGTTCTATATTTCCGATACCGTCTTTTATACCTGTGCGGCCAAACGACACTTTAGTTTTAAACGAATTAAATTAGATCCTTCAACCTTAATCCGTTCTGATATTACTTTAGACACTGAAACTCGCCCTAACTTAAAAATACTACTTGCCGACCTCAAAAATATTATTGAAGCAGACCCAGTTAAATGGCAAAACTTTAATGATGAGCTGAATTTAACTTACGTTAAACATGCGCAAACTTTAAGCCAAGCCCCTGCTCAACCTTTAAGAACTTTGCCTTACTTAGAACAAGAAGCACGGATTACCAACGCACATTTATATCACCCGAGTTTTAAGTCTCGTATTGGCTTCGATTTAAAAGAAAATCAAAAATATGCACCAGAGCTTTCTGAAGGTTTTACGGTTCAATGGGTAGCGACTCATAACAGCTTATGCAAGCTGGTTTTAAGCGAAACCATTAACTTAGAGCAGCTCTATAAACAGCATTTTTCAGAAAAAGATCTACAAGCCATTAATGATCAATTGAAAGAGCAAAATGTAGATTTTAAAGATTATATCCTCACCCCAATTCACCCGTGGCAGTGGGATAAAATTATTGAATTATATTATCAAGATGCGATTAGCAACCAACTGATCATTCCGTTAGATATTGAAGGTCCGACTTATTTACCACAGCAGTCGATTCGAACCTTGTCGAATATTAGCGACATCTCAGCGCTTTCTCTTAAGTTGGCAATGAACTTGGTCAATACTTCGACCTCTCGCGTATTGGCACCGCATACCGTTCAAAATGCGGCAAGAATGAGTGACTGGCTTTATAATATTGTTGAACAAGACCCTATTTTAGAAAAACAGCGCAAACCTGTTATTTTAAGAGAGATCGGCGGTCTTTCAGTGAACCAGCCGACTGCTATACCTGTTCAATACGGCGCACTCGCCTGCATTTGGCGCGAAAGTATTTACAGCTACTTAAAAGAAGGTGAATCGGCCACGCCAGTAACAGGTTTGATGCAAGTTGATATTGACCAAAAACCTCTTATTGATGAGTGGATTCAAGAGTACGGTATTGAGTTCTGGTTAGAAAAATTACTCACCAATGCTTATTTACCCATCATGCATATTTTATGGTGCCACGGCCTCGCTTTAGAGTCACATGCGCAAAACATGGTACTGATTCATAAAAATGGCTTACCTGTTAAAGCGGCCTTGAAAGATTTCCATGATGGAATTCGTTTTAGTCGTCATCTTTTACGTGAGCCGAACCTTTTACCTAACTTACAAGATGCACCAAAGGAACATGCAAAAATTAACCCGAACTCATTCTTAGAAACCCACTCTCCAAATGAGTTAAGAGACTTTACTCAAGATGCGCTGTGGTTTGTAAATCTGGCTGAGTTAGCAATTTTCTTAAATGAACATTATGACTTCGATGAAATCAAATTCTGGACCATGTTAAGAATCATCATCAATCAGCATAAAGAAGCTCATCCAGAGTTTAGCGAACGATATGAATTGTTTAACTTTACAGATGACACCATCGATATTGAACAGCTCGCAAGCCGCCGTTTTCTTCCAGAAATTCGTTTAAGAGTACAAACCACGCCAAACCCGCTCAGCCTCATTAAGGAAATTGAATATGAATAAGCATTCGATTTCTTTTAAGAAACGAATAGCAAATGGTGAGACACTCTACGGAATATTTTGTTCCGTAGCTTCTCCGATTAATGTTGAACAACTGGCACTTGCGGGCTATGACTTTATTATTATCGACTTGGAACATACTTTATTTAGTACGTCTCAAGTCGAGACCATGATTTTAGCTGCTAGAGCTATGAGCCTCGATGTGTTTGTAAGAGTGCCTTTAAACGCTAACCATTTAGTTCTACCTCTGCTCGATGCAGGGGTAACAGGCATTGTGTTTCCACGTATTGAAAATGCTCAGCAAGCTCAAGAAGCTGTGAACTATTGCCACTATATGCCGCTTGGGCTAAGAGGACTCAACTCGACCAGATTAAATCGATATGGCATAGACGATTTAGCGAGTTTTGTTCAACAAGCCTCAAACGAGACTGTTGTCATTGCCATGATTGAAAGCTTAGAAGGACTAGAACAACTAGATGAAATTTTAAAAGTTGAAGGTATAGATATTATTCTGGAAGGTGCTGCCGACCTTTCTCAATCGATGGGAATGCCGTGGCAAACCAGCCATCCAAAGGTGAAAGAAAAAGTTCAAGAGATGTATACAAAGACTAAAAATAGTCAAAAGCATTTCTGTGCTATTCCCCGACAACCTGAAGATATTGCAGCTTGGAAACAACAATCCGTTCAGCTTTTTGTACTCGGTGATGACCGCAGCATTATCCGTCGTGCCCATCAAAACCATCTAAATACCTTTAAGAGCATTTCATAACTGTTCACATCTTTTTAGGGGAATAAAAGCCTATTCCCCTAATTCATTGAATAAATTTCAAATATATTATTTTAAAGCAATTAATAATATTGTTAATTACAATGATTCTCATTTATAATTCGGTCAATTTAAAATCACTCTCAGGGCGAGACAATGGGAAATAAGAAAAGTAATAAGCTTTTAACGAGGAAATCTGAAGTTAAAAATATCATTCCACTTCTTTCACTTGGTGGAGCCATTATTCTTTCAAACTCAGCATTTGCAGCTTCAACTTCTGATACAACAGAAACAGAAAAAAAGCCTGAAGCCCTTCCTACCATTACTATTACCGCTTCACGTGCAGATGAACTCTCTACCTCTGCTAAGCAAGTCACCAAGCTTGATGAAAAACAAATTGAACTTTTAAAAAATGGATCGTCTGGCAACATTGCGACTGTTTTAGCCAAAGCCGTACCGGGCCTATCGGACTCAAGCCGAACCATCACCGATTATGGTCAAACTTTACGTGGCCGTAATGCGCTTATTTTGGTGGATGGCGTTCCTATGAACCTTACACGTGATACAGCGAGAGGACTTTCAGCCATTGACCCTGAAAGTATTGCCAACATTGAAGTGATTCGTGGTAGTAACGCAATTTACGGTGGCGGCGCAGCGGGCGGTATTATTTCAATTACTACAAAAGCTGCGGGTGGTGAACCTACGGCTAAAACCGTCGTTGGACTTCAAACACCACTTACAAATCTGCGTTCTAATGCTTTAAGTGGTGATATTCATCAGTATTTTACAGGCAGTTTTAACGCCTTTGACTATGTACTCGACTTTGGTTACCAACGTATTGGTAGCCCGTACGATGCAAGTGGTGATCGTGTTGCACCAGAACCAAGTCAGGGCGACCTTTACGACTCAAATGGTTATAGCATCGGTGGTAAGCTGGGTTATCACATTGATGACAACCAATATCTACAGTTTGCTGCAAACTACTATAATGCCGAGCAAGACTCAGATTATGCATCTGACCCAAGTGTAAAAAAAGCTCCAGCAGGAACTGTGCCAGCCAAAGCCATTAAAGGCTTAAAGCTCAAAGACCAAAATAAAAACGAAAACCAAATCTACAATTTGACCTATAACCATAAAGACTTTTTTGGTAATAAGGTTGATGCTCAAATTTATTACCGCGACTTCTTTACCCGTTTTTCACCGTTTGATGCCCGTGCAAATGCCAACCGTGGTAAACAAGTCGACCAGATTTATCAAGAAAATAACGTACTCGGTAGCCGCTTAACCGTGACCACTCCCCTTGAGTTTTTAGGTGATACCTCATTGGTTTGGGGTGGTGACTTTAGCCGTGAAAAAAGCGAAATGCCTTTAGATATTTTCGACCCTAATATTTATGACCAATCTGGCGGTTTAGAGTTTGTAAAAATCGGAAAACTGATTTATTTACCTGAACTGACCACGCAAAGTGTCGGTGGTTTTGTGCAGTTAAAACACCGCTTTAATGACCAATGGTCAGCAGAAGCTGGTACGCGCTATGAAGACAGCTATGCCCAAATTGATAGCTTTGTTCCATTGTCACAATTAGGCAAAACCAATCCTTACACGGTTCCAGGCGGAAAAGTAAAAGCTGATGCATGGTTGTACAATGCTAATGTGACTTTCTCACCAAACGACCAGCACTCGATTTATGCATCGTTTAACCAAGGTTTTCAGTTACCTGATGTTGGTTTAATTATTCGTAATGCTGGTGAAGGTTTTAACCTTGGATCATCATTCTTAGAGCCTGTAAAAGTTGATAACTACGAACTCGGCTGGAAAGGTAACTTTAATAACTTCTCTTCAAGCTTAGCGGTGTTCCACTCTACTTCTGACTTAGGTGCTGTGCAATCATTCAACAATGGTTTAGTACTGGCTCGAACGAAAGAGAAAGTTACTGGGGTTGAAGCAACACTTGATTATCTTGATGATGCAAATGTATGGGGAACTGGCGGTAGTGTTACGTGGATGAAAGGCCGTGAAAAACCTCAAAACGGTTCTGAACAAGACATGACGGGCTTCCGTATTCCACCATTAAAACTCACAGCTTATGTTTCTTATAGTCCAACTGAAACTTGGACGAACCGATTACAAGCAACTTACTTCGGTTCAGAAGATTACCGTCTAAATGGTGTAAACAGTTTTGGTCGCTACGACGTAAAATCTTATACCACAGCAGATTTAATCAGTAGCTTTGCGCTGAACAAGAAAGACACCATGACCATTGGTTTAGAAAACATGTTTAACCGCAAGTACTACCCGCTTTATAGCCAATTACTAAGAACAAGCGATAACACTAGCCACTTACTTGCAAATGGTATAACGCTTAAAGTGACTTATAGTCATAAGTGGTAAGAACTTTGCTGAGTTCCTAATACAGTAAAAGCCCCGACCTCGGGGCTTTTATTATCTTGAGTATTTTATAAAAACATCGCTATAAAATATTCGAATTGTTTGTCCCGCTCATCTACATCGTTATAACTCTGCCTTTGAATAATAGCACCTTCAATCATCTGTAAAAATAGTTTAGCTTCATCATAAGAAGTATACGCTTTAAGCATTCTTAGCTGACTATAGATTTCATTGGTGAGCCACATTCTATATCTCACTGCAGTTTGATAAGCGTTTGGATAATTATTTTTAGTTTCAAAAATGGTTTTCAATAACAGGTAATACGGCCCTTCCAAGTCTGTATGTAAGTCATATAGTGTTTTGAGTTTGTCTCTCACGTTTGAGTCGTGGTCGTATTCCACCGTTGCAACGACTTTATCTTGTAGCCGTTGTTTTTGCACAAGCAGGCAAATTTCGATAAACCGCGCTTTGGACTGGAAGTGATGATAAAAAGTCATTTTTGTAATTTCAGACTCTTTGATAATTCTATCAACGCCCACTAAGTGAAAGCCGTGATGATGAAATAAATGAATTGCATGATTCACAACTTTTAAAGCACGTGTAGAAAGTACTAAAGGTGGCATATTTGTACCGTTTAAAATAATTTTTTGTTGTATATAAAAGAGATAGAAATGCCGTCACTCTTAAATTGAGTGCTAAAAACAGGCATGCAAAAGCAGCACAATAAAGGTGTGCTCGCCTATCTCGGGTTTATTGTTGCTATGATTTTTGAGTCGTAACGATTCTTAAGGTGCAGAAAACCTAGAGTCGATTAACCCGTTTTATAGACTGTTTAAATGGTATGGGCAGAGAGACTTTGGCAAAGGCCAATAAATGAGAAGAAATAGTACGCATAGCGAACTCCTAGATGAAATAGAAGTTCTACCCAATCACTGTCAAATGATTATGGTGGTAGAACGAAGGCGGGTTGACAGACCAGTCATCTAGGAACTGGCACGCCCGAAGGCGTCCCTCCTCCGTCCTACCGCTACGAAGGGAGACGAACGAGTTCAACACCAAAAAATTACTTTCTTGATGTTCTAGATGATGGCGACCTGTCAAAGTCGACTGGCAATGTAGGCCAGCAGGCAAAGGATAATCGGAGAGATTTGGGGTGTCAATGTGATATTGGCTAGAAAATGGATAAATAATTTTTTGTTTTTCATTAGATTAGATTCGTTAATCTATTGAATAGAATATATTATATTTGCTTAACGCACATTAACTTATAAATATGAATACTATCTCAGCTACTCTTTTATATGAACACCCAATTGAGGGTTGCATTAAAGATGCAAATGGCAATTTAAAACCTTTCCCTATTCTTGCAATTGATAATGTTCCATTAAATATATGGATGCATCAAAATGCGCGCGTTATTGACGTCATGAATGATTTAGTTCCAGCTCAAGGTTGGTTATATGATCATGATAGTGAGTTAGCATTAAGTAATGCATGGAAACTTCTTAAACCACAAGCTTATGAAAATGTATCTATTTCAACAGTGGTTCCAATCTTAATTTGCCCTGATGATTTAGATCTAACATGTAGCGTAATTATGGTTGAACAAATTGTTTCCGCAGATCAAGTCATATGGGCTCGTTTTGGTTACGCATTTAACCATATTCACGATGTTGTGACATCCGTAGTCTGGAAAAGCTCGACTTCTGTTCCTCAATTAAGTTTTTCGTTGAGCGAATTTGAAAAAGCATATAATGATTTAAAAGAATTAGACAAAAAATGGAGTGAAGGTTTTATCTAGTTTTTTTAAATATGACCACATATTGAAAGATGCTGCTCTTACCTTCTCTAAATATCATGTAATAAATTTAGGTTAAATAAATGTCTAATAGTTATAAATTTCAATTAAAAATGGAGCTAGATCTAAAATTAATCACGCCTGAAGAGATTCAGAACTGGGCCTTGCATGCACTAGAGAATGATCCAACAAATGAGCTAGCTTTAGACATCTGTTTTTTATCAAACACTGAGCAAATATTACAATACTTCAGACTCACGGAAAAAAGTGAATTTAGTGAAACTTCGGTAGATGAAATAACGAGGAAAGTTTTAGAAAATTTTATTTTTAAGTATATAAATATTGTGAATCATAAAGACCAGATATATCCTTTTTTTCAAAATATTGTTTCCATACATCCTTACTTAGAAAAAGAAGAATTACGGTTTTTAATTTACTCATATGAGACTCAACTAGATATGGCATTAGAAGGCTTTTCAGAATTAGAGCCTGAAACATTATGGGAAAATTTTAAATTAGAGTTAAAAGAACACCTTTCATCTCCAACTAATTCCAACAACTAAAATATGATCATTAATAGATCCCCAATTAGCTAATTTTATATTGATTAGATTCTTAATAATTATTTTCTGATTTAATTGATAGTTATATACTGTGATACACCGATAAAATGAATCATAAAATTCATTTTATCGGCTTGCCTACAGAGGCTTTTTAAGATTCCATTTTATTTTCTAATATAGTTTGGAAACTCTTTTAAAACCGTGCTACATAATTGACCTTTCATATCTTCACGTTTGCGTGCTTCAAATTGGTCCATACCTAATCTCATAACTTCTTTACCATACTTTTCACCTAGTTCATGTTTGGTACATTTGTCAGATTCATAAACTAATTCTTGTGAAGTATAGTGATAATTACAATCAAGTTGAGCACGGCTTAAAAAACCATGTAGTTGTACTGTTCTCTCGCAAGTTGTTCGCTGTAGATAAGTTTTAGGCTCTTGAGCAGCATAAACTGATGAACCTACCAATAAAGTGAAAGCTGTTACTAAAAAATTACGCATTATTTCCCCGATAAAATTATTAAAAGTATAAGTGGCAATGTTGCGGGTGTATTAAATAATAATTGTTTATAAGTGTCTATTAATAATAAGAAAGTTAGATAAATCCTCTTATCTTTTGAATATTTCATCACCTTAATAAAAATGTGGGATTAATTTTTAATGAATAAGTGATATAAGTTTTTATAATTATCTTTATTAGTTAAATTATTATTCTAGTTAGATAACATTCTATTAAGCGTTTAATAAAAGAGATTATAAAGCTATATAAGAATAGTTATAAAATAAAAATGAGAATTAACTTCATTGAATCAGTGCATTTAGTCTTTTGAAAGAGTATGCGATAGACATGCAAATAGATTTTTTTAAATAAAACTAAGATATATGTGAAAGTTGTTTTTTAAAGCAATTTTCGAATCAAAAAAATACGCATATTTAAATTTTTATAAGATCCGCAAAGAGCACTGTTTAGTCACCCTTACTGAAACAGTGCTCTTTGCTCCATCACAACTCCTATCCAGTAGAGTCCGATGCATAGAAATAGTGTATGGCTGTCTCACTTAAAATGTTGACTGTATTTTCAGTTTTTTTAAATGATATCAGCATAAAAATCACGTATATTAAAAATTAACAGAAGAATCTTCTTTGGTTTATATTTTGAACAGCACAGAATACACACTAGATCGCATAGATCGGAAAATATTATCTGCCCTTCGTGGAAATGGCCGTTTAACAGTTGCACAGCTCGCCGAAGAAGTCGGGCTTTCATCGTCACCCTGCTGGACTCGGCTCAAACGTTTAGAAACTCTAAAAATTATTGAAGGCTATACGGTAAACGTAAACCCAAAAGCGATTGGCATTCACGAGTTATTCTTTATTGAAATTACGCTAGAACGCCACGACGACGAAATGCTAGAAAACTTTAGTGAAGCTTTGGCAGATATTCCTGAAGTGGTCGAGGCGCATTTAGTTACGGGTGACTATGATTACTTGGTGAAAGTGGCCGTAAAAGATGCCGAACATTACGAACGCTTTTTACGTAAAAAGCTCTATTCGATTAAAGGTATTCGGCACACGCGTTCAACCTTTGCTTTAAGGCCACTTAAATCTGCCAATACTGCCGACTTAATGTTGATTGAATAATTGACTTATATAAGCCGCTTTAGGTGCTTCATTGTTTTAATTTGATTTTATTCAATGTTGCACATAAAGCCTTCTTATCGGCTTCTTTTAGCTGAGGGTGCTGAACTGGCCACATATAGCTACAGCCATGCGGTGCCTTGTTATTATTTTTCTTGAGTTCATAGGCAATATTTTTTAAAAGTTCGGTGTTTAAAGAACTAATTTTTAAACGTACTTCGCTTAAGTCCTGAGGCTTCCAGTTGGTTTCAGGGCTAGACAACCAATCTGCTCTATATCGGTACTGAATAGCTTTGGCTACATTCATTTGTGTCACTATAAACGGCTTTACCGTTTCGCTATTCAGTCCAAAAGACTCGGCTTCAGAAAGTGATTGGTCAAGTACTTTCTTTTCTTGAGCTAAATCTTCAATCGGTAAATGCTGCTCTGCTTTATAGCCTGCGACATCTTTCATATAAGATAAGCGCTCGTTAACTAAACGTGCTGTTTGATCATATTGATATGCTTGTGCCAATGAAGAAAAGCACATCAAAGCTGCCACTGTAGTCGCTACTTTAACCGTTTGTTGAGCGTTCTTAATATTTAACATTTAAGTACCTATCGAAATTATTGTTGTGCTGTCATTCCAAAGCAGTACTCTATTTTAAGAACACTCGAAAGTAAAATCTCACGATATGCTAAGTTCTTGGCTCCATGCAGAGTCAGGTTGATGATAGATGTGCTGGCACACTTGTTTTACAGATGAAATAAAGTGCGGGTTTTGTCCATCCCATTTTTCTACCATGCAATACGTCACATGTATGCCTTTGGGCTGAAACTCTCTTGCCAATGACTGCGATAACGCACGAATACCCGCAAACATACTTTGGCTTAATACATCGTGGTGAGGTGAATTGTGAGATGGTGCTCCAAGAAAAATAACTGTACCTCTTTGCTGCTTTAGCATCGGTTTAAGCACTAATTGCGACACGCTCACTGCACTTAAACCTGTAGTCTGCCAACTGTGCTCAATTTCTTCTAAAGATAAAGATTCAATATTTGGCGCAGATGAAAAATTTGGCTGAAAGACGCATAACTCAATGGTATGGCGATGCTCTGTTATATATTTCAGCAGACTTTTTAAATGCTTAGTATTTACCAAGTTTAAGCGAACACTTGTTATGCCATCATTTACAGAGCTAACTTGTATGTTCTGAACAATTGAATCATGTACGACTTGATAAACGTGTAATGGAGATTGGCTGTGTTTATCTAAAATTACAAAACTTTGATCAGGTAGTTCTATATCATGGCCTGCAACCACTACACAGCCCTGCTTTTTTTGAAACTTCTGACATATTGTTTTTAGCATATAAGTCTCTCAAAATTTTTCTTGGTATGGGCGTAAATCTAACTCATGTGTCCAGAGTTCAGCGCTTTGTAGGTAAAGCATCCAATAGTTTTCTGCTATTGCATTAAGATTAAGCCCACCTGTTCCACGTGTAAGACGCGCTAAACGGCCTAAACCAAATAAAGCTTTATTCACTCTATCCCCATCAACCATTCCATCAATAATGACATGCGCAATATGAATGCCTTGAGTTTTATATATTTGAGCTAAATTTAATGCATAAGCTCGTAAGGCAGATTTGCCCATCGTAAAAGCAGCGAAAAAGGGCTTTCCACGTAATGAAGCACTCGCCCCAGTAAAAATAAGCGTACCGTATTTTTGTTCTTTAAAAATTCTTAGACTGCTTTGAGAAACCAAATAAGCCGATAAAAATGTGGATTGCCACATTTGATTGAAAAATGAGAGTGGACTACGTAAAAAAATTGAGGGAATATTTCCTCCGACATTATGAATAACAGCAGTAATACGTTCGTTTTGACTAGTAATGGTGTCAAACAAGGCTTGTACTTGATGTATATCTTCAGCATCTAAACGAAATGCGGTAGCCTCACCGCCTTTTGTATGAATTTCGGCAGCGACTGCTTCAATTTTCTGGAAAGTTCGCCCAGCAACGTAAACTTTTAATCCTTCTTTTGCAAAACGATGACAAACGGCTGCACCAATCCCCTGTGAAGCTCCGACACCAATAATAACTGCACAATCTCGTGTTTTACTCGGTGGTTCTAATGACATAGTCGTTTCACCCTGTTTGTTTTTTATACCATAAAGCAATAAACGGACGATTCAAAATTTCTTTACCAAACTTTTTGCTTGTTCGAACCACTTCACCAAGTTGAGCAACCACAGCAATGTCCGCAATCGTTTGGTTATCTCCAACCAACCATTCACTTTGAGATAACACCTGCTCAATACGGTCTAAGTGTTTAATAAACTCTGCTTCAACATTTTCAGCTTTCATTCGACCTAAACCTTGGAAGAAGAGCTGTGTTTTTAATTCGGCTAAAATAAAAGCTTTTACCATTGGCTTTTCATACGCTGGGCGCCCAATGCTACTAATACGGATGGCTTCCTCTAAAGCCTCCGAGTCATTTACCCTTAAATACACTTCATAAAAATAAAGAGACTCATCTGCCCAGTCTTCCCACAGTTCGGCAAGTGCCTTCTGATTTGGATCTTCGGGATAAAGTCGCGGTGTATCTGGATAGGCGTCATCTAAATAACGAGCAATACGGGTACTGTCTTGTATACGTTGCCCTTTATCATCTATAACGGGCACTTTCCCCACTTTACTCAGCAAAGGAACTTTAGCACCAAGAATACCGTTATAGTTCACTGTATTAAATGAAATTCCCTTAAATTTCAAAGCCCTTGCAACTTTTTGACAAAATGGAGAAATTTCCCATTGATGCAAAATAATATCTGACATTTATTCACCTTTATTTTTTAATTGCCTGTTTTACTTGCCAGTTCTTTTTTGGAACTAATCAATAAATATACAGAATAGCTTTTTAAGTCAAACCAATTTTGATGACGGTCAAGTTTCCAAATCTAAGAATTATTTGATTTTTATTATGATTAAAAGAGCTGTGAGTGTTTACGTTATCTTTTAATTTATAGATTTTTGCAAAGCTATGTACCACAAAAATAAGATACATAGCTTTGAGTGATGTTTTGTTATAAAGCAACACCACAAATATCTTTTGCCCCAGTTGGGTAAGTAAACTGCATTTTTGGTTTATCTGTAACCAATTGAAGACCTACAGTTTTACCAGTTAAGGCCGAGTTAGCGAAATGATCTTGGTTAATTGCCCCCATAAAACTTATATATTTTAATTTATTTTCCATGGTAAGGTTCAAGTAGCCATAATTCACACCATTAATAATATAGCCAACCTGTTTAGTATTTTGATTTACATAAATACCTACTCTAACTTTTCCATCTGCTGGAACTTCTACTGGGTTATTAGTTCTATTGGCACTTAAATATGTTAAATGACCATTCCCATCAGATTTATATGTAGCGCCTAAAGAAGCGATTGCATCTCCATTTAATACACCAGAATAGTTATTACCTTTTGCAAACATTAAATTTAGTGTTAATTCCACTTTAGACTCTGAAGACCCAGTAATAATAAAACCATACTCATACATCTGAGAATTATTGCCAAGGTTAACCTTTAAGTTATTCACATCAAAAATAAACTCCTGAGCAAAAATATCTGAACTGCTAATAGCTTTATCTACAATGACAACATTGTCTGGTGCATCAGATGGATACTGGGTTTTAAACTGAATATATTTTTTAGAAGTGAACAATGAATCAACGTTTTTATTTGAGTAATAATGTATAACATCATAACCTGACTGATTTGCAATATTTAAATTAGCAACTGGCTCCGCATAACGATAACTAGCTGCATGAGCTGAATTTGCTACTTCAAAAGCCTTTATATCTTGCTGATTCGCATCAAAGTTATAGGTACATTCAGCAAAAGAGTTACTCATAGCTGACATACTTATTATTGTTGCTAAAATTATCTTTTTCACGTCATTATCCTTTTTTATATTTGAACATTTAGTATATATAAATACATAGATAATTTAACTAAATCCGATAAATGGTGCAATTATTGCCCCCCCTAATAATTAAAAGTACTAAATCTTATAATTAATAAAGCACTATCTCTTTTAAAGAAATAGTGCCTGAAATAATTAATAAGTCACTGTAACCACAACATTATCGGAGTAAGCACCTGGCCTACTTGCAATGGTAGTACCCTGCGGAATTTTCCCATAAACGGTTGTAGTTTGAGCGTTACCTGATCCTGTGCCAGACACTCCACCTGCTCCACCAATACTAGCTACCCCACCTGTAGCATCCCACACCGAACTATAGTTAGAATCTTTATATAACTGATAGGGAATAAACTCATTGTTGCTATTGGCCATACGTCTAAATCCACCGCTTATGCGGTTATTGCCATCCCCTAAATAAATCGTATATGGGGTTCCATAGTTACAGGTTGTATTTACAGCACCTTGAGCCGTATAGTCACGTTTAGTAATACCAATATCATTAATATTGCCAAAATCGACAGTTGAAGTTGAGTTTAATTGGCAAAGCGTCGGCACCACAAAGTTTGCTGTCAAAGTTACATTTCCAGAACTCCAACTGATGACATCCCCTAAACATAACACCGCTAGAAGATCCATATCCCAAAATAGTTGAACCGTAGCTGTATAGGTTCCTTGAGGGTATGCAATGAGCGATCCAGTTTGGGCGGGTACCTTCACATTTACCGAGTAACTAAGAATATTATTTGAAGCGACTGTTACCACTGGACCATACCAAACATTGGAAGTTTGATTGGTGGTAGAAGAACCTGCTCCACCTACAGTTGCTGTAACTGTATATGGTAACGATACGCTATTATTTGTAGTGGTTGCTCCTGTAAATACTGTCTTCATACACATAAACGGAGAAATTTGAGGTAGTAGTCCTCCATTCGTGCAACTAATTGTTCCTGAAAAGTTTACAGTTGCATCACTATTAATATTTGCTGCCGTGTAAATAAACGTATTATTTGTGGTTCCAGCTACCGTACAGGCAGCATGTGTTGGACTAAAAAAAGCATAAACGAGATAAAATAAGCAAATACCTATAAAGTACTTTAAAGATAAGGAAATTTTTTTATAGCTCTCTATTTGAGCCTTATTCATAATATTTAATGACATATATAAGGTCCCAATTTTTTAGTTGAGTACTGATTACTGTTATACGTAAATTCAACTTGGCATGAACCATGATCAAGAAGATCTACCTCAAGTTTGTTTTGTTTTAATAGGTTTGGAACAAATACTTCACCGTCATAGCCCACTACGGCATCTTGTTGCCCATTAATTCGAACGCTATAACCCGGTAATAATGGTGAGTTGTTTTTATCAACTACTCTCACCAAACCTGAAATAACCTGATGAGCACCAAAGTCGACTAAAGTCCCTTGGCGATAGCCTACTACTGTTTTTTGATCTGTAGATTTAACATTCCAATTTAAAGGCAGATATGATGGATCTAAATAAATATGGTTCTCTCTATACGGCATAAGGCTTGGTATAAGAAACCTGCCAGACTTGTCCGTTGTTCCTAAATTTATTCCGCCATTTAAAATTTGGCTTTGCGGTCCGGCATTGGTGACAACAGCATAACCATCTCCAATTTCATTCGCCGCAAATATACGGCCTGCTGCTGCAACTAAAGATCCTGTCGCTGAAAGTGCAACTTGGTCATTATCTCCAATTCGGTTATAACGACCTGTCAGGTACGCAGCTCGTGCTCGATAAGATCCATAGACCGATGCATTATTGTCATGCGTATCCTGATTGCGCTCAACATAACCACCCCATCCAAATGAACCAACTTGCGGTTCCGATAGAACAAATACTTCTTGCCGATAAGTCAATCTGCCACTATCACTAGATACGCTAGAAATTGCATTAACTCTGGTAGATGGTGTATAGCGAAGTGCAAAGTAAATGCCATAGTCCTTATGATTTTCATAATCCTTATATGCAGAACTATAAAAGCCCCAATTCTTGTTTAAACTTCCGCTTAAGTTGGCAGACAGTAACTTATACGAGTTATCACTGTATTTGATCTGGTTATAGCCGACATAAACACCATAACCCGTATAAAAGTTATAGTTAATCCCTGCCCTAA
>NZ_JBKGFO010000011.1:0-55169 GCF_046557555.1 Acinetobacter sp. H1(2024)
CAGTAAAAATCCACACAAGTTGTTCTTCAATTCTCTTAATGATCTTCTTCCTGGTTCGTCACCAGCAAGCTAGGTCGGCTATATTACTCTTAATCTCTTAAAAGTCAACAGGTAATTTCGATATTTTTTAAAACTTATTTTCTAAACTACCTTATCATCAAATTCATCACTTAAAGCAACCAATCTAATCACAAGTAACTGTTTTTCAACAAGTTTCTATCTGCATCACCGCCGATGGATGTGCATTATAGACCATTAAGATCCCTTTGCAAGGGGTATTTATCCCTTTTTCACTTGAGTGCTGTTTTTTTCTACCATTTTGCAAAAAAAGTGATATATGTGGCTTTTTTTTAGGCATTTCTGCCACTTTTATTAATTTCTATTTTGGAAAAATACAGTTTACCTTAGTTTTTTGATGTCTTTTTATAGAGCTTATAAGCATATATAGCATTTTAGATTCCAAAGAAAGAATAGAGCAAATGCTCTATTTCAACCTATATTTCTTCTTATTTTTAAATTACTTCTTTTATCATTAATTATGTTTAGTCGGTTCCACGTGGAACGTTTAATTGATTTTATAATCCAGAAATAAAAAAAGCAGGATTACTCCTGCTTTTTATCACTACAGAACATTCTTAGTCAGTGAACGTTACACGTGCAATTGCTTTTTTACCTGACTGAATAATGAAAGTACCGTTTTCTTTTACAGAGAAACCAGCATCAACAGCATTCCAGTCAACTTTTACTGCACCACGAGCTACTGCATCTTTTGCAGCTGCAGCATTCGGATTTAATCCAGCTACACGTAGAATCGTGGCAATAAAGATTTCTCCACCAAACTCACCACGCGAAATAGTCACTTCAGGTGTATCTTCAGGTACTTCACCTTCTGTAATACGGTTACCAGCACTTTTATGAGCATTAGCAGCTGCTTCTGCATCATGGAAGCGTTCAACTAGCTCAAGCGCGAGAATACGTTTTACTTCTTGTGGGTTACGACCAGCAGTAATTTCATCTAATAAAGCTTTGATCTCATCGAGAGATTTAAAACTTAATAAATCGAAATAGCGTTCGATTAAAGAGTCTGGCATTGATAAAACTTTTTGGTACATTGCCCCTGGTGTATCAAATACACCAATATAGTTACCTAAAGATTTAGACATTTTATTTACGCCATCTAGACCTTCTAGAATCGGCACAGTGATACATACTTGTGATTCTTGTCCATAACGGCTTTGTAAGGTACGACCCATAAGTAAGTTAAAGGTCTGGTCTGTTCCGCCTAACTCAACGTCAGCTTCAAGTGCAATTGAGTCATAACCTTGAACTAGAGGATATAAAAACTCATGAATTGCAATCGGCTGATGGTTGCTATAACGCTTAGTAAAGTCATCACGTTCTAACATACGAGATACAGTTTGCTGGCTTGCTAATTGAATAAGGTCAGCAGCAGACTTTTGATTAAACCATTCTGAGTTAAAACGTACTTTTGTTTTATTTGGATCTAATATTTTAAAAACTTGTTCTTGATAAGTTTTAGCGTTAGCTTCTACTTGTTCACGTGACAACGGCGGACGCGTCGCGCTTTTACCAGTTGGGTCACCGATCATCGCTGTATAGTCACCAATTAAGAAGGTAACTTCATGGCCCAAGTCTTGGAACGTTTTTAGTTTGTTAATAAGAACCGTATGTCCTAAATGTAAATCTGGTGCTGTAGGGTCAAAACCAGCTTTAATTTTAAGAGGACGATTCTCTTTAAGCTTTTTCAGTAAATCTTCTTCTGAAATAATTTCGTGCGTGCCTCGTTGGATGAGGGCAAGCTGTTCTTCGGCGGGCAAGAAATTTGACATCACAAAACCTAAACACATCAGTTATTCAATTTGTGCGATATACTAACATTTTTTCAGCGTCTTGCAGGGGAAGTTGCATATGAGCGCAATCTATATCGGCGTAATGACTGGCACTAGTATGGATGGTGTAGATATTGTTGCGGCTTCATTTGAGCCACTACAGCTTCATGCCACTCTTACAGTTCCATTCGAACCCGAGTTACGTGATGAGCTTATGGCATTAACTTTACCCGATGACAATGAAATTGACCGTATGGGTAAAGCCGATGTTGCCCTAGCCAAAATGATTGGTCATGGGATTAATAGCTTAATTGAAAAGCATCAATTAGACCGTAGCCAAATTAAAGCGATTGGTTCACATGGGCAAACTATTCGTCATCGTCCAGAGCATGGCTTTACGTTACAAATTGGCGATCCAAACATCATTACTGAAATTACTCAGATTCCGGTTGTTTCTGATTTCCGTCGTAGAGATATGGCTGCAGGCGGACAAGGTGCTCCATTAGTTCCAGCTTTTCATCAGGCATTATTTCAACATCCAAGCATTCATCGTGTGATTTTGAATTTAGGTGGCATTGCCAATGTAAGTATGTTGCCTGCCAATAATCCTGACGGCGTATTTGGTTTTGATACGGGACCTGCGAATATTTTGATGGATGCATGGTGTCATCGCCATACTGGTCATCCATATGATGAAAATGGCGATTGGGCCGCTTATGGTCACCCTATTCGTTCATTACTCGACCGTCTTCATGCTCATGAATATTTTTCTAAAGAACCGCCTAAGAGCACAGGACGTGAAGACTTCAATATTGACTGGTTAGATGATCAGTTAATCGATTGGCGCAATGATTTAACTTACGATGAGTTAGAAGATACACCTGAAAATATTCAAGCCACCTTATTAAAGCTTACAGTACGTGCTATTCAAAAAGCGATTTATCGCTCTGATATGGAAACAGGTGAAGTATATGTATGTGGTGGTGGAGCTTATAACTCTTATTTGTTAGAACAATTACGCTGGCGTTTACGTAAGCACAATTGGTCAGTTCAAACCACAGATGTTTTAGGACTTTCCCCTACTTGGGTCGAGGCTACCGCATTTGCATGGTTAGCTATGCGTTTTGTAAATGGTTTAAGTGGTAATTTACCAGCGGTAACTGGTGCATCTGATTTTAGAATTTTAGGAACAATCACGGCGGTATAAGATTTTTTATCAGTTCTTTTGTCTAGATTCGACCTCATAGCACATTTACTGACCCGAAATGCTGTTATTTAAATGTACATAAAAACTCATGATAAATGCCAACAAAAATAAGTAAGGCATGTTGTTATGGATTTAACCGACCGTATTCATCAATATACTCGTGGGGCTTGGACATTCGATGTGATTGATTCAGGCCCTATAGATGGTCCACTCGTTGTTTTATTGCATGGTTTTCCTGAGACAGCCCATAGTTGGGAGCAAACCTCTGAACTATTGCATCAGCGTGGGTTTAGAACGCTTGCGATTCATCAACGTGGGTATAGTTTAAATGCTAGACCACAAAGCCGCTTTGAATATGCTTTAAGTGAGCTAGTCGAAGATGCTGCAAGTTTGATTAAGCAGCTTGGTCAGCCAGTTTATTTAATTGGGCATGATTGGGGTTCTGTAATTGCGTCTAGTGTAGCCATCAAATATCCACAGTATATTCAACACCTCACTTTAGTTTCTGTCCCCCATCAAGCTGCATTTTTAAAAGCTTGTTTAAGCAGCAGACAACTTTTTAAATCTTATTATTTTGCAATTTTTCAGCTCCCGATTCTGCCCGAACTTTTATTTAAAAAGATGCCTAAATTAGGCCGTAACTTTCTTAAGTCATCAGGCATGACTGAACAACAAATTGAAATATTCGAAACTGAATTTATAAAAGAAAATAGATTAACAACGGCGTTAAATTGGTATCGAGGATTTTTCTGGGATAAAGCTCGGAATTCACTTAAAGCTATAGATGTTCCAACGTTGTTTATTTGGGGTAAGCATGATATTGCCGTTACAGAAAAAAGTGCCGAGCTAAACTCACATTATTTTAAAAATAGTTATGACGCAGTTTTTATGGATGCATCGCATTGGATTCCATATCAAAATGCACCAGAACTCGTGCAATATTTTTTAGAATCTATCCGTGAAGAGTAAGGATATAGGCAATAAAAAACCTCTCAAAATAGAGAGGTTTTTTAAATTTTAAAATTCTTTTAAATCGAGAATGAAGAACCACAACCACATGTTGTTGTTGCATTCGGGTTTTGTACGATAAAACGCGAACCTTCAAGACCTTCTACATAGTCAACTACTGAACCAATAAGGTATTGGTAGCTAAGTGAGTCAACCAGCATTTTTACATCGCCATTTACGAATTCTGCGTCATCTTCATTTACGCTTTCAGCAAAATTGAAGCCATACGAAAACCCTGAACATCCACCACCTGTTACATATACACGTAACATGAGATCGTCATTCCCTTCACTATCACGGAGTTGGCGTACCTTATTGGCAGCATTATCTGTCAAAACTAGAGCTTGGGCATTCATGATGATGGTTCCTCGGATTTTGCTGTGCCTTTCAAAATAAAAAAGACCCTATACTGAGTATAGCATAATCAATATAGGGTCTGTCTTCGAAGTTTAAAGCGAATCTTGAGTATTTTTATCAAGATTATTTGTAATTCTCATCTTGTAAGCCGCATTCGAAGTTTTTTGCATCTTGTTTACAACGGAATTGCCATAATAGTTTCATCATTCGTTTATCATAAACACCACGCTTTGTAAGATTAATTCGTGATTCACGCATAAGCTTTTGATAGCCCGGTTTATCGGCAGCAGGAACATCCATCCAGTATTTTTGTGGAATATCCGCTTTCATTTTTCCTAAGATGGTAAAGGCACGTGGTAACTGGCCTGCCACCCATTCTCTAGACTTCTGACCAAATCCAGCTGGGAATTTATCTGGACGGATAATAATATTTCCAGTTACCTGTAAGATTGGATAGTTAACGATTGCTCCTTTCGTGCCTAAGCCTTTTTGTAGCTCTAAAGGTTTAAACGCTGCTGCTGGTGCACCAATAATATCGACCTGATGGTTATTAAACTTAGCGCCAAAGTTAGTCACATCAGCACTTACAGCCTGTGCTCCTACCTGCTGAACCATAATCTTTTGCGCTTCATCGTAATCTAGTACAGCAATTTTTTTACCTGCAGCTTTCGCTACTGTATTAATGCTGCGGTCGTTTACTAAAAGGTAAGCATCTCCTACGGGAATAACACCAACAACCTCATAGCGGCCATTAACCATATATTTACTAAAAGTAGGACTCGCTAAACCTTGCATGACTTTAACAGCAAGCTTGAGGTCAGGAATTGCACCAATAGCATCTAATGAACCAGTAAATGAGTTGAATTGACGCCCGCGCATACCTGATACGCTAATGCCGTCACATTTACCCGCTTTAAAATCTTCAGCAATCACTGCTTCATTCTGGTTTACTTTTAGTTCGATATCAGCTCCCCAGTTTTTAGCGGCAAGTTGATAATCTTTCATGAGTGCATAAACGTCGCCATTTTTTCCAACGAAGTCAAAAACACATATCGTTTGTTTAGCCTGAACTGCAAAAGAAACTGTGGTAAGTCCCATAGCAAGTAATAGCGTTTTGGAAAATTGCATATTCGTTGTTCCTTTCCTTGTGGAGTTTTTGTTTTTCGATACCAAGAAATTTCATACCGATCAGGTATGAGTCGGATAGGCTTCATATAAAAATCATGTTGGAATATTTTTATAGACCGAATTTGCTTTTATGATTTTACTTCCATGAAAAATAGATAGTGACTGAGCTACCTATTAGCAATTATTTTTAATCACTCAAGTCCTTGATCCATTTTTATACCTTCATGTTTCCTTATGAAGTTTTTATCTAAATTTAGCTTAACGTCTTTCTAACTATCCACAATGGCTGAATTGACAGCCTATATAAAGCAAAAAAGCCTAGAACTAAGTCTAGGCTTTTAAGATCAATATGAATTATTCACCAGCCATTGAACATTCAAAGTTAGCTTTGTCTACAGAACAGCGTGCTTTTTTCAATACAGACATCATACCTGCATCGTAAATACCACGTTTAGTTAAATCCATACGACCATCACGTAACATTTTTTGGTACTTGAGTTTGTCTTCAGCACTTAGGTTCATTTTGTATTTACCTGGAATTTGCGCTTCTAAACGGTTAATCATCGCAAAGTTTTTAGGTAATTGTTTTACAAACCAGTCACGAGACTTTTGACCAAAACCAGCAGGGAATTTATCTGCACGTAATACAAGGTCAGCAGTTACATGTAATACTGGGAAGTTCCACATTACACCGTTTGCACCCAAACCTTTGTTCAATTCTAATGGTTTGTATGCATAAGCAGGTGCACCTACCATATCTACCTGACCATTGTTAAATTTAGCAGCAAAGTTTGAAATATCAGAAAGAACTGCCTGAGCACCTACACGTTGCACCATAATTTTTTGTGCATCGTCATAGCCTAATACGGCGAATTTTTTACCCGCAGCTTTTTCAACAGAGTTGATGTTTTTGTCACGTACGAAAATGAATGCTGAACCTAATGGAGAGATACCAGCGACTTCGTATTTTTTACCACCAAGGTTAGTTGTCATTTTTGCAGCATTACGTGCATCTAATACATAGGTAATAGCACGTTGCGCGATTTGGTTATTAGGAACACCACCAAGCGAGTCGATTGATCCTGCGAATTTGTTATATTGGCGTGCACGCATAGCAGTCATTGCTACAGCATCACATTTACCAGCTTTGAAATCATTATCTGCAACAGCCTCGTCCTGACGAGGAACCAAGTTAATTTCAGTACCCCAGCCTTTTGCAGCTAGAGCCCATTCTTCCATCATTTTATATGAGTCGCCTGCTTTTCCTAAGAGGTCGAATACACACACGGTACTCGCTGCTTGCGCTGAAGCAGAAAAACCAACAACAGAAGCGGCAGCCATAGCAAGTACGATTTTTTTCATTTTCTTCATCCTTCCACGGAACAGATTTTTTGTTTGAAGTTTCCTTTCAAACACAGATATTAATCATGTTTTTTAGAAAAAAATAGAGCTTTTACTCAAATATTTTTATCTGATTGGATCATTGTTTGTTCTATTTAAATTATTTATGAGAAGTAAAAATCTCTAATTTTCCGTAAGTTACTTTTTATATTCACAATTTTCATACCCATATTCAGCTTTGAAATATGTGTAGCGATTTTGTGATTAAAAAACAATCTACTCTCCATTGAGCGTACATTCAAAATTTGTACGTTCAATGGTACATCGGGCACGCTTCAACACACTCATCATTGTCGCATCGTATACACCTTGCTTTGTTAGACCAAGGCGACCTTCCCGTAATATCTTTTGGTATTTCAATTTATCTTCAGCTGAAAAATTTAATTTAATTTTAGGTGGTACTCCAGCTTCTAACTGTTTCACCATTGCAAAATTCTGCGGCAACTGCTTAATAAACCAATCACGAGACTTCATTCCAAAATTGGCTGGGAATCTATCACTTCTTGCAATTAAGTCCCCTGTAACGTTGACTACTGGAAAAGTAAACATCGCTCCATTTGTTCCAATACCCTTGCCTATTTCTAAGGGTTTATACGCATAAGCAGGTGCAGCAATCGCATCGACTTGGCCACTATTAAACTTTTTCACAAAATCGGTAATTTCTGACGGAATAGGATGTGCACCTACACTTTCCACCATAATTTTTTGAGCTGCGTCATATTGTAAAATAGCAAATTTAGTACCACGTACTTTTTCAATTGAGTTCAGGTTTTTATCTCTTACAAACAAGTAAGCCAAACCAATCTGTACAATACCCACAACCTCGTAGTTTGTTCCATTTTGTGTAGTTACCATGCGATGTCTATTACGCTGATCTAAAACGTAACTAATCGCCTTTTGAGCAATTGCATTACTGGTCACACCACCAATCGCATCAATCGAACCTGCAAATTTATTATAATTTCTTGCTCGCATAGAGGTCATATAAGCTGCGTCACATTTTCCCTCTCGCAGTCTACGATCTACCAAAGCTTCATCTTGAAATGGAATTAAAGTAATGTCAGCTTGCCAACTTTTGGCTGCAAGCGCCCACTCTTCCATCATTTTGTAGGATTCACCTGATTTTCCCAATAAATCGAATACACATACATTTTGCCCAGCATGTGCTGTTCCCATAGCACAGCAAAATACTGTACCAATTATCCCCAATCCTTTTTTCATTTGACTTTCCTTAGTCTAGTTTTATTAGAAGTTCATTTATCAACCAAGTTTTAAATTGTTTTTATTTTAGCCATATTTTTTAAAAAGTGGTCTATCTCGTTAAAAATTTAGATATTTTCAGACGAATAGCTTAAATAGAGATTAGGTTAAGCTATGCAATCCCAGCATTTATAAACTAAAACTGCTAAAACTTTGTCTTCACGGTCAGTTCTCTTTAAAATACAGCATCCCTAACTCACCTCGATAAAACAAGATGATTCAATTTGACCAAGTTTCTTTACGCCGCGGTGGACGTGTTCTATTTCAAAAAGCGTCTATGCAATTACACCCAGGTTGGAAGATTGGTCTGACTGGGGTCAATGGAGCAGGTAAATCAACTTTATTTGCAGCCTTACTTGGAAGTTTAAGCGCAGATGAAGGTTCACTTACCCGTCCTACAGGCTGGACTGTTGCGCATATGGCACAAGAAGTAAAAGCTTTGGATATGCCAGCAATTGATTTTGTTCTTTCAGGTGATGAAGAGTTTTGGGATATTCAAAATAAGCTTGCTCATCCAGATCAACTAAGTGACTTTGAGTTAGCTAAATTACATGGTCGTTTTGATGAAATTCATGGTTATTCAGCACCATCTAAAGCTGCACAGCTCATGGCGGGCTTAGGTTTCCTAGAAAATCAATTGCGTTTAAACGTTGAGAGCTTCTCTGGTGGATGGCGTATGCGCTTAAACTTGGCACGTACCCTTATGAGCCGTTCCGATTTATTATTACTAGACGAACCAACCAACCACTTAGACTTAGATGCAATTTTGTGGTTAGAAGACTGGCTTAAAGCCTATGAAGGTACCCTCATCCTCATTTCGCATGACCGCGACTTTTTAGATGCGATTACAGATCATATTCTCCATATTGAGAATCAGGAACTCACGCTTTATACGGGTAACTATTCAACATTTGAAACAACTCGAAGTGAACGTTTAGCACAACAACAACAAGCTTTTGAGAAGCAGCAAGAAACACGTGCTCACCTACAAAAATTTATTGACCGTTTCAAAGCAAAAGCCACTAAAGCTCGTCAGGCACAAAGTCGTATTAAACAACTTGAGCGTATGCAACAACTCGCACCCGCTCATGTCGATACGCCGTTTACTTTTAGTTTCCGTGAACCGACAAAAATGAGTTCACCGTTGCTGACCTTAGACAATGCCAGCATAGGATATGGCGACAAACAAATCGCTGAAAAAATTAGACTTCAAATTACACCAAACTCGCGTATTGGTTTACTCGGTATGAATGGCGCAGGTAAATCAACATTAATTAAGAGCTTGGTGGGTGATTTACCACTTTTAGCAGGTGAACGCAAAGCTTCCGAGCTGCTTAACATTGGTTACTTTGCGCAGCACCAGATGGATGCTTTAGATGGTCACGCTAGCCCAATGTTACAGCTTGCCCGTATAGCAGATAAACAAATTAGTGAAGCTACCCTACGCTCTTTCTTAGGTAGTTTCGGCTTCAGTGGTGAACGCATGGATACACCATGTGAAAGCTTTTCTGGTGGAGAACGCGCTCGTTTGGCTCTAGCACTCATTGTATGGCAGCGTCCAAATGTTTTAATTCTCGATGAACCAACGAACCATTTAGATCTTGATATGCGACATGCGCTGAGCATGGCTTTACAAGATTTTGAAGGTGCTGTCGTACTGGTTTCCCATGAACGTCAACTTATTGCCAGTGTGTGTGATGAGCTTCTTTTAGTACACGGCGGTAAATGTACCGAGTTTGAAGGTGATTTACAGGATTATGCTAAATGGCTACGTGAAGCCCGTCAGCAACAAATTAATGCTCAAACTGCCGTAGCACAAAATAACTCGTCCTCTACCACTTCTGCCCCAGCTAAAATCGATAAAGAAGCACAGCGTAAAGAAGCCGCGCGTCGTCGTGAACAAACTCGACCTATTCGTAAAAATATTGAAAAAGTTGAATCTCAAATTGAAAAGCTACAGCCACAGCTTGCTAAGATTGAAGAAGCTTTAGCGGATAGCTCATTATATGAAGCTGCACGTAAAGATGATTTGCTTAAGCTGATGAATGAACAAACTGAACTCAAAGCTAAACTTGAGCAATATGAAGAGCAACTTTTAGAACTCATGATGGAACTTGAGGAAATGGAAGCCTCTTTCGAGAACTAAGTTCTTGCCTGTACTGGTATTTTTAAATAGCAGTACAGGCTTTTAGTTCAAATAAGAGCTTTATTTGCATTACTATATAAAAATGTGAATGACTTTGAATAATATTTCATTCAGCTGTTAAATTTTTGAGATAGATTCAAATTTGATAACATATAAAACTTAAGCTACATCTTAAGGGTTGCCATACACAGATAATTTAACTAAATTCTGTAACTTCGTTTTTACCCTTGTTTAGTAGGTATTTAATTCGGGATCAGACAAACTGAATGAATTTTATTGATTTTATTACTAATTTTGAACATTTTTTACCTATTTTAATTCAGGAGTATGGCGCATGGGTCTATGCCATCCTCTTTTTGATTATTTTTTCTGAAACAGCTTTTGTATTTATGTTCTTTTTACCTGGGGACAGTTTACTTCTAACCGTTGGTGCTTTGTGTTCAGTGATTGAAATGATGCATCTAGGTTACATGATTACTTTGCTGACTGTAGCTGCAACGCTTGGCTATATTGTGAACTATTCTATCGGTCGTCATTTTGGTAATAGAATTTTTGAAGCAAAATCACGTTTTATCAAGAAAGAGTATTTAAATAAAACCAACCGTTATTTCTTACAACACGGTGGCAAAACTATTCTTCTGGCACGTTTTATTCCTTTTGCACGTTCTTTCGCACCATTAGCTGCGGGCTCTAGCAATATGAGTTATGGAAAATTTTTAATCTATAATGTCGCTGGAGCTATTTTGTGGATTTGTATTCTCTTAACAGCAGGATATTTATTTGGCCACGCGCTCATTCAGGTTACAGACTTAGTAGAAAATTAATCTTTTTTTAAATTTAGTACCTTCAAATGAATAAAGGGAATGATTGAATCATTCCCTTTATTTTATTTAGATAAAAATGAAGTTATCTAAATTTCTTATGATTTTCATTACGGATATTAACTAAATTGATTGCTTCCGTTTTTGCTTGGTCTAATTGACCCTTATTTACCAAAACTGTAACACGATCAATCTCAGCAACTAACTGATCTAAACCTGCTTGATATTGCTTTACCTGTACATTTTCAGGCGGTAAACCCTCCAACTTATGAGGTAAAGATTTTTTTGAAGATAATGCTGCCTGACGCATAATCACAAGCTGTTGTTTTGCGTTATTGAGATCTTTCGCTTCAGCAAAGGCTTTTGTGCTCTTTGCTAAAGTTTTCATGTCGGCTTCCAAGTCAGCTGCAAATGCAGAATGACTCACTAAAGCCGCACATGAAATCAGCATACTTGCTAAAATTTTTTGACTCATCATCTTCTCTCCCTAGACTGATTTAGAATCTAGCTATCAATTAAGCATCAATATCTGCATTTAATGCATTTTCTTCAATGAAAGCACGACGTGGTTCAACGTCATCACCCATTAAACATGAGAACATACGATCTGCTTCGATTGCATCATCAATAGTCACCTGTAACATATTACGGTTTTCAGGGTCCATTGTGGTTTCCCAAAGCTGTTCAGCATTCATCTCGCCCAGACCTTTATAGCGTTGAATCATCATTCCACGACGTGAGTCTTGCAAAATGTGCTGCCATACTTGATGGAAGTTAGCCACTTGAATACGACGATCACCTTTCTGTAAATATGCACCGTCTTCAATCAATTTGAACCAACTCTTCGAGTTCTTCAATAAACGAGCATATTCTGCTGAATTTAGTAAGCCAGCATCAAGTAAGTAAGCATGTGGTAAGTTATGAACATACACTGTCACACGTGGCCAATAATGCGCAGTTTTCTCACCCTGAGCATTTTCACGCTCAAAGGTTTCCAGTGTAATTTCTGGACGCAAACTTGGCTGTAGTCGTTGAATAGCTTCACGTACTTGATCAGCCCATTGTTGTACATAAGCTTGATCATGATTCTGGTCAGCTTTAAACGCTTCCATTTCAAGTAATGCATCAAGCAAGCTCGCTGGATAACGCAATGTTAAACGCTGTAGGCTCTTTTGTGAAACTTGATAGTCCTGAATCACTTTTGCCAATGCTTCGCCTGTAATCGCAGGCGCTTCAGCACTAATATGTAAAGCAAGCTCATCAATCGCATTTGAAATTAAGTATGTTTCTAATGCATCGTTATCTTTGATGTATTGCTCTTGCTTACCTTTTTTCAACTTATACAAAGGTGGCTGTGCAATATAGATATGACCACGTTCAACCAACTCTGGCATTTGACGGAAGAAGAACGTTAATAACAATGTACGGATGTGAGAACCATCGACGTCGGCATCGGTCATGATGATAATTTTATGATAACGAAGCTTGTCAGGGTTATATTCTTCACGGCCAATACCACAGCCAAGTGCTGTAATTAATGTACCTACTTCCTGACTCGAAATCATTTTATCAAAGCGAGCACGTTCAACGTTCAAGATCTTACCTTTCAAAGGTAAAATAGCCTGCATTTTACGGTTACGACCTTGCTTGGCACTACCACCCGCAGAGTCACCCTCGACAAGATATAATTCAGAAAGTGCTGGGTCTTTTTCCTGACAGTCAGCTAATTTACCTGGTAAACCAGCGATATCTAACGCACTCTTACGGCGTGTCATTTCACGTGCCTTACGCGCAGCATCACGTGCACGTGCAGCGTCAATAATCTTTCCAGCAATCGATTTTGCAGCTTGTGGGTTTTCTAATAAGTAAGCAGAGAACTCTTTGTTCATTGCTTGCTCAACCGCCGGTTTTACTTCACTTGATACCAATTTTTCTTTCGTTTGAGACGAGAATTTTGGATCAGGAACTTTAACTGAAATAATCGCCGTTAAACCTTCACGCGCATCATCACCAGTCACATTGACTTTCTCTTTCTTGAGAATGTTTTCATTTTCAAGATACTGGTTTAAGCCACGCGTTAAAGCAGCACGGAAACCTGCTAAGTGCGTACCACCATCTTTTTGCGGAATGTTGTTTGTGAAACAACGAACGTTTTCTTGATAACTTTCATTCCACTGCAATGCAACTTCTACACCAATACCACTTTCGGTATCTGCGGTGAAATGGAAGATCTCATTGAGATGAGTTTTACCTTCGTTAATGTATTTTACAAACTCAGATAAACCACCTTCGTAGTCATATACATGCTCAAGATTAATACGCTCATCACGTAAAACAATGCGCACGCCCGCATTTAGGAAAGAAAGCTCACGTAAACGGCGCGCTAAAATTTCAACGTTAAAAATGGTTTGACTAAAAGTTAGTTCACTTGGCCAGAAACGTACAGTTGTACCACTACTATCCGTTTCACCAATCACACGTAAAGGATATTGTGGATCGCCGTGTTGATATTCTTGCTCATGAACTTGGCCAGCACGATTAATAATTAAATGCAATTTACTTGAAAGTGCGTTAACTACTGATACACCTACCCCGTGTAAACCGCCTGAAACTTTATAGCTGTTGTCATCGAACTTACCACCTGCGTGCAAAATAGTAAGAATTACTTCGGCTGCAGATACACCTTCTTCAGGGTGAATATCAGTTGGAATACCACGACCATTGTCTGAAACACTCACAGATTCATCTTCGTGAATCGTAACAATGATTTCATCACAGTGGCCAGCTAAGGCTTCATCGATTGCGTTATCGACAACCTCGAATACCATATGGTGTAAACCGGTACCGTCGTCTGTATCCCCAATATACATGCCCGGACGTTTACGAACTGCATCTAATCCACGTAATACTTTAATACTAGAGGAATCATAAGCCTTTTCATTGGTTTGTTCTGTTTGAGAGGCTGATTGAGACTCTGAACTCATGGTTTCTCCCTAGCAAATATAGGTTTATTCAAAGATGGGTAACATCAAAAAATTATGGTGAAGCAAGACTAACTTGACCGGATTCAACATTGAATAATTGATATGAAATGGACAGATCATGTAAGTGTTTTTTTACCGAAGCATGATCTAAAGTTGTCATAAAAACCTGGCTACCAAGTTGGCTTAATCGTTCAATTAAACGTTGTTGTGCGGTTAAGTCTAATTCTGCTGTCAGATCATCTAATAATACCACAGTTTCCTTATTACTCGCATGCAACATTGCAATTTGTGACAGTTTTAAAGCAATAATCAGGAGTTTTTTCTGACCTCTTGATAAAACATCATCTGCGTGTCCAAAGGGTGTTTTTAAGCGCAAATCAGCTCGATGTGGACCATACTCTGTATAACGTCTTTCAATGTCTTTTTGATGCTGATTTAACAAGTCTTGCATGAGTCCCTGCTCAGTATGAAAACCTGGGCTATATTCCAGTTCAATCTCTAAATCAGGCAGCAATTGACTTAAGTCATTTTGAAAATAAACATTCCATTGTTCTACGATGCTTAAACGCTGAGAGTGTAAAATTTCACCATAATCACTCAACATTTTGTTCCACGGCTCTAAATCAGCCAAAGAAAGATTGCGTCTTGTTTTGAGTAAGGTATTTCGCTGTTTTAATGCACGGGAGTAGTATTGCCATGCAAAATAAAATTCAGGTTCCACGTGGAACATCAGCCAATCTAGAAGCTGACGTCTTGGCTTAGCGCCATGATCAATAATATCTGTACTTTGGGGGTCAATATGCTGTAAAGGAAGTAATTTGGCAAGCTGACCTTGTGTTGCCACCGTATCGCCATTCACTTTCATCAACTGCTCACCAGAAGCAAGTTTCTGCATACCGATTTTTTCAGTCACTGATTGAGCAAATACAATCGCGTCGTCAGCTTCATATTGAATATAATTCTTTGGAATATGTGTACGAAATGAACGACCTGTTGCAAGCAAATGAATTGCTTCCAGAATTGAAGTTTTTCCTGAACCGTTGGCGCCATAAAAAACATTAAACGGTTGCAAACCATGGAGTGCAACCGTTTTTAAATTACGCACACGTTCTATGTTTAAACGCGTAAGATGCATAGAATTAAACCAAATTAAACACGCATCGGCATAACAACGTAAGTCTGATCAGGATGAGCTGGATCTTGTACCAATACTGATTGGTTCGCTTCAGTCATGCTCATGTTGACATCATCACCATCTAATACACCTAATACATCAAGTAAATATTGAGCATTAAATGACATTTCTAATGGTGAATTTTGATATTGGATTGCTAAATCTTCAATCGCTTCATCTTGTTCAGGGTTATTTGCACGCAGCTGCAAAGAATCTTGATTAAAGTTTAAGAAAACACCACGTAACTTTTCATTACTTAAAATTGCGACACGCTGTAATGATTGCTTAAATACATCATGACCAATCAAAACATGTTTATCACCACCACGTGGAATAACACGGCGATAGTCAGGGAATTTTCCATCAATCAATTTTGTCGTAAAACGAACAGTAATATCACCTTGCTCTTTATCGCGGCTCGGCGTATTAATCGTCACATTTAATAATTCACGACCAATAAGCAAGGTAAGTTGCTCATCTTCAATACTCAGTAAACGTTGTAATTCACCAACAGCTTTACGCGGCACAATTGCTTGAACTAATTGAGATGAACTAGAAGAAGCCAAAATTTCACATAGAGCAAGACGGTGGCCATCAGTTGTTACTGCACGCAATTGATTTTCATCAATTTCTAACAAAGTACCGGTTAGATAAAAACGTACATCTTGTACAGCCATCGCAAAAGCAGTTTTTTCAAATAAACGCTTTAATTCACGTTGAGTCACCTGTACTTGCGTACCTTGGCTATTCTCAGTATTGAGTAACGGATAATCTTCAGCTGGCAGAGTACCTAATACAAAACGGCTATTACCAGACTTTAAAATACATCGTTGATCTTCAGTAATTTGTAAATCAATTAATGCAGCTGTTGGCAAAGATTTACAAATGTCCATCAACTTACGCGCAGGAACAGTTGTTTCACCTGCTTCAAGGCACGCACCTTCTGATAAAGCAGTACTCGCCACCAGTTCAACTTCTAAATCCGAACCTGTAATGGTAAGTGCTTGACCATTAGTCTGAATTTTGACGTTTGAAAGAATATTCAAGGTATGACGACGTTCTACCGCACCGACAACATGCGATAAAACATTGAGTAAACTTTCTTTAGCGATTTTCAAACGCACGATTCATTCCTCTAGCAACTTGGAGCAAACATTTCATTTTTTAGCTGTGTACTATGCTGCACTTATGGAGACTTTGCAACAACGTCTTATGATTTCATTAACTCTGAAGAAGACGTAATAAGTTCTTATAATCTTCGTCAAAGATAGGATCTTCTCCCCGCAAACTAACCACTTTTTCACACGCATGCATTACGGTGCTATGGTCTCGTCCACCAAAAGCCATTCCGATTTCCGGAAAACTATCACCCGTCAATTCACGAGCAAGACCCATTGCCAATTGACGTGGTCGTGCATAAATTCGTGTTCGTTTTGGACCAACTAATTCTTTTAACGGGATACGGAAATATTCACTCACCACGCGTTGTATATTTTCTACACTAATTGTACGTGCACGAATCGCCAATACATCTTTTAAAGACTCACGAACAACATCAAGGTCGATCGGAGCACCTTTGAAACGTGAAATTGCAACCACTTTATTCAACGCACCTTCAAGTTCACGTACGTTCGCTACCACTTGTTGAGCAATAAATAATGCGCAGTTTCTAGGCAAATCAACGCCACTATTTTCAGCTTTTTTAAGTAAAATTTCGATTCGTGTTTCAATATCTGGCGGTTCAACACCTACTGATAGACCCCAAGAAAAACGAGAAACTAATCGAGGATCAAGTTCTGTTAATTCTTTAGGATAGCGATCAGAAGTTAAAATAATTTGTTTAGATTCATCAAGTAAGGCATTAAATGTATAAAAGAATTCAACAAGACTAGCTTCTTTACCAGCTAAAAGGTGAATATCATCAACTAATAATAAATCTAGAGAACGACAATTTTTCTTAAATTCTTCAACCTTTCCTTTTTGTAAGGAACTCACAAAATCCTGTACAAAACTTTCCGAAGTCATATACATGACTCTCGCATTCGGCTTAGCTTGGAGCAATGCATTACCAACTGCTTGCATTAAGTGAGTTTTACCAAGGCCCGTTGGACCATATAAAAACAAAGGATTGTGTTGAGATGCACCTAATTGCGTTAAAACCTTCCTACATGTTTCAGCAGCCATCTGGTTAGAACGGCCTTCAACAAATAAAGAAAATGTAAATTGTGGATTTAAAAGCTTCTTTTTTGATGTTTTAGGATTAACAACATTATTAGCAACAGCTTCTACTTCCTTTTTAACCTTAACAGGTTGAGCTACAGGAGCAGTCTGTAAAGCTGCTGTAGTAGTTGCAGGTTGCTCATTAGAAGACAAAATACTACCAGGACGGGAATCGACCAAGATTTCAACTTGACGCACTCGCCCTTCTGACAATTGTTCTGCCAATATAGAAATTAACTCTAAATGATTCTCTTGAATATAACGCGTCCAATAAGGATTAGGAGCATATAGACGTAGTATACCCTCCACTTCTTCAGCTACTAAAGGGCGAATCCACATCGCAAAGACGTTATCAGAGAGCTCTTGTCGCAAGCGAGTTAAGCAGTCTGTCCAAAGCATGTGTATCCCCTATGTCTGCGTTTTAAATTCAAATCATTTAAAGATTAACCCTTCCTGATAAGAAGGGGTCGCCATTCTACCCAAGTTATCCACATCTGTCATGACGATTTCAGTTGATTTTGTCTAAAAAGAAAACTCTTGTGAATAAATTTAAATTCAAAACCAATTGTGAATAACTTTTTGCACATCCTGTGGATAAATTAACACATAAACTTATCCACAATCTATAAAGTTAATAAAAACAGAGTTATCAACAACTCAAATATATGTTTTTTAAATTTAAAACTACGAAATCCACAGAAAAAGTCCACACTAATAAGAATAAATTTAAATTTTAAAATTTGAATTTATATAATAGGGTTGCATCAAATTGTGGATAACTAAAAAATATGAATTTAAATTCAAATATACCAAACTAGAACCACTTTGACATCTTGGTTTGTTGATAAGTATGTAAATAAGAAGTGTATATCTTAAAAGTCTCAATAAAAATAAACAATTACTTTGTGCATAACTCTTAAATAAGAAAAAGTAGCTAAATATAAACAGAAGGTAGGAAAGTAAAAATTTGACTTAAATACAAAACTTTCTCGGTTTTTCATTGACAGCGTAAACATTGCACAATAAAATCGCGGACCTTTATAGAAAGATCATTTTTGGGAGTTTCAATATGAAACGTACTTTCCAACCATCTGAATTAAAGCGTAAGCGCGTTCATGGTTTCCGTGCTCGTATGGCAACTAAAGCTGGTCGTCAAGTTTTAGCTCGTCGTCGTGCAAAAGGTCGTCATAGCTTAACTGTTTAATTACTGTTAGCTGACCAGACTTGGGTGTGATGGCACTTTACAGTTTTAGCACAGATCGTCGTGTACGCTGTGCTGCAGATTATAAAAGTGTATTTGATGGTGCGCTTTTTAAAGTGCATCAGCCCCATTTTTTATTTCTTGCAAAATTCACCGAACAGCCTAATAGCCGTTTGGGTATTGTCGTTGCTAAGAAAAAAGTGCGCCGTGCGCATGAAAGAAATCGAATAAAGCGTCTTGCCCGTGAGAGCTTTCGTCTTAATCAGCCGAAATTTGGGTTAGACATAGATGTTGTTGTAATGCCTAAAGTTGGTATTGAAACGATTACGAATGCTGAGCTATATCAACAATTAGATTTTGCTTGGCAAAAATTACAACGCTTGGCAAAAAAACATTCTAAAGTTGTCCCAACCTCGCAGAACTAAGAGATGACCAATGGTTCGTATTTTGCGTTGGTTGATTCGTCTGTATCAAATTGCGATTAGTCCGCTTCTTGGACCCCGTTGTCGTTATATTCCAACTTGTTCCCAATATGCGATAGAAGCATTACAAACTCATGGTGCAATTAAAGGCGTTTGGTTATCTTCTAAACGTATTTGCCGTTGTCATCCATGGGGAGGCTCCGGATATGATCCGGTACCGCCAAAAGCAATTCGTTTTATTTCGTTTCATCAAATAGATTCTCAAACGCATCATGTTGCTGTACCCTTTCGTGATCGTTTAATGAAGCAAAATCTCTCTAACCATTTGGGGTAATAGATATGCAACAATGGGCCAGGTTTGCAATTCTCGGGGCCATGTTTGTCACCGCATATTTGCTCATTTTGGCTTGGCAAAAAGATTATGGAAATGCTGCAACTGCACCGCAACAACAAGCGGCGGCAGTAAGTTCGCATGAAGTATCTGCTGATTTGCCAAATGCCAAAACTGCAACAGTGGCTTCCGATGTGCCACAAGCAAATATTGCGCAGTCACAAACCACAGATGCAACTGCACCTGTGAATCAACAGCTTATTTCAGTACAAACTGACCTTTACCATATTTGGATTAATCCAAAAGGTGGTGATATTGTTCGTATTGAATTACTCTCTCACGACAAAAGCAAAGACAGTAATCAACCTTTTGTTATGCTTGAAAATGATGCCAAGCGTACATATGTTGCTCAATCTGGCTTAATTGGTTTGAATGGACCAGACAGTAGTCGTGGTGGTCGTCCGTTATATGCGGTTGAAAAAACATCATATACTTTGGCTGATGCTAAAGGTGTACAAGATCAAAAGGGTCAAGCTGAAAAAGTTTTAAACGTTCCTATGGTATTTAAAACACCAGAAGGCGTTGAAATTATTAAAACTTTCACCTTTACTCAAGGTCAGTATCCGATTGTTGTAAGCCATCAAGTCATTAACCGTAGCCAACAAAATTGGCAAGGTCAGATGTTTGGACAATTAAAGCGCGATAACTCTGAGGATCCTGGTAAGTCTTCTCAAGGTATTTTCACACTAGGAACTTTCTTAGGTGGAGCATGGGGTACGCCTGATTCACACTATAACAAGCTTAAATTTGCTAATTTCTCAGAAGAAAAAGTAAATACTGAAGCTAAAGGTGGATGGGTTGCGATTGTTCAGCATTATTTCGTTAGTGCTTGGATTCCTGGAAATCTTAAACTGACCCAAGCAAATGGTCAGCCTTATGTTGCGAAGCTTGAATCTCGTCAGTCTGCGGATCATATGAATATTATTGGCTTTACGTCGCCAGTAATTAATGTTCCAGCTGGCACTTCAATGGAAGTAGATGCGAAGCTTTATTCAGGTCCAAAAGTACAATCTGAATTAAAAGATTTAGCTGTAGGTTTAAACCAGACTGTTGACTATGGTTGGTTATGGCCAATTGCCAAGTTGTTGTTCTTAGGTCTTCAATTTTTCCATAGCATTGTAGGCAACTGGGGATGGTCGATCATCTTGCTTACCATTATGGTGAAGATGATTTTGTGGCCTTTATCTTCAAAAAGTTATCGTTCTATGGCGAAAATGCGTGTGATTGCACCAGAAATGCAACGCATGAAAGAAGAGTTCGGTGAAGACCGTATGCGCTTCTCGCAAGAAATGATGGCACTTTATAAACGTGAACAAGTTAACCCACTGTCAGGTTGCTTACCATTATTGCTACAAATGCCAATTTTCCTTGCTTTGTACTGGGTACTCATGGAAAGTGTGGAATTGCGTCATGCGCCATGGTTAGGCTGGATTCAAGACTTGTCAGCAATGGATCCTTGGTTCATCTTGCCATTAATTATGGGTGCGACAATGTTTGCTCAGCAAATGTTGAACCCGCAACCTGCTGATCCAATGCAAGCGAAAGTATTCCGCATTATGCCGATTATGTTCACGGTATTTATGTTGTTCTTCCCTGCGGGTCTGGTGTTGTACTGGATTGTGAACAACAGTATTACTATTTTACAGCAGTCGTTTATTAACAAGAGTGTTGCGAAAAGTCGTCTAAACAAGACTGAATCAGCATCTTAAACGTTGAACTTTTGCTGAATCAATCCGCTTAAGATGGTAATCTTAAGCGGATTTTTCTTTGGCTGTATTTTGGGTTTTTTAGGTGAGTAATATGCAAAGTCAAACCACAATTGCCGCAATTGCAACGCCACCAGGGCGTGGTGGAGTGGGCGTGATTCGCTTATCTGGACCTAAGGCCTATGAAATTGCTCAAAAGCTGACGCAAAAAAACTTGCCTGAAGCACGCATGGCTGGTTTTCGTAAGTTTTATGATGTAGATGGAAGCATCATGGATGAAGGGATAGTGTTGTGCTTTCCAAATCCGCACTCCTTTACTGGTGAAGATGTTGTTGAGTTACAAGGTCACGGCGGTCCAGTTATTCAAAATGCTTTGCTTGGTCGTTTATTTGAGCTTGGTGCAATTGCTGCAAAAGCTGGTGAATTCTCCATGCGAGCTTTTGAAAATGGCAAAATGGACTTGGTACAAGCTGAAGCGATTGCAGATTTGATTGATGCGACTTCGCAAGCTGCGGCTCGTTCGGCAGTCCGTTCTTTACAAGGCGCATTTTCAACAAAAATTAATACAGTTTTAGAAAAACTGATCCATTTACGATTGCATGTAGAAGCTGCAATTGATTTTCCTGAAGAGGAAATTGATTTCCTAGCAGATGGCAAAATTTTAGCTTTACTCGAAGATGTTCAGCAGTCAGTACATGCAGTTCAAACATCTGCACGACAAGGACAACTTTTGCGTGAAGGTTTGCAAGTTGTGATTGCGGGTAAACCGAATGCGGGTAAATCGAGCTTGTTAAATGCACTTGCTGGTGTAGAGAGAGCGATTGTGACCGATATTGCTGGTACTACTCGCGATGTTTTGCATGAAAAAATTAGCTTAAATGGCTTACCAATCACTTTAACAGACACTGCTGGGCTTCGTGAAACGGGTGATGTGGTCGAAAAAGAAGGGATTCGCAGAGCAATCAAGGAAATTGAACAAGCCGATTTATTGTTGTTAGTTTACGACTTGAATCAAGGTGATGACCCATTACAACTCGCTCAAGAATATTTTGCTGAACATATTGAGCCACGACGTTTAATGTTAATTGGTAATAAATGCGACTTAACCGGTCAATTAGCCGAAATCACTGATTTTCAGGGGTTCCGTCATATTACAGTTTCTGCAAAACAAGAGATGGGTGTACAAGGCCTCGTAGATGCGATTACAGCGCATGCAGGTTTTCACCCTGAGGAAGATACGTTTATTGCAAGAACTCGCCATTTAGACGCAATGAAGCGCACACAGCTCTATCTTTCAGAAGCACGTGAGCAACTTGTTGTATTTAACGCTGGTGAGCTTGTTGCCGAGTCATTACGCCTTGCTCAAAATGCTTTAGGTGAAATTACAGGCGACTTTAGCGCTGACGACCTATTAGGCAAAATTTTTGGTTCTTTCTGTATTGGAAAATAATAAAAAAACTGGATGATGTAGAGTGCTATGTCATCCAGTAATTTGCTTAGCCGTATCTCTTTAAAACTTTTAAAAATTCCTCTAACTCATTTTGATCAACTTCTGCACCTTGAAGTACATGGTGGTGTAAGTGTTGTTCCATCAATTCACTCATTAAACCGTTTATTGCACCTTTGATCGCTGCAACTTGCTGCAAAATATCGATGCATGAGGATTCTGGTTGTTCTATCGCATTTTCGATGCTGTTGATTTGCCCTTTTAGTCGTTTTACACGATTAAGAATTTTTTTATCCTGACCAATGTGACTCATCTGTTTTCTCTTAATAATTCAATATACTGGTAGGGAGTATATTGGGTTTAAATGTTATGCACGACTATAGTGTATCACGTCATGATCAAAATCAGATTGAGAAAGCTTTTAAAAGCTGTTTATGTTCCACGTGAAACATTGGATTAACTAAGTGGGAGTTTGGTTATAACTCGTAATCAGCTCTGTTTTGATAAGATGAACTGATTAAAATAATATTCTTTCCTCTCTATGAGTCGGTTTTATGCTTAAAAAATTAGGAATATTGGCATTATTTAGCTTAACTACAAGTTTGAGTTTCGCTAATGTGGATACTGTTAAGGAAAATATTAAAAAACAATATCCTAATTTGAAAATTAGCAATATTCAGAAAACCGAAATGCCCGGACTATATAGTGCTAATCTGGATCAACAAATCATTTACCTTGGTGAAGATGGTCAGCATATGTTGGTAGGTTCTATGATTCGCTTAAAAGATCAGAAGAATTTAACCAAAGACTTAGTTTTAGGGCAGAATTCAATTGATTGGAAACAATTGCCTTTAAAAGATGCTATTAAAACAGTTAAAGGTAATGGTCAGCATGTTTTAGCGGTATTTTCTGACCCAAATTGCCCTTACTGTAAAAAGCTCGAACCTGAGCTAGATAAGCTTAAAGACGTAACAATTTACACGTTTATCTATCCTTTAAAACCTCAATCTATTGTCGTTTCCAGACAAGTTTGGTGTGCACCAAACCAATCATACTCTTGGAAAAAGCTAATTGAACAAGGTGTTAAACCAACGGTTGCGAGCTGCACAAACCCAATTGACCGAAACTTGGAGCTTGGAAGAAAATTAGGTTTTAATGCTACTCCTACCCTAATTTTTGCAAACGGTTTTAAATTAGTAGGTGCAAGGTCTGCTGAAGAAATTCAGGAAGTCTGGAAAGAGCTAGGTCTATAAAGATATTAAAAAAAGCACCATAGGGTGCTTTTTTTTATGAATGAACTAAAGTTTAGCTTTTTCGTGCAATCAAATTGTAAATAAACAAAATAATGACTGCACCAATTACGGAAGCGATAAAGCCCGCAGCTGAATTTTCTCCGTAAAAGCCAAGTAAGCGACCACCATAAGTGGCTAGAAGTGAACCTGCAATACCAATTAAAGTGGTAACGATAAAGCCTGCCTTGTCATCACCTGGATGCAAAGCACGAGCGATTAAGCCAGCGAAGAAACCAACCACAATAGCAACAATAAGTGACCACATATTTGTTCTCCAGTTGTTTTTTTGATGAAGTTAATGATTTTGCTTCATATTCTATCGTGCGACAGAGCTGTCTATTTTGTCTGTAGCAGATTGCGACTTTTTGTGTCTTTTTTGTTCAAAGATAAAACCTTATATAAAAAAATAGCACCTTATGGTGCTATTTTTATGAAATTTATAGGCCAATTTCACCAATAAAAGGCAGATGGCGATATTTTTGATCGTAATCTAGGCCATAGCCCACAATAAACTTATCTTCAACTTCAAAACCTAAAAATTTAACTTCGAGTTCAATTTCACGACGCGACGGTTTGCTTACTAATGTGCACAATTGAATCGAATTTGGCTCGCGAGTTTGCAACATTTCCACAACTTTGCTTAAGGTGTTGCCTGAGTCGATGATGTCTTCAACCACTAGTACATCTTTACCGCGAATTTCACCGTCAAGATCTTTTAAGATTTTAACATCTCGGCTTGAAGTGGTACCACCGCCGTAGCTAGACACTGTCATAAAGTCGAGTTCGTGTGGTTTGGTAATGGTACGGCATAAGTCTGCCATAAAAATAACAGAACCACGAAGTAGACCAATCAGAACCAATTCTTTATCACTATTTGCATAGTGAGAATTGATTTGCTCGCCGAGCTCTTTGACTTTTGCTTGAATTTCTTCGGTTGAAATCATGATGCTCATTGCAACAGTCATGGCAGATTCCTACAAGATATAAAAGAAAAAATAAAAAAGGTGTTGACCTGCAACACCTCGAAAAACTGAGTTAATGGTAAAATTTTAAAGCAAAATGACGTTTCATGCACCCTTTGAAGGAGCTGAAATTTTATGATTTTGCTGAATATGTCGATCACGCTTTAATACAAGAGCACATATTCCAAATAATAACAAAAACTTAACAATGCCTTTTTTACTGGGCTGTTTCTTTTTGATAAGCACGTTTTCCATAAACATAAGTCGCCTCAATATTACGGTCATCACCTAAAGTGAATAATGCAAACAGTGAATCTTCAACAGTCTTAGATTTAGACTGGCGAAGTTGCTGGAGTGCTGTTGGCTTTAAGTTGAGTACCACAAAGTCTGCTTCTTTACCGACGTTGAAGTTGCCTAACTGATCTTGTAGATCAAGTGCTTTTGCTCCGCCTAGCGTGGCATGATAAAGCGCCTCATAAGCTGAAAGTTTATCACCTTGTAACTGCTGAACCTTATAAGCCTCGTTAACAGTTTGTAGCAAACTAAATGATGTACCCGCACCGATATCTGTCCCTAAACCTACTTTCACTTGTTTTTCCCATGTCTTTTTCAATGGGAATAAACCACTGCCTAAGAACAGGTTTGAGGTTGGACAAAATGCGATAGCTGACTGCGTATCATGCATACATTGCCATTCTTGATCTTCTAAGTGAACGCAATGCGCAAATACAGAACGTTTACCAGTTAGGCCATAATGTTGATAAACATCTAAATAGCCCGCTTGTTCTGGAAATAAAGATTTCACCCAAGCAATTTCATCTTTGTTTTCACTTAAATGCGTATGGACATAAACATCCGGAAATTCTTGTTTTAACTGCCCTGCTCTTTCTAACTGTTCAGGTGTAGATGTTGGTGCAAAACGTGGCGTAATTGCATACAGAGCACGGCCTTTACCATGCCATTTTTCGATGAGTGCTTTAGTGTCGCTGTAAGCCGTTTCTGGTGTGTCACACAGCGCTTCAGGGGCATTACGGTCCATGAGTACCTTACCAGCGATTAAACGCATCTGAACGCGTTCTGCGGCTTCAAATAAGGCATCCACAGACTCGGGATGAACTGTACAGAAAACGAGGGCCGTGGTTGTACCGTGTTTTAAAAGTTCCTGAACAAAGAACTGGGCAATTTCACTTGCGTATGCTTTGTCTTGAAACTGGATTTCGGTTGGAAATGTATAGGTATTAAGCCAGCTTAAAAGTTGCTCGCCGTAAGCTCCCATCATTTCAGTTTGCGGAAAATGAATATGGGTATCAATAAAGCCGGGTACAATCAATTGTTGTGGGTAATGTTGAACTTCAACTCCAGCTGGAAGATGCTGTTGAGCCTCATCCCATGCACCAAACCATTTGATTTTTCCATGTTCACTAATCAATACACCATCTTCTAAATAACGCACTTGATTTGGAATATCAGTTGGCTCAGAGACAGTTTGTTGAATATCTAAAAAACGACCACGCACAACGGTGGTATTTGCGATCAATGACATGGAAAGCCTTTATATTTTCACTTTTTTCGATTGATTGTACCCCACTTAGCCAAGATTTAAACGGTATAACGTTTACTTAGTCCCCATTCTGCCAAAATCCGTCGATAAGTCGTTGATGAACGGTCTGCTTCAAAATGTGCCTCCATCATTAAATCAAGCGGAAGGTCTTCCGGCTTTTGTGATTCGACCATGTCTTGGTCTTCAGCAAAAATTTGCGCATTAAATGCATATACCTTTTCTAAATCGCCAGTTTGGTCAAAGTTACGCGTGAGTGGAACAAATAAACGGGTTTTGTTGCTTGAGATAGGACAGCAGGCATTTAAGATTTTTAAGACCCCACCTTCTGGAAAATCGACCGTAAGCACGGCTGAAAAAGGCGGATAGACATCAAAGGTACGCTTCCATAAAAAACCTTCTGGTTCGAGATGTTTTAGCTCATGCGGATAATTACTGACATTGCTGATATAGACCGTTTTTAAGCCATATTCGGTACGTTCAGTGTGGTATTTAGGGACAATGGGATTATCGCGACTGGCAAAGGCATTGTGATGTACCCAAGCAAAATGTGCGACATCGATAAACCCTTCAAGTTGACGTCCGCTAGAACCACCAATATCAACAAAAGGCGGTAAAATTGATTGATGCTCTGCATGGTCCCAAGTATCTAATACAGGAATATTAGTTTTAGCAACATCACGGCTATGAATGCTGGTCCAAATCAAGCCATAACGTTCAACAACCGGAAATTTGGTTAGAGAAAAACGATCCGAAATTTTGGTTAACTCGGGTTGAGCTGGTATTTGGGTACATTTCCCTTCAGTGTTATAGCGTAGACCATGATAAGGACACACAATTTCTTCACCATCGACCCAACCTTTGGTTAAAGGAACGCCACGATGTGGGCAAATGTCTCGCACCAGATGAATTTCACCACTTTCTGTCTTATATAAAGCCATGTTGACGTCTAGTAATGTAACTCGTTGAGGTGCTGTGGAGACATCTTGAATACGCGCAACTGGATACCAGTGAGTAGATAAAATTTCCCAATCTTTTGCTTCAAAGCTGCTGTTACATGGCATCGCAAGTGGCGTTAAAGTTGGAATCGCATTCATGGCATCTCTCCTTAAAAAAATCAGGGCTCTTTCGAGCCCCTAAAATCTAGGCTTTTTTCTTTTTAGGAGATGCAAAGAGCTTGCCAATATTGATTTTTAATAAAGAAATTAAGAGTAAAATTATTAAAATACATGATTTTATGGAATTTTATTTTTGAATTTTTGTTCTAAATTAGATTTGAAAATGAAAGTGTATTATGCGTTTTATACTTAAAGTGCACTGATTGATTGCACGCAAGACCCAATAAAAAAGCACTTAAAAAGTGCTTTTTTATATATCGATGCGCTTATCACTCGACAAAATAATGTGCTGCAAAGTGAGCATCATTACCAATGATGTCATAACAATCTTCACGAATAGACATGCCTGCACATTGATGTCCAACCATCCATAAACCGAGTGTAGGCAGTTGTCCTGAAAATAATGGGGTATCTACCCATTTCTGTACGACATAACCATATTTGTCATAGTCATCAAAATAAAAGCTACCAGAAGCCGCGCCTTGGTCATGGCCGTCTTGTAAAACTCGGATATTCGCCCCTTCCCTTGCCAAAATTGGCTTTTTCACCCATTTACCGGACAAAGCTTGTTGCGGGTCATAGGTATGGGTTTCGACCAATAATGGATGGTTTGGATAACGCTTCCAAAGCTCAACCAAAATCGCTTTATTTGAAAGTAACATTTTCCAGCAAGGTTCAATCCACTGTGTTTGTGGATGGATATATTGAGAAAATGCTTCTTCCCAGATCCATTCCCATGGATAGAGTTTAAATATGTTTTGAATAGGCTGATTATGAAGATCGACAAAATCTTGCCCGTTCCAACCTATGTTTTCCATAGAAAGCTCGGAAACTTGTAGATGAGCTTGGTAAGCGGTATCCATCAAATACTCTAAATTGCCCCAGTCTTCTCTTCCCGCTTCCTGACTGGCAGCAAAATGCACATGGCTGCCACGCGGTAAAATTGTCTTCCAGCGTTTAATCAGATCTTCATGAATGCTATTGAACTGATCTCGATTTGCAATGCCCGAGACTTGTTCTATCCACAGCCACTGTGCGACAGAGGCTTCGAGTAAGCCAGTCGGTGTATCGGCGTTATATTCCAGCATTTTGATATTTCGCCCATCGTAAGCGAAATCAAAGCGGCCATACAGCATCGGAGCATTTTGTTTCCATGAGTGTTCAATATGGTTTATGGCGACTTCAGGAATTTGAAAATAAGCAGGATAATCGCCCCGTTGAATGAGATCTCCTACTACCGATAAACACATCTGATGCAGTTCATTTGCTGCATCTTCAAGTTGTTCAATCTGTTTAAGGGTAAACTCATACGCAACCCCTTCAGACCAGTAAATTGAGCCATCGAGAGAAGGTAAATTAAAATAATCAAAACCAATATTTTGATGCTCCACTTGCCAGTCTGGTCGTGGAGTAAATATTTTTCTTTTCATATTCAGTGAATGCCTAAGACTTAGCCGCCGAAAGAAAAACCGCTACGACCAAAACCCCCACGAATTGGGGATGAAGAAGATGCGCTTTTCGCCGTACTTGAAATAATGGGACGATCTACACTCAAATTGCTGTAAGGATGTAAGGTATTTCCGCGAAAAGAAACTTCCCGATTATTTCGATAATACGCAGGACCTAAATAGCGGCTACCGACATAGCTAGAACCATGTCCACTTGAGCTATTTTCTTGTTTACATGTTTCATTATTCCAGTCGCGAGCACAGTCATATTGGTTGTTATATACATCTTGTACTAAAGGACCATCATTATGGCTACATGCCGTGAGTAATAAAGGGACCACGACAAGATTAATTTTTTTAGAACGCATGAGACTCCACACATTTTAATAAGTATGTTCGGCATAAAAAACCGAATCGCTGTTATCTATTATGTTTCTGATTAGGAAAGATAAATTTTAGGTTGGCATATGATATTAATCTGCTTTTTTAAAGTACAGCCTATTTTAAAGATTTAAATGACAAGACATCTCACGTGTAGATGCCTTGTTGTGATGAGTTAAGACTGCAATTGCTTTTTGTTGTGTCGTAAAGAGAGATAAGCAGTAATTGCTAACACTATTACGATAAAGCTTAACGAAATCCAGATTGGCATGTGGAATACATCAAGCAACAACATTTTCGCACCAATGAACAATAAGATAATGCCTAAACCATATGGTAAGTAATGCAGTTTAGAAGCAGCGCCAGCAAGTAAGAAGAACATTGCGCGTAAACCTAAAATTGCCATTAAGTTCGCCGTTAAAACAATAAATGGATCACTCGTTACTGCGAAAATAGCAGGAATAGAATCTACCGCGAAAATGACATCTGAAGCTTCAACCAAAATCAACACTAGAAATAACGGCGTTGCCCACAATAAACCATTTTGACGTACAAAGAATTTGTCACCTTCAAGCTGCGGCGTAATACGCATGTGCTTACGTAGCCATTTTAAAACTTTGATATCTTCGATATTGGTTTGTTCTTCTTGGCCTTTTAAGAATTTGAAACCTGTATATACCAAGAATGCACCGAAAATATAAAGTACCCAAGAGAACTCTTGTACGAACCATGCACCAATAAAGATAAAAAGGGTACGTAGTACGATTGCGCCTAATACGCCGTAGAGCAAAATTTTACGTTGTAGCGCAGCTGGAATAGCAAATGCCGCAAAAATCATTAACCAGACGAAAACGTTGTCAATTGCGAGAGACTTTTCAAGTAAGTAACCTGCGAAGTATTCCATGGTTTTTTGATTTGCTAGGGTCACCCCAACTGTTTGTTGGAGATAAAGCCATAAACCACCACCAAATAAGACCGCGACGCTTACCCACGCCACGCTCCAGTACGCAGCTTGCTTAATTGAGACATCTTGACCTTGCTTTTGCTTAAAGCCTAAAAAGTCCACTAAAAGCATGACAATGACAATGCCAAAGAATGCTATGTACAGCCATAGATTGCCGATTGTTTCCATAAATCCTCCCTACATCCGGCAATTGGGCATAAAAAAACCTCGACCAGTTGCCAGATGAATTAAAACATCTGTATCAACATGATCAAGGTCTTGCCTACATCATGAATTTCACGATGCTCAGATACCGACTTTTTAATAAAAGTGTATTGACGATATCTGACACATAACATTGCTGTTATGTTTGGAGGAGGCTACTCCCCTTGTCAAACTAAATTCTGTATTGGATAAAACCTATCCAATTACACATAGAATGGCAGATTTTTTTGTATTACGCAACTGAACTTAATGTCGTGGTTTTAATATAAAAAAATCTACGGATTATTTAATCAAACCGCGGTCTAAAAGCGGTTTGCATATAATTTGGTAAAGGTGAATAAAGAATGCGGTCAAACTTGTACCGTAAGCATTCCAGAAGTAATAACCTGCCGTATTGACCAGTAGCGCAACAATAAAAGCCCCCAGCATGTCTAAAGGGAAATGCACACCTAAATAAATACGTGACCACGCTACCACAAATGACAAAAATAACAGAATGATTCCAATCATTTTGCGCTGAGCAAACAAATAAGACAGGGCTATGGTGCTGAAAATCAGCATATGATTACTTGGAAAAGATGCTGTTGGTGCATGTTCAATAAACGTGGTGCCCACACCCATCACAAATGGTCTTGGATGATGATAAAACAGAGAAATAACATAACCCACTAAAAGTGATATGCAGGTTAAAAAGACAGATTTAATGACCCTATTTTTTAAATCTTGATCGCCGTAGAACCATAAAAATGTAAGGATGAATAAAAGAATATAGAGGAGATCATTAGCAAAAAAGATAGCAAGGCGAATGATAAATTGACTCGCATCCTGAGCCCCATTAATCACATGGAATAAGCTAAGGTTGAGTGTTTCTAAAGACATTCATATTCCAAACAAGAACAAAAAACGTGGGCTATGATAAAGAATTAAGCGTGTTGTCTTGATAAAGAATTGTCACAAAAATGAAATATAGTTTGTTTGTGACTAAACATTAAACAGCAGACCTAAATAATTTTTAATGCGTGATCTGGTGGTTAATATTAAAGTGTTAACGTGTTGGCACTTTATTCGAGAACGTTATTTTATGACTACTCAAGAAAAACAGAAAAAATTAAGTTTGAGGCCTTTATCTCCAAGAGATCCTAAACAGCCGCATAGAGCAGCAACTCCCCTCGAATTATTGTTCGATTTAATTTTTGTGGTCGCGATTGCAACAGCCGGTCAGCAGTTACACCACGCGATTATTGAAAATCATCTCTGGCATGCACTGCCAAGCTACCTAATGGTGTTTTTTGCGCTGTGGTGGGCATGGATGAATTTTTCATGGTTTGCCTCAGCTTACGATAATGATGATGCATTGTATCGGTGCCTTACCTTTGTACAAATTGTAGGTTCATTGGTGATGGCCGCAGGTATTCCTGATGTGTTCCGTAGTCAGGACTTCGACATCATTATTGTGGGCTATGTGATTATGCGCTTGGCTTTAGTCTCACAGTGGCTCCGAGCAGCAAAACATGATCCTGAACGGCGAGTTACGGCTTACCGCTATGCGATCGGTATAGTCTTGGTACAAATTGGCTGGCTTGTGGCTAACTTTGCTCATGTACTTTCAATACCTCTATTTTTATGTCTGGTTGTGCTCGAGTTATTTGTTCCGATCTATGCAGAAAAACATTCGCCTACGCCGTGGCATCCTCATCATATTGTAGAGCGCTATGCCTTACTCACGATTATTGTTTTAGGCGAATCAATCGTAGGTAGTTTTAATGCCATACGTGATGCGCTTGCGGCTCAATCTATCAATATTCCTGCCGTTTTCTTAATGATTGGAGGATTGATGCTCATGTTCGCAATGTGGTGGGCTTACTTTGATCGCAGTGAACAGCATCATCATTTTAAAGGTGTGCGTCCATTTGTATGGGGTTATGGTCATTATTTTGTTTTTGTGAGTATTGCTGCGGTAGGTGCTGCGCTTGCCGCCGCCGTGGATGTCACGACCCATCATGCACATATTTCTGATTTATATATGGGTGTAATTGTCGCAGTGAGTGTGGTGCTTTATACCACTTGTATCTGGATGTTATACGAGTTTGAATGTTTAACCGGAATTTCTAAATGGTTTTATCCTATTACTGCACTCATTATTTTATGTATTCCATTTATTTGTAATAACGTGGGATATAGCGTATTTGCTATGGGTATTGTCTATACTTTACGTTTATTCATCTCGAATAAATTTATAGAAGATATAGAGCCAAAGCAGGTTTAAAAACCATTAAACTAAAAAAACGGGTTTCATATAGAAACCCGTTTTTTTATTAAATCATCTAGAGAGAAAGTTAAGCAGCTTTTGCTTTTAATGCGCTTATAAGTTTTTGATGTAAGCCACCAAAGCCGCCATTAGACATAATCACAACAGCATCGCCCTCACCTGCTTCATTAACAATACGGTTAATAATTTCATCAAGTGAACGGCTGACTTGAGCGCGGTTTGAAGCAGCTTCAATTACAGGTTGTAAATCCCAGTCTAAACCTTCTGGCTGGTACCAGATAACGTCATCTGCTAAGCGTGCTGAATGCGCTAAGCCATCCTTATGGCTGCCCATACGCATGGTATTTGAACGCGGTTCAATAATAGCCCATAAACGGCGTTCACCTAAGCGTTTGCGTGCGCCATCTAAAGTGGTGTCAATTGCTGTTGGATGGTGAGCGAAGTCATCATAAACCTCAATACCATTGACTGTACCGAGTAACTCCATACGGCGTTTTACACCGCCAAAGTTAGATAAAGCTTCACAAGCCGTTTCAAGTGCAACACCCACATGTTGAGCTGCTGCAATGGTTGCCAAAGCATTAGCTACGCTATGTTGCCCTGTCATAGACCATTTCACTTCACCAACGGCATTACCATTTTCGAGGACTTTAAAATGGCTGCCATCAATTGAAATTAATTCGGCAGACAATGCAGCTTTTTCATTTGCTTCTAAACTTGTACGGATCACTGGCGTCCAGCAACCCATTTCAAGCACTTCATCAATATGAGTTTCAGTAATTGGCGCAATAATACGGCCTTCACTTGGAATGGTACGAACAAGATGATGGAACTGTTTTTGAATCGCTGCTAGGTCATCAAAAATATCGGCATGGTCAAATTCAAGGTTATTTAAAATTGCCGTTTTTGGATGATAATGAACAAACTTAGAACGTTTATCAAAGAAAGCTGAGTCATATTCGTCGGCTTCAACGCAGAAGTATTTACCACCGCCTAAACGAGCGCTTTCACTAAAACCCAGTGGTACACCACCAATTAAAAAGCCTGGGTTTAAACCAGCCTGATCAAGTACCCAAGCGAGCATAGTTGTTGTGGTTGTTTTTCCATGCGTACCCGCTACACCAAGCACATGTTTACCTTGTAAAACATGATCTGCAAGGAACTGTGGACCAGAAATATATGGCAGGCCTTCATTAAGCATATATTCCACGGCATCAATACCACGTTTCATGGCGTTGCCGACAATAACCAAATCTGGATGAGGCTGTAAATGGCTACGGTCATAGCCTTGCATGAGTTCAATACCTGCGTTTTCTAACTGGGTAGACATTGGCGGGTAAACGTTTGAATCGGAACCTGTTACCTTATGTCCTAAATCACGAGCTAAAAGTGCTAAAGAGCCCATAAAAGTGCCACAAATACCCAAGATATGCAGATGCATTGCTCGCCTTCTCCACTGCTTTTGTACACAGTATAAATATGATTTACTGTGGTTTCATTATTGATAAATTTGCCAGCAACGATAGCAAGGCTCAACTGGAAAAGATAGTCAAAATTCGTTGTTGTTCTATGTGTTTGAGATGCCTATAAACGGACAGCTTTATTTTTTAGATTTAAGCTGAATTACAGTTTTATCTTTTATAATATTTTTGATCCATATTAATACTTATATCATCGTAATGATGAAGGATGTGCCTTTGAGCCCAACGGTTTTAGCTTTTGTGCTATTAATTATTTCGAACTGTTTTATGACACTTGCATGGTATGGGCATCTTAAGTTTTTGCACCATGCTCCATTCTGGCAAGCGATTTTATTCGGTTGGATTATTGCCCTACTGGAATATAGTTTTATGATTCCAGCAACTCGAATCTTGAGTGATCAAAACTGGACCTTGGGTGAAATGAAAATTACCCAAGAAGTGGTTACGCTTATTGTATTTGTGCCATTTATGGTGTTGCTGTTTAAGCAGCCGTTTAAATTAGACTATGTTTGGGCCATGTTATGCCTGTTTGGCTGCGTCTATTTTGTATTTAGAAGCCAGTAAAATTATTTGAAATCGGGTTTTCAGACAGATCGTTGTTAAATCCATCGGATTCATGCTTTTTCCTCATAAACTTGGGCTTTGGGGTGAGTGAAAAAACAGCTATAATATTGGCCTCATCTTTTTCTCTCATGCTTGGCTTGGTACAAGTCGAGTTTTTACCATTTTTACGCTTTGGAAATGCCAATGAACGCGGTCGCAACAGATACCCAACCTTTAGTCGGAATTATCATGGGTTCCCAGTCCGATTGGGCAACGCTTGAACATACTGCCAATATGCTTAAACAGCTTGGTGTCCCATTTGAAGCGGAAGTGGTATCTGCTCACCGTACGCCAGACCGTTTATTTGAATATGCAGAAACTGCGCGTGATCGTGGTATTCAAGTGATTATTGCTGGTGCTGGTGGTGCTGCGCATTTACCAGGTATGTGTGCTGCAAAAACTGACTTACCTGTGTTGGGTGTACCAGTTAAATCATCAATTTTAAATGGTGTAGATTCATTACTTTCAATCGTACAAATGCCAGCAGGTATCGCAGTGGGTACTTTGGCAATTGGTCCGGCTGGTGCGACTAATGCTGCGATTATGGCTGCTCAAATCTTAGGTTTAACTCGTCCTGAAATCGCAAAAAATGTTGCTGATTTCCGTGCTGCACAAACTGATAAAGTTGCAAGCAACAACATTCCGGGACAAGTTTAAGAGGCTGAAATGGATAAAACTATCGGTATTTTTGGTGGTGGACAATTGGGCCGTATGATGGCGCAAGCAGCTTTACCATTAAATATTCAATGTACTTTTTTTGAAGCAAATACAGATTGTCCCGCAGGTGTTTTAGGTCAAGTTTTTTCTAGCCAAGATGAACAAGGTTTAAAGCAGTTTATTGAAAGTGCTGATGTTTTCAGTCTTGAATTTGAAAATACGCCCGTTGCGGACGTAGATGTTTTGACTCAAACCAAAACATTGCACCCTCCCCGTATTGCTTTAGCAACTGCGCAAAATCGTTTATCAGAAAAAGCATTGTTTGATGAACTTGCGATTCCTGTTGCGCCGTATCGTGCTGTAGATAGCTTAGAAAGCTTGAAAAAAGCTGTTGCTGAACTTGGTTTGCCGATTGTACTTAAGACGGCAACTGGTGGATACGACGGCAAAGGTCAGTTTGTACTTCGTTCAGAAGACCAAATTGATACTGCTTGGGCAGAGCTTGGTCCTGCAAAAAGCTTAGTTGCTGAAAGTTTTGTGAAGTTTTCTCGCGAAGTTTCGATTATTGCAGTACGTGGTCAAAATGGTGAAGTAAAAACTTGGCCATTGGCTGAAAACCACCATCACAATGGTATTTTGTCGCACTCAATCGTACCTGCACCGAATAGTGAAGCTCTACAACCTGTTGCTCAAGACTACATTACGCGTTTGTTAAATCATCTCAACTATGTAGGTGTGCTAACTCTCGAGCTATTTGTGACAGAACAAGGCTTATGTGCGAATGAGATGGCACCACGTGTACATAACTCAGGTCACTGGTCAATTGAAGGCGCCGTATGTTCACAGTTTGAAAACCATGTTCGAGCTGTTGCAGGGTTACCATTAGGTTCAACAGACGTTGTTCGACCAACGGTTATGATCAATATTATTGGTCAGCATCCTAAAACTGAAGATGTTTTAGCACTACATGGCGCTCATCTGCACCTTTATAACAAATCAGAACGTGCTGGCCGTAAGTTGGGTCACATTACGTTAATGCCTGTGGATAGTAATGAATTGACGAATTTATGCCGTCAATTAGCGAAAATTTTGCCAGAACCACTCGCATTGACAGCTGATATGACTATTTAATTAAGTTAAAATTTCTAAAAAGCGATCTTCGGATCGCTTTTTTTATCTTTTAAATTTAAAAAATTTAAGAAGCCTAATCTTGTTCTGTTGTGGATAACTTTTATTAAGCTTTTTGAATTTAAATGAGGACTTTTATTTTGAATTTAAAAATGAAATAAGGTGTTTTAGTGGTTTTGAATTTAAAATAAGTTATCCCTAGCACCTAAAGTTTGAATTTAAATCTAGTAGATCGGCTTATGTTTGTTTTGAATTTAAAAAGATGCGTGTTATCTCGGTGGTGTTTTGAATTCAAAACAGCGCCTGATTTTTAAATTTAAAACATGTATTCATGAGTAGCTAAGGCCTTATAGTTCGTAAGGATGATGAAAAGTATAAAGAATATAGTGTGTAAGGTGGTTTAGGTGTGGGTTTTATAAGTTATCCACAGATGGATTGGGCTTATAGTTTTAAATTTAAAGAGGCATTTTGAATTTAAACTACAGGAGAGATTTCTGAATTTAAAAACCAATTAATCTTGTGTAAGAAGTTTTAAATTCAAAACTAGATGTAAAATTTGAATTTAAAACTTTGGAAATGAATTTAAAGAATTAATTATGAATTCAAATTTACGATTTCTCTCTGAAAATTTTGAGTCCATAATGGTATGGTAAAGACAAATTTAAATTTAAAAATTGAACTAGGATAATATGCGACGTTTTTCTTGTATTGTTGGGTCTATATTTTTGACAATGACTCAGGCTCAAGCAGAGCTGATAATTAATGGTTCTACTTCTACAATATCTAGTAATGCAACAGTTCCTGTAACGAATAGCAATACTTACACGCCTAATAATAATTTTCAGAGTTGTTTGGCAAATTTACGTTCGCAAGCGATTGCTGCAGGTGTTTCGGGTAGCACTTATGACCGCTATACACAAGATTTAACGCCAGACTACTCAGTAATTGATAAGTTAAATTATCAGCCAGAATTTTCGACACCGATTTGGGACTATTTATCTGGTCTTGTAGATGAAGAGCGTGTTGAGCTTGGTAAACAAAAATTAGCGCAATATCGAGATGTTTTAAATCGTGCATCTCAAACTTATGGCGTACCGCCAGAAACAATTGTGGCAGTGTGGGGCGTTGAAAGTAATTTTGGTGATATTTCTGGAAAATATCCTTTATTGCAAGCACTTGGAACTTTAAGTTGTGAAGGGCGCCGACAAAGTTATTTCCGTACAGAATTTTTTGCCACTATGCGTATTTTACAACGTGGTGATTTAACCGAAGATCAGCTTAAAGGCTCATGGGCAGGCGCATTCGGTCATACACAGTTTATGCCATCAACTTATGAACGCTTAGCTGTTGATTTTGATGGTGATGGTCGTCGTGATTTAGTCTCTAGTACAGCAGATGCATTGGCATCAACAGCTAATTTCTTGAATAAAGCTGGTTGGCAAACGGCTATGCCATGGGGCTTTGAAGTCAAAATCCCAGCAGGTATGTCAATTGATGGAGAAGGGCGTCGCTCTAAAAAATCATTGAGTAGCTGGAATGCGCGTGGAGTAACCCGAATTGATGGTACACCTTTAATTCAAGGTGCGTTGTCTGATAATACGCCTGCTGGTTTAATGGCACCAGCAGGAGCAAATGGCCCAATCTTTTTAGTTTTTAAAAATTTTGATGCTATTTATAGTTATAACGCAGCAGAAAGTTATGGACTTGCGATTGCACATTTATCTGATCGTTTAAAAGGTGGTAAACCATTCGTTGCTTCTTGGCCAACAGATGACCCTGGTACTTCACGAGCAGAACGTCGAGAAATTCAGCAGTTTTTGATTAATCGTGGTTATGATATTGGTGCTGTGGATGGTTTAATTGGTGATAAAACTCGCGTTGCTATCCGTCAGGAACAAACTCGTTTAGGTTTAAATCCAAATGGACGGGCAGGGCAACAGATTTTACGTGCATTTCGCCAAGAGCAAGCTCGAAAAATGATGCAGTAATAACGATACCAAATAAAAAGGTCTGCATATGCAGACCTTTTTATTTAGCAGTTAAACTATGAATTAATCTAGCTTTACAGCTTCCAAAATGTCCAAAATAACTGAAGTGACATCTTGGCTTAAATCACGATCATTAAAGATTTCATAAGCAGTAATAGTGACATCAGTGTCACTTGGCAACTGCTTTTGTTCTTCTTCGATTAAATGCTCGATAGGGAGTAAGGTTTGCTTAACTTCAAGATGTAAAATATCTTTATATTCAATATTTTCATCTTCAAGCTCAATTTCTTGCTCGTTAAAGTAAGGCAACAAAATAGAATGAAGGTACGGTTTAAGTTCAATAATATCAAATAGTTCGATATCTCGAGTTTGTTCAATCGTACTAATGTGGTCATTTACTTCAATCAGGATATGATAATAACTCATCTTGATCTCCATTCTATTTTAGTCAGCTCTTACAACCACAATAACATGACTTTGACATGAATTTCGATGTATCTACTTATAAAATAGATACATCATTGATGTTTCATATCTAATTATTGAGGTAAAGCGTTTAGTAGATCACGATCAGCGTCAGTTAAAACATTAGTTTTTTTATCACTGTCTTTGCGAACTGAGTACATTAAGGCACCAGGTTGATCGCTATGTTTCAAACCAAGCGCATGGCCTAACTCATGAGCAATCGTTAAACGTAAATCATCGATAGAGCTATATTCATAGATTGTGATTTGTTTACCGTTATAAATGCCTTTCTTAAATACATCAGCTTGTGCATTTTGCTTAAACTGATTTAAAGATTGATTGAACTTATCATTAATTTGGTTAAAGTGATTAACCTTTTTATTTAAGTCTGCAGCTTGTTGATTATAAGCAGCAATATCTTTCTTTAAAGCAACAGTCTGTTTCTGTAAATCTTTCTGAGTTTTACCAAGCGATTTTGCTGTGTATTCAGGTGCTAATTTACCTTGATTAAACTGCATCATTTGTTGATCAAAATTTTTCAACTTCTCATTTAAGATCTGTTTTTTGTTTTCAAGATCAGATTGAGTTTGACTTAAATTTTGCTTCAACTGTTTAATTTGTTGTTGCTCATCAATGATACGTTGTTGATCTTGTTTAAACTGAGCAGAAATTTTTTGACGCTCTGCTGAACGATTTTGGCTGTCGTCATATACAAGACGAATTTCTAACTTTGCATTTGGGTCATAAGTAAAGTAATTTTTACCTGTTCCTTCTTTCCAAATATCAGCAGCTTGCTGAGTAATCTCAAGCAATTGATCTTGACTTAAACCAAAACGAGGATCAACTTCAGCAATTTTATATGTCAAATGTTGAGCATTTTTCTGCTGAACTTGAGTATTTGCAGAAGTAGCCAAGTGAGCATTGGCCTGAAAATTAGAGAAAGCAAAAGCTAAGCCTAATAACAAAGATGTTAAGCGCATAGTCGTCAGGGGGGGAGATTTAAAAAAAAACGTATTATAAGAATATAAAGTGAAAAATCAATCAAAAAATGTACAATTTGAATAAATAAATGAGACTTTAGTCTCATTATTTTTTACCCTTTGAAAAAATCATTCATTAGTAAAATTTGATTAATTTATATTTTATTTAGTTTATTTAACTGGTTAGCTTTAATAGTTTTCACTATTTGATTTATAAAATGAGCCTAATAAATTTAGATCGGAATCTGTTAATTTGAAGTTGTGAATATCTTGCTCTTTTAAACGAGGATACATTAGAGACTTTGGGTCGGTTGTATGTTTTAGACCTAATGCATGTCCAAACTCATGAGCAAGGGTTAGGCGTAAATCATCGAATGAACTAAAACCATAAATCTGAATTTGATTATGACTGAATAAGCCCTTATGAAAAGTTTCTGGACCAACAGTCGTGGCTAAATTAATTTGTTTAATAGCTTCATTAAGTTGGTTTTGCTGTTGATTTATTTGCTTAATTTGAGAATTAAGATTTTCTATCTTATTGCTATGTTGAATAAATTTAGCTTTTAACTCTAATGATTGTTTATTTAACTGAGTTTGACGTTTGATTAAATCAACTTGATTGAATTTTCCCAAATTTCCTTGATTATAAAGAGTTACATCTTGCTGATACTGTTCAAATTTATTATTAAGCTGAAGTTTTTCTTCATTTAGAAGTACAGTTTCCTGATCTATTTGTTGTTTTAAAAAATGAATAGCTTCATTTTTCTTATGCCATTCTTTCTGTTGTTCTAATAATTTGTTTATATTACTTTTCTTTTCATTCTGAACAGCTTGATAATCATCAAATACTAAGTTAATTGTAAGCTCTGCTTGTGAGTCATAAATAAAATAAGTTTTTCCCGTTTCTTTCTGCCAGATTTCAGCAGCTTCTTGACCAATTTGTATAAATTGTTCTTTAGTAAGATGAAAACGTGGATCTATGAAATCAATCTTATATTTTAAAGGCTGATTAAAAGTAACACTTGATAAGTTGCTTTGAGCAAAAGCAACTGTGTGTAAGCTCATACTTAAGTAAAAGCTCATTCCCCACCATAGAAATTTTTTCATGGCAACATATAAATATTAATAAATTCTTATTGTTAGTGAGTAATTTAGATTCGTCAAAGTGATAAAGGAGACCAAAGAAGGCGATCATTTTGTGATCTTGCTAAAGAAACGGAATAAATAAAACTATTTATTTGGCATTAATTTTAAAATTAATGGATTTAATAACAGTGGTTTTATTTTTTAAAAAATACAATAAATAATAAATAGTTAGTTTTTATAAGTGACTATTTTGACAATAAATTATTTCAAAAAATATATAAATTGCAATTGTTATTTTTTGTAAACAATAAAAAAACCGCGCTTTCGCGCGGTCTTTTTTTAAAGAGACAAATTATTTTTTGTCGTCTTTTACTTCTGTAAATTCAGCATCTACAACGCCATCATCAGCTTTTTGTTGACCAGCTTCACCACCTTGGAATGCATTTGGATCAAAGCCTTCAGCACCACCAGCTTGTTGCGCTTGTTCATAAGCACGTTGAGTGATAGGCATCAAAATGTTTTGTAAAGCTTCAGTTTTTGCTTTGATCGCTTCAACATCATTTTCTTTAGTTGCTGCTTCAAGTTCAGAAACCGCTGTGCTTACCGCTGTTTTTTCATCTTCAGTCACTTTGTCACCAAGATCTTTAACAGCTTTATTCGAGCTTGAAATTAATGCATCAGCTTCGTTACGAGCTTTTGCAAGTTCTTCAAACTTACGGTCTTCTTCAGCATTCGCTTCAGCATCTCTAATCATCGCTTCGATTTCAGCATCAGATAAACCTGAGTTTGCTTTAATCTGAATCGATTGCTCTTTACCAGTGCTCTTATCTTTTGCAGATACTTTCAAGATACCGTCAGCGTTGATGTCAAACGATACTTCAATTTGCGGCACACCACGTGGAGCAGGTGGGATATCGCCTAATTGGAAGTTACCCAACAATTTGTTTTGTTGAGCCATCTTACGTTCACCTTGGTAAACTGAAATATCTACAGCTGGTTGGTTATCAGCAGCAGTAGAGAACACTTGTGATTTCTTCGCAGGAATCGTCGTGTTTTTCTCAATGATTGGTGTTAATACACCGCCCATTGTTTCAATACCTAAAGTTAATGGTGTTACATCAAGAAGCAATACGTCATTCTTGTCACCAGACAATACAGCACCTTGAATTGCTGCACCGATTGCAACTGCTTCGTCAGGGTTCACGTCTTTACGTGGCTCTTTACCGAAGAATTCTTGTACTTTTTGTTGTACAAGTGGCATACGAGACTGACCACCAACCAAAATTACGTCAGAGATGTCAGAAGTCGAAAGACCAGCATCTTTAAGTGCAATACGGCAAGGTTCAATTGTACGAGCAACTAAGTCAGCAACTAAACCTTCAAGTTTTGCACGAGTTACGTTGATCACTAAGTGTTTAGGACCAGTCGCATCAGCAGTGATGTATGGAAGGTTGATTTCAGTTGCATTAGATGAAGAAAGCTCGATTTTTGCTTTTTCAGCAGCTTCTTTCAAACGTTGTAACGCAAGTGGATCATTTTTCAAGTTCACACTTTGTTCTTTCTTGAATTCTTCAACCAAGTATTCAATTAATGCGTTATCAAAGTCTTCACCACCAAGGAAAGTATCACCGTTAGTTGATAACACTTCGATTTGTTGGTCGCCATCAAGGTCTGCGATTTCAATGATAGATACGTCAAAAGTACCACCACCTAAGTCGTAAACTGCAACTTTACGGTCGCCTTCTTTTTTGTCCATACCGAACGCAAGAGCCGCAGCAGTTGGTTCGTTAATGATACGTTTAACATCTAAACCAGCGATTTTACCCGCATCTTTAGTTGCTTGACGTTGAGCATCGTTAAAGTAAGCAGGAACGGTAATTACCGCTTCAGTTACTGTTTCACCTAAATAATCTTCTGCAGTTTTTTTCATCTTTTTCAAGATTTCAGCAGAGATTTGTTGAGGCGCTAATTTTTTGTCGTTTACTTCAACCCAAGCATCACCGTTGTCTGCTTTGATGATTTTATACGGTACAAGACCAATGTCTTTTTGTACTGCTTGATCTTCATAACGACGACCAATTAAACGCTTGATTGCGAATAATGTATTTTTAGGGTTTGTTACTGCTTGACGCTTAGCGCTTTGACCAACCAAGATCTCGCCATCTTTATAAGCAATGATCGATGGAGTTGTACGTGCGCCTTCAGCGTTTTCGATTACTTTTACTTTATCGCCTTCAAGTACAGCAACACATGAGTTGGTAGTACCTAAGTCAATACCAATAATTTTCGCCATTTGGTGTGTTCCTCTAAAATTCTGTTGCAATGTTTTTGCTTGTTATTCGATATGAGAGTCAATCGGTTTTTTTCAAGCATTTTTATGAAAAAAAAATCAAAAAACTCTCAAATTTTGTGCTTTTAGCGAAGCGATGCTTCGCTTTTGCTCATTTTATTGACCAACCATAACCATAGCAGGGCGCAACAAGCGACCATTTAAGGTATAGCCTTTTTGTAAAACGGTGCCGATTTCATTTGCTTTGGCATTTGGATCAATACCAACAGCTTGGTGTAAATCTGCGTTGAAACCATTTTGAGTATCAGCTTCTACAACGCCAAATTTCTCAAGAGTCGTTAACAATGACTTCAAAGTTAACTTAACACCTTCAAGTACTGGTGTTTCTTCACCACCAGCAGCCAGAATTGCACGTTCTAAATTGTCGACAGAGTCCAACAATTCTTTTGCAAATTTTTCAAGCACAGTTTCTTTATGCTTCTCAGACTCACGTTGAATACGCTCTACACTTTTTTGTGCTTCATAAACTGCATTTGCTGTACGAGCTTTTTCCAGCTTAAGATTTTCTTCTAGTTTAGTGATTTGCGCTTGTAAAGATTCAACGGTAACGTCGTTTGCTTGCTCTACACCTTCAGCTTGAGTTTGCTCGTTAGATTGCTCAGCTTGCTCATTTTGAATGTCTTGAGCTTGCTCATTTTGCTCATTAGCCATTGATGATCTCCGTTTAAATGGGTTTTTAAACATGTACAGTCCTTTTTGGCATCAGTATTTACTGTGTAAAACCTGAACTGCCATGCATATGCTGTAATTCATTAATAGGGATGAAGTATGGGCATTGCCTAAAAATTCAAGCGTACACGGCAATTTAAAGCTTTTAATTTTGCGGTTTTAAGTAAAAATCTAAATTTTCGATCATAAAAGCAATAAATTCTTGAGTAATTCGAGGTAAATGTTGTCTAGAGGCATACACGATCGACAAGCTTAGTTCAGGAGCCATAAAATTTTTAAATAAAGCGGTTAGACGTTTTTCTTTTAAATCTTTTTCAACTAATAATGACGGTAACATCGCGACTCCCTGTGCATGTAAACACATATCGTAAAGCGCATTTACATCATTACTTTTAAAAGTCACATTCAAAGGATAGTTCTGAGGTTGTTGTTCATTATCAAACAGTGTCCAGTATTGGTGCTGACTATGATGAGCAATACATTCATGCTGAATCAGTTGACGAGGATGGAGCAGGGGACTGTGTTGTTTTAAATAATCTGGATGAGCACAGAAAACGGACTCGATCTGACAAACTGGTCGTGCAATTAAACCATCGGCTACCTTTTGGGTAATACGTAACGCTAAATCCACTTGTGCATCTATAAGATCCATAGTGTTTTCAGTCAAATAAACATCAAAATTAATATGCGGATGTTGACGTTTAAATTGGCGAATACATTCTGCTACTCCAAGTTCAAACAAAAATAAACCGCATGTAAAACGGATTGTACCGTTATGTTGCTCAGGTGCTGCGAGCTCTTGTAAAAGTTGTTGTTGTTGTAAAATATTTTCACAGTAGAGCAGAGCTTTCTCACCTGCGGGAGTGAGGGATATTTTTCGGGTATTTCTCTGAAAAAGTCGAGTTGAGAATGTATGTTCAAGGTGCTCAAGATAACGTGAAACCATGGCGCGAGAATAATTAAGATGTTCTGCGGCTTTGGTCAAATTGCCATGTTGTGCAATAGAAACAAAGACCTGAATCGCTTTTAAAGTATCCATATGTCTAGCTATTATTACAATATATGCAACAGTTTATCTTAAATTAGTGCATTTATCTTACATAAATTGCAATTTAAAGTGTTCTTCATGAAACAGGAGAATACCTAATGAAACTATTTAAATTAACCGCTTCGGCGCTTACTACTGCAACGGCATTAACTATGGCTCAGTCAGCTTTTGCTCAAGACCTAAAAATCCAGAGTTTTCTGGCTAAACCCGAACATTTTGGCGTGACGTCTACTTTAATTGAAGGCGATAAAGAAGTTCTATTGGTTAATGCGCAATTCTCAAAATCTGAAGCATTGCGCATTGCCGCAAATATTCTAGATAGCGGTAAAACGTTAAAAACCATTTTTGTAAGCTATGGCGACCCAGACTATTACTTTGGTTTAGATGTATTTAAACAGTATTTCCCGAATGTACAGATTATTGCCACTCCAGAAACAGTAAAGCATATTCAGGATACTCAAGCGCTTAAAGTTAAATATTGGGGACCACAAATGGGTGCAAATGCACCTAGCCAAATTATTGTGCCTCAAGCTTATACAGCTAAAACTTTAAAACTTGAAAATGAATCAATCGAAATTAAAGGTAAAAAAGAACTTACCTATTTATGGGTACCATCTGCAAAAGCAGTAGTAGGGGGAATCCCTGTGTCTTCAGGCATTCATTTATGGATGGCCGATACTCCTAAAACTAAAGATCGTGCGGAAGTTATTCAATCCTTAGAAAGTATCAAAGCCCTTCAGCCTAAAATTGTTGTGCCTGCACATATGGTTGAGGGAGCTCCCCAAGGTCTCGATGCGGTCAATTTCTCGATTAACTATTTAAATAGTTATGAAAAGGCAGCTAAAGCAACTAAAAACTCTGCTGAGTTGAGCAAAGTTATGCAAAAGCAATATCCAACTCTTCAAAGTGTTGATAGCTTAGAGTTAGGGGCTAAAGTTGTAAAAGGTGAAATGCAGTGGCCATAATTTAACGTTTAAGCCATATTCACTTTCAAAAAAGTCGCGATCATTCGCGGCTTTTTTATGAGTAAACCACTTTTAAGGGTAAAAAAGCTCTGTAACAGTCTACGTACCTTATATAGCGTTTCTATAAATGGAAAAATTTTAAATATAAGGGCTCAGCAGAATAAAAAGAAAAAATTGATAAAATTAAACAAATGGTTATCTATGGTTTAATTTATAAAATAGATTGGTCAGATTAAAAAATTGAATTTAATAAAAAATTGCAGAATTTGTACTTCTATTACTAGAAAAGACAACCAATGATACGCACGCCAGAAAAAAAAATTGTGAATTATAGGCAGCGCGAAGATGAACTTTGCATTTAAACGTTTGTCGTAATGAAAGGAAAGTGATTATGAAAAAATTAGGTCTTATCTCTGTAGTGCTTGCTGGTGTCGCTTTTACAGCTGTTGGTTGTGCATCTGAAGCTGGTTTAAACGCATCAGGTTCTGCTCAAACAAGTGCTAGCCCATCTGGGGTACAAGCAGGTGCTGGTATTGATGCAGGTGTTTCTGGTCAAGCACAACCAGGTCAAGTAGATGCTGGTGCTTCTGGTTCAGTTTCAGGTTCTGCAACTGCTCAGTAATTTGCTGCTAAAAATAAGAGATATGAGTTTATAGAACATATATGTTCAAGATGCCAATACATGTATGAAATGAGCTGCTACTCATTTTTCTATAGATTAGAGAGAATTTATATTCCTCAAAAAAGCCCCAAAAGACTTATTTCTTTGGGGCTTTTTATATAGTAGTAAGTTTAGTCATCATGACGATAATCTCTGCGATCATGATCTCGATCTTCTACCCGTTTTTTATCCCAGTCACGGTGTCTTTTATCCCATTCACGACGATCTTTTTCTTGTTCACGAATATCTTTACGTTGTTGTTCATATACTCGTTGACGCTCTTCCCAACGCTTCCTTTCCCAATCATTATATCGACGTTGATCATCACGATCATAGCGGCGATCATGGTCATGGTAAACGTATCCGCCACCACGATAATAAGGATCATCTGGGTAAGCAACACAGCCTACAGTTAAAAGACTGGTTGCTAACATAGTAACAACTAGTTTTGCTGACATAGCGGTACCTCTTTTTGTCTGTTAACAATAATTGGCAAAAAAGTCCTGTTTTAATCGACAGATTTGTTAATGACATTTGCTATAAATCAGATTAGCGTAGATTGGTTTTTACCTTTGTATCTTGATTGCATGAGTTGTATGCGAATATAGTCAAACAACAAAGAATTCTGTAGAAAATATGAAGGATAAGAGGGATTCAAGGAGACATGCATGACAGCATTTAATCAAAAAATTCAAACATTGCTAGATAAAGGGCAAGGCCCTGCCGCTCGAGCACTCGATAGGTTGCCTCGACTAGCCCAAGAGTCTCTTGCGAAAATTTTAGGATATTCTTATCAGTATCCAGATCTCGATTCATTTACTAAATGCATGATGGCTGTGCAAATTAAACAGGGGAAAGAGGGCTTTATTGGCTCTGACCCCATTCAATCAAGAAGAATGTTTGATGCACAAATGCAGGCCATACGCCAAAAACCAACTTATATTGATTCAGTAGAGGATCTTCGCCTACCACTACAAAGCGGTACAATCTTTGCCAGACATTATCATCCTGCTCCTAACAAGAAACTGCCATTAATTGTGTTTTATCACGGAGGTGGTTTTGTCGTAGGCGGTTTAGATACTCATGATGAGGTTTGTCGTTTATTAGCTAAATATGCAAAAGTACAGGTACTCAGTATCGACTATCCTCTTGCTCCAGAAGTTTCACCACAACATTTAATTCAGTCATGTGAAGATGCATTGGCATGGGTTTATCAAAACCGCAGACAATTAAAAATTTTAAAAAATAGAATAGCGGTCGCAGGGGATAGTGCTGGAGGAAATATTAGTACTGTTGTAGCGCAAAGATCAGTAAATAAAGCTTATGCTCCGCAAGCACAATTACTTATTTATCCAACAGTGGATTTCAAAAGCAGACATCCTTCTTTTTATGCTTATAACGAAGGGTTGGTTTTAACAAATACCGATATTGATTACGTCACACAATATTATGCAACTCAGCATAATGTAGAACTTGACGATCCAATTATTTCACCTACCTATGGCAATCTAAAGAAAAATCCACCAGCTTTTGTGATTACAGCCGGACATGATGTCTTACATGACGAAGCAAAAATATATAGTCATAAGTTAAGACAAAATGGCGTGAAAATGCATTACGAAGAATTTCCGGAACAGACTCATGGTTTTATTAATCTGACACCAATTTCTAGAAAAGCGAAACGCCATACTATCGAAATTAGTAAAAACTTTAGAAAATTCTGGGATAAAAATAGTTAAACAAACACAATAATCCATGTTTCACGTGGAACATGGATTAGTTAGAAAATAGAATTAAAATTCTTAATAAATACTCACTAGAATTCTTTGCTGTAGACGATTAGATTTAATGATTATCTTTTTATAAATTTTATTGTAGGAAAATATGAAAAAGCTATTGATGTTGTTTTGTCTAGGTCTAAGTAGTCACTCAGTATGGGCTAATAGCTTAGTTGAGATGCAAACAAATTTAGGCAACATCGAAATAGAGTTATATGATGACAAAGCACCGATTAGTGTGAATAACTTTAAAAGCTATATAAAGTCTGGTTTTTATAAAGAGACAATCTTTCATCGTGTGATTCCAGGTTTCATGGCACAAGGTGGTGGCATGACTGCAAATATGCAGGAAAAGACAACACGAGCGCCTATTAAGAATGAAGCAGGAAATGGTATTGCAAATACGCGTGGTACTTTAGCCATGGCTCGTACATCAGATCCAGATTCAGCTACTAGCCAGTTTTTTATAAATGTTGCAGATAATAAATTTCTTAACCGTTCACCGGGAAATCCTGGGTATGCCGTTTTTGGTAAAGTGGTAAAAGGAATGGATGTAGTTGATCGTATTGTTCAGGTTCCTACATCAAACTATGGCATGCATCAAAACGTGCCAAAACAGCCTATAAAAATTGTAGATATAAAGATCAAAACACCGAAAAAATAAATTAATGATATAAATCAAATGTTTAATAGTTTTATAAACTTTATTTGAGTGAAAAAGAACCGGTCGAACACTGATATTTATAAAAGTGCTTGCGTACCGGTTTTTTTTCCCTATAATGCACTCATCCCGACGCGATACACGAGAATATCTTAGCTTGCAGGGTTGAGATAAAAGCTTAGTATTGTGTCGAATCTGTCTCTGACGAAGAGCAGAAAAATCATTAAGAGAATTGAAGAACAACTTGTGTGGATTTTTACTGGTTGATTAATCGAAATAATTTTCATTGATTGATTGGTTTAAATTACTCGAAGTTTATTTGAGCGAAATTTAAGTCAGTAATTGATGAGCCAGAATTGGTACCTTGTCTTTAAATAAGGTACAAAATGATTTTAACTGAAGAGTTTGATCATGGCTCAGATTGAACGCTGGCGGCAGGCTTAACACATGCAAGTCGAGCGGAGAGAGGTAGCTTGCTACTGATCTTAGCGGCGGACGGGTGAGTAATGCTTAGGAATCTGCCTATTAGTGGGGGACAACATCTCGAAAGGGATGCTAATACCGCATACGTCCTACGGGAGAAAGCAGGGGATCTTCGGACCTTGCGCTAATAGATGAGCCTAAGTCGGATTAGCTAGTTGGTGGGGTAAAGGCCTACCAAGGCGACGATCTGTAGCGGGTCTGAGAGGATGATCCGCCACACTGGGACTGAGACACGGCCCAGACTCCTACGGGAGGCAGCAGTGGGGAATATTGGACAATGGGGGGAACCCTGATCCAGCCATGCCGCGTGTGTGAAGAAGGCCTTATGGTTGTAAAGCACTTTAAGCGAGGAGGAGGCTACTTTAGTTAATACCTAGAGATAGTGGACGTTACTCGCAGAATAAGCACCGGCTAACTCTGTGCCAGCAGCCGCGGTAATACAGAGGGTGCAAGCGTTAATCGGATTTACTGGGCGTAAAGCGCGCGTAGGCGGCTAATTAAGTCAAATGTGAAATCCCCGAGCTTAACTTGGGAATTGCATTCGATACTGGTTAGCTAGAGTGTGGGAGAGGATGGTAGAATTCCAGGTGTAGCGGTGAAATGCGTAGAGATCTGGAGGAATACCGATGGCGAAGGCAGCCATCTGGCCTAACACTGACGCTGAGGTGCGAAAGCATGGGGAGCAAACAGGATTAGATACCCTGGTAGTCCATGCCGTAAACGATGTCTACTAGCCGTTGGGGCCTTTGAGGCTTTAGTGGCGCAGCTAACGCGATAAGTAGACCGCCTGGGGAGTACGGTCGCAAGACTAAAACTCAAATGAATTGACGGGGGCCCGCACAAGCGGTGGAGCATGTGGTTTAATTCGATGCAACGCGAAGAACCTTACCTGGCCTTGACATAGTAAGAACTTTCCAGAGATGGATTGGTGCCTTCGGGAACTTACATACAGGTGCTGCATGGCTGTCGTCAGCTCGTGTCGTGAGATGTTGGGTTAAGTCCCGCAACGAGCGCAACCCTTTTCCTTATTTGCCAGCGAGTAATGTCGGGAACTTTAAGGATACTGCCAGTGACAAACTGGAGGAAGGCGGGGACGACGTCAAGTCATCATGGCCCTTACGGCCAGGGCTACACACGTGCTACAATGGTCGGTACAAAGGGTTGCTACACAGCGATGTGATGCTAATCTCAAAAAGCCGATCGTAGTCCGGATTGGAGTCTGCAACTCGACTCCATGAAGTCGGAATCGCTAGTAATCGCGGATCAGAATGCCGCGGTGAATACGTTCCCGGGCCTTGTACACACCGCCCGTCACACCATGGGAGTTTGTTGCACCAGAAGTAGCTAGCCTAACTGCAAAGAGGGCGGTTACCACGGTGTGGCCGATGACTGGGGTGAAGTCGTAACAAGGTAGCCGTAGGGGAACCTGCGGCTGGATCACCTCCTTAACGAAAGATTGACGATTGGTAAGAATCCACAACAAGTTGTTCTTCATAGATGTATCTGAGGGTCTGTAGCTCAGTTGGTTAGAGCACACGCTTGATAAGCGTGGGGTCACAAGTTCAAGTCTTGTCAGACCCACCATGACTTTGACTGGTTGAAGTTATAGATAAAAGATACATAACTGATGATGTAAGCTGGGGACTTAGCTTAGTTGGTAGAGCGCCTGCTTTGCACGCAGGAGGTCAGGAGTTCGACTCTCCTAGTCTCCACCAGAACTTAAGAGAAGTTCGGATTACAGAAATTAGTAAATAGAGATTTCGGTCTTGGTTTATTAACTTCTGTGATTTAAGTATCACGGTATTAAGCATGACCTGACGAAGGCGTGTTTATTCATTAACAGATTGGCAAAATTGAGTCTGAAATAAATTGTTCACTCAAGAGTTTAGATTAAGTAATTAATCTAGATGAATTGAGAACTAGCAAATTAACTGAATCAAGCGTTTTGGTATATGAATTTAGATTGAAGCTGTACAGTGTTTAAGTACACAGTACTCTAAACTGAAATGTTGAAGTTACTAACTTGTAGGTAACATCGACTGTTTGGGGTTGTATAGTCAAGTAATTAAGTGCATGTGGTGGATGCCTTGGCAGTCAGAGGCGATGAAAGACGTGATAGCCTGCGAAAAGCTCCGGGGAGGCGGCAAATATCCTGTGATCCGGAGATTTCTGAATGGGGGAACCCACCTACTTTAAGGTAGGTATTGCAACATGAATACATAGTGTTGCAAAGCGAACGAGGGGAAGTGAAACATCTCAGTACCCTTAGGAAAAGAAATCAATTGAGATTCCCTCAGTAGCGGCGAGCGAACGGGGATCAGCCCATTAAGTTATGTGTGTTTTAGTGGAACGCTCTGGGAAGTGCGAACGTAGAGGGTGATATTCCCGTACACGAAAGGGCACACATAATGATGACGAGTAGGGCGAGGCACGTGAAACCTTGTCTGAATATGGGGGGACCATCCTCCAAGGCTAAATACTCCTGACTGACCGATAGTGAACCAGTACCGTGAGGGAAAGGCGAAAAGAACCCCTGTGAGGGGAGTGAAATAGATCCTGAAACCGCATGCATACAAGCAGTGGGAGCCGACTTGTTCGGTGACTGCGTACCTTTTGTATAATGGGTCAGCGACTTATATTCAGTAGCGAGGTTAACCGTATAGGGGAGCCGTAGAGAAATCGAGTCTTAATAGGGCGTTTAGTTGCTGGGTATAGACCCGAAACCAGGCGATCTATCCATGAGCAGGTTGAAGGTTGGGTAACACTAACTGGAGGACCGAACCCACTGTCGTTGAAAAGCCAGGGGATGACTTGTGGATAGGGGTGAAAGGCTAATCAAGCCTGGTGATAGCTGGTTCTCCCCGAAAGCTATTTAGGTAGCGCCTCGGACGAATACCATAGGGGGTAGAGCACTGTTTCGGCTAGGGGGTCATCCCGACTTACCAAACCGATGCAAACTCCGAATACCTATGAGTACTATCCGGGAGACAGACTGCGGGTGCTAACGTCCGTAGTCAAGAGGAAAACAATCCAGACCGCCAGCTAAGGCCCCAAAATCATAGTTAAGTGGGAAACGATGTGGGAAGGCATAGACAGCTAGGAGGTTGGCTTAGAAGCAGCCACCCTTTAAAGAAAGCGTAATAGCTCACTAGTCGAGTCGGCCTGCGCGGAAGATGTAACGGGGCTAAAACTATGTGCCGAAGCTGCGGATTTGACATTAGTCAAGTGGTAGGGGAGCGTTCTGTAAGCCGATGAAGGTGTATTGAGAAGTATGCTGGAGGTATCAGAAGTGCGAATGCTGACGTGAGTAACGACAAAACGGGTGAAAAACCCGTTCGCCGAAAGACCAAGGGTTCCAGTCCAACGTTAATCGGGGCTGGGTGAGTCGACCCCTAAGGCGAGGCCGAAAGGCGTAGTCGATGGGAAATTGGTTAATATTCCAATACTTCTGTGTAATGCGATGAGAGGACGGAGAAGGTTAAGTCAGCCTGGCGTTGGTTGTCCAGGTGGAAGGATGTAGGTATGTATCTTAGGCAAATCCGGGGTACTCTATACTGAGATCCGATAGCAAGCTGTACTTGTACAGTGAAGTGGCTGATACCATGCTTCCAGGAAAAGTCTCTAAGCTTCAGTTACACAGGAATCGTACCCGAAACCGACACAGGTGGTCAGGTCGAGTAGACCAAGGCGCTTGAGAGAACTCTGCTGAAGGAACTAGGCAAAATGGTACCGTAACTTCGGGAGAAGGTACGCTGTTGTTGGTGATGGAACTTGCTTCCTGAGCTGATGACAGCCGCAGAAACCAGGCCGCTGCAACTGTTTATTAAAAACATAGCACTCTGCAAACACGAAAGTGGACGTATAGGGTGTGATGCCTGCCCGGTGCTGGAAGGTTAATTGATGGGGTTAGCGTAAGCGAAGCTCTTGATCGAAGCCCCAGTAAACGGCGGCCGTAACTATAACGGTCCTAAGGTAGCGAAATTCCTTGTCGGGTAAGTTCCGACCTGCACGAATGGCATAATGATGGCGGCGCTGTCTCCAGCAGAGGCTCAGTGAAATCGAAATCGCTGTGAAGATGCAGTGTACCCGCGGCTAGACGGAAAGACCCCGTGAACCTTTACTGCAGCTTGACACTGAACTTTGACCTTACTTGTGTAGGATAGGTGGGAGGCTTTGAAGTTGGAACGCTAGTTCCAATGGAGCCGTCCTTGAAATACCACCCTGGTAATGTTGAGGTTCTAACTCTGTCCCGTTATCCGGGACGAGGACCGTGTCTGGTGGGTAGTTTGACTGGGGCGGTCTCCTCCTAAAGAGTAACGGAGGAGTACGAAGGTGCGCTCAGCGTGGTCGGAAATCACGCGTAGAGTATAAAGGCAAAAGCGCGCTTAACTGCGAGACCCACAAGTCGAGCAGGTACGAAAGTAGGTCTTAGTGATCCGGTGGTTCTGTATGGAAGGGCCATCGCTCAACGGATAAAAGGTACTCTGGGGATAACAGGCTGATACCGCCCAAGAGTTCATATCGACGGCGGTGTTTGGCACCTCGATGTCGGCTCATCTCATCCTGGGGCTGAAGCAGGTCCCAAGGGTATGGCTGTTCGCCATTTAAAGAGGTACGCGAGCTGGGTTTAGAACGTCGTGAGACAGTTCGGTCCCTATCTACCGTGGGCGCTGGAAATTTGAGAGGATCTGCTCCTAGTACGAGAGGACCAGAGTGGACGAACCTCTGGTGTACCGGTTGTGACGCCAGTCGCATCGCCGGGTAGCTATGTTCGGAAGGGATAACCGCTGAAAGCATCTAAGCGGGAAGCCTACCTCAAGATAAGATTTCCCTAGGAATTTATTCCTCTAAAGAGCCGTTCGAGACTAGGACGTTGATAGGTTGGATGTGGAAGCATAGTGATATGTGAAGCTGACCAATACTAATTGCTCGTGAGGCTTGACTATACAACACCCAAGCAGTTGTATATAAAGCATCAATCGATTCATAAATCTACAAACAAACTTGATTTAGTTACTTCACTAGATAAAATGAACAAGTCAGATTCAATCAGCCCAATCTGTAAAGATTTGGAAAACGCTTCGGCAATCAATAAGACCAAAGCAAGTATCCATAAACAGTTGTGCTGGCGACCATAGCAAGAGTGAACCACCTGATCCCTTCCCGAACTCAGAAGTGAAACCTCTTAGCGCTGATGGTAGTGTGGGGTTACCCATGTGAGAGTAAGTCATCGCCAGCTCATTATTC
>NZ_JBKGFO010000012.1:0-37289 GCF_046557555.1 Acinetobacter sp. H1(2024)
TCACTTAAAGCAACCAATCTAATCACAAGTAACTGTTTTTCAACAAGTTTCTATCTGCATCACCGCCGATGGATGTGCATTATAGACCATTAATCCCCAGTTGCAATACCTTTCTCATATTTTATTATTCAAGCGGTCGTTTTTTAGGCTTTTTAGTAGAAATTAGATGAGATATTAAACTTTTTTTAGTTAATCAACTTCATGTAGAATAGATTATTCATGCAATTGATGTGGCATTAACTCACCATGTGGCATTCCGCTAAGAAAGTATTATTCTGCATACTTGTAGTGCTTGCTACGAGTGGGCCTGCGTATGCCAATTCAAAACATAACTTCTATGTGCTAACTTTATCTATTTTAAGTTATAGCAAATGGGAGAATGTAAGCACCCCTACTCTTTGTGTAATTGATAATGCTTCAATTACTTCTACTTTTCAGTCTTATATTCAACAATTATCTTATAATTATCGTGTACAAACAGTTAATGTTAAAGATTTCCCCAAGTCACATTGCCAAGCTGTTTACTTTTCTACAACTTCCCCTCAACAACAACAAAATTTAATTCAGAATTATCCATATCGTTCTTTGCTTTCTTTAAGTATTAATAATCCAGAATGTGAAGTTGGTAGTATCTTTTGTTTATATGATCAAAATAATTACACCACTTTTAAAGTTAACTTAGATGCATTAAGCCATTCCAAGGTCCATATTGATCCAAGGGTATTACTCTTGGCTAAGAATGCGGAGTAAGGGCCATGATATCTAAGTTGTATCAGTCCACTTCTCTACATGCTCTTTTTAGAAAGTCTCAATTTACGATTTTTGCGATTACTTTTTTTATTTGTTCTTTTACCTTTGTATCTATTTCCGTTTTTACTATGGAAACTTATGCAAAGCAAAATTTGCAATTACTTAGTCATACGCTTCTTGAGCGTATTCAACCTGCTGTAGTGTTTAATGACAAGATCACAATAGAACAGATCTTAAATGAATATACGAATGATCATTCTATTCGAGCTATTCATATTTATGATTCTGAACATCATTTAATTGCACAAAGTTTTAAGTTGTCTAGTCAAACTTCTGTTTTGGAAGGATGGTTTAATCATTGGTTCTTAAATGAGCCTGTACATTTAACGATTTATCATCACCAACAGAATGTTGGCGAGCTAACGCTTTTTGGTAGCTCTGAAAAAATATTGCAATTTTTAAAGATGATTATGGTCGGTCTAGCGATCGCGATGTTATTTATTGTTTGTGCACTATGGTGGTCAGTGAATTTAACTTATCGTCAAATTATGCAGGCGATTTATCCTCTTACCAATATTGCTCAAATCGTAAGTGAACAGAAAGCTTATAATCTTCGCTTTCCATATAACCGTATTAAAGAGTTTCAAGATTTAAATACTGTTTTTAATCAGTTGCTTGAAGAAATTCAAATTTGGGATAATCAGTTACAAAAGGAAAATCGAAAACTATCTTTTCAAGCTCATCACGACCAACTCACGTTACTACCAAACAGACATTATTTTTATCAAATATTGTTAGATATGTTTGAAGATAAGGATTTTGACAACAAGTCTGCTCTATTATTTATAGATAATAATAACTTTAAGGCAATTAATGACCAGTTCGGACATTTAGCTGGTGATGAAGTCTTAAAAGAGATGGCCAAAAGATTACAGACTCGTTTACGGCATCAAGATTTTATTGCCCGTCTAGGCGGCGACGAATTTGCGGTCATTTTGCATTCCATTAGTCATGCTGATCATTTAATATCTATTGCTGAAAATTTACTCGAAAGCTGTAAAGAACCTTTGCATCTAAATGATCAAACGATTTATTTCAGTTTTAGTGTGGGGATTGCTTTATCCCAATTTGCGTCTAGTCCAGAAGATTTTATTATGCAAGCCGACCAGGCGATGTATAAGGCTAAGACTTCTGAGCAACATTGGTTTATTTATAAACCAGAGAATTAAATTTAGGCTAATCTATGAATACAAGATCTTTAAAACTCTCCTTTATTGCATTGCTGTGCATTGCTCTTGCAGGCTGCTTGAGTTTTGGCCCTTTGAAATATCGTCAAGTAAAAATGCTAAAAAAAGAGGGTTTTGTTCTAACTAATGAAGGCTGGACTCTAGGTTTACCAGAACGTTTATTATTTGATTTTAATGATGCAACGTTGAAACAAAGCCATGAAGCAGAACTTGTACGCTTAGCAAATCAATTAAATAAATATGATTTGAATAAGTTAAAAATTGTTGGTCATACTGACGATGTAGGTAATCCTGAATATAACCAGAAGTTATCTGAAGAGCGTGCACAAAGTGTTGCTAACCTTTTCTTGACTCGTGGTTTTAAAAAGGAAAATATTTATGTTATTGGACGTGGTTCAACTCAACCATATGTACCAAACACAACCAATGAAAATAGGGCAATCAATCGTCGTGTTGCAATCGTCATTATTCCTTAATTTTCTTATTTAAAAAAAGCCAATCTTCGTGATTGGCTTTTTTGTTTTATACAAGTTCAATAATATCAATAGTCGGTGGTACACGAAATCTTAAAGGTATACCAACCATACCTGTTCCTACGGTAACAAATACATCAGCATGTTCGTGTGAGTAAAAACCACGTTTGTGACCTAAAATTGATACTTTTTTCATAATGTAATTAGTTACCCACGGAAGCTCGACCTGTCCCCCATGAGTATGTCCTGATAACATCAAAGGTCGATTAGGTAATTTGGGAACCATATCTACTGTATCTGGATTATGAGAGAGGATCAGCCAGGGTTTATCTTGTGGTAAGTTTGGCATTGAACGCATATCGGTTTTTCCAGCCCATAGATCACCAATACCAATTAAACGAAATTCGTCAAACTCAACAATTTTACCTTCAATATCCATAACTTCATTGTAGTAAAGTGCATCTTTTAATAATTGTTGGATAGGTGGTCCTGGATATTGTTCATCATGATTTCCAGGAACTGAATAGACTGGAGCTTGAATATCTTTGAGTACAGCCAGTTCTTGTACTAGTTTGTCTTCTGGTTCATAGGTCCAGTCGCCTGACACAACCACCAAGTCTGGCTGTTGTTCATTGAGTTTTTTCACAATGATTTTGAGTTGTCGTTCGTGGCCAGAAAATAAACCTATATGTAAATCAGCAATTAAAGCAACTTTTACAGGCTTATTAAAACGGCGATCCGGATTCAAACGATATTGATGAACATCAACACGTACCATATGCGGTTCTATAAAACGTGCATAAATGAGGATACCGCTTAATAAAAAGATAAAAATGGTTTGATGAATTGAGTAATATCCTATCCAACCCGCATATAAGTTAAAGAACCAAAGTGGAATAAGAAGATAAGACAGATAAAAAGTAAGTAAGTGAACAAAAGCTTTAAATGGATGAATTGTTTCTGTACGTGATTGATGAATCCAAGCTTCGACAATGCCCCACAAGGCAAGTATTGAAAAAATAAAGTAAAAACAAAAGATGATTGAATTTGGATTCCACATTACGATTCTCGACTTATCTTATATTGATTGCTAGTAATCAAATTCAATATTTATCTTTCAATATGCACGAATTATACTCTAGCTCACCTTATCGTATGTATTGATTATGGCACAATCCTTTCATTCCAAACAGCTTCAAACTCATCAACAGGCTAAAGGCTTTTTGATCAAAGCTTCTTTAGTTGTCTGTTCAAGTTTTGCTGTGACTTTGACAGGTTGTAGCACTTTACCCAAACATCGTGCAGAACCAATTGAATATGCACGAGATATCGATACATCTCAAACTTCACTTGCAAAAATTATTACGCCTTTGCGGGAACAAAATCCGAATTTAACGGGTTACCATCTGTTAAATGATCCATTAGAAGCACTTGCGGCTCGTTTAAGGTTGATTGATAAAGCCGAAAAGACTTTAGATTTACAATATTATATTTGGGATAATGACAAGGTCGGCGCTTTAGCGTTACATGCGATTATTCGTGCTGCAGATCGTGGCGTTAAAGTACGTTTATTGATTGATGATAATAACGCTAAAAAAATGGAAGGGGTTTTACTGGCCCTTTCTCAGCATAAAAATATTGAAGTTAAATTATTTAACCCTTACCGTTTTCGCGAATACCGCGCGATGGATATGATTTTAGACTTAAAACGTATCAATCGTCGTATGCATAATAAGAGCTTTATTGCTGATAATCAGGTGGCGCTCATTGGTGGGCGTAATATGACAAATCAATATTATAACGTCAGTGATAATTACCAATTTTCTGATGTTGATGTCATGTTAGTTGGTGCTGCTGTTGATGACATCGTAAATTCTTTTGATGATTACTGGAATCATGAATATGCCTATTCGGTCCAGAGCATTGTTAGTGCTCAACAACACCGTTTACGCTATGAAAGTTTAAAAGAACAACTCGATGCTCATTATCAACAGGCAACTGTTCAAAACTTTCTTAACTTAACTTCTAAGTCGCATGCTTTTGATAAATGGCTAGACCATAACATTCAATTTGACTGGGTTAAGGCAGAGGTCGTAAAAGACTCCCCTGATAAAATTAAGTCAAAAGCAAAAAAAGAAGAGCATTTAAATTTCCAATTGATTAACCATTTGGAAAAGCCCGAAAGTAATGTTGATTTGATTTCTGCTTATTTTATTCCTGAAAAGCAAGGCGCTAAAATTTTGAGTACGCTTGCGAAAGAAGGTGTAGAAGTTCGAGTTTTGACAAACTCATTTAAGGCAAATGACGTTGCTGTTGTCCATGCTTTTTATGGTAGATATCGAAAAGAACTTTTGAAAAACGGCGTACAACTTTATGAGTTTTTACCAGCACCAGATAAACGTAATTTAAATAAAAATACGGAAGAGTTGGCAACTAAGGCTAAAGTAAACATGAAAGGCTTAAGTCGCTCAAGCTTACATACCAAACTCATGGCTTTAGATGAACAGGTTTTTATTGGATCATTCAATTTTGATCCACGTTCTGCTTATTTAAATACTGAAATTGGTGTAATTTTAGATAGCCCATCGCTAGCAAAAACAATTCACCATACGATGGATGAAAACTTAAATAAATATGCTTATAAATTAAAGCTCGACCCGAATAACAATATTTATTGGCAACAAGAAACCTCCAAAGGACCTGTTATTTATAAAAAAGAACCAGAAATGAAATGGTGGCAAAAGGCAGGCATGAAGTTTCTTTCATGGCTACCTCTCGAAGGGTTTATGTAATTAACTTTTTGGCTTAAGTACTTTTTGATGTAATTGAGCCAAACCTTCTACCATTTTTTGTTGGACTTCTTGAGTCAGACTTTTTACATCGTGCCCTTCGACCGAGATAGGAGGCAAGGTCAGTAGATGAGCTGTTACTTTCGGCATTTCTAGCACATGCTGAATATGTTCAACAAATGACATCTCACCAATAAATGGTGCAACATTATCTAATTCACCATGACGGTTTACATAGCAAATTAAGCACACCTGTACTGGGCGCTTGGCTTCAATAGCAGCCCCGAGTAAACGACCATGTATTTTTTTAACAGAATGTCCATCTGTAGTAGTCGCTTCAGGAAAAAATAATACTGGAATATTTTGTTTTAAGAATTCAGCAATTTGCTCTCGAATTCTAATAGAGTCACCAGAGCCACGCTTAATAAATAAAGTACCGCCCCCCTTTGCTAAGTTACCAAAAATAGGCCAATTTTCTATTTCAGCTTTAGCCAAAAAGAATACGCGCGCACCAGAACCTAAAACAGCAATATCAAGCCAAGAAATATGATTGCTTACCCATAAAGCTGGCTCTCTAGGAATCGTTCCATGCACTTGAACATCGAGGTTAAAGACTTTGCATAAACGGCGACAAAAATATTGGACGTATCGTGTATTAACAGGATTATTTGGATCCTTATAGAGTCCATGACGATAAACTAAATAAAAACCTTCACTGATTGCCGCAGTTGCTGAAGTAACTTTCTTTCCGTACAAGCCTATTTTAGAAAATTTCTTTAACGTTGAATTTAATATACTTTGCGTTTGAGCCATAAAATTTCACTAACGATCAATCATTGTTATACCTATCTCGAGCCATTCTATACGTTTCGCAATTAACTTGCATCGCTATGCGATAGAAGCAATTAAAAAATAAAATGCATGTAGATAATCTAAAGGATAAGACTAAACCCTTTCCCCTTTTACTCAAGTTTCCTCTAGAATAAAGTTTTACCCTTTTCAGGATTTATAGCCACGTGGAATTTGTTGATCGGCATCAAGGCGGTGAGCGCACAATATTGGTGAGTGTGTCTGTACAATTATTAGATGATCTGGATGCCGAAGAGTTTGCTTTACTTGCACAGTCTGCTGGTGCGGATATTCTTGAGCACGTTAAAGTACAACGTAATAAGCCAAATCCTAAATTTTTTATTGGTTCAGGTAAAGTCGATGAAATAGCAGAGAAAGTTCAAGAATTAGAAGCTGGGCTGGTTATTTTTGATCATGCATTATCACCCGCTCAAGAACGAAATTTAGAAAGAATATTAAAATGCCGAGTCATTGACCGTACTGGTTTAATTTTGGATATTTTTGCCCTACGTGCCCGCACCCATGAAGGTAAATTACAAGTCGAACTTGCTCAGCTTAAACATTTATCAACTCGCCTGATTCGTGGTTGGTCTGCTGACTTTGAACAACAAAAAGGTGGTATTGGCTTACGTGGTCCTGGTGAAACACAACTCGAAACAGACCGTCGCCTCATTCGTGTACGTATTACTCAGTTAAAAGACAAGTTAGAGAAAGTCCATCAAACTCGTATACAAGGACGAGCAGCCAGACAAAAAGCTTCAATTCCAACCGTATCTTTAGTGGGTTATACCAACGCTGGTAAATCTACTTTATTTAATATTTTAGCGAAAAGTGATGTATATGCAGCCGACCAACTGTTTGCAACACTTGATCCAACCTTACGTCGTTTAGAATGGGATGGTATTGGTACTGTTGTGCTCGCAGATACTGTCGGTTTTGTGCGAAACCTACAACATGATTTAGTTGAGTCTTTTAAGGCAACTTTAGAAGAAACGCTTGAGGCAACACTACTCTTACATGTAATTGATAGCAGTAGCCATGAAATGCAGGATCAGATTGAAGCTGTTGAAGGTGTCTTAAAAGAAATTGGCGCAGATGCCCCTGTCCTTCGTGTTTACAACAAGATTGATTTAAGTGGTGAAGAGGCCAAAATTGTTTATTCAGAGCCCCATGTTCCTGATCGCGTTTATGTATCTGCACATTCAGGTTTAGGTCTAGATTTACTACGTCAAGCTGTTCAAGAATGTTTAATGGGGCAACTTCAACAATTCTCATTAGTTCTTAAACCGGCTTATGGCAAATTGCGTACCCAGCTTTATGCTTTAAACGTTATCGAATCTGAACATTATGATGATGAAGGGCTATTACATATTGATATACGAATAGCACCTCATAAGCTCGAGCAATTAATTCGCCAAGCCAAATTACCTATAGATGAGATATTAGGTGAACGAGCGAGTCAGTTTAAACGACCACTGGAAGAGTTTGAAATCAAGAACTAGATCAGTTAAAACTTGATAAGTAAACTTTTAGAGATAAAAAATATGGATAAGATCAAAAGTATAGATTGGGCAGCATGGGTAGGAACTTTTCTACTTATTATCGGCTTTCGTGAAGGCTCAGTCGTCGTTATGCGTACTTTTGGTCATCCAGAATTAGGAAACTTAGTCGGTTTAATTAGTTTACTCATCATTTTGCTCGTTTGGCGCAAGTTTAAGAAAATTCCTTTAAGACTAGTCGACACCAACAATAAAATCATGAAAGAAAGTGGTTTTGCTTTTTTACCTATTTGTGCAGGATCATTAATTATGCTGGTGCATATGGGCAAAGAAATTCCTTTATTTCTCTTTGTACTAGTGGTGAGCACCCTTATCCCTCTGTGGGTCTATGCAAAAATGGCCAAACACTGGTTATAAGGAGAATAAAATGTTTATGATTTTATATGGATTTTTGATCACTCTAGTTGGCTACCTTTGCGCAAAACCTTTAAACCGCCGTTTCCCTCAAGTCCCTCTCTTAGTTTTCGGTATGTTCATTGTGATTGGTTTATTGTCAATCTTGAAAGTTCCTTATGAAGAATACCGACTTTATGTCAATGATTTATTCAGCCATCTACTGGGTTATGTCACAGTTGCTTTAGCGATACCATTGGCTGCAATGCGATATGACGATCTACCTCTTAAATCAGTGATTGGAATTTTGTTTTTTGCAAGTATTAGCGCCGTTGCTTTACCAATGGGCCTTGCTTATTTATTGCATATGTCTGAGCCTACTATTCTGGCATTTGCTACACGCGCTGTAACTACACCTATTGCTTTAAACATAGCAACTTTATTACATGCCCCTGAAACATTAGTCACGTTAATTGTGATTTTATCAGGAGTTATTGGTGCAGCATTTTCACCATTTTTACTTAAGCATATTCATGATGAAAGAGCATCAGGTTTAGCTCTAGGTTTAGCCGCACATGCTATTGGAACAGCTCAAGCTTGGCAACGTGGCCCTGTTGCGGGTCGTTATGCCGCTTTTGGTATGGCTTTAAATGGTGTATTTACCGCCATATGGCTACCGACTTTCATGTTATCTGTAGGAATTTCCTGATCAAAAAGTAGTTCAAATAAACATTGAACCAGTGATCAATTAGAAATAAGATGATCTTTTCAAATCTAAAAGGATTTTTGATTATGGGGAAATTTTTTGTTGGAGCGATGCTCTTATTGGGGATAAATTCAGCTACTTTTGCGGCTGATATTACTGGTATGTGGCAAACGATTGACGATAAAACTGGTACGCCTAAGGCTCATGTAGAAATACGAAAAGAGGCAAATGGTACTTATTCAGGAAAAGTTGTAAAAATTACACCGCGTCCGGGTTATACACCAAAAGAAATTTGTGATAACTGCCCAGCGCCTTATACCAATAAGCATATTGTAGGTTTAGATATCGCGACTGGTTTAAAACAAGTGGATAGTACAACCTACACTGGTGGGAAAATTCTAGACCCAAATACTGGCAAAGTTTACGGATTAAAAGCTAAACTCAGTGCAAATGGTAACCGTCTACACATGCGTGGTTATCTTGGAGTTTCAGCTTTAGGCCGCAATCAAATCTGGATTCGCCTAGAATAAATCTTAAAAAAGAAAAAAGCCGCTTATGCGGCTTTTTTTATTACATGACAGGATTAACTACTGAAAAACTTTGCTGGTCTTCAAGACGATAAGCAATTAAGTTTTTACCCCACACACAGCCACCATCTACATTCTGAATATGTTCACTAATTGTTCTGCCTTCTAGAGCAGCCCAATGACCAAAGAATACTTGATGTGTTTGTGCAGCTTTACTTGGAAATTCAAACCAAGGTAAATAACCTTCTGGCATAGGTGCATCTAAAGTATCTTTAAAACTAAATTCCAAAGTACCTTCTGCATTAGTTAAACGCATGCGAGTTAAATAATTGGTAATACAGCGTAGGCGGTCATTACCAGTTAACTCATCTGTCCAAAGATCTGGTTTTGAACCATACATTTCAGCTAAAAAAGCATCTAATACAGACAGATCATCATGTGCTAATACAGCTTCAACTTCTTTCGCTAAAGCAGCCGTTTTTTTTGCATCCCAAATACAAGGTATACCAGCATGTGTTAGCACAGTTTGTTCATTTGGAAATAAACATAATGGCTGTTTACGTAACCAGTCGATGAGTTCATCACCATCCACAGCATCAATAACATCCTGTGTACGATCTTTCTCTTTAATTTCTTTAAGACCACGAGCACAAGCGACTAGTGTTAAATCATGATTACCTAAGACGGTTGCAGCTGCGCCACGATCGGCTAGTTTTTTAATAAAACGAAGTGCACCTACAGAGTTTTCTCCACGTGCAACTAAATCACCAGCGAACCAAATAAAATCTTGGTCAGGATCAAAACGTATTTCTTTTAGTAATGCTTTGAGTGCCTCAAAACAACCTTGCACATCTCCAATTACATAGTTATAACGCTTGGTCATTTATGCCACCATTTGATCTGCCAAAGCGACAAACTCGGCAAGTGTCAGAGTTTCTGGACGAGCCATTGGGTCAACGCCTGCTTTCTCAAAGCCATCTTCTGCCAGCATACCTTTAAGACTGTTTCTTAGGGTTTTACGGCGCTGTGTAAACACATGTGCAACCAAACGAGCTAAAGCTTTCTCATCTTTTGCGACAATCGGTTTTTGTTCATAAGGAACTAAACGGAATACTGCACTCGTTACTTTTGGCGGTGGATTAAATGCACCAGCAGGAACTTCAAATAAAAATGTAGGCTGGCAATAATATTGAATCATTACCGATAAACGACCATATTCTTTTGTATTTGGTTCAGCAGTAATACGATCAACCACCTCTTTTTGCAGCATAAAGTGCATATCTTTGACTTTGCTACCAAATTCCAAGAGATGAAAAAGTAGTGGTGTTGAAATGTTATAAGGTAAATTACCTACTACACGTAATGGTCGACCATCTTTTACGAGTTCACTAAAGTCATATTTTAATGCATCAGCTTCTACAATAGTTAAACGTTCTGGATGTGGAACACGCTCTGGCAAACCCGCTGCTAAGTCACGGTCTAACTCAACAACTGTTAAAGCATCACACTCTCCAATTAAAGGAGAAGTTAATGCAGCCAAGCCCGGACCAATTTCAACAATATTATCGCCTGTACGCGGATTCACAGAGCGCACAATTTTGGCAATGACTCGCTGATCATGTAAGAAGTTTTGACCAAAACGTTTACGAGCTTTATGCCCTTCATCTTTCGGGTTTAGGGCATTAATTTGATACATAGAACATTTCCAACATGAAAAATTTAACTCGCTGCCAACGATAAAGCTAAATCGACAGCGACATTTAAACTTGAGCTTTTTGCCAAACCTGTCCCAGCTAAAGACAGAGCAGTACCATGATCAACCGAAGTTCGAATAAACGGTAAGCCCAATGTGATATTAATTGCTTCACCAAAACCTTGTGATTTTAGCACAGGTAAGCCTTGATCATGGTACATGGCAAGAACAGCATCAGCATTTTTAAGATGTTCAGGAGTAAATAAAGTGTCTGCTGGCATACTTAAACTGATTTTAATGCCTTGAGAGCGGTAAGTTTCAAGAACTGGATTAATGGTATCAATCTCTTCACGACCTAAGTAACCATCTTCACCCGCATGAGGATTTAAGCCACACACCAAAATACTTGGATCGGTAATTTTAAACTTAGTTTTTAAGTCATGAAGCAAGATGTCTATTACTTGATGCAAGCGTTGTTTGGTAATTGCATCTGCTACATCTCTTAAAGGCAAATGTGTAGTCGCTAAAGCAACTCGCAGGGTTTTAGTGGCGAGCATCATGACAACACGCTCTACACCTGCAAACTCTTGGTAATATTCGGTGTGACCACTAAACAAAATTCCTGCATCATTAATGACTGATTTTTGCACGGGTGCAGTAGCTACACCTACACTCTTACCTGACATTGCATAATCAGCTGAACGACGTAGTTGCTCTAATACATAAGCAGCATTAGCTGGATCTAATTGACCGTCAGTGACTTCTGTTTTTAATGCAACATGCTCTATATAAAGCTCACCTTGCAAAGATGATTGAGTCTGTCCGGTATACTCTAAAAACTTAATATCCAAGCCAAGCTTTTGAGCACGTTGTTGCAATAAATTTCGGTCAGCTAAAACAACAACAGGACGTTCATCAACTCGTTTCGCCAGACTTAAACAAATATCTGGACCAATACCGGCAGGCTCACCGGAAGTGACATATAAAGGCAGCACAATCACCCCCGACACATTTCTAAAATTTGAATTATTTTAACATATCCTACATTCATCGGATTAGGGATTAAATTATCTACCTTAAACTGGATTTTTCTTGTGACTTTGGACAAACTCGTTTAGAATGCTCGCTCCTTTTGTTTGGACAGATTCCATAGTCCAAACCAACTATAATAGGTAGTGGTTTAATGAAAACTCTCAGCGCTAAGCCAGCTGAAGTTCAACATGACTGGTATGTTGTTGATGCTTCTGGCAAAACTTTAGGTCGCCTTGCGACTGAAATCGCTCGTCGTTTACGCGGTAAGCATAAAACTTCTTATACTCCTCACGTTGACACTGGCGATTACATCGTTGTGATTAATGCTGAACAAGTTCAAGTGACTGGTAAAAAATCACTTGATAAGAAATATTATCGCCATACTGGTTTCCCTGGTGGTATCCGTGAGACTAACTTCGAGAAGTTAATTGCTCACAAACCTGAAGCTGTTCTTGAAAAAGCGGTTAAAGGCATGTTACCAAAAGGTCCTCTTGGTTATGCAATGATCAAAAAAATGAAAGTGTACGCTGGTACTGAGCATCCGCATGCTGCTCAACAGCCACAAGTTTTGGACATCTAAGGGATACAGCACATGGCTACTAATTATGGTACAGGTCGCCGTAAGACCGCAACTGCACGTGTTTTCTTGTCAGCTGGTACAGGCAAACTCGTTATTAACAACCGTACTTTAGAGCAATATTTCGGTCGTGAAACTGCTCGTATGGTTGTTCGTCAACCTTTAGAACTTTTAGAAGTTACTGAAAAGTTTGACCTTTACATCACTGTTAAAGGTGGTGGTATCGGTGGTCAAGCTGGCGCGATCCGTCACGGTATTACTCGTGCGCTTATCGCTGCTGACGAAACTTTAAAACCTGTTCTACGTCAAGCTGGTTTCGTTACTCGTGATGCTCGTGAAGTTGAACGTAAGAAACTTGGTTTACGTAAAGCTCGTAAACGTCCTCAATTCTCTAAACGTTAATTCGTTTACCGAATCGGACAAAAAGCCTTGGATTTTTCCAAGGCTTTTTTATTATAAAAACAGAACCAAAAGATAAGAACTTATAAATATAAAAACTATCTCTTTAGAACCGTGATTTCCTAGAGCATTTTTAGTATTCTAATCGATTCACTCAACCACGTCGTCTTGTGATATGTCGGTCGAAAATACCTCTATTCAGGGGATTACCCTTTACAGCCATGCTGATGATTTCCGTTCTCACTGGATTCGTTTCTTATTAGCAGAAAAACAAATTAAATATCAATTGATCATAACTGATCACGAAGATGAGGATTTAGCAAGTCTAAACCCTTATAACCAATTACCGATGCTCCTTGAGCAAAACCTGAAATTATTCTCAGCACCCATTATTGCTGAATATCTTGATGACCGATATCGTCAGAGCAAACTTTACGCCGATGCGCCGATGGCACGCGCAGAACAACGACAATATATTTGGCGTCTTGAAAATGATTGGTTCAAATTGGCTGATCATATGCTCAAACATGTAGATACTTTAAATGTAGAACAAAAACAAAAAGCACAAAAAGAACTACGTGAGACCTTAATTTCTCTTACTCCACTATTTCAGCATTTTCCTTACTTTATGTCGGAAAATTTTTCAATTTTGGACTGTATGCTCGCCCCAATTTTTGTGAGGCTGAATAGCATGGGAATTGATTTACCAAAGCAGCAGTGTCGGCCTATATTTTTGTACTGTAAACGTATCTTTAGCCGCCCTTCTTTCGTTAAATCAATGACGGCCCAAGAGAAAACCCGTTACAATGAACAATTAAATATGGAATAGTGTGATATGTCTGAGCAAACTATTGAATTAACCCCTACACGTCCTTATCTTGCTCGTGCAATCTATGAATGGATTTGCGACAACAAACTCACACCTTATTTACTTGTTGATGCAACACAGCCACATACGGATGTACCACAACAATTTGTCAAAGATGGTCAAATCGTTTTAAACATTGTTCCACATGCTGTACATCAATTATTGATTACCAATGATGCTATTACTTTTTCAGCACGGTTTGGTGGAGTTTCCAAGAATATTTACGTGCCTATTCAAGCTGTTTTAGGCCTGTATGCACGTGAAAATGGTCAGGGTTTATTCTTTGATCCAGAAGAATATGCCAATGTCACTCCTGCAGAAAATGTAAGGGAGCCAGAAGTACAAGAATCAACTGAAACAACATCGAGCAAGAAAAAACCAACATTAAGAATTTTAGATTAAATTTAGAGGAATAAAGTATGGCATTTGATTTAGTCCAATACTTTGCTGAGCAAATAAAAATTCAGAAGCCTCAGCTTTTAAATCAATATCCAGCAAATGAAAAGAATAAGCTGATTGATGAAGTTAACGTGCTAACACTTGGCAAGTTAATCAGCTTATGGCGTCAAGATGATAGTAAAATTTATAATGAAATAAAAACTGCTGATCCACTATATATTCAAGAAGTAGCGCGCCATCTAACTACATCTAAACACAATCAATCAGATTTAAAAAATACTGAGCTCGAACAAAGTATTTCTGAAATTCTCACATTACAGTTAACAGAGCTGAATCAGCTTGATGACACTGGTGGGTTCGGTCAAAATGGATTGAAAGAGCTCATCTTAGGTCAAGTTGAACATTTATCAGGCCAAGCGGAAGACTGGGTTTGGTCAACAAATCACCTAACAGAGTTAATTGGTTCTAAACCTGTTGAGCAAGAAGAGCTATCATTGGATACAACAATGAAGGAGTTTAACCAAATGGTTCATCAAGCCCAACCATCCCACGAAGATTTGCATATTGAAGAACAAACAATCGAAACTTCAGTTCCTACATGGTCAAAGATCATTGCTCCTGTAGTTGCTTTAGCAATCTTGGGTTATTTGTACTGTATTTATACTCAACTTGTTTAATTTCATCATAAACATTAAAGGAGGAACAAATAGTTCCTCTTTTTTCATTGTAAAAACATAATTTATTATCCAATATTATTTTAACATTCTATTACAATTATTAAATTTTGAATAAAAATTATATAATGCAAACCTGAGCACAATATTAAAAGTATAATGCATAAATTTTCTTATAATATTTTTTATAAAATGACATTTTTGGTCACTTACTTACCCAAACATCAATTTTAATTTAAACCTGTTTTATTGACTTAAGCTTGGGTAGAAATATAATGATTTTTAACTACTTTTAAATAAAAAGTAGTAACTATAATTTTATAATCCTGAGAGATAAAAATGGCTAAACTTTCTTTAGATAGCTTAACTGAAATTGATGGTTTTGTTGCATCTGCACTTGTTGATTCAGAAAGTGGTTTATCACTTGCAACTCAAGGCGGTGGGGAAATTGATTTAGAATTGGCTGCTGCTGGAAATACAGAAGTCATTCGCGCAAAGAGAAATATCGCTAATGCATTGAAATTAAATGACAATATTGAGGATATTTTAATTACTTTAGGTAAAGCTTATCACTTAATTCGTCCATTAGAGAGTAATAACAACTTATTTCTTTATTTAGTACTTGATCGTACTAAAGCAAATTTGGCTATGGCTCGTCATGAGTTAAAGTCATTTGAAAAAGAGCTAGACTTCAGCTAATTGATTTAATTTATGCTCTTTATATTAATTATAAAGAGCATAAAAAATCACTAAACTATTTAATAAAACTTAAAATGATACTATGGATAGTCATTGCATAAATATTGCAGTTTCAGGTTTAAGCTTAAAAGTTTCAGATGAATTAAAAATATTAATCCGAAATTTAATATCCAATCAATATGGGATTAACTGGGTTAACATTTCTAATAATAATATTGATTTATTAATCATTAACGAAAACTTTTTTGATGCAGATAACATTCAAAATATTCTTCAAAAGAAAAAAATTCCTTATTTAAAAATTACCAAAACACCTTCACAAAATGGAAACTCTATATATGAACATACTTTACACTTTCCCTTAGAAAAGTCAGAGCCCCTTCTATCTTGGCTACAAAAAAATGTATTAGCCTCTTTAGAATCTACTGCTATTAACTCTACGTCAGCTTTATCAAATGAAATGGCTCTCATAGATGGGCAATTTATAAAAAGTTTACATAGTCAGGAAAATACCAAATTACATTTATTTGATGATAAAGGTACGCTCGCTATTATTGATAACAGGACTCAGGTCGCTTGGGTAGAACCTTCTCGTCAAAAAGCACATACCAATATGAGTTTTAATTTTGCTTTTGCCAAAACCTCAGACTTTACAAAGGTTTCACGTAAAAAAGGTTATTACTTAAAAGATTGGTTATGGAATCTCATCTGGTATTCAAATGAATTTGAAAATTTAGCTTCGGCTGATGGTTATTTCAAAATAGATCATTGGCCGCAACCCTATCAAAAAGAATATAGAAAAATTAGCCTTCAGCTCTCTGCCTGCTTTATTCAGGGAGCCAAAGTCACTGATGTAGCAAAACAACTTAACCAACCAATCGATGTTATTTTACGTTTTATTACGGCTTGCTTAATGGCAAATAACGGACAATATGTTTCTGCAAATAAGTGTTCATACGCTCCTCAAACGCATTCAGAAGGCTCAAATAGTGAAAGTCATTTTTTTAAAAATTTCATAGGAAAAATTAGACGTCGTTTTGGTTTTTAAGGAACAGTATGATTATACAGCAATATAAAATTGTCTTTGCGGGCAGTATGGGGGCGGGAAAAACAGAAGCGATCAAATCGCTATCTGAAATTCCAATTTTAGGAACAGAAGCATTTAATACAGATGTAGAAAGCCATCAAAAATCACAAACAACAGTCGGAATTGATTACGGCGAAATTACACTAGATGATGGAGTTAAAATTGGCTTATATGGAACACCTGGACAAAGCCGTTTTGATTTTATCTGGTCAGTTATTTGTGAAGGCGCAATCGGTATTATTCTTCTGTTAGATCATAACAGCCCAAGTGCTATTAGCGAGCTAGAAAGCTATTTGGAAACCTTTAAAAACTATAATAATAATATTGCGATTGGTATTACACATATTGATGAAAATAAAGAATCTTCACTTCAGCAGTATCGTAATTGGTTAACAGAAAATGAACTTCAATATCCATTATTTTTTATTGATGCAAGAGAACAAGAGCACATTTCAATGATGGTTGAATCATTAATTGCATCACTTGAAGTTAAGGTAGGCGCAACATCTCAAGGGAAAGATCATGCTTAGTATTCCAATTCAAAAACGAACCGCTCCAACACAATTGCTACAACTTGCAAAAAGTGAAGCCCAAAAAATTCTGATGAATACACGTGGTGTAGACTTTGTGATGATTTGTTCTTCAGATGGGTTTGAATTAGCAACAGTAAGTCACAAGAACTATCATAACACCACTAAATTAGCAGCGGTGAGTAGTTCTATTTTGGCAATGGTCACTGCATTTTTAAAAGAAATTCAACTGACTGGCTGTAACAACATCACCTTAGATGCAGATAATGGCAAAGCCATTTTGACGGCTATTCCAGCGATCCATCACCCGATGGTGATGGTTACCCTAAGTAATAGAGATGTACTTTTAGGGCAACTGCTTTACAGTCTAAAAAAAGCAAGCCAAGTGATTGCAGAGGCAGATGGAGAATAACCCACACGGCTATAAAAAAATACCGCCCAATAAGAGCGGTATTTTTTTATACTTGGATACTAAATAGCATTTGCCGTTTTTTAACTTGCTGCCCTTGTTGGCCTAAAACGTCTTCAATAATCCCATCTACATCAGCTTTAATCTGCTGCTGGATTTTCATAGCTTCAAGCACTAGTAAGGTCTGACCTTTCACCACTTGATCGCCTTTATTCACCAGAATATTAACCACAGCACCATCCATTGGTGCACGAATTTTGCCATCACCAGCCGCATCAACTGTTTCTGGAGCAGCATAAGTTACGTTGCGAATTGCAACATTGCCATTCTCTCGATCTAAGTAAAGCTGATCACCATCTAATACATATTGGACACGGCGACGCACACCATTAATTAAATAAACTAGGTAATCTGGCGTTCTCTCAAGTACTTCAATGCAAACTGTTTGATCACAGAACTGGGCCGTAAATGTGTTATTTACAGATGAAAGCAGTAATTGAATTTGCTGATCATCATATTTAAGTTTTAATGGTAATGGCACACCTAAGCCAGTTTGCCACACTGCCGTACCGTTACTTTGGCTAAATAATGCCGCTGCAATCGCTAATGTTTCTAAAGATAGAACCTGCTTATGTAAACTGCTGTCATTTAGAAAATGCTGTTGAATGAACGCTGTATTGGTATCTCCTGCAACAACAACTGGATGACGTAATAAATTGACCAAAAATTGTTTATTACTATTTACTCCTAGCAAAACACAATCATCTACGGCACGAGCCAGTAAGCGAATCGCATCCTCACGGGTTTTACCGTATGCGATCACCTTCGCCACCATCGGATCGTAAAATGGACTGATTTCATCGGTTGCTAACATGCCATGATCGATTCGCACATTTGGTAAAGTTGCAGGCTGCCATCGTAAAACCTTTCCTGTTTGTGGTAAGAAATCCTGACGTGGGTCTTCGGCATACAAACGCACCTCGATTGCATGACCGTTTAACATCAATTCATGTTGTTGCAAAGGCAATTGTTCACCATTCGCTACACGTAACTGCCATTCAACTAAATCTAGTCCCGTAATAAGTTCGGTTACCGGATGCTCGACCTGCAAACGAGTATTCATCTCCAAAAAGTAAAATGCACCGGATGCATCAAGCAAAAACTCAACTGTCCCTGCTCCCACATAAGCACATGCTTTCGCTGCTGCTACAGCAGCTTCCCCCATCTGCTGACGTAATTCAGGCGTCATCACTGGACACGGCGCCTCTTCAACTACTTTTTGATGGCGGCGTTGGATTGAACAATCACGCTCAAACAAATAAACATAATTGCCATGAGTATCACCAAAAACCTGAATTTCGACATGGCGCGGAGCAATGACTGCTTTTTCTAAAATAAGCTCACCTGAACCAAATGCATTTTCAGCTTCTGAACGCGCAGTTTGTAAAGCTTCAATCAATTCGGATGATTGTTGTACCAAACGCATTCCACGACCACCACCACCCGCAGAAGCTTTGACCATAATCGGAAAACCAACCTGTTCGGCTTGTCCTGCTAAGTATTCGAGATCCTGTCGGTCACCTTCATAGCCCGGTACACAAGGGACGCCCGCCTCAATCATGGCAATTTTTGAAAGGCGTTTACTGCCCATTAACTCAATTGCAGAAGCAGTAGGCCCAATAAAGGTAATCTGGTTATCGATACATGCCTGAGCAAAATCAGTATTTTCAGACAAAAAACCATAACCGGGGTGAACTGCATCAGCACCTGTTTTTTTGCAAGCTTCAATAATTTTGGTAATAGCGAGATAAGACTCAGATACTTTAGATGGCCCAATGTAAACAGCTTCATCTGCCTCTTGCACATGGCGAGCCTTATGGTCAGCATCAGAATAAACTGCGACAGTTTGGTAGCCCATTGCCTTAGCAGTCTGCATGACTCGAACTGCAATTTCACCACGGTTGGCAACCAGTACTTTTGAAAATTTCATTATTTTTATCCTTATCTTTTATGACTCATCAGCCCAGTTTGGCAACCGTTTCTGGATAAAAGCCATCGTTCCTTCTTGTCCTTCAGCACCACCAACCGCTTGAGCAAACTGCTGTGCAGCATCATCTAGCAATTCATTTAAAGGTTCATTGAGCGTTCGATGTAACAGCGCTTTAGTCACACGCGAAGCTTGAGGAGCTGCTCGTTTAATGTGTTGAATGGTTTCCTCTAAAGCTTGTTCAAGTTCAATTTCATTATGTGCAATTTGATGAACAACTCCGAAACTTAATGCTGTATGCCCTTCAAAACGCATACCGAGTAAAGCAAGTCGGCGCGCCTGAGTCAGGCCAATACGTTTCACCACGAAAGGAGCAATTTGCGCAGGAATAACCCCCAGTCCCGTTTCAGGTAAACCAAACTGAGCATTGTCACGACTAATGGCAACATCGGAAACACATGCCAAACCAAAACCACCACCTAAAACAGCACCTTCTAAAATCACTACAACCGTTTGCGGCGCAGCTTCAACTTGCTCAAGCATGGCACCAAAACAGCGGTTAAAGTCAGCATAAGGTTGTAGACTGCCGACATTGGTCACTTCAACGCGTAAAGCAGCCATATCTTTAATATCCCCACCTGCACAAAAAGTTCCGCCTTCACCACGGATAATTACCGCACGAATTGAAAGATCATCGCGAATGGCATTAAAGACTTGTTGAATGGCATTAACCATATTCAAGTTCATGGCATTACGGCTTTCTGGTCGGTTTAACCAGAGATATAAAATACTGCCGTCTTGTTCTAATTGAATGCTGTCATCAATATCTAAAGCTTGTAGAGATGAGGAAAGTGTCATGGTGTATTCCTTATTTTTATTTCTGCTTTTTAGGCAGAATGTCCATTAACTTACAGATAATCCCCAGCATAATCTCATCTGCACCACCGCCAATAGAGCCTAAACGACCATCACGATACAGCTGTGATGCAGGGTTATCCCACATAAAGCCATTGCCGCCCCAATATTGCAGACAACTATCGGCAACTTCACGAGTTAAACGTCCAGCTTTGAGTTTTGCCATAGATGCAAGTTTGGTCACATCTTCACCAGCAATATGCTGTTCACAAGCTTGGTAGGTTAAGGCTTTAAGCGCTTCCACTTCAGTCATGAGTTCGGCAAAACGAAAATGGATATATTGGTTATTAATGAGGGGTTGACCAAAAGTGGTACGCTCTTTTGTATAGTCGATGGTCTTTTGGATTAAATTTTCCAAACCGCCAATGGCATTAGCACATGCCCATAGGCGCTCTTCCTGAAATTGCATCATTTGCATCATGAAGCCTATGCCTTCGACACCCACTAAGTTACGTTGAGGTACACGGACATTATCTAAATAAACCTGCGCTGTGGTCGTTGAACGCATCCCTAATTTATTAAGTGGCTCTGAAAAACTAATCCCTTTGGTTTTTGCTGGCACAATAATCATCGACTTATTAACGTGTGGTTTATCATCAGACGTATTGGCTAAAAGACAAAAGAAGTCGGCCTGCAATGAGTTTGTAATCCACATTTTACTGCCGTTAATGACATAGTCATCGCCATCTTTTTTAGCAGTCGTTTTAATAGCAGCAACATCCGAACCAGCATGCACTTCCGATACTGCAATTGAGGCAACATATTCCCCAGCAATCGCTGGTGTTAAAAACTCATCGCGTAATTCTTTACTACCAAAACGCGCCAAAGCAGGTGTTGCCATGTCCGTTTGTACACCAATGGCTAAAGGCACCCCGCCACAAGCTGCATAGCCAATTTCTTCTGCAACTACAAGGTTATAAGAATAATCTAACGCTAAACCGCCATTTTCCTCAGGCTTACAAATCCCCAATAAACCAAGATCACCCATCTTTTTAAATACGTCATGGATTGGGAAACGTCCCGCAGCTTCCCATTCTGGAATATGTGGATTCAGCTCATTTTGAACAAATTGACGAGCTGTACGGCGTAATGCTTCATGTTCGGCAGTAAATTTCATTGTGTTATTCCTATTAATTTTTTTAATTGCGGTAAAGGTTGATTAAAAACGGGACACACCAAACCGAGTTGGATTTAGCTCTCGTTGCTGTGCTTCATAAATGGTTTGTAAAAGGAAAATTAATAATTTTCGAGTATCTCGCGGATCGATAATGCCGTCATCATGTAGCATGGCCGTATTGAAAAGAGCGGTAGATTGCTGCTCTAATTTCATAGCCGTACTTTGCTCAAGAAAATCGAGCATTTGCGGATTCGGTTCCTGACCAGAAGCTTTTTGTTTTCCTTCGGCAACAATACGCAGTACTTTTCCAGCTTGTGCAGATCCCATGACAGCAACATGCGAATTTGGCCATGCAAAAATAAAGTCTGGCGATAAACTCCGACCACACATTGCGTAGTTACCAGCACCATATGAGCCTGCCACAACAATTGAAATTTTAGGTACAGAACAATTCGCAACAGCTTGAATAAGTTTCGAGCCATGCTTGATAATGCCATTTTGCTCGGCATCGGTTCCCACCATGAAACCGGTGGTGTTATGCAAGAACAATAATGGATGCTTGGTCTGTTCACACAAGTGTATAAACTGAGCTGCTTTCGCTGCTCCTTGAGGCGTAATCGGACCATTATTGGTGATAATGCCAATATGTAAGCCTCCAATTTTCGCCCAGCCACATACCGTTAAATCATCATATTCCTGTTTAAATTCTAGAAAATCTGAATCGTCAATAATGCGTGCAACCACTTCTTTTATATTGAATGGTTGTTTCGGGTCATTTGGAATCACACCCAATAACTCTTCAGCGTCATAACGAGGTTCTTTATAGGGAATATCAACTGATTTGACTTGCTCTTTCCAGTTCAAATGTTCAAAAATTTCACGTGCAAGTCGAATACCATCAGCATCATTTTCAGCTAAGTATTCTGCTGTTCCAGCAACCTGTGCGTGCATTTCTGCCCCACCCAACTCTTCAGCCGTTGCTACTTCGCCAGTCGCAGCTAAAAGTAAAGGTGGGCCTGCAAGCAACATCTCGGTTTGCTTACGCACAGCAATGACATAATCAGAAAGACCAGGCTGATAAGCCCCACCAGCTGTTGCGTTACCATGAACAACTGCAAGCTGTGGAATACCTGCCGCTGAAAGACGTGCCTGATTGGCAAAGGTCATACCGCCATAAGTAAATACTTCAGCCGCATAATTTAAGTTGGCGCCACCACTTTCGGTCAGCGTAATCAGGGGGAGTTTTTGTTCTAAGGCAATTTTTTGCAAACGCAAAGTTTTTTGTACGCCCATAGGGGACATGGTCCCACCTTTAATCGCGCTATTACTTGCAGAAACCAGACAACGCACACCACTGACAAAACCAATACCAGCAATCACACCACCACCCGCTTCTGAACCATCTTTATCATCATGCATGTTGTAGCCAACCAAACCACAAAGCTCAATAAAAGATGAATCAGCGTCAAGTAATAACCGCACCCGCTCATGCGGCAAAATCTTGCCTTTTTTATCGAACTTCGGTTTGGCAGCATACGATTTATCAATACTTTTTTGTTGAATTGCACGGACTTCACTCAGCTGAGCAAGCAGTGCCTCTTTATTTTTTTGATACTGTTGACTACCAACAGCAATTTCGGATTGAAGAATGGTCATTTTTTATTCCTCACTCCGAGCCTGAATTATTGCTTTGCTCGACTTTTTCAATCTTATCTTTTTTAAAAATTTCAGGAATAAATGCACGATGGAAACCATTATAAGACTGACTATTTGTCGCCTCAGCTAGTGGATACATGCGTGTTCCTTGTGAGGCAGCACCATCAATACGTAAGGTCACACCAGAAACAAAAGCCGCAGCATCGGACAGTAAATAACAAATCGCCGACGATACTTCTGACTCAGTTCCCATACGTTTTAGCGGTACATTGCCAGCAAGACTTGGAATAATTACTTTGGCAAAATCACCACTATAATTATCCATACCAGATGACACAATCCATCCCGGTGCAACCGCATTTACACGAACGCCAGATTTCCCCCACTCAACCGATGCTGTTTTAGTTAAGTTATCAACCCCTGAACGCGCAGCACCAGAATGTCCCATTCCCGGCATGCCGCCCCACATATCAGCAGTCATATTGACAATACTGCCACCATGTTTAGCCATCCATTGGTTATAAGCTTCACGCATTAAATAGAACGTTGCGTGTAAATTATTACGCACGACTGCATCAAAACCATTCGCCGAGATATTCTCTAAAGCTGACGGGAACTGACCACCCGCGTTATTCACCAAACCATCCAATTTACCGAACTTCTCAATCACTTCAGCAATCATATTTTTCACTTGTTCTTCTTCACGGTTATCACAAACAATGAAATGAACCCGCCCACCATCTTCTATAATTTCTTGGCTTACTTTCTCTAATTTTTCAATTTTGCGTCCTGTAATCACCACTTGAGCGCCGAGGGCTGCAAGCTCATGTGCCGTACAACGGCCAATACCTGAGCCCCCACCTGTCACAATGACTACTTTATTAGCGAATGCATCTGGTCTAAAAATTGATTGATAACTCATCTTTGTTTCATCCATTCATTTTATTTTTCTAAAAGATGTGCCGGAACTTTAACAGGCATATCCAATAATTGCTGTGCAAAGGCTTTACCTTGTGGATCGATTCGTAGGCTTGCAACACCCCCACCACCCAAGGCATTTTCCAACATAAAATTCAGTGCATTTAAACCTGGTAACTCATAACGAATGACTCGCCCTTTCTCTGCATCCAAAACATGTTGCATATAGCTTGCAACCGTCTGTTCAGTCAGTGCTGCACGAATCCACGGTAAATATTCTGCTTTACGCGCAATCACACCAATATTGCTATGATTGCCTTTATCACCACTACGGGCATGCGCAATTTCAATCAAAGGAACTTCAATTTCATTCCCTTGATAAACCGCACTTTCACCCGCTGCTAAAATATTGAATTGCTCGATAGAAGTGCCCTGAGGAATCTCAACTGGATAGCTGTTACCATCAAAATCGATTTCGACATTGACCTGATTTTTATCAATTAAAAATGAAAATAACTTAATCACTGGAGATGCTTTTGGTCGACCTCCGACAATTCCTGCCAAGGCTGGAGCCATACCTGTTGAAGCCTGTGCAATTTCAGATGCAAAGAACATACATGCTTCTTTAAACATGTGTTTTACAGCTATTTTGACCACCACTTCACGACTATTTAAAGCCTGAGCATGTGCTCCATAAGTACTTTCAATACCTAAGATTTCAACCGACTTTTCACTAAATGGAGGCACTGAGCGCATTGCTAAAACACGCTCACATTTCGCCAAAATCGCATCGGCAATGACTTGCGCTTTTTGTGGTGCTTCACGTCCTGCAATTAAGAAACTGACTAAAACCCGATAACCATCTGGATAAGTCGCACTAACTTTATATTGTGTAGTCGGTGCTTGTCCTTTTGCACCCGTCACACGAACTCGATGCTCCCCAACTTGCTCTAAATGCACGTGGCTGAAATCAGCAATTACATCGGGTAGTAAATATGCTTGAGGATTGCCAATTTCATAAACAATTTGTTCAGCAACCGTGGCGGTAGAAACCAAACCGCCTGTTCCTTGTGGCTTGGTCACAACAAATGATCCATCTTCACTCACCTCAACCACTGGAAACCCCATGTTGTCGAAGCCTTGTACCAATTGCCAATCGGTAAAATTACCACCTGTACATTGTGCACCACATTCAATGATATGACCTGCCAGTGAGCCTTGTGCCAACTTGTCATAGTCATCGAGCGACCATTGATATTCATGAAGTAAAGGGGCAAGCACCACAGCAGAGTCAACCACACGGCCAGTAATCACAATATCTGCGCCTAAATTTAAAGCATCACGAATAGCCACCGCACCTAAATAAGCATTACTGCTTGCCACCTGTTCTGGCAAAGCTTCACCACTAAACATTTCCTGAATATTCTTTGATTTTAACTGCTCATGTTTTGGTAAAAGATCATCACCTAATACCACAGCCACTTTCAGATCTAGACCATACTCTTTAATAATTTTTTGCAAAGCATCTCGACACGCCAATGGATTAACACCACCAGCATTACTAATTACCTTAATCTTTTTCTCTGCAATTTTTTTAAGTAGAGGTGCCATCACTCGACTGACAAAATCCAAAGCATAACCATGCTTTGGTTCTACCATCTTCGCTTTTGCCATAATCGACATGGTGATCTCTGACAAATAATCAAAAACCAAATAATTAATATCGGTTAGATGTACCAATTGGAAAGCGGCAGTATTGGTGTCTCCCCAAAAACCTGAGGCACAACCTATTTTTACGACACGTTCATCATCCTGTTGATTACTTGCCATCTTATTTCTCATTATTTTGTTTAAAAATTACACTCAACATTACCAAGCAAGCGCTTGGTTTGTAAAGAGCAAAATGTTATTGTGAAACTGACCAAAACTGCCAAACTCGACAGCTCAGCTAAAACATGATGAGGTTTGGCAAACTTTTCTGTTAAGTATTTTTATATAAAGGATTCGGCTTTCGCATGATTGCTACTTCAATTGAACAGATTCCAAATATCTCTTGCTTTGATGACAGCCCGCGTGGTCGTTTATTACGGGGGGCCGCCTACCTATTTCATAAACAAGGCTATGACAAAACTACTGTACGCGAACTTGCTCAATTTATTGGAATTCAATCAGGTAGTTTATTTCATCACTTTAAAAGTAAAGATGACATCCTCGCTCACGTAATGGAGGAAACCATTATTTACAATCTTGCTCGTTTACAAGATGCGGCAGCTCAATCTACCGATCCAGAACAACAATTACGTGCCCTTATTAAAGCTGAACTCGTTTCAATTACTGGAGATACAGGTTCCGCCATGGCTGTTTTGGTTTATGAGTGGTTTGCCCTATCAAAAGAAAAACAAGATTATCTTTTAAAAATGCGTAATGAATATGAGCAAATCTGGTTAGATGTTATTGAAAAATTACGTACTGAAGGCAAGGTAAAGTATGATGCCTTTATTTGGCGAAGATTAATTGGTGGTGCAATTTCATGGACCGTAACTTGGTATAAAGCTGAGGGTAAAGTCAAAATTGATGAGTTAACCGAAATGGTCTGGGAGATGGCATTAAAATGAGTCTAGTCTATTTACGTAAACCCAAGAAAAATGACCTTGCAGAAATTAAAGAAGCTTATGCACGTAGTGTTGAATTACATCAACCGTGGGCATATCCACCAGCTGACTTTCACACATATTTAGAACAAGAGCATCGCTATTTTGTCTGCTTAACCGATAGCCATGCGATTGCTGGAACATTTAATATTTCAAATATTATACGCGGTCACTTTCATTCAGCCTATTTGGGTTATGAAGCATTTCATCCCTATCAAGGTCATGGCTATATGACGCAAGGCCTCAAATTATTACTCAATGAAGCATTCAAAAATTTAAATTTACATAGGTTAGAAGCGAATATACAACCTGACAATATTGCCTCGATTCAATTAGTGGCCCAAGCTGGTTTCATTAAAGAAGGTTTTTCTCGGCAATATCTTCGAATTGGAGGAAAAACATGGAAAGATCATGAACGTTGGGCAATTTTAAATGAAATGTGGAAGGAGAAATAAAATTCCAGCCAATTTAAACTTAAGATCACTAATTCTTTCTCAAACAAAAATTCTATTAATTTTCAGTCATAAATTTTAAAAATAGACGACATAACTTGACGTTAATATCTTTTTTTATATTCACGCTCCACATCTAAACTGTTATTATCATTAAATATCAAATGATTATAAGAAACATTAATGAATCCAGTACAACACGCCAATATTTCGGTCAAACGTCGTGGGGGAGAGCTTGAAGATTATATTAATATTCACGCTCTAATCGACAGTACCAAAATGTTATGTACAGATAATCGCCACCGGATCTTACATACTTTTTGGGGTATACAAGAAGTTATTATTCCCATTTTTGGGCATTACTTCGACAATAGCATGGGTAAAAGTATTGAAGTTAAAGATCTATGTGAAAGAGACCACCTATTAGTTGACTTTCATCATCGATTTATTCCAACAATTGGGGATTTTGTTTCGGCTATGCAAGATATACCTACAGAGGGACTAGCCAAACGTTTAGAAAAATTCCATTGTGATGTAATCGATGATCCAAAGTTATCAGCCACATTGCTTTCTCCTCTATCTGCTACAGGTCAATTAAAATCTTTACTTATTACCCATAATAGTTGGTTTATTAATACCATTTTACCCATGATGGGGAAATCAAAAGCTAGATTGATTGATTTTGATATCAGTCCAGATACTTTCTTTAATCCAATGCGATTTGAGATGTGGATGGATAATGGAATAGCTGTACCACCAAGTGCAGTAAAACTACAACAACTAAAGACAAAACTTGCTTAAAAACAGGGGAAAACTTATGAGCAATATTAAATATATGATTCGTTATAATGACTTTGGTTATAACGATGAATGGTATATGACTGATGAAGCAACTTTAGGTTCAATCAAAGCTATTTATAATGATCATACTGAAGCTGAGAAAACCTATAAGACTCTTGTTGCTCAAGCTTTATACGATCATGATTTATGCAATTTTGATATTTTTAATGGGTACGCCTCAGATGATCTATATGAACAAATCGACAATTTCATTTTAGAAAAAACAGGTGAAGAATTTGACGGTGAAAGTCTGCCGGAAATGAGTGAAGAAGATGCTTTTGAATTCGCTAAATTATCAGGGCTTTTACATTTTCAACTCATTAGCATTGATGATAGTAAACCTTTTTTTGTAATTTTATTACGAGAAAAAAATGAATATGTTTATGCTGAAACCGCTACAAATTCAGTACTTTTGACAAGTCAGTCAGATAATCCTTTGTTCGATTTCAATTTTAAAGAAGAGTATTGGAGAGAACAGACCATTACGAATTTCTTTAATGAATTACCTAAAACTTTAACAGGTTCTCTCTCAGAATTAAGCGACAGTCCAACTTTATTACAAGAATTGATCACGTCTTTAGGTTTAGTTTACCATGAATCGGCTCAACAACTAAGAATTGACACTCTATTCCATGAAAATCAATTTGATTCATTAAGATCTTTAAATGCCTTACTAAAACAACCATTATTCGAAATACAACAAATAACTATTGAAGAGCTAACTCAACTTTAATTTAAAATCCAAGGGCGGTATAAAACTTATACCGCCCACTTCTTAATAACCCAACTGCTTACTAATCAAATCTTTCATAATTTCTTCAGCACCACCACCAATCATATTGACCTTCACTTCACGATAAATACGTTCCGACTTGGTACCTCGCATAAAGCCCATACCACCTAATGTTTGTACAGCTGCATCAGCACAAAATTGCATAGTGCGAGTCGCAACATTTTTCAGCATCGAAATTTGAGCCACCAACTCAGGTCCTTGTAGTTTTGGCTGAGTCATTTTCCATGCAGTTTCTTCAAGCAATGCCCGTGTTGAAGTTAATTGCGTTGCCATATCTACCAATTTATGACGAACCACTTGATGATCAATTAATCGCTTACCAAAAGTTTTTCGTTGTTGCGCCCAATCTAAAGCTTCTTCATAACAGACTAATGCATACCCATAAGCGACTACTCCTAAGAAAAACCGCTCCATATTAAAGTTATTCATAATAACTTTAAAACCAGCGTTTTCTTTGCCGAGCAGATTTGATGCAGGTACTCGTACTTGATCAAAATGCAAATGCGCCGTATCAGAAGCCCACCATCCCATTTTCTTTAAAGGTGTTTTAGTAATTCCTTCACTGTGCGCATCAACGAGCAACATTGAAATGCCTTCAGCTCCTGTTTTTGTGGGGTCTGTACGCACTGCAACTGTATAGTAATCTGCACGAATTCCCGATGTGATAAACGTCTTTTCACCCGAGACCATGTAGTAATCACCATCACGAATAGCTTTAGTCTGCAATGCAGCGACATCCGAGCCACCACCAGGTTCTGTAATAGCTAAAGCAGAAATTTTTTCACCGGAAATAATCTCTGGGAGGACTCTAGCTTTTAACTCCTCACTTCCAAAATGCAGAATGGGAGGGGCGCCAATTGTGTGTACCATGAGTGAGGTATGTACTCCTCCAGAACCTGCCTTTGCCATTTCAATACCAGCCAGTAATGAATAGAACGGATCTGCATCAGGAATACCACCATATTCTTCAGAAAAACCTAAACCTAATAGGCCAATTTCAGCAGCCTTTCTATAAAGCTCTCTAGGAAATGTCTCAGCCTCATCCCACTCATTAACAAAAGGTGCCATTTCTTTTTGTACAAATCGGCGAACATTGTCAGCAAAAGCAATATGTTGTTCATTATAGTAAATTGGATTGAGTTGCATGTTTAGAAATGTCCTGATGTTTTTATTTAATTCCTGAACATATCTTGTCATGTTTACAGTCAATCAAAAGTTGCAAGAATCTCCATTTTCTTGGCATAAAACATCAAACAGAATTATTTTTATTTATGCATAACGCCTATACTCTTAAGCAGCAACGAAAACCACGAACAGCATAATAAGACTGTGCTCCATTATGATAAATGAAGACCCGACCATAACGTCGGTCAGCAAAAATAGCTCCATCTAACCGTCGAATCTCATCAGGAGTTTTAAGCCAACTTGATGTTTTAAGATCAAACTCCTCTAACATTTGTAAATCATGGTATTGCTCTTCTGTGAGAAGCTCAGCTCCCATTTCTTTAGCTGCATCGATTGCATTATTTCTGGGAGGATGATCTTTTCTAGTCTCCAAAGCCTCTCGATCATAACAAAGACTTCTACGGCCTTTTGGACTCTCAGGAGAACAATCTACAAATAAATACTCATCCTTATGTTGATCATAAGAGACAACGTCAGGTTCTCCTCCAGTGTTTTCCATTTCTTGCAATGACCATAATTTTTCAGGCGATTCTAATAATTTAGCTCGCACATTTGTCCAATCAATTTCTTTATGGCGATGTGTGTTCTTTTCAAATCTCTTCTTTAATAGTTCAAGCAGTGAATCTAATTGCGTTTGATTTAATTGTTTTGTAGTTGTCATTGAAGAAATCCTTATAATTATTAAACTGAACGTCCATCAAAATAATTTATTTTTATTTTATCTAAGTCAATGTCGTCTATACATCGAACATTAATCGCAAAGATTGAATTACCTTGACTATCTATACCTTGGGCATAGGGATGAATACCGCAATTTTTACAGAAATGATGATTAATCACATGTTTGTTAAAAGTGTAATTTGCTAAAATATCAGGAGGATCTAAAGTAACTGTAACTTGATTAGTGGGTAGGAACCAAAGTAAAGACCCTTTCTTTTGGCAAATGGAACAATTACAAGATAAAACTTCTATTAGCTCACCTTCTATGACAAACATCACCTGTCCGCAGTGACAACTTCCTTTATATTCCATAACATTCTTCCCTTTATAATTTTTTATAGTTTTATAATATTCCTTGTTATAGATCAATTTTTAATCTTATTCCAGACTTTGGCTTTTTCTTCATAATAAACCCTAATAAATTGAAGTAAGATCAATCATTAACTCCAAAAATATTGGCATTGTTTGCATCTATTACCATTTTTAAAAGAAAACAAAGGTAAACCAAAGAACATGAAAGCCACAAAGGCTGATTTTTTCCCTTGTGTGTAGGCTTCAATATCATAACTTCCACAGTTAGGACATTGCTCTTTATTTTTTCCAAATTCTTGCTCTAAGTCTTCACTAAAATCTTTTTCAAGGAAAGCTTTCGCATCATGAACATCTTTTTCTAGTACTAATAAACGAACCCCACCCAATGCATTTGAATAAAACCAGTCCATATTAATTGTATGTTCATTTTCAATACGAGCAGGGATTCCAAAAGCCTCTAATTGAGTTTTTGCAATTTGTGCCTCATACGGAAACGAAAAAGTTTTAACTAAGATCCATTGCATATTAAATTTATAATAAGGTGATTAGTTTCAGAATAGCTTTATTTCTTTATAAATTGAATTAAATTTAATCTCTAAAGAATCAGTAATTAACTTTCCGCTTTTATTCCGCGCAATAAGAAACACCCCGGTTTCTTTCGAGACCGGGGTGTTTGGAATAATGAGCTGGCGATGACTTACTCTCACATGGGTAACCCCACACTACCATCAGCGCTAAGAGGTTTCACTTCTGAGTTCGGGAAGGGATCAGGTGGTTCACTCTTGCTATGGTCGCCAGCACAACTGTTTATGGATACTTGCTTTGGTCTTATTGATTGCCGAAGCGTTTTCCAAATCTTTACAGATTGGGCTGATTGAATCTGACTTGTTCATTTTATCTAGTGAAGTAACTAAATCAAGTTTGTTTGTAGATTTATGAATCGATTGATGCTTTATATACAACTGCTTGGGTGTTGTATAGTCAAGCCTCACGAGCAATTAGTATTGGTCAGCTTCACATATCACTATGCTTCCACATCCAACCTATCAACGTCCTAGTCTCGAACGGCTCTTTAGAGGAATAAATTCCTAGGGAAATCTTATCTTGAGGTAGGCTTCCCGCTTAGATGCTTTCAGCGGTTATCCCTTCCGAACATAGCTACCCGGCGATGCGACTGGCGTCACAACCGGTACACCAGAGGTTCGTCCACTCTGGTCCTCTCGTACTAGGAGCAGATCCTCTCAAATTTCCAGCGCCCACGGTAGATAGGGACCGAACTGTCTCACGACGTTCTAAACCCAGCTCGCGTACCTCTTTAAATGGCGAACAGCCATACCCTTGGGACCTGCTTCAGCCCCAGGATGAGATGAGCCGACATCGAGGTGCCAAACACCGCCGTCGATATGAACTCTTGGGCGGTATCAGCCTGTTATCCCCAGAGTACCTTTTATCCGTTGAGCGATGGCCCTTCCATACAGAACCACCGGATCACTAAGACCTACTTTCGTACCTGCTCGACTTGTGGGTCTCGCAGTTAAGCGCGCTTTTGCCTTTATACTCTACGCGTGATTTCCGACCACGCTGAGCGCACCTTCGTACTCCTCCGTTACTCTTTAGGAGGAGACCGCCCCAGTCAAACTACCCACCAGACACGGTCCTCGTCCCGGATAACGGGACAGAGTTAGAACCTCAACATTACCAGGGTGGTATTTCAAGGACGGCTCCATTGGAACTAGCGTTCCAACTTCAAAGCCTCCCACCTATCCTACACAAGTAAGGTCAAAGTTCAGTGTCAAGCTGCAGTAAAGGTTCACGGGGTCTTTCCGTCTAGCCGCGGGTACACTGCATCTTCACAGCGATTTCGATTTCACTGAGCCTCTGCTGGAGACAGCGCCGCCATCATTATGCCATTCGTGCAGGTCGGAACTTACCCGACAAGGAATTTCGCTACCTTAGGACCGTTATAGTTACGGCCGCCGTTTACTGGGGCTTCGATCAAGAGCTTCGCTTACGCTAACCCCATCAATTAACCTTCCAGCACCGGGCAGGCATCACACCCTATACGTCCACTTTCGTGTTTGCAGAGTGCTATGTTTTTAATAAACAGTTGCAGCGGCCTGGTTTCTGCGGCTGTCATCAGCTCAGGAAGCAAGTTCCATCACCAACAACAGCGTACCTTCTCCCGAAGTTACGGTACCATTTTGCCTAGTTCCTTCAGCAGAGTTCTCTCAAGCGCCTTGGTCTACTCGACCTGACCACCTGTGTCGGTTTCGGGTACGATTCCTGTGTAACTGAAGCTTAGAGACTTTTCCTGGAAGCATGGTATCAGCCACTTCACTGTACAAGTACAGCTTGCTATCGGATCTCAGTATAGAGTACCCCGGATTTGCCTAAGATACATACCTACATCCTTCCACCTGGACAACCAACGCCAGGCTGACTTAACCTTCTCCGTCCTCTCATCGCATTACACAGAAGTATTGGAATATTAACCAATTTCCCATCGACTACGCCTTTCGGCCTCGCCTTAGGGGTCGACTCACCCAGCCCCGATTAACGTTGGACTGGAACCCTTGGTCTTTCGGCGAACGGGTTTTTCACCCGTTTTGTCGTTACTCACGTCAGCATTCGCACTTCTGATACCTCCAGCATACTTCTCAATACACCTTCATCGGCTTACAGAACGCTCCCCTACCACTTGACTAATGTCAAATCCGCAGCTTCGGCACATAGTTTTAGCCCCGTTACATCTTCCGCGCAGGCCGACTCGACTAGTGAGCTATTACGCTTTCTTTAAAGGGTGGCTGCTTCTAAGCCAACCTCCTAGCTGTCTATGCCTTCCCACATCGTTTCCCACTTAACTATGATTTTGGGGCCTTAGCTGGCGGTCTGGATTGTTTTCCTCTTGACTACGGACGTTAGCACCCGCAGTCTGTCTCCCGGATAGTACTCATAGGTATTCGGAGTTTGCATCGGTTTGGTAAGTCGGGATGACCCCCTAGCCGAAACAGTGCTCTACCCCCTATGGTATTCGTCCGAGGCGCTACCTAAATAGCTTTCGGGGAGAACCAGCTATCACCAGGCTTGATTAGCCTTTCACCCCTATCCACAAGTCATCCCCTGGCTTTTCAACGACAGTGGGTTCGGTCCTCCAGTTAGTGTTACCCAACCTTCAACCTGCTCATGGATAGATCGCCTGGTTTCGGGTCTATACCCAGCAACTAAACGCCCTATTAAGACTCGATTTCTCTACGGCTCCCCTATACGGTTAACCTCGCTACTGAATATAAGTCGCTGACCCATTATACAAAAGGTACGCAGTCACCGAACAAGTCGGCTCCCACTGCTTGTATGCATGCGGTTTCAGGATCTATTTCACTCCCCTCACAGGGGTTCTTTTCGCCTTTCCCTCACGGTACTGGTTCACTATCGGTCAGTCAGGAGTATTTAGCCTTGGAGGATGGTCCCCCCATATTCAGACAAGGTTTCACGTGCCTCGCCCTACTCGTCATCATTATGTGTGCCCTTTCGTGTACGGGAATATCACCCTCTACGTTCGCACTTCCCAGAGCGTTCCACTAAAACACACATAACTTAATGGGCTGATCCCCGTTCGCTCGCCGCTACTGAGGGAATCTCAATTGATTTCTTTTCCTAAGGGTACTGAGATGTTTCACTTCCCCTCGTTCGCTTTGCAACACTATGTATTCATGTTGCAATACCTACCTTAAAGTAGGTGGGTTCCCCCATTCAGAAATCTCCGGATCACAGGATATTTGCCGCCTCCCCGGAGCTTTTCGCAGGCTATCACGTCTTTCATCGCCTCTGACTGCCAAGGCATCCACCACATGCACTTAATTACTTGACTATACAACCCCAAACAGTCGATGTTACCTACAAGTTAGTAACTTCAACATTTCAGTTTAGAGTACTGTGTACTTAAACACTGTACAGCTTCAATCTAAATTCATATACCAAAACGCTTGATTCAGTTAATTTGCTAGTTCTCAATTCATCTAGATTAATTACTTAATCTAAACTCTTGAGTGAACAATTTATTTCAGACTCAATTTTGCCAATCTGTTAATGAATAAACACGCCTTCGTCAGGTCATGCTTAATACCGTGATACTTAAATCACAGAAGTTAATAAACCAAGACCGAAATCTCTATTTACTAATTTCTGTAATCCGAACTTCTCTTAAGTTCTGGTGGAGACTAGGAGAGTCGAACTCCTGACCTCCTGCGTGCAAAGCAGGCGCTCTACCAACTAAGCTAAGTCCCCAGCTTACATCATCAGTTATGTATCTTTTATCTATAACTTCAACCAGTCAAAGTCATGGTGGGTCTGACAAGACTTGAACTTGTGACCCCACGCTTATCAAGCGTGTGCTCTAACCAACTGAGCTACAGACCCTCAGATACATCTATGAAGAACAACTTGTTGTGGATTCTTACCAATCGTCAATCTTTCGTTAAGGAGGTGATCCAGCCGCAGGTTCCCCTACGGCTACCTTGTTACGACTTCACCCCAGTCATCGGCCACACCGTGGTAACCGCCCTCTTTGCAGTTAGGCTAGCTACTTCTGGTGCAACAAACTCCCATGGTGTGACGGGCGGTGTGTACAAGGCCCGGGAACGTATTCACCGCGGCATTCTGATCCGCGATTACTAGCGATTCCGACTTCATGGAGTCGAGTTGCAGACTCCAATCCGGACTACGATCGGCTTTTTGAGATTAGCATCACATCGCTGTGTAGCAACCCTTTGTACCGACCATTGTAGCACGTGTGTAGCCCTGGCCGTAAGGGCCATGATGACTTGACGTCGTCCCCGCCTTCCTCCAGTTTGTCACTGGCAGTATCCTTAAAGTTCCCGACATTACTCGCTGGCAAATAAGGAAAAGGGTTGCGCTCGTTGCGGGACTTAACCCAACATCTCACGACACGAGCTGACGACAGCCATGCAGCACCTGTATGTAAGTTCCCGAAGGCACCAATCCATCTCTGGAAAGTTCTTACTATGTCAAGGCCAGGTAAGGTTCTTCGCGTTGCATCGAATTAAACCACATGCTCCACCGCTTGTGCGGGCCCCCGTCAATTCATTTGAGTTTTAGTCTTGCGACCGTACTCCCCAGGCGGTCTACTTATCGCGTTAGCTGCGCCACTAAAGCCTCAAAGGCCCCAACGGCTAGTAGACATCGTTTACGGCATGGACTACCAGGGTATCTAATCCTGTTTGCTCCCCATGCTTTCGCACCTCAGCGTCAGTGTTAGGCCAGATGGCTGCCTTCGCCATCGGTATTCCTCCAGATCTCTACGCATTTCACCGCTACACCTGGAATTCTACCATCCTCTCCCACACTCTAGCTAACCAGTATCGAATGCAATTCCCAAGTTAAGCTCGGGGATTTCACATTTGACTTAATTAGCCGCCTACGCGCGCTTTACGCCCAGTAAATCCGATTAACGCTTGCACCCTCTGTATTACCGCGGCTGCTGGCACAGAGTTAGCCGGTGCTTATTCTGCGAGTAACGTCCACTATCTCTAGGTATTAACTAAAGTAGCCTCCTCCTCGCTTAAAGTGCTTTACAACCATAAGGCCTTCTTCACACACGCGGCATGGCTGGATCAGGGTTCCCCCCATTGTCCAATATTCCCCACTGCTGCCTCCCGTAGGAGTCTGGGCCGTGTCTCAGTCCCAGTGTGGCGGATCATCCTCTCAGACCCGCTACAGATCGTCGCCTTGGTAGGCCTTTACCCCACCAACTAGCTAATCCGACTTAGGCTCATCTATTAGCGCAAGGTCCGAAGATCCCCTGCTTTCTCCCGTAGGACGTATGCGGTATTAGCATCCCTTTCGAGATGTTGTCCCCCACTAATAGGCAGATTCCTAAGCATTACTCACCCGTCCGCCGCTAAGATCAGTAGCAAGCTACCTCTCTCCGCTCGACTTGCATGTGTTAAGCCTGCCGCCAGCGTTCAATCTGAGCCATGATCAAACTCTTCAGTTAAAATCATTTTGTACCTTATTTAAAGACAAGGTACCAATTCTGGCTCATCAATTACTGACTTAAATTTCGCTCAAATAAACTTCGAGTAATTTAAACCAATCAATCAATGAAAATTATTTCGATTAATCAA
>NZ_JBKGFO010000013.1:0-11888 GCF_046557555.1 Acinetobacter sp. H1(2024)
ACCAACACCACAGCAGTTTATGACCCTGCCACCAATACCTATAAATACAATGTGAATGACAACATTGCATTAACCAATGCAGGTAGCTTAACAGTAGGAAATACTAAAGTTGATAACAGTGGGGTAAACATTACGGGTGGCCCAAGTGTAACCACAGCAGGGATTAATGCGGGTAATCAGAAAATTACCAATGTTAAAGCAGGCACTAATGCGACTGATGCAGTCAATTTTAGCCAGTTAAATGCAACTAACCAGAATGTAACCACTGCACAAAATACAGCAAATACCGCATTGACCAATGCAGCAGCAGCGCAAGCGACGGCAGATAAAGGCCTGAACTTTAGTGTGAATGGTGGTACAACTGACAACGTGAAGTTAGGTGAAACCGTTAACTTTGCAGATGGTATCAACACCACAGCAGAGTATGACCCAGCAACCAATACCTATAAATATAATGTAAATGACAACATTGCATTAACCAATGCGGGTAGCTTAACGGTCGGGAATACCAAGGTTGATAACAGTGGCCTAATCATTACAGGCGGTCCAAGTGTAACAACTGCAGGTATTAATGCAGGCAACCAGAAGATTACTAACGTTGCGGCAGGAACGAATGCAACTGATGCTGTTAATGTAAGCCAGTTGGATGCTATTACTACAGCAGCGAATACTAGAACAGATGCTTTAGGTACCAGTACCGCGAGTAATTTAGGTGGTGGCGCAGTTTATAATCCAGTTACAGGTGCAGTCAGTTCCCCAATTTATACTGTAAATGGCAACAACGTAAATAACGTAGGTGCTGCAATCACTGCATTGGACAAAGGCTGGACATTACAAAGCAATGGTGCCAATGCAGGTGCAGTGAAAGCTGGTGATACCGTGGATGTTGGTACGGTTGCAGGTGAAAGCAATCTGAAAGTAACCAAGACTGGAAACAAGATCCAGTATGGTTTAAACCGTGATCTGAATATTGACAGCGTAACGGCAGGCGACAGCAAGTTAGACACCAATGGTCTTACCATTGCAGGCGGTCCAAGTGTAACAACTGCAGGTATCGATGCTGCTAACCAGAAGATTACTAACGTTGCAGCAGGAACCATTTCATCTACATCAACAGATGCAGTGAATGGTAGTCAGTTAAATGAGACCAACCAGAATGTAACCACTGCCCAGAACACCGCAAACACAGCGGTGACGAATGCTGCTGCAGCTCAAGCGACGGCAGACAAAGGTCTGAACTTTAGTGTGAATGGTGGTACGACTGACAACGTAAAGTTAGGTGAAATTGTTAACTTTGCAGATGGTACCAACACCACAGCAACCTATGATCCGACAACCAATACCTATAAATACAGTGTGAATGACAACATTGCATTAACCAATGCGGGTAGTTTAACAGTTGGGAATAGCAAGGTTGATAACAATGGCCTAACCATTACAGGCGGTCCAAGTGTAACAACTGCTGGCATTAATGCAGGCAACCAGAAGATTACTAACGTTGCAGCAGGGACTATTTCATCTACATCAACAGATGCAGTGAATGGTAGTCAGTTAGATGCGACCAACCAGAATGTAACGACTGCCCAAAATACTGCAAACACAGCGGTGACCAATGCAGCAGCAGCGCAAGCTACGGCAGACAAAGGCCTGAACTTTAGTGTGAATGGTGCTACAGCTAAGAACGTGAAGTTGGGTGAAACGGTTAACTTTGCAGATGGCACCAATACGACAGCAGTGTATGATCCTGCAACCAATACTTATAAATACAGCGTGAATGACAACATTGGTTTAACCAATGCGGGTAGCTTAACCGTTGGCAATACCAAGGTTGATAACAGCGGATTAACCATTACTGGTGGTCCAAGTGTAACAACTGCGGGTATCAATGCTGCTAACCAAAAGATTACTAATGTCGCGGCGGGAACGAATGCAACTGATGCTGTTAATGTAAGCCAATTGGGTGCAGCAACTACAGCAGCGAATACCAAGACAGATGCTTTAGGTATCAGTACTGCGAGTAACTTGGGTGGTGGTGCAGTTTATAATCCGGTGACAGGTGCAGTCAGTTCACCAATTTATACTGTAAATGGCAACAACGTAAATAACGTAGGTGCTGCAATCAGTGCATTGGACAAAGGCTGGACACTACAAAGCAATGGTAGCAATGCAGGTGCAGTGAAAGCTGGTGATACCGTGGACATTGGTACGGTTGCAGGTGAAACCAACCTGAAAGTCACCAAGACTGGAAACAATATCCAGTATGGTTTAAACCGTGATCTTAAGATTGACAGTGTAACGGCAGGTGACAGCAAGTTAGACACCAACGGTTTAACCATTACTGGTGGCCCAAGTGTGACCAAGTCTGGTATTGATGCAGCTAACCAGAAGATTACTAACGTTGCAGCAGGGACTATTTCTGCGAGTTCTACAGATGCAGTAAATGGTAGCCAGTTAAATGCAACCAACCAGAATGTAACCACTGCCCAGAACACTGCAAACACAGCAGTGACGAATGCAGCTGCGGCACAAGCGACGGCAGATAAAGGCCTGAACTTTAGTGTCAATGGTGGTGCGGCTAAGAACGTAAAGTTGGGTCAAACGGTTAACTTTGCAGATGGTACCAACACCACTGCAACGTATGACCCAGCAACCAATACTTATAAATACAGTGTCAATGACAACATTGGTTTAACCAATGCAGGTAGCTTAACCGTTGGCAATACCAAGGTTGATAACAGCGGATTAACGATTACTGGTGGCCCAAGTGTAACGACTGCAGGTATTGATGCGGGCAACCAGAAGATTACCAATGTTGCAGCAGGAACCAATCCGACTGATGCTGTTAATGTAAGCCAATTGGGTGCAGTAACTATAGCAGCAAACACCAAGACAGCTGCTTTAGGTACCAGTACTGCGAGTAACTTGGGTGGTGGCGCAGTTTATAATCCAGTTACAGGCGCAGTCAGTTCACCAATTTATACTGTAAATGGCAACAACGTAAATAACGTGGCTGCTGCAATCAGCGAACTGGATAAAGGCTGGACACTACAAAGCAATGGTAGCAATGCGGGTGCAGTGAAAGCTGGTGATACCGTGGACATTGGTACGGCTACAGGTGAAACCAACCTGAAAGTAACCAAAACTGGAAACAATATCCAGTATGGTTTAAACCGTGATCTGAATATTGACAGTGTAACGGCAGGCGACAGCAAGCTAGACACCAACGGTTTAACCATTACTGGTGGCCCAAGTGTGACCAAGTCTGGCATTAATGCGGCTAACCAGAAAGTGACTAACGTTGCAGCAGGTACTATTTCTGCTACATCAACAGATGCAGTGAATGGTAGCCAGTTAAATGCAACCAACCAGAATGTAACGACTGCCCAGAACACTGCAAACACAGCAGTGACCAATGCAGCAGCAGCACAAGCAACAGCAGATAAAGGCCTGAACTTTAGTGTCAATGGTGGTGCGGTTAAGAATGTGAAGTTGGGTCAAACGGTTAACTTTGCAGATGGTGCCAACACCACTGCAACGTATGATCCGACAACCAATACTTATAAATACAGTGTCAATGACAATATTGCGTTAACCAATGTGGGTAGCTTAACGGTTGGTAATACTAAAGTTGATAACAGTGGTTTAACGGCTGGCAATACTAAGGTTGATAACAGTGGATTAACCATTACTGGTGGCCCAAGTGTAACGTCTGCTGGTATTAATGCAGGCAACCAAAAGATTACCAATGTTGCAGCAGGTATCAATGCAACTGATGCTGTTAATGTAAGCCAATTGGGTGCAGTAACTACAGCAGCGAATACCAAGACAGATGCTTTAGGTACTAGTACCGCGAACAACTTAGGTGGAGGCGCAGTTTATAATCCTGTTACAGGCGCAGTCAGTTCACCAATTTATACTGTAAATGGCAACAACGTAAATAACGTGGGTGCTGCAATCAGTGCATTGGATAAAGGCTGGACACTACAAAGCAATGGTGCCAATGCGGGTGCAGTGAAAGCGGGTGATACCGTGGACATTGGTACGGTTGCAGGTGAAACCAACCTGAAAGTCACCAAAACTGGAAACAAGATTCAGTATGGTTTAAACCGTGACCTGAATGTGGATAGCGTAACGGCAGGCGACAGCAAGCTAGACACTAATGGTTTAACCATTGCTGGCGGTCCAAGTGTAACCCAATCTGGTATTGATGCAGCTAACCAGAAGATTACTAACGTAGCAGCAGGGACTATTTCTGCGACCTCTACAGATGCAGTAAATGGTAGTCAGTTACATACTCTCGATAGTCGTGTAACTAAGAATGGTGATTCTACAGCCAATATTTTTGGTGGTGGTGCCAAAGCTAATCCAGATGGTTCGATTTCTAACCCGACTTATACTGTTGCAGGTACAAGCGCAAACAATGTTGGTGATGCTTTAACAGCACTTGATAAAGCAGTCACTGATGCAGGTACAGCAGCAAATGCGGGCTGGACAGTTTCAGCTAATGGTGATGCAGCGACTGCTAAAAAGATTAAACCAAATGGCAAAGTTAACTTTACAGGTGATGATAACTTAACTGTTGCTCAAAGCAGTGAAACTGATAATGAAGGTAATATCAAAGTTGCGTTGAACAAAAATTTGAAAGTTGATAGCGTCACGACTGGTAATACAGTTATCGATACGACTGGAGTAAAAGTTGGTGATAACGTTCAGTTGGGATCAACAGGTCTAATCATTGCTGGTGGTCCTAGTATCACTGCTTCTGGAATCAATGCAGGCAATAAGGTTATTACCAATGTAGCTGCTGGCGTTAACACGACAGATGCAGTGAACAAAGGCCAACTTGATAGTGCAATCACTAACATTAATAACAATGTTGGTGCTTTGGCTAATAGTGCAGTTCAGTATGACAAAAATGCAGATGGTACAGTCAATAAAGACTCTGTCACTTTAGCAGGTGGTGCTAATGGTACAGCACTTAAGAATGTCGCAAATGGTACTGTAGCAGAAAGTTCTAAAGATGCTGTAAATGGAGGCCAGTTGTGGAGTGTTCAACAACAGGTTGACAAAAATACGGGTGATATCTCGAACCTTCAAAATAACATTAACAATGGTAAAACTGGTCTAGTTCAACAAGCGGATAAAGATGCTGCGATTACTGTTGGTAAAGACACGGGTGGTACACAAGTTAATGTTGCTGGAACAGCAGGTGACCGCACGGTGACTGGCGTTAAAGCGGGTGCAGTGACTGCATCTTCAAAAGATGCAGTAAATGGTTCTCAGCTTAATACCACAAACCAAGCACTTGTAAACTACTTAGGTGGTGGAGCTGGTTATAACAATATTACCGAAAGCTTCTCAAACCCGACCTATAACGTGGCTGATAAGTCCTACAACAATGTCGGTGATGCATTAGGTGCATTAAATCAAGCTGATCAAACATTAAATACCAAAATTGACAATGTGAACAACAAGCTTGAGCAAGCGTTCTATGCAACAAATCAGCGTATCGACAACTTGGAAGAAAAAATGTCTGCGGGTATTGCTGCAAATGCTGCACTTGAAAATGCGCCATTTATTGCAGGGAAAGTTACCATGGCTGTTGGTGCTGCTTACTATAATCAGCAAAATGCTGTAGGTGTGACTTTACGTAAAACAGCTGACAACGGCCGCTGGTCACTTACAACAGGTGCAGCGCTTGGTAGTCAGGGTAGTCCATTAGTTCGTGTTGGCGTAAGTACAGTAATTGACTGAGTGCCTAACTAAGGAGAGTTTATCTCTCCTTTAAAGTAATATTGTGAGTATGAAAATGAAACAAAATATTCAAATTTTGGTAATGGGCATCTTGGTAAGTTTAAGTATTACTGGATTTACGGATACTGACGTAGCAATTCAACGGAATGAGGTAAAATTTCCAGCAATTGAAAAGAGTTATCTTAAACAAATAAAACGTTATGAGTATGACGACGTTGCTCGTTTGGATAAAGGATTGGATAAAAATCAAATTCGAGCTTTACTAGGAAATCCACAATTTAGTGAAGGGGTTTTTGCAGTAAAAGTATGGAATTATGTATTAGATATCCGTGTTCCTAACACAAACCAATATCAACGCTGTCAATTACGCATTGATTTTAATGAAAAATATTTAGCTGAACATTTATCTTGGAAGGGTGAGGTGTGCGAAGGTTTGGTCGCTTGGGGTGAGAATAATCAGTCGCCAGAGCATAGCACTGTAATTGCAGATCGTACAGCGAGTGTCTTATTTGCGTTTGATCGATTTGATGCGAGTGCCATTGAAGATAGTAATGGGAGCATTACCAAAATTGCTGAGCAGATTAAAAAAAGTCAAATAACGAATCCTATTGTTGTTTCAGGCTTTACAGATCGGTTAGGTAAATTTAGCTATAACCAACAATTGTCTTCACAACGTGCTAATACGGTAGCCAAATTATTGGTACAACAAGGCATTGAATCAAGCCGGATACAGATACAGGCGAATAGCCAGACTGATCTATACAAGCAGTGTTCAGGGAAAAATAGCTCGCAACTTATCGAATGTTTAGCGCCAAATAGACGCGTTAATATTATTTGGTAAAACGGTCTGTCACGAAAAAAGTAATCATCCCTAAGATGGTTACTTTTTCGTTTTTAAGGATCAAAAAAATAATTTAAGATATAAGTAAAATTTTGATTAATAATAATTTATTTTATGTTGTTTAGCTCTTTACGTATAAATCTTTCAATCGCTGATTTCTAAAAGCTTATTTTAGTATATTAATACATAAAATTGATTAAATAATAATCAAAAAAATTGCAAATTACTGTGTGTTTAAGCTGATTTTTTTAAGTAGCACGATATTTTTATTTTAAATTTATTCTAATGAAAATTAATTTTATATATTAAATATTAATAACTTAAGTTTAATTAGAACTAATTTCTTAATTTTTGTGAAATATATCTAATAAATCGAAATGACGAAAAATCTTTATTCGTAAAAAAATGTAACAAAGCTAGATTGAAAATAGACCGTTAAGAAAAATTAAAAAATTGATAAATCTGTTATTTTTTAATTAATTTTTGAAATTATTGTCTTTATTGAATTCTAATGTGAATTGTTTTGATTTTAATATTTATAAATGTGATTTACTTCTCAAAATAAAAAAGATATTTTTACAAAAAATAAGCAATTTAAATATTTGATTGCAAATCTTTACAAATGTAAGCGGGAAGTTTACGGGTGGAAATATGAATAAGATATACAAAGTGGTTTGGAATGCTTCTATTGGTACATGGACTGTTGTATCAGAATTAGCTAAAAGCAAAACGAGAACAGGTTCTGTTTCATCCTCCACTGAATCGAGTGGTCAACAAAACGAGATAGTTTCTAGAGAAAAAAGATTTAGACCTAAGGCTCTTGTATTATCTATCATTTCCTGTTTAGCCGTATCACATGTGTGGGCTGACTACACAAACTTGTATGGATCAATTATTGATACAAGTCCAACCATTAGTAATGGTATTGCAATAGGGGCAAATACGGGTACCCCAGCGACTGCAAATGATTCTAACGGATTAGCAGTTGGATCAAGAGCAAATGCTAGCGCAGGAGATTCAACCGCATTAGGAAATTATGTAAATGCGACTGGTGTAAATTCAACAGTAGTTGGTGGACAAGCTAGTGCTGCTGGTGCGCAATCAATTGTAATTCAAAATAACAGTGATGCTGATCTTGTTGCAGAAGGCCTGCCAACGGGGTCTTCTTTTAATGCTATTGATAGTGCTTCTAGTTACAGTGTTGCACTGGGTGCGATGAGCCAAGTCGTTGGTTCAACAGCTGCAATGGCAATAGGAAAAAATGCTCAAGTTAACAGTGGTGCAAATAATGCTACTGCCATTGGTAATACAGCGACTGTAGACACAAATGCAGTTGATGGTGTTGCTATAGGTACTAACAGCTTAACCTCTGCAGCAAATAGTGTAGCTCTCGGGCCAAGATCAACTGCGAATGTAACAAATTCAGTTGCTTTAGGTGCAGGATCAACAACTACGGTACAAAGTGGTAACTCATATATAACGAATGTTGCAGCATCTACGACAAATGGTGTTGTTTCAGTGGGTTCAGCCACAAATACTCGACGTATTCAAAACGTAGCCGATGGTGCTGCCGATTCAGATGCGGTTACGGTTGCTCAGTTAAAGGATGTAAATAATCGTGCTGTAGGTAATACAACAGCATTAGGTGGTGGCGCAGCATATAACACTACAACCCATGTTTATACACCACCAAGTTATACAATAACAAAAACAGATGGAACAACTTATACTCCTGTTAATACCGTGTCTGGTGCACTGACTAATTTAAATAATGAAGTTGTAAAACCTATTACTTTTGCTGGTAATACAGGGAGTTCAGCAAATAATTTAGGTACAACACTTAATATTACTGGAGGAGGTTCAACTGCTGGAACCTATTCTGGAAATAACTTAAAAACGGCTGTGACTGGTAATACAGTTAATATTCAGATGGCTGATGCACCTGTATTTTCTGGTACTGTCACAGCAGGTAACTTAACGACTGGTGGCTCATTAAATGTTACTGGTGCAAGTAACCTAAATGGCGGCGCCAACCTTAATAATCAGAAAATTACCAATTTAGCAGCTGGAACTATTTCTGCGAGTTCTACAGATGCAGTGAATGGTAGCCAATTAAATACCACGAACCAGAATGTAACCACTGCTCAGAACACCGCAAACACAGCGGTAACGAATGCAGCAGCAGCTCAAAATACGGCAAATACAGCGGTAACGAATGCAGCAGCAGCTCAAAATACGGCAAACACGGCAGTGACGAATGCAGCTGCTGCCCAGGCGACAGCAGACAAAGGCCTGAACTTTAGTGCGAATGGCGGTACAGCAGACAACGTGAAGTTAGGTGAAACAGTTAACTTTGCCAATGGCACCAACACCACAGCAGTTTATGACCCTGCAACAAATACCTATAAATACAATGTAAATGACAATATTAGCTTAACGAATGCAGGCAGTTTAACGGTTGGGAATAGCAAAGTTGATAACAGTGGATTGACGATTACAGGTGGTCCAAGTGTCACAACTGCAGGTATTAACGCGGGCAACCAGAAGATTACCAATGTGGCTGCTGGAACTATTTCTGCGAGTTCTACAGACGCAGTGAATGGTAGCCAGTTAAATACCACGAACCAGAATGTAACCACTGCTCAGAACACAGCAAACACAGCGGTAACGAATGCGGCAGCAGCGCAAACTACTGCAAACACAGCAGTCACCAATGCAGCTGCTGCTCAGGCGACAGCGGACAAAGGCCTGAACTTTAGTGTGAATGGCGGTACGGCTGACAATGTGAAGTTAGGTGAAACAGTTAACTTTGCCAATGGCACCAACACCACAGCAGTTTATGACCCTGCCACCAACACCTATAAATACAATGTGAATGACAACATTGCATTGACCAATGCGGGTAGCTTAACAGTTGGGAATAGCAAAGTTGATAACAGTGGTTTGACGATTACAGGTGGTCCAAGTGTCACAACTGCAGGTATTAACGCGGGCAACCAGAAGATTACCAATGTGGCGGCTGGAACTATTTCTGCAAGTTCTACAGACGCAGTGAATGGTAGCCAGTTAAATACCACGAACCAGAATGTAACCACTGCTCAAAATACTGCTAATACAGCGGTAACGAATGCGGCAACAGCACAAACTACTGCAAACACAGCAGTCACCAACGCAGCTACTGCCCAGGCGACGGCAGACAAAGGCTTGAACTTTAGTGTGAATGGCGGTACAGCTGACAATGTGAAGTTAGGTGAAACAGTTAACTTTGCCAATGGTACTAACACCACAGCAGTTTATGACCCAGCAACAAATACCTATAAATACAATGTAAATGACAATATTAGCTTAACGAATGCAGGCAGTTTAACGGTTGGGAATAGCAAGGTTGATAACAGTGGATTAACCATTACTGGTGGTCCAAGTGTAACGACTGCTGGTATTAACGCGGCTAACCAGAAGATTACCAATGTTGCAGCAGGAACCATTTCAGCAAGTTCTACAGATGCAGTAAATGGTAGCCAGTTAAATACCACGAACCAGAATGTAACCACTGCTCAGAACACAGCAAACACAGCGGTAACGAATGCGGCGGCAGCACAAAATACTGCTAATACAGCGGTAACGAATGCAGCTGCAGCACAAACTACTGCAAACACAGCAGTCACCAATGCAGCTGCTGCCCAGGCGACAGCAGACAAAGGCCTGAACTTTAGTGTGAATGGCAGTACGGCTGACAATGTGAAGCTGGGTGAAACGGTTAACTTTGCCAATGGCACCAACACCACAGCAGTATATGACCCAGCAACAAATACCTATAAATACAATGTAAATGACAATATTAGCTTAACGAATGCAGGCAGTTTAACGGTTGGGAATAGCAAAGTTGATAACAGTGGATTGACGATTACAGGTGGTCCAAGTGTCACAACTGCTGGTATTAACGCGGGCAACCAGAAGATTACCAATGTGGCGGCTGGAACTATTTCTGCAAGTTCTACAGACGCAGTGAATGGTAGCCAGTTAAATACCACGAACCAGAATGTAACCACTGCTCAAAATACTGCAAATACAGCGGTAACGAATGCGGCAGCAGCTCAAAATACTGCAAACACGGCAGTTACCAATGCAGCAGCTGCACAAGCAACGGCAGACAAAGGTCTGAACTTTAGTGTCAATGGTGGCACGGCTGACAATGTGAAGTTAGGTGAAACAGTTAACTTTGCCAATGGCACCAACACCACAGCAGTATATGACCCGACAACCAATACCTACAAATACAATGTGAATGACAACATTGCATTAACCAATGCGGGTAGCTTAACGGTAGGCAATAGCAAGGTTGATAACAGTGGTTTAACCATTACTGGCGGCCCAAGTGTAACGACAGCAGGTATTGATGCGGGTAACCAGAAGATTACTAACGTTGCAGCTGGAACTATTTCAGCAAGTTCTACAGATGCAGTGAATGGTAGCCAGTTAAATACTACAAATCAGAATGTAACCACTGCTCAGAACACCGCAAATACAGCAGTAACGAATGCGGCAGCAGCTCAAAATACTGCAAACACGGCAGTTACGAATGCCGCAGCTGCACAAGCAACGGCAGACAAAGGCCTGAACTTTAGTGTCAATGGTGGCACGGCTGACAATGTGAAGTTGGGTGAAACGGTTAACTTTGCAGATGGCACTAACACTACAGCAGTGTATGACCCTGCCACCAATACCTATAAATACAATGTGAATGACAACATTGCATTAACCAATGCGGGTAGCTTAACGGTTGGCAATAGTAAGGTAGATAACAATGGATTAACCATTACTGGTGGTCCAAGTGTAACCACAGCCGGTATTAATGCGGCTAACCAGAAGATTACCAATCTTGCCGCAGGAACTAATTCGACTGATGCTGTCAATGTTAGTCAGCTTGATGCATTAAGCACGTCAAGCAACAACAAGACTGATGCCCTGGGCAACAGCACAGCCAACAATCTGGGTGGTGGATCAAGCTATGACAGCACAACAGGTGCTGTAAGTTCACCAACCTATGTCACCACCAAAACTGACGGTACAACAGTTAATGCCAGCAATGTGGGTGACGCTTTAACTAACCTGAACAATGAAGTGGTTAAACCGATTACCTTTGCAGGTAACAGCGGCAGTGTTGACCGTAAGTTGGGTGAAACCCTGAATATCACAGGTGGTCTGACAGCGTCAGGTTCGAACTCGAATGTGAAGACGGTGATCAGTGGCAATACCGTTGACATTCAACTTGCGGATGCGCCTGTATTTGCAG
>NZ_JBKGFO010000014.1:0-9492 GCF_046557555.1 Acinetobacter sp. H1(2024)
CTATCTTTATCACCCCTTAAACCTATCTTTATCACCCCTTAAACCTATCTTTATCACCCCTTAAACCTATCTTTATCACCCCTTAAACTATTGCAAACAAAGGATTTCAGCCTGTCTAAAAGCATTAAAAACTATTAAAAATAATTAAAAGCCTCGTCTGGTCAAAATTGCCCTTGGTTTTCGCTACGCTCAAACTCTATTGAATCTCGCTTTCGCTCGATTCGGGGGGCAATTTTTTGGCTCTTTTCGTTGTGAATTTGAGAAAAAAGCAAAGGCAAGAGCAAAAGCAACTCGGAATTCGCTTCGCTCATAGCACTTTATGCTCGCTCCGCTCGGTCTAGACTCAAATTTTTGCATCTAAACTTCACTTTTTTAGGTTAATCAACCTAAAAAAGCGGTTTTTCAGAGGGCCGAGGCGCGAATTTTGGGGATGTCGCTCGTAGACACTCGCTTGGTTAAGCCGTTCTTATCGTTTATAGATGCGGTGTCATTTGCTTCTATTTGCGTTTAGAGGCACTTTTTTGTTTTTTGGGTACTGATCTCTAGTTCAGTTTGAAATGATCGTACTATGGCGAAAATACAGCGTTTAAACGTGATGTTTGTTCATTGCTCTGGTGTTTTGTTGAATGGGTTTCTTTGATCTTGTTTGGCTTCTTGTATAAATCGTTCAATTTCTTGGTATTGGCTTGAGTTGGCAATTTCTTGGGTGACTGTCTGTAGATCCTTGTTAGTTTGTTGCATAGTTTTACCGATCAAGGCCATACGAAATAAGGTTTTCAGGTTGTCCAAGTCCTGATTGGAGTGGGTTATTTGAAACTTTGCTCGTTCAAAAATACCTAGATAGAGTGAACCGATAAAGTATTTGATCTGGTCTTCTCGTTTTTTCTGTTGTTTCTGGTTTTGTTTTTCCTTTTGTTGTTCTGGATTCAGGGCTTTTTCTATTTTCTGATTCAGGTTTTTCGCTGCGGTCTGGTGGCGTTGCGTTTTGAGGATCTCATCCAGTGCATCGTGCATGGCAAAGTAGGCATCGATGTCATGTTTTTGATGGAGCTTGAGGATGTTTTGTTCCAGTGCATTGCGTTTGGCAGGTTCTGTCTGTTGGATCAGTTGCAGCTGAAGCATGCGTTTGTTGTAGGCATTGCGTTCATAGCGACATTTTTGGATCAGTTGTCGGTCTTGCTCACTGAGATCCTGAAGACTCTTTTTGTTTTTGAGCATGTGCAGGCAACGTTCTTCAACTCGGCGTTTGAACGGTAGATTGAGGATATGCGTGCCGAGTTCATTGATTTCTTTTGCGGTGAGAACTAACGCTTTGCGTCCTGCCATTTGGATCTCATTTTGCCGTGGATTGAGACCATGTTATCGTCATCTTGTGGGCGTTTAAACTATTTTTTATGCCATGCATAAAAAATAGTTTATCTCGTTTCCGTGTCTTTTTTTGACAATAACCGCTAAAGCGATTATTGTCAAAAAAAGACACTCCTCCTCGCTCCTGCGGAGAGCCTCCTTTGCGAATTGGATCTCAGGTGAATTCGGCATGTTTTACATGAATATTCGGCACAATGTGAAGAAGGATTCCAGTTCCAAGAATACCTTCCATTATCTGACTCGAACCGCGCATTTTGCCGAGCAAAAGGCCGATGAAGAATTGGAGTTTGTGCGTTCTGGAAATATGCCTGCTTGGGCTGTCGATGCGCCTGCAAGCTTTTGGCATAGTGCGGATCGTTATGAGATTGCTCGAGGTCGAACCAGTTCAACCTTGACTGTGGCTTTACCAAAAGAATTGTCGAAACAGCAGCGTAAAGAATTGGTCGAGGCCTTTATTCAGGAATTTGCTGATCAGTATCAGTTCCCTTATACCGCAGCGGTGCATAATCATCCGAGTGAGCTGACAGGTGAAGATCAACCGCATTTGCATCTGATGTATTCTGAACGGAGTATGGCCGATGGGATTGAACGACCACCAGAGCAGTTTTTTAAGCAGTATCGTCCAAAGAATCCCACTAAGGGTGGCGCACAGAAATTAACGGCTGATGCGTTGGGCTTTGGCCGTGATCAGGTCAAAGCCTTTCGAGAAAAAACTGAGCACCTGATTAATCAGGCTTTGGAAATGCATGCACCGATGAAAACCGTGATTCTGGAGGGTATGGAGATTGTTGTTCCAAATCGAGTGAGTCATCTGTCTAATCAGGAATTTAACCAGAAGTATGGAACGCAATTGCAGGATGTTCCACAGATCTACCGATGGAAGTTGAAAAGTGCCGATCCGATGATTCAGCTTGAAGTTGAGGCACAGACGCAAACCATTCAACAGATTCGGCAATTTAACAAGCTCCAGATCTACCAAAAGGAGTACAACCAAGCCTTAGAGCAGCGTAAAAATCAAGATCTAGATCGTGATGATAGCTATACGCCATCATGGTTCTAGGAATATTGTGAGGTTTTAAATAAAGCTTTTGGAGGTCGTATGAAGACTGGAAAACAAATTCTTGAGGGTTTATTTGACGATCAACGTGCTGCTGTACATGATCCCCATCATCCAGTGAATGATCAGCTTCGCGCCAGTCTATTGTGGAAGAAACATTTACTTGAGTTGATTCAGATCCCACGGTATCAACTGAAATCAGATGACAGCTATGTTTTTGTATCTGATATTCCAGAGTATTTTAAGGCACAGTTTGAGCAATATTTTTTAGGCCAGAAGCTGTTACAGCATGTGGATCGTCCTGAAGAATCGAGACTGGATAGCAAACGTTTAGACAGTTTTATTGCCTATCTCAAAGATCATCCAAGTTATAAATCACAGCAGCGTGGCCAAGTATGAAAAAGAACGTAGATGCAGAGCGTATTCGAGCTGCTTTTAAGGCAACGCAAGGGATTGTGGAGCATTCATTTGAGCAGCATGTAATTGATGCCAGTCAAGCGGATGTAAATGCGATGATTGAACGGATTGCGTCTGGGGAGTCTAGTTTTGAGGAGGAAGATGAGGTGTTAATGATGAAGTGGAGAGCTATGAAAGCCTTAAATAATAAGAGGTAATAAATTAGTATTTTAGTGCTAGATAGGTTTAAATTTATAAAATCTATTTAGGTAAAATTATTTTTGGATTAGTAATGAATTCCCCTGTATCTAGACCTGCTAATAAAACAGAGTCCCCATCATACTGAGCATCTTTAATGACTCTCTCAAGAGAGGTATTTCCATTAATAATGTTTACTAAAATCTTAAAGTAACCTTTTAATATATGTTTCATTTCAGATTGTAGTTCATCAGGATTGATCAAAATACTATTAGGATAATCATGAAATACTCTTTTATATACAGCCCCCCAATCATCATTTAAGTCAAAATATAAAATTGGATAATGATAGTCCTGTATACATGGAATGACATAATTAATACCATCATGACTAGCTTTTACTTGAAGCCCCGCAGGTTTAGCAGATGACCTACTTTGTGATGGACTTATAGCTAACAATTGGTCTTCATTGTTATTTTTATGAATCCACAATATATCTCTTTGGGTGTCACAAGGATTGTAATGTTGTTGATATAATTTTTTTGTTCTTTGAGAGCTTGTAGCCACAGCAATATAGTCATCTAGAATACTATTCCTTCGGATTCCACTCCTAGCATACATACCTAAAGTTCGATTTACTTCAGGATATGCATTGCACCAATCAACAACTAATGATTCAGCTATAGAGCCTATAATTCGTGTAGCATCAGCTTGAGCATTTCCAGTAAAGATATATTGCAGTTGTATATTTTCATTTATATAGGCTTCTTGCGTTAAGATATCTATTAAAGTTTTCCCAAAAATTGCTGCTTGTATCTCAAAGTTAGGGCATTTTAAAAATTCTGAATAATCTTGAGTATATTTAATAATCCCATTATCACCTTGTACTGTTATCTTGATATGTGAAGGAATATAGATAGACAAAATAATTACTCTTTAACTAGCAGGTTGGCTTTCTTAAGAAATCTAATAAATCCTGTTCTAGTGCAGGTTGCTCCCCAACTGATTTAAAATATGCTTTAGCATGCTCCCCAAGGCCCTTTAAAATATTAAAGTATGGTTTTTTTAATAAATCATGGGCATTATCAGGATATAAAGCCAAAACTAATGCTCGGCCTTCCTCACTTACTGCATATACAACTACAGCATCACAGCTGTCACAATGGCTTCTATCAAATGGAGCTAAATTAGGTGAACTTTTTGAATCCCAAAATTCTTTTTCTTTTTGGGGAATTTTAGAAACCAGAACATGGACTTTGCATAGTGCCGACTCTTCAATACCATCTGGACGTTCAAGTGGTCTATCTCTCCCAAAGTCAGGGCTATATCCATTTTTCCAATATTCAGCAAAATATTGAGCAATTGTTAATCGTTGCTCGTATTCAGCACTACCTTCAACTGTTCCTTGGAAATATATAGGGTGTACTGTAACTTTAAGACGTGGTATTTCCAAAAAAGCACCTCCTATACCTTTAATTTAAAAAATAAAAGTATATAGAAATGCTAAATATATTGTAAGAATTAAAGATCTAGGAATTTACCTAAATATTCGTTAGGAGTAATTGTCGCATAACCATTTAAAGTATCTTCACCTATCTTATGAAGCTGTTTTTGGGTTAAATTGACTTTACTTGACAACGGTATTTTTTTCTCTTGTACTTTAACTTCAGTTGTATTTTTATATTGATTACTCATAATACAAACCTCTTGTACATATTGAAAATTAATATTTGAATCAATCATTTACAATACCTATTAAAAAGCTTGATTAACCTTAGTTATTAACGATTATTTTAGTTGCTAATTGCAAATTATTCTTTTCTGAATAATTTGCAATTAGCAACTAAAAAATATAAACCTTTGTTTAATAAAAAAAATTAGTAAAAAACGAAAAAACTTGACAAAACCAAATTAAAATAATATAAGTCCTAAGGACTTATATTATTTTAATGTTTATATGAAGATTGAAAAAATTATAGCAAATTGGATTGATGAAGAATATGAATTGAATGTCATTTCCAGACAGCAACTTTTTCTAAAATATTTAGAACTCTGGTTTACAGATACTTTTAATGGTCAAGTTATTGAAAAAAATAAATATTTCTCAAATAAAAATTTTTATAAATTATGTGATTATCTTATAGATGAAAAAATTCTTATTGGATTTAATCATAATACAAGAGGCTATACTTATTTCATAAAGAAAGGAAGTAAGCCCACATCTGAAATGGCTGTAAGTGCAATTTATCCTATGGGGTTTTTGAGTCATCATACTGCTATGAATCTTTATGGGATTGGTAACACTCAGACAAGTGGAATTTATTTCACCTGTCCAGCTAGAAAAGATTGGAAAAACATATGTTTAAAGAATATTAAGCAGCGATTCAAAAATTTAAATATTTCAAGATCTATATCTAATGAATATATTGAAATAAATGGCCTTATCTTAAGTACACAATCTATTTTAGACCCCTATCCACATCAAAATATTTTAGAGGAAGCGGGATCTACAAAGGCTTTAATTATAATTAATAAAAAAAATTTAGTGGAAAGTGAATGGTGGAATCAATGTCATATACAAAATATAGTAGATCTTTATTTAGACATGCTTAGAGCACCTCATTATTGTGGAGGTATTAGTCATGTTCTAAAGATCTATCATGATTTTCTACTAAAAGATAAAGATCTATTCCAAGAGCTCTTAAACACCTTGGATAAAACAGGCTCAATTATTGACAGAGCAAGATTTGGGTATGTTTTTGATAAGATTTTTGGTATTCAAGGATCGCTGATAAATGAATGGAAAATTGAACAAAAAGATAAGAGAGGAAGTTCAAGAAAACTATTTTCAAATTTCAAGTTTGATTCTTTTTTTGATGATGAGTGGAATATATCCATTAATCATCCAACAATTAAAAGTTTACATCAGAACTTAGGTTTTAAGATTTAACATAAAATTATTATTTGTGATGTTTCAAACTTCGGAAATAAAAAAACCCCGACATCCTGTCGGGGTTTTTCGTATTTGGTATTAGGGTCAACTCCTGTCATCCCTCGCGTCCTGTCGCTGATCTTCTTATTTTTATCTGGAACATCCTGTTCTCAATGAGGCAATGATATGCAATCTGGTGGTGTCTGCCTATTGGTGATTTTCTTGAATGCCTGTACGCCAGAACGTACATGCAGATATCCTCAAATTATCCCAAGAATTGTCCGCAGAAAATGGGGATAAAAGTGGGTTATTGAGGCATTGAGAAATCAGGAAAATTTGGATTTTTGAATATTTTTTAACCAATTTTATTGGCAAGAAGTATCAAACTTGTTCAAAAAAACTACGCATTGTTTCGAAAGCGGATTTTTGGTGTTTTTTTGCGTTATGTAAAATATATAAATATTTGATTTAACTAAAATAATAAAGAATGATTTCGGATAACGCCCATTATGTTAAATAGGTGGTGTTTGAATTTTTTCTAATCCAGTATAGTTAGAGTATATCCAAGTAATATTTGATAGCCATATCTCCCTATAGTTAACTTTCATCAAATATATTATTCCATTCAATTATTTGGGAATCATGTAACAATATTACTGAATGAGACTCTGCAAGCTGTCTTGCAGATTTAGTATAGTCATTATTCGTAACGACAATAGCTCCAAAAGCCTCATAGAATCCTTTGGCAGCGATAACTTCTTGAACAGCTTTGTTTCCAACAGGTTGGCTATACAGTTTACATTGAACGACGAATTTCATATTATATTTTTCTATAATAATATCAGCACCTTGGTCTCGACTTTTTGGTGTAATTAATGTATCCCAACCAAGTATTTCAAACATATTACTAACTATAGATTCATATTCATGATAGTCTTTTTTTTCATCTACTAAATAGTTATCCGTATCAACATTATCTATGTTTTCTAGTAACGCTATTCTATCTTCTAAATCTGTACATTCGTAAACTTCATTCAATTCGATTATTGATAAAACCTCATAATAAAATTTTTCAGAATCAAGATAATTATAATGTTTTTGCTTATTTAATTCTTTGTTAATTACTTCAGGTGTATGATTAATAAGAAATTCAATAATTTCACCTGATCTTTTTTTTGTGAATTTTTTGACTTCTTTATTCCAGTCTTCTTCTACTAAGTCACCATAAGAATCAATATATATTAGTTGTTTTCTTTTTAAGAGTAATTTAGAAATATAGTTATTAGATATTAAATAATGTCTGATTATTGCTGTTTTTATTGATTCGCAAATTTCTTCAAGATTATCTCCAAAGAATGGTGTGCTGTCTCTATGAAAGTGATTAATAAACCATTCTTCTTGGTCACTTTCATTAACAATTAATTTAGACAGTTCTACGGCAGAAAGTGATCTTTTGAAAAAGGAAAACATATAGAATTCTCTTATAGTTTAATTCTTAATAGAAAATTATAATTCAGTTTCAGTAATACAGAAGCCTTTTTTATATGCTTATCTATAATTAATTTAAATTTTTAAGTCTTCAATTTTTCTAAAATTAACATAATACACCTTATGCGAAGTCAATTTGTTAACTTAATTTAAATCAATATCTTAAGTAATTTTACTCAGCCCGATCAACCCAGATCGGGCTTTTTTATGGATTCTTCACGTTCCACGCCTAGTATTTAACCATTGTTCCACAATTTTGATTAGCTACAGTCAACAATGCTCTCACCCATTCGGTAAGAAAAAGCGACTGAGAAAGCCTCTTTTCGGCTGCTCTGGTTCTACGTGCTCTGGCACTGGAATACGCTTATTTTCTGTTTCGACTGGAGTAGTCAATCCGTCATCTTTCGGCTCGGGTTCTGACCGAGGATCTGTTGCTATATCTGGAGCAGATTTCTGATTGGTAAACGTAGTCATATTGGATTGTGGGGGCTTCATTTCAATGAGTGTCAGCAGTGTATCTATACGAGCATTTGCCTTGGCTTCACGATCTTCGGCTTTTTCTAACTGTTTTTTTAGAAAATCAATTTGGTTTTTGAGTTCTACAACTGTTTTATCAGTGTATTCAGATGTATTTTGATTTTGTATTGGAGACGTATCGATACGTTTTACTTGTTTTACTCCAAAAGGTTCTCCATAGACACGAAGAAGTTCTGAAAAATCTATAAAACCATCGTGGTCACGGCTTAACACACCGTTTTTTATATCTTTGTATAGCGTAGCTCGAGATTTTTTATACAGGGTTGCAGCATCACTAACACTGTATTTTGTAGCTGTATTCATAGTGTATTGCTGTGTATTTTGAAAACGTATTGGAGAATACAATATGTGTATTCTCCAATACACTCAAGCTTTAAAGCCTAAGTTTTTTAGATGAGGCAAAAACTGTTTTTGCTGTATTGGATCTCTTAGCATTTCTTTGATTTTCGCGGCTAGGCTCTCATAGCTTTCATTACCATTTGCTAAGTTTGAAAATTCAGGTAGTCGTGAAAGCTGATTGCCAAACATATTGATTTGAGCATCTGTCATTTGTTGGAATGCTGTTTGGGGCGTTCTAGTTAATTCTCGTTGAGATGGCCTAACTTTCGATTTAATTCTGAATTGAATGTCAGTGATAACTCGTCCTTTTTTGAATTGGTCATAGTCAACGGTAATATCAGTGTGTTTATTAATTTCACTTACTGCTCTGTCTAATACGTTGGATTTAAAGTTAGACATTGTTGAATATTCAGTCGCGTCAAGACCTAACTTTGATCTAAGATCGTTAATACTATATTTCTCAGTTTTTGCTACATTCAACCATTTAATTAATAGCTCATATAGTCTTATGCTATATTTACTTCTAAAATCAGATACTTGCTCTATATGATATTTGGTAAATTGTTCGCTTAATCGGCTAATTAAACTGATAACTTCGTTGCTAAGGTATAAAACAATAAGACCATTAGAATCTACATAGGTCACTTTGTTTACCCAATTTGCTGTAGTAAGAGCCTCTAGGCCCTTATATCTATCTAAATAACTGAACTCCCTTCTTTTTAGTGTTTTTGCTGCCTCTCTGAGCAAGCCATAGGCATTATTACTATCCACTTTAAATTGATGAATGTAGTCACTTACAAGCACTTCTATTGGTGTATCTGGCGTGAGATTAGAAGACTCTCTAGCTCCAACTATGGCCAAGAGCATAATACGTTGCTCTATGAGTGATAAGTTAAAAGAAGCATCGATAAGAGCATTATCTTTAACAACTAATTTATTGTTATTTGTCATGATATGAAGCTTATTAATTCATTTAACTAGGTTATATGTCATATATTTTAAATAGTCAATAATCTATCTATTTATATACCCCTTAAACCTATCTTTATCACCCCTTAAACCTATCTTTATCACCCCTTAAACCTATCTTTATCACCCCTTAAACCTATCTTTATCACCCCTTAAACCTATCTTTATCACCCCTTAAACTATTGCAAACAAAGGATTTCAGCCTGTC